>CAMYLR010000011.1:0-7537 GCA_947259315.1 uncultured Gemmatimonadales bacterium | reverse complement strand
ATGACGATCGCAGCATCGGCCGGCTGCAGCACCCTGTCGTCCAGTGCCGTCGGCATATCGGCGTTGTCCTGACAGGCCGCGAACAGTATCGGTGTCGCCACGGCAAGCGCGAACAGTTTTGTGAAACGCATGAGGAACCTCCTTACACGAGTAGTGGATCATCCGAAATCACCGGGTGCCCTGGCATACCTCGGTGTCGGCAGCTCGGCGGTCTTGCCTCTCCGTGACGTCGTTGAAGGGTCACGGGGCAAGCGAGGACCCGTGGCTTTGCGTCCCCGTCTTTCGGCGGGTTTGCTTCTTATCGACTCGTTGACTCAGGTACTGGTACCAGCATACCTGTTGACAAGGGTGGTGTCTGCCGGGTAATCCCGCTTTCATGTAGGCGAGACTCCCTCGCGAGACAAACCACGCACGTTTTTGTGGGGTTCCTCCTGGCAGTCGGCTTGCGGGGGGGGTGCGGTGATGAGCGGTTAGGAGACGCTGATGAACTCGTCGGGGCCCGCGTCCTCCTCTTCCTGCTCGAGCTCCCGGAGCAAGCAGTTCACCGTTTGCTGCACGAGCTCTTCGATCTTGACCCCGCGACGCTTCGCTTCATGCTCATATGCCCGGTAGTGCTCGTCGGTGAGCTCTGCCAGGACCTTGACCTTGTGCATCGAGACTCTCCTGTTAAGCCGGCACTCCCTTGTGGCCGTAGCAGAGGATCCCGCTGTGGCCCTCTCTGCGGATCAGGCGGAATTCGAGTGCGACGTCCATCCCCGGGAGTACCGCGGACGGATCGCAGTCAACGACCTGGGTCATGAGGCGAGCGCCTTCGGGCGTCTCCACCACCGCCATGGCGTACGGTGCCTCCATCAGAAAATCGTCGGGAGGAACGTGTACGACCGTCGATGTGACCACCTTGCCCTTACGCGAAAGCGTCAGCTTCTCGAACTCCTCGCCCCGGCACGAGGGGCAGAACCGCCGGATCGGAAAAACGACTTTGCTGCAACCGCTACAGCGAGCCGCCTCCAGACGGTAGCGAGCGGGGATCTCTCGGGTGTACCTGGGACTGGGCATGATCACACCCCTTCGAAAATGTGGACCACGGAGCTCGCTCCCGATCCGCCCATGTTCTGAGCCAACCCGACACGGGCGTTCTCGACCTGCCGTTGACCGGCCTCACCCTGCAGCTGGCGGAAGATCTCTATCGTCTGAGCGATGCCGGTCGCGCCCACCGGGTGCCCTTTAGACTTCAGGCCGCCGCTGGTATTCACCGGGATCCGGCCGCCGATCGCCGTGAGCCCATCGCGCGCGGCTGGACCCCCCTTGCCCTCCTCGACGAACCCCAACGCCTCGATGCAGCAGATCTCGGCGATCGTAAAGCAATCGTGTACTTCGGCCACGTCGACGTCCGGCGGGCCGATGTCGGCCATCTCGAACGCCCGCTGGCCCGACTTCTGAACGGCATCGAGAAAAGCGGGGTCGTCACGGTCAGCCAGCGCCATCGAACCGCTCGCCAGCCCACTGGCGACGATCTTTACCGGCCGGTCGGTGAACTCCTTCGCCATCTCGAGGGGACAGAGCAGGACGGCGGCGGCACCGTCGGTCACCGGTGAGCAGTGGAGCAGGCGGAGCGGCTCCGACACCAGCGACGATGCCATCACCTGTTCAGGGGTCACCTCGCGACGAAACTGGGCCTTGTCGTTCATCGCCCCGTGGTGATGGTTTTTGACGGCGACCCACGCCAGGTCCTCCTCGGTCGTGCCGTGGTGCTGCATGTGCGCGCGGGCGATCATCGCGTACAGTCCGGGGAACGTCACTCCGTAGTAGACTTCCAGCTCCTGATCGGCGGCGGTCGCCAACACGTTGGTGACGTCTGCGCCGTCGTTCATCTTCTCGACCCCGGCGGCCAGCACCAGATCGCTCATCCCCGACCCCACCTCGAGGAACGCCTGTCGCAGAGCGACCCCGCCCGAGGCGCAAGCCGACTCCACGTGCACCGCGGCCACCCCGGTCATGCCCAAATGGTCGGCCATCAACGGGCCGAGGTGCTCCTGCCCCACGAATTGGCCGCCCGACATGCACCCCACGTACAGCGAGTCGAGGCGGTCCGCGCCGGCGTCACTCAGCGCGCCCGACGCCGCCTCGACGAACATGTCGCGCAACCCCTGATCCCAGAGCTCACCGAACCGCGTCATCCCGGCTCCGACGATCGCGACGTCACGCATGCGGATGTCTCCTGTCGGCATCAATCATTGGCGATGATCTTCTCGCGGAACTTGGCGTACTCGCCGTAGGTGACGTACTGCCGCGAGCCTTCGAGCATCGAACACACGGTCGGTGCCAAGTCCTGTACCTCGGGGAGCCGGTCCGTCGCCCGTAGCACGAACGAGTCGCTGCCCGCACCCGAGCCAAACGACGTGATCAAGATCAGGTCGCCCGGTTTGGCGATGTCGAGGATCGCGGCCAGCCCCGTGGGCGAAGAGCCCGAGTACGTGTTGCCCATCGTCGGAACCACCCACCCCGTTTCCAGCTGCTCCTTGCGGAAGCCGAGTTGCTTGCCGGCCGTCAGCGGGAACTTGCCGTTGGGCATGTGGAAGACCGCGTAGGCGAAGTCGTCGGCCGTAAGACCGGTCTTCTCCATGATCGCGCGGCTCGCGGTGAGCACGTGCTTGAAGTAGGCGGGCTGACCGGTGAACCGACCCCCGTGCCGCGGGTAGAACTCGCCCTCTCGCCGCCAGAAGTCCGGCGTGTCCGACGTGTAGCTGTACGTCTCCACCACCTCCGCAACCACATGATCCACCCCGAAGATGTACGCCGCTCCGCCCGCGGACGCCGAGAACTCGAGCGCGTCATCGGGCGCACCCTGGGAGGTATCCGCGCCGATCGCCATCGCGTACTCGACCCGACCTGCCTCCACCAAGCCCAGCGCGACGAACATCGCTTCCGTCCCCGCCTTGCACGCGAACTCGAAATCCGCGATGTGGACCTCGGGGCCGATCCCCAGTGCTTCGGCGACCACCGTTCCGCTCGGCTTGACCGCGTAGGGGTGCGACTCCGAACCGATGTAGAGCGCGCCGATCCTTTGCGGATCGACCCCCGAGCGATCGATCGCGCCATGGCCCGCCGCCACCGAGATCGTGATCGTGTCCTCATCGAAGCCGGGAACCGATTTCTCCTCGAGGAGAAGCCCTCTCTCGATCGCACCAGGGTCCTTCCCCCACTGACGGGCGATCTCCTCGGTCCGAATTCTCTTCCTGGGGACGTAGGCGCCGTAACCGGCTATGCCTGCCATGCGCGCCTCCTCGGTCAGTAACATGTGACAAGGCGGAAGGCGAAATCTCCCGAGTCGGGAGAATCCTGATTCAACTGTAGGCGCCTAGAACACGGCTGTCTGTCGGAAAGAACCTTGTTGTGGTGTAGGTGCAGGTCCCTCGCGGGGGATAATTGCTAACGAATGGATATGTGGTGGACGGTCCCGAGGGACCAGCCCCGTTAGGTCGTCCGAAGCTGAGCGAACTCTTCCAGAGCCATCGCCTGGAGAATCTGCTTGTCATGGGGCTCGATTATGGAATTCCGTTCAGCGACGCCAAAATCGACGCCGACGACACTGCGAAATGGGCGCGTTCCCGGAGTCATGTCGATCAACTCCGCGAATCGGTCTACGACAGCGGCGGGATCATGCCGGAACTGAATCGTCACGCGTACGGGTTTTTCCCACGTCTGCGAGTGGGTTTTGCCGGACAGAACCCATAATCCAACCGGCTATAGACTGAACATATAGAAAGGTGGCGCAACCCACGGGCGGGAACGATGAGAATCGCGCGCCTGTTCGGGCCTTTCAGCCTTCTCGACATCCAGACAGCGGCCCCAACCGCGTTTACACCAACGCAGACACCACAGAGAGGCTAGCGATGAAACGCATAAGACGATGGAAGATCTACGTGACGGCCATGGCGGGGATCTACGCCCTAGTTCTTGCCACCCCCAGCGTCGCCCAGCAGACGACCGATGCCAGTAAGATCACACTGGATCGATTGTTCGACTCCCGCGATTTCTTCCCCGACCGGCTCGGCCCGACGCGGTGGCTGGAAAGCGGATCCGCGTATACCACCCTAGAGAGCGGTGCAAACGGCTCTGGACGGGACCTCGTGATGTACGATGCCGCATCCGGCGAGCGAGAGGTGCTGGTAGTCGCCACTCAGCTCGTGCCAGAGGGCGCCACCGATCCGCTCGAGATCCATAACTACGAGTGGTCGCCGGACGGCAGCAAGTTGCTGATTTACACGAACTCAAAGCGCGTGTGGCGTTTCAACTCCCGCGGGGACTATTGGGTGCTGAACCTCGATACGGGGGCCCTACGGCAAATGGGCGACGACCGCCCTGAGTCGAGCCTCATGTACGGCAAGTTCGACCCCTCCGGTGACCGTTTCGCGTACGTGAGCGAGAACGACCTGTACGTGGAGAACGTCGAGACGGGGGAGGTCGTGCAACTGACCTTCGATGGGTCGGAAACGATCATCAACGGCAACTTCGATTGGGTGTACGAGGAGGAGTTCTTCATGCCTTTGCCAGCCGATGGCTGGCGGTGGGCGCCGGACGGTGAGTCGATCGCGTACTGGCAGCTCGACGCAGAAGGCATCGGCGTCTTCAACATGATCAACAGTACCGACTCGCTCTACTCCTTCACGATTCCCGTCCAGTACCCAAAGGTAGGCACGAGCAACTCAGCCGCGCGCGTGGGCGTCGTAAAGGCAAGTGGCGGAGAGACGACGTGGTGCGACGTGCCCGGAGACCAGCGGGACAATTACATCCCGCGCATGGAGTGGTCTGGGAACGGCGACGAGGTAGCGATACAACGTATGAACCGCCACCAGAACACGAACCACGTGCTGCTTTGTGACGGGCACGACGGGGCGACCCGCACCTTGTTCACTGAGACGGACGCCGCCTACCTGAACGCGATCGATGATTGGATCTGGCTCGACGGCGACCGTCGCATGACGTGGATCAGCGAGCGCACCGGCTGGAGGCACGTCTATACCGCAGACCGGGAAACTGGCGAACTCACGCCGATCACGTCTGGTGACTGGGAGATCGTCAACGTCGAGCTGATCGACGAGGACGGCGGTTGGGTCTACTTCATCGCGTCGCCCGACAATGCGACGCAGCGCTATCTGTACCGGGTGCCCCTTTCAGGCGGCGATCCGGTCCGGCTTTCGCCGGCCGATCAGCCGGGGACGCATAGCTACGACCTCTCGCCGAACGGCGCGTACGCTATCCACACGTACTCGACACTAACCTCGCCCCCGGTCATAAGCTTGGTCAGCCTGCCGGACCACGAGGTCCAGCGTGTGCTCGTCGATAACGCTCGGTTGAAAGAGACGCTCTCCCAGCTGGACCAAGGCCGCATGGAGCTCTTTCAAGTGGACGTGGGAGACGCGATGCTGGACGCGTGGATCATGTATCCCCCGGACTTCGATCCGAGTCTCAAGTACCCGTTGTTCTTCTTCGTATACAGCGGCCCGTTCGCCCAGAACGTGTTGGATCGCTGGCGCTTCGGGGCCCGCGGCTGGCATATGATGCTCAACCAACAAGGATACATCGTGGCCAGCGTCGACAACCGGGGAACACCAGGTCCGCGCGGCCGCGACTGGAGAAAGGCCCAGTATCGGAAGGTAGGAACCGTTTCGAGTGCGGACTTGGCCGCGGCAGCCCGGAAGCTCTCTGAGCGATCGTACGTCGACCCATCACGGATCGGGATGTGGGGCTGGAGTGGCGGCGGTGGGGCAACACTCAACTCCCTCTTTCGGTATCCGGAGATCTACAGTACCGGCATCTCGGTCGCAGCGGTCACGCGCCTCGAGAACTACGACACGATATACATGGAGCGGTACATGGGTCTCATCGACGAGAACCCCGAGGATTACGTAGAGGGTTCGGCCGTGAACTTCGCGTCCGGGCTGGAGGGGAACCTGCTGATCGTTCATGGAACCGGTGACGACAACGTCCACTACCAAAACGCCGAGCAGCTGGTCAATGAGCTGATCAAACACAACAAGTACTTCACGATCCTGCCTTACCCGAACCGCTCGCACGGGATCTTCGAGGGAGCAGGAACGAGCAAGCACCTGTTCACGTACATGACGCGGTACCTGAACGACCACATGCCGCCGGGTGGGGTATCGCCAGAACTAGCGGGCAAGAGAGAACTGACCGCTTCAACCGAAGCGCGATGAACAGCAACCCAGGGAGCTGGTGACCGTAGGGTCGCCAGCTCCGGTGGTGGGTGGCACTTCATTCCAGCGCGGAATAGCTACGAAATGAAGTTTGGGGCGCTCGGGTTGGTCGAACGTAACGTGTTCGGTGCCGGCTCAACCTCTACCCATTTTCCCATGACTCCACTCTCCCCGATCTTGATGCCGTCGGTCGCATAGACGGACCCGTCTTCAAGTACAACGATCACATAACCCTTGTCAGTACAAGTCACGCCTACGGGTTTTTTTGACATTCTCTACCCTCCCCGTTCTGGTTCGGACCAAGATACGCCACATGTGATAGCACATTACGCTCACCGGCGCTCAACTCGCACACTTACTAGCACACCTCTCAGACACACACGGCGGTACAAAAAAGAGGGGCGGTTCCAAAGGACCGCCCCTCGTAGTGTCTTAGACCGGAGAGCGTCTCCCCAATCAGAAGCGGTTAGTCGCCTGCTCCAATCGTCCAGAGCGTGGCGCGCTCCCGGCCCGTGGCCGTCTCGCTCGTGCCCGCGACCTGACCTACATCGTTGATGCCCCCAGTGCCGCTCTCACTCCCACCCAGTGTCCCGAGCTCGGTCATCGTGCCGTTCCACAGGAAGGCGAGCCCGCTAAACGGGTCGGTGTCGGGGAGACAGAAGCTCGTGGCGGTCTGGCTGGTGCCCACGACCTGACCCGCATCATTGATGGCCCAAGCCCAGCTTTCGTCCCCACCCAGCGTCCCGAGGTCGGTCATCGTGCCGTTGTCCCACAGGAACGCGTGCACGTCGCCCGTGGCCGTCTCGCTCATGCCCACGACCTGACCCGCAGCATTGATGCTGAACGCGTAGCTGTGCTCCCCACCCAACGTCCCCAAATCGGTCATCGTGCCGTCGTCCCACAGGAAGGCATGCGCGGTGTGCCCCCCGACGGAATCCGTGTCGCTCCATCCCACGACCTGACCCGCATCATTGATCCCCCAAGCCTCCGCCCACCATCCTCCCAGCGTCCCCAGGTCGATATGCGACTCGTCTGTCATCAGGAAAGGATGATGCGAGCCCCAAGAGTCAGTCCCGTACCCCACGACCCCCGCATCACTGATGTCGTACGCCTTGCTTTCGTCGCCGCCCCACGCAGGGTGTATGTCGCTCATCTCCCCGTCGTATAGGAAAGCGTGAACGCTGCCAGTGGCTGTCGTGCTCTCGCCTACGACCTCGCCCGCGTCATTGATGGCCCAGGCCCTGCTGTAATCGCCACCAAGCGTCCCGAGGTCGGTCATCGTGCCGTCCCATAGGAAAGCGTGCTCGTCGCCCGCAGTA
>CAMYLR010000010.1 GCA_947259315.1 uncultured Gemmatimonadales bacterium | reverse complement strand
CTCGCCATGGAGTTCTGCAATCGCGTTATCGGGTTGCAGGACGGCGCGAAGATGTTCGACGGGACGACCGAGAGCATGAAGGAGTCGGACCTCGAGGCGATCCACTCCTCTCGCTCGGCCATCACGCGTGCTCCGGGCTCCAGCATTCCCTCCGTCCATACGTCGACCACGTCGTCCGCTCCCTGCCGAAGCGCCTCGTTGCGCTGCGCCAGGACCGCGCGGTATCGCTGGAGAGACGCCAGGTAACCAGGCCGCACGAGCGACAACAGGATGTCCAGGAAGCGACGCCGCCGGCTCGGAGAGCCACACACCAGGTCCGCATCCTCGAGGCTGAGAACGACGGCGCCCAGCGTTCCCAGTGCGTCCGCCATCCGGTCCGCCTCGCCCCCATCCACCTCCACCTTCTTTCGCCGTCCCGTCTTCTGATAGGCGGCGGCCAGCTCCACTCCTTCCGTGCCCCGTCGGATGCTGCCTTCGATCCGGAAGACGTCCTCTCCGAACCGGACCAGATCAGGGTCTCGCGCGCCCCGGAACGAGCGGAAGATCTCCAGATAGTAGATCGCCTCCAGCAGGTTCGTCTTGCCGGAGCCGTTCGGTCCGACGATCATCGCCCCGGCCTCGGGAAGCTCCAAACGGAGCTCGCCGAAGTTCCGGTAGTTGCGTGCTACCAGGCGCTCGAGGGAGGCCGATCGGGCCCGCCCTGTCGCCTCGATCGGGGCGCTGGCAGAGCTTGGCATATATCAACTGAAAATATCCCGAAATACCCCTGCGCCGCAACGGCTCGGAGGCGCTGAAAACGCTGATCTTATGGGGATGAACAGTAGGTTTCGGCGGTGAGCGCCGCCTTTATGGCTCACGCCGCTAGGGCCATACCTTTCCGTGGCAGGTGAAGCACGATGGAGCGCCGCCGGGACCGCCTTGAAGGTCGGCCCCGTGGCAAGTCGTGCAGTTCGCTTCGGGGTCCCCCAAGCCGGGAAGATGGCGTACGCCATCCTGTGATACGGTGTGGTCGGCTGGAGCGTTGGAGGGCCCCGCGAAGTCGTCATCGTCGCCACTACAGCCCGGAGCGCTCATCGAGAGCGTCGTGAGAAGAGCGACCAACCCGAGCTTGCGAATCACCGTTTCACGAAGTCCGAAAAGTCGGGTGATCTCAACGGATCGATGCAACACTTTGTCTTTTAGCGGTAGAGATGGAGTGCATGCAGATGAAACGGATCTATCGACCCGGCTTGACGCCGGCGCAGAAGCGGGAGATGTGGGATCGGTACCAACGAGGGGAAACGCTCAGTGGAATCGGTCGGGTGTTTGGTAAGCCCTCGTCGTCGATTTACGGTCAGATCTCACCCCACGGAGGCATACGTCCGGCACCCCGCTGTCGCTCGAGGCTGGCGCTGACGCTGGCCGAACGCGAGGAGATCTCTCGCGGCCTTGTGGCGCAGCGCTCGATCCGTGCGATGGCGCGGTCCTTGGGCCGATCGGCCTCGACGGTGAGCCGGGAAATCCAGCGTAACGGCGGCTATGATGCCTACCGAGCGTCGCAGGCCGACGAGCAGGCCTGGGCACGGGCACGGCGTCCGAAGCGCTGTAAGCTGGCCCGTTACCCGGCGTTACGGCGTATCGTGGCGAAAAAGCTCAAACGGGATTGGTCGCCGCAGCAGATCGCCGGCTGGCTTAAGTGCACCTACCCGCAAGATGAGTGCTATCAGGTGTCGCACGAGACAATCTATCGCAGCCTGTTTATTCAAGCGCGCGGCGTACTGAAGAAAGAGCTGCAGCAGCAGCTTCGCTCCCAACGCACGATTCGCCGCTCCAAGCACGCGACCCAGAAGGGCCTGGGGCGTGGGCGGATCCCCGATTTGATCTCGATCAGTGAACGTCCCGCCTCGGTGGAAGACCGGGCGGTGCCGGGTCACTGGGAAGGTGATCTACTCAAAGGCTCCAAGAATAGTTTCATCGCCACACTGGTGGAGCGCCAGACCCGATACGTGATGTTGGCCAAGGTCCCCAGCATGGCTACCGAGGGCGTTATCAATGCGCTGATCAAGCAGGCAAAGAAACTACCGACTGAGCTCTATAAATCGCTGACGTGGGATCGGGGGAAGGAACTCACCGATCACCGACGCTTCAGCTTGGCGACCGATGTAAAGGTCTACTTCTGCGATCCTCAGAGCCCATGGCAACGCGGATCCAATGAGAACACCAACCGTCTGCTACGCCAGTACTTCCCGAAAGGAACCGACTTTTCTGTTCACTCGCAGGCACATCTGAACAAAGTGGCGCGTAGACTCAACGAACGGCCACGCAAGACGTTGGAGTTCGAAACCCCAGCCGAACGATTTAACGCGTGTGTTGCAGCGACCGATTGAAATGACACGACTTAGCGGACAGCGCAGGGACGCGATGTGGGTAATCGCGGAAGAAACCTACGCCGTTTAGAAATCATCGCCAGGATTAAATTTAGCATCCGGGGCCAATACGCCCTTGCCAGGCACATGATTGACTTCCAGACGGATTCCGTCGGGGTCCTCAAATAGAACATAGTAATATCCGGGCGCCCAATGCCCCTCGCTCGCACCAACAACGATGTTTGCACCCATCTCGCGCAGCAGCGCGTCAACTTGGTCGACATCATCACGTGCACGGGCACGCAAACAGATATGGTGTAGACCAACCCGTCCTTGCACGAAACGTTCTTGAGCATGCTCAGGCGCGCAAGGCTGAATGCCCACGGCCGTCCTGGCCCCGACGAAGTAGCAGAAGTTTTCGCTTTCAAAGACGTTCTCCAGCCCCATCGCGGGCATTAGGCGGAAGTAAAAATCCTTGGCGAGGTCAAACTGGCTGACCGTGAGAACGACATGAGCCATGCCATTGAGATTGATCATCATACGTTCCTTTAAAGTATCCGCGAACAGGAGTCTACTCGGGGGCCTGTAGTCTCGTCATACGTTGACGAGCGTGGCTTCGGGGCGCCAGCCGTCTCGCAGCGCAGCAAATCAGCGATATTTTGCCGTTCGGATTCGTCCGCTCTGTCGGCATTCCTGCCAGCAGCCGGACTCCGACGTTGGTCGGAAACCGGGCCGACAGCGGACAGAACAGGC
>CAMYLR010000009.1 GCA_947259315.1 uncultured Gemmatimonadales bacterium | reverse complement strand
GACCAGCCCCAGGTTGCCGTTGTAGACCGTCACCGCCAGCGTCCGCGGGTCGGGGTCGTCGCCCATCACGGTGGCGCCGTCGGTCACCGCCAACAGCCCACCCACCGCCAGCACCAGCAACATCAGCTTCGTACGCATCGTCCTATGCCTCCCGTAAATCGAGGTGTCGATCTCCTGGCCTGACTGCCTTTGCTACAGCCGGGACGGCGGTTTATTCCATGGTCCCGCTGGACGCCGCTCGCGGGGCCTCGTAGGCTGGTTCGCCGTGGATCGCCCATTCGTCCTCGTCGTCGGGTCGACCAACGAAGACCTGGTCGTCAACACCGATCGATTGCCTCGACCGGGAGAGACCGTCACGGGCGGAGTTTTTCGCCGCTTTGGCGGTGGGAAAGGCGCCAACCAAGCGGTGGCCGCGGCACGGGCCGGTGCCGAGGTGGCGTTTGTCGGAGCCGTCGGCGACGACGACTTGGGAGTGGACGCGGTGGGCCGGCTGGCCGATGCCGGGTTGGATGTGAGCGGCGTGGCTCGGTTGAGCGACGTCGCGACCGGGGTCGCGATCATCGTCGTCGATCGACGTGGGGAGAACCAGATCGCCGTCGCCTCGGGTGCCAACGCGGCTCTGGATCGAGAGTTGGTCGAACGAGCCCTGAGTCGACGACCGCTGAACCCCGGCGGCGCGATGCTCGCCAACCTCGAGGTCGGTGACGCGGCGGTATTGGCGGCGGCCGAAGCAGCCGCCGGGAGCGGCCTGACGCTCATTCTCAACCCGGCACCGGCACGAACGATCCCGAACGCGCTGTGGGCGCTCGGCCCCATCTTGACACCCAACGAGGGCGAGGCTGAAGCCTTGACCGGTTGCAGCGACCCCGCGCGGGCCGCCGATGCGCTGCTCGGGAACACTGGCGCCGCGGTAATTGTGACGCTGGGCAAAGCCGGTGCGCTCGTTGTCGATGGCGCTGGTGCGCGTCGTTATTCAGCGATCAACGTTGAGCCGGTCGACGCGACCGGCGCGGGCGATGTGTTCAACGGTGTGTTGGCCACGCGGCTGGCCGCCGGCGACACGCTCGACGATGCGGTCCGCTGGGCGATCGCCGGATCCGGCCTCGCGGTCACCGAGAGGGGCGCTCGCAAGTCGATCGCCACGCCGGACGCTGTAACGTCGCGACTCGACGAAGTGCGCGGGCCCCACTAAAGCACTGGAGGATCCGATTGCGAGAGTTCATCGTCGACACCGACACCGCCTCCGATGACGCGGTGGCGCTGATCATGGCGCTCCGTTGGCCAGACGTCGACGTGCTCGCGATTACCACCGTGTCGGGCAATGTCGAGGTCCCAAACGCTGCGCGAAACGCGCTGATCACCGCCGAGCTGTGCGGGTCGGACGTCCCGGTGTACGTCGGCAGCGAACGACCGCTCCGTATCGAGCCGCAATACGCCCACTTCTTTCACGGCGGTGACGGGCTGGGAGATCGCGGCTACCCCGAACCGCGAAGATCGCCTGAAAAAGAACACGCCGTTGACGCGTTGATCGACACGATTCGGGAACACCCCGGAGTCGCGCTCGTGACACTCGGGCCGTTGACGAACGTCGCCGCGGCCCTGAGTCGCGAGCCCGACATCGCGGCCAACATCGGATCCTGCGTCATCATGGGTGGCGCAGCTTGCACGGTGGGCAACATCACGCCGGCGGCCGAGTGGAACTTGTGGGTCGACCCCGACGCCTCCAACATCGTGTTCTCGTCCGGACTGCCGATCGTGATGGTGGGGTGGGAGCTGTGCCGCGGAGAGGCGAACCTCGACGATGACGAGATGGCCGCCGTCCGAGCGATCGGGACCGATCTCGCGCGGTTCGCGATCGATTGTAACGCAGCCGCGATCGAGAGCAACCGGGAATGGCTCGGTGATCCGGGGTTGGGACTACCGGATCCGGTAGCGATGGCGGTCGCGCTCGATCCCGATCGAGTGATACGCCGAGCGTCGCGACATCATGTCGAGATCGAGCACACCAGCGAGCTCACACGTGGGATGTCGGTCGTCGATCAGCTCGGTGTCCGCAACCTGAAACCGAACGCGAAGGTGGTCTGGGAGATCGACGTGCGGCGCTTCAAAGAGATGTTGCGCCAGTCGTTGTCCTAGGGACGCGCGGCCAGAAGCGAAGCCAGGCTGTCGGCTAACGCTTGCGCGCGCTCGCGATCGGCCGGCTCGAGGTCAGCGCCCGCGCCGAGGCTATCGTTCCAGAACTCGAGCGCCGCGTTGGCTACCAGCGTGTCGCTTTCGGCGATCGCGTAGCGGGCACGCATCTCAAACCGGGATAGCGGCTCGGCTTCGGGGTCGACTTCGATCTGCGCCTCGAGCTTGTCGGCGACGGCTGCGGCCTCGCCCTCGGCCACCTTGCCATCCTCACCGGCGGCCCGTCTCTGCTTGTAATAACCGTCCTTTGAGACTTCTTCCTCGTCCGGCAGCGGCGGGGCCGCCGCGTCAGGCTTCTCCTGGCCGACTTGGTCTCGAAACACCCCGCGCTTTGGCTCCGCGGCGTGCTCGACCTCACCGACCGCGGGCACTTCTCGATCGGCGGCGATTTGATTCTCGCGCAGATCGTCGGCCCGGTCGGCTTCATCGAATCCTTCTTGCTGGCCCTGTCGAACCACATTCGGATCGGCGGCTCGCCCACCGGTGATCACCGCCGGTTCTTCCTCGAGCTCTCGAGCGCGATCGCCGGGCGCCGCCAGGCGCGCGTCTCGATCGAGCTCTTCGTTACGCGCGCCACGACGCATGTTGTCGACGTCGCGCAGCTCGCTCTCGTCGTACGATCGCTCGAGCGTCTCGGTCTCCGACTCGAGCGCTCCGAGCGCGTCCAGCTCGCTGGACCGGGGTTCGCTCACCGGCGGCCCCGTTTTGGGACCGTCGACTTCGCCCCGCTCCGACGACTCGGTTGGGCGCAACGCCTGCGACACATCCTCCGGCCCGCGCACTCCCTGTTGGACGACGATCACCACCGCGAGCACGGCGACGACCGCTGCGGCGGTCTGGGGAACGTGTTGCGCCAACCAGCTTCGCCTCGCCTTTTTGGCAGAGGTCCGTGCCACGATCTCTTGCCTCACTCGGGCCCAGTCGGGATCGCTCTCGGCCGCCAACGCGCGCTCGGCCTCATACCCCTTCTCGACTGTCGACGCGAACGCGGCCAGGTCTGCCAGCGCGGCCATGCAATCCCCACACACCTCCAAGTGTGTTTCTACATGACGGCGCTCCTCGTCAGACAGCTCGCCGGTTCGATACCGATCGAGCAATGCCACCACATGGCCGTTACCAGCGGTCGACCCGTTCGTCATGCGCTCCACGCGACTCCCTTCGATTCCAAACAGATGCGCATCTTCTCGCGCGCCCGTCCCAACCGCGACATGACGGTGCCCTCCGGGACTCCGAGCGCAGTCGCGATCTCACGATAGCTGAACGCTTCCCCGTGCCGCAGATCAAAACACTCGCGCTGCTCAGTCGGCAGCGTGGCCCGGCACTCAGACAACGCCAGCGCTAGCTCCTGGTTTTCCACCGTACGGTCGGTCGCGTCTCTCGCAGCGACGATCGGCGCCGCCTCGGGATCTTGAAACGAAAGCAAAGACCACACCTTCCTTTTTCGCAAAACATTCAGACATCGGTTTCGAGCGATCGAGTAAATCCACGTATGAAAGCGATATGTCGGATCGTAGTCCGACAACCGCTCATAAGCCTTGACGAACGCCTCCTGAACGACGTCCTCGGCTTCGTCGGTGTCTCCGAGCAGCCGCACGCAACTCCAGTAGAGCCGGCGCTGATACCGCTCCACCAACAACGAGTAGTGTCGGTTCTCACCGGCCAGGATGCGTTCGATGAGCGCGGCTTCCTCGGCCCGCTCGTCAGACGCTATGTCCTGTTGTGTGGTACCCGCCGAGTCGGCGTTCATTCCGCTTGGCTTAGCGGGCGCCGACGCGGCTCTGTCCGGGCAGATAGACACCACCCGAGTCGGACAACTCGCTGGCGACGACCCGTACATCGTCATCGAGGTTCGATCGCACCGTCGCCACGTTGCGCCGGACATTGCGCCAAGCTTCGTTGACGATCAGCCTGGCCCGCCGGACATGCGCCTCTCCGCGCTCACCATCGTCGGCCCGCCGCCCACGATCGGCACGCGATATCACCGCCGCCATGCGGTAGAGATCGATCGCCGCCGCGGCGATCCGTTCGAGCACCAACTGGCGCTCTACGATCTTCTCCCCGTGACGCCGGAGCGCCCATTCCACCGCGCCCGCGAAGTCGGCCACGTACTCCGACAGCGGATCCGCGATCGCTTCGACGTCCGGATGAAGCTCTGGGAGATCCGGGTTGACCAGCGTCCGTCGCGCCCGCTCACGAGCGTACTCCGACAACACACCCAACTGGTTGATCGGGTCTCGCAGCGCTTTGGCAACGGCTCTCAAATGGGCACCCGGTTCCTCGAGTCCAGCTAACGCGGTGTACAAGCGCAGGATCTCGTTGGTGCCTTCGAAGATCAGGTTGATCCGCGAGTCCCGCAGGTCGCGCTCGTACTCGTTCTCCTGCATGTACCCCATCCCACCGGCGATCTGCAGCGCTTCGTTCGTCGCGTTCCACACCGCTTCCGAGCAGTACACCTTGCAAATCGCGGATTCAAGCGAGTAGTCGGCGTCACCCCGGTCGACCAGTCCGGTCGTCAGGTACACCATCGACTCGCAGGCGTAAGCCTCGAGCGCCATGTGGACCAGCTTGCGCTGTGTCATCTCGAAGCTGGCGATCGACCGGTCGAACTGGTGGCGCTCGGTCGCAGCGCGCGTAGCGACCGCGAGCGCGTCCTTGATACCGCCTACACAACCCGCCGCCAATCCCAATCGTCCCGAGTTGAGAACCCCCATGGCGACCTTGAACCCGCGACCAACCTCACCCAGGACGTGATCGGCCGGTACCACGGTGTTCTCGAAATGGACTTCCGTGGTCGACGATCCTCGAATGCCGAGTTTGTGCTCTTCGGGCCCGCTGGTGACTCCTCCGAGAGATCGTGGAACGACGAACGCGGTGATGCGATCGACCCGCTCCCCGTCTCGCTCGACCTCGGTTTGGGCAAACACGGTGAAGATCTCGGCGAAACCACCGTTAGTGATCCAGATCTTGGTTCCGTTCAAGATGTACGCGTCGCGATCCGCGTCGTAAACGGCCCGCGTCTGGATCGATGCCGCGTCGGAGCCGGCGCCTGGCTCCGTTAACGCGAATGCCGCGAACTGGTCACCGCGCGCGAGCGGCGGCAAAAAGCGCTGCTTCTGCTCCTCGGTGCCATAGGCGAGAATTCCTTTGAGTCCGATCGACTGATGCGCGCCGAGCGTAACCACGATCGATGTGTCGATCGTCGCCACCTTCTCGAAGATCTTGGCGTACAACGTCTCCGATCCCCCGAACCCACCGTAGGCTTCGGGCACGACGATTCCGAAGATGCCGAGCTCGGCAAGTCCGGACAAAACTTCCGTCGGGATCTCCCCCTCGGTGTCGATCGCGCGGCTATCGATGTGGTCCTCGGCGAACTGGTCGAGTGATCTCCCCAGGATGTCAGCGGTCTCGGCTTCGTCGGGTGAGATCTCGGGATACGGGAACAACCCGTCGGACTCGATGTGACCCATGAAAAAGGGGCGTACGACGCTCATTCCGTGGCGTCAGCGGGCTCCCCCGCTGCTAGTTCGGGTCGATCGGGAAGCTGCCGGGCGAGATAGACACCGCCGATCAGCAGCAGGAAGCCGGCGCTCAAGAGGATCGCGCTGTTGACGATGACCATATCGACGATTGGCGCGGTGTGGACCGGGAGCGCTTCGGTTAACTGGTTGGTGCGGCGCAGCTGCTCGTACCAACCGATGATCGTCATTCCGGGGACGACGATTCCGGCCACCGCCAGGACCCTGAGCAACGTCGCCGGCCATACCGACGATCGGCCCCGGCCGAGGGCGTAGACGGCCATCATCGCGAGCGCGATGCCGCCCATCATCGCCGGCGCGGTCGCTTCGATCAGTGGCTCCAAGAAGCTCATCACAGTCCTAGGCCGGGTTGGGATTCCTCGGTGCCCGACACCGTAACTCGCGGTGCGCCGTAGAAGCCTCCCTCCCAGCGAGCCCGCTCACGAAGCTCAGCGGCTGGCGCGAAGCGTGAGTCGATCGCCGCCGACCATTCGTCCAGCCGATCTACAATCGGCGTCAAGCCCACGTCGTCCGCCCAACGCAACAACCCGCCTCGAAACGGTGGCCATCCGATCCCCATGACGAGCGCCAAGTCGCCGTCGCCGGGGCTCGCGACGATCTGCTCGGTCAGCGCTCGGGAGGCCTCATTGACCATCGGGTAGACACACCGCGTCACCAAGTAGTCGGCGTCGAATACGGCGGCTTCACCCATCCCCTCTGGTCCTATACCCAGCTCGGCGCGTAGATCGTCATCGGCCGATTTTCTGCGTCCGTGCTCGTACAGATAGAACCCACGCCCCGATTTCTTGCCCATCCGGCCGGAGTGCTCGAGCCGCTGGAGGAGCGAGTGCGGCCGCATGCGATCGGGGAATGCCGCCGCCATGACCTTGCCGACTTTGGCCGCCACGTCGAGCCCGATCTCGTCGAGCAGCGCCAACGGGCCCATCGGCAGCCCGAACTTTTCGAGTGCGCGGTCGAGCACCTCGATCGACACACCCTCGGCGTACAAGTGAGCGGCCTCGTTCAAATACGGCATCAAGAGCCGGTTGACCCAGAAACCTGGACCGTCGCCGACCACGACCGGTGTCTTTCCGAGGTCGAGGGCCAGCTTGTGCAGCGTCGCCACCGCAGTCGGCGACGTGTGCTTGCCGCGCACGATCTCGACCAACGGCATCTTTTCGACCGGGTTGAAGAAGTGAAGCCCGCCAAATCGATCCGGCTGATCGATAGCGGTCGCGAGATCATCGACCAACAGCGACGACGTATTAGTCGCGAGTACGGTCTCCGACCCGACGACCGATTCGAGTTCGGCCAGAACCCGGCGTTTGATCTCGAGATCCTCGACGATCGCTTCGACCACGACATCGCTGCGCTGAAATCCTCGGTACGAAGTGGTCCCCGAAATGCGGTTCATCAACTGCCGTACTTCACGTCGCGTGAACTTGCCCTTGCGCTCTAGACCGCGGGCGATCTTCGATGCGTGCGCGAGACCGGCGGCGACCTGATCGGCGTCGATGTCCTTGAGCCGGACCTCGATTCCGTTGTAGGCCGCGACCTCGGCGATACCGCCACCCATGACGCCCGCACCCAGGATACCCAACCGTTTGACGGTACGAGGCGATCCCTCTTCGAGTGGTTTGCGCGACCCCTCGCGGCGCTGGTACAGCCACATCAGGTTGCGTGCGGTGGACGAGGTGGCGAGCTCACCTGCAGCTGCGGCTTCGGCTTCAAGCCCCGCCGCCAACCCGCTGACTTGGCCCGCTTCGACCGCGTCGATGGCCGCAAGTGGCGCGGGGTAGTGGCCACCCGTTCGTTCGCGGACGCGGCGCCTACTCTGATTGAACACCACCTTCCTCCCGACCGGGTTGCGCTCGAGGACGTAGCCCGCCAATCCACGACCGCCTCCGCCCGGTACGCGCCGTCCACCGAACGCGGCTCGGGCCACCTCTTCGGCGGCGTCGACCAACTTCGACTCTGGAACCACCCGATCCACCAAGCCGATCCGCTTGGCGCGGCTTCCCGACACCAACCGACTGGTCAGGATCAGCTGCAGCGCTTGCTGAAGTCCGATCAGTCGTGGGGCGCGTTGCGTGCCACCCCAAGCCGGGAGAATCCCGAGTTGGACCTCGGGAAATCCGAGTCGGGTCGAGCGATCGTCGGTTGCGACACGGAATGAACAAGCGAGCGCGAACTCGAGCCCGCCACCGACGCATGCGCCGTGGATCGCGGCCACCGTGGGTACGGAAACGTCCGCTACGCGCTGGAACACCTCCTGACCGCGGCGTGCCAGCGCGATCGCCGACTCACGCGAGTCAACCGAGGCCAACATCTCGATATCGGCCCCGGCGATAAACGTGTCGGGTTTTGCGGAACGAAAAACGACGCCCGCCAGATCCCCCCGCGCGGTCAGCTCAGCTAGCACCTGCTCGAGCTCGTCGAGGGTCTCCGCCGACCACAGGTTGACCCGCTTCTCCGGGGTGTCGAACATGACCTGGGCCAAGCCAGCCGCGTCGACGAGGTAGTCGAACGCTCTCGGCATCAGGCCTCGAAGACGATCGCTCCGCCGAGTCCGCCGCCGACGCAGAGGGTCGCCAAACCCCACTTCGCGTGGCGTCGCTTCATCTCCAGCGTCAGCGTCAGCACGAGCCGCGACCCTGTGGCTGCGATCGGGTGGCCGAGGGCGATCGCGCCACCGTTGACGTTCAACCGCTCATCTCGGATCTCGCCGATCGGTTGCGATCGATTGAGCACCTCGGTCGCCCACTGGCGGGACGGAAAGACCTCCATGTTGGCGAGCACGACAGCGGCAAAGGCTTCGTTTAACTCGATCAGGTCGATCGCGTCGAGTGACACGCCCGCGCGATCGAGAGCGATCGGCGCGGCGACAGCCGGGCCGAGCCCCATTCGGCGCGGATCGAACCCAGCGAATGCAAAAGCGGCGACTCGCGCCAGCGGCTCGTAACCCAATTCCGCGGCGCGGGTTTCTTCCATTAACAATAAAGCTACCGCACCGTCGGTAATCATCGACGAGTTGCCGGCGGTAACGGTTCCGTTTCGACGATCGAACACGGGCCTGAGCTTCGCCAGCGCCTCCAAGCTCTGCTCGGGACGGTATCCGATGTCTTCGGCGACTACGTCTCGATAGCTGGGTGGGATAAACACCGGGGTTACCTCGTCCGCGAAGCGACCCGCGGCCCACGCCTCGGCGGCACGCTGATGCGATCGCAACGCGTATTCGTCCTGCGCCTCGCGGGTCAGGTTGAACTCGCGAGCCAGAACCTCGGCCGTTTCACCCATATTGAGGCCGCAAACCGGGTCGGTGAGCCCCTTGGCCAGTGCAACTACGGGTTTTAGATGCGCGGGGCGGAGCTGTGTGGCGGCGGTCAGCTTGCCGGCCATCGACTTCGAGCGCGCCAGCTCTGACATCACGTCGGAGAACTCGTCCGGATAATGAAGCGGCACGTTCGACATCGATTCAACGCCGCCGGCGATGACTACGTCCGACTGCCCCAGGACGATCTGGTTGTAAGCGTCGGTGATTGATTGAAACCCGGAAGCACAATTGCGCGCGACGGAGAATGCGGGTGCGCTCTCAGGCAACCCAGCTTCGAGCGCGGCGACGCGCGCGATGTTCGCTGCATCTGCTGGAGGGGCAGCGTTACCGAGAATGACCTCGTCGACGAGGGCTACGTCGACTGCGGTCCGTTCGACGAGTTCACGAATCGCGGTGCGTGCCAACTCCAACGCCACGACGTCGGCCAACCCTGTCCCGGCTTTGGCGAACGGCGTTCGAACCCCGTCCACGATGACGACGCGTCGATCGTGATCCCACTTGCCGGGTCGAGGCATGCTGCCTCCTTGTGTTGGCTCGCGCGAATCGTTGGGTCGACTAGTACACCGGCTCTAGGCTCGCGTTTTCGCCGGTCAGCTGAACGGCCTGTTCTCCGCCCTCCGCCTCGACGCGCAGGTTCCAACGATAGCGTTGGCTGATCGAACCCGGAACCGGTGAATCCCCCAGAATCCACCATGAACCATTGGGGACGGTAACGGTAGCCTGACCATCGGGATCGGTCTCCACTACCTGCAGGGGCATCTCACCAACGCGCTCATTCTCGGCCACGGCGAACGCGTCTTCCGGCCAGGCACGCTCTTCCCAGGCGCGGCGCGTCTCTCGATACTCATCTCGAACACCGGTGTAACGATCAGTGATGGTCTGACACGACTCAAAGCGCTGCTTCTCGCGAGCCACAAGCGCCTGGTACGCCTCAAACGCCTCTCGGTACTCATCCGATGTGCGATCCGAGATCGCGCTAGCACGGGCCTGCACGCCCTCGATCGAATCACTCGTTGCGCGATACGATGAGCATGCGTCTTGATACTGTTGCGAAAGCTGGCGGATCGCATCGGCTGACGGCGGCTCACCCGGCTGGGACTGGCCCTCTAGCTCGGCATACAACTCGTCGATGTCGTAGGGAAGGATGTCGAGCGACACGTTCGAAAGCGGCACCATTTCGCCTTCCGCATTCTCTCCGTGGGCGTCTATCGTCAATTGAGTCTCTGTGCTGCACGCGACGAGTGCGCCGAGAAACAGCGTAAGCACGAGCGAGCTTCGGGCAACTCCCACCGGCGGACCTCCTGGGCTGATGTTCAGGTTCGACAAGTTACCGGCAGCGTGGCGACGCTAGCAACGTTGGCGCTAGAGCTCAAACTCCGGTGTACCCGTTCGTACGATCCATGCACAGGTTGGCGATCCGGTCAACCATCTCTGGGCGACCGCGCGCACCTGCTCGGGGGTCACTGACTGGACCTCGGCCACCCATCTGTCGCCGAAGTCATGGCCCAGGCCGTACACCTCATAGGCCGCGAGTCGCGAAGCTTGCGCCATGTTCGTCTCGGCGCCAAGAAGGAATCGCCCCCGCAGATAATGCTTCGCGGCGGAGAGCTCGTCGTCCTCAATCGGCTCGGTGACGATACGGTCGAACTCGGCCGCCAACCCGCGAGCCGCATCTTCGACGCGATCGGGGTCGGTGACGATGTACCCAGCGAGAAACGACCCGTCGATCCGATCGCTGTAGAACGTCGACACTTGATACGCCAGCGACCGTTTCTCCCGCAGCTCGACGAACAGGCGCGAAGACATCGATCCTCCCAACACGGCGTCTATGAGTCGCGCGGTCGGATAATCGGCGTGCGTGTAGTCTGGGGCCGGGAAACCGTAAACGAGGTAAGCCGCCTCCCGATCGAGGGCGATGCGTTGAGCTCCGCCACCGGGTTCGGGTGCCGACGGACGAGCCGGCGGGGCACCGATCGGCAACGGCCCGAGCGTCGACTCGAGCATCGACAAGAGACGGTCGGTGTCGAAACGACCGACGGCGGTGACGACGGGTGGCGTCGGCCTGTAGAACCGATGCGCGGCAGCGACCACCTGGTCTCGGTCGACCTCGCGAACGGTCTCGCGATAGCCGATCGCCGGCTTGTGATACGGGTGTTGGCCGTAAAACACCTCCCGAAAGAGGTCTAGCGCACGAGTCATAAGCTCGTCCTCGCGGGCTTCGAGCGCGCCCAGCGTCTGCTCGACCTCGGACGCGACCTCGTCTTCGGTGAACGCCGGCTGGGTCAGGGCCTCGAGGAACAGCTCCGCCGCAGGCTCCCAAGTCTCAGCGGTCGCTTTCAACGTGACCGAGCCCATGTCAGTGCCGGCGCTGGTATCCAGCTCGGCACCCAACTCAGCCAAGCGATCCTGAAACGCGTCGGCCGACCGCTGGGCGGTACCCCTTGGAAGCACACTCTGAACGAGTTGAGAGATACCGGCCTCTTCATCGGTTTCGTAGAGCGAGCCCATCGGGATCGCCGCATATAGCGCGACGATATCGTTGGCGTTCAACGGCCGGGCGAGGATCGTCGTCCCGCCAGACAACTCGTGCTTTCGGTGATCAAGAGCCATCGGGGCCCACCCATGCTCGCACCGCCACACCCGGGTCGCCGCGCTCGGCGAGCGCTTGCGTAGCGTCCTCGGTCGTCACCGCGGCGATGCCCTCGAGCAAACGACGAAAAACCCCCGCGTCTCCGAACAGCACTTCGTGCTCGCCGAGAGTGCCCGTAACGGCCGCATTCGTCTCGGTCGCATAAGCGAACTCGGCGGCCAGCATCGCTTTCGCGCGGCGCACCTCTTCTTCCTCAAAACCGGTTTCGATCGCTGTCGACACGACAGCCGTGATTTCAGACTCGACTTGGGCTCGTTTGTCGGGCGCACAAATGGCGTCAATCCCCAAGACGCCGGTCTCACTGAGCGGGTACATCCAGGCGCTAACCGAGGTCACCAGGCGCAGCTCGTCGATCAAGCGTCGATACAAGCGCGAAGTCATACCATCGCCGAGGATCGTACTCGCCACGTCCAGTGCGCAGAGCTCATCGAGATCGGTCCGCCCGGCGGTTCTGAACCCCCAAGCCAGGTACCCCTGGTTGATCTCCATCGTATCCTCGACCGGGTCCGTTGCTGGTGGGGGTGGCTCCGGCGGAGCGCCGCCTGCTGAGCCGCTCCGCAGTGGCTCCAACCTCTCGGCGACCTGCTCGACGACCGTCGTTGGATCGACGTCGCCGGCGACCGCCACCACCAACCGTTCGGCCGCGTAGTGGTCCGACCAGTACCGGCGCATCACGTCGGGGCTGATGCGATCCAGCGATTCGGGGGTCCCCAAAACCTCTCGACCGTAGGGACTGTCGCCGAAGACCGCCTGGCTCAGGCGAGTGAACAGCCGTCCGTGGGGCGAGTCGTTGCGGCGGCGGATCTCTTCCTTTACGACCTGTCGCTCGCGCTCCAGTTCGGGCGGCGGGAGCGTCGGCCGCAACAGGTGGTCAGTAAGCAGCTCGAGCGAGGTCTCGAAATACTCGCTCGGCGAGACGATGAAGTAATGCGTGAACTCGAGCGACGTGGCGGCGTTGTTGTAGCCCCCCATCTCCTTTACCACTCGATCCATCGCGCCGAGCGGGAACCGCTCGGTCCCCTTGAAAAACATGTGCTCGAGAAAATGAGAGATGCCGATGTGCTCATCGGCCTCATCGACCGCGCCGACCCCAAGCCAAAGATCGACCGCTACGATCGGTTGTGCGCGATTGGCGCGAACTAGGACCCGAGCGCCGCTGTCCAGTCGCGCGCGCTCAAACGGCGCCGGGGCGGGATCGCCAGCCTGCCCCACGGTCGTCAGCTGTGGCGGGGTCACGACCCGTTTATGCACAGACTTGGGGGCCACTCAGGACAGTGCAGATCGAGGCGCGTGAGGAGAGGGGGTCGAGGCGTACTTCACGTACGCCGCAGAACGTCGCGACGAGCGCAACAAAGAGATCGGCCACGATGTGTGACCTCAGTCGGCGATGGCGTCTGGGAAGATGTACTTCAGCGGATCAACCGGATCCCCATTCTCATGCACCTCATAGTGCACGTGGGGCGCGATCGCGTAACCTGTCGACCCGACCAACGCGATCGTATCTCCGCGCTTGACCTTCTGGCCCGGCTTGACGAGCACCTTTGAAGCGTGCGAGTACTTGGTGAGAATGCCGTGGCCGTGCTCGATCTCAACCTGATTACCGTGCCCGTTCTGCCAACCGGCGCGGACTACGCGCCCAGCCGCGGTAGCCAAAATCGGATTGCCCCGATTGGCCGAGATGTCGATCCCGAAGTGGGGTCGGACGTCGTGGAAGATCGGATGCCTGCGACGCATCGAATAGCTGCTCGACAGGAAACCCGAGGCGGGCCAGATCGATGGCGTGGCTTCGAATCGCTCGCGGTTGGATGCGATCGACTTCTTGACGTCCTCGAAGCTGTTGGCGACCAACTCGCTGCGCCGCAACAGCACATCGAGCGAAGTCGTCATCGATGCCACCCGGTTGTGAAGCTGAGCATCGCCCAGCCCGGTGCCGTCAAACGGCGTGTGCCCGGGACCACCGACACCGACCGCCTGAACCTCGAGCGGAACCGGTGGCAGGTCGGCCGCCAACCGCAGCTCTTCCTCACGGTCCAACAGTGTCTCGAGAGTCTGACCCAGAGTTGCGATCTCGCCTTCCGCATTCTCCAACTCGCTGCGGAGGCGGTCGTTCTCGGCTACGACGGTGGCTTTGCCGGGCAGCTCGCCGCCAAGAAACGCGGCCAACCCCAAGCCGGAGACAAAGGCGACCACTCCGATCGCAACCATGCCAACGCCGACAGCGGTTCGAGTCGACAGCGGGAAAGATCGTACCTTGCTTTTTTCATTTGGTATGTACATGAGCGTCCCAAAACGGTCGAACACCGATCAATCCCCCCGAGAGATTGGCAAAAAATTGGCGGCCATGCCGCCAGAAGACTCTAATAATGTGGTGCGGTGCGTCGAGTAAACGCCCAAAAACGCTAGCTTCCGGGCACTGTTGTGTCAACTCAGTGGACCTGGTGTGCAGTCCGCGTTCCGCATTTCTGTCCGAACCGCTCTAGAAAAGCTCTATGTTAATAAACCCCAATGGGTTATCGCGAAACGCCCGGGCCAGATCCGCGACCCGCGCCTGAAGTACCCTCAGCTGCCGCTGGAGTTCCTCGTCATAGGCCAACCGGCCCAACGTGCCGTGCGCGCCGTCCAGATGAAAGCGCACCGCCTCGGCCTGCGATCCGGCATCGGCCAGCGCCGCTTCGAGCTCGGTCGGGCTGGCCCACCGCTGATACCCACCATCGGGCGCGTTGCGCAACGAGTCGAGGGCTTCGATTTCCCGCTTGAGGGATGCGATCTGGTCGCGCAGCGTGGGATCGCTCCGGTACCGTCCGATAAACCCAGGCCCGCTGTCGATCGCCGCCAGCAACCGCTCGGCATCATCGACCACCCGGCTCAGAATCGGGTATAGCTCAGCATCGGAATCCAGCAGCTTACCGGCGGTGCCGCCTCCCGCCGCTATGTCGGCCCGCACCTCGCGCGCTGCCGCCATCAACACCTGCGCCTCGTTGAGCGCTCGCGCGAGCTTGGCCAAGATCAAGTCCCAATCGGCACTCGGCACGGCTGCTATCGTGGACCCGACTTCGAGTGGAGACTCGCGCACGTCACCGGCGGTGATTCGAACGTACCGTTCGCCGCCGAGCCCCACGTTGGCCAGTTGTGCTCGCGAGCTTGGCGTTACGTAGCGCTCAAAACGCTCGTCGACTTCGATCTGTATTCGGATGTCAGCCGCCAGCTTGAACTCGGCTGGCGGCAGAACGATCTCCCCAGCCACCGGTGGTTTTGGTGGACGTGGCGGCACGATTTCGACATCGCGCACCTCACCCGCCGGAATGCCACCGACTCGGACGAACGATCCGACTCGGATCCCAGCCGCGTCGTCCAGCTCGAGATAGTACGGGAGGGTGTCCGGCAGGAACGGCCCACGTTGCGACCCGAGCAGCAGCACCGTCATTACGACCGCGGCAACAACCAGAGTCACCACGATCCCCAACCGGTACTCTCCCCAACCGCGATCGCGTGTCGAGTCGGGCACGGCTACGTCTTCTCGAGCTCGAGCCGCTGGTAGACCGGCGGCACCACCCGCACCGAGCCTCCATCCAGCACGCCCCAGCGCAGCTGGTCTGTGCGCGGCGTGCCCGGTTGATCGAGCGACTCCAGGATCGACCCCGCGAGCTCGGGAGCGACTGGCCAAACCAGAGCCGCCGCGAGCCTGACCGCTTCGGCGGCGTGCGCCAGTACCGCCGCTACCTCCGGCAGCGCATCCGGATCGCGCGCCCGCTTCCACGGCGCGTGGCGCTCCAGGTACTCGTTGGTCGCCGACACCAAGCCCACGATCCGCTCCAACGCCAGGTTGATTCGCCACTCGCCCCACGCCTGGGAAACCGATCCTTCGGCCCCATCGGCCAGCAACCGCTCCGCCGGCTCTCTCAACATCGCTTCGCCGGCCTGCCCCTCAGCCTCGTCACGGAGTGGCAAGCGGCCATCCAAATAACGTTCGACCATCTTGGTCACTCGCGAGTGGAGGTTCCCCAAGTCATTGGCAAGATCGGCGTTGAGTCGCTTGGCCATCGACTCGTATGAAAACGTACTGTCCTGCCCGAGGGTCATCTCCCGAAGCAGGAAGTACCGCAGCCCATCGACCCCAACGACCTCCGTCAATTGTCCGGGGTCAACCACGTTGCCAACCGACTTAGCGATCTTGCGGCCCTCCCAAAGCCACCATCCGTGGCCGAGGATCTGCTTCGGCAGCGCCCAGCCGAGAGCCATCAGGAGCGTCGTCCAGTAGACGCTGTGGGTGGTCAGGATGTCTTTGCCGATCAAATGGACGTCCGCTGGGTGTTCGTTCCAGGCGGCGATCGAGCGCTCCGCGCTGGCCTCAGCGTCGGCGGTGGAATCTACCGTGCCGGTGACGTAATTCAGCAACGCGTCGACCCACACGTACGTAACGTAGCCGTCATCCCACGGGAACGGGATACCCCACGCAAGCCGGGCTTTCGGCCGCGAGATACACAAATCGCCGAGGGGCTCTCGAAGAAAACCCAGAATCTCGTTGGCCCGCGTCTCGGGGTAGATGAAGCCGGGGTTGTCGCGAATGTGAACGATCAGCGCTTCCTGATAAGCGCTCATGCGGAAGAACCAGTTCGACTCCTCGATCTCCTCGACCGGCTTGCCACACTCCGGGCAACGGCCATCCCGCAAGTCTTTCTCGGTCCAGTACCGCTCGTCCGAGACGCAGTACCAACCGCGATAGGCGTCCTTGTACAACAACGGCTCTCCGGCCGGTGTCGTGCCTGCGTGGAGTTGCGTGAGCGCCTTTTGGACGACCGCCACATGGTCAGCGTCGGTGGTGCGGATGAACCGATCGTATCGGATTTCGAGCTCGTCCCACGTTGCCTGCCACGTCACCGCCAGCTCGTCGACGTGCTGCTGCGGCGTAGCGCCACGTTCCGAAGCCGCCCGAACGATCTTCTCGCCATGCTCATCGGTGCCGGTCAGGAACCTGACGTCGTCACCGGTCATCCGATGACGACGCGCCAGCACATCGGCCAGCATCGTCGTGTAAGCATGACCGATGTGGGGACGATCGTTTATGTAGTAGATCGGAGTAGTGAGGTAGTAGCGCTCGGCCATGGGGGCCAAAATCTACGGGGCCAGTGCGCGCAGCGCCTCCCAATAGAGCAAGGTCGGGGTGAGGTTGCTCCAAACGTGCTCCCGGACCTCGACCAGTTGGCGCGCTGTGCCGGACAGTGCCACCGCGCCTTGCTCAGACGCTTTACGGTACCGCGGCAAGAGATCCGGGTGGTGCAGAGCCGTCCCCTCGTCACCGTTGGCGACACAAACCGCCAGCACGTCTTCGGCCATTCCGAGCAAGAACTCGAACACGAGCTCGTGCTGCTCCCGGACCCGCGGCAGTTGCGTCGCGAGCAGGAACGCATACGGGTCGCCGCCCGCCATCCCGGCATTGAACAACTGAACCGCAAACTCCCGCAGCCCCAAGATCCCGGGGTCGGCCAGCGCCAAGGCGCGCCCCGGCCGGCCGCCGGCAAGCGCGATCAGCGAAGCTCTATCTCGAGCTTGGATCTCGAGCCGAGTTTCCACAAACGCCCGGAGCGCGTCGTCATCGACGGTCGGGATCGCCAGCGATTGGACGCGGGAATGAATCGTCGCCGGTAGTGCCTCGGGTCGCGTGGCAGTCAGTACGAACCGCGTGCGTGGTGGCACTTCCTCCAGCAGCTTCATCAGCATGCCGGTCGGCTCATCGCCGGGCGGGTGTTGATCGACGTCGCCCAGCACGAACAGTTGCTCCGACGCCTCAAACGGCGGACGCCCGGCTTGTTGCGCAACGGCTCGAAAATCTTCCATCCGAAACGATGCTGGGTGATCGTAGGTCGCTGGAGCGGTCGGCTCGCCGGCGCGGCGAGCGAGATCGTCGGCGCGGGCATTGGCCTTGTAATAGGTCTCCGCTGGACGCGGAAAGTACCAGTGGAAATCGGGGTGATTGTTGCCGGCCAACCGACGACACGTGGCGCAGGAGCCGCACGGCTCTCCGGCGGACTTTGCGCCATCATCCACGCACAGCAGGCGCTGGGCGAGCCACCGGGCCAAGGTCTGTTTGCCAACCCCGCCGGGGCCGTAGAACAACAACGCACTCCCCAGTCGCTGACGGCCAATGGCGGCGTTGAGCGCCGTTTTCAGCTTGTCGTGGCCGAGCACTCCGATGCGCGCGCTACTCGTCATCGCTTTTGCAGCCAGGCGATCGGGTCGATCGCCTGGCCTCCTTCACGAATCTCGAAATGAAGTTGAGCCCCCACCAGACTCCCTGTTTCGCCCACCGCGCCGATTACCTGTCGCTGGCCGACTCGCTGTCCCACGGTAACATCGGCGCGATCGAGGTGCGCGTAGAGCGAATAATATCCGCCATCATGATCGACGATCACCATTAGACCGTAGCCACCGTTCCAATCGACGTAGGCGACCTCGCCCGAGCCGACCGTTCTGACCGGAGTGCCCCTTGGCGCGCGGATATCGATACCGTTGTTCACGACCTCGGTCTTGTAAACGGGATGCACAGCCCGACCGAAGCGCGCGATGATCTCGCCCTCCACCGGCCACGCCAACGCTCCCACGTCTGCGGTGAGCGTCGAAGCCGCCGGGTCCGGCGCGCGCCTGCCCGCGGCGGTCGCCAGCCGAGCGGCTTCAGCTTCGCGCTCAGCTCGACGCCGCTCGAGCACGACCAAGAGCTGCTGAATTCGTCCGGTCTCCTCTTCCAGCGCCTGAGCCGCGCGAAGTTGCTCCGAACGACGACCTTTGACGACGGCCAACATGCGCTGCCGGTCTCCCTCTGTCGCTGACAACTCTTCCGCATGGCGCATGCGAGCCGCTCGCGCGTGGTCAAGCTCTTCCCGCGCCCGCCCGAGCGCGACCAGGTTCTCCTTTATCCCGATCTCCAGGCGCGTGATTCGGTCCAGCAGTCTTCCGTCCTGTTCCGCGATCAACCGCAAGTACTTGTAGCGACTGAGCGCGTCCGCGAACGAGTCGGATCGGAACAGGATTTCGATCACACCGAAGCGACCCAGCTTGTATATCGCGCGCAGTCGTCGCGCCAAGACTTGACGCTTGAGCGCTAGCTCGTCATGCGCGCGAGCCAGTGATTTCGATACCTCTTCGATCTGCTGGCCGCGACTCTCGATCTCGTCGCCGAGGGTCGCAACGAGCTGTTCGGTGACCCCCAGCTCCCGCTCGACCTGCCGCAGCTCTCGAATCACGCTCTCTTCGCGTTCGCCGAGCCGCGCCGCCTCGGCGCGCTTGTTCTTGATCTCCTGTTGGATTTGCTCGAGCCGCTGCCGCTGTGCCTCCAGCTCCGCATCTTCCTGGGCCAGCGCGGTCGGCACCACCGGCACGATGCCGCAAAACACGCCCACCAGCGCGACGTGCAGCCAAGAACGTATCACGTCGTACCGCCGTAAAGGTGACGACGCAGTGACAGGACGGAACCGACCGCCCCCAACAACCCACCCAACACGACGCCGACCACGATTTGTGCCGGCGTATAGAAACCGAGTGACAGAACACGTTGCTCGAGCGCGCTAAACGTGGCTGTCAGCAGCACCAGCGCGAGCACCGCGCCGATCACTCCTTTGACAAAACCCTCCAGAATAAACGGCTGGGCGATAAACCCTGGTGTTGCACCAACCATCTTCATGATCGCGAACTCGTCTTCGCGCGCGATCAGTACCAGGTTGATCGTCGCCCCGATCGCGACAAACGCAACCGCGGCGAAGATCCCACCCACCACAAAACCCAAGAACAGCGAGATATCCTGGAGGAAGTTGAGCTTGGAGACCCACTCCTCCCCGTACTTCACCTCTTCTACAAACGGGAATTGTTCGACCCGGCCGGCGACCTCCCTCACTTGAGCGCTACGGCGGAACCCCGGTTTGAGGGCGACCTCGATCGACGCCGGGAGCGGGTTGACCTCGAGATCCTCGTACAGGTCCCGGTATTCGCTCAGGTCCGCGCGTGCGCGCGCGAGTGCTTCGTCCTTGGAGACGTACGCGATCGAGTCGACCTCGGGGTAGGTCGCCAACTCACTCATCAGCGTCGCGCTCTCGCCTGGATCGGTACCATCCTCGAGGAAGACGATCACCTCGACCCTCTGCGCCACGTCGTCGAGCACACGTTCGATGTTGAGCCAAACCAGACCGAAGACAGCCAGCGTATAGAGCGCGAAAGCGATCGTAACGACGGAGAGAGCGGTCAGCAGCGGAGCGCGGCGAAAGGCGAAAAAAGCCTCCCGCGGCGTGTACCTCATGGCCGCCCCGAGTGAGCCGGCCGGCTACGAATCACCGGCCTCGGTGTCGCTCACGAGAGCGCCGCTGTCGAGCTCGATCACGCGTGCACCGACGTGATCGTCGAGGAGGCTACGGTCATGGGTTACAAACAGAACCGCCATCCCGCGGAGATTGATGTCCTTGCACACGCGCAGGATATCTTTTGACACACGCTCGTCCAGGTTGCCGGTGGGCTCGTCGGCGAGCAAGACAAAAGGTTCGTTGACCAGCGCACGAGCGATCGCGACCCGCTGTTGCTCACCGCCGGACAGCTCGGCGGGCAAGTGATCGGCCTTGCTGGCCAAACCGACCGCCGCCAGCGTTCGCGGGACAGCCAGCCCGATCTGCTCGCGGGGAGTCCCGATGACCTCCATGCTGAAGGCGACGTTCTCCCGCGCTGTACGGTTCTTCAGCAGCCGAAAATCCTGAAACACCACCCCCAAACGACGCCGCAGATACGGAATCTCGCGACGCTTGATGCGATCCGACGAGAAACCCGAGACGCGAACCGTCCCAGCGCTTGGACGTTCCTCCATCGTGATCAGCTTCACAAGCGTCGTCTTGCCGGCACCCGATGGACCGGTGACAAAGACGAACTCACCGCGGCGCAGATGAAACGATACGTCACGCAACGCGAAGCCTGTCTTTGGGTATTCCTTAGAAACGTTCTGGAAGAGAATCATCGCTGGTCGCGACGCTCAGATGTCGGCCAGGGCCCTCTCCGGCCGGACCCGAATGTCCACGAACACTTGCTCCCGAAGGCGCTGGACGAACGCCTCCTCGGCGCGCTCTTGTTCGAGCTGCTGGCGAATGCGGGGGGCGATCTCTTCGAAAGTGATCTCTTCGCCACCGCCGCGTCCTCGACTCACGAGCACACTGAATCCGGTAGCGGTTTCAATCACTGTTGCATCTCCATCCTCGAGGTCTTGGAGCGAGCGCAGATACAGCGGCGGTAGCTGTGAGGCCGGGAATTCGATGCGTGCGCTGGCGGTCGAGTCGCCCGGCATGTGAATCGCCTGCAGGCTGTCGACATCCGCGCCGCCTCGTACCAGATCCCGCATCGACTCCGCTTCGAGCCGCGCCCGATCGCGATCCTCCTGGGTTCGCTCGAACGAAAGCAGGATGTGACGCGCCCGCCGCTCCTCGGTCCGCTCATCCAAAACCTGTATGATGTGAAATCCAAACGGGCTTTCAACCGGCCCTATGAGTTCCCCGCCGACGGCACCAAACGCCGCTTCCTCGAACGACGCCACCATCCGTCCGCGACCAAACCATCCCAAATCGCCACCTTCCTCCGCCGTGCTGGTATCACCCGAGTACCGGCGGGCGGCGCTGGTGAAATCGAGCCCCGCTTCTAGCTCCTGCATTACGTCTTCGGCGGCGCTTCGGGCCGCCTCGCGGGCGCTCTCCGATGGCCTTAGCGTGACGGTGATCTCCTCGAACCGGATCGTCACCGGCTGAGTGCCAAAACCGGCGCGGTTTTCGTCCCAGTAGGCGCGCACTTCCGCATCCGAGATCGTCGGCGCCTTGATCTCGTCGCGCCGTACCTCGAGCAGTGCTTCACCCAACATCTCGCGACGCTTCCGGTCCTGTATGTCGGCTCGATACGCAGCCAAGCTTCCCCACTGGCTGCGCTCGAGTTCGCGCCGAAAATCGGCCTCGCTGGGGAACCGTTGGCTTATCTGCTCGATCTCACGATCGACCTGCTCCAGCACCAGCTCTTCATCGATCATGATCATCGTATCGCGGCGCGCGACCGAGACGATGACGAGGTTTCTGATGATCTGATCAAACGTCTCGGTGGCGATGACGTCGAATTGTGGTGTTCCTCTGGTGACGCCGAGCTGCTCGGCCAGAATGAGGGTTTGCTCGACCCACTCTGATTCGAGCAACAAGTCGTCGCCCACAACCGCCATGATGCGGTCTCCCAGCCTCCGATCCGATGACTGGGGAGTCGGTTCCGCCTCCTCGGCTAGCGGGATCTCGGTGGTTTCGACCTCCTCTTGGGCGTTGACTTCGGCCGTCCAGGCAACGGCCGCCACCGCCAAGCACAGGGTCAAAGCTCGAATCATCGTCAGCTGCTGGCTCCCGCGTCGTTCTCCGCCAACCGTTCCTTGAGCGTCGCTAACACGCGTTCGTAAAGCGCTTCATTGGTTTGCAGCGACGCCTTCTCGGCTTGCGAGTCGGCAACCGCGGTCATTAACTCGCGCTGGTATTCGGGGTCCCGGAACTCATCTCTGCGCTGACCGATCAGCACGCTTCGGACTTGCTCGCGAACGTCCTCGAACGTCTGGCCACGATAGAACTCTCGGTGCTCGTCGAAGTACTGCCGCACGTCGGCGTCGTCGACCTCGCTCTGCTTCTCCAGAAGCTGACCCAGATACGACTGCGCCCATAAGAGATCCACGCGTTCCTCCAGCTGGCCCTGTCGGGTCGAGTCGAGCACCGTCCCCTCGGACGAAGCACGCGCAAGCACCAACCGCCGCTGTACGATCGACGACAGAGCCTGCACCATCGTCGCCTGGTCGAGCGTCGCGATCGTCCGACGATTCGCTTCGGGTAGCATCTCGTAGAGCTTCCAGATATCGCCGAGCTTGATCTCGCCCCCGGTGAACGTCGCCAGCAGCAGATCGCGCTCGGCCGATTCGATGTCACCCGGAGGGGGGTTCTCGATCAGCCCGAGAAGCCGGTCGATGTTGGTCTCATAGAACTCGATCGAGCTCGTTTCCATGAGACCTGTGAGGAACGCTTGCTCGGCTTCCTGTCGCTCCGGCCGGGCCAGCTGCTCTTCGATCTCCTCGCGCAACTCTTCGAACGTCTGCTTGCGTCGATCCTCGACCTTTATCACGTGATACCCGAACTGAGTTTCCACGATGTCGGAAGCGATTTCACCCACCGGCGTTCCAAAAGCAGCTTCCTCGAACGGTCCCACCATCTGTCCGCGCGAGAAGTAACCCAGCGAGCCGCCGCGCTGAGCGCTCCCCGGATCGTCCGAGTTCTCTTCCGCGAGCGACGCGAAATCGGCTCCACCCTTGACCTCTTCCAACAACGATTCGGCTTTCGCCTTGGCCGCCTGTCGAACGGAGTCGGGGTCGCTCGCCTGGGCGCGAATCAAGATGTGCCGCGCGTCCACTTCTTCGCCCACGTTCTCGACGTACCAGTTCCGCAACTCCTTTTCGTCCACCGTCACGTTCTTGTGGATCACATCCTCGCGGAACTGGTTCCACATGAGCGTCTCGCGCATTTCCGTCAGCCGTAGACTGTCGGATGCGGTCAACGTGTACCGCTCGCGAGCGCGCTGGGTAACCAGGTGCATCTTTACGAGCTCGTCTACGGCGCGCTCCACCGCTTCACGGTTGGCGCCGTACCCCGCCTGCTGCATGTACTGGACTACATCGTCGACGGTGAACGTCTTATCGTCAACGGTCGCTACCGCACCGTCGTTGCCGGACCCGCAGGCCACAGCCAGCGCGAGCGCCGCGATCGACCCCTTCAGGGTCGCGAGCGATTGCCTGACAATCACAGAACACCTCGTGTATGAGTATCGGGTAAGCCGCTATTCGGATGGGGCGGTCAACAAGTGACGATAGAGTCGGGCACCCAGGCTCGCAAGCCGGCTTCGAGCACTTCCAGCAACGTCGGGTAGTCCGGCGCAGCGAGCACGAGGTGTAGAGGCTCGACTCGTTGCACTGTCAATTCGACCAACTCACCCGCGGCCGCCTGAATCGCCTTCAATCTAGGCTCTACCCCCACTGGCCAGCGCAGTTCCGCCGTTGCGCGGTGGGGTTTGAGCCTTAGCCGCTCGAGTCTGGCCGCCGTGCCGAGGGCTTTGAACCGGGCCGCCGTGCACAAGTGCCGGGCCGGATCCGGCAGTGGTCCGTAGCGGTCCTCGAGCTCGGCCGAGAAGTCGGCGATCGCTCCCACCTCGCGGAGTCGAGCCAGCCGGCGATAGAGAGCCAGCTTCTGCTGGTCGTCGGGAACGTACTCCGCGGGCAGGTACGCGTCCCCATCGAAGACTAGCTCCGGTGGAGCGGTGGCCTTCTCGTCCTCGCCCTTGAGGTCGCGCACGGTCTCTTCGAGCAACCGCAGGTACGTCTCGAACCCGACGGCGGCGATGAAGCCGGACTGATCGGCGCCCAACAAATCCCCCGCGCCGCGCATCTCCAAGTCGTGCAGCGCGATCCGATATCCGGCCCCAAGATCGGTGTGCTCCTCGATCACCTTGAGCCGTCGTTCGGCGTCGCGTGTCATCGCTCGGCGCGGTAACGAAAGCAAGTAGCAGTAAGCTCGATGGTGCGAGCGGCCAACCCGCCCCCGAAGCTGGTACAGGTCGGCCAGGCCGAAGCGATCGGCGCGATCGACGATGATCGTGTTGGCGGTCGGAACATCGAGCCCGGACTCGATGATCGCCGTCGTCACCAGCACGTCGATCTCGCCTCGGAAAAACCGCATCATCACCGTTTCGAGCTCGTGACCGGGAAGTTGCCCGTGGGCGATCGCCAGCCGCAGGTCGGGCACTAGTCGCTCGAGCCGGCGCCGAGTGGCGTCGATCGTCTGCACACGATTGTGGACGAAGAACACCTGGCCGCCACGATCGACCTCGCGCCGGATCGCTTCGGCGATCAGCTCCTCGTTGTAAAGAGCGACCCACGTCACGATCGGGGTTCGGTCTCGCGGCGGCGTCTCGATCAAGCTCATCTCACGCAGGCCCATGAGACTCATCTGCATCGTGCGCGGTATCGGTGTCGCCGATAGCGTCAGCACATCAACGCTCGTCTTGAGCGCACGAAGTCGCTCCTTGTGCCGGACCCCGAAGCGTTGCTCCTCGTCGACGACGATGAGCCCGAGATCCGCGAACACGACATCGCTCGACAGCAGCCGGTGCGTGCCGATCACGATGTCCAGCCTGCCTGTTCGCAGCTCTTCGATCACGCTGCGATTCTCGGACGGTGTGTTGAATCGCGACAGCATTCCGATCTTGACTGGGTAATCAGCCAGCCGCTCGCCGAAAGTTTCGAGGTGCTGGGCGGCGAGCACCGTCGTCGGCGCCAACACCGCGACCTGTTTGGTGTCCTGGACCGCCTTGAACGCTGCCCGAATCGCGACCTCGGTCTTCCCGTAGCCCACGTCGCCACAGATCAACCGGTCCATCGGCCGTGGTCTTTCCATGTCGCGCTTGACCGCTTCCGTCGCCGCTCGCTGGTCGGGCGTATCCTCGTAGACAAACGCGGCTTCCATGTCGCGTTGCCAATCGGTGTCGGCGCCAAACCCGAATCCAAGCGCCAACTCGCGCTTGGCGTGGAGCTGGAGGAGCTCCTCGGTGAGCTCGGCGATCGCCGCCCTCGTGCGGGCCTTCTGCCGTTCCCAGCGCGGGGACGACAGTCGATGGAGCGACGGCACCGTTCCCTCGGGGCTGCTGAACTTCTCGACCCGTCCGATCTGCTCGACGGGTACATATAGAACCTCGCCGGCGTCGTACTCGAGTCGTAGCGCCTCGACCTCACCGTGGTCTGCGAGACGCAGTCGCTCGAGCCCGGTGTAGCGGCCGACGCCGTAATCGAGGTGCACCAAGAAATCACCCGCCGCGACTTCGGTGAGGTGGAGTTCGGCTGGCGCCGAAGCGTAGCGCCTGCGGCGGCGCGGACGGCGGCGGCGGTCAAAGATCTCGTGGTCGGTATAGACCGCCAGGCCGACATCACGATCGACAAAACCACCGTTTAGCGCGCCGACGTCGAGTGTCACCGCTTCGAGATCGGTCGGCAGCAGCTCCGCAAGCCGCTCGAGTTGGCCCCAGTTGTCACACAGTATGACCGGTTGCCCACTGCCGGCGAGATCGTCGCGCAGCAACTCGATCAGCCGCGGTACCGATCTTTGAATGGGGTCGGGTTCGCGGGTCCCGAATCGGGTCGCGGCTGCACCACCCTTGGGATCCGCCATGTGCAAGGCTTCGACATCGAGCCGGCGAAACGAAGCGATAGAGCGCTCCACCCCTGCTGGGTCGAGGTACAACTCGTCCGGCGGACGGAGCGATCGATCATCGTCGGCTTCATTGAACCGGCGCACGACCTCTTCCCAGCCACTTTCCAGCGCCGCCGTTACGCGTTCCGGCTCGTCGACGACGATCACACAATCGGGGTGCAGGTAATCGGCCACCGGTCTGAGGTCGTGACTGGCGGCTGAAGCTCCGTCAGGCTCGTCGGCGGATTCCGAATCGGTGCGTTCGCGAGCCGGCAGGATCTCGACTCGGTCGAGCGGCTCCACCGAACGCTGAGTGGCCAAATCAAACGACCGGATCGAGGCGATCTCGTCGTCAGCCAACTCGATCCGGACCGGGTGCGAGTAGCGGTAGCTAAAGACGTCGACGATACCACCACGGACGCTGAACGTGCCGACGTCGGCGACCATCGCTTCGCGCTCGAAGCCCATTTCAGTGAGCCGCCGAGCGAGGTCCTCGAGATCGACGCGCCCACCGGTAGCGAGCCGCGCGATCCGTGTATTGAGCGCGGCCGGCGCCAACACTTGCTGCGCTACTGCGCGCGCCGGCGCCACCCCAATTGCGATCGTTCGTTCAAGCAGGCCAACCAGAAACTCGAGGCGCTGACCCTCGATCTCTCGCTGCGGTGACCGATCCTCGTACGGCAGGATCTCCCATTGCGGGAAGAGACCAACGTTACTCTCACCGGCCAGCGCCTCGAGATCGGTAGCCCATGTTTCGGCTGTGTCGGTGGAAGCGGTCAGCACCAGCACCGGCGCCGATAGATCCTCGGCGACTGCGGCCGCGAGAACCGCTTTGCTCGAGCCGGCCAGGTTGCTCGCGTGTACCGAGCCACCAGACGCCAGCGCGCGACGGACGGCGCGATAGCTGGGCGAGGCGCGGAACCGAGTAGCGATCGCCGGGATGCGCATGATCGACCTTCTACAACTCTATTTATTAAGAACCCGGCGCCTCAAGAACGCCTCGAGGGCCAGGCCGACGAGCGCCAGCGCCAGAAACCAGGACCGCAGCTCTGGTCCGCGTCGACGCGGAAACAGCGCTCCCCGCCACGCGTCATCGTTCACCGGCGTGACGCCCCAGGCTGCCTCCCAGGCATCGGGGTCGATCGGCGTGAGGTCACCTTCGTCCGATTCTCCGTTGACCGCTACAAAGCTCGTCCGTTCACCGTCTACTCGGTAGAGCCCGACTCGCTCGAGACTCGGCCCGGGTCCCCCGGGCGGGACTTCCCAACGGACAAGTGGTGCGACATGCATCGGGCCCATGACCGTCCCACCGGCCGACCCGAGCTGCACCGACTGACCCGGCCGCAGGCTACCAGTGGCGGTCCGCCATCGTGGGTCCCACGCCGCCATAACGGCGTCGGCCACCAGCGCGAAGACCGGTGTCGTGCCGATTCGGCTCACCGGTGGACCGAACGGCACCAGCCAGACCGCCACCGAGCCCCTGACCCACAACGCCGGAGCGCCGGTGGCCAGCTCCCAGCGCCAATCGGAAGCGATCGGCGCGATGTTGATCGCCGGTCGGACTGGCACACGAGCCAGCAAGTGATCTGGAACGACAACCGGGGCTTGGACGGCGGTCGGCTCGCCCGCCAGCCGGGCCCGTCGCTCGGCGGGAGCCAACCTCCACGCGAGCGCCGGTGTGGTCAGTGCACCGCTGGGCAGCCAATCGCCATCGGGGATACACGCTGGATCGGGGCAGCTGGGGGCGAACAGGAGTCGCGTTCCACCCCTCGCGAGCTCGGCCAGCAGTGCCGCCTGGTCGGTGCGGTAGCTTCGCAGCGGCAGGAGCGCCAGATCGGGCGCCCCGTCAGCGAGCTCGGCCAGCGAGCCGGTCTGCTCGACCTGCGGCGCCCGTGGCGCCGCCGCCAGCGCCGCTTCCCAGAACAGCGTGCCCGACTCGGGTGGCTCATCCGGTGGTGCCCACCGCGTCACCTTGTAGACACCACGCGGCCCGCCGCGGGCCATGTACAGCCGATCATCGGCCGCCAGCCGATCCGACCCCAGCAGGGCGAAGGTCACGGTGTCCCCAACCGCCCATCGCGCCGCCCCAAAACTCCCATCTGCCGGAATGGGCTGCCCATCGATCACCTGATCACCGGCCAGTTGGCCGGCAACGACCGAACGCGGGTCCTCCTGCCCCCAGGTTCGGGCCCTAAGCGCCACCTCGCCGCCGGCCTCTGGCTGAGCGGCGATCAGACCCCGGTTCACACCTGGACCGGGCCGCCACGTGCGGATGACCCGGTGACCGACCGACGACCCGTCGACGGGGTCGACCTGCCCCTCGCCGGCCAACGGACCGCCCGGCCCGCGGGCTCCATCGGTCAGCAGATACGCCTCTCCACTCCCCTCCAGCCGTCCCGCTAACGCAGACAACGTCCGCGGCCAGTCGCTCGCCCGAGCCGTCGGGCCCAGCGTCCTGAGTTGTCTCCGCAACGCTTCCGATGGCCCATCCCACCAACCGACGATCCCGTCGGCAACCGCCGCCAACGCAGCCTCGTCGTCAGGACCTACCATCGCCAGCAAGCTGTCGGCCCAGACCTCGATAGCCGACCACGCGGTCACGCCCTCGCGGCGCTGACCCGCGCTGGCTGAGACATCGACCGCGACGACCAGTTGGGTCGGGAAGTGGGACTCGGGACCGCCGGCCCCGGGGCCGACGGGACGCGCCGCCGCCACGATCAGGAGCCCGATGACCAGCGCGCGGAGCAACTCGACCCAGCGCGAGCGAGTCAAGATGTGCCGCGTCGGCTCCAGGCGAGCCCGCTCGACCAGATACACCGACGAGAAGCGGGTCGGCGACTGTGATCGCTGGGAGCGCCACGCGAGCCAGAGCGGCACGAGCGCCAACGGCAGCGCCAGAAGCGCGTAGGGAGCAAGGAAACGCACCCCTATCGCCGCCCTTCCGGCCCCTTTCGTTTAAAAGGAGTAACTAGGGTAACTGTCAACGGGTTACGGTGGGTGAAGGCAGCGTTACACGGCGGCCGTGCAGGTACCGCGCGAGCGCCGCGCCCAACGGCTCGTCGGTACTCAACGATACGAAATCGAAGCCCCGATCGTGGGCCTGAGCTCGGTAGGTGGCCTCGAGGGCGGCCAACTCCTCGCGATACCCCTTGGCCAACGCCGCCGGGGTGCCGCGCACGACTCGCCCAGTCTCGACGTCCGCCAGGGCGCCGGTCTCGCCGAAACCACTGAGCGTGCGCTCGACCGGGTCGAGGACATGAAACACGACCACCTCGTGCTTCCGCTGCCGGAAGTACCGAAGCCCGGGGAGAAAGGCCTCCGGGGGGCCGAGCAAGTCCGAGATCAGAACCAGCAACCCGCGTTGCGGCAGCCGCTCGGCCAGTTGCCGGAATGGGTCGGCGGGCTCGGTCTCACCAGCCGGCTCGAGCCCCTCGAGGGCCTCCAGGACCCGACTGCGCTGCGCTTGGGTCGCGCGCGGCGGCAAAAACGCCTTCAGCTCGGCGTCAAAAACCGCCAGCCCGACCCCGTCGTGCTGGGACAACAGCAAATGCGCGAGTGCAGCCGCAACCGCGCGGCCGTACGCCCATTTCGTCGGCCGCCCGCCAGCACCAAAACCCATCGACGCGCTGGCATCGATCGCCAGCGTGGCGCGGAGGTTCGTTTCGGCGTCGCTTTGGCGGATGAAGAAACGATCGGTGCGGCCGTACACCTTCCAGTCGACACGCCGCAAATCATCGCCGCGAACATAGGGACGATGCTCGGCGAACTCGAGAGACCCACCTCGGTTCGGGCTCCGATGTCGACCGCTCAGGTAGCCATCAACGACGAGCCGGGATACCAGGTCGAGACCGCCCAGGGCGAGCAGCTCGGCTGGCGGAAGGAGCGCCGGCTCGGGCGTAGGCGGTTTGAGCGGGGCGACCGGACCCATCGTTAGCTCGGCGTGCTATCGGCGGCCGTTACCAACTCGGCGATCAGCTGGTCCACGGTGACCCCGGCAGCTTCGGCCTCGTAATTGAGAACCAACCGGTGACGAAACACCGCCGGCGCCAGGGTGCGGACGTCGGCCCGATCGGGGGCTACGCGGCCGTGTAGCAGGGCTCGTGTCTTGGCTCCTAGAATCAGAAACTGACCGGCCCGCGGTCCTGCGCCCCACCCCACGTACTCGCGGATCGCATCCGGCGCTTGGGGGTGATCGGGGCGGCTTCGCCGCGCCAACTCGACCGCAAAGGCCACCACCGAATCGTCGGCCGGCGCACGGCGGACCAGATCCTGGAACGACAGCAGCTCGACCCGCGAGACGACCGGATCAACGGCGGTCACCGCTTCCCCGGTCGTGGCCCGAACGATCGCCACCTCCTCGACTCGCTCGGGATATCCAATCGTCAGCTCGAACATGAACCGGTCGAGCTGCGCCTCAGGCAACGGATAGGTGCCCTCCTGCTCGATCGGGTTCTGAGTAGCGAGCACGAAGAATGGTTCCTCGAGCATATGGGTCGCACCGCCGGCGGTGACCTCACGCTCCTGCATCGCCTGCAGCAGGGCGGCCTGTGTCTTTGGCGGGGTGCGATTGATCTCGTCGGCCAGCAACACGTGCGCGAAGATCGGCCCCGGCAGAAACCGCAAGCTGCGCTTGCCGGTTTCCGGGTCCTCTTCGATAACCTCGGTGCCGGTGATGTCGCTCGGCATGAGGTCGGGGGTGAACTGGATGCGGCTGAAGCGACAGTCGAGCGCCTGCGCCAACGTCTGGACGAGCAGCGTCTTGGCCAGTCCCGGAACGCCGACCAGTAGCCCGTGGCCGCGGGCCAGGAGCGCGATCGTGAGCAACTCCCGCACGCTCTCCTGCCCGATGATCACTCGCCCGACCGCATCGTCAATCGCGGTCCGCGCCTTGACCAACCGTTTGGCGGTCTCGATATCGGTCTCGGGCGACTTTGGCTCGAGCCTGGGGTGCGCTTCCATTGTCAATCACTCCTTCGCGCGATCCAGATCATCTCTTGGCCGTTCCGGTCGAACGGCTGTCGCTCCCACCCTCCGTACAGCGCCTCAATCTCATAACCCGCTCGATGCAGCAAGTGTTCAATCTCGAATCGGTGAAAGTAACGTAACCTCAGCGGCTCGAAATCCCTCGCAACGACCACGCCGGCGTTATCCAACCGCTCATAGATGAACGTCACGTCAAGCAACTGGGCGGGCAGGTCGTAGCGTACGGTGAACCGCTCGCGTACCCGACCACGGTCGTCGCGGTACTCGCGGCCAGAGTCCTGCACCGGGAGCGGGTCGTGGTCATCTCCGGCGAGCAGGTCGACGCGTGGATCAAAGACGTTAAACACCAGTCGACCTTTAGATACCAGCGCAGATCGAATCGCGGCCAGCGCTGCCAACTGATCACCAACCTCGAGCATCGACTGAAACACACGGTACGGCATTAGGACCTGCGCGAAAGTCCGCCGAAACGCGAACCGCCTCATATCACCGCGCACCAGGGCGATCCGCTTCCGGACGTCATCCGGCACCCGGCTTCGCTTGCTCGCCGCCACCTCCAACATATGCGCGCTCGAATCGATGCCCACGACACGAACGCCGGCTTCGGCGATCGCCTGCGTCACTCGCCCCGTGCCGCACCCGATCTCGAGCACCGGTGCGCCGTGGTTCTGTGCTTCCTCGACGTAGAAAGCGGTGTCTTCGGTCTGAGTCGCGTGGAGCGCGTCGTACCGCGCGGCCGCGGCTGGAGTTTTGTCGTAATAGTCGCTGCCTCCAATGACCACGACGGGAAGATACCCCGTCACTCAGGCCCCGCAGAGGCTCGAACTTCGGCACGCGGCTTGCCGTTTTAGGGGGCAAATGAAGCCCAAGCTCGCCCGCGCGCTTACGCTATGGCTTGGGTTGGGCCTGCTCGGCCCGACCGCTGCGCACTCCCAGGCTGATCACGTGCTCCGGCTCTCGCCGGGGAACGACCTGGCAGACCACATCGCGTATCTCCGTTCAACGTGGCCAAATCAATTCGCGATCGCAGTGGTCGAGGCCTCTGACTCACCTGTCTGCAACACGCCGGACCCACGACCCGGGGTCAGCGGCAACGTCACCTACTGCTGGCTAAAGGTGCGAACGGCAGATCCGATCTTGGTGCGTTGGCTGCACGCCGACCCGATGGCGCCCGGTGACGAGATCACGATCCACTATTGGTACGATAAGAACCGGGACGATATGGGGATCAACACCGGCGAGCGGCTACTGGTACTCCTCGCCCCGACCCACTTTCAGGGTGTCTTCTCTTGCACCCTGCTCATGTCGGCTAACGCGGAGCGGATCAACGATGTAAGGCGCGCCATCCGCGAGTCGATCGACGACTCACTCAAGAGGGGAAGGCCCGAAAGCAAACGGCGCGGGCTAACGCCCACGCCGCCGCGCGATAATCCCGCTGTGTAGCAGCTTCAGCTAGGTCGACACATCCCCAACCGCTACATCCGAGTGACAGAAGCGCACCTGGGCTTGCTGTTCCGGGGTCAGGACGCCGCAGATCGCGCGCCTCGTCTGTTGCGCTTTCTCGCGCACCAACCGCCGCGCCTTTTCCGGCGCCAGGTCACCGTTTTCGACCCGCGCGCGGATCTCGCGCACAAACTGACGGAACTCCTCGTGCAGCGCCTGAATCTGACGCAGCTGCTCCTCCGTGAGGTCGAGATCCGGTCGATCATCGCGCCGGTCTCTCAGGTGGTCCAGCAGCCGAGCGATCTGGTCATCGGTCAGAAACTCGGCCAGCTTGGCGATCAGTTCCTCGTGCACGGCCTGGATCTGGACCCGTGCCTCTTCGCGTGACAGCTCGCCCGCGCGGACCTGTGCGATGATGGCCCGGATCTGTTCGTGGGCCGCCTGCAGCGCTGCGCGGATGGCGGCCTTATCCTCTTCCGAAAGGTCGTCCAGGAACTCGCTCGCCGCGATCTCGCTGGCCGATATCTGGAGTTGCTCGAGGTCGGCCAGATCACCGGCCGGTCCTGTGCTTAGGTCACTTTCGTCACTGCAGCCCAGCGCCAGGGGGAGCGCCAGGACCAGCGCGGCGAGTGTCGATCGAACTCTCATCGTCGCGTCCTCCTTGAAAGGCATCGGGCTGAATTGGCTGGCCTGCTCAGGGTTGAGACGCTCCGGGGGGCGAAGATATTAACGATTGCACCCGTAGATCGCTAAATCGGTCCGACATTCGTTGACGCTCAACCGAGGCCTTGTTACTTTTTTCACAAGCACGTCGCCCCTCCCGACAGAGGCTCCATGACGGCTCGTGAACCCTCGTCCGAGCGCCAACGCGCGATCCAGGAGATCGGGCGCTACTCGGGCTACGGGCTCACCTGGGCGCTGTCGGTCCTGCTGTTCTTGTGGATCGGATACTGGCTGGATGGGCGACTGGGAACGCTACCGTTGCTGACGTTGGTCGGAGCGTTCGTCGGCGCTGCCGGCGGGTTCTTGCGGCTCTACCGAGGCTTGACCGCAACTAAGTCGGCGGGGAACGAAGAGGCCAACGGGTGATCGACTGGCGCTTTGTCGGCGGCATCGCCGTGCTCGTGGCGGCGGTCGCCGCGGGGGCGTGGCAGTGGGTCGATCGTTTCGACGGTGGTCAGGCCGGGCTGCTCGCCGGGCTCGGCTTCTCCTTCGTTAGCTTGGTCGCCGGGTTTCATTGGATTCGTTGGAGTGTGACCCGCGGCCACACCAAGTTCATGATCGCCGTGCTTGGCGGGTTCGCCGCCCGAGTCATCGGGCTGCTAGCATACGCGCTCATCCTGGCGTTCGCGACGAACGTCAGCGTGGCGGTCGCACTCCTAACCATCGTCGCCGCCCATTTCGTTTTCGGCGCGGTTGAGATCGTGTACTTGAATCGAACCGGGAATCTGGCATGACCGCATTCACGACCGCGATTCAACATGGAGCCGAACACGCCGACGAAGCCGCCCACGGCGAGCAGGGCGTCGACGTCGTCCATCACCTGGCCGACTCGCATGTCCTCGAGCTCGAGCCGATCGGGACGTTCCACCTGCCGCAGTGGGAGCTGTTCGGACTCGATGTCTCGATCACCAAGTACACCGTGTACATGTGGCTCGCGGCAGCACTCATGTTGCTGATCTTCTTGCCGATGGCGCGTCGCCGAGGGAGTGTCCATACCGGCGTCTACAACTTGTTCGAGGCGCTCTTCGTATACGTTCGCGACGAGATCGTGTACGCCAACATAGGCCGCGAGGACGGTCGGCCGTACGTGCCGTTCATCGCCACGCTGTTTTTCTTTATTCTGTTCATGAACCTGTTGGGGCTGGTGCCTTTTGGGGCCACCGCGACCGGCAACCTGGCCGTAACAGGGGTCCTGGCGCTGTTCTCGTTCGGCGCGATCCAAGCCAGCGGGATCGCCGCCAACGGTCCGGTGAAGTACGCTCGCTCGCTTATGCCGGAGGGCATACCGCTCGTGCTCGCTCCGGTCATGATCCCGATCGAGCTAATCGGCCACATCGCCAAGCCGTTCGCGCTCATGGTCCGTCTGTTCGCCAACATGACGGCCGGACACGTCGTGATCCTCAGCTTGCTGGGGCTCATCTTCATTATCCACAGCTACCTCGTGGCGCCGATCGCGGTCGCTTTCTCGATCTTTATCTATCTGCTGGAGATCCTTATCGCGTTCATCCAGGCCTACATCTTCGCAACGTTGACCGCCGTGTTTATTCAATTGACCCGACACCCCCACTAGGCAAAGGAGAGGGAGTATGCCTGAGCTTCATCTTGGACTCGGCTGGCTCGGCGCCGGCTTGGGAGCCGGCCTGGCTCTGATCGGCGCTGGCCTCGGCATCGGCAAGCTGGCTGGCCCGGCCATGGAAGGGATCGCACGTCAGCCGGAGGCGGCTGGTGAGATCCGGACGACGATGATCATCGCCGCCGCACTGATTGAGGGCGTGGCGCTGTTCGCGCTCGTGATCTGCATCTTGATGGCCCTCAGAGCGGCCTAAGCGACACCGGAGGGTTCGCATGGACCTATTACAGCCCGAACCGGGCCTCATCTTCTGGACGGCCGTCACTTTTGCGCTGGTGCTCGGCATCCTCTGGAAGTTCGCGTGGAACCCGATCCTCGGCGCGCTCGAGGCGCGCGAGGAGGCGATCCGCAAGACGATCGACGATGCCGAGCGACTTCAGTCGGAGGCCAAGACGCTCCTCGAGCAACACGAAGCTAAGCTGGCCGAGGCTCGCGCCGAAGGGAACCGGATTCTCGACGAAGCGCGACAAGCTGGCGACCGGCTGAAGACCGACGTCATGGACAACGCCAGGGTCGAGGCCGAGCAGGTCATGGCTCGCGCCCATCGGCAGCTCGAGCTGGAGACCGACCAGGCGCTCGAGACGATTCGCAACGAAGCCGCCACTCTGGCGGTCAAAGCGGCCGAAAAAGTGATCCAGAGATCGCTTACGGACGATGACCACCGACGTTTTGCCGAGCAGGCGGTTGCCGAGATCGCGAGGAGGGGTGGTTAGTAGCGAGTGAGAGTCAACATCGTTGCCCGCGTGTATGTGGAAACGCTGCTCCGTCGTGCGGAGCAGGAGGATGTCGTAGAGCCTGTGACGCATGGGGTTGCGGCGTTTGCAGAGTGCCTCAAGGACGACCCGCGATTACGCCGTTTTCTGGAGGCCCCACAGATCACCACGCGTCAAAAACAGGCTCTGGTCAGGGACGCCTTTGAGGGCCGGGTTCACCCACTTGTGATCCAGTTCTTGAGGCTCGTCATCGACCGCCACCGAGAGCTGCTGTTGCCCGAGATCGCGACGACGTGGCAAGCGATCCTCGACGAGCGGTCCAACCGGCAGACGGCCACCATCACGTCGGCCACCCCGATCGACCGGGCCACGGTCGCGTCGCTCGGCGAGGCGCTCGAGCAAGCAATCGGCAAGACAATCGTCATCGAAGAGAGAGTGCGACCGGACCTCTTGGGGGGCCTCGTCGTCCAGACCGGGGATTTGGTGATGGACGCCAGCCTCAAGACGCAGTTGGGGAATCTCGGTCGACAGCTCCGATCATCGCACGCATAACGATCGCAACGCGCACAGGGAGCAACGCATGAAGACCTCCGATTCAAAGATCCGGGCCGACGAGATCACATCGGTCCTCGAGCGCGAGCTCGACGATTTCGAAACCGCGCTTGACGTAGACGAAGTCGGCACGGTGCTCGAGGTAGGCGACGGTATCGCCCGCATCTACGGGCTGTCAAACGCGATGTCCAGCGAAATGCTCGATTTCGGAAACGACCTCTACGGACTGGCGCTGAACCTGGAGGAAGACGTGATCGGTGCCGTCGTCATGGGCGACGACGTCGAGATTACGGAGGGCGATCAGGTGCGCCGGACGGGCCGCGTGCTGTCGGTTCCCGCCGGCGATGCTCTGCTGGGCCGCGTGGTCAACCCGCTCGGGCAGCCGGTCGATGGCAAGGGTCCGATCACGACGGAGTTCAGACGACCGGTCGAGTGGATCGCTCCTGGCATCGTCGAGCGCCAACCAGTGAAAGAGCCACTCCAGACCGGCGTCAAAGCGGTCGATTCGATGATCCCGATCGGTCGTGGTCAGCGTGAGCTCATCATCGGCGACCGCGGTACCGGGAAGTCAGCCATCGCGATCGACGCGATCATCAACCAGAGAGGCGGCGACGTGATCTGCATCTACGTCGCGGTCGGGCAAAAAGCGTCCACGGTCGCGGGTGTCGTCGAGCGACTCGAGGCCGAGGGCGCGATGGACTATACGATCGTCGTCACCGCTCCGGCAGCCTCGCCGGCCCCGCTGCAGTACCTGGCGCCCTACGCGGGCGCTGCGATGGCCGAGCACTTCATGTACACCGGCGTCGACGATAAGCCGGCATCGGCCGACAACCCCGGCCGCGCGACGCTCTGCATATACGACGATCTGTCAAAGCAAGCCCAAGCGTATCGGCAGCTCTCGCTGTTGCTCCGTCGACCGCCGGGACGCGAGGCGTATCCCGGTGACGTGTTTTATCTCCACTCCCGATTGCTCGAGCGGGCGGCCAAGATGTCTGACGAAAACGGTGGTGGTTCACTCACCGCGTTGCCGATCATCGAGACGCAAGCGGGCGACGTGTCGGCGTACATCCCGACCAATGTCATCTCGATCACCGACGGCCAGATCTACCTCGAGCCGGACCTGTTCTACGCTGGCGTCCGGCCGGCGATCAACGTCGGGATCTCGGTCAGCCGGGTCGGCGGCAACGCGCAGATCAAAGCGATGAAGAGAATCGCCGGCACGCTGCGCCTCGACCTGGCACAGTATCGGGACCTGGAGGCGTTCGCCCAGCTCGGCTCCGAGCTCGACCGGGCGACCCAGGCGCAGCTCGAACGCGGGCGTCGGACAGTAGAAGTGCTAAAGCAGCCGCAATACGAACCGATGCCCGTTACCGAACAGATCGCGGTGATCTACGCCGTCACGCAGGGTCACCTCGACGACGTACCGATCGATGGAGTGCGGCAGTTCGAGAGCGACTTTCTCGACTATCTCCGCAGCTCACACCCCGAGGCCCTCAAGCTGATCGACAGCGAGAAAGAATTGACTGACCCTGTCGAGAAGGCGCTGCTGGAAGCGATCGATGGCTTCAAGCGCGGCTTCATGGCTACCGAGAGCGGGGAGTAGGAGAACCGGAGTGTCCAAGGCTCGGGAGATCAAGCGCCGCATTCGATCGATCGACAAGACGCGGCAGATCACGAAGACGATGGAGATGGTCGCCGCGTCGAAGCTCAAGCGCGCGCAGGACCGAGTCGTCGCAGCGCGCCCGTTTGACGATTTCATGCGCCAGGTGATCGCCAAGGTCCGAGCGGGTGCGGGGGATGCCGAGGGTGCGTTTCCGTTGCTGCGCACCAGCCGTTTGTCCAATCGCGCAGCGGTCCTAGTGGTGACATCGAACCGCGGCCTGGCCGGCGCGTTCAATGCGAACCTCGTTCGAACGGCGCGGGAATCGTTGCGCCACCTCGAAGCCGACGGACTTGGGACTGAGCTCCACGTGGTCGGCAAGCGTGGCGCTACGATGCTCCAATACCAGGGAGAGACGATTGATCGCGTGGTGACTGATATCTCGGATCGACCGTCGTACGCCGAAGCGGAGGAACTTTCGAGCTCGTTGATCGATGCCTTCGTCGATGGCCGGCTCGATGGCGTGTACCTCGTGTACTCGCACTTCCGGAGTCCGGTGGAGCAACGACCCGTCGCGGCCCCTCTGCTTCCGTTGCCGCGTGATGAACGAGCGGATGAAAGCGAGCCGGAACGCAAGTTCGAACCGATTTACGAGTTCCTGCCTTCGCCCGAGGTCATCTTATCCCGCTTGCTGCCGCTGTTCCTCAAGTACGGGGTTTATCGCGCCCTCATCGAGAGCGCGGCGTCGGAGCACGGGGCGCGACGAACGGCTATGAAGAACGCGACCGATAATGCCGGCGAGATGATCAAGGATCTGACGCGTTCGTTCAACCGGGCCCGTCAGGCACAGATAACACAGGAAATCGCCGAGCTCGTCGGCGGTGCTGAAGCACTGAAGTAGAGGACCATAAAGGACCCATAGCGTGGGAGACAACCAGATGAGCGATGTTCAGCAATCCACAAACGGCGGCGACACGGCGACGGCGGGTCGGCGCACTGGAACCGTGTCGCAGGTCATCGGGCCGGTCATCGACGTTCTGTTCGAGGCCGAAGAGCTGCCTGAGATCTTCAGCGCGCTGCGGATCGACTACGAGCCGGCCGACGGCGACACTGGTACTCCGGTCCATCTGACAGCCGAGATTCAGCAGCACCTGGGACGCAATCAAGTACGCGCGGTGGCGATGTCGTCGACCGACGGCGTCATCCGGGGGATGGAGGTCGTCGATACCGGGGGCCCGATCTCGGTTCCGGTCGGCATGGAAACGCTGGGCCGGATTTTCAACCTGCTGGGCGAGCCGATCGACCAGCTGGGTCCGGTCGAGACCAAGGAACGGCGACCGATCCACCAGGAGCCCCCGGCATTTCCCGAGCTCGAGCCCAAGACCGAGCTCTTCGAGACGGGAATCAAAGTCGTCGACTTGTTGGCCCCGTACGTCAAAGGTGGCAAGACCGGGCTGTTCGGTGGCGCCGGCGTGGGCAAGACGGTCATCATCATGGAACTCATTCACAACATCGCCAAGGAGCACGGCGGATACTCGGTCTTCTCCGGCATCGGCGAACGGACGCGCGAAGGCAACGACTTGTGGCTCGAGATGAAGGAGTCCGGCGTGCTCGAGCGGGCGGCCTTGTGTTACGGACAGATGAACGAGCCGCCCGGTGCCCGGCTGCGGGTTGGCCTTTCCGGGCTGACGATGTGCGAGTGGTTCCGCGATCAGACCGGGACCGACGTGCTGTACTTCATCGACAACATCTTCCGCTTCACTCAGGCCGGCTCGGAGGTTTCCGCGTTGCTCGGCCGCATGCCGAGCGCAGTCGGCTATCAGCCCACCCTGGCGACCGAGATGGGCGAGCTGCAAGAACGGATCACCTCGACCCGGCGCGGCTCGATCACATCGGTCCAAGCGATCTATGTGCCCGCCGACGACTTGACGGACCCGGCCCCCGCGGCCGCCTTTAGCCATCTCGATGCGACCACCGTGTTGTCACGACAAATCGCCGAGCTCGGCATCTACCCAGCGGTCGATCCGCTCGACTCGACGAGTCGCGTCATGGACGCCAACTACATCGGCGAGGAACACTACGCGGTGGCGCAAGAGGTGCAGCGTATTCTCCAGCGCAACAAGGATCTTCAGGACATCATCGCGATCCTCGGGATGGATGAGCTGTCGGAGGAGGACAAGGAAATCGTGTCGCGCGCACGACGCATCCAACGTTTCTTGTCGCAGCCGTTCAACGTAGCCGAGCAGTTTACGGGTATCCCGGGCAAGTACGTTCCGTTGGCTGAGACGATCCGTTCCTTCCGTGAGGTCGTCGAGGGCAAGTGGGACCAGTTGCCCGAGCAGGCGTTCTACATGGTCGGGACGATCGACGAGGCGGCCCAGAAGGCGAAGGAGCTCGGCAGCGAGTGACAACCGGCGACACCACGCTGACGGTCCGGATCATCACGCCCGAGCGGGTCGTTTTCGACGGCCCCGCCGACGGCGTCGTCGCCACCGCCTACGACGGCGAGATCGGCATCCTGCCGGCGCACGCGCCGATGATGGTCGCGTTGGGAATCGGTGAGTTTCGACTTCGGCGTGGTGATACGTTCGAGTGGTTCGCGATCGGCGAAGGCTTCCTTCACGTCCTCGACGATGTCGTAACGGTGCTCACGCCGTTCGCCGAATCGGCCCAGGAAATCGATGTCGAGACCGCCCAGCGGCTCGAGATCACCGCCGCCGAGAACCCCCTCCTGCAAGGCACGATCCTCGGTGAGGAGCAACGCAAGCGACTCGCCAAGCTACGCCAAGACCTCGCCAAGAAGGCGCTTTAGCCGACTCTGCATGTCCACGGGGGTGGCCTGTGGATAACTGTGGAAAAACGAGGGGGGAACCGGCGCCTGTCGCCGCAAACCGTTGTGCTACAACAGGTTGCGGCTAAACGGGCCGCGCGACGCGAATGCGAGCGTATGCACAAACGCGACCCGTCAACCAACCCTCATTTGGACAGCGAACGGAGCACCGCCTGGTCGCCCTCGTCGTCCGATTTCTTCGGTTTCGAGGCTGGCTTGGTGCTTTTCGGTCCGACTTTGAGCTTGGCCTCATCGGCCTCGGTGAACTCCATCTTGCAGTTGCCGGCGAAATAGACTCCGGGTTCGATGACAAAGGACCGCGTGATCACGTCGCCCTCGAGACGAGCCCCTTTTTGAAGCTCCACCTGCTCGGTCCCCATCACCTCACCTTTGAAGCGGCCGGCGATAATGACCTCGCGTCCATACGCCTTGCCCTCCAGCGCACCGGTCTGACCGATCACCAACGTGTCCCCCACCTCGAGGTTGCCTCGGAAAGTTCCGTCGAGGCGCAATGTCCCTTCGACGCGAGCCGTGCCCTGGCAGTCAACACCTGTCCCGAGCAACGAATTGAGGCCACCGTTCACCGTCTCTCTCTTGCTCATGCTCTTTCCCTCCTACTGGGAAATGGATTCGTCTCCGAAGTGGGCCAGTCAACGCATGTACGGGGCCGGGTCGATCGGCTCGCCCCGTCTGCGGACCTCGTAGTGGAGGTGCGGCGCCGTCGAACGGCCGGTATTCCCACTGTAAGCGATCGTCTGGCCGCGCTCGACCACGGCCCCGGTACTAACCAGCCGGTTCGCATTGTGCGCGTACATCGTCTCGTAGCCGTCGTCGTGATCGATCACGACATACTCTCCCAGAACCGCGTCCGAGCCGCTCTCTCTGACCTGTCCCCCGGCGGTCGCTACCACCGGGGTGTTGCTGGGCACGGCGATGTCCACGCCCGAATGGCCCTCGTCGCTGTCGAACGGCGCGGTGACAAAGCCCTTCGTCGTCAACGGCCATCCCCTTGGCGATCGTGGCTCGGCATCAGCCTGCTGCACGTCTTCGACCGGCAACACATCGGGGGTCAAACCCGCCATCGAGCGGATCTGTTCGTAGGCTTGTTCGGTCCGCGCCAGGTTCATCGCGATCGCGTTTACTTTTGCGTTCTCTGCCTCCAAGCGAGCGTTCTCCTGTTCGAGCGCGACGGCACGACCGGCGCGTGCGGCCACCCGCCCGTAAGATGCGATCGCCACGAGGACCGTCACCAGCACCACCCCGAGCACGGCGGCCAGTACCTGTAGCCGGCGGTACGACAAACGGATCTGCCGCACGTTGTGTTCGTCGTGTGGGACCACGAGCAGCGTCAGGTGCTTGTCTCTCATGCTGACCCGGCCCCCAGCCTCTCCGCCAAGCGCTCCAGATCCTCAAGCGAATAGAACGCGACCTCGATGCGCCCCTTGCCCGTCTTCTCCAAGTGGATCTTGACTCGCGTTCCGAGTTGTCGCTGAAGCTCCTCCTCGAGCCGCGCGCGTTCAGCGTCGTCGGTGGTTGCCGCCGGCTTCTCTGGCGCTTTCTTCTTGCTCCTGGCCTCGCGCTTGACGAGACGTTCGACCTGCCGGACCGAATACCCGCCCTTCGCGGCCTTTCGCGCAAGCGGGGTGATCCGGCGGGGGTCCTTTATCCCGAGCAGGGCCCGACCATGTCCCGCCGACAGCGCGCCGTCCCTGATCATCGACTGCACCGCGTCCGGCAGCTCGAGCAGTCGGAGAGCGTTCGTCACCGCCGGCCGGCTGCGGCCGACCTGTGCGCCGACCTCGGCCTGGGTCAAGCCGAACCCTTCCATCAGCTGCTGATAACCAACCGCTTCCTCTATAGCGTCGAGATCCTCGCGCTGGAGATTCTCGATCAGCGCGATCTCCAGCAGCTCTCGATCGCCAACGTCGCGAACGAGCACCGGCACCGCCGAGAGACCGGCCTGCCGCGCGGCCCGTAGGCGCCGCTCTCCCGACACCAGCATGTAGTCCCCCTCGGCGCGTGGAGTGACGATCAGCGGCTGGAGCACACCCTTTTGGCCGATCGACTCCGCTAGCTCCGCGATCGAGCTGTCATCGAACGTCTGCCGCGGCTGGTACCGGTTCGGCACGATGCGGCCGACGTCGACTTCCAGCGTCCCGCCAAGCTGTTCGGCGCGCGTCGCCTCTAGCGCTGATTCCCCCAGCAGAGCCCCGAGCCCTTTCCCCAGTCGTCGCTGTTGGGTCACCGCGCGATCAACTCCTCTGCGAGCTTCATGTAACTCTCCGCGCCGACCGACAGAATGTCATAGAGAATCACCGGCTTGCCGAAGCTTGGTGCCTCCGACAGCCGCACGTTACGAGGGATGACTGTATCGTACACGCTTTTACCGAAGTACTCAACCGCTTCGTCTTGCACTTGCCGCGCGAGATTCAACCGCGAATCGTACATCGTCAACAGGACGCCCTCGATCGTGAGATCCCGGTTGAGCCGCTTCTGAACGATCCGGATCGTGCCCAACAGTTGCGACAGCCCTTCCAGCGCATAGTACTCGCACTGGATCGGGATCAGCACCGAATCGACCGCCGTCAGCGCATTCACTGTCAGCAGGCCGAGGGATGGCGGACAATCGACGAAGATGAACTCGTAATCACCCCGTAAATCGGCCAGCGCATCTCTGAGCCGATGCTCGCGCCCGATGGCGCTGACCAACTCGACCTCGGCCCCGAACAGATCGACCGTGGCCGGGGCCACATCGAGATACTCCATCGAGGTCTGAACCACCACATCGCGCATCGCCGCGTCGTTGACGATCACGTCGTAGACGCTCGAGCCGAGCGTCTCCTTGTGGATGCCCAGACCGCTCGAGGCGTTGCCCTGGGGGTCGAGATCGACCAGCAGCGTTCGTCGCTCGGCCACCGCCAACGAAGCAGCGAGGTTGACGGCGGTCGTCGTCTTGCCGACCCCACCTTTCTGATTGGCGATCGCGATCAGCCGGGCGGTGCTGTACTGCCCTTCGGGTTCGCCCGCCGTTTCGCTGGCGAGGGCGGTTCTTGCGGGGCTGGAAACCGGGCCGGATTCCGCGACGGCCGATGTTTCACGTGAAACATGGGCCTGAGTATCGGCCCTGGTCACGGGAGGATCGTCGGCGAACGCCCGGTCGAGCTCCTCCTCCAATCGGGCTCGTGCCTGTTCCGCGGTCGGTGGCCGGTCGTTTGTGGCGCGACTCATCGATATCCCGCCCTGCCGCCACCTTCCAGCCGGTCCACGGCGATTGTTCGGCTTCGTACTATCTTTTGAATGACCGACGGATTATTCATTCCCAAGACCAATCTGTCCCCAGCCCGGTCGCGATGCAACTTCACCCCGCCGCCTCCGCCGCTTCACCGTCCATGTGTCCCATACTGTGCTTTAGCCACCATTGCTGAACAAATGTTAGCAGATTGGACAGCGCATAGTACAACACCAGCCCCGCCGCCAGGTTCAGAAACACAAACGTCAGCACGACCGGCATGACGTACGTCATAGCGGCCATCTTCGGGTCGGTGGTGGTCAGCTTCGACGATGCGTAGATCGTCGCCCCCATGAACACGGGCAGGATATACAACGGATCCGGCTGCGAGAGATCTCCCAACCACAAGAACGGTTGACCCCGGAACTCGATGGTGGATTGGAACACGAAGAACAACGCGAACAAGATCGGCATCGGGATCAGGTTCGGCAGGCACCCGCCAAGCGGGTTGACCTTTTTCTCCTTGTAGAGCGCCATCGTCTCCTGCTGCATCCTCTGGGGGTCCGCCTTGTACTGCTCACGAACGCGTTGGAGCTCGGGCTGCAGCTTCTGCATCGCTCGGATGGATTGATAAGATTTGGTCGTTAACGGCCATGTTACTACTCGAACCAAGAGCGCAAAAACCGTCAGCACGAGGCCGTAGCTCGGGATGAAGTTGTGCAGCCACAACATGATGATCACGCACAGCTTTGCGAACGGCGTGATCATCCAACGGATCCACGACCAGCCGTACTGGCTCACATCGTCCAACCCCTCGTTGAGCTGCGACAAGCGTTGGTACTCCTGGGGCCCCACGTAGAGCCGATACGCCGCCCGCCCGTCCCGAATCCGTGCCCCCACCGCCACGTCGACCAGCGGCAAGCTGTCGCTCGCCTCACCCTCCATCGTCGCGGCGCTCAGCAGCTCGTCCTCGGAAGCCGCCATTACGACCGCCAAGAAGTACTTGCTCCGAATCCCCGCCCAATCCACATCCCCGGCCAGCGCCAGCGCCTCGCCCTCGTCAACCTCCTTGGCCTGTCGGCTGATGACCTCTCCGTCGACCCGCGCCACCGCGCGCATCTGACCATAATCGTCCCGGGTATTTTTCTCGTTTGACTCCAACCGCGGGCCCAGGCTCGTCACCAAGAGCCCGTTTTCCGAGGAGCCGACATCGAGCTCGTAATCGATGACGTACCCCGACGGGTCGAAGCGGTACGTCTGCGTTATCGCGCGTTCCCCTGACTTGTAGCGCAGCGTCAGATCCCGCCCCTCGTCCCCGGGACCGAGTTGCAGCAGGGTATCGCTGACCGCGAAGCGGATATCGCTCAACGCTAGGCGGTGGGTGCCCAAATCCGCCGCCCGCCGCAGGAAGCTCGCCGTCTCTGGAACCAACTGGACCGGCCCCGAGTCGGTAAATGAGGGGTACCGGTTCAGCTCGATCGCCCCCAGCGTACCCCCCTTGGGGTCGATCGCGGCGCGGTAGAAGGGCGTTTCAACGATCACCGAAGCCGGCGACCGTTGGCCAGCCAACAGTTCGTTATCGACTGTCGCCGGCGCCGCTGGCACTGGCGTCGGCGGTGGCGTCTCAATCGGCGCGGCTGTGGGCGGCGGGGCAACGGCTTCCGGCGGTGCACCCTCTCTCGGGGGCGCCTCCTCCGGTGGGCTCATCTGAGAATACCACCACTGCGAAAAAGCCAAAACCGCGGCCATCAGCAGAAACGCCAGCAGAACTCGTCGTTGGTCGTTCACCGACGGCTCATCTCCTCGCCCGCAGGACGCGGCGGCACCGGGTCAACCCCACCGGCCCGCCACGGATGGCACCTGAGGATCCGGCGCACGGCCAGCCAAGCGCCGCGGCCCACGCCGTGAGTCTCGATCGCCTCAATCGCGTAGGCCGAGCAACTGGGGTAATAACGACACGAGGAAGGCGTCCAGGCAAATAACACCTGGTAAGCTCGTATCGGCAATACTACCAACGACTTCACGATCACTCTCCGATCTCGTCGAGCAGCGCTTTCAAGGCCATATCCAAGGCCGCGAAATCGAGCTCGTAGGCTGTCGGGCGGGCACGGACGAGGTAGTCGCGCGGTTGCGGGCTGGCGAGAACAGTGGCCCGCATCAGCTCCTTGAGCCGACGCCGCAGACGGTTTCGCTCAACGCTGGTGTGCCCGAATTTTGGCGTGATACAAGCCCCGCGAGGGCTGTCCTGCGCGGCTGGCCGCCAGAACAACTCCAGTGCCCTGCCTCGCACGCGCCGGCCTCTCAGCAACGATAGGATCTCGCGGCGCGTGGTAATCCGACGACCCCGCGGGATCTGGCCCACCAAGTTCCCCACGCTGTGAAGGATTCTTGACGCCGCCTAGCGCCGCTTCCGGCCGAACTCCGCTGACACGCTGAGTTTAGCGCGACCCCTCCGCCGCCGCCGGGCGAGGATCTTGCGACCGTTTCGCGATTTCATGCGGGCGCGAAAACCGTGCTTATTGCGACGTTTTCTGCGGCTTGGCTGATACGTTCGCTTCATGGAAGTTCGCCTCTAAATGGCGACCGCCGAGGCGGTCGCATTGAATCATCTAAAACGGCCAGGAAATATAGATCGCTGGTTGAAAGCGTCAACAGAAACTCAAACGTCGAAAGTTTTTTCTCGCGCCTGTTGACACCCGACATGCGCCCGGCTACTATGAAATTCCTCTCGACGCCGCAGCATTGTTGTTGTTGACATACCCTTCCAATTTCCAGCTGAGCGGAGACGTTGCAGTCGAGCGAACTCACCGCGCCTGAGGTTTGGTCACAGATACTCGGCCAGGCTTCCAAGGTCATCAACCCGCAGACTTTCCGCACGTGGTTTGAGCCCACCGAAGCGGTGGCGCTGTCGGGCGACGAGCTCCTTGTGATCGTCAAAAACCAATTCGCGGTCGATTACATCGGCGGCCAATACGGAAGAGTGCTCTCCGAGATCGCCGGGTCGCTCTTTGACCGCAAGCTCAAGATGTCGTTCAAATCGTTGGAGGACGAAACCGTGGGCCACGCTGCGGATAGACCAAGGCCGGTCGATGCCAGTGGGCAACCCGATCGCCGAGTTGGGACCAAGCCAGCCCGTGGATCGGTCAATCTGGGTTTGCCGCTCAACCCACGCTATACGTTCGACACCTTCGTGGTTGGCAACTCCAATCAGTGGGCCCATGCGGCCTCGTTGGCCGTGGCCGAGAAGCCGGCGCAGACGTACAACCCGCTGTTTATCTACGGGGGCGTAGGGCTCGGCAAAACCCATCTCATGCAGGCGATTGGGAACACGTCGCTCGCATTCGAGAGGCTCGAACGGGTCTGCTACCTGTCGGCCGAGACATTCATGAACCAGATGATCGAAGCTCTGCAGTTCGGAAAGACGCTCGATTTCCGCAACAAGTACCGAAAAATGGATCTCCTGCTTATTGACGACGTCCAGTTTCTTCAAGGTAAGGACGCCACCCAGGAGGAGTTCTTTCACACGTTTAATGCTCTGTACGACGCTCACAAGCAGATCGTCGTTACCAGCGATCGACCACCAAAAGAGATTCCGACGCTCGAGGAGCGTTTGGTCTCCCGATTCGAGTGGGGCCTGGTGGTCGATATTCAGCCGCCAGACCTGGAAACCCGAATTGCCATTCTGCAGCACAAGGCGGATCGCAGCAGCCTCGAGATTCCTCAGGACGTGGTCCTGTTTATCGCCAAGAACGTCAAATCAAACGTGCGTGAGCTGGAAGGTTCGTTGATTCGTCTGATGGCGCATTCCAGTCTCAACGGCTCCGACATAACGATCGAGTTGGCTGAGGAAGTTCTAAAGAACATCCTCACCACGGAGACTGTCCGCGTTACCGTAGATCGTATCCAAACCGAGGTCGCCTCCGAGTACGGTGTTACTGTCGAGGGGTTGAAGTCTCGAAAGCGAACGAAGAATCTCACCGTACCACGGCAAATTGCGATGCTCTTGTGTCGTCAACTCACGGACCTTCCCCTTGTTGAAATTGGTCAAGCGTTCGGCGGGCGCGATCACACGACTGTCATTCATGCTTGTGACAAGGTGGAAAATGAGATCAAGGACAGTCGAGTCATTAGAATGCGAATTGAGCAACTGCGCGAGCGAATTGCGTCGTGACCCTTGGTGTTGGAAAAGTGGTAGCAAAATTGGGGAATTAATGGGGGCTATAGCGAGCTTTTGAAAGTTTCCCCAGCGACCACAACTCTGTCCACACTACAGTCAGATATATGAGCCATCTATCATGACCGTCAGACACTCCATTTTTTCTGAGGTTTCGGGTTACAGTGATCTACTGTTCCACAAGTCAGCGGTCCCTATTTCTACTACTTAGTGAAGTTATAAGTAGAACAAGAACAGAATCTCTTCGGGGATAATTATCACCGGTTGGAGGTAGAAACATGCAGTTCACGATTGGGCAGGCGGAGTTTCTCGATACACTGAGTGCGGTTTCAAATATCGTTCCAACTCGGACGCCGCTTCCGATTATAGGCAACTTGATGCTCGTTGCGGATAACGACGCACTTCAAGTCTCGGCTACCGATCTTGATCTGTCGGTTACTATGAACGTTGCCGCGAGCGTCGATAAAGCGGGAACGGTAACGCTTCCAGCGAAGAAATTGACCGACATGATACGGGCATTGCCGGCAAGCCCGGTGCGGGTTAAAGGCAAAAACGAGCATATCACGATCGAGTGTGAAAGCAGCCACTTCAAAGTTCATGGATTACCGGCAGACGATTTTCCGAGCTTTCCAGAATTGAATTTTGATGCGGGTCTGACGGTCACTGCGGGAACGGTTGAAAAACTGGCAGCACATACTCGATTTGCCGCTTCGACCGAGGATACGCGACCCATTCTGAACGGTGTTCTGTGGGAGCTCGAGAATGAGAAGATGCAGATGGTGGCGACCAACGGTCACCGATTGGCGCGCTACATCCTGCCGGCATCGAATGGTAGCAGCGGTACATCGCAGAGTGTGATCGTCGCACCAAAGGCCCTGGCACAGGTGGGTCGGATCTTTGCTCCCGATGACGAGCTAAAGGTCGCGATGGATGAGCGGCAGATCGGTTTTAAGGGCGATCGCGGTGTTGTTTTCAGCCGACTCATCGAAGGACCTTACCCAAATTATGAACAGGTCATACCGGTAGACAACGACAAGCTCGCGCGCGCTGATAAAGAACGTCTCATGGCAGCGCTGCGGAGAATGGCTGTTATGGCGAGCGATCAGACGCACCGCGTTCGGTTGTCGATCGATGAAGACACGATGCGGTTTCACGTCTCCACGCCGGATGTGGGAGAGGCAAGCGACGAAATCCCCTGCACGTACGAGGGCGACCCGATCGATATCGGGTTCAACGCGAACTACTTGTTAGAAGTCCTCCGCTACGTCGATACCGACGAAGTCGAGATCACCTTCAAAGCCCCCGAGAGGGCCGCTATCTTGCGCCCAACAGGTGATGATCAAGACACCTATTTGTGTCTCGTGATGCCCCTCCGGCTGCAAGAATAATAGCTCGTCACGTATTGCCCGAAGTCCTTATGAGAGTTAATTTTAAGGGTGTTTCAGGGTAACCGCGACGGAGCCGCCCGGTGCGGCTGACTGAGGTCGGTCTCGACCACTTCCGAAACTTGGCTTCCGTGACCCTCGAGGTGTCCCCCGCTGGAGCTGTTTTGGTGGGCTCAAACGGGCAGGGGAAGAGCAATTTTCTCGAGGCTATCCACTACCTCGCGCGTTTCCGGTCGTTCCGCGGTACGAGGCACGCGGACTCGATCGCCTTTGGTGCCCAGCATTTTCGGGTCGAAGGTCACGTGGTGTGTGGAACGGGTCAAAGCCGGAGGGTGGCTGTGGCAGCCGACCGTCGGACACGGCGCGTTTCGCTTGACGGGCAAACGGTCGCCCGACCGGCGGATGCGGCCGGTTCTGTCCTCGCAGTGCTCTTGGCGCCAACCGACTTGGCGATCATCGGGGGTGGGCCGGACCAGCGGCGGCGGTATCTCGACGGTTTGTTGACCTCGACGTCGCGGCGGTACGCGCGGGCCCTTCCGGTGTATGAACGTGCACTGCGGCAGCGCAACGAGCTGTTGCGAAATTGGCCCCCGGTCGCCGGGCCCGAGCTTGCATCGTGGGATGAGACGCTCATCGAGACCGGGATGGTGATCGTGCTCGCGAGGGCGGTTATCGCTGAGCGGTTGGCGCGCCGGTTCACCGACGTCGGCGCTCAGGTCGCGGGAGCCGTCGATCGGCTCGGTTACGAGCTCGAGTATCGGCCGTCGGTGCCCGGTTCAGCTGACCCGGCGTCGAACGCCGAGAGTGTAGCGGCGAGTTGGAGGCAGGCACTGACCGAGAGCCAGCCGCGGGATCAGCGACAGGGCTGGACCACGGTCGGTCCGCATCGGGACGAGCTCCTCATCCAGCTGGGGGGCCATCGGCTGGCTCAGTTTGGGTCACAGGGTGAGCAGCGGACGGCGGCGATCGCCCTGCGGCTCGCGGAGGCAGAACTGCTCGAGAGCGAAAGTGAACACGTGCCGGTCTTGCTACTCGACGATGTGTTTTCGGAGCTCGATGAAGACCGGGCTGGCCGCCTGCTGAAGTGGCTCGGCGATCGTCATCAGAAGTTCGTGACGACTCCGCGGCCGCTGCCACAACTTGGGAACGGCCTGGTGCAGTGGCGCGTGGATGATGGACGAATTGGGCCTCGTCTGGCCGCCGCGTGACATGAGCAAGAAGGTGCGACGCGCGCGACACATCGCCGGCGTCCTGGACGCTGTCCTGGATGACCTGGGCGTCGCGTCGGCGATCGAGCAGCACGCCGTTTTTCGCGAATGGGAGTCCCGCGTGGGGCGTGAGATTGCGCGTGCGGCCAAGCCGCACCGCGTGGACGGAGAGACGTTGCTCGTGAACGTCACCAGCTCTGCTTGGATGAGCGAATTGTCGCTGCGTCAGAACGAATTGTTGGAGCGACTCAATCGGGGTCGCAGAAGGACCTGCGTGAAGCGATTGATCTTTCGAATGGATCCGAGAGCGAAGGGATAAACGCCGATGGCGAAAACCAAGGTTAAACCGGGCACTGCGAAAACGAACCGCAAGCAAAACAACCGGAACTCCAAGGCCGCGCGTGACTACGGCGCCGACAAGATCCAGGTGCTGCAGGGCTTGGAGGCGGTTCGCAAGCGGCCCGGGATGTACATCGGTTCCACCGGGGCGCGCGGCCTTCATCACCTCGTGTACGAGGTTGTCGACAACGCGGTTGACGAAGCGATGGCCGGTTTCTGCGACGAGATCTCGGTAACGATCAAGGGCGATAGCGAAGTACAGGTCGTGGACAACGGTCGCGGCTTCCCGGTCGATGTCCATCCGACCGAGAAAAAACCCGGCGTCGAGGTGGCGATGACGACGCTCCACGCTGGCGGGAAGTTCGATCATACCTCATACAAGGTCTCCGGTGGTCTTCATGGCGTAGGTGTGTCGGTCGTCAACGCGCTAAGCGAGTGGCTGGAAGTCGAAGTCATGCGTGACGGAAAACGGTATCACCAAAGGTATGAGCGCGGTGACAAGGCCAGTGAGCTACATGTGGTCGGGGATACCGAAGACACCGGGACGATCGTCAGTTTTCGACCCGACCCCGAGATCTTTCCAGATCTGGATTATCAATACGACACACTGGTTTCCCGGCTCCGCGAGCTGGCGTTCCTGAATGCCGGGGTTCGGATCACGATTACCGACGAACGGAACGAGAAACCAAAGCACGGTGAGTTCCAGTACCAGGGCGGTCTGGTGGAGTTCGTCAAGTATTTGAACCGGAATAAGAAAGCCATTAACAAGAAGCCGATGACCGTCAGCACAACACGGGACGAGGTAGAGGTGGAGTGCGCGATTCAGTACAACGAATCGTATACAGAGACCTTGCTGACGTTTGTAAACAACATCAACACGCATGAGGGCGGCACGCACCTCTCCGGTTTCAAAGCCGCGCTGACACGAACGCTGAATGCGTACGCAAATGATCGAAACCTGTTCAAGAAAGCCGACTTCACGCTCAGCGGTGACGACGTTCGGGAAGGGCTGACCGCTGTTCTGTCAGTAAAAGTGATGGAGCCGCAGTTTGAAGGTCAGACCAAGACAAAACTCGGCAACTCTGAAGTGCGGGGTATCGTCGAAGCGGCGATGAACGAAGCGCTGGGCACATGGCTCGAGGAGAATCCGTCGTCCGCCCGATCGCTTATCAGTAAGGCGATCCAGGCTGCGCGGGCGCGGGAGGCGGCACGAAAGGCTCGGGACCTGACGCGGAAGAAGTCCGCGCTCGACACGGGTGTGCTGCCGGGCAAGCTCGCGGATTGTTCGATCGACGACCCGACCCTATCCGAGTTGTACCTGGTAGAGGGTGACAGCGCTGGCGGTAGCGCCAAGATGGGTCGTGACCGCAACTACCAGGCGATTCTGCCGCTCAGGGGCAAGATCTTGAACACGATCAAGGCGCGGGTCGACAAGGTTCTCTCGAACGAAGAGATCCGGACCATCATCACCGCTATCGGAACCGGCTTCGGCGAGGACGAGTTCAAGCTCGACGAGGCCCGGTACAACAAGATCATCATCATGTGCGATGCGGACGTCGACGGGGCCCACATTCGGACCCTGCTGCTGACATTCTTCTTCCAGTGGATGCGAGAGTTGATCGAGGCCGAGCGCGTATACATCGCGCAACCACCGCTGTATCGCGTATGGAAAGGCAAGAAGGAGTTTTACGCCTACGATGACACCGAACGCGACCGAGCTGTCGAGCGGCTCGGTGGCAACGGGGTCAATGTTCAGCGTTATAAGGGGTTGGGCGAGATGAACCCGGATCAACTCTGGAAGACGACGATGGACCCGGAATCAAGGACGATTCAGCGAGTAACGATGGAGGATGAGACTCAAGTCGTCGAGTTGTTCACCAAGTTGATGGGCGAGGAAGTCGAGCCGCGGAAAGAGTTCATAAAGGAACACGCACGCTTTGTCCGCAACCTAGATGTGTAGGTCGGTCCTGGATCCCAAGACGATCGCAAACGATGAGGATGAGGTAGGCATAGATGGTTGTTGAGCCTAGAGAGAGGATCGTAACGCGGTACATCGCCGATGAGCTGAAGGAATCGTTCATCGATTATTCGATGAGTGTGATCGTCGCGCGCGCGTTGCCCGATGTGCGCGACGGGCTGAAGCCGGTCCACCGCCGCATTCTGTACTCGATGTCAGAGCTGGGCCTGGCGCCCAACCGGCCGTACAAAAAGAGCGCGACGGTTGTTGGAGATGTGCTCGGCAAGTACCACCCGCACGGTGATGGCGCTGTGTACGATGCGATGGTGCGCATGGTGCAGCCCTTTTCGTTGCGCTACCCGCTGCTTGACGGCCAGGGAAACTACGGTTCGGTAGACGGTGATCCCGCGGCGGCCTATCGATACACCGAGATCCGCCTGGCTTCGGTAGCGACGGAGTTGCTGGCAGACATCGATAAGAACACCGTTGATTTCGCGCCGAACTTCGATGACCGGCTGATGGAGCCATCGGTCTTGCCGTCGAAGCTGCCCAACCTTTTGATTAACGGCGCCAGCGGCATCGCGGTCGGCATGGCAACGAACATCCCGCCCCACAATCTGCGCGAGGTGGTCGCTGCCACGTGCGCGTTGATCGACGATCCGGAGATCGACCTCGACGGATTGATGGAACACGTCAAGGGGCCCGATTTCCCAACCGCTGGGTTCATCCGGGGTCGGGCTGGAATTCGTGCCGCGTACGAAACCGGCCGCGGCAAGATCGCGATGCGGGCGAGGGCGGTGACGGAGACCAAGGCCAACGGGCGCGAAGCGATTGTCATCACCGAGATCCCCTACCAGATCAACAAGTCCAAGCTGATCGAGCAGATCGTCGACTTGGTGCGCCGGAAGCGGGTCGAGGGGATTTCGGACCTGAGGGACGAGTCCGACCGCGACGGGATGCGTGTCGTGGTGGAGCTCAAGAAGGGCACGATCCCCGAGGTCGTGCTCAACAACCTCTACAAGTCAACGCAGATGGAGTGGACGTTCGGGATCATCAACCTGGCGCTCGTGGACAACATCCCCAAGGAGATGGGGCTCAAGGAGATGCTCGAGCGGTTTGTCGCCCATCGTCACGATGTCGTCGTACGGCGGGCCCGGCACGAGTTGGAGGAGGCGGAGTCCCGAGCCCACATCCTGGAAGGCTTGAGGATCGCCCTCGAGAACATCGATGCGGTCGTGCAGCTGATCAAATCGGCGGACGACACAGAGGCTGCGCGCTCGGGGCTGATGGAGGAGTTCGGCTTGAGTGAGCGCCAGGCTCAAGCGATTCTGGATATGCGGCTGGCACGTCTGACGGGGCTCGAGCGCGACAAGCTGGAGGAAGAGTACCAGGCCTTGCTGGAGACGATCGCGCGGCTCAAGGAGCTGCTCGGATCCGAGCGGCTACGCATGCAGCTGATCAAAGACGAGCTCACAGAGTTGTCCGACAAATACGGCGATGAACGGCGGACCGAGATCCTCCCCGGTGGCGCCGACTTATCGATGGAGGACCTGATCGCCGAAGAAGATATGGTCGTGACGATCAGCCACACCGGTTACATCAAGCGCATCGCCGCGACAACGTATCGACGCCAGCGCCGCGGTGGGCGCGGTATAACCGGGATGGGCACCAAGGACGACGACTGGATCGAGCGGTTGTACGTGGCGACTACACACGATTACCTGCTGGTGTTGACCGAACGCGGTCAGTGTCATTGGCTCAAGGTGTACGACATTCCCCAAGCCGGTCGCGTCAGTCGCGGGCGGCCGATCGTCAACCTGTTGGAGCTTGACTCCGGTGATCAAGTCGCCGGCGTCATAAGCGTCCGCGAGTTCGACGACAAGCACCACGTGTTGATGGCGACCGAGAGCGGCATCATCAAGAAGACGGTGCTGTCGGCATACGGCAATCCGCGCCGCGGGGGCATCATCGCGATCAACATCGACGATGACGATCGTCTGATCGATGCCCAGCTCACCGACGGGACGAACGACGTGATCCTGGCTACCAGGAAGGGACAGGCGATTCGATTCTCGGAAGAAGAGGTCCGCGATATGGGTCGTGCGACCCGCGGAGTGAAGGGGGTGACGCTGCAAGGCAAGGACGACGGCGTGCTCGGTATGGTAGTTGTTCGAAACGAGAACAACGCGCTGATGGCGGTAACCGAGAACGGCTTCGGCAAGCGGACTCGGATCGCGGATTATCGGGTCACCCACCGCGGCGGGAAGGGTATCAAGACCCTCAAGCCGACCAAGAAGACCGGGCCGCTGGTGGCGGTCAAAGAGGTCGTCGGGGAGGACGAGCTCATGGTCGTGACGACCGGCGGCATAATCATCCGTTTCCCGGTCAAGGGGGTGCGGGTAATGGGTCGTGCGACCCAAGGCGTCAAGCTGATCAACCTCGAGGAAGGTCATCGCGTAGGGGACGTGGCACGGGTCGTGCTTGACGACGAGGCAGAGAGCGCTGCTTCGTCACAAGACCCCGTGGAGCAGCTCCCCCTGCGACCTGAAGAGGAGTGAAGCTGTCTGAAGGCGCCCGCCACAGAGGCACCCCGCGACGCGGTCCTGGATGCCCACATCCTAGTCGTCGACGACGATCCCTCGATTTGCGACACATTGACAACGATGTTGCAATTCAAGGGGTATCGGACATCTGTAGCAAGAAACGGGCGTGAAGCGATAGAACTAGCCCGCCAGGAGCCCCCCGACCTGGTGCTGCTCGACGTCATGATGCCCGAGGTCGATGGTCTCGCGGTGTGTCGCATCTTCAAGCAGGACCCCCGCCTCAAGGACGTGCGGATCCTCATGTTGACCGCCAAGAGCGGTCGCGAGGACGTGGTCGTTGCACTCGAGGCTGGAGCGGCCGATTACGTCACGAAACCGTTCTTCTTTGATGAGCTCGACGCCCGGATTCGAACCAACCTCGAGGTCAAGCGATACCACGACGATCTGGCCGCGATGCTGCGCATTTCCCAAGCGGTCAGCTCATCGTTGGATAGCGATGAAGTTCTGTTCACGATCGTGAGTGAGCTCGGGGCGGTGGTCAAGTCGGATCGAGTGTCGCTGATCAAAGTGATCGACGAGCGGACCGGCATCTTGATCGCGACGCGCGAGGAACCGGAGATGCGAAACCAGGAGCTCAGCCTGGAGGAGTATCCGGAGATCCTCAAGGCGGCTTACGAACGCCGGGTGGTCTTGATCGATGACACTGACAACGACCCGCTGCTGGCCGACGTAACGGAGCGCATACCGGGTCGCAAATCGGTGTTGATCGTTCCGCTCGACGTACACAAGGAGCTAGGAGAGTACGTGTTGCTCTCCTCGCGCGAGCACAGGCCGTACACACGACCCGAGATCCGCTTTGCGCAGGTCGTGGCCAGTGCGGCTGCCAACGGTCTCGCCAACGCCGCCTTGTATGAGCAGGCGGCGGTTGACAATCAACGGTTGTCGACGCTCGCCAACACCGACGACCTCACGGGCCTGTACAACCACCGGCACTTCTATCAGCGCCTCGAAGACGAGTTCAAGCGCGCCGAACGATACAACTCCGATCTGGGGTTGATTCTCCTCGACCTCGATCATTTCAAGAACGTCAACGACACCTTTGGTCACCAGCGCGGGGACGCGGTTCTCAAGGAACTGGCCAGCGTACTGGTGCGAACGATCCGCGAGACAGATCTTGTTGCTCGCTACGGGGGTGAGGAGTTCGCTGTTCTGCTCCCGGAGACGGGCATGGCCGGGGCGTTTCGCCAGGCGGAGCGGATGCGCCGCGAGGTCAAAGCCCATTACTTCGAGGCACTGCAGGGGAAACCGTTGACGATATCTTGCGGAGTGGCTTGTATGCCGTTTGGTTCCGAGGACTTCACCAGTCCCGAGCATCGCCAGGACGCGCTCATCGCTTGGGCTGACCAGGCACTCTACACCGCCAAACGCGGCGGGCGGGATCGCTCTATTACCTCTGAGGCGCGACAGAGCGCAGAGTGACGGCCGGATTCGCAATCGCGGCCGGCGTGGGGCTGGGTCTTCTCGCCCTGGCGGCAGGTCTGTGGGTTTTTCTGGGTTGGTTCGGTGCGTGGCGCATCAATCGCCCGCCCTCGTCTAGGCCGGATGCCAACTTCGCGTTCACGCCGTGGGAGCTCGATCTCGAGTTTTCGCCGGTCGATTTCAAGACCGCCGACGACGTGCGGCTGCACGGCTGGTTCCTGCCACGACCCGACAGCCAGCGGGTGATCATCGTCATGCACGGGTACAGGGGCCACAAGGCGCAGCTGTTGGGGATCTCGAGCTACTTGTGGCGCGCTGGATTCAATGTCCTGCTGTTTGACTTTCGGGGCCGGGGTGCGAGCGACAGAGCCAACATCTCGATGGGGTTGTGGGAGCAGGAGGACCTGAAGGCGGCGCTCGAGGTGGCAAACCAACAGGTGCCGCACGCGGCGATAGGACTGCTCGGCTACTCGATGGGCGGCGCGGTCGCCTTGATGGGCGGTTCCGATCCGCGGGTTGGGGCGATTGCAGTCGACAGCGCATTCGCGAGCCAGCGCACGATGCTCGAGCATATGGCTCGTCAGGAATCGCGCCAGCACTTGCGCGGGTGGTTGGACGGTCGGGTGTTCCTGTCGGCGGTCGAATGGTGGCACCGGCGGTGGGGCAAGCCCCCGTTCTCGGCCATCGCACCCGAGGCGGCAATGCCGCAGCTGATTGACAAGCCGGTGCTCGTGATCCACGGCTCCCAGGACGCGCTCATTCCTCGCGAGCACGCCGAGCGACTGGTCTCCATCGCACCCGATAAGCACGAGGCGTGGTTTGTGAAAGGTGCCCATCACTGCGGCGCGTACTTCACAGATCGGCCGGCATACTCGGCCCGTGTAGCGGCGTTCTTCAATCGTCACCTGGAGTCTTCGTCGGTATCGCGCGAAGCGCCGGAGCTGGATCGCGTCGAGACGGCATCGCATTGAGCGCGCTTTCGGGTGTTACCGTGCTGTTGTTTGGACCCGCTCGCGAAGCGGTGGGGTGCAGCCGAACCGTTATGGAGTTGTCGACGCCCGTGACGGCGGCACAGGTCGTCGATGCGCTATCGGCGGCGTATCCGAATCTGGCGCCATTGCTGGGTCGCTCTCGATTGGTCGTCAATCAACGCTATGTCGATAGTGACGCGTCGATCGGGCCCGAAGACGAGGTCGCCATAATCCCCCCGGTCAGCGGTGGTTAACGGCTGGCACTCCCGTTCTGCTTCTGCTGCCGGCAGTTTTCTGTAACGATGCGCACGGAATTCGAAATAACGGATGGTCCGCTGGACGTAGCAGGGGTTGTGGGCCGCGTTGCCGACACCGCGGCGGGCGCGATCGCCGTGTTCGCCGGCACAACGCGTAAGTCCTTTGAGGGCAAAGCGGTGCGGCACTTGGAGTACGAGGCGTATGCGGTGCTGGCGGAACGCACGCTCGAGGAGATCGGTACGGAAATTGCCCTCAAGTGGCCGCAGACGATCGGATTGGCGATCGCGCACCGGTTGGGAACCGTGGATGTGGGTGAGGTGAGTGTCCTGGTGGCGGTGTCCGCGCCGCATCGGCGCGAGGCGTTCGCGGCCTGTGAGTATGGAATCGATCGGTTGAAGGCGGTTCTGCCGGTCTGGAAGAAGGAAGTCTTCGTAGATGGTGGGGTTTGGAAGGAGAACCCCGAGTGGGAACGCGAGCGAGGAGGTGAGCCCCCCTGATTCAACCGAACTGCCGGGCGCGTCTAACCCCCGAGGACCTCGACTTTGTGGTCGAAACTCTCGACCCGGATGGATCGCAACGCTCTCCGCTCGAGGAGTTGACCAGCGATACAGACTCGCTGGACCGATTGCTCGACGATCCGCGGCTCTTCGCCCGCCTTCTCGAAGCCCCCCGATTGCTCAACGTGTCACCGTTCTTCTTCTACTACATCGTCGTCCGTCGTGTATTCCTCGAGCACGGAATCGATGAGGGCGGCGCCGTCGCCGACTACGTAGGTGCGCTCCTTTCATATCACCTCGAGGCGCGCAGCGACGATGAGACGCCATCCGAGTCGGTCTATTTGGTCGACCTGGTATCGGCGATGGCCGAGGCTAGCGATCCCGAGGAGGCGTTTGCATTGCAGGCCGAGATCGGGAACCGGGCGCTGTTCCTGACGGGCGTCTTCCCGGATTGGATCTATCACCGCTCGGTTCACGGCCGGCGCTCGGTTAGCCTCGCTTACTACGAGGATATGGGACGTCTCCACTACGCGGCCGCGTCGCGCTCTCGGATCGCGCGCCGTCACTCGTTGGGCGAGGTGCTGGGCTTTATGGCGGACCGGTTCCCGATGCTGCGTCAGGCGCTGAATGATCTCGTCGATGAGCACCTGCACCTGGGCCGTCGGCCGCACGGCTCAGATCGGCTGTGTCGCCAGGCGATGTACCGGGTTCGGAACTGACAAAGATGGCTCTGCTCGGTGACCTGCAACGCGTCTTCGAAACGACATACGGTCGTGAGATCGGCATCGATCTCGAGGCCTGTGTCGTCGGACCGAGGCGGTGCGCGGAGCTGGTGATCCGAAGTCAGACCTGTCACGCCGAGATGTCCGACCTGGCGCGGTTTTTCTTTTACGTCGAAGATGCAAACCTGCGGTTGGCCCTGTTTTTTGATGATCGGGTGATCTCGACACTGGAGGACCGCGACCCCCGCAGCTGTTTGAGCGAAGACAACGTGCTGCCGTTTTTGGTTTTGACCGAGGAGCTGAGTCACGCGATTCACACGACTTATGCGTTTAGCGAGAGCGGTTCCTCGCGGGTCATCGATCCCGACTTCCTGACCGAGCTCGAGATGTTGGCCCGGATCGATGCCTATTTACTGTTGAGGTTGTTCGTCCGCGGCCTAACGCACAGTTACACCGCGACAGATCGGGAGTGGGTCCGCCATCAAGCCGTGACCCGCTGGGAAGTGGCTTACGAGGATGGCGACCTTGACGCACGCTATCGTGGAGCTGCGCGCCACGCCGCGCGTTTCATCGACCGCCTAGAAGCGTTGCCGCAGGATCGCCGGCTCGATGCGCTGCGCGCCTTCCGGCGCCTGCCGTTGGGCGCTAAGAGAGTCGTGCTCGAGCGAAGAAACTGATCGCCGATCGAAGCCCGGTCACTCAGGGCTGTGAGATCAGCGGAACGCCTGGTAGGTCGCTGGTCCGAATCGGTGGTAGACGGCTACCGTAGCGAGCGTTCACCGCCTCCAGCAAACGGTTCGTGATCACACCGTAGGCCTTGGGCGTGAAGTGTGTGCCATCTAGGCTGAAGCCCTGCCCGGTCACGAAAGCCCCCGTCAGGCGGATACCATCGGTGATGAGGTCTCCGTCGTGAATCGTGTCGACAACCGTTCGAACATCGACCAGCGCCAACCCACGCTCACTGGCCAGCCTGGCGATGATCGCGTTGTACCCGCTGACAGCCTCACGGGTCAGCGCCTGCTCGTCGCCATCGAGGACAAACCGGTCGGGGAGCGCGAGGCCGAGTCCACCCTGTTCGATCGGCACACCGACGCCGACGTCGAGCAGCGGCTGCGCCGCGAGCGATACGAGGTCCGAGGATTCGAGCGGTCCGCTCTCACCACGAAGCGGGACCGGGACCTGACGCTGGACGCTCAACGTGTCGCCGGTAACGGGATCGACAACCTTCTCGAGGATCGTAATCGTGAACGGCTCGCCGGTTTCGGGGTTGATCGCCACCGGCGGGACGGTGTTTAGAAACGGTACTCGCGTCACGTCGGGGATGTTGAATACTGCGATCTGATCGGTCAGCGACAGCAGGTCGTCCAGTATCCCCTCGTAGATCAGAGCGAACGTCGCTTCGGGGGTCGGTAAGCCTGGCGCGAACTCAAAGTCCCCACCCGCAAGGGCGAAGGTCAGTACGTCGTTGGTGCCCAGCCAGAACAGGACGAACGTCGCCTCGAGCTCGGCCGCCTGCTCGGTGAACGTCCCGCGGCTGCGGAGCACGACGTCGTAGAACCGGTTGCCTTGGATCGATGTCCCCAGGCTTTGTGCGGTCGGAGCTTCGCTGAGAAGCGCACCGGGGACGCCGAGGTTGTTGTAGGGCCCCGGGCGATCGGGGTCGAGTGGTGTTCCGCTGGTCGGCGTGCGCTCGACGACTGGCGGCTGTGGCGTGACGAGTCTCAGCCGGCCGCCGTCCTCGCCGGCTGTTGCCAAGCCGGGGTCGGAGATCAGCGGTTGCGCGAAATCGGTTACGCCGGCGTGAGCGGCGAACAGCGCCGGAATCGACAGCTGCTGTCCATCGATGTACAGCGCGCCGTCTATCTCACCGGCCAGAAATCCGTCGCCGATCGCCACGATACGCTCGAGCCGGAGACCCACCGCGCGATCGGGAAACGGACCCAGGGGGGTGTCGCTGTCGCCGAGACACGCCGCCAGAGCCAGCAGGAGAACAGGGAGCCGAATACCCCTAAAACGAGTGCCCGGTGGCCGCCTCACGGATGCTCCACGGTTGGCAGATCGGCCCGTTGCCAGGCGCCGAACCCGCCTTGCAGGACGCGCAGATGCGGGAATCCGTAAGTGGCCAGAACTCGCGCTGCCGTTCTGCCGTGCTCGGTGTCGCGGCCGTACACGAGCACGAACTGATCGGTGCGGATGTGGAGGTCCTCGATGTTTTGCTCCAGCTGCTCGAGCGGGAACAGCATCGCGTTGGGCAGGTGGCCCATCCCGACCCACTCGTCGTCGGTCCGCGCGTCGATTATGAACCACGGGGGGCGAGCGGCCTGGAGCATCGAGTGCACGGTCTTGGCCGGTAGCTCCCGATACGCATCCGGTGCGTCTGGGTCACCAGCGCCCTTTCGCGGCTGGAACTCCCGGACATCGGTTCGACCAGTGATGATGAGCAGGTTCGCTCCCGACGAGTCGACGACAAACTGCGTATCGGCAACCATGACAGCTGATTCGGGCTCGCTGTCCGTCGCCAACTCCTCGCCGTCTGGGCGCTGGCCACATCCAATCACCCAGGCGAGCGTGAACGCGGCTGCAAACCACGCGCGGCTCACTGGCCCTGCTCTCGGACGTACGTGCCGCTGGCGCCGCCGGTCTTTTCCTCGAGGTGGATCGCATTGAGCGTCATCGATCGGTCGACCGACTTCGCCATGTCGTAGATCGCGAGCAGTGCACCGCTGACCGCTACCAACGCCTCCATCTCGGCACCGGTGCGAGCGGTGACGATCACCTCCGTGGTGATGCGAACACCGGGTAGATCCGGATCGAGCTTGGCGTCTATCGTGACGTGGTCTAGCGGTAGCGGATGACATAGCGGGAGGAGACGCGCCGTCTCCTTGGCGGCCTGAATCCCGGCCACGCGAGCGACGGCGAGCGCATCGCCTTTCGGCAACCGACCTGACGCGAGCTGATCGAGCGCCTGACGGCTCATCGTCAGCGAGCCGCTGGCGCGGGCTACTCGCCGAGTCACGGGCTTCTCGGAGACGTCTACCATCCTCGCTCGACCCTCAGCGTCCAGGTGGGTGAGCTCGTTCAGGAGGCCGTCGGCGCCGGTGAGTCTCCGCGGCGAGCCGCGTGAACCCCTGCCTCGCTCTGCCACGCGCCCATTTGCCGATACTTCTCCCGTCGGCGTTTGATGCGATCGTCGCTGTCCCAAGCGGTGATTTCGGTCAGATGCCGGCGAACGGCGTCGTCCACCGCTCGGGCGATGGCTGCGTAGTCGGTGTGGGCCCCGCCCATCGGTTCGACGACGATTTCATCGACCACGCCGAGCTCGAACAAGTCGCCCGCGGTGATCTTCATGGCCCGCGCGGCGATATCGCGTTTCTCCCCGTCCTTCCACAGGATCGCGGCGCAACCCTCGGGGCTGATCACAGAGTAGAACGCATTCTCGAGTATCAAAATGCGGTCGGTAATCCCGATCCCGAGCGCACCCCCGGATGCGCCCTCGCCAGTGACGACCGAGATCGTTGGTACCCGCAGCGCTGCCATCTCACGCAGGTTGTAGGCGATCGCTTCCGCCTGGCCGCGCTCCTCCGCCCCAATCCCAGGATAGGCGCCCGGCGTGTCGATAAGGGTGATTACCGGGTGCCCGAATTTCTCGGCCAGCCGCATCATCCTGAGCGCTTTGCGGTACCCCTCCGGATGCGGCATGCCGAAGTTGCGCTGCAGGTTCTCCTTGGTGCCGCGGCCTTTCTGCTGCCCGATGACCATGACCGGTTGACCATCGAAGCGAGCCATCCCGCTGATCATCGCATGGTCATCAGCGTACGCCCGATCCCCGTGCAGCTCGACCCAATCGGTGAAGCACCGTTCGATGAAGTCAAGCGGGTAGGGTCGCCTGGGGTGCCTAGCCAGCTGCACCCGCTGAATGGGGGACAAGTTGGTGAAAATGTCTTCCTTGAGGCGGGTCAGCTTGGCTTGCAGCGTGGACAGCTCAGCCGAGACGTCGATGCCGCGCTCTTCGGCCATCGCTTCCATCTCGGCAATCTTCTCTTCCAGCTCGATGATCGGCCGCTCGAAGTCGAGATACGCCCCGGTCGTCATGCTTCCCGCTCGCGACCGCCGTTTCCTCGAGGCGTCGATGTCGACGCCTCCAGCCGTACGTTGTCGGCGCCAAGGAGTGCGGTCAGTGGCTCGAGCAGACCGTTGCTCGGAGCGACCGAGATCGCCGTTGAGAGCACCGCATCACAGTCGCCGGTGTCGACGTTCAGGCGCACCGGCATCGAACCGGAGTTGCGAACGAGCAGTGCTCTCAGCTCGGCCAATGTAGACGGGTCGCACTTGTCAGGTGGAACCCTGACCATCAACCGATGATCGCTCGCATGACCGGCTTCGGATAAGGGTGTCACCGAGTCTGCGATGATCTTGCCAGCCTCGTCATCACGGCGGTCCAGTCGACCGCTGACCAGGAGCGGCGTATCGCTATGGATGAGCGCGCGTGCGCTCTCGTAGATCGAGCTGAACGTGATCACCTCTACCGTGCCGCTATAGTCCTCGAGGGTGAAGAAAGCCATATCGTTGCCCCGTTTGTCGCGCAGTCCGCGCACCGCAGTCACGACTCCGGCCAGCGTGACCGTGCGGCCGTGTGGCTCATCGGCTAGCCCGGCAGCCGTCTGGTGCGCGAGAGCCGCCAGCTGGGCCCGGACTTTGTCCAACGGGTGGCCGGAAATATAGAACCCCAGGACCTCCTTTTCCTGACGCAGCTGTTCTCCCGGCTGCCACGGATCGACATCCGGCAATGGGGGCAACGTCGAATCCGTCTCACCGGCTGCGCCGCCAAAGAGCGTGAACTGTCCTCGGGTGCGCTCGTGAGCCTTCCGTTGGCCGTGTCCGATGGCCAGATCGAGGACGGTGATCTGCTGCGCCCGGTGGCCTGCGAGATTGTCGCAGGCACCGGCCAGCACCAAGCTCTCCAGCACCCGCTTGTTTGCCTGTCGGAGATCGACCCGTTCAGCCAGCTCGTAGAGGTCTGAAAAAGGACCCTTCTCCCTGCGCGCGGCGATGATCGATTCGATCGCCCCCCGCCCTACATTCTTGATCGCGCCGAGGCCGAATCGAATGCCGCGGTCGACTTTGGTGAACGCATAGCCCGACTCGTTGACGTCGGGACCTAGGATCTCGATCTGCATTGAACGACAGGCGTCGATATAGCGTACGACCTTGTCGGTGTTGCCCATCTCGTTGGACAATACCGCAGCCATGAACTCCTGCGGATGGTGGGCCTTGAGATAGGCTGTCTGATACGACAGCAGCGCGTACGCTGCGGAGTGGCTCTTGTTGAACCCGTACCGTCCGAACGTGGCGATGTCGGTCACCAGCCGGTCGACGACCTTCTCCGGGTATTCGCGCTCGAGAGCTCCGTGACGAAAGCGGTCCAGCTGCTCGTCGATCAGGGACTGGATCTTCTTGCCCATCGCCTTGCGCAGGATGTCTGCCTCGGCGAGCGAGAAACCGGCCAGCCGGTTAGCGATCTGCATGACCTGCTCTTGGTACGTAATGACGCCGTAGGTGTCGGCTAGGAGGTCTTCGATATCGGCGTGATAGGCGTCGACCGACTCCTCGCCCCGCTTTCTGCGGATGTACCGCTCGGTCATGCCTGTGTCGAGCGGGCCGGGCCGGATCAATGCGTTGATCGCGATCAAGTCTTCAAACCGATCGGGCTTCATTCGCTGGCAGATGTCGGTGGCCAGAGATGATTCGAACTGGAACACGCCGTCTGTCAGACCGCGCCCCAACATCTCATACGGCAGGGGGTCATCGAGCGAGAGCCGCTCGATGTTGATCCGCTCGCCGGTTTGCTCAGCTACCATCTCAACGGTGTCGTCGATCACGGTGAGAGTCCGCAAGCCGAGAAGGTCGATCTTGAGGAGGCCGACCTTCTCGATGCTGTTCATGTCCCACTGGGTGGTTAGCTCCTTCTTCTCGGATCGATAAAGCGGGACATAGTTGACGAGCTGATCGGGGGCGATCACGATGCCGGCGGCGTGGACCGAGGCGTGTCGGGCCAGGCCCTGAAGCGCCTGCGCATCGTCGAGCAAGCGGCGTACGCGATCACTCGATTTGTATTCCTGTGCGATCTCCGGAACTTGCTCGATCGCCTCTTCGATGCGCAGCGGCTGCGGAGACCCCGGTGCATTTGGGATCATTTTCGCCAGCCGGTCGGCCTCCGATAGCGGAAGCTGCAGCACACGTGCCACGTCACGAACTGCAGCCTTGGACTTCATGGTGCCAAAAGTGATGATCTGGGCGACCGACTGGTCGCCGTATTTTTGCTTTACGTAGTCGATGATCTCGCCGCGTCGATCGTCACGGAAATCGATGTCGATATCCGGCATCGAGATGCGCTCTGGATTCAAGAAACGCTCGAAGAGCAGTCCGTAACGCAGCGGTTCGATGTTGGTGATCCCAAGGCAGTAGGCGACCAGGCTCCCGGCCGCCGAGCCGCGGCCTGGGCCGACAGCGATGCCATGCTTACGCGCGTAGGCGATGAAGTCGGCCACAATCAGGAAATAGCCAGCGTACCCGGTGCGCTGAATCACTTCGAGCTCGTAGTCGAGTCTCTCGCGAGCCTCTTGTGGCACCGGGTCGTAGCGTTCCTCCAGACCTGCTCGCGCCTGCGACTCGAGCAGTTCCTCGAGACTTGCGTGGCCCGCGTCGAGCGGGAAGGCGGGCAGCAAGACGCGGTCAAAATCGATATCGACGCTGCAGCGATCGGCGATCCAGGCGGTGTTATCTAGCGCTTCCGGATGGGCGCCGAATTGCGCGGCCATCTCCTGTGGACTCTTCAAGTAGAACTCATCTGAGTAGAAACGCATGCGATCTTCTTGATCGACGAGCTTGCCGGTCTGAATGCATAGCAGCACATCGTGGGCTGACGCGTCGGTGCGGCGCTCGTAGTGCACGTCGTTGGTGGCGACTAGCGGCAACCCGAGATCTTTTGCCAGCTCGAGGATGCCGACGTTGACCTTGGACTGCTGGGGAATGCCGTGGTCCTGGAGCTCGAGAAAGAACCGGTCGGGGCCAAAGGCCAACGCCATCCGCTCGGCGCGTTCCTTTGCTCCCTGGTAATCCTCGTGGTCGAGCCGGGTCGCTACCTCGCCCTTTAGGCATGCGCTCAGACCGATCACCCCTTCCGCATGCTGGGCGAGCATCTCGTGATCGATGCGTGGCTTGTAGTAGAACCCCTCGAGGTAGCCGATCGAAGAGAGCTTCAGCAGGTTCTGCCAACCGATGTTGTTCTCGGCCAATAACACGAGGTGGAAGTAGCTACCCGCCCGGCCGATGCGTTCACGGCGGCTGCCTTCTGCGATGTAGGCCTCCATGCCGAGAATCGGTTTGACGTCACCGTCCCGCGCGGCCTGATAGAACTCGACCGCGCCAAACAGGTTTCCGTGGTCGGTAAGAGCCACCGCATCCATGCCCATGCGCCGGGTCGCGGCCACCATTTTGTCGAAGCGGTTCGCGCCATCGAGCAATGAGTACTGTGAGTGGGTATGCAGATGAACGAACTTCACGCCGCATCACTCGCGCAGCGAAACGTTTCGAAAACCCGCTCGAGTTGGATCAAGAATGGGTACTTCGGTCGGTCCGGTGCGTAGAGGTTGCCGTCGAGCAACACGAGCCGCTCGTCGCAGATCAGACCGTAGGTGAGGAAGACACCCGCAGAAACATCAGATCGGTTCTCCCAAACGCCCTGAAGCCGTATCGCGGGTTGGCCAGCGAGTTGAGACCGTATCGTGATCAAGCGCTGGTTGGCGCCGGTCGTGTCGGGTCGCATCACGATAGAGTCGCCAGGAAAGAGCGCATGGCCCCACGCCTCACGCACGGCGAGCACGCTGTCGGGGTCGAGGTCTTCCGGTTTCGGCACCCAATGGATCGAGACCACCCGGCGAGGGTCGACGTTGAACCATGTGCGAGTATCGGGAGGAGCCGACGCCTGCGCCGGTCGATAGACGCGGGGAAGGACGATCGAGAACCCGAGGTCGTCAGTCATTTGACTCGCGAGCGAGGAATCCGGACCGCTGGCCCACATGCGCCGCACATGGTAATCGACAAAGTCCTGGTGGATGAGCTCGTACAACGAGTCGAGCTGTTTGCGTACCAGCGCCGAGGTCGCGGCCGGTGTGTCAGCTCCCAGGGCATGGATCGTCTGGCCGCGGGCCCACTTGTCACGCACCTCTTCGACCACCTTGCCGCTCGCTGGCACGTCGACCAACTCGGGCAAGAGCAGCGCGTCTCCCGTGATCTCGATGATCACCACACGCTTCCACTTCGTGAACTCGCCGATCGCTTCTGGCGTCGTGAACGTGACCTCGAAAACCGGCTCGTCTCGGGTCGTCAAGACGGTGCGCTCAAAGCTTCGACGAACCGGGCCGGTGAGACTCGATTCTAGTGCTTCGGGAACGACCACGATGATCGCGTTGTCGGAACCAAACGCCGGCCCCTTGCCGCAGCCGATCGAAACGGCGACCGCTACCGATGCGACCGCAAGAGTGGTCACTGAGGAACGGATAGTTGACATCACGGGGAGAATCACTGCCAGACGTTTTCTTTAGCGCGTCGAAACCAAGATAACACCCGTGCGTGAAGCTGACCGGCGTTCATGAAAACGTGGCCCCAGGTCCGGGTGGCCATGTCGTTTGCCGCAATCCCTCATACACCACGATACCGACAGCGATGGCGAGGTTGATCGATCGCGCGCGCGCGTCCATGGGGATCAACAGACACCGGCTCGAGTGCGGGGCGTGAAGGTCAGGTGGAAGCCCGACCGTCTCGGCACCAAAGAACAGATAGTCACCGCGGCGGAAGGTGGCGTCCGTGTAAGGAGATCCGTGATGTGCGGTCGTGTACCAGCATCGTTCCTCGTCGGGATCAGTGGTTCGCAGAAACGCCGCCAGATCGTCGTACATCGACCACTCGAGATCCGGCCAGTAGTCGAGGCCCGCTCGACGCCTTCGTCGATCGTCGATCGAAAAACCGAGCGGACCGACGAGGTGGAGCATCGCCCCTGCGGCCACGCAGAGCCTGCCGATCGTCCCGGTATTCTGGGGAATCCTGGGCTCCACCAGCACGACGTGAAAACTGGGGTCGGGGTTGGCCGGCACAGTGTCCGGAATCTAAAGCATGATGGAGTGTCGCCTAAGCCGGGCGAGGACGGGTTGACAAGCAGCTCGGGGGACCGAAGAATGGTCGTATGAACGAATTGTGGAGAAAAGCCGCTCCGTGGGCTGCGATCGGCCTGCTGTCCGCGGTGGTTGGGCTGGCGGCTGGCTCCAGCCAACAGCTCGAGGTGGTCGTCGAGCGCGCCGAGCTGAAGTGGAGCAGCACCGGGCGATTGCTGGGTCACCTCAATCGCGGCGCCCCGCTCGAGCGACTCGGTGGCCGGGGGGGGTGGACTCGGGTTGAAGTCCGCGGTTGGATGTGGCGGCCGTCGCTGGCCCAGAGCGGCGATCAGTATAGCGTGACCCCGCGGCGGGAAAACGTCCGCGCGGGGCCCAACGGCAAGATCCTGGGCTCGCTTGTCCGCAGCGTCAAGGTGAGCCGCGTGGGGACGCAGGGACGATGGTTCGAGATCGAGATGATCGGCTGGCTGCCGAATTCGGCAGTCCGGGAGGTGGCGGTCGTTGAGCCAGCGGAAGAAGAAAGCGTAGCCGCCGGGGAGGCGATGTCGCCGGTCGAGACCACGACCTTGGATTCGCGTGACATGACGATCGGACGGTTAGCCGAGTCGGTCGAGATACGGCGCGAGCCAGGCGGCCCGGAGATCACGACCTTGCCTCAAGGGTTGGATTTGGCCGCGCTCGAGTCCCGTGGTGACTGGACCCGGGTGCGCGTGGAAGGTTGGGTCCCGACCGCTGCAGTGGAGGCCGTATCCGACGGCGACGCCACACCGGCGGCGGTCGCGCTCGCCCCCGACCAGTTTCTTGGCCGCCGGGTGACATGGAGCCTGGAGCACATCGCGCTCCAGACAGCTGACGAGTGGCGCACCGACTTCGAGCTCGGCGAGCTCTACGACCTGGCTCGATCGCCAAGCGGTGATCGCCAGCATGTCTACGTCATCGTGCCCCCGACGCTCCGGGACGACTTCGAACAGCTGTCGCCCTTCCAGACGATTCGGGTCGTGGGCACGATCCGCGCTGGGCGCAGTGCCTTGACAGGAAACCCGATTATCCTAGCAGAGGAGATCGTGCGGTGACTACATGGAAACGCTGCGACGACCACCTGGTCATCGTGCTTGGCAGGGGGACGCCGGTCCTCGAGGGGGTCGCCGACGCACTTCGCGAGGCCGAGGTGGTGAGCGCTTCGCTGATGGGCATCGGGGCGATCGATCATCCCCGGTTGGCCTGGTTTGATCGTTACGAGAAACAGTACCGCGAGCGGACGTTCGATGGCGTCTGGGAGATCGCCAGCCTGATCGGCAACGCTACACAGTTCCAGGACGATATCCGGCTCCACTGTCATGCCGTAATCTCGGACCGTAACTGCAACACTTGCGGGGGCCATCTAACAGCCGGGGTCGTCGGCGTCACGTGCGAGATCACGGTCGTCCCGTACGGTGATCCGTTGCTGCGATCGATCGATCCGGAGTGCGCGCTACCGCTGTTGGATTTTTCCTAGTCCCAGGCGGCGCCGATTGCGGTGCGCGCTTCTCTCAGCACACGCGGGGCATCATCGGGCAGATCCTCGTATGCCCACGGCGAGACGGTGATCGCCGCCTGATCGGGCTCCTTCTCAAACACCACCACGGTCGCCTGTTTGGTGACCTTCCAGCCCGGCAGGCTCTCCTCGTAGAACGCTGTCACCTGATCCCATGTGTCGAACGTGAAGGCCTGGAGCCAGTGGCTTGATCGCGGAGCGGGTTGCCTCACATAGACGGTGGCGTTCGGATACGGCGGGATGCCGGCGGCGAGCTCGGCGGGAGGCATCGGCTCCCCGTTGGGGACCGCGGGAGGCAGCGTGTCGGGGTCGACAACGGGGCGGGGTTGGGGGGCTCTCAGAGTGCGCCGGTCCCGGCCCATGTCCGGGTTGTCTATGTCGGCGCAGCCGAACGCCAACACGACCGGCAACAGGATCCTGAGACCGTTAGCTAGAAATCTTCGACTGTGAACGAGGCCCACTTCTCGACGGTCTGGTCCTTGAGTGATTCAAACTGACCACCGGCGAGACGGATCTCCCACCGCTTCAGCTCGCCAGACTGGGGGTGCCAGCTGTAGAAGGCGATGTCGAACGCACCGGCATCCTGACGTTGAACCCTCGGTGGCGTGACCGAGTTCCGAGCCCGATCCGGGATCTTTCCGTACAGCAGCGCGTTACCACCATCGGTGTCGAATCGCCGCAGACCCTGTGGGATCTCGTTGATTGACTCCAGAACTCGGACCAGGTTGAGTTCGGCAAACGTCAGCGAATCGACGCTTGCGGGTGTGTAGCGATAATCGAAGTTGTAGAACACCTCGACTACGAAGCGGGCCAGCTTGAGCGCCTCTTCCGCGGATGCGGGAGCGACTTTCTCGCGATCGAGAAGCGCGTTGACGGCGTCGACGTAGGCGTTTGACATTTCCTTTTGGAAAGCGGCCGGATCGGCACGATTGACGAGCGGCCAGGCACGACTCGACTCCCCGACTACGAACAACGCCTGAAAGAGATCACCCTCAGTGGTGACGCTGTACAACGCGACTTGGCCCAGCGCAGGGTTGAGAATTCGTCCCAGAATCTCGATCTCGCGGTAGAAACCGCTTGGGGTCGGGAGCGGCAGCGCGATCTCTCCGGCATCGGGTGGTGTGTTGCGGAGAAACTGCCGCATCAGCCGGTCGTATTGCGGCCACCACAATGTGAAGGCGGCTTGCCGGACGATCTGGGTCTGAGCCGCGGGCGTGACCGGCTCGACTTCCTGGGCCCGCAGCCCAGCGGTCCCAAAGAGGGACAGCCCGACCAGGACCGCGAGCGGACCTCGCCGCTGACGGGGGCGATGGCGTAGGAATTGTCCGGACATCGAACCGAATCTACCCACCGATTCCCGCAACCGGCAAGCGGCCCCGTTGCCGCCCCGGGGACCATCTGCAAACTTGGTCGCCATGGCCACTCCCTTCGATTACGCCGACGGCCAGCTCGGCGTCGACGGCGTATCGCTGGCCGACTTGGCCTCCGAGTTCGGCACTCCCCTCTACGTCTATCATCGCCCCACGATCCACGCGCAGCTGGCCGCTGTCCGAGAGGCGTTTGACGACTATCCGACGCGGGTGTGCTACTCGGTCAAGGCGAACTCGAACCTACGGTTGATAAAGTGGCTGAACGCTAGAGAAGTTGGCTTTGATGTCGTGTCGGCGGGCGAGCTCACGCGGGCGGTTATCGCCGGTGTGCCTGCAGAAAGAGTGGTTTTCGCCGGCGTGGGAAAGACCGAGGCCGAGCTACGGCAGGCGGTGGCGTCGAAGCTCTGGATGATCACGTTGGAGTCGGTCGAGGAAGCCGAGGCCGTGACTCGGCTCGCCGAAGCGATGGGGGGCTCGGCGGTACCGGTGGCGTTGCGGATCAACCCCGATGTCGACGCGCTCACCCACCCACACATCACGACCGGGCGGGGGATGGACAAGTTCGGTCTCATCCCGGCCGAGTTCGAGGCCGCCCTGAGTTGGGTATTGGAGCGTCCGGAGGTCGAGCTGGTGGGGCTGCACATGCACCTCGGCAGCCAGATCACCGACATGCGACCGTACGAGGAGGGCTTGCAGGAGGTGGTTCGATGCGCCAAACAGGCCCAAGAGGCGGGAGCGCCGCTGAAGTGGATCAACGCAGGCGGTGGGTTTGGGATCTCTTACGGCGGCGAATCGGTGCCCGCGGTAGCCGATTTCGCAGCTGCGATCGTCCCCCAGATGCGGCCCACAGGCGTCGAGCTGGTGCTCGAGCTAGGCCGTTTCCTGGTCGGTCCGGCGGGTTGTTTGCTGACCACGGTGCTCTACAACAAGCCACGCCCCGCTCGTCAGTTGGCGATTGTCGATGGTGGGATGACGACGCTCTTGCGGCCCGCTCTGTACGGAGCCGAGCACCGCGTTTTGCCGGTCGAGGAGCATCACGGTGCCCTGGAACCGACCGATGTCGCTGGCCCGATCTGCGAATCGACGGATTATCTGGCCCGGCGCCATCCGCTACCACGGCTCGAGTCGGGCGCCACGCTGGCGATACTCGACACTGGGGCTTACGGGATGTCGATGGCCAGCCACTACAACTCTCATCCCGGCCCGGCAGAGGTGTGGATCACCGAGGACGGCTTGGTAGAGCCGATCCGTCGCCGAGAAACGATCGAGGACCTGTTGACGATCGATATGGAAGCCTTCGAAGCTTGATCCGATTGAATCTGTTTCTCGGTTGGCACGTATATCAGTGTAGGCCACGCCCCAGTGGTCGCGCGAAATGACCCGCGTAGTATTAGAGGAAATCAAAATCGCGCCGAAGCGCCATCATGGAGGTACATCGATGTCACGGTTGCCACTCGCACTCTTGATTTTGTTTGCTCACGCCGCTTGTGCCAGCGCCCAATCCACCGACGGAGCTGGCAGCACTGAAACGATGCTGCAGGACTCCGGCTACGTGCTGTTTGTCGGTCTGGAATCGGAGGACGCGGTTGCGATCATGGACCCCCAAGCGGGGGCGCTCATTCGCAAGATCCCGATCGGCATCTCAACCGAGGACATAGAGGGCGTCCACGCGCTGGACGTTTCGCCCGATGGTGAGCACTACTACCTGTCGATCGCTCACGGTTGGCCGTACGGATCGGTGTGGAAGATGTCGACGCAAAAAGACAGCCTGGTAGGACGGACCAACGTCGGACTCTTCCCGGCGACGATGGCGATCACGCCCGATGGAACGTGGCTCTTCGTCGCCAACTACAATCTCCATGGCGACCCTGCGCTCGATACCGTGTCGGTCGTCCACACCCCGACGATGACCGAGGTCCAGCAGATCCCGGTGTGCACCAAGCCGCACGGCTTGGTCGCATCCAATGACGGCGAGTCGGTTTATGTGTCGTGCACACGGGACAACGTGTTGAAGAAGATCAGCGTTGCCACGTTCGCGGTGGTGGACTCGACCAACACGTTGATCGATGAAGACCGAGCAGAGGAGAAGGTGTGTTATCCGGCTGGCCTGGCGTTGTCGAGAGACGACGAGCGGTTGTTCGTCGCCTGTCACAAGCACGATGAGATCCGCGTCATGCCGACGTCCCAGTTCGGCACCTTCACCAACCGGATTCCAGTTGGTAAAGGTCCGTATCTGCTGCGCACGGATCCCGGGGGGGAACGGCTCTATGTCCCGCACCGTGCCGACCAGTCCTTTTCAGTGATTGATATCGCGCGCGAGCAAGTGATCGCCACCAAGCCGACGAGCGCGACTCATCCGCACACGTTTGCGTTTGGGCCCGACGGCAGGGTCTTTCTGTCGATGGAGAGCCACGCGGTTGTGCCCGGTGCGGTCGACGAGATCGATCCCGAGACGTTTGAAACGACGCGTACGGTGGAGCTGGGTCTTCAAGCGACGGGGATCGGCGCGATCGCCAAGCCGCCGTCGCACTACGAGTAGGCGGCTGTCAACGAGCGAACTCGGCCAGCGTGACGACGATCGAGTCCTGAATCGCTCGGCGCGGCGCGGACGATCCCACAAAAAACTCCATCAAGATGCTGAACGCGAGGCGCTCCCCGGTTGCGCTCTCCACGTAGCCGGATAGCGAAGACACGCCGGAGAGCGAGCCTGTCTTGGCGCGAGCTGTGTTTGCCGCGATGGTGTCGATCATCCGCTCTTCGAGTGTGCCGTCTACGCCGGCGATCGGCAGCGCGGCCAGGAACGGCTCGCCGATGTCGGCTCGATCAGCCATGTGCATCAACAGCTGCATGATCTGCCCTGCGGTAACGAGGTTGTAGCGCGAGACCCCCGACCCATCGGCGAGTCTCAGCGCGAGCGTGTCGATACCCACCTGATTGGCGAGGAAGAGGTATTCGGCTGCGAGTCCCGACTCGTACGTCCCCGGCGGCCCCGACACCTCGGCGCCGACCACCTTGACCAACTGCTCAGCAGTCAGATTGTCGCTCTCTTTCAGCAAGTTCTCTACGCTTACCGCCAGGGGCTCGGAAACGTGAATAGCGAGCGTATCGACGGCTGTTTCTTCGATCGTACCGGGTTGGACAGAACCGAGGAGCTCGACCCCACGCGCCTCGAGCAACTCCGCGAGGATCGTTCCTGCGTATAACGCCGGGTCCTCGACCGACCGGATCTCGACCACCGGTTCCGACTCTGCCGGAAGCGAGCCGGTCACGTCGATCACGTTCTCCTTTGGTGTCCAGTGTCGGTCGACCTCGAGCGTCGGCTCGGTTTCGGGTGGTGACGTCACGGCGTCCACGTTGAGCTCGACATACGATGTCGGCGGATCCATTTGGACAAGTACCGGTTCGCCGGCTCGGGCGCCGGGCACGATCTCGACAGACACCGTGTTGTCGTTGACGCTCAACGCGTTGATGTATGGCCAATACCAGTACGGACCGTCGTCCCACATCCAGCCTGCACCCCACTCGACATCGTCGAAATAGCTGTCGTCCACCGTGATGTTGCCGGTGACGATCTGGATCCCCCGAGAGACCACGGAATCGGCCAACGACACGAGCCCGGCGGTGGTCAGATCCGGATCGCCTCGGCCAACCAGTACCAAGTCGCCATACAGGGTGTCGCCCTCCGATTTGACGGTTGCGATTAACGGGGTCCGAAACCGAAAATCGGGGCCCAAGTAATGGAGCGCGGTCGCGGCGACGAACAACTTGCGGTTGGACGCCGGGGTGTACAGGCGTTTCGTCTCCCGCGCGTAGAGGGTGTCACCTCTGTCCAGGGATACGACGAGCACGGCTGAGCCCGCCGTGGCCAGCGTCGAGTCGGCCAACAGTCGGTTGATCTTCTGAACAAGAGCCGTCACCGGCGCGCGCGCGCCGCGAGTAGCCGCCGGAGTACACCCCGGTACCACAATGACTAGACACGTCAGAAGCACGAAAGCCCGCCGAAGCGGGCTTTCGTGAACACGTCGCGACGGTCGAAACCGGTCGCTCAGCGCTTTCTTCTCTTCCGAGTGGCCTTCTTCCTCTTCCGAGTGGCCTTCTTCCTCTTCCGAGGAGCCTTTCTCTTCCGAGTGGCCTTCTTTCTCTTCCGAGTGGCCTTCTTCTTTCTCTTCCGAGTGGCCTTCTTCTTCCTCTTCCGAGTGGCCTTCTTCTTCCTCTTCCGAGTGGCCTTCTTCTTNNCTCTTCCGAGTGGCCTTCTTCTTCCTCTTCCGAGTGGCCTTCTTCTTCCTCTTCCGAGTGGCCTTCTTCTTTCTCTTCCGAGTGGCCTTCTTCTTTCTCTTCCGAGTGGCCTTCTTCTTCCTCTTCCGAGGAGCCTTTCTCTTTCTCTTCCGAGTGGCCTTCTTCTTTCTCTTCCGAGTGGCCTTCTTCTTCCTCTTCCGAGTGGCCTTCTTCTTTCTCTTCCGAGTGGCCTTCTTCTTCCTCGTTACCTTTCTCTTTCTCGTAGCCTTGCGCTTGCGCGTGGCCTTCTTCTTTCTCTTTCTAGGGGCCTTGCGCTTTCGCGTAGCCTTCTTTCTTTTTCTGGTCGACTTTCTTTTTCTGGCTGCAGCAGCCATACGTTTTTCCTCCTGAGCTCAGTCCACTGCGATCGTTAAGACCGCGCGACAAAAAAAGTCTATCACAACGCACTGTTTTTTCGCAATACTTGTCGAAAGTTTTTTTGGACGAGTTTTCTGGTTGTTTTTCGATCTGTTGTTCGCGAAAACTTCTTTTTATCCGGCCAGTGTATTGACGAGCGCAAGTTGTGTCGGGTCGATTTCACGTTTTTCCATTAGCGCTTCTGCAAATCCTGTTTCACAGATCGATCGTGAGCTCACACCGACGAGCAGGTTTCTTCGACCACACGCTGCAGCATCAACGGCCGCCACGCTGAGTCTGCTCGCCAGCACGCGGTCGCGAACGGTAGGGTTGCCACCCCGCTGAATGTGGCCCAGGATCGTGACCCGCGCCCCGGCACCCTGTGCGGCTTCGAGCGAAACTCCTCTCGCATCCATCTCGTCCAGTACACCCCTCGCTCCACCGGGGAAGGCGCCTTCGGCGACCACGATGATGCACGACAGCTTGCCCCGCTCGTAGTTGCCCTGGACGATCTGGGCCAGCGCGTCACAGTCGAAAGGAACTTCTGGGAGGAGCACCGCCTCCGCACCTCCGCCTATCGCTACGTCGAGCGCGATGAAGCCGCAGTGACGCCCCATGACCTCGACGAGGAAGAGGCGGTCCAGAGTGTTGGCGGAATCGCGAATGCGGTCGATCGCTTCGAGCGCGGTGTTGCATGCGGTGTCGAACCCAATCGACCGGTCGGTGCCGCCGAGGTCGTTGTCGATCGTGGAGGGGATTCCGATAACAGCGCCGTTCCATACCGATTGCAGCTTGGAAGCACCGGTTTGCGTTCCGTTGCCTCCGATCGTGATCAGCGCCATGCACCCGCGATTGGTGAGTACACTGCGCGCCCGCTCCCGCGCTGCGGGGTCGTGGAACCGATCTTCTCGGGCGGTGTCGAGGATCGATCCGCCGCGTTGCAGGATGTTGGCTACCGCGCGCGCATCGAGATCGATCGCGACGTCGTCGATGAGCCCGGAGTAACCGCGGCGAAAGCCAATCACGTCCCACCCGGCCCGGGTCCCGGCCCGGACGACCGCTCGAATGGCGGCGTTCATGCCGGGAGCATCTCCACCACTGGTGAGCACCGCGAGTCGCTGCACAGTCGGCACGTCGACAACCTATATCGCAGCCCCGCGGGAGTGGGAATCCCAGCGTCCTCGGTGGTGTCCAATCGGGAGGACGTTTGAGCCTTTCAAGTGGGGCGGAACAAAACAGAAGTCGGGCTGCTATTACATCGGTAGCGGTCTTAAATGAGGCGGATTCTAAGAGGAGGATATCATGCGCTCTAGCGTCTACCGATCATATCCAATGGTGCTCGTGGCGCTCGCCGGGCTGGTCGCGCTGGGGTGCAACCGAGAGGGCGAGCAAGTGGACCCGGATCTACCGATCGTCGTCGAGGCGCAGGGCCCGATCGCGCTTGGCGACGCCGAGCCGACCGAGGAAGAGGTCGACTTCGTCGAGGAGCCCGAGCCCGAGCCTCAGGTCATCACGCGCACCGTCATCGTCCGCGAGACGCCCCCGCCCCCACCACCCCCGGCAGCGGAGCCGGAGGCCCCGCCTGCGGAGGTGCGGCCAGCGGCGCCGACCGCGATTCCAGCGGGCACGCGGATTCCGACGACTCTGCTGTCACGAATCGATTCCGAGAACAATGAAGTTGGTCAGGAGTGGACCGCACGGGTCAATGAGGACGTTCTCATCAATGGGTATGTCGTCATCCCGAGCGGGGCCACAGTGAGAGGTGTAATCGCCGCGATCGACGAAGGCGACCGCAACGACGGGTACGGTTCGATGACACTGGAGGCGCGCACGGTCGAGACGAGCTCCGGCTCGCGGGCCATCGCAGCCGACCCGGTCGCCGCTGGGGAGAGCTATCGAGACAGCGGTTTTCCGACCAAGGAAACAGCGATCGGGGCGGGTAGCGGCGCCGTGATCGGCGGGATCATCGGCGGCAAGAAGGGCGCGGTCATTGGCGGTGTCATCGGTGGCGCCGGCGGTGCCGGGGTCGGACAGGCACGTGGGGACTATGAGGTAGCGGTCGAATCGGGCACCGGCTTGGTTTGGGTCACAAACAGCCCGGTCGGCTTGTAGGGGTCATCGGAACTCGTTTTTGAAGGGGCTGCCCGACGAGTCGGGCGGCCCCGTTTTGTTGCCGGTAACTTGAACAACCGGCGCGCAAGCCTCGTTTTTCCAGATACTGGTGCAGCCATCACATAAGGGAGGTCCGATGCGAACGTTACTCGCGGTCGCAGCGATCGTCTGGACCGCGCCGCTGTTCGGCCAGACCGCGCTGCCGATCGACAGCAAGACACTCGACAACGGTCTAGAAGTGATCGTCATCGAGAACCGCTCGGTGCCGTTGGTGACGATTGAGCTGGATGTCAAGAACGGCGCCTACACCGAGACGCCGGAGTACGACGGTTTGTCTCACCTCTACGAACACATGTTCTTCAAGGCCAATCGCACGATACCCAACCAGGAAGCGTACCTGGAGCGGCTGAACGAGCTCGGCGCGGCCTGGAACGGCACTACCTCGGGCGAGCGGGTCAACTACTTCATCACGGTTGGCGTCGACAGCCTCCGACCCGCGCTGCAGTTCATGGAGGACGCCATCCGGTATCCACTATTCCTCGAGGAAGAGCTGGTGCGCGAGCGCCCGGTTGTGCTCGGCGAGTACGATCGCGCCGAGTCGAATCCGTTCTTCCATTTCGGCCGCGCCATCGACACGCTGCTATGGTCGCCGGAGTATTGGTCGCGCAAAAACGTGATCGGGGATCGTGAGGTTCTCAGTACGACGCCGCCAGAGAAGATGCGAACGATCCAGGAGCGGTTCTACGTTCCGAACAACACGGCGTTGATCCTCTCCGGCGCGATCAGCCCCGAGGAAGGCTTTGCGCTCGGCGAGGAGGTGTTTGGCGACTGGCCCGCCGGCGGCGACCCGTTCGCCGCGCCGGTCCCGGATCCGCCACCGCTGGCCGCGACCCGAGCTATCGTCGTCGAACAACCCGTCAACACCGTCACTGTCCAGATCGACTGGCAGGGGCCGAGTGTTACCGGTGACCCCGGTTCGACGTACGTGGCGGACGTGCTGATCCCGATCCTCTCAAACCCGGCCAGCCGGTTTCAGAAGGCGCTGGTTGATACCGGGTTGGCGTTTAACGCAGGGTTCGCGTACTCGACCATGGCGCACGTGGGCCCGATATCGATTACCGCCCAAACCACGCCCGAAAAGGCGCTCGAGCTGCATCGGGCGATTCTGGCCGAGGTCGGGAGGATGGCTGAGCCCGGCTACATCACCGAAGAGGAGCTCGCTGCGGCTCGCAACCAGGTCGCGGTCAACCAGACCTACGCTCGCGAGCGCGCGTCGTCGCTGGCCCACACGGTCGGCTACTGGTGGGCCGTCGCCGATCTCGATTACTACCTCGGGTACGTGCCCAACATGCAGGCCGTGACACTCGACGACATCGCCGCCTTCACGCAGCGCTACATGCTCGGCAAGCCGCATGTGTCGGGCGCGCTGATCAGTCCCGAAGCGCGGGCATCGGTGGATCTCGATGCCGAGGACCTGTTGGCTCAGGAGGTGACGCTGTGAACCGGATCTCCACGCTTTTCGCCGCGCTCCTGTTGGCGTCGTCGCTGCCCCCCGGCTTGCACGCCCAGGATGTGGAAGAGTTCACCGTGGCTGGCATCGACGTCGTGCACCGCTCGATCGAAGCCAACGACGTGATCGCCGTGCAGCTGTACGTAAAGGGAGGCAGCGCCGCGCTGACGCCTGAGACCGCCGGGGTGGAGCGCTTTATCGGCGCTGTCGCCACGCGCGGCACCGAGAAGTACGACAAAGACGCGTTCGCCTCTCGCACCGCGGCCACCGGTGCGGCGATTGGAGGCCAGGCGTTCCACGACTACTCGGTCATGACGCTCCAGGCGGTGACCGACTACTGGGATGAGTCGTGGGATCTTTTCTCGCAAGCGGTTGTCCATCCGACGTTTCCGGAGAGCGAAGTCGAGTTGGTGCGCGAGCAGATTATCAATGCGCTCAAGGGTCGCGAGGACAACCCTGATCAGCACCTGGCGCTGCTGGCCAACGACCTGCTGTACGCCGGCCACCCATACGCCGTCGATCCCAACGGGACGGTCGAAGCGATCGAGTCGTTGACCGCCGAAGACCTATCCGCTTGGCATGCGCGCCGGTTGACCAAGGAGAACCTGTTGTTCGTCGTCGTCGGCAACGTCGATCGAACCGATTTGGAAGCCAAAATCACGACCGAGTTTGATGCTTTGGTGACGACCGGCGGGATGGCAGCCGAGACGATCGATGCGCAGCCGGGTGGGCCGGACGTCAACGTCGTCGAGCGTGAGCTGCCGACCAACTACATCCGCGGCCAGTTCGTGACACCGCCGCCCGGTGATCCGGACTACGCGCCGCTGAGGGTCGGGCTCAACATTTTGTCAAATCGGTTGTTCGAGGAGGTTCGCACCAAGCGCAACCTGACGTACGCGGTCTTTTCGGGACTGTCGCAGCGGCGCGCCAACTACGGACTGCTGTACGTGACGGCGGTCGAGCCGGACACCACGCTCAAGGTCATGTACCACGAAGTCGAGCGACTCAAGACCGAGCCGATCACAGAGGAGCGGCTCCAGGAGAGCGTCAACGTGTTTGTGACCCGTTACTGGATGGGTCAGGAGACGAACATGGGTTTGGCCACCGCGCTGGGCACGTTCGAGTTGGCTGGCGGCGGCTGGGAACAGGCGCTCGAGTTCATCGATCGCGTCCACGACGTCACGCCGGCCGACATCCAACGGGTCGCGGCCGAGTACCTGAAAGACCTCCACTTCGCTGTTCTGGGTGATCCGGCGAAGATCGACGAGGAGCTCTTTACCTCGTTGTGACGGGAGTTCTTTGGGCCACGCAATAGGCCGGGCGCCGATCGGCGCCCGGCCGTATACCCACCGCTCGCGGGCCGTCTACGTGTCGGTGCGGCCACCCCTGTGCGACTTGCGGTGGGCTCGATGCTTTGCCTGCCGTGAGGCCCTGATCTCGCGCAACTGAGTCATCTGATCGGCGGTCAGGACCTCTGCCAGTCGCGCGTCGGTCTGTTCCCTGATCGCCTCCATTTCGGGTCGCAAAGCCTGCATCTGCGAACGATCGGGGCGGCCCTCACCAGTCCGGGCGCCTTCGAACAGGGCGCGGCGCTGGTTCATGCTCTCTTCGAGGATCGGACGCACCTGGGACGCTTGATCGGCGGAGAGATCGAGCTCGTCGATTAGCTGGTCGATGTGGGCGGTGGGATCCCCGGGCGGGCCGCCCCTCTTTCCTCGCTCCTGCGCCGCAGCCGGTATCGCTACACCGAGCATCACCGCCACGAGAAGCAGGGTCCTGAGATTGAACATCGTTGGACTCTCCTTTCTAGATGTCATCGATTCCGTATCGTCGTTCAGTCATTCCATTAGAAGCCCCGAAGAGGCGATCCACTCCCAAGCGTCCAATCCCGATCGGCTCGAGTCGGGGTGGGAATGGAGTCACCCGATCCGGGGTCTAAGGGACAGATGAAGCTAGAGTTTTGGAAGGCGTGAACATGAATGCTTAGATATAGGGAGGGCGTTATGAGGTTTTGGAAGAGAGGCCGCCATGGGAAGATCGCGACGCTCGTGGTGTTGGTATTTGGCCTGTCGGCGTGCGACGAGGCGGTCACCGATCTGGCCGACGACACGGGTGGGCAGGAAATCGCCGCCGGCGACGTCGACGGGCTCCTGGCGGGCGTCACCGAGGGTCTGTCGCTGACCTCGGGTCAGACCGCCGCCGTCAATGAGCTGGCGGCCAGCTTTGGCGAACGGATGGGTGAGCCCGGTGCGCTCTGGCGCCTGGCGGGCGAGCTCCACGCCACGTTGACCGCCGAGCAGATCGAACAGATCGTCGATCGGCAGACGGAACGGCTCGAGCAGATCGCCGCCAGGGGTGGAGATCGGCCCGCGTTTGGCCACGGCCGAGGCCGGTTTGGCCATGGTCCGCGAGGCGGGCCGGGGCGCCTCCTGCCGGACGCGACCGATGAGCAGCGGCAGGCGATACGCGAAGTGCTGGAATCGTTCCGGTCCCAGTTCGAGGGTTTGCACGCGCAGCTGCGCAGCGGCGAGATCACACCACAGGAGTTTCGCGCCCAGGCACAGGAGCTCCGTGAGGCCGTGCATGCGGAGATCGATCCTCTGCTGACCGATGAGCAGCGCGCGGCGCTCGACGAACATCGCGCCCAGCGGGAGACGTTCATGGAGGAAGCGAAGGCGGTGCGGATCGAGGTGCTGGGGCTGACCGACGCACAGATCGCCGAGCTCGAAACACTCAAAGAACAACGGATGAGCGCGCCCCTCGGCGATGCTTCGATCGCCGAGCGGATCGCAGCGCATCGCGAAGCCGTTGGAGCGATCCTGTCCGACACGCAGATGGAGATCGGAAGCCTCTACCACGCGTTGCGCGCGGGTGCGTTTCAAAGAGATGGGCGCGGTCCCCGAGGCCCGTTCGGTGGCTTCCGTGGCGTCTGATGGTGCCGAGAAACGGTTTTGCGACATCGCTCGCGCGACCTAGAATCGACGCCAAGGACTTGGTCGCGGGCCGCGACCCGACATCTGCATGCAGGGACCGACGAGCGAACGCAAACGAGCTGAAGTTCAACCAACTGACGAGGAGCTCCTCGATGGTGCTCGGCGCGGAGACGATTCCGCGTTTCGGCAGTTGGTCGAGCGCTACGAGGGGCGGGTGGCGGCGACGGTGATCGGAATGCTCGGCAACACGGAAGAGGCGGAGGATGCCGGCCAGGAAACGTTCATCCGGTTCTATCGCTCGTTGGACAGATTCCGTGGAGAGTCGTCGATCGCCACCTATCTGACGCGGATCGCGATCAACCAGTCACTCGACGCGATCAAACGACGGCAGCGGTGGACGAAACGCTTTGTGAGCCGTGACGAGGAAGAAGTGATGTTGACCCAACCCGTGCACGACGCTGGCGAAGAGATCGACGCGCGAGAACGCGCCGAACTCGTGCGGACCGCGATCCAAACGCTCAAGGCCGATCATAGATCGGTTGTCGTGTTGCGTATGATCGAGGGGTACTCGACGCGGGAGACGGCGGAGATATTGGGACTGCCGGTGGGTACCGTCACGTCGCGTCTGTCGCGCGCGCTAGACAAGCTCGAAGCGGTGCTTGATCCGCTTGTAGGTGAGGCTTAGGAGAATGAACAGTCAGATGAACGACGATCGTCTGAATACATTTCGCGAGTGGTTGGATGGTGGCGAGCCGAGCCGGTTCGGACCCTTCTTCGCGTCGCGTGTGATGCGGCGGATCGAGAGGGAGGAAACCAGTAACGGCCTCGAGTCGATCGACGCCGCCCTGCGTTGGGGGTTTATGCGCGTTGCGGCCGCCGCGGTCGTGTTGGCGATCGCGGTCAGCGCGTACAACGTGATGGAGCCGGGCGACCTGGGCCTTTACACGTCGACCCTGGAGTCCGTGCTCGGAATCCCTTCGCAATCGCTTGAAACCTTGTTCCTGCTCTCGGGGGCGTAAATGCGAGCGCGCACGAAATCGGTCCTCATCCTGAGTGCCACCTTGCTGATCGGGATCGTGCTGGGCGGGGTCATCTCCGGCGCGATCGTCAACCGGCGGTTGCAACAGTTGACCGAGCTCCGGCGCCCGGGCGGGTTCGAGTTCTTTCTCGAGCACGCGATCCGGCCCGAGGACGAGGAGCAGGCGGAGGCGATCCACGATGTGATCGAGCGGATGGGCCCCAGATTTCACGAGATACTGGAGCGGTCGCACAGCGAGATGGAGGCGCTCCGCGATTCCGTTCGCGCCGAGCTGGATCCGATATTGACCGAAGAGCAGAAAGAGCGACTCGAGGCGCGCACGCGGATGCGGCCGGGTTTCATGCGGCCGCCGGGTCTTCGTGGTCCCCGACCACCGCGTGATCGGGACGGCGAGCCGCGCGGTCGACGGTTCCGCAAGAGCGTGCCCGACACCATCGACGGACCACCCCAGGAGTAGCCTGACAGCCGCCGCTAAGACCTTCGAAGTGTCGAGTGTTGATGAGGCACGGGAGGTACTCGACTACTTCAACGGCTTTCATGACGGTTTTATGAAGCGGATCACGATCGTCTCGCAGGACGACATCGACGAGGAGTACGCGCAGGGGTGCACTGGGCGTTTCGATGTCGAGATCGACTTCGCTCATTACAACTACCGGTTCGATGATCGACCGCCCCACGATCAGATCGTGCGCGCGGTGTTCCGCGACGTTCAGGACATCTTCTGTGATCTTAACGAGGGTTACGTTGGCAACACGGTCATCGGTCTCTACGCCAACGCGGTCAATCGGCGACAGGGGGGCACGACGACTGTCGAGCCGGCGATCGCTCTAAGCCTCGAACGAAGCTTCTTGTTGGAAGAGCACCGCCGGTGGGAGAACCGCCGCTCGCAGTTCTTCACGTTCTCCAGGGCGACGTTCCAAGAGCTAGGCTGAGGTTCTACTCCGCTGGCCCGGATCGCAATTCCTGCAGCAACCCCTGCTGCTCAGGCGTCAGCGTGTTCTTGACCTCTACCAGCATCGCGATGTGAGCGCGCTTGATTTGGCGCTCAATGTCGAGAACGCGATCAACCTGCGACAAGACGGCTGACCTGTCGACCTCCGTCTCGCTGACCAAAGCGGTGAGCTCCTCAGCGGCCGCCGACATGTCCCACTGGAGCTGTTGAACGTCGGCCTGCAGCTCCTGGATCGCTTGTGACACCTGATCTCTTTGCGCAGCCGTCAAGGCGACCGCCTGCTGGTGTCGCATGACGAGATCCGGCGGAAACAGATGACTTTCGAAACCGCTGTCTGCTTCCTGAGCGGTGACCGGGCCGACGAGCGTGGCCAACCCGAGGGCGCCGATCGTGATAGCGCGAATCCAACTCATGTTCGACTCCTCCGTTCGATCGGGTCGTGATCTGGATGTTCTCTGCCCCCTATCACCCCGCCGGTCCGACCAAGCTCGGGGACTTCCTCGAGCAGCGCTTGGCTCGGGAGCTCGAGCAAGAAATCGGTCGGTGAAGTCCACGACGTCGCTCCGAGGTCAACGATCTCCATGGCTTGATCGGTGCCCGCGACGGGACCCTGTGGGGTGGTCCAACGCGCCCGCGAGATCGTCAACCCGACGATCAGCGCTAGCACCGCCGCCGCGGCCGTGATCCGGACCCACGAAGCGCGGGCCGGTCGCGGAGGCTCGATCGGCTTCGAAAGGACGTCGTGGAAGGGCGTCGCCTGACGGCGCTCTTCGTCTCTCAGCCGAGCGAACTCATCGCGCAGATCGCGCTCCGAGTCGTCGTTCCGGGGGCTGTTCTCAGACATCTTGCTCCTCTTCCTCCAGTAACTTTCTGACGCCTTTCTTTCCGCGGTCGTAGTGCGTTCGCGCGGTGCCGATCGAGACGCCCAACACTTCGGCCGCTTCACGAATCGTCAGCTCCTGGTAGAACACCAGGTGCAACAGATCGCGCTGCCGTGGAGGCAACCGGTCGAGCGCTGCGACCAGTCGGCGTGTCGACTCCGAGCGCACGATCGCGGTCGCCGGGTCGATCCTTGAGTCGGCGCTCTCCGAGCGGCCGTCCAACAAGTGGAGCGGCAGCAGGCGACTGACCCTGGACGATCGGTGCTGCTCGGCCGCGGTCCGCCGGATGACGCCAAAGAGCCAGGTTCGAAAGCTCGATCGGCCTTCGAATCGGGCCCTCCCGTCGAGCACCTTCAGGTAGCTCGCCTGGAGTGCATCCTCGGCCGCCATTCGGCTGCCGTGGCAACACCGGAGCGCCCAGCCAAAGGCGTCGGCGTGATGCCGCTCGAGCTCGGTTTCGAGTTCGACGCGTTCCATCCGGCGTTCCTGTAGGTGAGTGTGGCCCGAACGTGCGTTATATGACCGGTCGCCCGGCTAGACTTTCTTGTACAGCTCCCCCCGGCGGCGGAACTCGGCCGATTTCTCGGCCATCCCCTCGGTCAGCGCCTCACGTTCCTGGAGCCCGTGCTCACGGGCGTAATCGCGGACATCCTGGGTGATCCGCATCGAGCAGAACTTGGGGCCGCACATCGAGCAGAAGTGGGCCACTTTGGCGGCCTCCGCGGGCAATGTCTGGTCGTGAAACTCACGTGCGCGCTCCGGATCGAGTCCGAGGTTGAACTGGTCCTCCCATCGAAACTCGAACCGCGCCTTCGACAGCGCGTTGTCGCGCGCTTGCGCCCCCGGGTGGCCTTTTGCCAAATCGGCCGCGTGGGCCGCGATCTTGTACGTGATTACGCCTTCGCGCACGTCGTCCTTATCGGGCAACCCGAGGTGCTCCTTGGGTGTCACGTAACACAGCATCGCTGTTCCATACCAACCGATCAGCGCCGCACCGATCGCGCTCGTCAGGTGGTCATACCCCGGCGCGATGTCGGTCGTCAGCGGACCGAGCGTGTAGAACGGGGCTTCGTCACACCACTCGAGCTGCTTTTCCATGTTCTCGCGAATGAGATGCATCGGGATATGCCCCGGGCCCTCATTCATGACCTGGACGTCGTGCTCCCACGCGCGCTGGGTCAGCTCGGCCTGGGTCTCGAGCTCGGCGAACTGAGCGGCGTCGTTGGCATCGGCGATCGATCCCGGCCTGAGCCCGTCCCCGATCGAGAACGAGATATCGTACGCAGCCATGATCTCGCAGATTTCATCCCATTTGGTGTAGAGGAAGTTCTCACGGTGATGGGCGAGACACCATTTGGCCAGGATCGACCCGCCCCGCGACACGATTCCGGTGACGCGGTCGGCGGTCAGCGGGATGTACCGCAGGAGTACGCCGGCGTGGATCGTGAAGTAATCGACCCCCTGCTCGGCCTGTTCGATCAGCGTGTCGCGGAAGATCTCCCACGTCAGCTCCTCGGGGACCCCATTCACCTTCTCGAGCGCCTGATAGATCGGCACCGTTCCGATCGGCACCGGGCTGTTGCGCAGGATCCACTCGCGGGTCTCGTGGATGTTCTTTCCAGTCGACAGGTCCATCACCGTGTCGGCGCCCCACCGAATAGCCCACACCATCTTCTCGACTTCTTCCTCGATCGACGAAGTCACCGCCGAGTTGCCGATATTGGCGTTGATCTTGACCAGGAAGTTCCGGCCGATCGCCATCGGTTCGAGCTCCGGGTGATTGATGTTGGCCGGGATGATCGCCCTTCCGCGCGCGACTTCGTCGCGCACGAACTCGGGCGTGATTTCGCTTGGGATAGCGGCGCCAAAGGACTCACCCGGGTGTTGATCCAGGAGTCCGTGGTCGGCGAGCAGCTCGCGTTTCTGGTTTTCGCGGATGGCGACGAACTCCATCTCGGCGGTCACCACGCCCATCCGCGCGTAGTGCATCTGAGTGACGCGTCGACCCACAAGGGCCCGCTGCGGACGCGGCGGGTCGGGGAATCGGACCGGTTCCAGCTCCGGATCCGCCAGCCGCTCGGCGGCGAACCGCGCGCTCGGTCCCTCGAGCGTCTCGGTGTCGGCCCGTGCCTCGATCCACGGGGCGCGGATCGGCTCGAGCCCGCGCCTGAGATCGATGTCGACGTCGGGATCCGTGTACGGCCCCGAGGTGTCGTACACATAGAAGGTCGGGTTGGGTTCGGCGCCAAACGACGCCGGCGTATCGGCCTGTTCGATGGCCCGCATCGGGACCCTGAGATCGGGTCGGTTCCCCTCGACGTAGACCTTGCGCGACGCCGGAAACGGCCCCACGGTGATCTGCGTGGCGGTCCGTTCGTCGGGATAGACGGTCTTTCGAGTTGTCGACACAGGTATCCTCCCTTCGCCGGCATGATCCGGATCAGGTTCGACGGGTATCCTCTCAGCCGCACAGCGGTTTTAGCGGCACCCCGGATGTATGGACGAGCAATGGGAAACCTACCGTTCGCGGGCGATTCTGACCATCGAACAGTATCGTTCACGTCATGAGACGGTACCCTGGCCTCGTGTTCATGGTGCTCACGTGGCTTCACTGGGGCATCGGGGAGGCGCACGCGCAGGCCGCAAGCAGCGCGGTCGATTCTGCGGCCGTGCACGAGAATGCGCGTCAGGCCCAGTACCGATTCGAGAAGTTCCGCGTGGCCGGACTGCCGTGGGGGTGGGAACGCGCACGCTCGCCAAAAGACGAGGTCGTGGGGCGGCTGCTCCTGATCGACGACGGCGATGAGACGTGGGTCCCCCCGCCCGAGCCCGAGGCGATCGGTCAGGCGCGCGAGCGGCTGCTCGCAGCGCTCGACCGGGCCGCAGAACGGTTACCCGGTGACTCGTGGATCGCCGGTCAGCGGGTGTGGTACGCGATCGAGGCCGGGGACCCCGACGGCGCAGTGGATCGGCTGGCTGATTGCCGGGCGGAGCCATGGTGGTGTCACGCGCTACGGGGGCTCGCGCTCCACGCAGCCGACGACTTCATAGCTGCCGAAAAGACGTTTGATACGGCGTTGGCGATGATGCCGAGCGCTCGTCGGGAGCGATGGCTCGACCCGAGCGATCTGCTCGACCGCGATGCTCGGCGCACCTATCGGCGCCTGGACCCCACGGAGCGCGAAGCCTTCGTGCGCCGCCTCTGGTGGCTGGCGGACCCTTTTTACGCCGTACCCGGCAACGACCGGCTGACTGAGCACTTCGCCCGTCACGTGCAGGACCGGATCTTCGAGAACGCTCGTTCGCCGTTCGAGATGCGGTGGGGGAAAGACATGCGAGAAGTGCTCGTGCGGTACGGCTGGCCGGTCGGTTGGGAGCGGATCCGGCGTCGCAGCGGTGGCTTGGGGTCGATCACCAGGCCCGGCATCATTGGGCACGACCCGCCGGGTGAGCGGTGTTTCACACCCGCGGCTTGGGTGCTCGAAGCTCCCACCCGTGTGGCGCCCGGCGAGTGGTCGCTCGACGACGAGGGTGCCCGCACATCGTACGCGCCGGGCTATGCCGGGAACGTCTTCGAGCTCGACCACCAGCTGGCTGTTTTCCGGCGCGGTGGCGAAGCGGTCGTGGTGGCCGGCTGGGAGGTGTCGGATTCGATCCGCGCAGGGGACCCGGTCGAAGCGTCGTTGGTGGTCACGTCTGAGCCAACGGAACTTCCTCACGCCACCCAATACCAGACGACCGAGCCGCGCGGCGTGCTCGAGCTCCAGGTTCCGTGGGCACCGTCGATCGTCAGCGTCGAGGCGCTGGCACCGGAGGCCGCCCGCGCGGCTCGCGCCCGTTACGGGCTGCCGATCAGCGGCGCCCCGACCCGACGGCCGGTCGTCAGCGACTTGCTGCTGCTCGAATCTCCAGGCGAGCTGCCGGCTTCGCTCGAGGAGGCGGTTCCCCGCGCACGGGGTTCGACGCACGTCCGGTCGGGGGAGCGTCTAGGCGTCTACTGGGAGCTCTACCCGGGTACCGGCCGCCCACACGAGGTAGCGATCGCGGTCGCGCTGAAGGACGAGCGGCGGGGCTTTTGGCGCAAACTCGGATCGACGCTGAACCTGGCCGCGGATCATACCGACTCGGTCGCGCTGGAGTGGAACGAGTCGATCCCGGTGGGGACGTTCGTCTACCCGCGGTCGCTCGAGGTGTCGCTGCCCGAGCTTTCCGCCGGCGAGTACACGCTGGAGTTGACGGTGAGGTTCGCCGACTCGTCGCGCGTCGTCGCGAATCGAGCCATTATCGTCGAAGGGCGCGACTTGGCGCGCCGCTAGAGCGCTACAGACACTTTCGCAGGATCGCCGTTCCGTCGCGCTCGAGCGCGAAGGGGCCACTGATCGTGCCGCGTTCCAGCAGGTGGATCGTGAGCGTCATTCGGTCGCCGTCGACAACGCCCGCGTAGCTGGCGGGCTCGCTCTCCAGAACTTCGTCTTCGCGCACCGGCCCGCCGTGCTCGGGTGTAAACGTTCCGTCCAGCGTGAAGCCGCCATCGGGGTCGAGCACCAACGGCTCCGAGGTCTCCCCCAAAGCGCAATCGAACTCGAGTTGAGCTCCCTGCTCGGTGGCGACCATCGAGATCCCGACCCCGCCCCAGTCGCCCGACGCCACCGGCCCGGTGACGTCGTCGTCTGAGATCGCACAACCGGTCGCTAGAACCAGCATGAGGCTGGCGACTATGGGGATGCGTCGCATGTCGTTTGGACCGACCATCATTACAGTAAAGTTAATCCGCGCGGCTCGCGTTTGTGTCGGAAGCCGCCGTGGTGCCCGTCGCGGGCCAAGTGCCGGTCGTTGCCATGGTCGTGATCTTGGGCACGAAGAGCCCCCGGTTGGAGCATCACTCCCGAGGCTGCCAAAGCAATAACGAGTATGCGAAACCATTCTCGATTCCGTATTCGAATGAAAATGTGAAGGCCGTGTACATGCGACGCGGGGTCGCAGGGCACGGTCCCATCACGCGGTGGAAGTTAGTTCCTGCTTGTGGTGTAAAGCCCTACGAACTCAGGTTTCCACGCCCTACTGGGACAGGCTCCGGCTCCGCTCACGCGAGTAGGTTGAGAACGTGCAAAAACCCTGATCGGTCGGCTCCAAGCTCATTCCCACTCCAAAGCCCCCTTCCTCCACTCGTACACGAGTCCAATCGTCAGAATCAAGAGAAACAACAGCATCGCGAAGAGCCCAAACCCGCCCAACCGTTGAAACTGAACCGCCCACGGGAAAATGAAGACGATTTCCACGTCGAAGAGGATGAACAGCATCGCCACGATGTAGAATTTCACGTTGAACCGGCGGCGGGCGTCACCGGTCGGTACTATACCAGACTCGTACGGCGAATCGTGGACCGGGTCGCGCGACGTCTTGGGGCCCATCCAGTGGGACATCGCGATCATTCCCGCGCCGACGGCAATCCCGAGAAAGAGGAGGAAAACGACCGGAATATATTCAGCCAACATGAGCTTCAGACTTATGTGGACTCCTTTTCACAATGCACCGTGAGGCGGGTGATCGTCAACCGTTCTGCCTTTCTGTCGGAGATATGATACGCTGTGATGATGTCTTGTGAACGAAGTTGGTAGTCACGGGGACCACCAAGATTCCCCGCCTTCTTTACGCCCGAACAACCTGCGCAGCGATTGCGAGCTGCAGCTCACCACCGTTCTGAGTTTGTAAAGTGATTGCCCGTACTACCGGCCCCAGTGCTTCAAGTCCGTGAGCTGCCGGGTCGAAGACGACCCGGATTAGAACACTCTCTCCGGGTCGCAGAGATCGCTTCAAGTGCGTTGGCAGCTGATGGCCCGGCATGCCGAACGGGCCTTGTTGAGAGCCATCCTCAAACTCAAGCACTGCTGTTGTGCAGCCACAGGACGTGTACACCGAAACCAGATTGACAGGATTCGGAGAACCGTTGGAGACTTGAAAGACCGTCTCCACATCGCCACCAAGAACACGAATACGACCGAAATCATAGCGCGTGCGGTCTGCATGGAGGGCGGTGCTGCCAGTAGACACATCTCCGGCCCCCGCTAGCTCTGAGTACGGCCGCGGGGACTCGGTGGCTGACTTGGAATCCGACCCGGAACGATCCGAACAACCCGCCGCGATTATCACTATCGCGGCCAAGAGTGCCGCCGTTGTTCCCTTCCACATATCACCCTCCAAGGTAGAAATCGTCCTGACAAATCCGTGTGACAATGACACACGGCGCTATCGGCTTTGAACTAGGATGCGCGCACGCCCGTTAACCGAGCGTGAAGCACAACTGAAGGTTTCTTCAACATCCCTCACATCCGGCCTGCAACGTAGGGACACGGCTTGGCGAGGCCCTCTCAGCCCAGCCAAAGCAGAATTCCCACGCCTAGTGCGACGATGACGAGTCCGGTCAGTCCCTTGAACGCCCTGAGGTTGCGTGCCTCCCAGCGACCCAGCGCGCCCATTGTACGCCGATCCGATACAAAGCCGAGTATGACGAGCAGCGGAACAACGAAAGCAACGTTGTACGCCAGCAGATAGCCGAGTCCCTGGGCGTAGGTCGTCTCGACCGCGAGTAGCCCGAGGATTGCTACATAGATCCCGCCCGAGCATGGGAAGGTGCAAAGGCCGACAAGGAAACCCCCAACTGCTGTAGCCGTGAGCGTTCCTTTCTCCAGCCACCGCCTAATGGCACGGTGTCCCGCCGCGGGGATCCGAAGCGAGAAACCCCAACCTGGCCGGAAGGCATCCTTGATGTTGATCAGCCCCAACGCGATCGCCAGCCATGCTCCCGCCTGGGCCAGAAAATGCGGACTCTCGAATAAGGTCAACGCACGGAGCAGGCCCAGCCCGATTCCCAAATAAGCAACGTAGACCATGCCGATGAAGATCCCGCCCACCGCCAGGATCGATGCGCGCGTGCGGCGCAAGGTGAACATGACCCCGAGGAACAGAATCAGTACCGCAAATGCGCAGGGGTTCAGGCCATCGGCCAACCCTGTGGCCAATACGGTGGGAAGAAGAGCGCGAAAATCGGTACCAGACGAGATCTCAGTCTCCCAACCGGTAGCAGGCGCGTGTTCTTCCAGGTAGCGGACGACTGGAGCACCTATCTCATACGTCACCACGGGCCGACCCGGCGACCACACCTTGTAATGCGTGACCGGTTGTCCCATCTCCGGCATTGCGTCTTGGTGGACGGCGATCTTCTCGTAGCGCGATCTGAGCGCGGGGTTCAACACCTCCCGGATGAGAGCGGCGGGGACGTGACCCTCAAGGATCACATCCTTGGAGATGAAGACGGTGAGGTGCCCTTGAACCGAGAGCGGAACACCCTCTTCGCGACTGCGTTGGAAGAGTTCGCGGCGAGCACCAGGTTCGTTGAGATAATCTCGTACACGAACCGGCTCGACACCCAACTCGGCGAGCAGGGGGCGAAGTTGGCTCTGAACGTATTGCACACAGTCTCGACAGGCCTCGTTGTAGTAGACAAGCGCCGAGTCTTGCGCCGCTTGCGTACTTGACGCGAGGACCGCCGAAAGCACTAAAGTGGCGATCATAGTCTACCGGAGGGCAAAACGACGGCTTGCAAATGGATCTCGACCTCGAGACGCTCAGGATCGTCGCTTCGGACGTAAACGCCTCGGTGTATCGGTCCTGTATCTGGAGGGCTCATCGTTGTCGGGTCGTAGCGGATAGTCAGGATGGTGCTGGCTCCCGGCGCCAGCACCGAGTCCGCAACCCACGCACGGGTGCAACCACAGGACGTGGGAGTGGCGAGGATGTGGAGCGTACCACGACCGACGTTGGATACACCGACCGTTGTCTCAACGGGTTGCGGGTCGATCTCGCCAAGTTCAATCGCGGTAGTCTCTATGTCGATCACAGGAGTCGCTGGGCTGCAGGCAACCGCCAGGATCAAGCCTGCGAGACCACCGAGAGTCCAATTCCGAAAACCGGTTACAGGGCTATTACGTTTCAGCAGTGTTTCGCAGCCGCCATCTGGGGTGTGCGGTTCCTGGAGAGATCCTCCGTAATTGCGAACAGATTGATGTGCCTCCCATTCTCATGTACCTCCCGCTGACGACCGAGTGTAAGCGCGAGTTTCTGAAGGCGGCGTGAACCTTGAATGAAGATGTCTTTTATGTCGCTCTAGGGAGCGAGAGAGGATGTCGCTCGTGTCGCGCAGCAGCAGCCGGTTAAGAATCCTTCATCGCGCCTTCACACCCGGTTCACAAGCCCCGTTCTACCCTGTTCTATGGTCGACCGAATCCGCGCGTAAGCACGAAGGGAGCTGAGAGTGGACTGGTTGCTCGAGAATTGGTTCTGGATCGTGATCGCGGTGGTGTTCTTGTTGATGCACACAAGAATGCACGGCGGTCACGGTGGTTGCGGACACGGACACGGCGGACCGGGTCACGGGCACGACGACTCCCCGACGGGCGAGGGAGGAGGAAAAGGTGTTGAGCGTTAAAGTCGTTACGTGGTCGCTAGCGCTCTTTGGCGCGGTCACGTTTCTGGTGTGCGTGTTATACGGTCTCGTCGTCCCGGAGGGGCTCCACATGACGGGGTTTCTGGAGGCTGTCCTTCCAGGCTTCGAGTGGCTCACGCCGTTGGGCTTTCTGATCGGGCTGGTGGAGTCGTTTCTCTACGGAGCGTACGCCGGCCTCGTTTTCGTGCCGATCCACAACCAGCTCGCGAAGCGATGGGTCTCGTCCGCCTAGCAGGAGGGTCCCGCCACGTCCCAGCTCACGCGTGCCCGAATCCGGTTGTGACGTTCTCCACGCACACGCAAAGGCAAGAAGCGTGAGAGGGTGGGTCTGTCATGAGAAGGCGAGCGACCTCCGAAGATATAATCAGAGGGTCTCACTGCGGTCACGCAGGGGCCGCTTCGATTGGGAGTGCAAGTAGTTCCCTTCAGGACGACCTCATGCGGGGAGTTTGGCGGGAGAATCCCGTCTTTCGTCAGGCATTAGGTCTATGCCCCGCCCTGGCTGTGACCAGCACGGTCGCCAACAGCCTGGCGATGGGCATCGCCACCTTCTTCGTGCTTATCAGCTCGAGCCTTCTCGTATCGGTATTCAAACGCATCATTCCACACGAGGTGAGAATCGCGAGCTACGTCTTAATCATCGCCACATTCGTGACCATCGTCGAGATGGTGATGGCGGCGGTCGTCCCCGATATCCACAAGGCGCTGGGGGCCTACATCTATCTAATCGTCGTTAACTGCATGATTCTCAGTCGGCAGGAGGCCTTCGCATCCAGACAACCGGTTGGTCGGGCTGTTGTTGATGCGGCAGGAACGGGCTTCGGCTTCGTCATAGCGCTTCTGATGATGGGGGGAATCCGGGAATTGTTAGGAAGTGGCGCCCTCCTGGGAGTAAACGTGTTCGGCCCTTCTTTTGAGCCCTGGGTGATCATGTCGCTACCCCCGGGGGGATTCTTCACGATCGGGTTCATCCTTCTCGGTTTCGCTTCCTATCGCCATCACCGTTCGAGCAGAGTGATGAAGCGGTCTCTGGCGCTCGACCCTCAGAAGGTGACGTGATGGACACCCTCGTCTGGATTTTCATCTCCGCAATGGTCGTGAACAATTTCACGCTGTTCTACTTTCTAGGCCTCTGCCCATTCATGGGTGTCTCGGCGCGTGTTTCGACGGCGCTGCGTATGGGAGCAGCAGACATATTTGTGCTGGTCGTAACAGCCGTCTTCACCTGGATTCTGAACACGTTCATCCTGGGCTTTGCCCCACACCTGCGGCTCATTTCTTTCATCGTTGTGATCGCCTCGGTGGTACAGGTCGTCGAGATGGCGATTAGGAAGCTGAGCCCAAAGCTCTTCCGCGAATTCGGCATGTTCCTGCCGCTGATTACCACGAACTGCGCGATCCTGTACCTTGCAATATTCCAGACCAATCGCGGCTACAACTTTCTCGAGGGCCTCTCTTTCGCTCTGGGTGCCGGAGCAGGACTCACCCTGACGCTGGTCCTCATGGCGGCACTCCGGGAGCAGATCGAGTTCTCCTCAGTCCCGGAGATTGCAAAGGGAGCCGCCCTCGTGTTCATCATCGCTGGGATTCTCTCTTTAGCCTTTATGGGCTTCGGCGGGCTCTTGAGCCAGATATGACGCCTTCATGTCAGTGGCTCTGGGTCCGGGAATGATTGAGTAGGAGGGCCTCTGTGCAGTGGTGCGATGGATAACGCAGTCGCGCTCGTCCGTGCGTATCTCCATGTGAATGGGTACTTCACAATCACAGAGTACCCAGTGATTAAGGCGATACGATCAGGCGGGGGGCGATGATCGACGAGCAGTATGTTTGGTTTGCGTGGGCGGCGGCGTTCCTGATCCCTTGGGTTGTGCTGTGGGTCGGGTTTCCGGCGCACCGCCGCGTGATGGTGTGGGCGAGCGTCTTCACGACGCCCTTTGGTCTCACCGAACCGCTGTTCGTTCCGGAGTACTGGAATCCGCCAAGCTTGTTCAATCTGGCACGCACGACCGGCTTCGACCTCGAGAGTCTTGTGTTCTGCTTTGGTATTGGTGGCGTGGGTGCCGTGCTTTATAACGTGCTGACAGGCGCGAGGCTTATGCCACTTCCCGATGGGGAGCGTGCCCTACCTCTGCATCGGCATCACCATAAGGCCCTCGTGGCCCCATTTGTCGTCTTCCCCGTTCTCTTCTTTCTACCGGTCAATCCCATCTATCCGGGTATTACCGCCATGATAGTCGGCGCCGTCGCCACTGTGCTCTGCCGACCTGACCTTAAGACGAAGACGTGGGTAGGAGGTGCTCTATTCTTGGCTTACTACGCTGCCTTCGTGATCGGCCTCGAGTGGCTCTCGCCGGGTTACGTGGAGCGCGTCTGGAACCTGGGCGCGCTCTCGGGAGTGCTGATCGGCCCGATCCCGATCGAGGAGTTAGCCTTCGCGGTCGCCTTTGGCATGTACTGGTCTGGCGTCTACGACCACTTTACTTGGAGACGGCCGGTCTAGAGCTGAGCGTCAGACTCTTAAGCGATCAGTCGACGGCGCTCTCGGTTAACTAGAGGCCGCGTTTCCGCATCGCCTCATCTTCACGCCTCCTTACTAACCACGATCTGGTCGCCTCGGACATTGACGACGTACGGCTCCAAGGGGCGGGGGGGCGGACCCGCAATGTTGATGCCGTTTAAGTCGAAGTGACCGTTGTGACATGCGCACCAGATATGACCGAGATCCGGCCGATATTGTACGGTGCAACCAAGGTGTGTACAGATCGCGGTGAACGCTCGGAGCTCGCCAGCCGGGGTTCGGATCAGGATCCCGGGCTGGCTTCCGAACTTGAAGATCTGGCCCGAGTTCGGCAGTAACTCGTCCGGTCTGAGCGGAGGCGTGACGGTAGCCGTTGCCGGCTCGGCCGTCGCTGGCGGAGTGATATAACGCGCGACGGGGTAGAACACCGCCAGCACGAGCGCGCTCAAGCTGGTGCCGAGCAACCAGCTGATAAACCTTCTGCGAGTGGATGCTCCACTCTTTTCGGTTTTCGCCGCGATCATGCGAGTTCTCTTTCGTCGTCCTCGGTCTTGAGACCACGGTAGCCCAAGGCTCCTTAACCGAGGGTGAGATACAACTGAAGGTTTCTTTAGAGCCGCTCAGGTGATCACCCAGAGTTCTTGGACAGTATCGTTTCGTCCCCAACTGTCTGCGGACGTGTCGCGTCGAGCAGCCGCCGCCACTCTCCGCGACGTGGAAAGAACATGGGGACGTGGCGACGGTAATCGAGGTATACCTCTCCAAATCGGTTGACCATCTGAGCCTCTTCGCGCTTCGCTAGACGGTGGTACGCCCAGATAATCGCTGGGAACAAGACCAGTGTAGGGATCGTCGGCCAGTGGATGAGCTGCCCGAAGATCGCCAGGAAAATCCCCGTGTACTGCGGGTGCCGAACCACCCCGTAGAGGCGCTCGCTGGCCATGCGTCCCTCACGACTCGCTTGGTAGACCTCGCGCCACCCCTCGATCAACACCGAGATACCGAAGAAGACAAAGGCATAGCCGACGACCATCTCAATCATCGCGCCAAGAGCGCCCCATCCCAGAAGAGTCGCCCAGAGATGACCGCTTTGGTGAAGCCAGGGGATGTCAAAACCCAGGAATCCACTCAAGAGATAGATGGTGAGCGGGAAGCCATACATCTCGGCGTAGAGAGCGATTATGAACGCCTGGACGAGCCCTGCCCGGCTCCACTCCCTCCACCCGCTGGGCGCCACGTAGCGATAGAGAAGCCACGAGGCGATCACCACCATGATGACCGTGAGCTGCCAAAAGCCGGTTGTCGTTGCAGGATTCATTGGGTGCTCCTCCCTCAGCCGCTCGTCACGCTGGTCCAACCGCTTGTGCTCCGCGCCCCGGTTGATGCACACAAAGGTGCGTGGCAGTCGCTAACGCTCCTTGGCGCGCTTGCAACAACCGCCTGAGTGGGTATCGAGGCTCTCCAGTACCCGGCGCAACCCGCCAAAGTCGATGTGCCTGGGCGCATACTCCACCACGATCCTCTGCAGCTTGGGGTTTGCGGTCGTGCCCAAGACGCCGGGCACACGGTCGATCGCCTCCTCGATCCGATGGACGCATGCGGCGCACGCGACTCCCGGCATACGGAGGTACCAGCGGAAAACGGTGTGGTCCAACTTCAAACCCGAGGACTCCAAGGTATGGACGATGGCATCCAATCGCGTAACTCGCGGATCGAACTCAATCACAGCGTGCTCAGTGATCGGGTTTGCCAAGGCCCGGAGCACGCCGGGAAGGTGCTCGATTCTCTCGGCCAGCCGCGGTGACTCCTTGGAGCCCGACGCTCCTGCAAGAGAGAGTTCGACGACCTGTGGCTCGCCCCATGCCACCACTCGGTCGCTCTCACAGCAGGACCCTGCGACACCGTTCATCGATGTTGCTGGCGCGGCTGAGAGATTCGTTGACTTGGGCATCGTTTCCTCTTAGCGGCTCGCGGCTACGACATCCGACGGGCAGTCACAATCAGGGTGTGAGGGAAGTCTCGCCGGAGCCCGCGAGATCAGACCGCGTATCACGGCACCGCCCAGTGACCGGTGCTCGTTCGCCGCGTCTAGCAGTGACCCCAGGAGAACCGCGCCCCTGGGCGGGGTGAGTGTGGTAATCCCGCTCCGTAACCCGTTCGAGACGCTGAGCCGTCTGAGGCTGTCCCGCTGGGGCCTCGAGCGAGCCCAGGCGGCCGGGGCGCGCTTCCTACAGGCGGGAGCGAGACGCGTAGAACGCGGCCGGCACGGATGGCGACCACCAAGACTTCCGAGATTGTCTCCGTCTCTGCTTGCAACTCCCGGAGCACCGGCGTGTTTCGCAGGGCAGCGGCAGTCAGGCCTCCCCCGCAGGGCTTCTCCCAGGGAGCCTTGGGATCGAGCAGCAGCACCGAGATGCCTCGCCGAGCCAGCAGCTCGGCCGCTCGGCTCCCGGCCGGCCCGGCGCCTCCTACGATGAAGTCCCAGCTGCGACTCATGGGGGGAGTCGCTGCGGAACGCTGGCCCCTGGGACGCGAGCCGTTATCGCGTGATTCCATGATCGTCTCAGCGCCAAGCGTAAGTGGCGCCCTGTGAAAGGGGGCTGAAGCCAGAATGAAGAAATGTTGACAGTTAGGGCGGCTATGGGTCGTCGGGTACCAGGAGCAGCTCGTCACGATCGATCGCCATCAAGCCGCCAGTCTTGAGGGTTACCGCGGACGGCGAGCCGGTGGGCGATCTCCGTTGGCTCGACGCCGACAGCGCGCGCGAGCACTAGGAGATGGTACCAAAGATCGGCGGCCTCTTCGGCGAATCGGTCGGCACCCTCTGTGAGGGCGGCGACCGCCGCCTCGCCTGCCTCCTCGACGACCTTGGCAGCACACTGCGATACGCCGTCGCTGAGCAGTCGGGCGGTGTACGACCCCTCTGGTCGCTCGCGATCACGAGCCTCGATCGTTGCTGTCAGCCTGGCGAGAGTGCCGATCCAGGTCGGATCGTAGAGGCTTCCCCAGCACGTCTCGTCTCCTGTGTGACATGTCGGCCCAACCGCTCGCGCCTTTACCAGGAGTGCGTCCCGGTCGCAATCCCACGCGAGGGAGGTGACCAGCAACGTGTTCCCGCTTGTCTCGCCCTTCTCCCACACTAGATAGCGCGAGCGACTAAAGAACGTCGCGCGGCCGGTCATCACCATCCGACGGTAGGCATCGGCGTTGACCCACGCCAGCATTCGAACGGCGCCAGTGTCGGCGTCCTGGACGATCGCCGGGAGGAGTGCAGAGGGATCCGCTGTCGACGGCCAGCCAGGAGCCTCGAGGCGTGTCATTGCCTTCCCTCGCTTGGGCGTATCGGCACCCCGTTGGCTACCAGGTATGTCTTGAGCTCGGGGATTGAGCAATGACCGAAGTGGAAGATTGAGGCGGCAAGCGCTGCGTCTGCACCACCATCGAGGAATGCCGCGAGAAAATCCGCTGGCCCGCCGGCGCCGCCCGATGCAATGACGGGTACAGGCACCGTGTCTACGATCGCCCGAGTCAACTCGATGTCGTACCCGTCACGCGTCCCGTCGGCATCGAGTGCGGTCAGCAGTATCTCTCCCGCCCCATGCTCGACCGCTTCGACTGCCCATTCGACGACAGACCGCTCGGTCATCGTACGTCCACCGTCGACTACCACTCGTTGCCCTGTCGGAGTTCGTACCGCATCGATGGCGGCTACGACGGCCTGGCATCCGACCACTCGACTTGCTTCAGCGAGGAGTGCAGGACGTCGCACGGCGGCCGTGTTGATCGACACTTTGTCAGCGCCAGCGCGCAACAGCGCAATGACGTCGTCGACGGCGCGCACGCCACCGCCGACCGTGAGCGGCACGAACACTCGTTCGGCGATTTCCCCGATTGTGGCCAGTGATGTGCTCCGATCGTCTGGCGTCGCCGCGATGTCGAGGACGACGATCTCGTCGGCGCCATCGGCAGCGTAGCGCGCGGCCTGCTCGGCGGGATCGCCGGCATCGCGTAACTGAACGAAACGGATCCCCTTCACCACTCGGCCATGGGCGACGTCGAGGCACGGAACGATGCGCCGGGCGAGCACTAGGCGCGTTCTCTCCGGTTGCGCGGTGACCACACCCACCGTCGTTGCTCAAGTTCGGTGAGCGGGATGTGACCGTCGTAGATAGCGCGCCCGACGACGGCGCCAGCGACGCCGGTCACAGCGAGATCGTCGAGATCGCTCGAGCACCCAACGCCGCCCGCTGCGGTGACCGCGATCGGGCCGTCAGCGAAAGAGTGGTAGGTCGCGCTGTTGATGCCGCCGAGCGTGCCGTCGCGTAGGGTATCCGTGACGATCGCGTGGCTCAGTCCGGCTGCCACCCATGCGTCCCACACGGTGCTGCCTGACACCCCCGGGGCAACGCGAGTCCAGCCATTGATGCGGATCGCGTCGTTGTCGAGGTCGAGCGCGCCGACCAAGACGGCCGGTCCAAGCTTGTTTAGTAGACGTGCTAGCCACGCCGGTTCCGCTACTGCACGGCTTCCGACGATCACTCTGGCTGCTCCGTGCGCCAATGCCGCTTGAGCGTCCGCGCGGGTTCGAATCCCGCCGCCAAGGGTAACCGGCACGCCAACGGCCGCGATTCGGCGGACTACATCGAGTACGCATGGCTTGCCGGCGTGTGCGCCGTCTAGATCAACGATATGAAGGGCAGGTGCCCCGGCAGCCACGAACCTCTGCGCGACTGCCAGTGGGTTATCGTCATATACAGTGGCCTGATCATAACGGCCACGGAACAGTCGAACGCACCTCCCGCCAAGTATGTCAATCGCTGGCGTGACTTTCATGCTTTCGCTCCTCGGCAGAAGTCTCGGAATGCGGCCAGCAGCGCGAGGCCGGCACGGTCCGACTTTTCGGGATGGAACTGGACGCCCCAAGCGCGGCCGGTCGTGATGGTGGCGGGGACCATGCCACCGTACGATGTGGTCGCGACCACGTGGCGAGACGAACAACGGACGGCATACGAGTGGGCGAAGTAGAACCAATCTTCGAGCGCTCGCTCGATGCCCCTTGCCTCGGTCCGGACAGGTGCAGTGAGTATCACTCGGTTCCAGCCCATATGTGGCCGCTTGACAGTGTCGGGGAGTGACTCGACCGAGCCTGGAACGATGCCCAGTCCGGTGACGGGCTCGTCCTCTGTCAATCGCTCGCAAAGGATCTGCATGCCGAGGCAGATCCCGAGTAGGGGAGCATGGCTCCCGACGATCGCGCGATCAAGACCACGCGATCGCAGTACGCGCATGGCGGGTGCAGCCGAGCCTACTCCCGGCAATACGATCCCGTCGGCCGCGTCGAGATCAGACGGCTCCCTCGCGAACCGCCAGTTGGCGTCGATTCGGTCGAGCGCGCCACCGAGACTGCGGAGGTTTCCCGCGCCATAGTCGACGACGACGAGGCGCGGTGCGCCCGTCATAGGGCCCCCTTTGTGGACGGTACGTTTTCACTCGACTTGTCCCGCTTGATTGCATCACCGAGCGCGCGACCGACGGCTTTGAAACAAGCCTCAACCTCATGGTGCGGGTCGCCACCGCGGCGCAGCGTAACGTGCAGGGTCGCGCGGAGGTTGACGGCAAGTGCACGAAAGAACTCTGGGACGAGGTTCGTCGGCAGCTCGCCGACGTGATTACTCGAGAACACGCCGTTGAACTCAAACAGGGGACGACCCGACAAGTCGAGGGCTACCTCTGCCACGGACTCGTCCATCGGCAGCAGGAAACCGTAGCGCCCGATCCCGCGACGGTCGCCAAGCGCGGAGTCAAGCGCCTGTCCAAGTGCGATTCCGACGTCCTCGACCGTGTGGTGGGGATCAACGTGGAGGTCGCCGGTAGCTGCGATCGTGCAGTCGAAGCCCGCGTGTCGGAGTAGTGACGTCAACATATGGTCGAAGAAGCCGACTCCGGTCGCTACCGCTGTTTCCCCGTCCCCGTCGAGTTCGACCGCCACAGAGATCCGAGTCTCGGACGTGGTGCGTCGAATTGTCGCTCGCCGCCCGATCGTTGCCACATCCGTGCTTGGAGCACTGCCACTCAGGGCGGCTACCAGAAGGTCGTTCTCAGTCGAGCGCCCGACGGTAACCCGGAACGCACCTTCCAACTCGGGAAGACCCGATCGGTCGCGAATCCGTACGTCCCAGTCGTTGGCGATTCGCTCCACCAGCTCCGTCGCTTGCGGGTAGGGAACGAGAAGGAAGTTGGCGTCGGAGGGATAAGGCTCGAACCCGAGCGCGCGAAGGTTGCGCGCCAGGCGTCCACGCTCGGTGACGACAGCGCCGACACATTGGCGCAGCCGTTCCGGCTCGGCCAACGCACGGACCGCGATCGCGGTCGATGTGCGGCTCACGTTGTAGGGCGGACGAATCCGGTTGATCACTTCGACGACCTGAGAGGAGGCCACAGCGTAGCCGATCCGGATGCCTGCCAGCCCCCAAGCCTTCGAGAGAGTTCGTAGCACGCACAGGTTCGGGTACTCCTCGGTCCAGACGGCGAGGCTGGGGCGGTCACCGAACTCGACATACGCCTCGTCTACTATCACCAACCCATCGAATCCCTCAATCACGTAACGAACGTCGTCGTCGTCAAACCGGTTGCCGGTTGGGTTGTTGGGCGAGCAAAGAATCGCAATCCGACAACCGGCCGCGGTCTCGAGGAACCGGTTGGAATCGAGCGTGAACGGTGGTGCCGTGTCAGCGAGAAGCGTTGTTGAGCGGACGACGAGGTCATTCAGGGTCGCCGCCGTACGGTACATGCCGTAGGTCGGCTCGACGAGCGCGACCGCGTCACCAGGGTCAGCGAACCCCCTCAGGATCAAATCCAACACCTCGTCGGACCCATTGCCGGCGGCGACGCGGTCAACGGCGACCCCGGCGAACCGCGCCAGCGCCTGGCACAACTCCCCATGCGTGGCTTCGGGGTAGCGGTGTAGGTCGGACACGGTGGGGTCGGGCATCGCCGGTCCCCAGGCATTCTCGTTTGCGTCGAGGAGGATCCCCTTCCGCTGAGTGCTTCCGGCGGCCTCGTATGGTGTGAACGCGGCCAGTCGGCGGCTGGGGCGCGGCACGCTCACTCGTCGTCCTTCTTGCATCGAAGCCGAAGCGATGCGGCGTGAGCCGGTAGTCCCTCGAGATCGGCAAGGACTGCAGCCGCGCGAGCGAGGTCGGCGGTTACTGCTGCGGATCCCTCCTCGATCACGCTAACCCAGCGTCCAAACGTGTCGGTGCCGACCCCCGCCCAGCAGCGAGCCGCACCTCCTGTCGGCAAGGTGTGGCTGGGCCCAGCGACGTAGTCGCCGAGCGCTACCGGTGCACCTCCGCCGACGAATACCGCCCCCGCGTGGCGCGTTCGCGCGACGATCGACTCGGGCTCCTCAACCCACACCACCAAGTGCTCAGGTGACCAGGCAGACACGATGTCGGCGCCGACCGCGAGGTCGGGTACCGTGATCGCGGCACTCGCTGCCAGCGCTGCACGCACGGTGGCCGCCGTATCGAGGCCATCGAGGCACTTTGCCAGGGCGAGGTCGACCGCGTCGAGCCAAGCGGCGTTGGGCGTAACCACCAGGGCTCGCGCGTCGGTGTCGTGCTCCAGTTGGGCTACAATGTCGGCCGCCGCGATCGCCGGCGTTGCGGTGTTATCGGCGAGAAGCGCGATCTCACTCGGACCCGCCGGAGCGTCGATCGCGACCCGGTCGGTGACCAATGTCTTGGCGGCGGTGACGTATCGGTTTCCCGGACCGACGATGCAGTCGACGGCCGGGACGGTCTCGGTGCCGTAGGCGAGTGCCGCGATCGCCTGTGCGCCGCCGATCGCGAACACCTGATCCACACCGGCGAGCGCGGCGGCGTAGAGGATCGAGTCCGGAATGGTGCCACCGGGCCCGGGTGGCGTTGTTAACACGACTCGCTTGACGCCCGCCTCGCGAGCCGGGATCGCGAGCATGAGGACGCTCGACGGGTAGATGGCTCGCCCACCCGGCACGTATACGCCCACCTGCCGGTAGGGCTCAAACCGCCGAGACAGTCGTAGCCCGTCGGCCGCGTCGACGACCGGTGCCGGGGCGGTCGCACGATGAAACCGGCTAATACGCTCGGCGGCAAGCGCGAGCGCTTCGCGAGCGACGGGCGCGACGGTGGCGCCAGCACCGTCGAGCGGGATGGCGAGCGGATCGGGAGCGGTGCCGTCGAGCTTCCGTGACCAAAACCGGACCGCGGCGTCGCCCCTCTCCGCGACATCCGCAACGATCGGACTGATCTCAACCCGTGCGTCTTCGATCACTGCCGACCTTCGGACGAACGGCGGGAGCTCGCGTGCGTCAGCTACCGTGCGGGCCGTGTACCTGGGCAGCGTGAGCGTGAGGATTGCGGCGTTCATTGGATCAACTTCTCGACTTCGGTGACGAGGATTTCGCTCGCGCCCGACTCGCGCAGCGCCTCGATCGAATCCCAGAACGTTTCCTCGGGGATCGCAGCGTGGACCGCGACCCAGCCCTCATCATCGAGCGGCATCACCGTTGGGCTGCGAAGACCAGGCAAGACACTGCGGATACGGGGGAGAGCATCGACCGGAGCGTTCGCCATTATGTATTTCGTCTGGCGGGCGGCGAGTAGGCTTCGGAGGCGTAGCAAGAGCCGGTTGATATCACGCTCGTGGGCGTCGACGCGGGACCCACGGTGGGCGATCAGGACCGCCTCAGACGCGAGCACCGTGTCGATTGGCGCGAGGTCGTTCACCCGCAGCGTCGTTCCTGTGGATACCAGATCGCAGATCGCGTCGGCAACGTCGAGCGCCGGCGTCAGCTCGGTCGCACCGGCGGTCTCGACAATCGATGCGCAAATACCGCGCTCATTTAGATACCGCGCGAGTGTAGCAGGATAGGCGGTTGCGATCCGCCGCTCCGTGATGTCGTCTACGGTGGCGATCGGGCCGCCACGCGGAGCAGCGATGACAAGTACACAGTGGCCGAACCCAAGCGACAGGACCTCGTCGACTTCTACTTGGCGTTCGACAACTAGGTTGCGGCCCACGATTCCTAGATCGGCGACCCCATCCTGGACGTATTCTGGGATGTTGTCGTCGCGCACAAATAGAATCTCGATCGGAAAGTTGCGAGCTGACGCGAACAACTTCCGGCTGTAGGCGTCAAAATCGATCCCCGCACCCTGGAGCAGCGCAACCGAATCGTCGGCCAGCCGTCCAGAGCTCTGCACCGCGATCCGTAGGTTATCACTGTTCAATCTTTCCATTGAATTCCTTTGATTAGCCGCGTCCGGAACCAGCAACAAAAAAAGCCCGCCTCCGATTCCGGAAGCGGGCGGTTTCTCCAATGATTCCAAGTCGTGAGTCTAGCCGCTCGCCTCCGATTCCGGCAGATGGCCGGGGATGTGGTAATGGTGAGCGTGAGCGAGGCAAACGATCATTGGGTCGATTCTACCTGCCGGCCGCAGAGACGTCAACCGCCTCTCGAACCATGGGGCTTATCTGATCCGAAATCACGCGTCTCGGTCTCCGCGTGATGTCTGCAGCGCGGTTATCTTCCGCGCGAACTCCTCTTCGTCGATCTCCCCACGCGCGAGCCGTTCGCGTAGCATCGATTCGGCCTGCAACGTCCTTTCCGCTTCCCTTCTGGCCCCTCTGCGATCGGCGAAGAGACGCCCGAAGGCCCACCCTAGGACCACCACGAGGGCGATCCAAAGGAGCCACCATAACCAGTGGACACCCATGTAGAGCCCCTCGTGGTGCCAGCTACCCGCATCTTGTATGGCGATCATCTTATGTGCCTCCTACAGTAGAGCCAAAGCATTCTCTTCTCCGGTGCGGATTTTGACCACACGCTCTACGTCGCAGACGAAGATCACGCCGTCCCCTTGGTGACCTGTGCAAGCACGCGTTCGGACGAGTTCGATTAGCGAGGGTGCCATTTCTGCCTTCACCACCAGCGTGATTTTCGCGTTCTCCGTGTACGCCGCGCCTTCTTCGAAAGAAAGACGATAGTGCTCCGGATCGACTCCCGAGCCTAAAGAATGAACGTGCGTGATCGTGAGTCGTGGCACCCCGTTTTCGCGCAGACCCCTGACGACTCGCTCGACGCATTCTGTACGGAGAATGATCTCGATTCTCTTCATGGCGATCTCCTTGCACCGGAACCGACCAAAACGGGCTCGGGCTCTCGCATCGACGATCTCTCGTCCGCGTCCGACTCGCCGGTTTCAGCGGCCAACGACCGCCCCCTCCAGAACGAGTAGATGACCGGAACTACGAGTAGGATCAGAAGCGTGGCTGATACCATGCCGCCCACCATCGGGGCGGCGATCCGCTTCATCACGCTGGCACCGGTGCCCTGCCCCCACAGAATGGGGAGGAGACCGCCGATCACAGCTGTGGCGGTCATGATCACCGGCCGTAAGCGTTGTCCCGCCCCCTCGCGGATTGCGGCAAGAAGATCCTGGTGGTCACGCAGGCCACCTGTCCGACGGCGTTTCTCGTACGCCTGATCCAGATACACCAGCATCACGACGCCGATTTCGGCGGCCACCCCCGCCAAGGCGATGAAGCCAATAGCAGTGGCCACGGACCAATTGTATCCCAGGACCGCCATGAACACGACGCCACCGATTAACGCGAAGGGAAGCGAGAGCATAACGATCAGCGTCTCGCTGACGTTCTTGAAATTGAAGTAAAGCAGGAGCATGATGATCAGCAATGTCGCCGGAACGACCAAACGGAGCTTTTCCTTGGCGCGCTGCATGTACTCGAACTGGCCCGACCACTGGAGGGTGTAGCCCGGGGGCAGCTCCACCATCTCCGCCACCATCTTCTTGGCATCCGACACATAGGAGCCGATGTCGCGACCGGTTACGTCGATGAACACCCAAGCCGTCGGGAATGCACCTTCCGTCTTGATCGCCATCGGCCCGCTTACCTGACGTATGGTGGCCACCTGGCCGAGCGGGATCTGAGCCGGCCCGGGGGCTGGGGCATCCTGACCGCCTGCTGTGCTGCGGGGCGTCGCAGCGCCCATCGCCGCCATCTGTGTCATACGGGACTGATTGCCCCTTCGCGACGAGACCGGGATGAGGATCTCGGCGAGCTTCTCCGGTTGATCCCGCAGTTCATGCGGATAGCGGAGTCGCACACCGTAGCGTTCCCTGCCCTCGACCGTCTGTGTGATCGTCATACCACCGATTGCCGAGCTGACTACGGCCTGGATGTCCTCGACGTTGAGGCCGTAACGCGCGGCTGCCACCCGATCGATATCGATATCGAGGTAGTAACCTGAAACGGCTCGCTCCGCGAACACGGAACGCGTGCCCGGCACCATCGGTATCGCCTGCTCGATCTCTTTCCCGATGCGCTCGAGCTCGGCAAGGTCGGATCCAAAGATCTTTATCCCCACGGGAGTACGGATTCCGGTCGCCAGCATGTCGATTCGGCCTTTGATCGGCATGGTCCAGGAGTTTGTGATGCCGGGGAAGCGGATCGCTTGATCCATCTCCTCGATCAGCTTTTCCATCGTCATGCCCTCACGCCATTCCTTCTCGGGCTTGAGTGTGATCGTGGTCTCGAACATTTCGAGCCCCGCCGGGTCCGTGGCCGTGGTTGCTCTCCCGGCCTTGCCGAAAACACTCTCGACTTCTGGCATGGCGACGAGGATGCTGTCCTGGCGCTGGAGCGCGGCGCCCGCTCGGGCTATGCTGATCCCCGGGAGGGTCGTCGGCATATAGAGAACAGACCCCTCGTTCAGCGGTGGCATGAACTCCGACCCGATTGTTTTGAACGGGATCCAGCTGAGGATCAACAATGCGATCGCGCCCGCTACGACGGGCAAGCGATATCGAAGGACGAAGTCGAGCGCTGGTCGGTAGATCCGTACCAGCATCCGCGAGATGGGGTTTCTTTCCTCCGCACGGATCCGCCCCCGCACGAATAGCCCCATGGCAACAGGGACAATTGTGATTGACAACAAGCTGGCGGCGGCCATGGCAAGCGTCTTGGTCCAGGCGAGCGGCTTGAAAAGCCTGCCTTCCTGCGCCTGGAGGGTGAACACAGGCAAGAATGACACGGTGATGATGAGGAGGGAGAAGAACAGCGCTGGTCCGACTTCCTTGGAGGAGCGAACCACGATGCCCCACCGCTCGGTAGGCGTAAGTATGGACGTGCCTAGCCGACCGTCATCACTGAATGAGAGTCCTTCGGCCCGAGCCAGCTCGCGCTTCTCGGTTACCGCCCGCTCGAGGTGCTTGTGCATGTTCTCAATCATGACGATGGCAGCGTCGATCATCGCCCCGATCGCGATCGCGATCCCTCCCAGGCTCATGATGTCGGCCCCCAAACCCAACACCCGCATCGCGATAAAGGCCATCAGGATGCCCAGCGGCAGCGTCAGGATCGCCACCAGGGCGCTCCGTGCGTGGGCCAGAAAGACCAGGCAGACGAGCGCCACGACGATCGTCTCCTCGAGCAGTTTTTCCTTGAGTGTTGCGATCGCATCGTGGATCAAGTCCGAACGATCATAGACCGGATGAATGACGACTCCAGCAGGGAGGCCGGTTTTGATCTCCTCGATCTTGTTCTTCACCCGTTCGATCGTGGTCAGGGCGTTCTCTCCGAATCGCATGATCACGATCCCGCCGACGACATCACCTCGCCCATTGTAATCTGCGATACCACGGCGGACGTTGGGTGCTAACTGCACACTGGCGATATCGGCTACCCGGACCGGCGTGCCGTTCACTGTCGAGCCAACGACAACGTTCTCGATATCCTTTACTTCCTGCAGATAGCCGAGACTGCGGACCATGAACTCGCGCTCGGTAAGCTCGACCATCATGGCCCCGACGTCTTCGTTTGACCTCCGAATCGCCTGCATGACCCGTGTGACAGAGATCCCGAACCCGCGCAGCTTCACCGGGTCGAGAGTGACCTCGTACATCTTTTCGAAGCCGCCTACGGAGGCTACCTCGCTGACACCCGGAACGGCGGTGAGTTGATATCGCAGATACCAGTCTTGTAGCGTGCGCAAATCCGCGAGCGAACGCGTCCCACTGGTGTCTTCCACCACGTACTGGTAAACCCATCCGAGGCCGGTGGCGTCCGGTCCGAGTGAGAGTTCGGCATCGGTGGGTAACTTGCCGCGGATAGCCGACAGGTACTCGAGAACGCGACTACGTGCCCAGTAAAGGTCGACACCATCGTCGAAGATGATGTAAACAAAAGACACGCCGAAGAACGAATATCCGCGCACTGTCTGGGCTCCGGGGACTTTCAGCATCTCGGTGGCAACGGGGTACGTGACCTGGTCTTCGACGATCTGTGGGGCTTGACCGGGGTAATCCGTTTGGACGATTACCTGGACGTCGGACAGGTCCGGCAAAGCCTCGAGCGGGGTTCGCTGCATAGCCACGATCCCGGCCGCGACGACGAACGTCGCCAGCACGAGAATGATGAGCTTGTTTGCGACGGACCACTCGATGACTCGAGGAAGCATCGGTTACTTTCCTTTGGCGGTGTGCGACTGGTGGTCAGGCGCCGTCTCTTCGGTTGGCGGCTCGGGCGTCTCCATCTCCATGCCAGGCATCGCGCCGATCGCAGAGCCCATGCTTGACTCGGCGTCGATCAGGAAGTTCGCCGCCGATACGATCTGCTCTCCTTCATCGAGGCCCTCAAGGATCTCGATCTCGGGGTCTGACACAAGACCCGTCGTGACTTCTCGCGAGACCAACATCCCGTCCTCTCTACGAACGAAAACAAACGATCTCTCTCCGGTAGCGTGGACGGCCGCCCGCGGGACGACTAACACACTTTGGGTCGTAGGGGCCTCGAGTTCGACGGTGGCATACATCCCCGGCTTGACCCTAAGGTCGGGGTTTGACAGTTCGACTCGGATACGTCCCGTCCGCGCCTCGAGGGAAACGGTGGGGTAGACATAGGTTACCTCGCCAGAGAACGTCTCCCCGGGATAGGCCTCCAAAGTCACCGAAGTGGGCTGCCCCTCGGAGACCAGCGATAGATCTTTCTCGAACACCTCTCCTTCGACCCACACGGTTGACAAGTCAGCGATGGTATAGAGGTCCATTCCTGGCATGACACGCGTACCCTCGAGGACATCCTTTTCGATGACGATCCCGCTCGCTGGCGCACGCAAGGTGAGGGTCTTCTGCGGGGTTCGACTCCCCTCGATTCTGGCGATCTCGTCCGTGGGGATATCCCAGTACGCGAGCCGTCGTCGTGTCGAATCGAGGAGTTCTTTAGCCTTTTGTGTTGCCCGGGTCCCGGGCTCGCGGGCAGATTCATCCATGAGTCGACGCGCAAGAATGAGTTCTTCCTGAGCCGAGACCAGCATCGGACTGTAAATGTCGAGAAGCGGCTGCCCCCGGCGAACGGGGGCACCAGTGAAATCGACGTATAGTCTCTCGACCCAGCCTTCGATCTTGGGGTTTACGTTGGTGAGCCGTGTTTCGTCGTAAGTAACTGTTGCTACGGTTCGGACGGTGCGATCCAGTATCTTTCGTTGTACGGTCGTGTAGGTAACGCCGATTCGGCCGGCGCCTTCGTCGTCCAGGTGGACCGGCTGTCCTTCGTCGTCGGTAGCCGCCATGGCGGCGTGGTCGTGTCCCCCAGTTGAGCTACCGGCGTCTTCGGCTCCCCCGCTGATCACGTAGACAAGCACGACGACGCCGGCGATGGCGACAAGGGAAAACGACAAGATCAGCTGTTTCTTCGAACTCATTGAACCTCCGCGAGTAGCTCTCGGGTCATGGGCAGCTCGCGGCCGATCGTCATCTCCAGCTCGGAGATGTCAGAGCCGTACTCCGCAAGCAGTTCGTAGTATTCCTCTTCGTAGCGGTCCAAGATCAGCTGCGCATCGACCAGCGTCAGAAAGTCCACGCTGCCGACCCGATAGGACGAGAACGAGGACTCGACGTTGGCTTTGGCCTGTGGAAGAATCTCTTGTCGGTAAAGCGAGATGAGTGTCCGGGCTCGTGCTAGGTCGGCCAATAGCACTCCGATCATCGCGTCCACCTGAGCGCGCATGTCTGTCAACTGGGCTTCGGCCATGTTCTGCATCGCGGCCGCCTCATCGCGCAATCGAAGTTGCCTAGCGCTGGCGAAAATCGGCACGTTGATCCCAACCAAGACGCCCCCCATCCGCGCGGTTCCTCCCGTATCCCTCTCGCGCTGGCCGTACTGAAGGCCGATCGCGAAGTCTGGCCAGATCTCTTTCCCCGCTAGGTTTCGTCGCGTCTCGGCTCGATCCACCCCCGTCCGCCCCGCCTCGAGCATCGGCCGCGTATCCTCCGCCCATGCCCTGAGGGTGAGTGCATCGGGTGTGTCGCGCGGCAGCTCCGGCAGGACGGGAGAGGGAACGGGCGTGTCCGCCGGTCTATTCAACAGCGCATTGAGTCGTGACGCCCCGACCTCTCGCATCGCCACCATGCGGGCGATCTCGGAATCCATCCGGGCCACCTCGACGTTGGCTCGCAGCACGTCGCTCTGACGACCTGAACCAGCGTCGTACATCGCCCGGGCGACGCGTTCGAAGTCCTCGAGGAGCCTCAGCGTATTCCGCATTACCTCGAGCTGGCGATCCGCCGCGTAGACATCGTAGAACGACTTTGCCACTGCAGCCCGCACCTCCCACCAGGTTTCCATAGCATCCGCTTCGGCAATGGCGGTCGACTGGCCGGCGATCCGGCGACCCAGGGACAGCTTGCCCGGGAACGGAACCGTCTGCATAAGCATCATCGCTGGCGCCATCGAGTTAGGCATATCCGCCGAGAACTCAGGCAAGCGGAGGTTGGTGGCTCCGATCTGGAAGACGGGGTCGGGTGGCAATCCTGCCGATCGCTCCATCGTTTCCGAGGCGTCGGCGAGGGCGCTGGCGGCCGCGATAAGCGGATTTTGTTCGCGGGCAAGCTCGTATACTTCCGCCAGCGTCAACCCGTCCGATTGTGCCCGCACCGGTTGGGAGCCTATGGGGAGGAGAATCGTGCAGCAGAGTAGAACAAAGGCGGGATGGACCGCGCCACCGAGTGCTGAGCTCATACCCTAAGACCCAATGTTGGCAAGGATGTTCATTAAACGAGAGTCCTCTCTTTTGAAAGTTGATCAGAGGGTAGTCCGGAACCTCTGAAGGGAAAGTGAGATGTGCATGAAGACGCCTTCAAGCGCTTGACCGGCCTAGGACGGCTGGCTTGGATCCTTTAGCTAACGTTTCTTCATGCCGATCTCAGACCCGCTTCATGCGGCCGCGGATATTCTCGCCAATATAGAGGCTTCTCATGAGGCCGGTTTGAAGCCCGCCTCTGGACTAAACAAGATCTCAGGAGGATCCCATGAAACGCGATACGATCCTGTGCTCCTTGCTGCTGGCGGCCCTTCTCGTCGGCCCCCCGCTCGTTTGGGGGCAGGAACATCACCCCGACGGAGAACCCGCCCAGCCACCGGTGGAAATGCCTGGTATGGCTCCGGGCAGCAGAATGATGGAGGAGATGATGAAGTCCGGCGGTGGAATGATGGGGATGATGATGGTTGGACCGAATCCGTCCATGATCCTTCACCAGAGGGATGCGTTGAGACTCACCGACGACCAAATGGAACAGATCGAGGCCATCAAGAAGGAAACGACTGCGACCCACGAGTCGATCATGAGCGAAATGCGTTCCCTGCACGAACGGGCGAAAGAAGCGCTCGAGGGAGAGCAGCCAGATTTCTCCAGCTACGAGTCCGCTCTGAACGCGGCAGCCAACCGCCATGTCCAGATGCAGGTCTCGATGGCCCGGGCAGGCCAACAGGCCTTAGAGGTCCTGAACGCCGAGCAGCGCTCGAACCTTCACTATGGAATGCGCGTCACCCGGCAACGCATGATGATGAGGGCCGGCGAAGGGTGTCGGATGATGACGCCGGATGGCATGAGTACGCCAGGCGATTCGGCTCTGCAAGGTGAACAGCACGAGCACTGAGGCCGTTGGTCAACCGAGTGAAATGGTGAAAAGCCGGTGGTCGTTCCAAGCGCCAAGCGACCGCCGGCACCCCGCGCAACGACCACGCCAGAAGGAGGAAAGGATCATGTTCGAGTACGATCCTGTGTGTGGTAAGAGGATGAACCCCACCAAGGCGTATGCCACGGTTGAGGAGCACGGGGAGCTTTTCTACCTCTGTTCCCGACTATGTCAGTTGATGTTTGAAAGTGACCCTGACGAGTACTTGCGGTCAACCGAGTGGGATTGTGAAGTGCCGGCGGTCGTTCCCAGGGCGAGGAGACCGCCGGCACGCCGCACAACCACGCTGAAGGAGGAGGGAAGACACCATGTTTAAGTACGATCCTGTGTGTGGTAAGAGGATGAACCCCAACAAAGCGTATGCCACGGTTGAACAGGACGGGAAGCTTTTCTACCTCTGTTGCCCACAATGTCAATCGATGTTCGAAGATGACCCTGACGAGTACGTACGGGTGGAGAGCAAGAAGCGGCACCGCAAGCGTAGGGGGTCCCGAAGGTGATCGATCACCAAGCGCGTTTCGCCCGACCCGGCCGTGAATCTTTCACACTGGTGCTCGCAGGTGGTGGGGCCCGCGGCTTCGCGCATGTCGGAGTGCTGCGCGCGCTGGAAACGCAGGGATCTAGCCCCAGCGCCGTGGTGGGCGTGTCAATGGGGGCTGTCGTCGCAGCAACGTATGCGCTTCGCGAGAACTGGTACGACACCCTCCTGGACATGGACACGAGCAAGTTTCCGGGCCCCCTCTCTCGACTCGACGCCACAGCGAGCCCGGTTCAGAAGGTGCGGGTCCTTTGGGGTCATCTGCGGGCGGTGCACGATCTGATTCTCGAGTGGGGACGTGGAGCCACGGCGTCTGAGAGAGCCTTGGATCTTCTCGAAGTGCTCACGGCGGGCAAGAATCTGGAAGATGGCCGGGTCCAGATCGCCATCGGCACAACGGACCTCTTCACCGGGGAGCGCGTCATTTTGCGGTCGGGTAACGCGGCTAGGGCAGTTTATGCCAGCTCCGCTCTCGCCGGCGTGGCGGCTCCGCTGGAGAGGGGAAGTGCTCTTCTCGCGGACGGCGCGTACGTGGATGTCGCCCCGATCGACGTGGCGCGAGGCTTTGGATGTCCCGTGGTTGTTGTAGATCCGAGTCAGTTCGGGACTGCGCGCGACATCACGAATGGGTGGCGGGCTCTGGTGCGTGCAACGGAGATATGTTATCGGCACCATGCGAAGCTGCGCTTTGAGGAAGCCGACCTCGTGCTCAGACCGGAGTTCGGTCGAATCATCGACACTTTCGATCTCGACGCTCGACGGGAGTGCGTCGCGGCTGGTGTGCGCGTGGTTCGGGCCAACCGCGGACGGATCACGCAGGTGCTCAGGCGCAACCAGGTAGCTCGCCAGTGTTTGCCATCCGGACGCGCTCGATATCAACGACGAGAAGAGACATACAGTCCGACTGGAAACGGGTCAGCGAAGGGGCGTCGGCACGAGACATAAACAGGAGGATGATGGTGAGTAGGACATCCGGGAAGCCAGAAGTCGGTACGAGGGTTATTGATCCCGTCTGCGGGATGACCGTGGATCCGGACGGGGAGCTTCAAGAAACTCACGATGGTGCGGTTTATACATTCTGCAGCTCTCATTGCCAGTCCAAGTTTCGTCAGTCTCCACAGGGTTTTGTCGGAGGAGAAACCACGAAGCAAGCAACTTCAACGCATTGCGAGGAGACGAGCGCCTCCACCGACGTCACGTACAGTTGCCCGATGGACCCCGATGTTCGTCAAGAGGGCCCCGGCCCGTGCCCCAAGTGTGGCATGGCTCTTGAGGCCGAAGTGACGGCGGTTCCTCCGACGCGCACAGAGTGGACCTGTCCCATGCATCCCGAGATCATCCGCGACGAACCAGGCTCGTGCCCGATCTGCGGCATGGCCCTCGAGCCACGGACGGTAACGGAGGACGAAGAGAATCCCGAGCTGGCGGACATGAGACGGCGTTTCTGGGTAAGCGCAATCCTCACGGTCCCCCTGGTCGTCATCGCAATGGCCGATTTCTTACCGGTCAGTTTCCTGGATCGGGTGGCTTCACCGCGAGCGCTGACCTGGATCGAGCTCCTGTTGGCGACGCCGGTCGTCTTGTGGGGCGGGTGGCCGTTCTTCGAACGCGGCTGGCGATCCGTTGTCACTCGTAACCTGAACATGTTTACGCTCATCGGTCTCGGGGTCGGTGTGGCCTACCTGTACAGCGTGATAGCCACCCTTCTGCCCGACATTTTTCCGCGCTCATTCCGGGGACCGGAGGGTGACGTGGCTGTCTACTTCGAGGCCGCGGCCGTCATCGTGACCCTCGTTCTCCTCGGCCAGGTTCTCGAACTCAAAGCGCGAAGCCAGACCGGTGCCGCGATCAGGGCCCTGCTGGGTCTCGCTCCGAAGACGGCTCGCCGGTTTCGAGACGATGGCTCCGAAGAAGACGTGCCGCTCGACCAGGTGCAGCCTGGTGATCGGTTGCGCATCCGCCCGGGCGAGAAGGTGCCCGTCGACGGAGAGGTGCTCGAAGGGACCAGCGCGCTCGACGAGTCGATGATCTCGGGCGAGCCGATTCCAGTCGAGAAAGGTCCCGGCGACGCTTTGATCGGCGCGACGGTAAACGGTACGGGGTCGCTCACCATGCGGGCAGATCGCGTCGGTGCGGACACACTGCTTGCGCAGATCGTCCGCATGGTCGCCGAGGCTCAGCGGAGCCGCGCACCGATTCAGAAACTCGCTGACGTCGTAGCGGGCTACTTCGTTCCCGTGGTCGTTCTGGTCGCGGCGCTCACGTTCATCGTCTGGGGGCTCGTGGGGCCCGAGCCGCGCTTGGCGTACGGCCTAATCAACGCCGTCGCGGTTTTGATCATCGCTTGTCCGTGCGCATTAGGTCTCGCGACGCCGATGTCAATCATGGTCGCTACCGGCAAAGGTGCGACGCTCGGGGTTCTATTCAAGAACGCCGAGGCTATCGAAGTGCTAAGGAAGGTGGACACCCTCGTTGTGGATAAGACGGGAACCCTTACGCTCGGCAAGCCCAAGTTGATGAGTGTGGTGCCCGCCGAGCAATTCGACGAGCAGGAGTTGTTGCGTTTGGCAGCGAGCCTTGAGCGAGGTAGCGAGCATCCCCTGGCCGCGGCCATCGTTGAAGGCGCGGCGAACCGAGGGATGTCCCTCGTCGAAGCCGCGTCTTTCGAGTCGGTAACGGGAAAAGGAGTAAAGGGAGCGATCGAAGATCGCGTCGTGGCTCTCGGTAACCTCAAACTGATGGACGAACTCGGAATCGACCCCGGTGCTCTGGCCGAGCGAGCAGAGTCGATGCGCGCCGAAGGTCAGACCGTGATGTACGTCTCCGCCGATGGAATCGTTGCCGGGCTTGTTGGTGTCGCCGATCCGATCAAGGACACGACACCGCAGGCGATCCGCCGCCTCCACGGGGAAGGAGTCAAAATCACCATGCTGACCGGCGACAGCCGGACAACTGCGGAAGCGGTGGCTAAAGGGCTGGGAATTGACGAGGTCGTTGCCGAAGTGCTTCCCGATCAAAAGGCTGACGTCGTTAAGCGCCTTCAGGCCGAAGGACGAGTGGTGGCCATGGCCGGCGACGGGATCAACGATGCCCCAGCTCTCGCGCAGGCCCAGGTCGGTGTCGCAATGGGAACAGGAACCGACGTCGCGATGGAGAGTTCCGGGGTGACGCTGGTCAAGGGTGACCTCCGCGGCATCGTCAGAGCGACGCGCCTGAGCCGGGTGACCATGCGCAACATCCGGCAGAACCTGTTCTTCGCCTTTGTTTACAACAGCTTGGGGGTTCCGGTGGCGGCGGGACTTTTGTATCCGTTCTTTGGGATCCTCCTGAGCCCGATCATCGCAGCGGCGGCGATGAGCTTCAGTTCCGTTTCAGTGGTCGGGAATTCTCTTCGGTTACGTGGGGTTCGAGTGTAGCGCTTGAAGAGAAGCGAACCCCGACGCTATTTGGTGGACTGAGAGTGGCCCTCGTCTTGACCGCGGGAAGTGAGGTTCGCCTCTGGTGTGACTGGAAGGCGAACACGGAACAGTGCGCCGCCTTCCGGGCGGTTTGCGGCACTCACATCCCCGTGGTGGAGATGCGCGATCGTGCGCACGATCGTGAGGCCAAGACCACTCCCGGAACCGTCATGGGCCCGCGTTCGAGACTCGTCAACGCGGTGAAAACGCTCAAAAATGCGCTCGAGATCGGTTGATGGGAGACCCGGCCCGCTATCCAACACATCGATCTCGACGTCATCGTTCCTTCTATCGACGTGTACCGTTACCGAGCCACCCTTCGGTGTGAACTTGATTGCGTTTTCTATAAGGTTCTGGATGAGCCGTTCGATCAGATCCGGGTCGGCATAAACAGGTGCCCCCCCCTGTGCATCCAGCGCGATGACTACCCCCAGAGAATTTGCCAAAGTGCGCATCCGATCCACGACCCGCGCCGCACACTGATCAACATTCACGTGCTTGATCCGGAGTTGCATGACACCGGCGTCCGAGCGAGCGAGTGTGAGCAGATCTCCTGTCGTTCTTGATAATCGGTCGACTTCCTCCAACGCGCTGTCGATGACGTCACGGTATTCCTCGGGGTTGCGCTCGCGTCGGCGGGCCAACTCGAGTTCACCGCGCATCGCCGTCAGCGGAGACCGGAGTTCGTGGCTGGCATCGGCTATAAACCGACGTTGTGCCTCGAACGCGGCGTCGAGCCTCTCCAGCATCGTGTTCAGGACCTGAATTAGCCGATCTGCCTCGAGGGTGTCGGTTGTGGCTGTCAGACGGCGCTCAAGCGTTCCAGCTCTTATCTCCTCTGCCTGCCCGATGATCTCCTTGACAGGACGAACCGCTGTTGCAGCCAGCCACCAACTGCCCGCGAACGCGCCCGCCGCGGTGACCAGAGTAATGACGGACAGCAGCAGGGCAAGACGGCGGAGGGTTCGGTCCCTCGCGTCCAGTGGAGCGGCTACCTGCAAAACGTGAGGTTCGTGAGGCGACCCGAAGCGACCCAGCGGGTAGTAGAGCGATCGGATCGGGCCTCCTTGGAACTCCTGCCCAACCCTCACCGTTTCTCCTCCGTTAGCTGCCAGAAGCGCCGTCGTGTCCAGCGGGAGGTCCTCAGTCAAGTACCGCGTACGCAACAGGCTACTCCCTTCGGCCGACCAAACCTGCGTATATCGACTGAGATCCCGGATCGAGGCTGCCTCCGATGGAGTCACTTCCCACTCCCGGATCTTCATCTCGCCGCTTGGCGCTTCGGTAACAGATGCCGCCTGGATGGAAGCGACGTTGACTAATGTCGCGTTGATTTGTCGGTCTAGGGTTTCACGTATGGAGAGGTAGCTGAGTAGTGCGACGCTGACGAGCACGGCTGTCATCATGCCCGTAAACCGGGCCGCCAGCTGGAATCGGAAAGATCGTTTCACCCCGACTCACCCTCGTGCAGCATAAAGCCGACGCCGCGGACCGTTGTGATGAGCCCGCCGGCTCCTTTTGCGCGAAGCTTGCGCCTCAGATTGCCGACGTGAACGTCGACCACGTTCGACCCTGGGTCGAACTGCAGATCCCACACTTTCTCAAGAAGCTCCGTGCGACGTACGATCTCCTCCGGGTGGAGCATAAAGTGCTCGAGTAGCTGGAACTCTTTTGGTGTTAAATCCAGCAGCTCCCCGCGATGGCGGACTAAGTGCTGAATCCTGTCCAACTCCAAGTCGTTGTATATGAGGCGGTCCAGGCGGCCGGACCCTCCTCGACGCGCGAGTGCTCGGACTCGGGCTAACAGCTCGTCGAGGCTGAACGGCTTGGTCAAGTAATCGTCCGCCCCTGCATCCAACCCGCGGACAACGTCCTCAGTCGAATCTCTGGCGGTGAGTAGGAGTATCGGGACTGATCTCCCTTCCTTTCGTAGCCCGCGCACAATCTCGTACCCGTTCTTCCCAGGCAGCATGACGTCAACGACCAGCGCATCGTAGTCGTAGACGTAAGCATTGGTCTCTCCCTCGTCCCCGTCGAAGGCGACATCTACTGAGTATCCTTCTTCTCTAAGTCCTTTCTCGAGAAACCCCGCGACTTTTCTATCATCCTCGATTACTAAAATTCGCATCCAGACCCTCCAACTATAGCTGACATCCTGATCGGGTCTTTCATGAAGCCCCTTTCATGATCCCCTCACCGCGCCTTCATCCATCGTAACGCAAAATTAGAGGTATGTCGGAGAAGCTGACAACAGGCCTGCCAGCAGATGTTCACCGTACGGTGACTGGTCGAAGCGGCTGCGGTTCAACGGAGCGACGAGCTGGAGATGCATACTGGGTCGCTGAACAGGTCGAGGATTGCGTTGGAAAACTGATTCGCATAACTGGCATGGAAGGCCGGGACTCCGCGGTTCTTTTCTACGGTACACCGATGCCCAACACCGCCGAAGAGTTTCGTGGCATCGCTCGGCAATGCCGCGAGCGCGGCTACGACCTGTGGCTCACAGACGCGCGCGATGGCCACGTCGTTGTCGTAGCGAGACAAGTTCCAAAGAGGCAACCTCAGCTTCGCCAGAACAAAATGTTGAACGTCCTGCTGGTCGTTGGAACGCTTGTCACGACCACATGGGCTGGCGCTCTTCATCAAGGAGTCGACCTTTTGGCCTCCCCGAGTCGATGGGCTGTGGGCCTACCCTACGCCCTCGCTCTACTATCGATTCTGGGCATCCATGAGCTAGGGCACCTCCTCGTGGCAAGGCGTCGTGGTGTCCCGGTAACCCTGCCGTACTTCATCCCTGCTCCGTTTTTTCTTGGGACATTCGGCGCCTTGATACGAATGGAGGGACCGGTTGAGGATCGCCGCCAGTACCTCGACATTGCGATCGCCGGGCCTCTAGCTGGCTTCATTGTCGCCGTCGTCGCAGTCTTGTTCGGGGCGGCCACGGAGGCCCGTGGCGCCGCGCATGGAATGGTCCCCGCCTCTTCTTTTCTTTTCGCGGTTCTCTTTCAGCTCGCCGGTGGCGAATCCATCCTCGAACCTGTCCGACTCGGCCCGATCGCTTTTGCCGGTTGGCTGGGGCTCTTGGTCACAGCGCTGAACTTGGTACCCATCGGCCAATTGGACGGAGGGCATATCGCCTATAGTCTTCTTGGCCGCCGTCGCGCCCGCATGCTCGGGGTTTCTTTTCTCACCCTCATGTTTGTGACGGGTTTTCTCTACTCCCACCACTGGCTCGTCTGGGGTCTGATCGCGTGGGCGGTTGTCGGTTTAGACCATCCGCCAGCGCGAAACGAGCTCCTTACCGTTGATGGGAGCCGCCATGTGCTTGCCTGGGTCGCCCTCGTGCTCTTTGTCAGCATCGTCCTGCCATGGCCGGAGTGGTGAGCGAGCGCTTCTACCGTCTGATCCTCGCCCACCCTCTGTGGGTCATCGCCGCCATCGCAACGCTTACAGTCTTCCTCGGCTGGCAAGCAAGGCGCGTCGAGCTGAACAGCTCGATCGAGGCGTTCTTCCCCGAGGGTCATCCGGCGGTCACGCAAGACCACGAGATAAAGCAGGTGTTCGACAGCCGCGAGCTGATTCTGGTCGCGCTGTTGAACGAAGACGGTGTTTTCAACCCGCGTACCCTAACGAAAGTCCGCGACCTCACCCAAGAGATCTGGGGTCTAGCCGTTGCGACCGATCGTGACGCCCAGCGCCTCGAGGCTTGGGCGGATCGGTTGGGACCACCGTACCAAAGACCAATCCAGGGCATCCTCGAAGATGGCCTCGGCGCGTCGGACCGCGGTCCCGTGAACAACCTGTGGATCGCTATCGAGGAAGCGGATATCGATTCCGTGAACGCGGGTTTTCGGACCTTTGTCGACGAGCTCCGATTGAAACTCTCGCCCGTGAGCGACGTGATCAGCCTGGCGCAGGTGGACAATATCACCGCGACTGAATCCGGGCTCGATGTTCACCCGCCCATGAGCTCTGTTCCCGAGTCTGGTGACGAGCTGGCTGCGCTGACGGCTACCGTATTCGAGAACGAGATGTTCGTGAACGGTCTCGTGTCGGAAGACAGCACAGGCACCGTGATCCTCGTCGAGCTGTCCTTCTATTACGACGACCACATCGACCTCGCACACGCTCTCTTCCGGGAACTCGAGGCACTCGCGTCGCCGTACGAGGGACCGGAGGAGGTCCACCTGGCGGGCGTACCGATGGTAAACGTTTACACCACCAAGTACATGGGCGGCGACCTGGCGCGCCTTATGCCGCTTGTGATCGTGCTGGTGATCGTTGTGATGTGGTTTGCGTTTCGGACGATCAAGGGCGCGCTGATCCCCCTCGCAGTGGTGCTGGTCTCGATTGTGTGGACCCTGGGCGTTATGGCGATGGTCGGGCGGCCGCTGACGCTAATGACCTCGGTCATGCCGATCATCCTCGTTGCCATTGGGATCGCCGATGGCATTCACGTGATTACTGAGTATCAGCTCAAGTGGGCTCGGCATCGGGATCGTGATCAGGCGATCGTTGCGACGATGAGGGCGATGGGCGCTCCGGTGATCTTCACCTCGTTGACCGACATGGCGGGTTTTGGGTCGTTAGCCATCTCCAGTGTGGCGTCGATCCGCGACTTCGGAATTTTTACCTCGGTCGGCGTACTCGCGGCGTTGATCTTCTCGCTGACCTTTATCCCGGCCATGCTGAAACTGATGGAACCACCCCACGGTCGTTCCCTCGTGACGGCCGGCGGTCGAGTTACTCAGTTCCTCGAGCGTATCGGCCAAATCGCGATTCAGCACCGGCGCTGGGTAGTGATCGCCACGGTGGCGGCGTCTGCGGTTGCGGCCCTGATGCTCCCGCGCATCCAAGTCGGGAGCAGGATGGTCGGATACTTCAAGACGCGGAGCAAAATCGTCCAAGCCAGCGAGTTGATCAACGAGAGGTTCGGCGGGACCGAGGTCCTTAACGTCGTGATCGACACGGGAAGGCCGGACGGCCTCAAGGAGCCCGAGGTCCTGAGCAAGATGGCAGCGCTCCAGGACTCGCTCGAGGCGCGGGTTCTGGTCGGCTACACGACCTCGCTCGCAGACTACGTCCGACGGATCCACTACGTGATGAACAACGCTGATCCCGCATTCAACCGGATCCCGTTCGAACGAGAGCAGGTGCTCGAGACGGACTGGCAAGAGGTCGACGGCATGGAGATTGAGATCGAACGCGAGGTTAACGTCAACGGGCGTGATCTGATTGCCCAGTACTTGTTGCTGTACGAGAACGCTGGTGGCGACGATATCCTCAAGTTGGCCAACTTCGACTACAGCAAGGCCAACGTTGTCGCCCAGATCCGAACCGACCACACCCCGCATCTCAGGGAAGTACGGCAGACCGCGATCGATTTTGCCCAGCGGGAGTTCGCTCCCGACGCTGATGTCTCCTTCGCCGGGTGCTCCAATCTGTGCATCGTGGCCGACGACCTGATCATCCCGAGCCAGCTCAAGAGTTTGGGTCTGGCTTTGGTCGTCATCGCCATTTTGTTGGTCTTGATTTTCGGCTCTGTGCGGCGGGGGCTGTTCGGTTTGCTCCCGCTCGTGGTAACGATTCTCATGGTCTTTGCCCTGTTGGCTGCCTTCGGGATTTTCCTCGACGCCGTCACGGCACTCATCGCCAGTATCGTTCTGGGTATTGGTATCGACTACAGCGTGCATTTCCTGTGGCGGTACGAGACGGCGCATGCGAAGGGCGGATCCGTAGACGCGGCGGTTCGGGAGACCATAGTTACGTCGGGGCGGGCCATTGTGTTCAACTCGCTTGCCGTGGCAACAGGTTTTCTCGTGTTGCTCGTCTCCAGTTTCTGGCCCGTGATTCACATCGGTTGGATGGTGGCCGGAAGCATGCTGATCGCGGCCGCCCTGGCTCTGGTGTTGCTGCCTGCTTTGCTCGGGATCGAGACCCGCAAAGCGCCAAACGGGCAAGGGGAGGTGATATGAAGAAGCAACTCGCTCTTTTTGGTCTCGCAGTTCCGCTGCTGGCCGCCCCGGCGATCGCCCAGGTCCCGCCGACTGGCAGGGAAGTGATGGAAACTCATAAGATGCAGGATCGCACCCAGGACACCGAGGCGGAGATCCGGATGACGATCATCAGCGCCCGCGGCGGGACTCGGGAGCGCGACATCGTCATGTGGACAAAGACGCGCAGCGATGACACGCAGATGCAACTCATACGTTTCCAATCGCCGGCCGACGTGGAGGGCACCGGTTTTCTCTCGATCGAGAATCTGGGTCGCGAAGACGACAACTGGCTCTATCTGCCAGCCCTCAGAAAGACACGGCGCATCGCCGGCGCTGACAAGCGGGACAGCTTCGTCGGCACTGACTTCTCATTCGAGGACCTGGAGCCGGAGAGGCTGGATTCCTACGAGTACCGGTTGGCCGGATCGGAGATTGTGGAAAAGTCGGAGACCTGGGTGGTAGAGGCGACTCCGACGGATCCTAAGAAGATCGAAGAGACCGCTTACGGCGGCCGGCAGCTCTGGATCGACAAGAAGAACGGTGTGATGCGCAGATCCGAGTTCTACGGGCGCGATGGCACGTTCTTGAAGCGGCTCAACGCAGAAGATGTGCGTCCGGTCCCAGGGACGGACAAATGGCGCGCCTACCGCTTGACGATGGAGGACATACTCGGGGGCAGCCGTACGGTGCTCGAGATCTCCAGCTACCATATCGACGAAGGCGTGCCCGAGGAGTATTTCACTCAGCGATACCTGAGGCGCAGGTGACGCATGCGGTCGCTGTTGTTTGGCGCGCTTGTCTTTTTTGCGGGGACCCCTTCGTGGGTGTCGGCGCAGACGCGCTTGGGAGGGTTCGTCGAGTACGACAACCTGACTTACTTCGAGGGAACGGATGGTGCGCGGATCAACGGGCGAAATCAGCTTATCCTGCAGGCCGAGGCAAGCCATGACGCAGGGGAGGCGGCCCACTTTTTTTCGGCCGTGGAGTTCCGCTTGGATCAGGCTGACTGGTCGCGAAACCGTTGGTCCTTGGACGAAGCGTACGTCGATCTCTATTTAGGCCCTGTCGATCTGCGGCTCGGTCGTCAGATCTTCGCGTGGGGACGTGCGGACGCGGTAAACCCAACCGACAACCTGACGGCTTGGGATTTCTCGGATATCCTGGATACCGACGACGAACAGCTCGGTCTCCTCTCGGGGTTGGTGACGTACTACTCGGGCGACTGGTCTGTCGAGGCGGTGTTGGCGCCTTCTTTCCGGGCCAGCGTCCTGCCGGACTCCGAATCAAGGTGGTGGCCTGATCTGCCGGCGACGGTGCCGAACCCCTCCTTTCCCGCATTAGGTCCGCCCTTTGTCAGAGCCTCTTACGAGTTTGCGGACGACGTATTGCCCGACCAGGGCTTCGACCGATTTCAATACGCGCTACGGGTCACTGGAATTCTCGGCAGCTGGGACGTTTCGCTGAGTTGGTTCGACGGACTCGACGATCTGCCGGCCCTGCACACCGAGACTTCCGTTGACTCGACCCTTTCCGCGGCCCGGATCCTGGTTGAGCCGCGGTATCACCGCCGTCGCGCGATTGGGGCGGATTTCGCCACGACGTTGGGTTCAGTAGGCGTGCATGGCGAGGGGGCCTACTACCTGACATCGGACTGGAGTGGGACCGACCCGGCGATCGATGATCCGTACCTACACTATGTAGTCGGAGGCGATTATACCCTCAACGACTTGGTCGGGGACCGCGATCTGTTCGTTCTGTTGGAGTGGAGTCACGAAGTGCAGGTTCCGGACCGGCACTCGACGCTCCGTGACACCGACTTGAACCACGTCTTTCGCAGATCGTTGCTCGGGAAGGTAGATCTCGAGCTGGGTCCTTTCAGCTTGGTGAAAGTCGAAGGCGTGTACAACGTCGGGACCCGGAATTGGTACGTACAACCGGGTGGTAGGTGGTCGTTCGCAGACGGCGCCGAGCTCTTGATAGACCTGGACCTGCTCGGTGGGCGACAAGACACATTCTTTGGAGACTTCGACGACAACAGCCGACTGCACGTTCGGTTGAAGTACAGTTTTTGAGGTCAGGCACTCGGGCACCCGCCCGTGCTCAGGCCGCGATCCTGCGTCGTGCTTGCCGGACGTGCGGCGATCCGGCCTGCCACCAGCGCGATGAGCACACCGCCAACGGCAGAGAACGTGTGAAAGGCGTCGGAAATCACGGCAACGGAACCTGTCCAGACCCCGATCCCGAGCTCGACGACGAAGTAGATGCCCGTGAGCCACCCCGTGATCGCTAGGGCGCGGGTGTGCGATACCGCGCTGTGTGATCCATGGAATCCGGTCATCCTCTTATTCCTGAGTGCCCGTGGGGTTCTATTCTCTTTTCCGGCTCAGCCAGAGGCCCAGCACCACCAGCAACAGAGCCACTCCCCAGGCCAAGCCTGCTTCGCCAGGCAGGCGTCGGCGGTCGAGCTCGAGCGCGTCCGCTCTCGCCCCATCCAACGTTTGCTGCCCGGGATCCGAAAGTTCCTTCTCATCGGCTGTTGCGCGAGTCACCACGAGGTCGGCGGTCGCGGTGTCGTCGCCGGCGGTGGCCACCACGCGATACGCGCCGGGCGGTGCCTCCGGGGGTATCCGGACGACGGTCGCGAAGCGGCCGTGGTCGTCACCTCGAACGGCCGCCAGGACGGTCTCAAACGAGGCGCTTTCGAGCACCAACGTGATATCGGCGCTTTCACCTAGTCCTTCGCCGGTGAGCGCTAACGAGTCCCCGGCCGTGACGACCGTTGCTGCGAGCCTGATCGCAGCCCCGTGGCCACTGGCGGATGACTGCCCGACCACTAGGAACGCCATCGTCACGATGACCACTAGCACACCACTACGTTTTCGCATCATCTCACTTTCTACATCCCGAGGTGTTGCTGCTGCGGCACGAGCGCGGCGATCAGCGTGAGTGCGATCAACACGGTCCAGGCGAGCAGTGCCCCACCTGCCCGCCAGCGCATACCACGCCGCGAGTCGACAGCCCGCCTGTCCACTAGTGGTAGAGCAGCCAACATCAGAAAGATCACCGGCATACTGAGCGCCAGGGCTGTGATGCCCCACTGGTTCTCGAGTGCCACCAGCCACAGAAACGGCAGTGGCGGCTTGGTCACCTCTGCTCCCGCCACCGCCGGATACCCCAGCTCGCGTGGCCAGACGAGACTCACCACAATCAGGCCTGCCACAAGCCAGAGGCCATAGGCAGTCATTCGCTGCAAATGCTTGCGGAATGTCGCCCCGTGGCGCTCTTCACCAGGGTGCGTGTGGATGCCCAGGTACCGGATGAGGTACAGATGGACTCCTAGTAGCGCGAAGAGCGCCAGCGGGAGGACCGAGATATGAAGGGCATAGAGTCGTGCCAGTAGCGGGGTGCTGCGCGTGAACGCGTGCGTCAGGACCACCCCGAGCGGCCCCATCCACTCGGCAGCCGCGAGGTTATGGGCCAGAGCCTCGAATCCCTCTTGGTCGTTTGGCAAGGTGGTGCCAGTAAAAAAGAGCAGGAACAGGCACCCCAGCATTCCCACCCCAACCCACCACGTCAACTCACGAGGTACGCGGTACGAGCCGCGATAGAATACCCACGTAAGGTGGAGGAGAATGGACGCTACTACAGCGTTGGCGGCCCACCAATGGAGGTTGCGGGCGAGGTCGCCAAACGGGGCGACTTCGATGATGTATACGACACTAGCATGCGCCCCGAAGGGGGACGGCTGGTAGAACTGGGCCAGGTATGCACCCGTAGCGGCCAGGATGACAATAGCGGTTAGTGTCATCGCGCCCAGGAAGTACGGTAGCCGTGTCGCCACGGTCGGGATGGCGTAGTCGAGGCCGTGTAGGGCCAGCCGATCCGTCAGCCGAGTCGTCTTGCGACCGATTGCTTGGTCCTCAATCTGCATCAGTCAACGCGTTAGTTGGGATATTGTGGCTTTGCAGTCAATGCAGGGATGTCAAACACCGCGGGCTAGAGTGAGTGCACATACGCAGCGACGGCGCACACCTCTTCCGGGCTCAGAGCAGCGCCCCCCAGGGGGGGCATCGGGGCGGGGAACTCTTTAGGCTCCGTCACGCCGGAGCGCACGACATCCGCGATAGAACCGAGAGTCCCGTCCGCGTTGATCCATTGCTCATCCGTCAAGTCAGGCCCGACAGGTCCGCCCTCGCCACCGGCTCCATGACATGCGGCGCAGTTCCCCTTGCCAGCGAAAAGCTCTCGCCCCTGGTCGACTAACGCCTGGGAGATCGCTGCACAATCGCCGGCTGGTTCGGTAGGAGCTGGGGCCATCGCCTCGTCCTCAGAGGCGGGCTCGCGCTCACCAGCGGTATCGTCACCACCATCGGCGCGGTCCGTGTTCTCGGGCCGCGGCTGCCGGGTCACGTCTGCGACTTCCTCTGTCGTCGGCTCCTGATCAACCTTCGAGGGGGATGGTTCCTCTGGTTGTGGTTGCTCGGCAGGGCCCGGGGCACGGTCCTCTTCCGTCATCGGACCTTCCATTGACTCGCTGGCGACGCTGGGCGTTTGTTCATCCCTTGTTTCGCATCCACTAATCCCGCTACTAACAAGGACGACCACGACGATACCCATCAAGATGCGAACCACAATCCACCTCTCTTCAAGGTTACATACACGGCTGCAGAGCCGTGTCCCGGTGTCTATTCTCGCTTTTTGGCAAGGTGCGCGAGGATCGCTTCGACCTCTTCTTGCGAGAGCGCAAGGTTTGGCATCATCGAGGTCGAGTTGTCAAACGTCGGATCTCGTAGCTTGCGCCGGAGGTACCCGAGATCTCGACGATCGATCACGCCGTCTAATTTTGGTCCGACGTTCCCACCCTCGCCACCGAGCACGTGACACCCGAGGCAAGCCTTCTCGCGGAGCACTTGGCCACCTCGTTCTGCCAGATCTAGCCGGATCGGAGCCTCCAGTTCGCCATTAACGGCTCCCGGTGTGCCAGCGCCCTCCACTACGTCGGCACTCGACGCGATAGGCGTTGGCTGGCCGGGGTCGGTGTTTGTCGCCTGTAGGAAAGCGAGAATCTGGCGAACCTGGCCACCGGTGAGATTGCCGCGAACCCGCATATGCGCGATGATCGTGACCCACTCCCGGTCGCTTCGCTCGATCGGGGACCTCGGGTTGTGGCAACGCCCGCACATCTTCCCATATACCGCAGCGCCGCTCATGATTAGCTCAGCTTCATTCGAGTCTTGTGCACCGGCCGAGGTCGGTAGGAGGAGCGAAACCCCGGCCAGAAAGCACCCTAGCGAGCGTGAGGCTCGAACTCTGTTAATAGCCTTCATTATCCCACTCTCCTAATAGCCGAAGCCCACATGGATCACGAATCGATCGTTGTCCAGCTCTACACCTGACTCGTCATTCAGCTCGAAACCCGCCATCACGGCAACTGAAGGGCTGAACCAGTAGTCGATCCCGATGCCGATCTGTCGGGCGCCCTCGGCGACCTTATCGTCTTCCAGCTTGTCGTCGAAAATCTTCGTCCAGCGGAAGACCGGTTCCCACGGTCCGAACCGGTAGGCAGCCTGGGCGTAAAACCCGTGTCGCCTGAGGGTTGGAAAACCTTCCTCCGTCTCTAGCTCCTGGCGCACCTGCAAATACTCTCCGCGCGCCTCGAAATTGGAGTGGCGGAATTCGGCCGCGATGTTCCACCCGGTTAGGTCCAACACCCCTTCGTCGTCGTAGTCCCCGTTCAGGAACGATCCGTTCACCTCGAACCAAGGCGGGAGAGCAACGTCGATGCGGGCACCTGGCATCTTGCCCGTGTTGTTGTCTGCGGAGGAGGCGGGGAACTCGAACTCCGGTGCGTGAAACTCCTCCTCGTCCTCGAGATCGAATTCACCCTCGAGCGCGGGGCCCTGAGTCACGTAACCGTTAAGACTGATCTGCCACGGTTCCGGAGCTATGGTCACGCGTCCCATGATTCCGACGTCGGAGAGAATCGGAAACAGGGGCTCGACACCGAACTCGGCTACGTGGTGGCCGTAGATCGGTGGGGAGCTAGGGAACTTGTTGATCCAGGTCGGGTGTAGTCGCTCTCCAAAAACTCCGAACGGAACCAAGAACTTGCCGGCTGTAACGGTCAGGTTGTCTGTCGCGACGTAGTCGAGTTGTGCGTACTCGAGTCCGGTCTCCGTTACACCCTCCGTCAACTCGAATTCGAACTCGGCTTCGAAGAGAATCCGATCCTGGAACTGGAATAACAGGATCGGGCTGAAACTGGCTGTAAACGCATTCTCGTCTTCGCCTTCCAGCCGCGCTACATACCCAACGGTGCCGTAGCCCGAAACCAGAAACGCGTTGGTGGGCACGACGCGCTCACCGACCGGTTCTTCCTCGACCGCTTCGGTTTCCTGAGCCAGTAGATCTGTGGGCGCAAGCGCGAGTGCCAGACAGAATATGCCGGACCACCAGCGCGCCGACTGCTTAATGCCCATGGCCGTCATCGTCCCCTCCGTCGTCTACGATCTCGCCGGTCAAGGATGGCACGTGAATCTCGAACTCCGCGCCGTGGTCGTCGTCCTCACCGTCGGCGTGATCATCGTCGCCCTCGTCACCGTGGTCATCGCCCTCGTCATCGTGTCCGTCATCTTCGTCCCCGTGATCGTCGGCCTCGACTTCGACTTGGAGGCCATACGATCCGGCGACCGGGAAGACGGCGGCAGCCTCGTACTGCCCGTGCTCGACCTCTGCAAACTCGAGTCGTACTTCGGCGTCATTCGGCATGTGCAGCGTGGCGTGTAACTCGACGCCCTCGGCCTCGTGCCCGATGCCACCATCGTGCTCGAGCTCCCACGCGTACAGGATCACGCGGCCGGGTGCGCCGACGATGATCGGGGCCGGACTCACCGCGATCTCGAACCGGTGGTCGCTGACCTCGAGGTGCTGACGCTCGACGTGGAGGTCGTGCTCACCCATCTCTCGTGACAGGTGGTTCTTCTCGGGTTGCCCGTGGAGGTGGAGATGGTGCTCACCCGGCTCGTAGAAGCGCACATGCGCGCCGTATCCGTGGGGGTCGGACTCGAGCGGGATCAGCTGCGTGGGCCCCGAGGGGGACTGAACCTCGAGCCGCGCGTTCCTCAGCCGCATCGGGCTACCACCCTCGCGCACGCTGACGAGCACCTCAACTGCTTGCATCGTCTCCACCTCTGCAAGCTCGACCTCGAACTCCGCTACCGGATTGAGGTCGGCGAGCGCGGTTGGGTTGTCTTGACTAGCGCAGCCCGACAGGAAAAGACCCACAACAAATAGCCCCGGAGTTCTCATTGTCCTCCTCACAGTTTGCCTGCTTTCGGTTCTGTCACCCTTGCTCGCTGGCGTTTCGTTTGATCCTATGGTTTGTGAGGGGATTTGTCGGTCAGGAGCCTCTTCAACCTGGAGTCGGAAATTTGGAACCAGTGCTGTAGTAGAAACCCTTTTTTTTGAGGGGAAAGTCCCCTCCTTGGACGGCAGAGGGCGTATGGACGCTGCAGTCGACGCGTGTGGTCGCGAACAGATATATTAGTCGCCCTATGCGAATGTCTGTCCTTGGCCTCTTGATCTGTATCGCGGCGGGTTGTGGCGAAGCCGGCGGCGATCGAGTGTCTACTTCCGCCGATTGGGTTCTGATCGACGGGGTCGAGTTCCCGGTGATCATGGATCAAGTGCCGGAGGACATCGTCGAGATCTACGTTTTCGCTGCCAAGCATCCGGAGGTGCTCGAGTACATCCCGTGCTACTGCGGCTGTGAGGATGAATCCCCGCCTCACATCTCCGCCTACGATTGCTTCGTCGACGCGATCGATCGAAGCGGGCCCGTGCCGCGGGTCGACATCGACTTGATGGGGTTTGGCTGAACGATCTGTCTCGATGTCGCCCGGGAGGCGAAGGTACAACACGCGGCGGGGATGCCGTTACCGGAGATTCGAGCATTGGTCGAGGCGAAGTACAGCCAGGGGCTGCCGGGCACGCCTACACCCGAACCACCGGGACACGAACACGACGGAACGTCTTAGGAGTTTCCTACCGCGGGTACGGGAGTGGAATCAGCAACACGCCGAGCGCCCCGCCGAGGAACGGCGCACCCGCGAGAGCCATCCAGAGACTATGGTTCTTGAAGGCCGGGATCGTGATCGCTATACCGATCAGCAGCAGCGCTAGCGCCAACCAGGGGCGCCACGGGATGAACTTGGCCAGCACCTTTTGGATCGTGTCTTTGACCATCGCGCGACGGTAATGCCGGACCGGCGGGTTGGCAAGCCGATCGCAACGGTTTAGCGCTCATCGATGGGCCCGCTACTTGGCGTCGCCGTGCTGGTCATATCGGTTCTCTTCCTGGCCGGAATGGTGACGGTCCTCGTCCTGCTGCGTAAGGGCGAGGGACCTACGTTCAGCGCCAATCGGGAGTACGACGCCAACCGCCGCGAAGCGGTGCGCGTGCTGACCGGCGAGCCGGTCGACCGCGTACCCGGCGATCAGTGGTATCGTCCCGCTCGGAACAGCGTCATCGCCGACGATCGGCTGGCGGATCCTTTTAAGAAAGCCGTAGACGAGGCGCTCGAAGCAGTGGTCCCGCGGGATCGCGGTTTGACGATGGATGGCGCTGGCGTCTCGAATCTCACCGGTGTTGACGCGCGCGTCGTGCCCGCCGTCTCGACGGCCGATCTACGCGAAGCTCTGACGTCGAGTCCAGACGACGGAGACGAGCTCGTCATAGGCCTGGTGCTGTTCAACCCGGAACCGCCGGGCGGTAACGCGCGTCGCGTCGCGCTCCCGATCCAGATCTTGTTTCCGGCGCTGGAGCGCGCCGGTCGCGGCGATCTCGTCCGTGAGTTCGAGCAGCTCGCCGCTCTCGAGCCGGTCTCTTCCAGCGATTAACGAAGGCTGTGTGATGGAGTTTCAAACGATCATCGAGCCGTTTCGAATCAAGACCGTCGAGCCGATTCGCCAGCTCAACCGTGAGGAGCGCATCGAGGCGCTTCGGAACGCCCACTACAACCTCTTCCGGGTCAAGGCGGAGGACATACTGATCGACTTGCTGACCGATTCGGGCACCGGCGCGATGTCATCCGAACAGTGGGCGGGGGTCATGCGGGCCGACGAGTCGTACGCCGGTGCGCGGTCATTTTATCGGTTCCGGGACGCGGTGCGTAAGATCACCGGTTTCAAGCACGTGCTCCCGACCCACCAGGGGCGCGCCGCCGAGCACATCCTCTTTGGCGCGGCGGTGAGCGCGGGACAGATCGTGCCAAACAACACCCATTTCGATACCACGCGGGCCAACATCGAAGCGCAGTCCGCTGAGGCGCGTGACCTGCCGATCGCCGAGGCGCTCCATCCCGAGGTCGAGCATCCGTTCAAGGGGAACCTGGACGTCGCGGCGCTAGCCGACACGCTGGAGAGTGAAGGTGGGAATGTGCCGATGGTGTTCGTCACGGTGACCAACAATTCGGGCGGGGGTCAACCGGTGAGCATGGCGAACATCCGTGCTGTGAGCGAGCTCTGCCGTCATCACGGCATCCCGCTTTTTCTCGATGCGTGTCGTTTCGCCGAGAACAGCTGGTTCATAAAACAACGCGAGGAAGGATACGGCGACAAGACCCCGCTCGAGATCGCGAAGGAGATGTTCTCGTACGCCGATGGTTGCACGATGAGCGCCAAGAAAGACGGCCTGACGAACATCGGCGGTTTTCTCGCGCTCAACGACGACGACCTCGCCCACGACTGTCGTGACCAGTTGATCCTGACCGAGGGGTTCCCGACCTACGGCGGCCTCGCCGGACACGATCTGGAGGCGGTCGCACTCGGTCTGTTCGAGGCGCTGGACGAGGCGTACTTACGGTACCGGGTCCGTTCGGTCGCCTACTTCGGTGACAAGCTGATGGCAGCCGGGATTCCGATCGTGCGGCCACCCGGAGGGCATGCGATCTACATCGATGCCAAGGCGATGCTCCCGCATATCCCGCCGCTCGAGTTTCCGGCGTGGGCGCTGTCGGTCGTCTTGTACGCCGAGGGCGGCGTGCGATCGGTCGAGATCGGCTCGGTGATGTTTGGACATCAACCGGATGGATCGGAGAAACCGGCGCCGATGGAGCTCGTTCGCCTCGCGTTCCCGCGTCGCGTGTACACGCAGAGCCACGTCGACTACCTGTGCGAGGTCGTGGCGCACGTAAACGACCTGCGGAGCCGGATACGCGGGCTCGTGATCGTCGAGGCGCCACCTACGTTACGGCATTTCACAGCGAAGTTGAAGCCGTTGGGCGGGGCACTTCTCGCCAGCTGAAAGGCTTTGCCAGCGCGATCAGCAGTGATAACCTTGGTTTTATGGATCTACGCCCGTTCGGAAGACACGCCGTTCGAGTCTCAGCTCTTGGTCTGGGAACCAGCAGGTTGAACCCGCTCTCGGGGCCGAGGGCATTCGCTCCCGTCGAAAGGGTTATCAATCGTTGCATAGACCGTGGGGTCACTTTTTTTGATACGGCGGACAGCTACGGGGCCGGATGGGCTGAGCGATGGTTGGGACGGGCGGTCGGTCGCAGACGCGGCGAGATCATGATCGCTACGAAAGCCGGTCTTCCGGCCACGCTCGGAGACAAGGTGCTCAAGCGGCTGCCGCTATTCCCGGCGTCGCCTGCGTCTGATCGGTATGCGCCGAAGTACATAGAGTCAGCAGTGGAGCGCAGTCTCAGGCGGCTTGGCACGGATTATCTGGATGTCATGATGCTCCACAGCCCGCCGGTCGAAGTGCTCGAAGACAAAGCCTGGATCGAGACCCTAACCAAGCTCCGGGATCGAGGGATGATCCGGTTCTATGGCGTATCTACACGGTCACCTGAAGATGCTCGTGTGGCCATACGCGACTGCGGGGTTGACTGTGTTCAACTCGAACTCAATCCCTGCACGCTCAGCGGGGCGAAGCCGGCGCTCTCGCTTGCCGCGGAGACTGGGACAGCGGTCATAGCCCGCCAAGTGCTTGGATCAGGCACGCTGCTTGCGGGAATCGCTGAGCGACTTGAAGCCGACGACGCTCAACAAGGCACGGACGAGGTCGCGGCTGCACTTGTACGGTTTGCACTGGACATTCCGGAGGTCAGCGTGGCACTCGTTGGAATGCGAACAGTTGAACATGTAGATGCCAATACGACGTCAATTGATGTGGCTCCAGAGTTCGTGGCGCGAGTCAGCCAAATAGCCCGCGAGATCGAGTAGGCGACCTATTCCCACCAGAACTGATACGTGATCATAGACCACTCGAAAATCTCGGATAGAGACGAGGTGCGTGCTGAGGTTTGTGTCCTAGGTGCTGGGGCGGCTGGGATCACGGTGGCCATAGAACTGGCCCGGGCTGGAGTTGATGTCGTGCTGATTCCTGGTGGAGGTTTTCGATACAGCTCTCGCTACCAGCGGCTCTATAAGGGCACCGACGATTGGAACATCCCTCTCGAACGGGCCCGAATGCGGAGGTTCGGTGGTACGACGACGGTCTGGGGTGGGCGATGCATCCCCTTTGATCCGATCGACTTTGAGAAGCGATCCTGGGTCAGCGATAGCGGCTGGCCTCTCAAACGATCTGACCTAGAAGAATACTATCGCCGAAGCCAAGATTATCTCGACATAGGGACGGCTTTCTCCTACGACGTCGCGACTGTGTTGCCAAACGAGCCGCCCGACTTGATCGAGGGTTTCAAGGACGACGTCCTCACGACGGATCGGGTTGAGAAATGGAGCCTGCCGACCGACTTTGGGAAAAAATATCGTCGAGAGATCAAAGACTCGCCGAACCTGCGAGCGATAATGCATTCACACCTCGTGAGGATTGGGTTCTCCGGGGATCCGACAAAGGTGGCGAAGGTGTCGTGTGTTACAAAGACCGGCGCCGGCTTCACCTGTGAGGCTCGGTCGTACGTTCTCGCCATGGGCGCCCTCGAGGTCACCCGGCACCTGCTACAACCGAGCAAGTTGCATCCTGCAGGTATCGGGAACGAATCCGGCCTGCTCGGTAAATACTTCATGACCCACATATCCGGCGCGATCGCGGAGATCGCTTTCAAGAAGGAGATCAGGATCGTGAACCGCTACGAAGTGGACGCTGAGGGTATCTACTGCAGGCGACGACTTCAGATCTCAGGCGACGCTCAAAGAGAAGCCGAGATTCTCAATTTTGGAGCGTTTCTGCACGATCCTCCGCTTCATGATCCCGGGCACCGTGATCCGGTGCTGTCGTTGTTGTTTTGGGCTAAGGGTCTGAGAGCTGTTGCGCTCCGTATCCCGGCTGAGTACAGCGCCGAGTTGGCTTACGGTAAGTTCGGGCCTGGCGTTTACGCAGCGCATCTGCGGAACATCGTCATCGGGCTGCCCAAACTGGTGGCGTCCGCTCCACGGCTGATCTACAAACGACTGATTCGCAAGCGAAAGCTGCCGTCGGTTATCCTTGAGAAGAAAGACAACCGTTTCTCTCTTTGGTATCACGTGGAGCACGCACCGCACCCGGAAAGCCAAGTGACCTTGAACGACGAGTTGGATGAGCACGGGCTGCGCCGGCTGCATGTTTCAATGCGCTACAAAGACATTGACGTTGAGAGCATCCTGAAAGCGCATCAGATAATCAAGGACCGGCTTGAAGAATCGGGTGTCGGCACTCTCACGTACGCGACAGATGACCCCCGCGCCCATATCGAGCGGCAGATCGGTTTTGGAGGACACCAGATCGGAACCACGAGGATGGCAGTGCGCGGGGAAGACGGAGTCGTCGATACCAATTGCAGGGTGTTCGGGGTAGACAATCTTTATGTCGCGAGTCCATCGGTATTCCCGACCGGCAGCCACGCGAATCCGGTGTTGACGATTGTGGCGATGGCTATTCGTCTAGCCGACCACCTCTGTCAAACAGCGAGAGTGCATTAGTGAATCGGCTTCTGTGTGTTGCTTCTGTGTGCGCGCTGGTGGGATGTGGCGGTTATGCGTCGCCGGATCAGCATGACGTGGCACCGGCGAAAAGCGATGAGTCCGTTGGGGCGCCAGCGATCACCGATGGAGACTCACTGGCGATCGAAGAGTGGCCCGTGCCGTGGGAGACCACCCGCCCACGCGACCCGTTTGTCGGTCCGGACGGACGGATTTGGTTTGTCGGCCAGACCGGTGATTACGTAGCCGCGCTGGATCCCTCCTCTGGGATTTTCCAGCGGTTCCCGCTCGACTCGGGCGCCGGTCCCCACAACGTGATCGTCGCCGCAGACGGGACGGTGTGGTACGCCGGCAATAAGGCTGCTCACATCGGTCGCTTGGATCCATCGACCGGCGAGATCGTCAAGACCGCGATGCCCGCAGGGGCGGCCGATCCGCACACGTTGATCTTCGACCCGGTGGGCGACATCTGGTTCAGCGTCCAACACAGCAACATGATCGGTCGATTGGCGATCGGGACTGGGGACGTCGACATCGTGCGCGTGCCGACCGCAGGCGCGAGACCGTACGGCATCGTCGTCGATCCCGATGGTCGGCCATGGGTCGCCGAGTTCGGAAGCAACAAGCTGGCGACCGTGGATCCGTCGGGTCTTACACTGCGCGAGTTCGAGTTGCCGCGGTCTGGGGCCCGCCCGCGGCGGCTGGCGCTAACCTCCGATCGGGCGGTGTGGTACGTGGATTACGCCGAAGGGTTCCTGGGACGCTTCGATCCCGCTAGCGAGTCGTTTCTCGAGTGGCCCATCCCCGGCGGCCGGAACGCGCGGCCATACGCGATGGCGTCCGACGATCGCGATCGATTGTGGTTCGTCGAGACGGGTGCGATCCCGAACCGATTGATCGGCTTCGACCCCCAAGCGGAGCACTTTATCGCCAGCGCCGAGGTCCCCAGCGGAGGGCACGTCGTGCGCCACATGGTGTTCCACCCGCCAACGCGTGCGCTGTGGTTCGGGACCGACACGAATACGATCGCACGGGCGATCGTTCCGTAGCGACTTTCTCGAGCTCGACGAGCACCACAACGAGCGATGCACTGCGCACGGTTGACTGACGAACAAGAGCGCCAGATAGCGGCGGCTCTCGAGACTACACCAGACCTGCTGCCGTTTCTCTCTGAGCTCTTGGCCGACATCTGGGAGCTGGGCAGCTGGCCCGCGGTGATCGCCGAAATGCTTGGCGCCCGCGGGCTGCCGAGTTCGACTCGGGTGCTGGATCTGGGGTGTGGCAAGGGGGCGATCGGTATACGGCTGGCGCGAGACCTCGGCTTTGGGGTGCTCGGCGTGGACTTGTTCGAGCCGTTTATCCGCGAGGCGCGCGAGCGTGCCCGGCGAGAAGGGGTCGACGATCGGTGCGAGTTTAGGGTCGCGGACGCACGCGACTTGTTGGTGTCCAACAGCCGATTCGATGTCGTCGTCTGGGCGGCACTCGGCGGCGCGCTAGGTGGCTTCGATCGTTGTATCGGCCAGCTCAGGCGGATCGTCCGCTCCAACGGGTACATCGTCATTGACGACGGGTTTCTCGCCTCCGAACACGCGATGGAGAGAAACGGTTACGACCATTACACGTCACGGGAAGAGACCCACCAGTTGCTGACCCGGCACGGTGACGAGTTGTTGCAAGAAACGCTTATTCCCCAAAGCGAGGTCGAAGCGTGTAACCGTGAGAACAACCGGCGCATCCAAGTGCGCGCGAAGGGTTTGATGGAGCGTTTTCCGGAGCACGCGGATCGGTTGGCTGGTTACGTGGAGTCGCAGGTGGCGGAGTGCGAGGTCCTGGAGTCCTCGATCGCGGCCGCAGTGTGGCTGCTACAGCGCGGAGACTAAGCCGCTCGCCCGACCAAGAACTGCTCCCCAAACGCCTTCGAGCCGACCGCCTCGCCAGTGGCAGCTCGGGCGAGCTCGTCGTAATGAGAGCCAGCGCCGGGCCGGAAGATGTGCTCGGTTAGCCACGCCCCGACATCTTTGTTGCCGACGTACGTCACCTCACCGCTCAGCACTTCGGTGTTCAAGCGGGCGTCGATCTGTGACGCGAAGCACTCCCCGTACAGGTAGTTGTGGTAGTAAACCGGGGCCGCAACGACATGGATCTTGGCTCCGTAATCCGCGGCACCCGCGGGTCTAGGCGGTGGGGTGAGTCCCTGGAACCGCTCAACTAGCCGCCACCAGAGCGCGTTCAGATCCTGGTTTGGCTGGGCGTACATAGCACGCTCGAAGTGTGCCATGACCTGAATCCAGCGGGCGGAGAAGAGCATTGCGCTCCGGAGTTCTTTCGCGGCGGGGCCGGCCAGTCGCGCGGCCAGGTCCGAATCGATCAGGGCCATCTCTTGCAGCCACTCTGTGCTGCGTGACAGTCGGCCAAACAGCATGGCGATCGCCTCGGTAGTGAGCGTGTGTGCCGGTTGGCGCAGCTCCCATGGTAGCTCGGGTGCAATACCGTCGTCGTATACGGCGTGTCCCAATTCGTGAAGGGTGGTCCCCATCCACCGTTCGTTGGGACGGAGGTTCAAGAGAATCCGAACGTCCCCTTCGCGATCGATGTCGGTGGCGAACGCGTGTGGGTCCTTCCCGACCGCTTCGTGGAGACTCGAGCGCGCCAGGACGTGGCTGACGGGCAACCCGATCCCGGTGAAGAAACGCTCTGCAACGCTGATCAAATCGGCCGATTCGTAGACTTCATCGAGGTCGGCTTCAAAGACGTCTGGGGGATCTTGAAAGAACGGATCCTGGTAATGCCAGGGCATGAGCTCGGTCGGTTTGATGCGAAAACGGTTGGACAAGCGGTCGTCGACCTCGGCCTTCGTGTCCGCGAACGGTTGGGCCGTGTCCGCCTCGACATTCTCCAGAAATCGCGCCACGTCGTCGGGGTCTTGCTCCTCCAGCTTTAGGCGCATGTGGTAGAAGTCGGGAAAGCCCAACTCGCGAGCGGCTTCGTTCCGGAGCTCAACCAACTCGTGCAGCTGTGACGCGAGAGCTGGGCCCACCGCCTTGGTTGCCTCGTACGCTTCCTCGAGCTTGGCCGGATCGCGCTCGCGCTTGAGCGTTTCCTCCATGTAGCCGAACAAGCGCGGTTCACCCTGGTACAGCGGTTGATACGTCGAAAAGAGCCGTTCGACGTCCGACGACAACGCGTTGATTCGACGACTGAGCTCGGGCTCGACCCGGCGCGGCAAAGCCTTCAAATACAGGAGCTCGATCGATCGGGCGAGCAACCGGTCGTCCGGCGGTGCGGCGTGGAGCGTTTCGAGCTGGTTGAACCGTTGGTCGTCGGCCCAGTACCGGTCGAGGGCGTCGCGGAGATCGGTCAGCCGGCTGTACGCGTCGGCATCGCCGCTTACAGCGGCATCCCACCACGCACGGTTGACCGCTATCGCCAGGGGCTTCAGCCCGCTGACGATGTTATCGATGACGGTTTGAGGGTCTGTCATGAACGGAGGAATCTACGGTGGTCGCGTATACTAGTACAGGCGTAAAATGTGACTTGATCCGTTGGAGGTGATGAATACCCCGACGGGTCAAAGGAGGGTCATGGAAGCATCGTTCGAGGAGTTCCGCGAGGGCATGGCCACCCGGCTACGTGCTGCCCGCGGGAACATGACGCAAGCGCAGCTTGCCGCTTTGACCGACTACACCCAGCAGATGATCAGTCGTTACGAGAACGGTCGTATCCCACGATCGTACTGGTATCTAGCCGGTCTCTCGGGGCGTGCCGGTCTCGACGTGGACTATATCCTGACCGGCAAGCGGCGGCGTAAGCCAGGCGCGAGTTCGATTCGGCAAGCAAAGATTTGATTCCGGCCGCACGACTCGTCTGACGTGTCCCGTTACTTCAACTGTGGGACACTGATGGCGCTGGCCGGTCTTGGCGTGTTCGCCCTGTTGGGGTACGCGTTGTTCCAAATCCTTTGTTACGGCGCCGGCGGAGCGGGCGTCGGTTCACTGCGCTACCCGGGCTGATCGGTGGCCACCCCTTGATCAACGATCCGACCGCTGTTTTTGTCTACCTGGCCGGTGTGCTGGGTGTGGTTTACTGGCTATCGGGACTCAAGCCGCTAGCGCGGATTTTTGAGATCGCTCCCGCGATCTTGTGGGCGTACTTCGTGCCGATGGTATCGACTACGCTCGGCATCACGCCCGCGGACTCTCCGGCCTACGACTGGATGGTGCGGCACCTGCTTCCGGTGTCGTTGTTCTTGCTCATGGTCACCGTCGACGTGCCCGCGCTACTCAAGCTCGGCCGGCCGGCGACGATCATGATGCTCACCGGCACCGCGGGGATCATTATCGGCGGTCCGATAGCGCTGGCGGTGTTTGGCACGTGGTTGCCGCCCGACGCGTGGAAGGGTTTGGGCGCGCTGTCGGGCTCGTGGATCGGCGGCACCGCGAACCTGGTGGCAGTGGCCGAGTCGATTGAGACACCCGAAGCGATGTTCGGTCCGATCATCGTCGTCGACACGGTGGTGGGCTACGGCTGGATGGGCGTGCTGCTCTTTCTGTCGGCGTACCAGTTGCGTTTCGACCGCTGGAACCACGCCGACACATCGCTAATCGAGGAGACGAACGCCGCGCTGGCTGCCAAGTACGAGGCGATTCGGCGACCGATCACGATCCGTGATCTGGCGATGATCGTCGGGGTCGGGTTTGTGGCGGCTTACGCGTGCGTGTTGCTCGGCGAGCAGATGCCGGAGCTCGGCGACCCCAAGATCATCAGCCATACGACCTGGGCGGTGGTGCTCGTCACGACGCTTGGGCTGACGCTGTCGTTCACGCGAATCAGCGATCTCGAAGGACCCGGGGCGTCGAGCGTTGGGTTCGTGGCGCTCTACCTGTTGGTGACCGCGATCGGCGCCCAGGGCGATCTAAAGGCGATCGTCGATGCGCCGCTGTTCTTGGCGACCGGTGCGCTCTGGATCGCGATCCACGTCGGCTTGCTGATGCTGGTGGCACGGCTGATTCGAGCGCCGCTGTTTTTCGTAGCGACCGGGTCGATGGCCAACGTCGGTGGCGCGCTGAGCGCGCCGGTGGTGGCCGGGGTGTACCACCCGGCGATGGCGCCGATTGGGCTGCTGATGGGGGTTTCGGGCTACGTCTTGGGGATCTACGGTGGGCTGGGGTGCGCGTGGCTGCTGGGCCAAGTCGCGATCCACCTGCTCTGATCTAGTTGTCTCCTCGCCAATCGGCGGGGACCCGAGCCGCGACGATTTCTCCTTCGACACACGTGTTGCCGCGCGAAGTTAGCGTACAGCTCAACCGCGTCTTGCGATCGTCGGAGTCGACGATCCGGGCCCGGACCTCGACCGGCACCTCGATCGGCGTCGGTCGCAGATAGCGCACCTCCAGCGACGCGGTCGCGTACCAGATCGGCGGATCAGAACCGATCTCGCGGCCTTCCGATTCGTACGCAAAGGCGATCGCCGTGCAAACCGCGTGGCAATCGATCAGCGTGGCGAGGATACCGCCGTTTACGAACTGCGGTGGTCCGGCGGCGTGATGGGGCTCGGGCTGGTAGGTGCACACCGACTCGCCGGTGCTCGACCAGACGCTCTTGATCTGGAGCCCGTCGACGTTCCCCGGCCCGCACCCAAAACACAGGTTGTCGGGGATTCTGTCCTGGAAGGCGTGGGTCAAGCGGCCCGACGCTCTACGCTTCTCCCCGGTAGATGTCGATCACGTTGCCGATGAACTCGAGCGAGTCGTCCCACGGACGCTGGAAAGTGTTGCGGCCGATGATCGAGCCGAACCCGCCGCCGTCGCGGATGCCGCGGATGTCATCGAAGAACGGCTCGTCGCCACGCTTCGAACCGCCGGAGAAGATGACGATCCGCTTGCCGGCGAACGCCGCTTGGGTCACCACGCGCACGCGGTCGACGACCGACTCGGTTGCGACACCGGCCTCGACGTACGCCTCCTTCGCCTTGTCTTGCTCGAGGTGGCTGGCCGGGAGCTTGACCTTGACGATGTGAGCGCCCATCTGGCAGGCGAGGTGTGCAGCGTAAGAGATAACGTCGAGCGCCGTCTCACCATCCTTGGTGATCCCCGACCCGCGCGGGTACGACCATACGACGACGGCCAGCCCGGCGCTCTTGGCGTCCTCGGCCAGGTACTGGAGCTTCTCGTACATCTCGTTTCGGTACGCCGACCCCGGGTAGATCGTGTACCCGATCGCCACGCAGCCGAGACGCACCGCCGCCTCGACGGAGCTCGTAACCGCTGGGATGCGATCGTTCTCGGCGAACAGCAAGTCGTGGTTGTTGAGCTTCAGGATCAGCGGCAGATGGCCCGAGTAGTTCCCGGCTATCGCCTCGATGAATCCGAGTGGTGCGGCGTACCCCGACATCCCGGCGGCTAGGGCGAACTTCGGGTGGTACTCGGGATCGTAAGCCGGCGGGTTGACGGCGAACGACCGGTGCGGACCGTGCTCGAACCCCTGATCAACCGGCAGGATCACCAGACGTCCCGTTCCACCCAATCGTCCGTGGTTGAGCAACCGCCGGATGTTGGTTCGCGTCCCGGCGTTGTCGCTCGGGTAGTACGACAGGATCTCTTCCACGCGCCCACCGGGCGCTGCGGTTTCGCCGGCGGCCTGAGCGGGCGTCATAGTGGCGGTTTCGGGGTTCATGAACTGGCTCCTTTCGATGCAACGGCTGCCGGCGTCGCACCGGCCAGCAGCGATTGAATGGCGTTGACCTCGTCGCGGCTCCCGATCACGAGCGGAGTGCGCTGATGCAACGCGTTGGGCACGATTTCGAGGATGCGCTGAGCGCCGTCTGTGGCTGCTCCGCCGGCTGCCTCGGCCACATGGGCTAACGGTGCGGCTTCGTAGAGCAGCCGAAGCTTGCCCTGGCGATTGTTGACGTCGCCGGGGTAGAAGAACACGCCACCGCGCAACAAGATGCGGTGGAAATCTCCGACCAGCGCGCCGATGTAACGCAGCGAATACGGTTCTCCGTCGCCGCCATGGCTGTGGTGTCCCACAAACGTCTTGAACGCCGGGTTCCACGCCGCCAGTCGCGACAAATTGCCGGAAAACTCGCTGCCGCAGTCGGGGATGCGAATGTCCGGGTGGGACAGGAAGAACTCGCCCACCGCGGTGTCGAGCGTGAACCCGTGGACGCTTCCACCGGCGGCATAGACGAGCATCGTCTGGGGTCCGTAGAGTACGTAGCCCGCGGCCAGCTGCTCAGTACCCGGACGGTACACCTGGCTCGGCTTATCGTGGTGTTCTTCGGTAGCCTTCCGACGGATCGCGAAGATCGTTCCCACTACGCCATCGACGTCGAGATTGGACGAACCGTCCATTGGGTCGATGCACATCGTATGGCCAGCGCTCGGACAATCGTCGTCGAAGTGGTGGACTTCTTCGAGCTCTTCGCTGATCAACGAGCAGAGCAAACCGGAACCCTCGAAATGCTCGACAAAGAGGTTGTTGGCGAACCAGTCGAGCTTGTGAACGGCCTCACCCTGGACATTGATGGCGCCCTGCATCCCGGCCAGCGGTCCCAAACCGACTTGGGCCAGCTGAGCGCGGGCTTCCTTGCAGGCGGTGGCGATCTCGGCGAGGATCGCATCGATGTCAGCGCTAGCGGCTCCGGATTGGACTTCCCGCAGCAGGTGTTGGGTCAGGGTGAGACGGTGCTCGGTCATCGCGTCGCCGGCTGAAGTCCATGCAGGAACAGCGGTTCGGGGGCCGAGATTTTACCTGCCCCGAGCGTTGGGGGCCACCGGAACGTGACCCGGCTACCTTTGCCCGCCATGCGAAAGCTGCTCGAGTTCCACCGCTCTCCCAACGCCGTAAAGGTCCGCGTGGGCCTCAATTACAAGGGCCTCGAGTACGAGATCGAGGAGATGATGGCGGCCGACCGTGAGCCGATGCTCGCCGCTGCCAGTTGGCCGATGATCCCGATCTTGATCGATGGCGACGTCGTGATGCGGGACTCTTTGGCGATCCTTCACTACCTGGAAGCCAACTATCGCGACGCGCCGAGCCTGACGCCGGGGTCGCGGGACGAGATCCAGACAGCCGAGGCGCTGCTCGCCAACCTGAGCCCCGAGATCCTCAGGATCCAGTGGGGGTTATCGCCTCAGTTCCGGAAGCCGGAAGCCGATCGTGAGGAGGCGGCGATCGCCGAAGCGCGAGAAGCGATGCGAACTGCTCTTGAGCGGTTGGAGCGGCGGCTCGCGAATCGAGCCTGGCTGGTGGGCGACGCGATGTCGATCTACGACATCGTCTTGGCGTGTAACCTGCTGCCCACGCGCCCGCCCGAGCGGTTCGCCGAGCAGAGCCCGATCTGGCGGTTCTTCGCAGACCACTTTCGGCTCGACGATGATGTTCGCGTCGCTAGCTGGATCGACCGCGTCGTGGAGCATGACGACGATTGGGGTGGGCCGCCGGCGTGAGAGCCGCACGCATCATGACACGTTTATGAGAACGTCAAAAGTCATTCACGTGGTGAGCTGCCATGCGGAAGGGGAAGTCGGCGACGTGATCGTCGGAGGGGTGGCGCCGCCGCCGGGCGACACGCTGTGGGAGCAGCGCTCTTTCATCGAGAAGGATGATTGTTTGCGGCGTTTCGTGCTCTACGAGCCCCGCGGCGGAGTTTTTCGGCACGTGAATCTGCTGGTTCCGCCGAAGGACCCGAAGGCTCAGATCGGCTGGATCATCATGGAGCCGGCCGGCACGCCACCGATGTCCGGGTCGAATTCGATCTGTGTAGCGACGGTGGTGCTCGACACGGGCATCGTGCCCATGACCGAGCCGGAAACCGAGCTCCTCAT
>CAMYLR010000008.1:96838-116149 GCA_947259315.1 uncultured Gemmatimonadales bacterium | reverse complement strand
TTCTCGCGCCCATCGGAGTCGTGATCGCTCCTAAACGCCAGCCGGTCGATCAGCTCGACTTGAGCTTCTCGGCCCAATCTCCACACATCGAAACCGAAGCCGAGGCCCCTATAACCGAACAGCCCGCTGACACCGAAGAGTTACCGGTCGACATCACTCCCGAAACTGCGGACGACGAGGTTCCCCTGATCGTCGCCCGGAACCTCACTAAGGCGTATGCCGAAGATCCGGTCGTGAAGAGCATCGACTTCGAGGTTCACCGTGGCGAGTGCTTAGGTGTGCTAGGTCCGAACGGAGCCGGCAAGACGACGACGATCAACATGATCGCTTGCTTCGTCAGCGTCGGATCGGGTGAGCTCGACGTGTTCGGCTATCCGGTGAAAGGCGGCCAGCGACAGATAAAGAGCCGCTTGGGGATCGTGTCCCAAGAGAACAACCTCGACCCCGATCTTACGGTGCTCAAGAATCTGCTCGTCTTTGGGCGCTACTTCGGGCTGCCGTACGGTGAGCGGAGACTGCGGGCCGAAGAGCTGCTCGAGTTCGTGCAGCTAAGTGACAAGCGCGACGCCCACATCCGCGAGCTGTCGGGCGGCATGCAGCGCCGGCTGACGCTGGCTAGAGCGCTGATCTCGAACCCGGAGCTACTGATCCTCGACGAGCCGACGACGGGTCTCGATCCGCAGGCCCGTCACGTCGTGTGGCAGAAGCTGAGGGCCTTGAACCGGGCCGGCGTCACGATGCTCCTCACGACCCACTACATGGAGGAGGCCGAGCAGCTCTGCGATCGGCTGTTGATCATGGACCGTGGGGAGATCGTCGTGCGTGGCTCTCCGGCCGACCTGATCGCCGAGCATATCGGCGCCGAGGTCATCGAGTGTTTCCTGCGGGGCGGCGACGACGAGGACGCGATCGGTGCGCTCCACTCGACCGCCGACCACGTCGAGCAGGCCGGCGACGAAGTGTACGGCTTTTTCCGCGATGCCGAGATGGCGCGGACACTGCTCCCGAGGCTCGGCACGCTCGACTTTCTCCATCGCCGGGCGACGCTCGAGGACGTCTTTCTAAAGCTCACTGGTCGCGAGCTCCGCGATTGAGCGCTATCGCGGCACCGGTTGATTGGATTCGCGGCGCCAGCCGCGTATGGTCCCGAAACTTCGAATCGTGGAAGGATTTTGCGTTGGCATCGCTGGTCGGCACGTTGGCCGAGCCGATCTTGACGCTGCTCGCTATCGGTTATGGACTAGGCCGGTTCGTGAATCCGATCGACGGTCAGCCGTACGTCGCGTTTCTGGCGCCGGGTCTGATCGCTTCGACGGCGATGACCGCGGCGGCGTTCGAGACGACGTTCGGCTCGTTCACGCGATTGACGGAGCAACGGACGTTCGAGGCGATCGTAAAGACGCCGGTCGCGGTCGAGGAGATCGTCGCCGGCGACATCTTCTGGGGAGCGTCGAAAGGCGCACTCGGCGGAGCGTTCGTGCTGGTGATCATGGCGTTTCTAGGTCTTGTGAACTCTCCGGTAGCGATCGCCGCGCTGGGAGTGGCGTTTGTTGTGGGCGTGATGTTCGGCGCACTCGGGATGGCGTACACCGCGCTGTGCCCGTCGTACACTTTCTTCAATTACTTCTTCACGCTCGTCATCACCGTCATGTACTTGTTCAGCGGCGTCTTCTTCCCGTTGACCGGGTTGCCTGATTGGGCGGTGGCGGCAGCCCAGTTCCTGCCACTGACACACGCCGTAGTGCTCACGAGGACGCTCACGACCGGCGTCCCGAGCCCGGATCTGTGGATGCACGCCGGGGTGCTGGTGTTGTTTACCGTTGGAGCCTTCTGGCTCGCCACGCGTCTCATCCGGCGACGACTCATTCGTTGACGACGGACCTCGTCCCGGAGCTTGAAACGATCGCGGCCGACCGACGCCGGGGCGCGGCCGAAGTCGCTGATAAGCTGATTACCTGGGGCGAGCGGTGGGTCGACGATCCCGGTACGCAAGTGGCGGAGGCGACATCGCAGCTGATCGACGTCGCGCGGTCGCAGGCGGCGCTAGCGCCGGTGTTGCGGGTGGCCAACGACTTTCTGGTCGAGCTCGAGCGTCGCGAAGGGGCAGATGAAGCCGCCGTCCGTGAGGGCGTTTCCGCTGTCGCCGGTGATTGGCGCACGCGACTGGCGGCTGCTGTCGAGTCGGTACGGCTCCACCTCTGTCGCGCGATCGAAGGCGTCGAGGTCATCTACACTTACTCCGCGTCGAGCACGATCCGTCGCGCGATCGAAACCCACCACGCCACTGGCAACTGGTTCCAGGTCGTCATGTCCGAGAGCCGGCCGGGGAGCGAAGGGTCGCGCATGGCGGCGGGTTTGGCCGAGCGCGGCGTACCGGTCAAGCTCGGTATCGACGCCTGGTTGTGGAATGCGCTCGAAGACGAAGGCGCGCTGCTCTTGGGAGCCGACGCGCTCCTGCCGGGTGGGTGGGTCAACAAGATCGGCTCACGAGCGCTGGCCGCTCGCGCCGCCGATCAGGGGATCGACGTCATCGTGGCGGCCGACACGAGCAAGCGGTTGCCATCGGGCTTGGCCGGGCTACCGCGGGTCTACGATCGCGATCCGGCCGAGATCGTCTTCAAGCCGCCGGAGTCACTCGACGCGTGCAACATCTACTTCGAGGAGATTCCGTACAGCATGGTAGATCGGCTGATTACCGAGCGCGGGGTCACCCGACCCGAGGATTTGCGATCGGGAGACGTGGAGGTCGCGGCGGCGCTTACGCCGTACTCGCACGCGTAGCCAGCACGTCGACGATCTGGCGCTCGAGCGCAGCCAACGCGTCGCGGTCCCACTCGAGATCACGGTGCTCGGTTCCGTCGACGTGCCACACGCGACCACTGACTCGCTCCAAGTCTAGAGCCGCCGCCGCGGCTAGCGCGTAGACCGCCAACTGCGCATCGTGGAACGCTTCCAGGTCGGGGTTCGGGCCGCCGAACTTGTAGTCCCAGACCCGCCATGCGCCGTCGGTGTCTTGCCACAGACAGTCGATCATTCCGACGACCGTTCCGGCGTCCGGCAGGCGCAGCCGAAACGCGTGCTCACGCTCCACCCGTTGGGCGGTTCCGAGAGTCGGCTGCACGTGGTCCTTTATAAAGCTGGCTAGCGACGAAATCTCATCTGCGTCGGGGCCGACCACGCCACTCAGCCACCGCTCGAGTTTGAAACTTGACGGCGGATCGAGCGGGACGCGCTGCAACGCCTCATGGCCGACCAGGCCACGCCAGCGCGAAGCGCGCATCGCGTCGTATGCAGCGGTAGCGCGCGGTCCGGTATCGGCCGGCAAGCCAGCCAGCAGCGCGGCCACCTCGCGAGCGGTCGTGTCGCCCGGCGCGGTCGGTAGCGGCTCCAGGCACGACCGCCCGGGATCGGGTAGCTCGGCTTCGATAGCGGCCGCGGTTGCAAACCGATCGGCCCACTCCGATTGTGACGGGGTCACCAGACCCGAGTCGTCGCGCTGAGCAAATGTTTCGACCAGCTCGAGCCAGACATTGCCTTTGACCCCAGCGGAGAAGATCAAGCGATCTCGGGCCCGGGTCGACGCTACGTAGAGGAGCCGCGCCTCCTCGGCCGCGTCGCGCTCCTTGTCTCGTGCTTTGGCCCGTTCGTGGGACAGCGTCGGCACCCAATCGCCCAGCGCGTCATCCCACCGCCTAGCGACGATCCCCAGCTCCGAGTCGAAGGCGACTTCGTTGATACTGAAGCGCGACCTCGAACCGATGTCGGCCAGTGCCACGATCGGAAACTCGAGGCCCTTGGCTTGGTGGATCGACATGATCACGGCTCGATTGCCGGCGTCGGGGAGCGGGGCATCGCGCTCGCGCGGTGGCACGTCGGTGCGCCGCCTGATGGCCGCCGCCCACTCGGCCAACAGCTTGACCCCATCGCGCGGGGCGCGGTCGGCGACCGAAACCAACCGCTTGAGGTTCGCGCGTCGCTGGGCGCGGTCGGGCAACGCATCGACGATCGCCGTGTACGCCGTTCGGTCGATCAGCCACGCCAGCGTGTTTCCAGGGGGTTCGGTGTCGGCCCGACTCGCGAGCTCGTCGAGGGTCGATTCGGCGTCTTGGATGACCGCCAACTCCTCGTCTGACAACACATTCTCCGGTGAAGCGAACACGTGATCGCGCAGCGGTGGCCCCGAGCGTCGATCCCAATCACGCGCCAACCGGTAGATCGCGTCATCGGTCAGCCCGGCCATCGGCGAGCGCAGAAACGCGATCAATGGGATCGGATCTCGAGGTGTGAGCGCGGCGTCGATCGCGTTCAAGCAATCGTAGACCTCTTGTCGCCCGTAGAACGAACCGCTGCCGACGACGACCGACTCCAACCCGACCGCCTGCAATGCGTGACGATACGGCTCGACGTCGGTCATGCGGCGTAACAACACGGCGATGTCGCCGGGAGCGGCGAGCCGGGTCTCTCCGCTCGCCGGGTCCTGGATCTGGATCGCGTCCGTGTCGGTGGGGTCACAGGCGGCTTTGAGTCGCATCGCGAGCGCGCGTGCTTCGTGCTCGCGTTGTGAGACCGCCCGTTTCGTCTTGTTGCCGCCGTTCGCATCGAGTGGTCGCAGAAACTCGACCGCTGGCTCAGCGCTGGGTTCACGGTGTGCTACCTGCTCTTCGTACGGTGCCTGGCCAGCGTGTGTATCGGGGTCGAGCACATCCGGAAAGAAGGCGTTGTGGAACGCGACCAGCCCCGGCCGCGATCGGTAGTTGGACCGCAGGATTCTGAGCGCGTCGCGCTGTTCAGCATTGGTCGCGAGCTCGCGGTAGGCCGAGACGCGGGCGCCGCGGAAGCCGTAGATCGCTTGCTTGGCGTCGCCAACGACGCACCATCTGGGGGCGCCTTCGATGCTCTGACCGGCCATCGTTTCGGCGCCGATCAATAGCGTCAGGATCTCCTGCTGGACCGGGTCGGTGTCCTGGTGCTCGTCGACCAACACGGCGCGAAAACGCTCTGTGTAGTGGCGCCGAACCTCCGGGTGGCTGATCAGCAAGTCGCGGGTTCTCAGCAACAGGTCGTCGTAGTCGAGCACGCGCCGGCTGACGCGCGCATCGCGGTAGGCGGCCCGCACCGAAACCGCTAGCGCCGGCCAGCAACCGAGCTCCCCTTGGTGCTCGAGCTCGGCGCGCGCGCCACGCAGCAGGGTGATCGCGTCGCGCGCCGCGTGCCGCAGCTTGGTCACGTCTTGGAAGCGCCAGCTGTGGGCTGGGGCGTTACACGCTTGGTCGAGGCTCTCCTCATTGGCAGGTGTGGGGTCACTGCTCCATTCGGCGTACGTATTCTCGATCACTCTCAGATAGTGCTTCGCCTTGGGTGACTTGAGGTCTGCCTCGTGCGCTGCGGCGATAACCGTCTCCACCGCCGTGGCTATCGCTTGCGGCAGATCGTGCTCGATCGCTGCACCGATCTGTTCTAGTTGCTCTTCGAACCGCACGATCGGTTGGCGCAGCTCCCACCCCGCCGTGCGAATCGCTTGGACCAGGTCAACCAGGCGCTCGCCGGCTCGCGCGAGCCCCAGGATTCTCACCGCCTGGCGCGCCGGGAGATCGCCACCCGCGACGCCGCGATGCAGGGTCTCGACCGCGACCCGCATGAGCAGCTCTTGGGCCACGTCATCGGAGAGGACCGAGAACCCCGGATCGACGTTGGCCTCCAGCGGATGGCGACGCAGAACGCCGGCGCAGAAAGCGTGAAATGTTGAGATCGGTGCGGTCTCGAGCTGTCGGCGGTGCTCTGGATCGGAGATTGTCTCGCGGATGCGCTCCTTTATCTCACGCGCGGCACGCTCGGTAAACGTCAGGCAGAGGATCCGCTCCGGACCGAAGTCGTCATCCGCGGTGGGGATCGACTGCGGCGATTCGACGAGGTGGGCGTACAGCTCGACCAACGTGCGGGTCTTCCCGGAGCCCGCGCCAGCGGTGACCACCAGATCGTCCTCGAAACGGACGACGGCCAGCTGCTCTGGTGACAGCTCTCGGTCAACCGCCGATCTGTTGTTCGGGTCGGCCACGTTCTCGACCCCGGTCCGCTCGGCGAGCGACAGCTCGAGCTGGTTGCTCATTCGGCGTCGCCCTTGGTCGGGTCGAGCCCGACGTAGGTCGGTGTCGCTGTGGCGATCCGGCAGGCGCGCCGAAAGTCGCACCACTTGCAGAGGTTAGGATCGGCCGGCGATGGATCGTAGCTGCCGTCGACAGCGTCATCGATCGTGGACCCGATCATCCGGTTGATATCAGACGAGTTAGGGGCTACCACCTCATCGAGCACTCTAGGTTCGCGCAAGCAGTGAATCGTGCCGGTCAAGGTCGGCGCCGGCGGCATCTGGTTGGCTTCGGCCCAGGCGAGCGAACCGAGGAAGTAGACGTACAGCTGGAACTGGTTGATACCGCACTCGGCCGGATCGACGGCGCGTTTGTGGTGTGGCCTCGCGAGGCTGTACTTGTAATCGACCACACTGAGATCTCCACCTGCCGGGTCGCGATCGAGCCGATCGAGGCGTCCCGACAGCTCCACCGTCTCGGTCGACGTCGGGACGAGCACGGGCGGCAGCTCGTCGTCCGGGCGCCCGAACGACAACTCGAAAGCGACCGGAACGCGGCCGCCGTGCGGTACTTTCTCCTCCAGGTAGTCGAAGTAGCGCGCCAAGACCGCGGTCACCCGTTCAGACAGCACGTTCCAAATCGCCGGGTCGCCGCGCTCCGACCCGGGGAGCGAAGCGCCGGCTTCTTGGACTGCGGCCGCGATCGATTTGCGGCCGGGGTTCTGTAACCCGGGGTCCTCCTGATACAGTCGCCGGAGCGCTTCGTGCGCGACCGTCCCGAGAGCCGTCGGCTCGGCCTCGAGTGGTTGTTCGTCGGGCTCATAGAAGCGCAGCACATGACGCATAAAGAACTGATGTGGGCACTGGCGCCAGCTCTCGAGCCGACTGGCTGACCAATGCGTCAACCGCCCGTCGCGCAGCTCCGAACCCAACTCGGCGGTCGTCGTTGGCGAGAGTTGGCCATCAAAAGCGTTTCCCTGACCTCTACGTCGATCAGCCGCCTGCGAAAAGTAAACCGCGCGCTGGCGCTCCAACTCTTGGCCGCGGACGATGAGATCCGAAGATCGCGCACGGCGCCAAGCGGGAAGCGAGTGACTCTCGGTCGTGGTCGCCGGGTCGAGCTCGAGCTCGTCTTCGATCGCGGTAAGCGCATATGCCGGTAGTTGCGGGTTTCCGTCATCGTCCTGGCCGGCGTAGCTCAGCATCACGTCACCGGAGGTGACGCGCACGCGCTCGGTGAGCAACAGCACCGCTTCGCGTGCCTCGTCGGTCGCGACGCGAAAGACGCGCTCGCCGATCTGCTCGTTTAGCGACTCACGCTCCCCGTCCCCGAATACCGCTGTCGCCGATCGTTGCCGAGCGTACGCGCCCTCGCCGAGGCCCATGACAGCAGTGTGACGAAAGACGAGTGCTCGGGCATCGAGCGGGGTCAACACCGCAACCCCGCGGCTGGCCGTCCCGGTCGGCGCGGACCTCCCGGAAAGCGATTCCAGCAAGTGGCGCCGATGGGTGCGCCATCCGACGGCCGGCGCATGCCAGCGACCGAGCATCGTCAGCGACTGCCGAACTTGATCGATCGCCTCCTCCCATCGATCGCGATCCCGGGTCGGAATCACGTTTGTGCCGCTGAGGCCCACGACGTCCAGAACACGCTCGTACTTTCGCCAGAACGCGGATGGTGAGTGCTCTCGAGTGGCTAGCTCGTGGAGCTGATCGAGGGCGGTGTTGAACGCCGCCGCGGACGGGCTCTGAATACCGGCGAGCGCGCGTTTCCAGGTCGTCGGTGAGTCCGAGGCGGGTGGCCCGGCTCCGAGCGGGGAGCCGAGCAGGCTGGCGTCGAGCCGCGACGTCAGCGCGGTCGATACCCAGGCCTGGAGGTGTTCGCGTGTGAACCCTTCGTCGAGCAGGCGGAATACCATCAGCGTGGCGCCGAAGAACGGGGTCTCGGCTAGTCGCGTCGCGCGACGCGCGTAGTGGCGCACGCCCACCCTGTCGAGTTCACGCGCGAGCAGCGCGTACGTGCGATCGCCACCGGCCGCGACGACGCCGATCTCCTCGAGCGCACATCCGGTCTCGGCACGCTCGCGGACCCACTCGGCGACCCGAGCCGCCTCGTCGGCCGGATCCGCGGCCCGGTACACGACCGGCAGAGCGGAGCTTTGCTGATCGCCATCGAGGAACTCGATATCGATCGCCAATCCGGGATCGACAACACCCTCCCACATCTTGATGTACGGAAATGCGTACGCGCACAAGCGCTCGTGGTGCGGATCGAAAGGAACGGTGATCGTCGCTTGCGTCGCGCGTCGCGCGAGCTCGATCAGCAGTCGTCCCTGAAGGCGGGTGACGTCGTACAGGCCGCTGACCTCGAGTCGGTCAAGCTCCGGGGGCGCCCATTCGCCGGAACGGATTCGATCGGCGGCGGCGGCAAGTACGTCCGCCTCGTCCCACCAATCGTTGGCTGCTAGCCGTCGTTCGTAAGCGTCGAGGACGCACGCCAGCGCCTTGAGTCGTCGCCTGCCGCGCGTGGCCTGCGCCAAGTCGAGTGCCGATAGACCCGTTTGGCGGATCTCTGCGATCGCGGCTTCGACTGCGCGAGCGGTTCCGGCCAACCCGATGCCGGGGCCGAAGAGCGATCGTACCTCGGGCTCGAGCTGCTCCAGGATCTCGGCCAGCAGAAATCTCGGCGCGGGGGAGTGGAGCAACCGTCCAGGGCTTGGGTGGTCGCGGTACGCCCGCGCGGTCAGCTCTCGCAGCGTGGTGGTGTCGTGTGTCCACGCGCTTTGGGACCCAAGACCGGCAACCGGTTCACGCTCGGCCAGCCGCTGATCGATCCGTTGGTTGGCTGCGCGGCGCGATGGGACGACCGTCAGCATGGCGCCTCGGCGCCCGTTGTTTCGATCGCGGCCACGATCTGCGCGAGTTTTCTCTGCGCCGCGGACAACGGGAGTTCGGCCAATGCGTCGGCCGAGCACCACCGAGCGTCTGTCCAATCGGTGCTCGACAAGTCGGGTACCGGTTCGTCGCTGATGCGAAAGCCAAACGCTCGGTAGAGATGACGGCGGTGAGAGAAGGTGTGTGTGATCTCCGTCAGCTCGCCTCCGTCAGACCAACTCTCGACCGCGATGTCACCGAACAACTCTCGAATAGCGCGCGCCGCCGCGGCGATCGGCTCTTCATCCTGGTCAACCTGAAGTCCCGGGTACTCCCACATCCCGCCCAATAGCCCGTTCTCGGGTCGGCGAGTCAACAACGCGCGGTCGGTTGTTGAGACGATCACCGCGGTTCCGATCGCATACGTTGGGATCGAGGTTCGTGGGCGCCTCGCCGGTCGCAGATCGACTGTGCCCCGGGCGTGAGACAGACACGGCGCCTGCAAAGGGCAGCTCTGGCACTCCGGGGAACGGGGGCGACAGACGCGCGCCCCGAGCTCCATCAACGCTTGATTGAAGTCGCCGGGCCGGTCGTTAGCGACGAGCCCTCCGGCGAGTTGTCGGAGCTCGCTCGGAGTTGGCGCTTCGAGGTCGAAGAGCCGTGCAAGAACGCGTCGCGCGTTGCCGTCGACCGCCGGCTCGCACCGCCCGAAGGCGATCGAGGCCACCGCGCCGGCGGTGTACTCGCCGATCCCGGGAAGCTCGCGCAGCGCTTCCGCGGTGTCGGGGATCCGTCCGCCGTTTCGATCGCACACGATCATCGCCGTGCGATGGAGATTGCGGGCCCGCGAGTAGTATCCGAGCCCGCTCCATAGCCCGAGTACCTCTTCCTGATCGGCTTCCGCGAGCGCTTCCACGGTCGGGAAGCGGGTGGTCCAACGCTCGAAGTAGGGGCCGACCGTTTCCGCCCGCGTCTGCTGGAGCATCACCTCCGAGACCAGCACGCGATAAGGATCGGTGTTGTCGCGCCAGGGCAGCGGCCGACGATGCTGGTCGTACCAATCGAGAAGAGCGCGCTGAATCTTTTTCATCGCCGAGCAAGATCGAGCATTGGGCGATTGGCCTCAAGCGTCCGCACTAATAGATGACAAAGCTCGAGTTCTCGGTTCGTGTTCGGATCGTCCACTCGACGACGTCACCCGGACGCAAGACGAACGAATCGGTCTCGATGACCCCCGTCGAGCCGACCGGGTCGGCGCTCAACGTTAGCCACGCTGCGCGCACGATATCGGGTTCGATCGTAAAGCGCTGAATGCTACCCGCCGTCACGAAACCGAGCAGATCGCGAGTGCCATCCCCGGTGACGTAGACCCGCACGTCCAATCGGCCGTGGTTGACGATCACCGCCGCGGAGACAGGCTGGTCGGTCTCCCCAGCCGGCGGCCCATCAGTGGTCGCGCAGGCGGAGACCACCAGCCAGGCCAAGGCCGTGATGGTAGGGGATTTCACCTCAGATCGAAAACGTGGTATCATAGGGCTCTTCTAAAAAGGCCAAGTTCATTAAAGAACCAGGAGGTGTCCATGGAACGGGTACTTCGTTCGCACCTCGCCTTTCTCTCGCTGTTGTTCATCGCTCTGTTGGCGCCCGCCAACCTGGCTGCCCAGCGCACGATATCAGGTACCGTCGTCGACCGCGACACGCGGGACCCGGTTCCGTTCGTGCAGATCGGGGTCGTCGGGACGACGATGGGAACGGTGGCAGAGGGCGATGGCCGATTTGTACTGACCGGTGTCCCCGACGGAACGGTGACGCTGCGCCTGCAGGGGCTCGGGTACAGGACCCTGGACATCCCGGTACCGGCCAGTCAAGACGAGATCGAGATCGCGCTGACCACCGACTACTTGAAAGCCGACGAGATCATCGTCACCGGTCGGGCGACATCGTTGGCGCGCAGGAACGCCGCCAACTCGGTGGCGACGGTCAACGCGGCCGAGATCGAGCGCGTTCCGGCTCAATCGGTCGAGAAGCAGATCCAGGGGAAGGTCGCCGGAGCCGACATCCAGAAGAACTCCGGTGCGCCCGGCGGCGGCATCCAGGTAAACCTGCGTGGCGTCTCGTCAATCAACGCCGCATCCGAGCCGCTTTACGTTGTCGACGGCATCATCGTCTCCAACGCGGCGGTCGTAAACAACCAAGATGTGGTGCTGCAGTCGAGCGGCGGATCAAACCCCTCCGTCTTGCAGCAGGACCAGGTCAACCGGATCTCCGACATCCCGCCCGAGGACATCGAGTCGATCGAGATCCTCAAGGGCGCGTCGGCGTCGGCGATCTACGGCTCGAAAGCGTCCAACGGGGTGGTGATCATTACCACCAAACGCGGCCGGCCGGGTCCGCCCCGAGTCGACATTACCCAGCGTTTTGGCGTGTTCGACCTCTCCAACAAGCTCGAGTATCGGACATTTAGCAATAACACCGTCGACGAGGTCGTCGAAGTTTTTGGTGAGCTCGCACGCGAGCCGTTTCTCCAGGGCCGGTTCTTCGATCACGAAGAACAGCTTGCGGGTCAGCACGACCTCTCCTCGGAGACGATCGTCAGCGTCAGCGGCGGCGACGACAACACGACGTACTACGCATCGGGCGCCATCAAGAACAATGAAGGCGTCGTGATCAACACCGGCTACGAGCTGCAATCGATGCGCGTCAACGTCGAGCAACAGCTCGGCTCGCGGGTGACGGTCGGCGTCAACACGTCGGTGATCCACAGCCTCGCACAGCGGGGTCTTTTCAACAACGACAACTTTTTGGTGACACCGTACTTTGCGCTGCCGTTCATTCCGCGATTCTTTGACCTCTCGCAGCGAGCGGACGGGTCGTTCCCCGAGCCGCCGTTTGGCGGTGGCACCAACCCGCTGCAAACGTTTACGCTGGCCGAGAACGAAGAGGATGTGTGGCGCATTCTGGGTGCGGTCGAACTAGGGTGGGACATTTGGCGGCAGGACGACGACGCGCTGCAGCTGTTGGCCAGTGGTGGTGTCGACTGGTTCCGGCAGAAGAACGACCTGCTCTTCCCCCCGGAGCTGTTTTTCGAGCCGGCGGATGGACAGCCGGGTACGTCGCTGGTCTCGGACAGCGACAACCTGAACCTCAACAGCAGCATAAACCTCGTCTACACACACAGCCCGGGCTCGTACACATCGCGCACCTCGGGTGGTTTCCAGTACGAGGAGCGAGACCTCAACATCGCCCGGATCGTGGCCCAGAACCTGATCGCGGGCGAGCCCAACGTGAGCTCGGGGACCAACATCCAGGTCGATGAGCGGCGTGAGCTGGTCAAAGATTTTGGGTTTTACGGCCAGGAAGAGTTGCTCATGCTCGACGAGCGGTTGACGCTCACCGGCGCCATCCGCGGCGAGCAGTCGAGTGCCAACGGCGATGACGAGGAAATCTTCTGGTACCCCAAGGCGTCAGCTTCACTCCGGTTTCCGGAAGTCAGCGACGTCTTTGACGAGATCAAGGTCCGTATCGCGTACGGCGAGTCGGGCAATCAGCCGCTTTTCGGTCAGAAGTTCGTCACTTTGAACGCGACCCAGAATATCGCCGGTAACCCAGGGCTGACGGTCAACCCCCAGGTTGGCGATCCGAACATCACGCCGGAGCGGACCCGGGAGATCGAGTTTGGCGTCGACATGAATCTGTTCGACGGCAACGCCGTCCTCGACGCGACGTTCTATCAACAGAACATCACTGACTTGTTGCTCGAGCGACAGATCGCGCCGTCGTCGGGGTTCACGTCGCAGTTCTTCAACGGCGGCGAGCTGCGCGTTCGCGGCTTCGAGCTCGCGTTCGGTGTGACACCGGTCCGGACCGATGACGTCCTGTGGGTGTCACGGACGCTGTTCTCGACCGATAGGGCTGAGATCACCGAGCTGCCGGTGCCCGACTTCGTCTTGAACGCGGTCTTTGGTGCCGGTCTCGGAGACTTCCAGATCGCCGAGGGCGAGGATCCGACGAAGTGGGTCGGGCTCGTCGACGGCGAGCTCGAGATCGTCGGTGACACCAACCCCGACTTCAAGATGTCGTTCAGCAACGACGTATCGTGGGGTAACTGGAACTTCTACACGCTGTTTGATTGGGCGCCCGGAGCGGATGTCCTGAATCTGACGAAGTTCTTGTCGGACCTCGGTCAGACGACAAACGACTTCGAAGCCAACGGCGCGGACCGCTTGGCAGCCACGAGCCCCGTCTACATCGAAGACGCAGGGTTCGTGAAGCTGCGCGAGTTGCGGGTGTCGTATGAGGTGCCGATCGATTGGGTCCAGACGTGGTGGCCGTGGGCGCAGCGTGCCCGACTGAGCTTCAGCGGGCGCGACCTGCTGACGTTCACGGACTACGACGGCCTCGACCCCGAGGTCAGCAACTTCGGGAACCAGCCGATCGCGAGGAACGTCGATACGTCGCCGTACCCGCCGAGCCGGAGTTACTGGTTCTCGGTTGACCTGGGCTTTTAGCGATGGAGGAGCGAACGATGAAGCAAGCGAATCGCATTCTGGCGCTCCTGGCGGTCGTGTCGATCACCATCGCGGGAGCCTGCACCAACTTGACTGCGCCCGATTTCAACAATCCCGGTGTCGATCAGCTAGAGGGTGCACCGACGCGGGCCGCTGTGGCGGCGGCTGCGACCGGTCTGTTGATCGGGGCGCGCGACGGGATCTCGGAGTTCAACGGCTACGTGTCCCATACCGGCGTCGTGGGACGAGAGGCGTACAACCTCCGCGGCGACGACGCCCGGTTCGTGACACAACTGTTGACCAACACGCTCGATCCTGGGGCTCGAGCGTTGGGTGGCGCGATGTGGACCGAGCGGTACGCCAACATCCGGTCGAGCAACATCGTGTTGAATGCACTTGACGCGCTGTCCGATGTGCCACCCGATGGGATGACACCGGCGGAGAAGGAGGCCACGCGCGGTTTCGCCAAGACGATGCAGGCGCACGACCTGTTGCTGGTGATCAACTCTCGCGATACGAACGGCGCTCCGATCGATGTCGATCAGTCGCTCGACGCCCCGCCAGCACCGATCGCGAGCAAGGATCAGGTGTTCCAACGCATCGTCGACCTGCTCGAGGACGCTCGTGGGGATTTGCAGGCGGGCGGAGACGCGTTCCCGTTTCCATTGAGCCCGGGCTTCGACGGGTTCGACACGCCAGCCTCGTTCTTGCAGTTCAACCGGGCGCTGCTGGCGCGGGTCGAGGTGTACCGAATGAACTTCGGGGCGGCGTTGACCGCGCTCGGCGAGTCGTTCGTGAGCACCGCGGCACCGCTCGATATGGGTGTCTATCACACCTTCACGACAGGATCGGGTGACCAGACGAACGGTCTTGTCGACCAGAACCTCTTCGTCCATCCGGCGGTCGAGACGGATGCCGAGCTGCAACCCGGCGGTCAGCCTGATCAGCGGTTCCTCGATAAGACGAACGAGGTGACGGTCAGAAGGCTCCAGGATCTGGAGTCGGACCTGCAGTTCCAGCCGCTGTGGTCGTCGCCGTCGACGCCGGTGCCGATCATCCGCAACGAGGAGCTGATCCTGCTGCGGGCCGAGGCCAACATCGGGCTCGGCAACATCGGGCCCGCGGCGGATGACATCAACTTCATCCGCGTCAACTCGGGTGGACTGGACGCCCGGGGTGACATCGACGCTGGCAACGCACTCGACGAGCTGCTCGACCAAAAGCGGTACTCGCTTCTGTTCGAAGGCGGGCACCGCTGGATCGATCTGCGGCGGTACGGCAGGCTAGGCGAGCTGCCGTTGGATCGTGCGGGAGATGCCATTGTCGAGGCGTGGCCGCTCCCGATCGCGGAGACGTTGCCGCGGTAGGAGCACATCCAGACGGCGAGGCGGCGGGGATGACCCTGCCGCCTCGCCAACCATCCTAGGCCCGGAGTACCTTCCCTCCGCTTGGTTCATCCGTTCTCCAGTCAACCCAGGAGTGGATCCCGGTGCAGGCACCAGCTCACATCTTTCGCGAGTACGACATCCGCGGTGTAGTCGATGAGGATCTCGCGACCGATGTTGTCGAAGCGATCGGCCGTGGGTTTGTTACTCACCTTAGGCGACAGCGAGGGCTCGAGTTGCCTGTCGTCGCTCTGGGCCGCGATGTCCGGCCGTCGTCAGACTCGCTGCGAGACGCGATGGCGGCGGGGATGGTCGCCGCCGGGGCCGATGTTCTCGACATCGGTGTCGTACCGACGCCCGTGCTCTACTTCGCTGGTCATCGACTGGAGACCGATGGTGGCGTGATGATCACTGGCAGTCACAATCCGCCCGAGTACAACGGCTTCAAGCTGGGTTACCGCGAGCTTCCGCTGTCGGGGTCCGAGATTCAATCGATCCACCAGCTGATCGAAGCCGACGACTACACAACCGGAGCCGGGTCGATCACCGAGCGACCGGTGACCGATGAGTACTGCGATATGGTGGCGTCCAAGGTCTCCCTCGCCCGCCCGGTCGATGTCGTTCTCGATCCCGCCAACGCCACCGGCGCGCTATTCGCGGCCGAGCTGCTGGAACGGGTGGGAGCCAGGGTCGACTGTATGTACTGCACGGTAGACGGGACCTTCCCAAACCATCACCCCGACCCGACCGTCGATGCGTTTATCGCCGACCTCAAGTCCCGCACCGCGTCAACGTCGGCCGAGCTGGGGATCGGCTTGGACGGCGATTGCGACCGGATCGGAGCGGTCGACGAAAGTGGCGGGACGATCCGCGGGGATCAGTTGACGGCGATCTTCGCCCGGGATCAACTGACGATGACGCCGGGTGAGAGGATCCTGTTTGACGTCAAGTCTTCACGCGCCCTGGAGGAAGACATCATTGCGCACGGGGGCGTGCCGGTGATGTGGAAGACCGGCCACAGCTTGGCGAAGAAGAAAATGCATGCCGACGGGATCCCGTTCGGCGGCGAGATGAGCGGGCACCTCTTCTTCTATCACGATTACTATGGTTTTGATGACGCCATCTACGCAGCTTGTCGCCTGTGCGAGATCATAGCCAAGAACGAGACGTCGTTGGGAGAGATGGTTGGCCAGCTAAACGAGTACGCGTCGACGCCCGAGATACGGGTCGATACAACCGAAGAGCAGAAGTGGGAGATCGTCTCCGCTGCCAAGGATCATTTTGGGTCACGGTACGAGACCGTTGACATCGACGGTGTGCGGATCGCGTTCCCGCACGGGTGGGCGCTGTTGAGGGCCTCCAATACCCAACCGGTAGTCGTCGTTCGAGCCGAAGGCGAGACCAAAGAAGAGCTGGCTGCTATACAGTCTGAGCTGGAGGAGTTCCTCTCCGGCTGTAGTGTGGAGGTTCCATGGCGAGGTTGAGACGCCACAGCGTCACGGTAGTCGCGGTGCTCGTCGTATTGGCGCTGTTCTTCCTAGGCTCGATCGTCAATACCACCGTGGATCTGTTGTGGTTCGACGCGCTTGGGTTCCAGAGTGTGTTCTGGACCGGGCTCAAGATGCGACTGCTGCTCCGGGTTGTGGTCGCGGTGGTCATGTTCGCTTTCTTCTTTGTCAACTTGAGGATCGCAGCCGCCTCCTTCGGATCGATCCGACGGCGGATCTCCAACATCGAGATTCATGAAGAGGTACCGGCCCGGTACTTGACCTTGACCGCGATGGCCGGGGCAGCGTTTCTGGCGTTTCTCTTTAGCGCCGCCGCGGGGACAACGTGGTTGGACGTTCTCGCTTACTTCCATCAGCAACCGTTTGATCAAGTCGAGCCGATGTTCGGTCGCGACATCGGCTTCTACATCTTCTCGCTCCCGGTTTACCGGATGGCTCAGAACATGGCGTTCCTGTTGGTTATCGCCGCGCTCATCATCCTCGGGATCGTGTACATAACCAGCGGTGGGCTGGAGATCGATAACAACCGGGTCCGGCTCAAGGACACACCGCTGCGTCACTTGGTAGCGATCATGGCGCTGCTGTTTCTCGTCTTGGCGTGGGGCTTCCGGTTGGATTTGTACGAGCTGGTGTACTCCGGCCGGGGCGTCGTCTACGGCGCTTCGTACACCGATGCTCACGCCCAGGTGCTCGGCTACAGGGTGCTGGCGGTGCTGGCCTTGGCCGCGTTCGGCATGGCCGCCTACGACCTTTTCCGCCGTCGCTACGTGCTCACGCTCACCGCTGCCGGCGCACTGATACTCGGGATGGTGATCTTCAAAGGTCTTTATCCCGGAGCGGTCCAGCAGTTCGAGGTCGAGCCCAACGAGATCGGCAAGGAAGCCCTCTACATCGCGCGCAACATCGAGCTCACCCGACGCGCGTTCGATCTGGATGTCATCGAGGTGCGACCGTTCGAGGTCACCGAAACTTCCGCGAGCGCGACCTTGCAGGAGTCCGAGGGGACGCTCAGCAACATCCGGCTCTGGGACTGGCGTCCGTTGCTCGACACTTACAGCCAGCTCCAGAAGCTGAGGCTGTACTACGAGTTCGAGGATGTCGACGTCGACCGCTACGATCTCGGCTCCGGCCCTCGGCAGGTGATGCTCGCGGGTCGTGAGATGGCGGTCGGCGAGCTCGCTCCGAATGTCCAGACGTGGCAGAACCAGCACTTGATCTTCACTCACGGCTATGGATTGGTCATGAGTCCCGTGAACGAGGTGACGAGGGAGGGGTTGCCGGTCTTCTACCTGAGCGATATCCCACCCTCGGCGCCACCCGAGCTGGCTGATGTTCTGCGCGTCGAACGCCCCGAGATCTACTACGGTGAGCGAACCACCAACTACGTGCTGGCGGCCACGAGGGAGCAAGAGTTCGATTATCCGAGAGGCGATCAGAACATCTATACATCGTATCGCGGAGAGGGTGGTCTCGAGATCAACGCGCTTTGGCGCAAAGCGTTGTTCAGTTGGTATGTAGGATCGATCAAGTTTCTGCTGACCGATGACATCACGCCCGACTCGCGGCTCATGTTCTTCCGTCAGATCCAGCAACGAACACGACGGCTGGCTCCGTTTCTATCATACGATTTGGATCCCTATCTGGTGTTGCTCGACGGGAGGTTGGTGTGGATCATCGACGCCTACACGACCTCGGGCCGCTATCCGTACTCGGAGCCGGTTCGCGGTTTTGGCGGCCGACAGCAGCTCAACTATATCCGCAACAGCGTCAAGGTCGTGATCGATGCTTACGACGGTGACGTGACCTTCTTTGCCTGGGATGAAGAAGATCCGATTCTTCAGACCTATCGATTGATCTTTCCGGACCTGTTTCGGTCGGCCGACGAGATGCCGGCCGGGCTGGAAGCTCACCTGCGCTATCCAGAAGACCTGTTCTTGATCCAGGCCGAGGTCCTGCGCGCCTACCATATGCAGGATCCGCGGGTGTTCTACAATCGCGAGGATATGTGGAACATCCCGAACGAAGTCTACCAGGGCCAACCAACGAAAATGGTCCCGTACTACGTGTTGTTGCAGCTGCCGGACGACAGTCAGCCGGCATTCCAGCTCGTGCTGCCGTTCACACCGACCCGGCGAGACAACATGGTCGCGCTGCTGGCCGCGAAGAGCGACCCCGGCGATTACGGCCGGCGCGTGATTTACGAGTTTCCAAAAGACCGCCTGATCTATGGTCCGATGCAGGTCGAAGCCAGAATCGATCAGGATCCGACGATCAGCGAGCAGATCACACTATGGAGCCAGAAGGGTTCCAGCGTGATCCGCGGCAACCTGTTGGTGATCCCGATCGGCAAATCGGTGCTGTACGTGGAGCCGCTGTTCCTTCAGGCCCAGCAGAGCCAGCTGCCCGAGTTGCGGCGGGTAATCGCTACCTACGGAAGCCAAATCGTGATGGAGCCCACGCTCGAGGATGCGATGATGGCGCTGATTCGAGGCGCCGCGCCGGCTGTCGAGACCGATGTCGCAGAGGTCGAAGCGGTTCGCGAGACCGCGCCATCCCCGGGTCAGCGATCGTTGGCCAGCCAGGCGCAAACGGCGTACGACCGAGCGGTGGCCGCTCAGCGGAGAGGGGATTGGGCGGCGTACGGGGCAGCGCTCGAAGAGCTGGGTCAGATCCTCGAGCGGTTAACGGAATCGGAGGAGTAGCCGCGGTCGCGAGGCGCGTTTGAACGGCTAACGTTCAACGCCTAGCTTGCCGGGCCTCAACCATGAAGATCCACGAATACCAAGCGCGCGAGATCTTTCGCCAGCACGGGCTACCGGTGCCGCCGGATCGAGTTGCCGAGACCGCTGAGCAGGCCGAGGCCGCGGCTCGTGAGTTGGGTGGCTCAGTGGTTGTCAAAGCTCAGGTTCACGTCGGGGGGCGCGGCAAAGCCGGCGGGGTAAAGCTGGCTCAGA
>CAMYLR010000008.1:0-96780 GCA_947259315.1 uncultured Gemmatimonadales bacterium | reverse complement strand
AGGAAGCGCGAGAGGTTGCCGCCGCCATCCTCGGAATGGACCTCAAGGGTCTCACGGTCGGAAAGGTCCTGCTCGCGCCGGCGGTCGATATCGCCAGCGAGGCGTATGCCGGGATCGTCGTCGACCGAGCGAGCCAGCGCCCGGTCATGATGGTCAGCGCCGCGGGCGGTGTGGATATCGAAGAGGTGGCCCGCGAAACTCCCGAGAAGATCCACAAAGTCGCCATCGATCCACGCTACGGACTGCTCAACCATCAGGCGATGGAACTCGGTTTTGCGCTCTACAAAGATCTCCAGCAGGTTCGTCAGGCGGCGGGGATCTTTCGTCGCCTCTACACGGCGTTTATCGCTGTCGACGCGTCGCTCGCGGAGATCAACCCGCTGATCGCCCTACCGGATGGCACCCTCGAGGCGATCGATGCCAAGGTCAATGTCGACGACAACGCACTCTTCAGACACCCTGAGTTAGCGGAGCTGCGCGATCCCTCTGCCGAGGAGCCGGCCGAGACCGAAGCCCGCGAGAAGGGGCTGTCGTATGTCAAGCTCGATGGATCGATCGGGTGCATCGTCAACGGTGCCGGGTTGGCGATGGCGACCATGGACTTGATCAAGTATTACGGTGCGGAGCCGGCCAACTTTCTCGATATCGGTGGGAGCTCGAACCCCGAGAAGGTTGTCGCTGCGATGCGGATCATTCTATCCGACCCCAACGTGGACGCGATTCTGTTCAACATTTTTGGTGGCATCACGCGCTGTGACGACGTCGCCAATGGGATCGTTCAGGCGCTCGACCAGATGGATGTCGAAGTGCCGATCGTCATCCGCTTGACCGGGACCAACGAAAAAGAGGCCCTCGAGATCCTCGAGTCGGTCAACCTGCCGGCTACGAACTCGATGGACGAGGTGGTCCGCAAGGCGATCGAGTTGGCTGCCGCGAAGACCCCGGCGGGGGGGCCACGGTGAGTATCCTGATCGATCGCTCGACCAAGCTCGCGGTGCAAGGGATTACAGGTCGCGACGGGTCTTTCCACGCCCGGCGTATGCGTGACTACGGGACGCAGGTGGTCGCGGGGGTGGTTCCGGGCAAGGGCGGTCAGCTTTTTGACGACTCGATCCCGGTCTTTGACACGGTTGCGGCGGCAGTTCAAGAGACAGGTGCAAATGCGTCGGTGATCTACGTGCCGCCGCGGTTCGCCGCGGATGCGATTTACGAGGCAGCCGATGCGGGGATCGAGCTCATCGTGGCTATTACCGAGGGGATCCCGGTTCTCGAAATGATGCGCGTGATGGCGTTTGTGCGCGAGCGAGGGACGCGAATCGTGGGTCCCAACTGTCCAGGTCTGATAACGCCGGGCGAATCGAAGATCGGTATCCTTCCAGGCAACATCTGTGCGCCGGGTAAGGTTGGTGTCGTCTCAAGGAGCGGTACGCTGACCTACGAAGTGATCCATCATTTGACGACCAATGGACTGGGCCAATCGACGTGTGTCGGCATTGGTGGTGATCCGATCGTTGGCACATCGTTTATCGATTGTTTGGAGCAGTTCGACACCGACCCCGACACGAAGGCGGTTGTCATGATCGGTGAGATCGGCGGCACAGACGAGCAAGAGGCTGCTCGCTACGTGGACGGCGAGATGCGCACGCCCGTGGTAGGGTTCATCGCCGGCCAGACCGCCCCACCCGGCCGGCGCATGGGGCACGCTGGTGCGATTATTTCGGGCAGTGAGGGCACGGCTGCTGAGAAAATGACGGCTTTTCGGGATCACGGGATCGCCGTGGCCGAGCGTCCAGCGGATATCGTCGGACTGATCGAGGACGCTCTTGGCTGAGGCGACTCGAACGAAACCGATCCTCTCGGTCGGTCAGGTAGCGCCGCGGCTCGCTGCCACCTCCTATGCCGAGGCGTTGGATGAGCTGGCGGCTTTTGCTGCCAGCCAACCCGGCGTCGTCGACGGCGAACGGTTCTTGCGAGAAGTCAGTACACTGGGTGCCGAGGACACCATGGGCGTTGGTGCCGGCGCGTTTATCTCGCACCTTTGGTCGGACGCCATCGACCGGATCGTGGTTTCGGTCGGCATCGTCGAGCGGCCGCTGAGGGTACCCGCCGAGACGGGTGGCGAGACCCGGGGCCGGCTGTTGGTGCTCGTCGCTGCGCCGCCCGGAGAGTCAGGCGCCTATCTAGAGACGGTTGCTACTCTGGCGGCGCTGCTGCGCGAAGAAGGCGTGCTCGACGCGGTGCTCTCTGCCCCCGACGCTCAATCGATCGTCGATCTCCCGGCAGTTCGCAACGCGCCGCGAGTTCAGAAGTTCTCGGTCATCGATGTCATGCAGCCCGCATCGCAGCGGATCTATCCGGAGATGCCTCTGCGCGAGGCGGCTCGGTTAATGACGCGTGGGGAGTACACTGGACTGCCAGTAGTAAACAAGAGAGATGAGATCGTCGGTATGATCTCGGAGAAGGATCTGATCCGGGATTTCCTTCCGGGTTACCTACGGGTGTTCGAAAGCCCGTCAGATTTGGCGACTCGGGAGGAAGCCGATCCTTCGGTTCGGGATGTCATGTCGAAAGCGGTCCTCTGCTTGCCGGTCGAGGCCAGCATCAGCGAGGCAGCTTCGATCATAGTCAACAAGAACGCTGACCCGTTGCCGTTGACAAAGGACGGGAAGTGGGTCGGATTGATTAGTCGTCGTTCCCTTATTCGAAAGTTGCTACAGTTCTGATGCCAACCGAGCGGACCCTTGCGATCATCAAGCCAGACGCGGTCGGGAAGAACCTGATCGGCGCCGTTCTGGCCCACCTCGAGGCGGACGGTTTCGTAATCCGTGAGATGCGCATGCAAACCTTGACTGGCGAGCGTGCGCGCGACTTCTACGCGATACACGCGGAGCGGCCATTCTTCGAGAGTCTGGTGGATTTCATGACCAGCGGCCCGTGTGTGCCGATGGTGTTGGAGCGCGAGGACGCCGTCGCTGGACTCAGGCGATCGATCGGAGCGACCGATCCGAGCGAGGCCGACGAAGGCACGGTTCGGCGCCTGTACGCCGAGTCGGTTGAGCGCAACGCCATCCACGCGTCGGACTCCCCGGAGAACGCAACCGTTGAGATAGGGTTCTTCTTCGGGGAGTAGGCGCGTGACCTTACCACGTTGTTCCAAGTAGCTATCGAGAATATACTTATACGGTTATGATCGTTGATCTCTCGCGTCTTTCAGGGGGCCGGCTAAAGACCGGCTTCACGATCGCGCCAGACGATCCCATGCTGGATGGCTACGGAAGTCAGATCACCGAGCCGATCCAGCTGGATGTCGAGGTAACCAACGCGACCGGAGGGATGTACGTCGTAACGGTTAACGTCCTCGGCTCGTCCGTGGGTTCGTGCCGAAGATGCCTGGAGCCCGTGAAAGTCACGATCGACGATCGTTTTTGGGTTGTTTACCAGCAATCCAAGAGTGCGGACGATGAGATTGGGGACGCGGACGTTATTCCGATCGACCCCAAGGCGACGGAGATCGAGATCGATGAGCCGGTGCGCGAGTGGCTGTTTTTGGAACGCAATCGATTTCCGTTGTGTGATAAGCGATGTGCTGGAATGTGCCCGCAATGTGGTCAGAACTTGAACCAAAAAGAGTGCGACTGCGAAAGGGACGAAACTGACGAACGCTGGGGCGCTTTGAGCGCGCTCCGATTCGATGATTGAAGACAACCTGTATCTCGGAGACCAATACCGATGGCAGTACCAAAACGAAGGATCAGCAAAACGCGGCGACGCAATCGTCGGACCCACAAGAAAGTGGCCGCGCCGACCGTGATCAAGTGCGACAAATGTTTGCAGCCCAAGCTCCCGCATCGGGTCTGTCCGCACTGCGGCCACTACGCGGGACGCCACATCGTCGACGTGGAGGAGTTCTAGACACCTCCAAGGCCTGTTGGCCAGAGGTGAAACACGAGCGATGCGAATCGTGCTCGACGCCATGGGAGGAGATCACGCTCCAGAGTATCCGGTGACGGCTGCGCTGGCGGCTATCGAGGAATGCGAGGAGCCGCTCGAGATCGTGCTGACGGGCGACGAGCGAAGGATCTCGCAGTGTTTAGAAGGTCAGCCCTACGCGGGCGACCGGCTGCGGATTCGACACGCCCCCCAAGTGATCGAGATGCACGACGCCCCGTCTGCAGCTTTGCGTCGCAAAAGGGATTCCTCGATCGCGGTGGGACTCGAATTACAGAAGTCTGGTCGCGCCGACGCGTTTATTTCGGCTGGGAACACTGGGGCGGTCATGGCCGGGGCGCTGTTGACGTTGGGGCGCATCGTGGGCATCTCGAGACCTGCGATTGTGACGATCTTCCCAACTCAGGGTTTACCCTGCCTGGTGCTCGACGTCGGAGCCAACGCCGAGTGTCGGCCTGAGCACCTCGTTCAGTTTGCTATCATGGGTCACATCTATGCGATCGATGTCTTGGGCCGCGACCGACCCCGGGTGGGGCTATTGTCGATCGGCGAGGAGCCAAGCAAGGGAAACGACCTCACCGTGGCCACACACCAGCTATTGAGGGTCAGCGATTTGAACTTCATCGGTAATGTCGAGGGACGCGATGTGCTAAGGGGGGCGGCGGATGTGGTCGTGTGTGACGGTTTTGTAGGCAATGTGCTACTGAAGTTCGGCGAGTCATTTATCGATTTTCTCGCCGACTCGGTTCGGGACGAAGTGAGCAAGAGCCGCCTGGCCGGGTTGGGGGCCTTGCTCATGCGGCCCGCTTTCGATTCGGTGCGAAGGAAGATCGATTACGCGGAGTACGGTGGTGCCCCACTGCTGGGAGTGAACGGCATCGTGGTCATCGGCCACGGTGGTTCCAGCGTAAAAGCGTTTCGGAACGCCATCGACGTGGCGAAAACAGCCGCAGCGCGAAAACTAAACCGCCACATCGAAGAGGCGGTCAGCGAGTTCGTGGCCGCGACAGCCACTGACGAAAAGCTGAAGGAGGGCGCATGAGAAGCCAGGCAGCGGGCATTATCAGCGACCAGAAGCAGGCTCAACGGCAGGGTTTCATTCGGGGTACCGGATTGGCGGTTCCAGATCGCGTGCTCACCAACGCCGAGCTCGAGAAGATGGTCGATACATCGGACGAGTGGATCAGAACTCGATCCGGGATCCGGGAAAGGCGCATCTGTGCCGATGGAGAAGACACGGCTGATCTCGCTGCCAGGGCTGGCTCAAAGGCACTGTCGGACGCCGGAGTCGAGCCGATAGACGTCGACCTCATCGTTCTGTCCACCGCTACCCCGGACCACTTGCTCCCGTCTACCGCGTGTGAGACCCAGGCCCGACTCGGGGCTCACCGCGCTGCCGCGTTTGACGTGAGCGCGGCGTGCGCGGGCTGGCTCTACGGCGTGGCAATCGCCGACGGTCTGTTGAAAGCCGAGCTGTTCGAGAACGCGCTCGTTATCGGAGCGGAGAAGATGTCCGCTATCATCGACTACACCGATCGATCGACGTGCGTCTTGTTTGGTGATGGGGCAGGTGCGGCGCTGCTCGGGTCCGGTGGTGACGTGGCCAATGGCGGCACCGGTCTTTTGGCGACCCACATGCAGACCGATGGGCGTTGCGCCCAGATGCTGTGGCGACCAGCTGGCGGAGCGGCCATGCCTTCAACTTCCGAGACGCAGAGTGAACGACTCGAGTTCGTGAAACAAGAAGGGCGTGACGTTTTCAAGCGCGCTGTGCTGGCGATGGAAGAATCGAGTCGGATCGTTCTTGGGAAAGCGGGGATGACGATAGACGACATCGACCTGGTCATTCCGCACCAGGCCAACATCCGGATCATCGAGTCGCTCGCCAAGCGGCTCGGTGTCGATCGCGAGCGTTTGTACATCAACATCGATCGGTATGGAAACACGAGCTCGGCATCGATACCGATTGCGCTCGACGAAGTCCGACGCAACGAGATGGTGCCGCCCGGCGGTACCGTCCTGATGACCGCCTTTGGTGGCGGGCTCGCGTGGGGCTCGGCCGTGCTTCGCCTCTAGCGTTGTCGTCGATCGCGTTCCAGTTCCCCGGACAGGGAAGCCAGTTCGTTGGAATGGGTGCTGATTTGGCAGCCGCGCGGGCTGAGGCCAAGCAGACGTTTGAGCAGGCCGACGACTTACTCGGCGTGGCGTTGTCGAGGTTGTGTTGGGATGGCCCAGAGGAAGAGCTGCGCGCGACGGAGAACGCCCAGCCGGCGCTCCTCACGCATTCGGTAGCGGTGGCGCGGGTGCTCGCAGCCGAAGGCATAGAACCGGAGTCGGCCGCAGGCCATAGCCTCGGCGAGTTCTCGGCTCATGTCGTAGCTGGTAGCCTCTCGTTCTCGGATGGGCTCCGGCTGGTTCGGGCACGTGGGGAGGCGATGGCCGCGACTGGGCGCGACCGACCGGGCACGATGGCCGCACTGATCGGCATGGATAGCGCCGACGTGGTGGCACTTTGCGACGCGGTTCGGGGATCTGATGAAGTGCTGACACCGGCCAACTTCAACGCTCCTGGACAGATCGTCGTGTCGGGATCAGTGAGCGCCGTTAGGCGAGCGATCGAGGTGGCCCCAGAATGGGGTGCGCGTAAAGCGGTCGAGCTAAATGTCTCGGGCGCTTTTCATTCAGCGCTCATGGCGCCAGCGGCGCGTGAGCTTGGAGCCGTTCTCGATGCCGTCGATGTCCGCACAGCGATCTGTCCGGTGGTGGCGAACGTAGACGCGGAACCCGTGACCGAACCGGACGCGATTCGCGCGCGGCTACTCGGGCAATTGACAGCGCCGGTGCGCTGGGTCGACTGCGTGAACCGGCTCCGCGATCTCGGAGCTACCGTGTTTCTCGAGGTCGGTCCCGGCAAAGTGCTAACTGGGCTCTTGAGACGGATCGACCGGTCACTTGCGGGGCGCCCGATCGACACCGAGGAACAGATCATCGAGGAGGCATCGCGATCGGTATCACGACCAGCATAGATCTCAGCGGCAGAAAAGCCCTGGTCACCGGCGGCAATCGAGGAATCGGTCGTGCTATCGCCGAGGGTCTGGCCGCGGCTGGCGCCGACGTGGCGGTTTTTGCGCGCAACGCGGACACAGTGGCCGAAACGGCGAACGCACTGCGGCAGAAAGGCGTGGCCAGCCTCGAGCTCACCGGTGATGTGGCTGACCAGGAACAGGTCGAGCACGCCTGGGGCACCTACCAAGACGAGTTTGGCCAGCTCGATGTGCTGGTCAACAATGCCGGCATAACTCGTGATAACCTGCTGCTCAGGATGAAACCCGAGGAGTGGCGCAGTGTGCTCGAGACCAATCTTTATGGCGCTTATCACTGGTGCAGATTGGCGGCCAAGCGGATGATACGTCAGAAAGAGGGCCGTATCATTAACATCGCTTCAATCGTTGGTGTCACCGGAAACGCCGGCCAATCCAATTACGCCGCCTCCAAGGCTGGGCTAATCGGGTTCTCGAAGTCACTGGCCGAGGAGCTAGCGTCCCGAAACGTGACCGTTAACGTCATTGCGCCGGGTTTTGTCGAGACCGAAATGACCGCGGCGCTCGGCGATGGAGCACGAGAGGAGTTTCTCGGTCGAATCCCGCTGGGTCGGTTGGGACTCCCCGACGACGTGGCCAATCTGGCGTTGTTCCTCGCCTCACCGATGAGCGACTATATTACGGGCCAGGTTATCTGCGTGGATGGAGGTCTAACACGCTGAGACCGCTCTCTTCATTCTTTCGAAGCAGCTGATCAACCTGTATAGGGAGGAGATTGGATGACCGTCGAGGCACGGGTGAAAGAGATCATCGTCGAGAACCTCGGTGTAGACGGCGAGAAAGTGAGTGCTGATGCGTCCTTTGTCGAAGATCTGGGCGCTGACTCGCTTGACACCGTCGAGCTGGTTATGGCATTCGAGGAGGAGTTCGACATCGAGATTCCAGATGAAGACGCTGAGAAGCTCACCACTGTTGGGGAAGCGACTTCGTACTTAAAGAACAAGACCGAAGAGTAGCAAACCTCACCTTAGATCGAGACACCGTATCCTGATGGGACGCCGTGTGGTCGTCACCGGAATGGGGCTTGTCACGGCGCTGGGCAATGACCTGGAGTCGTCGTGGGACGCACTCCTGCGGGGCCAGGGTGGAGTGCGCCGTATTACCCGGTTCGATCCAGGTCTTTTTGCCACCCAGATAGCAGCCGAGGTCCAGGATTTCGATCCTGAGGCGTTCATTCATAAAAAAGAGATCCGCCGGCAAGACCTGTTTACTCAGCTCGCTGTAGCGACTTCGGATATGGCGCTGGCCGATAGTGGTATCGACATGAACACCGAGGATCAGACGCGTGTCGGCGTGATCATCGGGTCGGGAATCGGGGGGATCGCTACGCATGAAACTCAAAACCGCCGCTATCTCGAGGGGGGGCCTTCGAGAATAAGCCCGTTCTATATCCCGATGATGATTCCAGACATGGCCAGCGGCGTTGTCTCTATGCGTTATGGGGCCAAAGGACCGAACTACTGTACCGTCTCTGCATGTGCATCCAGCGCGCACGCGATCGGCGATGCGTTCCGTCTGATCAAACATGGCGACGGCGAGATCATGATTGCGGGTGGGTCAGAGGCCGCGGTGACGGAGATGTCGATCGGTGGGTTCGCGGCCATGAAGGCGATGTCGACCAGAAACGACGAGCCCGAGCGCGCATGCCGGCCATTTGATGCGGAAAGAGATGGATTCGTGCTCGGTGAAGGCGCAGGGATGGCGATTCTCGAAGAGCTGGACCACGCGCGCGACCGCGGAGCTCGTATCTACGGTGAGGTTGTCGGCGTTGGGATGACCGCTGACGCACACCACATAACCGCTCCGGCGCCGCAAGGTGAGGGCGCCGCTCGGGCGATGAAGCGCGCGATCGATGAAGCCGGTCTGGATCCCACCGAAATCGGCTATATCAACGCTCATGGCACATCTACGCCGCTCAACGACGCGTACGAAACACAAGCCATCAAGACGGTCTTTGGCGACCACGCTTTGGAGATTCTGGTCGGTTCAACGAAGTCGATGACAGGGCATCTTCTGGGAGGGGCCGGCGGACTCGAGTTCGTGGTCACCACGATGGTGTTGGCGACCGGCAAAGTTCCCCCGACCATCAACTATGAGTTTCCGGACCCCGAGTGTGATCTCGATTACGTCCCTAACGAGATGCGCGAGGCCAGTGTGATAGGGGCGTTGACCAACTCCTTTGGCTTTGGAGGTCACAACGCAACCCTCGCAGTCAAGCGCTTCGAGGAATAGCTCGTGAGGCTGCGCGGCCGGATCCGTCGATTCTTGGGCGGTTTCGCACGGTCGAAGGAGCGCGAGGACCGGCTCAGACTGCTTGAACACGTGCTCGACCACGAGTTCAAGAATCGAGATTTGTTGGGTCGAGCCACAACACACCCATCGTTCTTGCTGAATTCGGATAGTCGTGGCGAGTCGTACGAGCGGATGGAATTTCTCGGTGACTCGGTCCTGAACCTGGTCGTCAGCGACTGGCTGTTCGCACGTCACCCTGAAGCCCAGGAAGGAATGCTGTCGCAGCAGCGAGCGCACATCATCTCGAGGCGGTTTCTGGCGCGAGCTTCTGAGGCGATCGGGTTGCCTGATTGCGTACAGACCGGCGATGACCAGAACCTCCTCGAAGGTGGTGGGCGTCGGAAGATCGCGGCAGATTCACTGGAATCGGTGATCGGCGCGCTATACTTGGATGGCGGCTTCGGGGTCGCCAAGCGTTTCATCGAGCAGAGCATCCTGTCGCGGGACATCGAGTTCGAAGGCGGATTCCACACCGCCAAGAACCGGCTCCAGGAGATGATTCACGAGCTCGGTCGGGGTCAACTGACCTACCGTACAAACCGTGCTCAAGCCGCTCCAGGCAGCGATCGCGCGGATATAAACTTCCGGTGTCAAGTTTGGCTCGAAGGAGAGCCGTTGGGATCCGGTTGGGGTCGTACGAAAAAGGAAGCTGAAAAGGAGGCAGCGCTTGACGCGCTCGACCGGCTGGCTGGAGTCGAGGCCAGCATGCTGGGTCGCGACACATCGCGCACTGACGGCGTGTGACACCCGAGTCAAAGCCCGATGCTTTCCCGCAACTGCTTTCCCGCGCATACGAAGAGCAACACAGCGAGATCGCGTTTATCGCTGGCGGTAAGGTGTACCGACTCGCGCGGCAGCGGTTGGGGACTATTACCGACATGTTGGTCAAGGAAACCCCGTTCGGGTGCTCGATGCCGATTCTGTTCATGGAGCATCAGGGCCGGCGGTTCTACGTGCTGCCACGGCATGGGGAGGGGCAGTACAGGGTGTCGGCGCCGTTTGTGAACTACCGCGCCAACGTGTGGGCGCTGAAGGAGTTGGGCGTGCGGAGGATCATCGCTTGGACGGGTCCCGGGTCGCTTACTCCGAGTCTGGAGATCGGAGATTTCGTGCTTCCGGGCGACTTGCTCGACATGACGCGGAATCGTTCGCGCACGTTCTTTGAGAACAAGGGCATCGGTTTGCTAAGGCAAGAACCCGTCTTTTGCCCGACGCTGGAGAAAGCCTCCGAAAGCGTGTTAGGAGAGTATGGAACGCCTGTAGCGAGTGGAGCCGTGTACGCGGTGATGGAAGGCCCGCGGCTGGAGACACCGGCGGAGGTGAAGATGCTGCGCCAACTGGGAGCGGAGCTGGTTGGTATGACGCTGGCGCCAGAAGCATTCCTGGCACGCGAGCTAGAGATCTGTTACCACCCGATCGCTTACGTGACGGCTTTCGCCGAGGGGGTGGGCGGCGAGGTAGATGATACGGAACGTCGGAAGCGGTCGGATGAAGCCGTCAACCGGATTCCAGAAATCACGTGGAGTCTGCTTGACGCCATTCCGGACACTCCCTTTGCCTGCTCTTGTCAGGACGCCATGTTGCGCTACAAGCAACGCGGCGTCATCGGAGACGACTTTCACGAGTGGATTGATTGATGGCGATGGCCAGCGGAACGAACGCAGATAATCCTGAAGTGTTGATCCTGGCCGGGTCGGAGTCCGATCGCGATATCGTTGCCAAGGCCGAAAAGGTTCTGCAGGCAGCGAACGTGGGGTACCGTTTCGAGATCGCCTCAGCTCACCGCAATCCGGACCGTGTCGCCGACCTGGCCGGTCGCGCCGCCGAGGATGGTTTTCGGGTCGTTATCGCAGCTGCGGGCCTGGCGGCGGCGTTACCCGGTGTCGTGGCTGCACACACCACACTGCCGGTCATCGGACTACCAGTCGGCGCAGGTCCACTGCGTGGAGCGGATGCACTGTTGGCGATCGCCATGATGCCGCCCGGCGTGCCGGTCGCTACGGTGGGGATCGACAACGGAGCCAACGCCGCTCATCTCGCGTTGAGAATTCTGGGTCGGGCCTCCAAACCACCCGGCGCTTGAGCAGTTCTACGCCCCAGGATCAGGGGAGCCGGTTCGAGCACCCACTTCTCGAACGGTATGCGAGCGACGAGATGGCGGCTCTCTTCTCTGCTCGCCGCCGGGTCCGGACGTGGCGGCAGATCTGGATCGCGCTTGCCGAGTCTCAGGCCGAGCTCGGTGTCGGCGGTGTCACCACCGAGCAGGTTGTCGCCTTGAAAGAGGCGATCGACCGCATCGATTTCGATCGCGCTGGCGATCTCGAGCGAGAGCTGCGTCACGACGTGATGGCTCACGTTCATACCTATGGGGAGGCAGCCCCACAAGCGGCAGGGGTGATACACCTGGGTGCGACCAGCGCTTTCGTGGTCGACAATGGTGACTTGCTGATCATGCGCGAAGCGCTGCGTGTGGTCGAGCGGAAAACGCTCTGCGTTGTCAAAGCACTGGCAGAATTCGCGGAGACACACGCCGATCGACCTACGCTGTCGTGGACTCACTTCCAGCCCGCTCAGCCGACGACCGTCGGAAAGCGTGCGTGCATGTGGATCGCCGACCTCATGTTCGATCTCGACGAGATCGGGTATCGGCTGGACAGCTTTCGACTCCGGGGCATCAAGGGGACCACCGGGACTCAAGCCTCGTTTCTGGCGCTGACCGGTGGCGACGCGGACAAAGTTGACGCGCTCGAAAACGCGGTCGTGGAAAAGCTCGACGCGGCAGGCGCGTTTCCAATCACTGGGCAGACGTACTCTCGACGAGTCGACTCGGCGTGGGCCGCCACGCTGACCGGGGTCGCTCAATCCGCGAGCAAGTTCAGTTACGACATGCGGCTCCTGCAGCATCTCGGCGAGGTCCTCGAGCCGTTCGGGGAGCGACAGGTTGGGTCATCGGCGATGGCGTACAAGCGAAACCCGATGCGAGCCGAGCGCATCAGCGGATTATCGAGACTGGCCATCCAAACCGGAGCCAACCTCGCTCATACGGCGGCAACGCAATGGCTCGAGCGCTCGCTCGACGATTCCGCCAACAAGCGGATCGCGATACCGGAGTTATACCTGGCGATCGATGCGTTGCTGGTTCTTTACTACAGCGTGGCTACGGGCCTCGAGGTCTCGGAAACGGTAATCGCCCGTCATCTGGCTGATGAGATCCCGGCGATGGCGAGCGAGAATCTGTTGATGGCGGCGGTCGCTGCGGGTGGTGATCGTCAGGCGCTTCACGAACGAATTCGGGTTCTTGCGCGCGAGGCGGCCGATCAGGTGGCGGTGGGAGGTGCGAACGATCTCTTGACGCGATTGGCGAGCGAACAGGGTTTTGCCGAGTTGCCGTCTGCGGCGTGGCAGGCTGCTTCCGACCCTGCAGCCCTGGTTGGACGAGCGCCGGAGCAGACGCGGCGCTTCGTTCGGGAGGTCGTTCGGCCACGACTCGAGTCGTATCCGGGAGAGCTGGAGATGGCGGATGATGTCCGTGTTTGACCCTCACATCGATTGACGATCGCGATAGAACCGGCGGATGACGACGGGATCGCGGCGGCGACTCGAGTGCTGGGCGAGGGCCGGCTCGTCATCCATCCCACGGAGACAGTCACCAGTCTCAGCGGCGATCCCCACCATACCGGAGCCGTTGATGCGGCGCGCCGGATCAAAGGCTACCGCAAACCGCGTCCCTTCGTGTGCCTGGTGAAAGACGCGGCAACCGCCCGATCGTCGGCGGCAGCGTGGAACGCCGCAGCAGAAGAGCTAGCCACAGCCCTGTGGCCTGGTCCGCTGACGTTGATCGTGGTCGCCGCGGAGGGTGCGCCCGCTGCGGTCACGGTCGACGACAAACTGGCGATGCGACCGGCCGTCGATCCGGTGTCACGACGGCTGGTCACCGCCTGGGGCGGACCGCTGTTCTCGACTAGCGCCAATCGTCGCGGTGTACCGCCGTCAACGTCCGTTGAGGTCGCGGTACAGCAACTGTCGAAGGCGCCCCGAGCCAGTGCGATCGGGGTCGCGTTGACAGCGACACGACCGGAGACTGTTCAATCCGTCACGGTTGATCCGTCTTCGATCGTGGACGTTACCGAGGAGCTACCACGTCTCGTGCGCGAGGGTGCGATCGGCGTAACCGAACTCCGCGCCATCCGGCCGGACATTCGAGTGTAGGTGAGGAACAACTGGTGCGAGTATTGCAGAGCGGCCGGAGGCGGGCGACCTTAGTTCGATGACTGCGTCGCGTCCTTATCGTGTGCTGGTTGTGTGCACCGGCAATACCTGCCGAACGCCTATAGCCGAGGCCCTGCTGAGTCGTCTGACCCAGGAAGCGGGGATCGATATCGAGGTTGGTTCAGCCGGTACCCACGCCACTGCTGGCTGGCCAGCACATCCGGAATCGCAAGCGATCGCCGCGGAAGCGGGACTCGACTTGTCGGGTCACCAAGCACGCCCGCTAACCGTCGAGCTCGTCCAGTGGGCTGACATTGTCCTTGGCATGTCGCACGGCCATGTGGCGCGTGTACTGGCGCTCGACGACACCGCAGATGCTCGAGTGATAACGGAATTCGATCCCACCGGTCAGATCGGTCATGGTGTCGGGGATCCCATTGGGTGGGGTCGCAGAGCTTACGAGATTGCATTTGAAGAGATCCGGGTTTGCCTCGAAAGCTTTGTGGAGAAGCATCTTCGACGGTTGTCGAACGGTTGACGAATCGAGCACAATTAGTTAAGGTTCAGTGTTACAAATCCAGTACCCCAACTCCCCAAACTCACAATCTCGAGGACCGATTCTTTGCCAGTTCGGATTGCATCTTTAGGGTTGATCGTTATCGGCATGCTGTTTGCCACGCACTCCGCGGCAGGTGCCGAAACCGTCTTCACCGACGAAGCGGATTCGTTGTACGTGTTGGCTGGCGAGCTGTATGTGGAAGGGCGGTACGAGGACGCAGTTCCGCTTTTTCGTCGCGTCGTCGAGCTCAAGCCTCAACACGGCAACGCGCACGCGCTACTCGGTGGCTCGTACTTGCACCTCGGTGACTACGGAAACGCGATCGGAGCGTTCGAGCGGGCGATCGAGTTGGACGATGGGATCCGTCTCGCGTACTTGGGGTTGGTAGCGGCCAACTACTTCACCGAGCGGATGGAGGCTGCGGAGCACTGGCTCGAAAGGCTGGTTTCGATCCTGAGCGGCGATGAGCGCAGTCGCTATCTGGCCACGCTCTCCAGCCAATTCCCCCGTCTGACCCTCCCCGGCAGCTAGTCGTCAGTCAAAAACCCCTCCCATCTGAGGCGGGGGATACCCTTATTGGACAACATCTTAGCGGGGGTCGTCGAGTTCGCCACGGACTTGCTGTTGCCCCCGCGGTGCGTTCACTGTGACGATCGCCTCGCATTCGCCCGTCCCGCCGTGTGCAGCCTGTGCATTTCGCGGCTGGAACCGCTCGGGGATCCACGTTGCGCCCGCTGCGGGTTGGTCCTGGCGCATCGAGCGATGGTCTGCTGGCGGTGTAGCGACTGGCCGGCGGAGCTCACCGCGGTCGCTGCCGTTCGCTATCAGGGCGTGGCGGAAGCGATCGTGCGGGCGATCAAGTATGGCGGCTGGCGTCACCTGGCGGACATATGCGCCGAGAAGATGGCCGACACGATCCGACTTCGAGGTCACCAACCCGACCTCCTCGTGCCGGTGCCGCTTCATCCCCTCAGGTACCGTGAACGCGGGTTCAACCAAGCTCGGCTGATCGCCGACCGGTTGGCGATGAGGATCGATCGTCCGGTCGTCAACGCGCTCGAGAGATCGCGAACAACGCCGCCACAGGTTGGGCTTGGCCGGGCCGATCGCGTTGCCAACGTGAGCGGCGCGTTCGCGCGCCGAAGGTCGTTCGAGTCGAGTGCGACGGTTGGTCTGATCGATGACGTCGCCACGAGCGGAGCCACGCTCCACGCCGCTGCCAGTGCGCTGATCGTCGGCGGCACTGGCCGTGTCGTCGGCGTGACGTTCGCCCTCGCCACCGATCGAAACGCCGGATAACTTACGGCCGGTCACACCTTTCTAGATTTCGTTCTGATGTCATCGATCCCCAATCACACGGAGGTCCAGGATGCGTCTCGCCATCAACGGGTTCGGCCGTATTGGCCGCATCGCGTATCGGTCACTGCGACGAACTGAGCGAGATCTCGATCTGGTGGCGGTCAACGATCTGACTGACGCCACCACGCTAGCTCACTTGCTGAAATACGATTCGGTTCACGGTCGGCTTGGCGTTGATGCTCGGGCCGAAAATGGGAAGCTTCATGTCGGAGACGACGTAATCGAGGTCGTTTCGGAGCCAGACCCGGCCAAGTTGCCGTGGGGTGATATGGGGGTCGACGTGGTGATCGAATCGACCGGTCTCTTCCGCGATCGCGACAAGGCTGTCCAACATCTAGCGGCCGGCGCCCGGAAGGTGATCATCTCCGCGCCGGGTAAGGATTGCGACATCATGGTTGTGATGGGCGTCAACGAGGATCGTCTCGAAGCCAGCCACGACGTGATCTCGAACGCGTCGTGCACCACTAACTGTGTGAGCCCGGTTGCCAAGGTGATCATGGATACGGCGGGTTGGGTACACGGATTGATGACGACGACCCACGCCTACACGGCCAGCCAGAACATGCTCGATACCCCCAGCAAAGATCTGCGACGGGCGCGCGCCGGGGCGCTCTCGATGATCCCGACGACAACCGGCGCAGCCAAGGCGGCGGCGATAGTGCTTCCCGAGTTGACGGGGAAGATCGACGGTATGGCGATCCGTGTCCCGACCCCGGACGTGTCGCTGGTCGACTTGACCGTCGAGGTCGAACGTGCGACCGATGCGGAGCAGATCAACGCCGCCTTCCGCGAAGCAGCAAAGGGTCGGTTGGCCGGCGTGCTGAAGGTCAGTGACGAGCCACTGGTTTCGGTCGACTACGTATCGACGACCGAGTCGGCGACCGTGGACGCGCTGTCAACGTCGGTGATTGATGGGACGCTGCTCAAAGTGTTGGCCTGGTATGACAACGAGATGGGTTACGCCACGCGGCTTGTCGATTTGGCCCGGTACCTCGGCAAGTTTCTCTAGGATCGAACGTGGGTACCGTCCTGACACGCCGCACGGTTGGTGACCTCAAGCCCGAGGAAGTGAACGGTCGGCGAGCGCTGGTACGAGTCGACTTCAACGTTCCGCTGGAGGGTCAGGGCGACAACCTGCGAGTGGCTAGCGACGCTCGAATTCGAGCTACTCTGCCGACGGTGACCGAACTCACCCAGCGCGGCGCGACGGTTGTACTGGTCAGTCATTTGGGACGACCGGGTGGCGAACGGCGAGCTGAGCTGTCGTTGGCTCCGGTGGCGCGATGCCTCGAGGAGTTGCTCGGACGACGCATCATTTTTCTCTCGGAGCCGTTCGACGAGCGCGCCCTGAAGCTGGTCCGCATGGGTCAACCCGGTGACGTGTTCCTGCTCGAGAACCTTCGTTTCGAATCCGGTGAGACCGCCAATGATTCCGGTTTTGCCGCCCTTCTGGCGCGTTTTGGCCAGCTTTTCGTCCAGGACGCCTTTGGGACTTGCCACCGCGCGCACGCCTCAACGGTTGGGGTCACCGACCATCTGAGCCCGCGGGTTGCGGGTCAACTCGTTGAGCGCGAGCTGAACGCATTTCATCGACTGCTGGAGCCAGAACGGCCATTCGTGGCGGTACTCGGCGGGGCCAAGATCGCTGGCAAGCTGGAGATCGTTGACGAGCTCGCCGACAGATGCGACTGCGTCTGCCTGGGCGGCGGAATGGCGAACACGTTCCTGCTCGCTACCGGTGCAGAAGTCGGTGACTCATTGGTTGAGCCCGACCGTGTCGAGTCGGCACGCCAGATCCTGGATCGATACCCGGACGTGCTGCTGTTGCCAGCCGACGCGGTCGTGGCGGCCGACTTGGACGCGAATGCGAAACGCGAAACCGTGTCTTCAGACGCGGTGCCACCGGATCGCAAGATTCTTGATATCGGCCCCGCCTCGGTTGGGGCGATTGTCAATGCGCTGAAGGGAGCGCGTACCGTCTTCTGGAACGGTCCGCTGGGAGTCTTCGAAACACCACCATTTGATGCCGGGACGTTGGCGGTGGCGAAGGGGCTGGCTGATGTCACCTCTCGTGGGGCTTATACGGTCATTGGTGGTGGTGACTCGATCGCGGCACTCGAGCGCGGCGGTCTAGCGGGTAGTGTCAGTCACGTCTCGACGGGTGGCGGAGCAGCGCTCAAGCTTGTTTCTGGGGCCACCTTACCGGGGATCGAGGTGTTGGACCCAGCGACCGAAAGGAGCGCCGCGTGAGCGCGTCAAGCCGGCCCACCATCGTCGCCGCCAACTGGAAGATGTACAAGACGATCGCCGATGTGGGTACGTATATGAGCTCCTTCTATGACGCGCTGCCGGACGCGGGCACCGGCGTTCGGCTGGTGTTCTTTCCGGCTGCGGTGTTGATCCCCGCGGTGGTAGAGGCGGTCGCCAAGCGGGCTCAGGTAGGGGGCCAGAACTGTCATTGGGAATCGGAGGGCGCTTACACCGGCGAGGTTGCCCCCAGGATGCTAGCTGCAGCTGGCGCGGAGTTGGTCCTGGTCGGTCATTCGGAGCGTCGTCAGCTTTGTGGCGAGACGGACGCACAGTGCGCGAAAAAGGTCGTTGCCGTATTGAGTGCCGGCCTCGATCCGATGTTGTGTGTCGGTGAGACTCTCGAAGAGAGGGAAGCCGGCCGGCAGCAAGCGGTCGTGCTTGGCCAGCTCTCGCGAGCGATCGACGGACTATCGCGCGATGAATACAGCCGTCTCGCGCTGGCATACGAGCCGGTTTGGGCGATCGGCACGGGGCGCACGGCTGCTCCCGCGGATGCGCAGCAGATGCACGCGACGATACGCGACGCCGTTGCTTCGATCGCGTCACCATCGATCGCATCGGCGATGCCGATTTTGTATGGCGGCAGCGTGAAGCCTGACAATGCGGCTGAGCTGCTGGGCCAACCCGACATCGATGGCGCCTTGGTCGGTGGAGCGAGTCTAGACGCGCACGATTTCGCCGTGATCGCCGCGGCCGCCGCCGAAGTCGCTGCTTGACGAGTTCGTAGGTCGGGGTAGATTGTAAACCTCTATGTACAGTGCACTTATAATTCTATTGATGCTGGATTGCCTGGCGTTGGTCGTGGTCGTGCTCCTGCAGTCGGGGAAGGGGGGCGGGCTGGCAGCCGGGTTTGGTGGAGCCGGTACCGGCATGGAGATGATGGGCAGCCGTCAGACGGCAACGTTTCTCCACAATGCGACGAAGTGGCTTGGGGGGGCGTTTCTGGTCATCTGTTTGGCGATCTCGCTGCTGACGGTGCGTGGGACCCGGCCGACGAGCCTGATCGAGCGCGAGCTCCAAGGCGAGGGTCAGGCCCCGGTGACGGAGCCTCAAACCCCGACCGATCTGCAAGGTATTCTCGGTGGCGAGGCCGCCGCTCCGGCCGCTGAGGGTGCGGCGGCTCCGAGCGAGGCGAATCCTCCGCCCACCGCAGACGAGGGCGCGGCCCCCGCCGGCGAGTAGAGAAACACCAAGCTGGCCCAAGTGGTGGAATTGGTAGACACGCTGTCTTGAGGGGGCAGTGGCCGAAAGGCCGTGGGAGTTCGAATCTCCCCTTGGGCACCAATCGATTCACGTAATCTCTTCACCAGCCTGGAGGACACCGTGCTAAACGAGTTTAAGGAGTTCGCCATGAAGGGCAGCATGCTCGATATGGCGGTTGGTATCATCATCGGCGCGGCGTTTGCGACGGTGATCGGCTCTTTGGTCGCGGACGTGCTCATGCCGCCGATTGGATTGGCGCTTGGCGGGGTCGATTTCGCCAACTTCTTCGCAGTCCTGAGCCAGGGCTCGCCGGCGGGGCCTTACGCGACCGTCGAAGCGGCACACGAAGCGGGCGCGGTAACCCTCAACTGGGGGATGTTCGTCAACCACATCATCACGTTTGTCATCGTCGCGTTCTCGGTCTTCCTCGTGATCCGGAATGTCAATCGGGCCAAGAAGAAGGAAGAAGAGGCACCGGCGGAGCCGCCCAAGCAGGAGGTCTTGCTGGGTGAAATCCGCGACTTATTGAAGACCAGGTCGTAGCGCCGAAGCTCGGCGCACTGAAGGAGCAGTCATGTTTGCGAGAGTGAAAGCGTTCGTTGTTGGGGTCGGGGTCGGGATCTTCGTGGCCCCTCTGGCGGGCAGAGAAACTCGCCAGTTGGTGCTCGAGAAGATCAGTGAGTTGTTCGAGCTCGGTGGGGAACGGATCGACAACTTGGAATCTGAGCTCGATGAACGGCGGACCGAGCAGTACTCGGCAACCGAACCCGACATCGAATCGGAAACAGAGACATTGGTCGACGAAAAGCCGGCGTGAGCCGTCCACCGTTGCCGCTCGTGGTTCGATTTGGCGAGCGTGCAATCTCCGATGTTGTCGATCACGACCTATCCGCCGGCGATGTTGCTAGGCGCGTAGCCTTTTACCTGGCGCACGATCTGCCGAAATCTGCCGCAGTCAGGCTGGAGACGGATGTAGATCGTCGTGTGCTGGACCCGGCACTGCCGATCGGCGGTCAGGTTCAGGCTCATGCCCAGTTGTGGCTCGGGGTGAGCTGAGCAACAGCGTTCCACCGCCCTACCGCGTTGCGGTCTACGGCGCAGCGACCGAGTACGCTGAGCTGGTGCCCCGAGCGCCAAATCTCCAATGCGTGTTTCACAAGGCGGGAGGCAGTGGTTCGCTCCCCCCGGAGGTTGATCTGGTAGTCCTAGACCTCGACTTTGTCGGTGAGTACTCGGGCCAGATACTCGCAGATATCGTTGGCAGAACACCACAACCAGCGGTGCTCGCGGTTACCCGGCAACCGACCGCCGATTCGGCGGTGCAAGCGCTCACCGGTGGGGCTAAGGACTATTTCGCGTTGCCGCATGATCGTGGCCGTCTGACCGCCGCGATCGACGATCTGCATACCGGGTGGTCCAATGCGACCAGATCAGTGAGTGAGACCAATAGCTTCACTGTCGCCGTTCCACCCGGTGGTCTTCGATTTGATGAGTACGAGAAGCGCATTATCGCTTTCGCGCTCCAGAGAAACGATTGGAACCGCACCGCCGCTGCGCGCGAACTCGGTATCAGCCGACCACGTCTCAAGCGGAAGATCGAGAAGTACGATCTCCGCCGCTCCTGACGTCCCTGACGCGGTGAGCCGGGCCAGCACGTCTCGTCCCGGCACAATCCAGCACACCCTGCGTGCCGGCATCTCAATCGATGCTTGATCTGCTTCAGTTATACTGCTACGGATCAGCCTCTTAGCGCGTTTTCGAGAGAGGCTGGCACAAGGGTTGCGACGTTTCCCGGGTACCCCCTTTGACCCCCGGTCAACGGATGAAGGCTTCACATGGTACCCACACGAGATGCAGCCACTCAAGCGATGGAAAGGGCGCGCGCGGCGATCAGTCGTCGGCGGCTGAACGAGGCGCTGTCAGAGTTTACCGCCGCCGCCGAGATGGCAGCCAAAGTGCCGGATTGCGAACAAACGTGCTCCAATGCTTGGCGTGAGGCGGCCGAGATTCGGATGCGACTCGGTCAGTGGGATCGAGCTGTCGAGGACGTTCTCGCGAGTCGAGACGTGGCGGCGAACCTCGGCGATGAGCGGCTGTTGGCCGAGGCCGAGAATCTGCTCGGGGTGATCGAGTACGAGCGCGGCAACTGGCACGAAGCGAGCCGGCGCTACGGTGTCGCCAGGGAGCATGCGGGAACGATTGGTGACGAGCGTTTGCTGGTCGAGATCGAAACCAACGAGGGTCTGCTGTGGACGGCACTTGGAGATCGTCAGCGCGCAACGGAGTCGCTCGATTGGGCGCTATCCCGTTTTGAGGAGTTGGACTACGACAATTGCGGACCGCGATTGCTCAGCAACATGGGGACCGTGTTGGCGGGTCTGGGGCGGATCGATGAGGCGGACGCGCTATTCGATCGCGCAGTGGACAAGTGCAAACGGCGCCTCGATCTCTACCTGGGGGCGAAAGTCATGCTGAATCGCGCCCGGTTGGCGCTCGATCAAGGGGATTTGATTCGCGCCCACACGTTGGCTAAGACAGTGCAATCCTTTTGCGAGTGGTTTAGCAGCAACTCGCTCGAGGCCGAGACGGTGTTCGTGCTAGGGTCGATCGCTGGTCGAATGGGAGAGTTCGCCGAAGCCGAGAAAAGCCTGAAACGGGCCCTCGAGATGTGCGCCGATGGTCGCGCGCCAAACTGTGAAGCCGAGGCTTGGGCGGAGTTGGGAGAGCTTCTAATTGGGCAGGACAGAAGCCAAGAAGCACTCGAGGCGTGGCGCGAAGCCCGGCGTTGCTACCGGTCGTTGGGTGCCAATCTCGAATCGCTGCATCTGGGTGATCACGAAGATCCCCCTGGCCATGGCGAGAAGCTGCGAATCGTCTAATCGCTAGACTACGTGCCCCACACCACATCGCGGTTGCTGCCGACCGTTTCCACCCCTAACATGCCAGTGTGACACCCGGCAAGTTCGTCGAGATCGACCACACGGCTGACGTCGGCCTCGACTTGGAGGGAGAGTCTCCGGCCGAGGTGCTGGAGGCTGCCCAGCGCGGTCTGACCTGCCTGCTGATGGCCGACACCTCAGATCTCGTATCCGATGCAGAGCGCGCGGTCGTGGTGACCGCTGACGGCTACCCGGATTTGCTCAAAGCGTGGTGTGAGGAACTCTATCGACTGCTCGAGGAAGAGAGCTTCGTGGCGCTCGAGTCCCAAGTCTCCGCGGTCGATCCCGAGGGGTGCGTCGGGTTGGTGAAGGGAGTCTCGGTGTCGGCCGAGCGTTTAGCCGAGGCGAGTGAACTCAAAGCCGTGACGTATCATCAACTCGCCTTTGACCACAAGGAGACTGCTGGGAACGTGCTCTGGAGGGCACGGGTCATTTTCGACGTGTAGCGCCAATTTCTAACCGCATGAACGAAATCGAAGTCAAAAAGATCGAACCCTATCTCTGGGAGATCCCAAAGACCGGTGAGATGCATGTACCGGGACGAATATTCGCATCCGAAGAGCTCATGGCCGCGATTCGGACCGATCATAGCCTCGAGCAGGTCCGCAATGTCGCCTGCCTGCCGGGTGTCGTCGGGTGGTCGCTGGCGATGCCCGATATCCACTGGGGCTACGGATTTCCGATCGGTGGTGTCGCCGCCACCGACGCGCGAAGTGGTGCCATTTCACCCGGTGGTGTGGGATACGACATCAATTGCGGCGTTCGTTTGGCGCGCAGCGATCTGGTGTTCGCTGATCTCGATGACACGGTGCGTCGATCGCTCATCGATCGGTTGTATCAACTCGTGCCCAGTGGCGTTGGAGCATCGGGTGCTATCCGCAAGCTATCTCGGGGCGACCTGGAAAACGTGCTCGTGAACGGATCCCGGTGGGCCATCGAGCAGGGTTATGGAGACACGCTCGATCTCGAACACACAGAGGCCGGAGGTCGTCTGGGCGGCGCCGATCCCGACTGCGTCTCTGATCGTGCCAAGAAGCGCGGGCTCGGGCAGGTTGGCACGCTGGGATCCGGCAACCACTTTCTCGAGGTGCAGCGGGTGGCTCGATTGTTTGACACCACCCTGGCTAACGCCTATGGGCTGTTTCCGGATCAAATCGTGGTAATGATCCACTCCGGGTCGCGGGGGTTGGGCTATCAGGTTTGTGATGACTCACTCAAGAGAATTCGGCCCCGGCTCGCGGACTTCGGCTATCGGCTGCCCGATGTTCAGCTCGCTGCAGCGCCGCTCGACTCACCCGACGGTCGCTCTTATTTGGGCGCCATGAGGTGTGCGGCCAACTACGCTTGGTGCAACCGACAGGTCATGTTGCACAAGGTCCGCGAAGCTTTTCAAGAGATCTTTCGCCTTCCCGCGGCTAGGCTGGGCATGCGGCTCGTCTACGATGTCTGTCACAACATCGCCAAGATCGAGGAGCACGAGCTCGATGGACGGAGAATGTCAGTGTGCGTTCACCGGAAAGGCGCAACGCGAGCGTTCCCAGCAGGACATGCAGAGGTACCGCCAGCGTACCGCGACGTTGGGCAACCCGTGTTGGTACCGGGTAGCATGGGTAACTACTCCTACGTCTGTGCGGGGGCGGCCGGTGCGATGGAGAAGACCTTCGGCTCCACGTGTCATGGCGCCGGTCGTAAGATGAGTCGTACACAGTCCAAGAAACGCTCTCGTGGACGTGATTTGATCGGGGAAATGGAGGCCAAGGGGGTCGTGGTCAGGGCGACGGGCATGCGAACGGTGGCTGAGGAGATGCCGCATGCGTATAAGGACGTTGCGGACGTGGTCGAGGTGATGGAGGCGGCTGGAGTGAGCCGCCGCGTGGCTGAGCTCAAGCCGATTGGGGTTGTAAAGGGATAATGGCGAATCCAGCCGAGACCCTGGAACGGACGCGAGCCGAGATGGTCGAGGTTGGACGTCGGCTGTATGGGCGCGGATTAGTGGGCGGTGCGGAGGGCAACATATCAGTCCGGTTAGACAAGGCGAGGGTGCTAGCCACCCCGTCCGGGGTCAGCAAGGGGTTTCTCGCACCCGAGTCGCTGGTGGTTACCGACATGGCCGGCCAGCGGTTAGCGGGGACCGGTCGACCATCGAGTGAGTTGAAGATGCATCTGAAGATCTACGAACTGCGTAGTGACGTTGCAGCGATCGTCCACGCCCATCCACCCATCGCGACCGGTTTTGCCATTGCGGGTCAATCCCTCAACGAGTGCGTTATTCCGGAGATCATCGCCACACTGGGTTGGGTACCGATCGTCCCGTACGGGACACCGTCCACCGATGAGCTGGCGGAACAGCTGGCACCGTACGTCAGAGCCCACGACGCGCTTCTGCTCGCCAACCACGGGGCGGTTGCCTACGGGAGTTCGTTGGCGGTTTCGATCAACGTCATGGAGTCTCTCGAACAGGCGGCGCGATCACTATTGGTCGCGCACCTGCTCGGGAACGTCAATCGATTGTCGCGCCAGGAGGTCGACCAGCTGATGACGCTGGATGCATATGGCTCGGGGGTTCAAAATCCGGGTTGTGCAGTCACCGATATCGAGCCTTTGGCCGAGCGTGATTACCCTGGTGGGCTCGCCTCGGGGAGCGCTGAGGTACGACGTGGAATCGCCGAGATCGTGCGCGACACGCTCAACGGCGAAGGGGATCGCTAGCGCGCTTCGAGCTTGGCTACGTGCGCGCTTAGACGAGATTTGTGCCGGGCGGCGGCGTTCTTGTGGATGATTCCCCGACCGGTCAAGCGGTCGAGCAGGCTCTCCGCATCTCGAAGAGCCGACCTGGCGTCTTCGCTCGAGCCGGCCTGACGGACCTTCTTGATGGCGGTACGAAGACGCGAGCGGGCATCGCGGTTTTGCAGGCGACGCCGGTCGTTTGTACGGGCGCGTTTGGCGGCAGACTTCACGTTCGGCATGGTTCCTCGCAGAAATAATATTTGAAAACGTAATCCAAAGTGGGTCAGCAAGATAGACCGCCGTGGACGGTTCGGCAACGGGACCCTGGCCAGCCGTTTTGACACCTCGCTCCAAGCAAGCATAGGTTAAGGTACTCGCAGTTGCCGCGCGCGTGCGACTCTCTGGGCCCATCACACCTTAACTCTCCGATGTCATGAACGAATCGCTTGTTTTCCTGCTGCCGGTTCTGCTCTTTTCGGTGATCGTGCATGAGTACGCTCACGGGTACGTGGCTGAGTGGTGGGGGGATCCCACGGCACGGATGCTCGGGCGGCTGACCCTAAACCCGGTCCCACACATCGACCTCTTTGGCTCGATTCTGGTGCCGCTGTTCCTGTTATTGAGTGGCTCGAGCATACTGTTTGGTTGGGCCAAGCCGGTACCGGTCACGCTGGAGAACTTCCGCGACCGCAAGTGGGGAGATATTACCGTATCGTTGGCGGGTCCGGCGTCGAACATCCTGCTGGCATTCGCGTTTGCTGCCGCTCTGTTTGTCACTCGGGTTATCTCTGGCGGGGCTATATCGCCGGGGATTCAGTTGCTTTGCGAGTACGGGATCTTCATCAATTTCATCCTGGCGGTGTTCAATATGCTGCCTGTGCCCCCGCTGGACGGCTCGCACGTGGTAGCCAACTTCCTGCCGCGTCCGATGGCCTATTCGTATCAGTCAACGGGTCGTTACGGCTTGATCATCGTCCTGCTGCTTCTTGTGTTCACACCGGTTGGGGGCGTCGTGTTTGGCGTGACCCGCATATGGACCTGGACGATGGTGCGCCTCGCGCTGGGGATCGGGTGAGTACGTCGAGTGAACCCGCGGCGGTAAAGCCCCGCGTCCTCAGCGGCATCCAGCCGACAGGCGAGCTGCACATCGGGAACTACCTGGGTGCGGTTCGGAACTGGGTCCGGTTGCAGGACGAGTACGAGTGCTTCTACCCGATCGTAGACTACCATGCTATCGCCAGTCCGTTCGATCCCCGGGAACTCCGGAAGCTGACCGAGGACATGTTGGTTTCACTGATCGCCGCCGGTCTGGATCCTGACAAGAGTCACATGTTCATCCAGTCTGAAGTTCCCGAGCACACCGAGTTGGCTTGGATCCTGACATCGCTCGCACCGCTTGGACAGCTGCAAAGAATGACCCAGTTCAAGGACAAGACTGCCGGCGGCGGAGAAGCGGTCAACGCCGGGCTCCTCATGTACCCCGTGCTCCAGTCGGCAGACATTTTGCTCTACAAGGCCGATCGTGTTCCGGTCGGGGAGGACCAGTCGCAGCACCTCGAGCTGGCCCGCATGTTGGCCCGGCGTTTCAACAACGCATTCGGCGAGACATTTCCGGAACCTCAGGTTCTGCTGACCGAGACCCCGCGGGTGCTGGGTCTCGACGGCCAGAGCAAGATGTCCAAGACCAAGGGAAACCACATCGGGATACTCGAATCGCCGGAGCAGATCCGGGAGCGGATGGCGACTGCGTTTACCGACCCACAACGCAAACGTCGCGAGGACCCTGGTCGGCCCGAGGTGTGTAACGTGTTCGCGTGGCACGGGTACTTTTCCGATTCGACCACGATCGATCGGGTCGAACAACAGTGCCGAAGCGCCGAGATCGGCTGTTACGAAGACAAGATGCTAATGGCTGATGTGTTGAGCGAGACGTTTGCACCGATGCGGGAGCGAGCGGCTGAGTTGCGATCCGACCCGAATCAGCTGGCCGAAATACTCGCCACTGGACGTGAGGCAGCTCAGAAGGTGGCCCGAGAAACGATGCGCGAAGTACGTGAGGCGATCGGCCTATGGCAGACGTCGAATCGACCGGTCACAGCGTAAAGCTCGAGACCCTCGACTTCGAGGGCCCACTCGACCTCTTGGTCTACCTCGTCAAGAAGAACGAGGTGGACATCTATGACATACCGATAGCGCTGATCACCGAGCAGTTTCTCGAATACGTCGAGGCGATGACGCGTGAAAAACTCGAGAGTGCCGGCGAGTTCTTGTTGATGGCAGCGACGTTGATGCGGATAAAGGCTCAGATGCTGCTCCCGCAGCCGGATTTGGACGACGAGGAGCTGGAGGATCCGCGGCGAGAGCTGGTGCTGAAGATCATCGAGTACCAGCAGTTCAAGGAGATCGCCGAACACCTCCGGGACCATGAATCGTCGCGTCGACTGTTGTTCAGCAGAGGATACCGGGAGTGGCTGGCGGAGGACGAAGCGAGAGCCGAGGAGGAACCCGCCAATCGGGCCACACTCGGCGATCTATTGCGGGCTTTTGCCGACGTTATGGAGCAAGCAGCCCGGGATCGGGTCCACCATCTGGAGCCGCTCGCGGTCACGATCGAGGAGAAGGTCGATTTCATTCGCAGTCGATTGAAGCGAGATGGTCGGAGTTCTTTCCGCGAGCTATTCGTGGTGGGTGAACCCCGCTCCCATTGGATCGTGACCTTTGTAGCTCTGCTGGAGATGGCTCGCGAGGGCGAGATTCGGTTGCGGCAGGCCGAGCGGTTCGGCGATATCAACGTCTTCGTAGGCGAGGGATTCAAGAAATGACTGATGCAAACGCTGCTCCCACCGGGGCGGTTCTCGATACCAAGCACATCGTCGAAGCGCTGTTATTCGCTGCCGACGAGCCACTCACCTCGGGGCAGCTGGCGGGTTTGATCGGGGAGACGACGCCGGCGATGATCGAAGACATCGTCCGCGACCTGCAGACGGACTACGCTCTGCAGCGCAGAGCATTCGGAATCAAACGCATCGCCGATGGGTTTCAAATCGTCACCCGGTCGGATTATGCGGCTTGGATCGAGCGGCTCCGTGCGGCCGCACCGCGTCCGCGGCTGTCTCGCCCCGCGCTAGAGACGCTCGCGATCATCGCTTACAAGCAGCCAGTAGCCAGAGTCGAGCTCGAGTCGATCCGTGGCGTGTCGGTGGACGCCGTTCTGAGGACGCTTCTGGAACGCGGTCTGGTACAGGTCGCCGGTCGGGGAGAGGGGCTCGGTCGGCCGCTCCTGTACCGCACTACGGGCCACTTTCTCGAGTACTTCGGTTTGCCGGGCCTCGACGCGCTTCCCAAGCCGGAAGAGCTGGAGGTTCTCTTCGCCGATCGTGAGCGCCAGGAGGAGTTGGAGTTCGACTCCGGGGACGCGGTCGCCGAGGAAAGTGAGTGACCGTTCGACTGCAGCGTTATCTCGCTCAAGCCGGGATTGCGTCCCGCCGCAAATGCGAGGACTTGATCGCGGCCGGGCTGGTAGCTGTGAACGGTTGTGTCGTTACGCAGCCGGGGACTGTCGTTGGGCCCTCGGACCGGGTCACCTATCGAGGCGAGATCGTGGAGGCCGAGTTTGGGAACGGCACGCGATCTATGCCGGAGTGTCTGTTGTTCAACAAGCCGGCTGGGGTGCTGACCACCCGCCGAGATCCTCGGGGTGGCAAAACGGTGTACGGATTCATCCCCGAGCCCGATCGAGGTCGACTGATCTACGTGGGTCGATTGGATCGCGACACGGAAGGTGTTCTGTTGTTCACGACTGACGGTGAGTTGTCGCACCGATTGACTCATCCAAGATGGGGTGTCAAACGTGTCTATCGAGTCGATGTGACGGGGCGATTCGACATGGATCGGCTGGCTGCAGGATCGGAGCGAGGACTCGAATTGGATGATGGCATGACTGGGCCCTATCGGTTTCGGTGCCTCGACCGCAGTCGATCGACGACGACCGATCACTGGATGATAGAGCTGGAGTTGTCGGAGGGCCGGAAGCGTGAGGTGCGACGTATTATCGCTGCCTGTGGAGGTTACGTGGAGCGACTCGTGCGCACTCGGTACGCGTTCCTGGAGGCGACGGATCTGTCAGCGGGCCAGTGGCGTTGGTTGGAACGAGGAGAGGTGGAGGAACTGATGGCGTTGGTTGGTTTGGGTCGCGGCGAGGAGAATCTAAGGACGGGGCAGGATGGATCTTAGGGATCGCAGGGTGCTCATCCTCGGCGGATGGGGATTGGTTGGGAGAGCGATCGCCAGGGCGTTGATCCCGGAGGCGCCAGAGGCGGTTGTGATCCATTCGCTTCGGCGAAACGAGGCCGAGGAAGCTGTAGCAGCACTTAGGGAGAGATTCTCGTCCGAAGGCGTTGGGTTCGAACCCGCCTGGGGCAATGTGTTCGTACGTGACTCGCTGAAGGACGAGAACCGCACCGTGCTGCTCGTGGACCGATCCACGCGCCGCGAGATCATTGACGACACAATGAAGGAGCTCAGCAGCGAGATCTTGTCCGAGGCATACTTGTATCGGTTGTTAACTGACTCACGCCCCCACGTGGTCATCGACTGCATTAACACCGCAACGGCATTCGCATACCAGGATGTTTTTTACAGCGTTCGCCGAGTGCAGAACGTTGTGGCCCGCGTCGACGCCGGCACGGCTGGCGCTCAGGAGTTGTCTGACGTCATCGAACAACACCTGACGACGCTCTCGCTCCCGCAATTGATCCGGCACGTCCAGGTTCTCAGGGCGTCGCTCAAAGCAGCCGGGGCGTCTTTCTATCTGAAAGTGGGCACCACTGGTTCGGGGGGCATGGGGTTGAACATCCCGTACACGCACTCCGAGGAGAAACCGAGCCGCGTCCTGCTAACCAAGTCGTCGATCGCGGGCGCTCACTCGATGCTGCTCTACCTGTTGGCTCGTACGCCGGACGCCCCGATCGTGAAGGAGATCAAGCCGAGCGCGGCGATCGCCTGGAAAGAAATCGGGGCTGGTCCGGTCACCGTGGGTGGACGCCCGATACCGCTCTACGACTGCGAGACTGAGCGCGCCGTGGAGGTGGGTGCGGCGATAGCCGACGATGCAACCGGTTGGGCGCCGGTGCAGGGCAGTGAGGGAGGGCAGGCGCTGCTGGAGTCGGTTTTTATCGATACCGGGGAGAACGGGGTCTTCTCTTGCGAGGAGTTCGAGACGGTGACCGCGCTTGGGCAGATGGAGTTCGTCACGCCTGAAGAGATCGCCGCCGACGTAATCGCTGAGATCAAGGGTGGCACCACGGGCCGTGAGGTGGTCGCCGCGCTGGACGGTTCGACGCTTGGACCAACGTATCGAGCGGGTGTCATGCGCCACCGAGCACTTGAGCAGATGCGGGAGCTGGAAGCCGATACCGGTTTCGAGTCGGTGGCGTTCGAAATGCTCGGTCCACCGCGTTTGTCGAAGCTCCTCTACGAGGCCGCTCTGCTGAGGCGCGCGCGGGGCAGTCTCGAGGCGGTGGCAAACAGTGATCCAGAAGAAATGAGCGCCGCGTGCGCTGAGATCGTCACCCAGGATACGAAGCTGAGATCGCACATTCTATCGATCGGGCTTCCGATCCGATTGCCGAGCGGCCGGTTGATCAGGGGTCCCGAGATGAAGATTCCGGTGTATTTCGAAGAGGCGCGCGAGGAGCTGACGCCGGAGAGCATCGAGCGCTGGGCTGATGCGGGCTGGGTTGACCTGCAACCGGCCAACCTCGAGCGATGGCGTGAGCGAGCTCGGTTGATCATCAGTGAGATCGAAGGCCAACCAGCCGATACCTCGTCCGAAGTGTTTGAGGATCGTGCGTATTGGACGCCCGGAGACGACCTTCCGATCGGCCGGGTCGCAGCTTGGATCTTAGGTGTTGAGGAGCAGGGCACGCGCGGAAAGGCGCTATGACAGACTCGACGACCTCAATCAGACAAACCTCAACAACGGCGGCCGTGGACGAGCGCTTGGCCGATTTGGTCGCTCGAGCCGCGGGTCATGACGCACGCGCCTTTCGCGATCTCATATCGGCATATCAAGACGCTTTCTACGCGTTGGCCCGGAGGTACACGGGATCGCATGAGGATGCCAACGACGTGCTGCAAGAGGGGTTCGTGAAGGTGTATCAAAACCTCGCCCGGCTATCACGACCGGAGGCGTTCTTCCCGTGGGCCCGGAGGATCATCGTCAACACCGCTTTGGACCATCTACGTCGCCGCCAGCGGTCGACTGCGGTCGAGTCTCAATCACCCGAGGGGTTCGAGGAAGGCTTTGCCGATCACCGCTCCGAATCGCCCGACCAGCGGGTCGAGCATCGGGAGTTCCTGTTGAAGCTCGAGCGGGCGATTGCTGTGCTGCCGCCGCGGCAGCGGGAGATCGTGGTACTTCACGATATCGAGGGGTTGTCGACTGAAGAGGTGGCTCGGAAGTGCGGTTGCCCGACGGCGACGGTTCGATCCAACCTGTTTTACGGGCGTGAGAAACTGCGCCGCATTCTCTCCAAGCACCGCTGAGGTGGTTCGCCGGGGCGGGTCACGATGATGCGCTTGAACATCGGCTCGGGGTTTGCGTCTAGGTAATGGAGTCCGAAATGGAGGAATCGCGACGCATGAGTCAAACCCAGCACCTCGATAGGGAGACGCTGTACGAACTGCTGGACGGACGGCTCGATCCCGCCCGCGCGCGGTGTGCCGAGGTGCATCTATGGAGGTGCGAGGCCTGCCGGATGCAGCACGAGGAGTGTGGCGCGTTGTTGAGTTCGCTCCGCTGGTATGGTGCCGATCCGCCACGGCCGCCGATCGGGTACTGGGACTCCTTTTGGGCGCGGTGGCCGTTCGTTGCTCGCAGCGCGCCACGAGCGACGCGTTGGATGGCTCCGGCTCTCGGTATGGCGGCTTCGATCGTGCTATTGATCGGCGTGTGGTGGGGAGCCCGCAGCGAGCCCATGGAATCGGAACCGCCGGTTCCGGCGGTCGCTTTCGACAGTGGATGGGAGGACGATTACGAGTTCTTCGAGCGAGCCACGGTTGCCGTCGGCAGCGTCGATCCACTGTCCAAGGGCGTCATCCTGGCGAGTCTCGCCGAAGCGCCATGAACTCCCTAAACCCGGATAGAAAGAGGCAGCTGCTTCCGCTGCTGCTGGCCGCTTTGTGCCTGACCGGCTGTCGAGAGGCCCCCGACGAGCCCCAGGTAGCGCTGCGACTCCACTACCAAGTGGGAGACACCCTCTACTACGAGTACACCGCCAACGGTACCGCGACTTATCCCGATACGGTCACCGCAGACAAGACCACGAGAACGTATGAGCGGCGCCTGCGCGTTGACGAAGTCGCGACCGATCTAACCCCGAGCGGCAACTATCTGCTGGCATGGACCTATCACCTACCCGCCAGGGTCGAAGACGAAGAGGAGTCAGAACCCGGCGACTTCACGATCAACCTCGAGATCAGCCCTCAGGGCAGGATCATCGACGTCACCAACCTCGAGACCGCGAAGACCCTGTTCCACGATATGGATTTCCGCACCTACTTGGAGCAGACACAACCGGTTTTCCCCCAACGAGCGCTCAAGATCGGTGACAGTTGGACTCAGCAGGTCAAGGTGCTCTCGCCAGAGGCCGAACCGGTCGTCACGACGTCCAACTACGTCCTCGAGGATCTAACCGAGGAGGACGGTGAACCGATCGCGATCATCGCCTTCGACGGTGACGTCTATCTGCCTACTGCCCCCGAGAAGGACGACGATTCCGGCGCCGTCTCGGCCGAAGAGCGAATTCGGGTGCGAGGGCGGATGTACTTCGCTCACGAACGGGGCCAGACAATCCGAGTGGAGACCAACGCCGAGGCTGAGATCACGCGGGTCATAGTTGAAGACGGTTTGGTTGCGCGCCGATCGATCGAGATCGAGCAGCAGAGTCACCTCAGGCTAATCGAGCCGTAGCACCAACGATCCCCATTCGATAATCGTTACCAAAAAACAGACTTGACAGGTCCGCTTTTGGCGGTATCGTGAAGCCGATGATTGAGAATCGATCTCAACGAATAGGCGCGGCGCTTTGTGTGCTGGGTGCAAGCCTGCTGCTGGTGGGACCTGGCGCCTTTGCTCAGGGCACTGGCCAGCTCAAGACCCGGGTCATGTCTGAGGCTGGAGATCCGATCGCCGGCGCACGGGTCGAAGTCCCGACCGTCGATCGGATAGCGGTGTCGGACAGTGGGGGCTGGGCGGTATTGGATCGACTGCCGGCCGGACGAGTGCAGGTCGAGGTCAGGGCATTGGGCTGGCAAACCCAGCGCTTGACGGTAGAGCTCGCGGCTGGCGAACAGCGGACAACTGAGGTTGCACTTGGACCCGGTGCGCTGCGTGCCCCGCCGATCGAGGTTGTTCTCAACCGCTTCAGCGTGGTGGGTGGCAAGGACGGTTTGGGTCGCATTCACGGCTCAGCACACTACTTGGGGCCGGAGGAGCTCAATCGGCGCAAACTGCTCTATGACGATGTGAACGCCTTTCTGCGCGAGATCCCTGGGGTCAACATCCAAGAAGAAGAGGGTTATGGGCTGCGACCCAATATCGGGATCCGCGGCACCGGCTCAGAGCGCAGCTCGAAGATCACGCTCATGGAAGATGGCGTGTTGATCGCTCCGGCTCCGTACGCTGCGCCAGCCGCCTACTACGCCCCGGTGGCAGGCCGGATGAACGCCATCGAGATCCGCAAGGGCTCGAGCCAGATCAAGTACGGACCGCACACCATCGGGGGGGCGATCAACTTTGTCTCTACCCCGATTCCCGATCAACTGGAATGGTTTGGCGACTTCGAGGCTGGCGCTGACGAGACGGGGAAAGCGTGGGTCGGAATCGGCGATGCACGCGATCACTTCGGTTGGTTGGCGGAGACGTACCAGATTCGGACCGGCGGTTTCAAAGAGCTCGACGGGGGGGGTGACACGGGCTTTGATGTTCACGACTATCGGTTGAAGCTGCGGATCAACACCGACCGTGAAGCCCATTTGTACCAGCAGCTGGAGTTAAAGCTCGGAGTCTATGACGAGACGTCGAACGAGACGTACCTCGGGCTGACGGAGGCCGACTTCCGGAGTCAACCGTTTCGTCGGTATCGGGCCTCGAGTGAGGACGTAATGCGTGCCGATCACCGACAGTTCCAGCTACGACACGCGATACGGTTTCCGGCCGGACCGGATGTGAACACGGTTGTGTATCACAACGATTTTGGCAGGAACTGGTACAAGCTGGAGAGAGTCAATGGCGTTGCGATCGCTGATGTCCTGAGCGATCCCGACCAGCATTTGGGCGCGTTGGCTGTGTTACGCGGAAGCGACAGCGACGTGGACGCGTTGGCTGTGCGAGCCAACAACCGCGACTACGCATCGACCGGGGTGCAATCCGTGATCGGGTTGGTGGCTGAGGCTGGTTTCAGCGAGCACGAGATAGAGGTTGGCATCCGATACCACAGAGATGAAGAAGATCGATTCCAACACGAGGATGGCTTCCAGATGTTGGCGGGCGAGATGGCGCGGACAAGCGCTGGATCGCCAGGTAGCCAATCCAATCGAGTTAGTGAAGCAACCGCGCAAGCCGTGTTCTTTCAGGATCGCGTCGAGATCGGCCGGTGGAGCCTGACCCCCGGCGTCCGTTACGAATCGATAGACTTTTCACGTACCGATTACGCGGTAGACGATCCGACGCGGATTGCGCCGGAGAGGGTGAGGGAGACGCACGTCGACGCGTGGATCCCCGGTCTCGGGGTCGGGTACGAGGTTGACGCGGGAATCGATCTCTTTGGTGGTGTGCACCGCGGATTTGGTCCGCCGGGACCGGGAGCCGACGACGACACGGAAGCCGAGAGAAGCCTCAATTACGAGCTTGGGTTGCGACTGACCGGGTCACACACAGAAGCACAAGCCACCGTGTTCTACAACGACTACGAGAACATCCTCGGCCAAGCCACGCTGGCGGTGGGCGATGACACCGGCGAGGGGGAATTGTTCAACGGTGGCGCCGCGCGCGTGTCCGGCATCGAGTTGGCGCTAAACAGTGATCAGCCGCTTGGCTCCAGCCAGCGATGGTCAGCGCCCGTCCGGTTGGCTTACACCTATACCTCGACCGAGTTTGGGGCCAGCTTTGAAAGCTCGTTCCCACCGTGGGGCGCGGTCGAAAAAGGCGACGAGCTACCCTACGTCCCGCGCCATCAATTGCATGCAGCGATCGGTATCGCCCACCCGGTTTGGATGATCGAGCTCACGGCCGATCACGTTAGCGTCGCTCGAACACAGGCCGGCCGTGGTGCGATTCCCCCTGGACAAGGGACGGATGATTACACCGTTTGGAGCGTGGGTAGCGAGTACACCCTGTCGCCGCGGGCGACGCTGTTTGCAGGGGTACAGAACCTCACTGCCGCAGAGTACGTGGTCGCTCGCCGGCCGGCTGGCGCGCGGCCCGGCCTACCTCGTACCGCGCTGGCAGGAATCCGGATCAGCAACTGATCCCGATCATCGGGATGGGACACGGTTGCGCCATCCCTGACAACCCCACAGCTTGGAGAAGTCATGAGCCTCAGGGTGCTCTATCTGTCGCATGCGTTGCGCACGCCCGAGTCGCTGGAGCGATTTGTCGAGGAAGAAGGCGGCGACATCGTCCCGCTCGAGACCGCCGTTGAGGTCCGACAGGCGCTCGATCGGGGGATCGTGGATCTCGTCGTGCTTGACGCCGATGACAATTTCGCGATCGCCTCGGAGCTGTGCGAGCGACTCAAGGCGGATCCGTTCAACTCGGTCGTCCCGATCGTGTTCATGTCGCGCGAGCATCAAGTCGAACAGATCGCCAACGGCTTCCAGAGCGGGGCAGATGAGTTCTTGAGCGGCACCCACTCTGGCCGTGAGCAGCGGCTACGGCTCAGGATGGTGCTAAAACGGGTTGCCCGGGATGTAGCGGTCCACCCATCCACGATGTTGCCCGGCACAAAGATCATTCAGCATGAGATCGAGCGCAGGATCGCCGGCGGTGAGCGGTTCGCGGTGTGCTACGCTGACATCGACTCGTTCAAGGAATTCAACGACGTCTACTCGTATCCGCGCGGTGACAAGGTGATTTGGATCCTCTCCCTGATCCTCCGGGACATAGTGCGGCGGCTATCGTCAAGCGGCTTCGTGGGTCACATTGGTGGGGACGACTTTATTTACACCGTGCCGTTCGAAGACTTAGCTCGAGTATCCAACGCAGTCATCGAGACGTTCGATACGCTGATGCCACTGCAGTATCCCGACCAGGATCGACAGCGTGGCTTCTACATCGCCGAAGACCGGCAGGGGCGTGTTCGCGAGATACCGTTGATGACGTTGTCGATTGGTTGTGTCACCAACGTGCGGCGCCAGTTCACGCACCCCGCGAAAGTGAGCGAGTTGGCAACCGAGATGAAGCACTACGCCAAGTCATTCAAGGGATCACTGTACGTAGTCGATCGCCGGGGCGACATGAGTGAGCATCAGACCTCGGTCGCCGGCCCCATGATAACTGAGCAAGGGCAAACATGATACGCTATCTTACAAGATTGTATGAGTGACGTACGAGACCACCGCCGCCGATTGTCGCAACTAGAGGAGCGGCTCGAGCTCCTCGGGAGCTATCTTTGACCTGCCTTCCAAGCGAGAGCGGATAGCCGCGCTCGAGACGGAGTCCGCGGCGCCGGATTTCTGGGTTGATAATGAGCGCGCGCGGGCGATACTAGCCGAGATCAAGCAACACCAGTCGTGGGTCGGAGAGTACGATGCACTCCGAGTCGAGGTCGACGAAGCCGGTGAGATGCTGTCTCTGCTCGAGGGTGAGGAAGAGGCTGCTCTTTGGGACGAGTTTGGTGCGCTCGAGGGAGGCATCGCCGATCGGCTGGCTCGCCTCGAACTGAGAGGCATGCTGAGCGATGCGGACGATTCTCGCGACGCAATCCTCACCATTCACCCTGGTGCAGGTGGCACTGAGAGCCAGGATTGGGCCTCGATGCTCATGCGCATGTACACGCGATGGTTTGAGAGCAACGGCTACGCTTATCAGATCATCGATATTCAGGAAGGCGAAGAGGCGGGGATCGACCGCGTCACGATCGAGGTCAAGGGTGACCACGCCTACGGCTACCTCAAAGCGGAGAAAGGCGTGCATCGGCTAGTGCGCATAAGCCCGTTTGATTCTGCCGCCCGGCGGCACACCTCCTTCGCCTCGGTGTTTGTCTATCCGGATGTGGCGGACGAGATCAACGTAGAGGTCGTAGACAAGGACTTGAAGATCGACACGTATCGCGCCAGCGGTGCAGGCGGACAACATGTGAACAAGACGGACAGTGCGGTGCGGATCACTCACCTCCCGACAGGCATCGTCGTTCAGAGTCAAGCTGAGCGCAGTCAACATCGGAATCGTGAGACCGCCATGCGCCTGTTGAGATCGAGGCTACACCAGTACCTCAAGGCCGAGCGTGAGAAGTCACGCGAGGAGCTGGAGGCGGAGAAGAAGGAGATCGCGTTCGGCAGCCAGATCAGGTCGTACGTGCTGCATCCATACACGATGGTCAAGGACCACCGAACGGGGTATGAGATGTCGGATGTCGAGGGTGTGCTCCAGGGGCAACATCTGATCGAGTTCATGGAGGCGTATCTGAAGCAGACAGCCGGTAGCAGCAGCTGATGCCTGACCGAGAAACTGATCCTCAATCGGTTCGACTGTCGAAACTGATCGACCTCGAGCGAATCGGTGTCGATCCGTATCCGTCGTCCTGGGAGGTGACCGATTCGGCTGCGGATCTGGTCGAGGCCTTCGAGGACGAAGGGGAGGACATCGAATGCCGAATCGCGGGTCGAGTCGTGACCGTTCGCCGGCACGGGAAGACGACGTTCTTTCATGTGGCTGACCGGTCAGGTCGCGTCCAGGCATATCTGCGGCAAGACGAGCTTGGCGACGCGTACCGTCTGGTTGATCACCTGGATATAGGGGACTTTGTCGGAGTTGCGGGCCATCTATTTCGTACGCGGACGGGGGAGATCACCGTGCGGGTACGCGAGGCGGTGCTGCTGGCGAAGGCTCTGCGGCCGCTGCCGTTTGGGAAGCTCGTGGAATCAGAGGACGGAGATCGGGCGTACCACCGCGTGGTCGATCGCGAATTTCGTTATCGGCAGCGCTACGCCGACCTTGCCGTCCGGCCGGAGGCCAGGGGAGTTTTTGAGCGTCGGTCACAGATCATCCGATATCTGAGAGACGAGCTCGAAAACCGCGGTTTTCTCGAGGTCGAGACGCCCGTTCTGCAACCGGTGTATGGTGGCGCCACCGCGCGCCCGTTCGTGACCCATCACCAAGCGCTGGGCGTTCCGTTGTATTTGCGTATCGCCGATGAGTTGTATCTGAAAAGGTGCATCGTTGGGGGGCTCGAGCGTGTCTACGAGGTGGCCAAGGACTTCCGCAATGAAGGCATTGATCGGTTTCACAGTCCTGAGTTCACGATGCTCGAGTTCTATCAGGCGTACGCCGATTACGAGGATTTCATGGTGCTGGCGGAAGAGCTTTTGGTCGGTCTGGTAGGAGAAGTGACCGGTGGTGCCGAGATTACGTACCAAGGTCGGAGCGTAGACGTCACGCCACCGTGGCCACGGCTCGGTTTCTTGAATGCGTTAGCCGACCACGGTGTAGCGGTCGACGATCTGTCACGGACAGCTCTGGTCGCGGAGGCGGCGCAACACGAAATCGAGATCTCGGAACAAGAGCGAGAGGGCAAGATCCTAGAGGCGCTCTTCGATCATCTCGTCGAGCCGACTCTCGAAGGGCCGGTGTTCGTGATTGATCACCCGCGGTTGACGTCGCCCTTGGCCAAGGCTCACCCACGCGATCCCCGGCTGGTGGAACGATTCGAGGCCTACCTGTTTGGGCGCGAATGGGCAAACGCTTTTAGTGAGCTTAATGATCCTCGCGACCAGCGGCGCCGGTTAGAGGATCAAGCCGAGCTCGCTGCGGCTGGTGACCTGGAGGCGCCGAACGTCGTAGACGAAGATTTCTTGAGAGCTCTTGAGTACGGCATGCCGCCAACTGCCGGTATGGGGATCGGCATTGACCGCCTAGTGATGTTCTTGACCGATCAACCGGCCATCAGGGATGTCATCCTATTCCCGGCACTGCGTCCCGAGGAGGGTCGGGTTGAAAACGAGGGTGAGTCGTGAGTCTGGAGTGGCAAATCGCGCTGCGTTACTTGACGTCCAAGCGCCGATCGGGGGTGATCTCGGTGATCGGTCTGATTGCGATCGGAGGCGTGTTCGTCGGGGTCGCGGCGTTGGTCATAGTGATGAGCGTTATGAGTGGTTTGCAGCGCGATCTGAGAGACAAGATCCTCACCAACACGCCACACCTCATCGTGCAGAAGTACAACTCCGAGCCGCTCACAGAGTACCGGGATGTGCTGGAGGAAATCGCCGCTACACCCGGTGTAGAGGGCGCGGCTCCATTCATCTACACCGAAGGGATCATCGGTCACGGTCGGGGCCGCAACGAGGGAGCGGTGATCCGGGGCGTAGATCCGGATCTCGAGTCTCAAGTCGCCGACACCAAGAACCAGATCTTGTCGGGCCGCTATGAGCTGCGGCAGGCTCCGGACGAGCCCTACCCAAAGGTCGTTGTCGGCTATCTGTTGGCCGATCGGTTGGGAGCATTCCCTGGCGATACGTTGACCCTGACTACACCTGAAGTGGCCGCCGTCTCTCCCCTCTACGGCACGGTACCCAAGCTCCAGAAGTTCATCCTCGCAGGGACGTTCAAGAGCGGCCTCTTCGAGTACGATTCGAAGTTCGTTTATGCGTCTCTCGAGTCGATGCAACAGTATCTGCAATCGGGGGATATCGCTTACGGCGTGGCCGCCAGGGTGGCTGATATTTGGCAGGCGAGTGACGTCGGCGAGCGGGTCGTCGATCAGCTCGAGGGCCCGTTTTACGTGACAACCTGGATCGAGCTAAATCAGCCCTTGTTCGCGGCGCTGAAACTAGAGAAGAGAGCCATGTTCATTATACTGGTTCTCATCGTGCTGGTGGCCGCGTTCAACATCATCAGCACGCTGACGATGATCGTGATGGACAAGACGAAAGAGATCGGGATCTTGCGCTCGATGGGGCTAGAGGGCCGATCGGTTCGAAGAGTTTTCGTCTACCAAGGTGCCCTGATCGGCGTCGTCGGTACGGGTCTTGGCACTGTGGTCGGACTCGTTGCCGCTTTCCTGCTGGCCCGCTATCGATTCATCTCACTGCCCGGCGACGTTTACTTCATCGACACCTTGCCGGTGGAAGTGGAACCACTTGGGGTAGCGCTGATCGTGGGTGCCAGCTTGTTAATCAGCCTCGTGGCCACGTGGTATCCGGCTTCGCAGGCTGCGCGCATGGCACCGGTCGACGCCATTCGGTATGAGTGATCGACGGGACTACGAAGCCGACGGTCCAGTGCTGGTAGGGCACCGTCTGCACAAGGAGTACCCAAGCGGTGGGGGCCCATTGGTGGTGTTGCGGGGTGTAGATTTGGAGGTGCAACCCGGCGAGACGGTGGGCGTTGTTGGCGCTTCGGGAGCCGGCAAGAGCACCCTCCTGCACCTCTTGGGGGGCCTCGATCGACCGACTCGAGGGCGGGTTGTGCTGGCTGGTCAGCACCTCAGCCAGTTGTCTGACAGCGAGTTGTCCAGAGTCCGCAGTAAGCTGTTGGGGTTTGTCTTCCAGTTTCATCATCTACTGATGGAGTTCTCGGCGCTGGAGAACGTAACCCTGCCGCTTCGTATCCAAGGGGTCGACGACGACACCGCACGGAGTAAGGCTCGTGCGGTGTTGGAAGAAGTTGGTTTGGGCGAACGCTTGACCCATCGGCCAAGCGCGCTGTCCGGCGGCGAGCAGCAGCGAGTCGCGTTTGCGCGGGCACTGGTTCACGAGCCAATGGTGATCCTGGCTGATGAGCCATCAGGCAATCTGGATCGCGCCAACAGCGAGCACCTGCACGACCTGATGTTCAGCTTGGCGCGAGAGAAGCGGGTGGCGTTTGTGGTAGCGACCCATGACGAGCGCCTCGCCGGTAGGACGGACCGTCTCTTGCGTTTGGACGACGGAGTCGTGGCGCCGGTCACCGCTGGTGTGGCTCCCGAGGGGTGGTCGGACCCAACGGGGGTTTGAACATCGCCACACAGAGGCGCGTTTTACTCGATGTGGCGGTGCAATTACCTTCTAGGTGCTGGTAGTGAATCTCTTTGACCAGGATTGCAGTTATGCTGTGTGAAGATTGCCACGAAAACCCGGCCAGCGTTCACTTCACCCAGATAGTGAACGACGAGACCGAGACCCTGCATCTGTGCCAGTCGTGCGCAGAGGAGCGCGGACTCAAGACTCCGCTGCCGGGATCCCAAGCGCCGTTGTCGGATTTCCTGTCCGAGATGGGCGCGCCGATCTTCACCAGTGCGACAAATACGAACGCGGCTTGCCCCCGGTGCGGGTGTACTTTTCGGCAATTCCGAAAGACCGGCAGGCTCGGGTGCTCTCGATGCTACTCTACCTTTGAGCAAGAAATGAGCGCGCTGCTGAGGAGAATCCATGGCTCCAACGAGCATGTTGGCATCTGTGAGGATGAAGGCGTACAACTACCGTCTGGCCCAGAAGCCAAACTGGCATCCCTGCGCCGCGAGCTCCGACAGGCGGTCGATAACGAGGAGTACGAGCGGGCCGCCGAGTTGCGCGACGCGATCGTGGAGTTGGAATCAGACCAGGCGATCACAGTTTCAGCGGATGCACAATCAGGAGTGGAAGACGTAGGAGGGGTACAGGAGTGAACCTGCCCAGTGACGATCTCCTGCAACCTGTTGAAGGTGGGTTGGCTTGGATCACTGGAGACGGCCCGCATGCGGGTGTGATTCTGTCGACGCGCATCCGATTGGCGCGCAACCTGGAGCGATATCCGTTCCGGGAGACGATAAGCGGGAGCCAGCAGGAGCTGGTCATGGAGGAGATCGTCGAGGCCTTCGAGTCGACGAGTAACGATATGCGCCAGTTCGTACGGTTGGCGGATTTGCCCGAGACCGATCTGACAGTGCTTCTCGAACGACACCTGGTCAGCCGTGAGATGGTGAAGTTCCGTGAGGCGAGCGGTCTTTTGGTGGGGGACGGGGGCCGTTTGGCCCTTTTGATCAACGAAGAGGACCATGTGCGCATACAGGCGCTGACGCCAGGTCTGCAGATCGAAACCTCGTGGCAAATCGCCAGCCGAACTGATGAAACGCTGCGCAGCCAGTTGCGCTTCGCCTATCATCATCGATTCGGCTTTCTGACTAGCTGCCCGACAAACACTGGCACCGGTCTGCGGGCCTCCGTGTTGGCTCATTTGCCGGCACTCGTTCTGACACGCGAGATCGCCAAGGTGCTTCAGGGTTTGGCTCAAATCGGTCTAACGTTCCGTGGACTTTATGGCGAAGGGTCTGACGTTATCGGGAACTACTTTCAGATCTCTAACCAAACCACGCTTGGCAAGAGTGAGGATGAGTTGGTTGATCACCTGGGTCAGATCACCCGTCAGGTGATCGAGTACGAGGAGAACGCGCGCCAGGTTCTTGTTCGGGACGCACTGGACGAAATCGAGGACAAGGTGTGGCGAGCGTACGGTCTGATGACTTGCGCCCGCTCGCTTTCGTTCGACGAGATGATGAATCTGCTGTCCGCCGTACGTCTAGGCGTGAGCATGAAACTGCTGCCTCGGATCGGGGTATCCACGCTCAATCAACTATTATTGTGGACCCAGATAGCCCATCTGGAGAAGCGCGCTGGTCGCAAGCTCGACAAGCGGGAGCGCGAGATTGAGCGGGCTTCCTTGGTGCGAGAAATGCTGGCGGAGGAAGGACAGGATACCGATGAATAGCAATTTCACCGATCGAGTGCGCAAAGTCCTTTCGATGGCACGCGAAGAGGCGACCCGCCTGCATCACGACTACGTGGGCACCGAGCATATTCTGCTGGGACTCATCCGAGAAGGCGAGGGCGTCGCGGCGGCGATCCTGACGAACCTGAACGCTGACCTCGATGAGTTGCGAGAGCGGATCGAGGAGCGGGTCGAGCTCGGAAAGAGTGACATGACGGCAGACGAGGTTCCGTACACGACCCGGGCCAAGAAGGTGCTCGAGTTTTCGGTTGCGGAAGCACGGAGTCTCAAGCACTCATACGTGGGCACCGAGCATCTCTTGCTCGGCCTGTTGCGAGAGGAAAAGGGCGTGGCAGCCCAAGTTTTGGATGATGTTGGAGTCACGATCGACGTAGCCCGTAACGAGACGATTCGCCTGCTCGGAGGGGAGCTGAGCTCTATGGAGAGCGGAGGCCAGACGTCCAAGACGAGCGACAAAAAGTCCAAGACACCGGCGCTAGACCACTTCTGTCGGGATCTGACGGATCTGGCGCGCGACGGAGAACTCGATCCGACGATCGGCCGGCACAAGGAGATCGAGCGTGTTATCGAGGTCCTCTCACGCCGGAAGAAGAACAACCCCGTACTGATCGGTGAACCGGGTGTGGGCAAGACCGCCATCGTGGAGGGCCTCGCGCAGCGCATAACGAACGGCGAGATCGTCCATAGCCTCCGGGATCATCGGGTCCTTTCTCTCGATATGGCGGCCGTGATTGCCGGCACGAAGTATCGCGGTCAGTTCGAAGAGCGACTCAAAGCGGTCATCAACGAAATCAAGCAGTCACAGAACGTGATCCTGTTTATCGATGAGCTGCACACACTGGTCGGGGCCGGGGCAGCGGAAGGTGCGATCGACGCATCCAACATGTTGAAGCCCGCTTTGGCCCGTGGCGAACTTCAGTGTGTCGGCGCATCCACGTTGAACGAGTATCGCAAGTACATCGAAAAGGACGGAGCGCTGGAGCGCCGTTTTCAGCCGGTAGTCGTAGATCCGCCGACGATCGATGAAACGGTCGAGATCCTCCAAGGCTTGCGTCCGCGGTATTCAGAGCACCACAACGTCGATATCCCGGATGACACGCTCGAAACGGCAGCTCGACTCTCCGAGCGCTACATCACTGATCGTTTCCTGCCAGACAAGGCGATCGATGTGATCGATGAAGCATGCGCGCGTGTGCACCTGGCGACTCAGGTACCACCACCAGAGCTATTGGCACTGGAAGAAGAGGTACAGGAGATCGTCGTCCGCAAGGATCAGGCGATCAAGGCTCAAGATTACGAGACCGCCGCCAAACTCCGCGATAGTGAGCGTGAGCTGAAATCCACGATCAAACGCAAGAAGCTGGAGTGGGAGCGCGGTTCGAATGCTGAACGCCCGGCCCTGAGCACGGAGGACGTAGCGTTCATCGTGAGTCGCTGGACGGGAGTCCCAGTCGTTCGTCTCAAGGAGGAGGAGACGGAGCGCCTGCTGCAGATGGAGGATGAGCTGCACAAGTTCATCGTCGGTCAGAACCCGGCCATCGAGGCGATCTCCAAGGCGATTCGGAGAACCCGGGCTGGTCTCAAGGACCCCCGTCGACCTATTGGATCGTTCATTTTCTCCGGTCCAACGGGTGTTGGAAAGACAGAGCTAGCTCGAGCGCTGGCCCGGTTCCTGTTCGCGGACCCGAACTCGCTCATTCGGATCGATATGTCGGAGTACATGGAGAAGTTCACGGTCAGCCGTCTTCTCGGCGCGCCGCCGGGTTATGTCGGCTACGAGGACTCTGGCTATCTGACCAAGGAAGTCCGCCGGAAACCGTACTCGGTGGTTCTGTTGGACGAGATCGAGAAGGCCCATCCGGATGTCTTCAACATCCTGCTTCAGATCTTGGACGAGGGACACATCACGGATAACTACGGACGGAAGATCGACTTCAAGAACACGGTCGTGATCATGACCTCGAACATCGGTGCACGACGGATCACGGGTGGCAAGGCACTTGGTTTTCACAAGCCAACCGAGTCGTCGCGCGCAATGCAGATCGAGGAAGCGGTCAAAGATGAGATCGACAACACCTTCAATCCGGAGTTCTTGAACCGGCTGGATGAGATCATCGTCTTCCATCCGCTCTCCGAGCAACACATCGTGGAGATCGTTGATATCCTGTTCCGTGACGTCCTGGAGCGGTTGGGTGAGAGAGAGCTCACTCTCGTACTGTCCGACGAAGCGAAGCATTTCCTCGCCGAGAAGGGGTTCGATGAGAAGTTTGGAGCCCGTCCCCTGAAACGAGCGATGCAGCGTTACTTGGAAGATCCATTTTCGGAGGAGTTGCTCCAGGGCACCTTCGCTGCCGGTGATGAGGTGGTCGTCAACGTGGACGACGAGAACGACAAGCTGGTCTTCGTTGTCGACAGTCCCCGCAAGCCGGAGGGAGCCGGGTCGATCCAGGAAGAGGTCGGTTGACGGCGTCGCGGGCTGCCCCCGCCCGCGCGCTAGCGCGCTTCGCGCTGCCCCTCAGCCTGGTAGTTGCCGCAATACTGCTCGCCGCACAGCCGTCGTATCCCCAAGCTGTTGGCGTGCGGATATCGGAAATCGTCGTCGAGGGAACACAGACGATCGATCCCCAGCGGGTCGGCGCTCTTTCCGGACTGCGACGTGACGCGCTGCTCACGCCGCGCGTGATGCAGCAAGCGATCCGTACCCTTTGGAAGACGTATCTCTTCAACGACATCCAGATCGATACGCGCCCGGCCGATGGAGGCGTCACTCTCGTGCTGAGGGTGGAAGAGGCGCCCGTTGTCACCGCCCTGGCGTTCGATGGCGTGGACGAAGTGAGTGAGCGTGATGTCGAGGAGGCGCTCAAACTGCGACCCGGTGATCGCTTGGTTGACAGTCGCGTTCACCAGGCAGAGTTAGACGTAAGGGAGTTGTATCAGGTCAGAGGTTTCTATCTCGCCGACGTGAGAATAGAAGCTAAAGCGCCAGCCGCGGATTCGACGGCGGTCTCCGTCACCGTCAACGAAGGCCGGAAAGTAGCGATCAAGACGATCGAGTTTGACGGAAACGAAGCGTTCTCCGACAAGAAACTGCGGAAAGAGCTCGAGACAGAGCCAGAGGGCTTCTGGTTTTGGAAGGACGGCGAGTTCGATGAGGCCAAATGGCGGGCCGATCTGAGCCAAGTGCTTCCATCATTCTACGGGCGACATGGGTATCTGGACATGCGGGTAGTCTCGGACTCGCTGCAAGTCGACGAAACCGAAGGCAAGATGCGACTCTTTGCGACCGTCGAGGAAGGTACCCGCTACCGAACCGGCAACATCGAGATCGAGGGTAACACCCGTTTCTCTCGAGCCGACCTCCGGGGGTTTGTCAAGGTCGAGTCAGGTCGCGTGTTTGATACCGAGGCGGTTCAGCAGACCCAGGCCGACCTGTTGAACCTGTACGCCGACGACGGGTTCATCTACGCTCAGGTGCAACCGATTCGCAGGGTGCGCCCCGATACCGCCGTGGTCGATCTCACTTGGCAGATCCGCGAGGGCACGCCGGCCCACGTGCAACGCGTGTCGATCAAGGGCAACACCGTAACCCACGAATCAGTCATTCGAAGGCAACTCTTCGTCCAGCCGGGAGGACGTTTTCGCCGGACCGACGTTCGCAATAGCCTGCTCGCGTTAGAAGGGCTTGGGTTCTTCGAGCCCGGGATCATTCCGACCACACGCGTCGTAGATCAAGAGACGGGCGACATCGACCTGTCCTTTGAGCTGACAGAGCGCCGCACGGGATCGCTCTCGTTGGGCGCTGCCGTGGGAGGGGGGACTGGTTTGTCCGGGTTTATCGGCTACGAGCAGCCAAACCTGTTCGGGCAGGCAAAAGTGGGTCGCATCCGGTGGGAGTTCGGCAGCCGTAACCAGAATATCGAGTTGGGGTACACCGAACCGGTGTTCCTGGGTACCCGAACCTCTCTTTCGACCTCGTTCTTTAGTTTCGACCGCCGGTTTACAAACCAGACCTTTCGTCAAGACGCGCTTGGTGCGAGCGTCCGGTTTGGTACGCCACTGCCGTTTGACAACGCGTCACGAGTATTCTACGGCTACAAGTGGCAGCGGGTTGACCTGGAAGACACAACCGGCACCAACGAGTCGTTCGAAGAAGAGTACCCACGTACCGAGTCGAGCCTCACGCTCGGGTTGGTTCGAGACACCCGGCTCCCTCGCCGCCACCCTATTCAAGGTGCCCGGCACGCGCTAAATGTCGACTTGGCAGGTGGACCACTGGGCGGGAACGTCGGGTTCCAGAAGTATGAGTTCGAGAGCTCCTGGTTTGCGTCCACGTTCAACGATCGGACGACGATAAACCTGAAGTTCAAGACCGGGGGGATCAATGCCACCGGCTTCGTCCCGATCACCGAGCAGTTTGTCTTGGGAGGGGTGCAGTTCCCCGCCGAAGGGCTTCGTGGCTATCAGGATAACTGCGTTGGGTTATTGAATTCAGGCTCGCCGGAGGGTGATTCCTGCGGCAGTGATCGTGGAAACGCCTTCCTGCTCCTGACGGCTGAGCACTTCTTCAAGATCTCGGATACGATATATGCCTCTGTTTTCTACGATGCTGGAGACGTGTTCCGGGAGTTTCGTGACATGACGTTTGCCGACCTGAAGCGTGGCGCGGGTATTGGGGTGTCCGTCGAGCTACCCGGGGTTGGACCGTTGGGGCTCGACTATGGGTATGGGTTTGATCGGCGGGACGTCTTGGGTAACCCGGATCCGGGGTGGGAGTTGCATTTCCGGTTTGGCATGCTGCAGCGCTGAGTCCTGGGTCCCGCGTGTCAGGCAGCAGATTTGGGGCGTACGAGCTAAATTATCTGGCTGGTGACAATACCTATGAGGAGGGAATCCATCATGTCCGGAAGGATCGTTGTCGCGGCTCTCTTGCTGGCTGTTCTACCCGGTGTCGCGCTGGCGCAGGATGGCGAGTTAAAAATCGCCTACGTGGACTCGGATGCGGTCATCAAGCAAGCGCCCGGCTACACGGAGGCCAATGAGGAGTTCAATCGAACCGCTAATGAGTGGCGCGATTCGCTGGCTCAGAGACAGACTGAGCTGCAAGAGCTGTTCGAGGAATACAAGCGGCAGGAGGTGATTCTGTCGCCCGAGAAAAAGACCGAGCGTCAAGAAGAGATGCTCAGACTCGAGCGTGAGATGCAGGAGTATTTCCAGAGCAAGTTCGGGCCTGAAGGGGAGGCTGGAACACGTCAAGCCGAACTCATGCAACCGATTATTGAGCGTGTGAATCGAGTAATCGATCAGACCAGGCGAGAGGGGCAATACTCGTTGATATTCGATCTGAACGACGGCGCCCTAGTCGCCGGAGACCCAGCGCTCAACATCACCGAGGAGGTCATTCAGAAGCTCCGGGCTTCGGAGCCTGTTGCACCGTCTTCGAACTAACGAAACTCCACCGGTTGACCTGGAGGTCGCATGCCATCGTACTCGCTAGGTGAGCTGGCGAGGGCGATCGACGCCCGACTGGATGGTGACCCTCTGGTCGAGGTCAGCGGTGTCGCCCCGCTAGATGGGGCCGGCCCGGAAGACCTCTCCTTCCTCGCAAACCCCAAGTACTTGGAAGCAGCTCTGGCATCGTCCGCCGGAGCGCTGGTCGTTGACGAGGATTATCAGGCCAATGGCCAGAATGTGCTGCGAAGCGAAAACCCCTATCTGTCATTCGCACGCGCCGTGGATCTGTTGCTACCCCCGCCTGCGGTCGAGTTTGGTGTTCATGAATCGGCGATCGTGGATTCAGCGACGACACTGCCGGACGACGTCTCGATTGGCGCTGGCTGCATCATCGGCCCAGGCGTGGTAGTGGGATCAGGCGTTGTGATCGGTCCGCTCTGCGTCATCGAAGAGGGCACCGAGATCGGCGACAATAGTCAACTCTTCTCGCGTGTGACGGTGCATCGGGGTACCCACCTCGGAAAAAGCTGCATCGTTCAGAGCGGGGCTGTGCTAGGCTCCGACGGTTTCGGCTATGCGACCGACAAGCTCGGACAGCACTACAAGGTTCCCCAGCGGGGAGGTTTGTCGATCGGCGATGACGTCGAGATTGGTGCCAACGTCACGATCGATCGTGGGTCGGCCGGAGAGACGATCATCGAGTCTGGGGTCAAGATTGACAACCTGGTCCACATTGCTCATAATGTTCAAATAGGTAAAAACGCTGTCATAGTTGCTCAAGTCGGTATCGCAGGCAGCACAGAGGTGGGCGAGAGCGCTATGTTAGCGGGTCAGGTAGGGATCGTAGGCCACGTGAAGATCGGTGCCCGCGCCAGGGTTGGCGCTCAGGGAGGGGTGATTGGCGACATCCCAGCAGACGCCGAGTACTCAGGCTATCCGGCGCGATCTCATCGAGAACAAATGCGCGCACACGCGCTTTTCTCCCGACTCCCCGAGCTGTTCCAGCGTGTCAAGGCGTTGGAGCGCAGGGTGAGATCCAAATCTTAGAGGACCTCCGGTAACTCACGAAAACGATATGACGAGTAACGAGCGGCAACTCACCATTGCGCGTCCTGTGACCTATAGCGGAGTTGGACTCCACACCGGGAATCAGTGTCACATGACGTTTCTTCCCGCGGAGGCGAACACTGGTATCCGGTTTGTTCGCATCGATCTGGAAGGGCATCCGGAGATCGTCGTGGAGCCCGACCACGTAATTGGCGTGGAACGAGGGACGTCGATTGGGATCGACGGTAGCAAAGTCCACACGATCGAGCACGTCCTTGCTGCGCTTGCGGTGCGAGGCATAGACAATCTGCGGATTGAACTCGATTCCAGTGAGCCACCTGTAGGAGACGGATCCAGCTTGCCGTTTTGGAAGGCGTTGCAAGAGGCGGGACTCACGGAGCTCGACGCGGAGCGCAAGCGTTATCGTGTCGAGGAACCGATCTTCTATGAGGACGGTGGTGTCGAGATTACCCTGCTGCCCTCGGATCGGTTACAAGTCTCATTCTCGATCGATTTTGATCACCCGCTAGTCCAACATCAGTTCGAGTCGTTTGAGATCACGCCGGACACGTTTGAAAAAGAAATCGCGCCCGCTCGGACATTCGGGTTCCTGGGCGAGATCGAACAGCTGAGAGAAGCTGGTCTAATTCGCGGTGGCAATCTCCGCAATGCGATCGTGATCGGTGACGACGAGATCCTGAGTGAAGAACGACTCCGATTCCCAACCGAGCTGGTCCGTCACAAGATCCTGGATTTGCTCGGCGATTTGAAAGTTCTAAACGTCGACATTCAGGCTCACATTATCGCTCATAGGTCCGGCCACCGGACCCACCTGGCGCTGGTGCAGATCCTAAAGCGACGAATGGCCGGCGAGAACGGCAACAACGCGAGCCCGCATGTCGGTAGGCAGTCAGAAGTAGCGGTCTCGGAGCATCAGCCTTCGAAGACCGTGCTCGACGTGTCACAGATCCTGGACACGATCCCACATCGCTATCCGTTCCTGCTCGTTGATCGAGTCATCGAGATGGAAGACGGAGAACGCGTCGTCGGCATCAAGAACGTGACGATAAGCGAGCCGTTCTTCCAGGGTCATTTCCCGGGTCATCCGGTGATGCCGGGGGTGCTGATCGTCGAGGCCATGGGCCAAGTTGGCGGTTTGCTTTTGATGAGTTCGGTAGATGCAGGCGAGGAAAAGGTCGTCTACTTCACCGGCTTAGACAACGTCAGGTTCAGACATCCGGTTCGACCTGGGGATCAGCTGGTCTGCGAACTCGAGATGGTGCGACGGCGAGGCGCGCATTGCAAGATGCGTGGTTTGGCTCGCGTCGACGGTACCGTTGTAGCCGAAGCGGATCTGATGGCAACATTGGTCGAAAAATGAAGTCGATCACGGAGAGCATCCACACGACTGCGATCGTCGACGAAGGGGCACAGATCGGTGCCGATGTTTCCGTCGGCCCGTATGCGATCATCGGTCCTGGCGTGACGATCGGCGCTGGCACACGCATAGCGGCACACGCGGTCATCGAGCGTGACACTACGATCGGGGAACGGTGCAAGATCCACTACGGGGCCGTCGTGGGGAGCGATCCTCAAGATCTGAAGTACCAGGGCGAGCCGACCACGTGCGTGATCGGCGACGGCACAGTGATTCGCGAGTACGCGACGGTGAACCGCGGTACACTTGCCCAGGGGTACACGAGCATCGGTGACGCGTGTTTGCTCATGGCGTACGTCCATGTAGCGCACGATTGCCTGGTCGGCGACGGCGTCATCCTGTCAAATGCGGTGAACCTGGCGGGACACGTCAGCGTCGACGAAAACGCCATCATCGGTGGGATGACACCGGTGCATCAATTCGTCCGTATCGGCGCGCATGCTTTTATCGGCGGCTGCTCTCGCATCCAGAAGGATGTTCCACCATACGTCAAGGCGGCAGGTGATCCAGCGGCACTGTTTGGGCTCAACTCAGTCGGCCTGGACCGAAGGGGTTTCCCAGAGAACGTCAAGAGTGAGCTCAAGCGAGCCTACCGGCTTTTCTTCAACTCCAAGCTCAACATCACGCAGGCGCTTGCTCGAGCCAAGGACGAGCTTCATCCGTACCCGGAGATTGTCCGCTTTATCACGTTTATAAGTGAGAGCGAGCGGGGAGTAACAGTCTAGGATGGTCCTCATCAAGGCCTGGAAGGAGCGCCAGGCCGTCTCGCCACACAGACCTAGGCGAGTGAGAACGCGGTGGATGGTGGTCGTACTTGCCGCGGTAATCCTCGCCACTTGGATGCTCGGGAGGATCCAGTGAGCCGTCCTCGTCTTCGGTTTCTCGCCAGTAATAGTGGTTGGCTCGTAGCTCGGTTCGTGAAGGCGCTGTCCAGCACATGGCGCGCAGACGTGACGGGTCTCGAACACCTCCAAGCGGTGCGAGACGAGCACTGCGGCGTCATCTTTTGCTTCTGGCATGGGCGGATGCTGGAGCTGGCAGCTCTCCACGCCGGCAAAGAGGTCGGCGTGCTGGTATCCAGTCACCCAGATGGCGTAATGGCAGCCAAAATCGTTGACCCGCTCGGATATGTCCCGATTCGCGGCTCCCGGCGCCGGACACCGGTGGCTGGGTTTCGCGCTATGATGCGTCACGCAGCTGCCGGAGGGGACTTGGCGATTACCCCCGACGCTCATACGGACATTCATAGCGTGTTGCCCGGTGCCGTTGCGCTCGCGCGCAGAACCGGCCACGCGCTGGTGCCAGTTGCCGCCGCCGCTCGGCCCTGTAAGCGAGTGGAGTCGTGGGATCGGTTTGAGATACCGTGGCCCGGGGCTCGGGTGAAGATCCGCTACGGATCTGCGGTGTGGATTGCGAAGGCTGCCGACGAGCGACTGATCGCGAGCGCGAGTCAGGAGCTGGGGAAACGGTTGTGCATCCTCCATAGGCAGCTTGAGAGCGAGCTCACCGAGCAGCCGCGCCGAGTGGAGCGGCGGCGTCGAGCGACCCTTTCGGGATGATCGCTAGAGCAGAGCGATCGGACCCCCACGCAAGCGGCGGGTCAACGGTCGTCGAGCGCGCGGCCGCGTATGGTTGGGCACGTCGGACCGTCTACGGCAACGGTGGCGCGTTGAGTGCTGCGTTTCGCGGGCTGGCGGCTCCGATCGCTTCCGGTTGGGCTATCGTCGCCGATCGTCGCCTGAGACGTGACGCGAGCGCGATCCATCTGGGTGCCCCTACGATAAGCATCGGGAATGTCACTATTGGCGGTGGCGGAAAGACATCGCTGGTCCATTGGTTGATCACCGAAGGGGTACCGAGCGGAACGCGGGTGGCGGTGCTTTCACGCGGATACGGACGCAGCGCCAACGACACAACGGTGATAGCGCCCGCGGCGGCATCGGTGGACGTCGCTGCGGTCGGAGATGAACCGGCGTTGCTGGCGAGAGCCGGCGCGTGGGTTGGCGTGGGCGCGGATCGCTCGGCTGCCGCTCGAGCGGTTTTAGCTGTGACCGACGTTGACCTGTTTCTGCTCGATGACGGGCTGCAACATCGGAAGGTCGCCCGCCAGCTGGACCTGATCGCATTTACTACCCGAGATTTGATGGCACCGGCCAAGTGTTTGCCCTCGGGGCCGCTCCGCCAACGATCATCATGGCAGCCGCCCAGCGGGGCCTGGGTGGTCAGCGGTGTCGATCCTCGATCACGCACTTGGCCGGCGGGGTCGATCGGCCGAGCGCTCGCGTCGTGGTGGGAGCACATACCCGGAACGGTGGCCCAGTGGCGAGATGCAGGGACCGTTGATTTGGCCGGATGGTTGACCGGGAGCCCGGTACGGTTTGAGGTCGACGATCGCAGGGTCACCGTCATCGCGGGCGTGGCGGATCCGGCCTCGGTCGTTCGATTTGCCGAGGAAGCCGGTTGGTCCCCGACAAAGGTGATCGCTTTCCCTGATCACTACCGCTTCTCTCAGCGCGAAATAACCGCACTCGTGGCTAAGCACCCCAACGTGCCATTCGTGGCCACAGAGAAAGATGCTATCAAGTGTCAGGCCGAGTGGTTCAATGATCGGCCGGTCGGCGTTCTTCGGCGACGCTTGCAACCCTCAGAGGCCGGATTGTTGACCGAGCTCGTTTCAGACGTGTTGGTTTCGAGCCCCCGATGAGCACTCGCGCGACGGACCGAGTTGTGGAGACTGACGTTCTGGTTCTCGGTAGCGGCATCGCCGGTCTTTCGTATGCCATCAAAGCCGCGGCGTACGGGACTGTAACGGTAATCACGAAGAAGGAAGACTCCGAGGCGAACACGAACTACGCGCAGGGGGGCATCGCTGCGGTCATGGACCCGACCGACTCATTTGATGCGCACATCGCTGATACGTTGCAGGCCGGTGACGGCTTGTGCGACGTGGATGCGGTGCGCCTTCTGGTCGAGGAAGGCCCTGCGAGAGTACGCGAGCTCATAGACTACGGAGTTCGCTTTAGCTACTCGACGGACGATCCAAAAGAGCTTTCGCTAGCTCGGGAAGGTGGCCACTCAGCGCGACGAATCGTGCGCGCAGATGATCTCACCGGGCGAGCGATTGAGGCCGGGCTTCTCGATGCCGCAGACCGTGCAGGTGTACGGATTCACGAGCACTATTTCGCCCTCGACCTGTGGGTGGTGGAGTCGGACCGCGGCCCGCGCTGCGCGGGCGCGGTGGTCGTCGATCGCCACGGAGGGGAGTTAGTGGCTGTCCACGCCCGTGTGACCTATGTGGCCACCGGTGGGTGCGGTCAGGCGTATCGCTTTACGACCAACCCATCGATCGCCACCGGCGACGGCATTGCAATGGCGTATCGAGCTGGCGCGGCGATCGCCAACATGGAGTTCATCCAGTTTCACCCGACAGGGCTGTATCCCGTTGAGGGAAGGCCGTTTCTGATCAGCGAGACGGTTCGAGGCGAGGGGGCGATCCTACGCAATCTCGACCGGCAGCCGTTCATGCAAAATCACGGCACGGCCGAGTTGGCGCCCAGAGACGAGGTGGCACGAGCCATCGACGCCGAGATGCGCAACACCGGGGCGAGCCATGTTTGGCTGGATTGCAGCCCGATCTCGCGCGAGCGGTTCGAGGAACGATTCCCGAACATCCTCGCTACCTGTCGGGAGCGAGGGTTCGACCCGCCGGAGGATATGCTCCCGGTCGTTCCAGCCGCGCATTACTTGTGTGGGGGGATTCAGACCGATCATTGGGGGCGTACCGCAATTCATGCTCTTCTCGCCGTGGGTGAGGTGGCGTGCACAGGGGTGCACGGCGCCAACCGGCTGGCATCGAATTCTCTCTTGGAGGCGGTCGTATTCGGTGAGCGGGCGGCCGAGGTAACCCAGGATCTACTGGCTGAGCGTAGCCCGGGTGCGGAAGAGCCACCGATCATGGCACCGACGCCACCGGTCGAGAACTCGGCGGTTGAGTTACGGACGGAGATCGGCAAGATCTTGTGGGATGGGGCCGGTATCGTCAGGGATGACGACGGGTTGGCACGAGCCGCGGGTCAGCTGGAGGAACTAGGACGTCGTGTACCGAGCTTTTCTGCGGTCCCGGAAATGGGAGAGACGGTGAACTTGTTCCAGGTTGCCCAGCTGATCGTGGAATCGGCGCGCCGGCGTCATGAGAGTCGTGGCCTCCATCATACGCTCACCTACCCCGAGACCGATCCCGCCCAGCAGCGCGATACGGTACTGGTTCGAGAGGTCGAATCCCCGGTCGGCTAAGAGTACGTGGAAATCGAAATCATCGCCGTCGACAAGCTCAGGAGCGATTGGGCGCGATCCGGGGTTGCCGATTACTTGGCTCGAGTCGAGCGTTACTGTCGAGTCCAGTGGAAGCACGTCAAGCCTTCAAAGAAAGCCGGTGCGGAGGCGCTGGACGAGGAAGGCCAACGCCTTCTCAAGACCGCTGCGATCGGACCGCGCGACCGGTTGGTGGCGCTTACACCGCAGGCCGAGTCGCTGGCCTCGGAGGGTTGGGCGAATCTGCTCGACGAGTGGCGCGCGGATGGGATCGGGCGCGCGGTTTTTGTGGTTGGTGGGGCGGATGGGCTGTCGCCAGCGGTGACTGCGGCCGCCGACCGCAGAATCGCGCTGGGACCGCAGACCCTCGCTCACGAGTTGGCACAGGTCGTGCTGGTTGAGCAGCTCTATCGCGCTTGGACGATCGTGCGCGGTGAGCCCTACCATCATTGACACCTACTAGAGGTCTACCTGAAGACGGGGTGAGAGTGCAGATTGTGGGTATCCGCTGGGCAATCTCGAATACAACGCAGGCTGTGAAGGGAGCAATCAATTGAAAATACTGATTCTAGGAGCCGGGGGGTTCATCGGCTCCCACATGGTTGAGCACCTGATTTCGATGGGGGAGCACGACGTCGTTGGTGTCGACATCACCCACGAGAAGTTGGCTGGAATCGAGGGCGAGAATTTCATTTTTCATGAAATGGACGTACGCCAAGATGATGAGCCCGTACGAGGGCTTATCGGTGACGCAGATCTGGTCGTGGATCTGGTCGCTTACGCGAACCCCAGTCTGTACAACACGACACCCCTAGAGGTTTTTGATCTCAATTTCTATCAGAACATGAAAGTCCTTCGGATGTGCCTGGAGAACGAAGGCGTGAAGCTCGTTCAATACTCTTCAGCTGAGGTCTACGGGAAGCTGACAGAGGGGGAGCGCTACTACGAGGACGAGTCTGACAGCGTCTTTGGGCCAGTGGACAAACAGCGGTGGATTTACGCCACATCGAAAGTGTTGCTTGAGAGGGTCATCCACGGGCACGGGACCGCCGGAAATATCGAATACACCATAATCCGGCCGTTCAACTTCTGTGGGAGTCGGATCGACTACCTGGTGCCCGCCAACAGCCAGGGTGGGCCAAGGGTCTTTGCCCATTTCATGTCGGCTCTCCTGACCGGTGGGCGCATACAGCTGGTTGACGGAGGTGACGCGCATCGATCGTTCCTGCATGTTTGGGATGCCAACCGCGCGTTCCAAACGATTCTCGATAACCCGAGCGCGACCCGCAACCAGATCTTCAACGTCGGCAATCCAGACAACAACATCACGATTCGCGATCTAGCGAGCCTGATGATCGAGTTGTACGAGGAGCTTACAGGTGAGACGTCGCGCAGTGACGTCGTTGATGTGGATGGCGAAGAGTTCTACGGCGAAGGCTACGAGGACTCGGATCGATTAGTCCCCGACATCACGAAGATCCGCTCGCTAGGCTGGGAACCGGAGTACAATCTGCGGGACACCCTTCGGGAGACGATGGAGTATTACCTGAAGCAGTGGACCGAAGTTGGTGAGGGTTTACTGACCGGCTAGTGTGCCGTTTTGCGTCGACGCGCTGACAGTCGACGGGTATATTCGAGCCAGGTTGGGGCTGTAGCTCAGCTGGGAGAGCGCCTGAATCGCACTCAGGAGGTCGTCGGTTCGATTCCGATCAGCTCCACCAACTCTCAATCTTTCGTCCCGCAATAAGATGGGCAGAAACGACGGGCACTCCGTAGCGTGGGGGTGTGCGAGATGCTGCGATGACCACATACAGAATCGGCGTGATTCCCGGTGATGGGATCGGCCCCGAAGTGGCGGCGGAGGGCGTAAAGGTCCTCACCGCTTCGGCCGAGCTCGAGGGGTTCCAGACCGAGCTCGTCGAGTACGAGTACGGCAGTGATCACTACCTGAAGACAGGCGAGCTCGTACCCGAATCGGTGATCGAGGAGTGGCGCGGGCTGGACGCGGTGCTCCTCGGTGCGATCGGTCACCCCGACGTCGAGCCGGGACTGGTCGAGCGCTCAGTGATTCTCGGTCTTCGTTTCGGCCTCGACCTGTATGTGAATCTGCGACCGATCAAGCTGTACTCCGAACATCTATGTCCACTCAAGGACAAGGGGCCTAGCGACATCGAGTTCGTCGTCGTGCGGGAGAATACCGAAGGGCTCTACGCGCAGATCGGCGGTCATCTCAAGAAAGACACGCCCGACGAGGTCGCGCTCGTCAACGGCCTCTATACGTGGAAAGGGTGCGAGCGGGCGTGCCGGTACGCCTTCGAGTTGGCGCGAAAGAGGGGGAGGGATCGCGAGGCAGCCGGGAACCCCGACCGCCCCGCGCGTGTCACCCTGGTCGACAAGGCGAATGCGATTCGACCCCACGATCTGTGGACCCGAGCGTACGAGTACGTCGCCCGCGACTTCCCTGAGATCGAGACCGACCATGCCTACGTCGATGCGTGCTGTATGTGGATGGTGAAGAACCCGGAGTGGTTTGATGTCATCGTTACGACGAACCTGTTCGGTGACATCATCACCGACCTGGGAGCGATGCTGCAGGGCGGGATGGGTATCGCTGCGTCGGGCAATATCCATCCGGGGCGCACATCGATGTTCGAGCCTGTCCACGGGTCGGCTCCCAAGTACACGGGGCAGAACGTCGCCTGCCCGTTGGGCGCGATCTCGGCGACCTCTATGATGCTCGACTTCCTGGGTGAGGCGAGCGGCGCTCAGCGGATCGAACGTGCAGTCGGTGACCTGCTGCAGAGCGGAGATGTCCCGTCGGCCGATGCCCGAAGTGGGATCGCGACCTCTGAAATGGGTGATATGGTCGTGTCTCGGCTCGTGGGGGCTGCTGCCGGCCAAGCGTCGAGCTGATGGGACGCGCAGTTTCGGCACGTGACCACGGCGGAGCCAAGCGATCTGGGTCCTCGTTCTACGATGATGTTTACGCGATGGTTCGCCGGATTCCGCCGGGGAGAGTGGCGACCTACGGTCACATAGCCGCGTTGTGCGGCAAGCCCAGAGCGGCAAGGACGGTGGGGTGGGCGCTACACGCGCTTCCGGAGGACGCCGACGTTCCGTGGCAGCGGGTGATCAACGTGCGCGGGGAGATCTCGATCGGCAAAGTCGGAATCCCACCGGAGCTTCAACGCGCGCTGCTGGAGCGGGAAGGTGTCGAGTTCGATGCCGACGGCAGCGTTGATCTCGAGCGCTGGGGCTGGCTTGGACCCGCAACCGTGACCTAGGCCGTCGTTGCCGAGGATCGCGCGACTGAACCGCAACACTGTTTTTGCCGGTCCCAGAAACGCGGCGTAGCTTCGCCAAGTCATGACCAATAACAAGACCACAACGGTGGCTCTGCCGGACGGGGCCACGCTCGAGGTAGCTGCCGGTTCGACTCCGCTCGACGTCGCTAGTCGAATCGGTGCCGGTTTAGCTCGGGCGGCGTTGGCCGCCGAGGTGGACGGGCAGCCGTACGACCTGGGTAGACCGCTGGAGGGTGATTCTAAGCTCCGGATCTTGACCCGCCGTGATCCCGAAGCGCTGGACATATTCCGACACTCCACGGCGCATCTCATGGCGCAGGCGGTGCAGCGGCTGTGGCCCGAAGTCAAAGTCACGATCGGTCCCGTCATAGCTGACGGGTTCTACTACGATTTCGACCGCGACACGCCGTTCACGCCTGAAGACTTCGAGGCGATCGAGGCCGAGATGGCCAAGATCGTCAAGGAGGACCTGGGTATTGAGCGCGAAGTCGTGTCCCGGGATGAAGCATTGGCCTTGTTTCGCGAGCTGGATGAGCCCTACAAGATCGAGATCATCGAGGACCTGCCCGCGGGTGAGACGCTGACGCTGTACCGTCAGGGGGAGTGGGTGGATCTCTGTCGCGGCCCGCATGTGCCGGCTACTGGAAGGCTGGGGACGTTCCGGCTGTTGTCCACTGCAGGAGCTTATTGGCGTGGCGACGAGCGAAACAAGATGCTGACCCGCATCTATGGGACAGCTTTCTTCGACAAAGCCGAGTTGCAGCAACACCTGGAGCGGATCGAGGAGGCCAAAGCCCGCGATCATCGGCGGCTTGGGCGCGAGCTGGACCTTTTCTCGTTCCATTCCAACGCGCCAGCCAGCCCATACTTTCACCCCAAGGGCGCCTGGATCTACAATCGCTTGCAGAGCTTTATGCGCGAGCTGTTCGAAACCGAATGGCCGCACGAGGAGATCGTCACGCCTCAGATCTACGACGTCGAGCTCTGGCACCGCTCGGGGCACTACGACAACTACCGTGAGCACATGTACTTCACGGCGGCGGACGATCGCGAGCTGGCGGTAAAGCCGATGAACTGTCCGGCATCGACGTTCGTGTACGCGAGCCGAAAGCGATCGTATCGTGACCTACCGATCCGATATGCCGACTTCGGTCGACTACATCGATACGAGAAATCGGGCGTCATCAGCGGTCTCCTGCGAGTGCGTACCTTCGTTCAAGACGATGCGCATATCTTCTGTACGCCTGATCAGATACAAGCTGAGGTAACGTCGTTGCTCGGGCTCATAGAGTTCGTGCTCGGCGACGTGTTCGGTTTCGAGATCGCGATCGAGCTGTCGACTCGCCCAGATACGTTCATCGGTACAGAGGCGATGTGGGATCGCGCCGAGGCGGTGCTCGAACAGGCGTTGGTCGAGAACGAGCGCGACTTCACCATTGGCGTTGGCGAAGGGGCGTTCTACGGCCCGAAGATCGACTTCCAGGCAACTGATGCGCTCGGTCGTCAATGGCAGCTAGCGACGGTCCAGCTGGATTTCAACTTGGCCGAGCGGTTTGATCTGCACTACACCGCTTCGGATGGAACCGAGCAGCAACCGGTTGTGATCCATCGAACGATCTTGGGATCGATCGAGCGTTTCCTCGGCGTGCTCATCGAGCACTATGGGGGCGCCTTCCCAACCTGGTTGGCGCCAGAGCAGGTGCGCATCATTCCGGTCAGCGATCAGTTCAACGATTATGCCGAGACGGTCGCCGCCCACCTGAAGCGCCACGCGATCCGGGTGCACGTCGATGACCGCAGAGAGGGCGTGGGCTACAAGGTCCGAGATGCCGAAACACAAAAGACCCCTTACATGGTCGTGGTCGGCGAGCGCGAGTTGGGAATTGGGCATGTGAGCGTTCGATCCCACGCCGAAGGCGAGCTGGGGTCGATGGAGATCGATCACTTTGCGCGCCGAATAGCGGACGAGGGTGCGGCGCCTCAGCCTGGAGCGACTACTAGCTAGTCGGCCATAACGGTTGCTTCCCCGAAGCCACGAAAACCGGATGACATCGGTAACGGACTTGGCGGATACGGATCCGAATCACAGACGCGTATCGGCGCGAGGTCGTTCCATTGGCTACTGCTGAAGAGCGAAGCCAAAACGCGAGCCTGAAGCCGACCCGGACCGACCTCGAACATCCCACCGATGTAACACGCCCAGCCGCTTTGACAACATAGATCTATACAGCGAAGGGCCTCGAGTGGGCCGCCCATGCGCGGCGCTTTCACGTTGATCGCCGTCGGTCGAAAGGGTAATACGGCCAAATCGGCGACTCGCGTCACGTAACCATCGACGGCTACCCGGTCGGCCCACGCGTGTGACTGTTCGCTGTCGTCCTCGAGCGCTTCCAAGGGTGGGTCTTCCAGCCAAGCCTCAGGCAAGTACTGATGCGCAAGCGCTACAGAGCCGGGTGAGCCTTGGCGTTTGAAATCGACGGTCCGCACCCGGCCAATCGTGGCAAGCTCCGACCACATCGACTCGGGCCAACCTTCAGCCGGCACGTCGAGCTTGAAGCGCGCGCCTGGTTCGGCTTCCAGAGTTGCGCGCACCGCCTGTAACAGTCCGCCGGCGGTGGTTGCCAAATCGTGACCAATCGACCAACAAAAAGTCACCGGTTTCGCCGGCAAACCAGCCACAACAAAAGGGTTGCTTCCGGCTTGACGTAACGCCAAGTCGATAGCTGCCGCTTCGATCGCCGCTCGGTGATGCGCGACAAGGTCGCCTTCCAGTCGCTGGGTCAGATCGCCGACCGTTGTTGATCCGATGGGAACCTTGTCTTGCACGGCGTCCCTGAACGCTGCCTGATCTTCCGGAGTCCAATCGACGTTCTCACCGCGACCGACATCATGGCCGCCGATCAACGAGATCGTGCCGGTGGGTCGGGGCGCTCCATCGTAATAACCGACGGTCGGAACCGAGCCGACCTCGATCCGACACTCATCGATGTTGAGCGCCAACCCTGCCAGTCGTTTAGCGAGCTCTCCGGGCCCGATCAAGCGTCCCGGGCGCAGCGAAAACCAGCGAAGATTTGGCGCCGCTGGGGGAGATCCCAGTTGCGGAAAGTATTCCTGGCGACCGATCGGCCGGTGGCCCATGACCCTCCGCGAAGAACCCGGTGGCCCTGGCCGAAGTGCACTTGGGAGTATTCCGGGTACGGGTAGGCCTCAAAGCCAGGGTACGCCTCCATCTCGCTGGCCGTCCATTCCCAGACGTCACCGAGCATTTGGTGACAGCCAAAGAAGGAACGACCGGCGGGAAAAGCGCCGACGGGGGCGGGACCAAAGATGTCGGCACCGAGGTTGGCGTGATGTGACTCAGGTGGGCTGTCACCCCACGGGAAGCGGCGCGTAAGCCGCACTTCGGGGTCCCAGGCAGCAGCCTTCTCCCACTCGGCTTCGGTTGGCAGTCGCTTGGACACCGAGCGCGCGTAGGCGCATGCCTCGTACCACGAGATGTGCTGTACGGGTCGTGTGGGAACGAGGGGCTCGATGCGTCCAAACTCGATCGCCTCCCAGCCGATTTCCGAGCGCCGCCAGCCGAGCGGGCGCTCGATCTCATGCTCTGTGCGCCACGCCCAGCCCTCCTCGGACCACCATTCACGTCGTTGGTAACCCCCGCGGTCGAAAAACTCGAGAAACTGCCCGGCTGTCACCGGCGCGGTATCGATCCAGAACCCATCGACGTCCACCCAGTGGGGGGGGCGTTCGTTGTCGTAGGTATCGGCCTCTCGATCTGTGCCCATTGGAAATAACCCTGACGGGATAACGACCATCTCGGTGTCTGGTGGCAAGGTCGTTTTTGGCGGCCTCTCTCCGTAAGCTGGCTCGTACACGAAGTTTTCCATCCGCGCGATGGACTGGAGTATCGTCTCCTGATGTTGTTGCTCGTGTTGGACAACCATGTGGTATACGAAGCCGTCCTTCGTCAGTCGTTGGTCCACGTCGAGGTCTACCTCGCGGGCGCGCCTCAGGGCCTCGCGCCGCACGTTTCTTAGCTGACCCATTATGTCGGGGCTTGCCGGGAGCTCGAGCTGCCCACGAACTCCACGTGGGGTGGCGATCGCATCGTAATCTTTGGAGAGTCGGTCGTGCACGTCAGCGTTCTCGCTTAGCCCATCGATCGCGTTGACCAACCACAACTCCTCAAACTCGGCTATGTGACCCAGGTCCCAGGCTATCGGGCTCAAGATCGGGAGAACCTGTTGCTTGAGCTGGTCGTCGCTCAGACTGCTCAGGAGCCTGAGCGTCTGACTGCGCGCTGCACGGAGCCCGGCTGCAAAAGGTGTCCATGGCGGTGGTCCGCCGGTGGGAGCGATGCGGCGGGACAGCAGCAAGCCAAAACGTTGCTCATCGTCGGTGAACGCTCTCTCCAACTGGAAACCGAACCGCGCCAAGTCGGACTCGATTTTCGCCAGTTGGTATTTGCGGCTGATTTCGGTGAGGACCATCTCGCCGGCCGCCACCCGAAACCTTCGGTCGATCGACGGAAGCTCGACCCGCACTTCCTCCTGGAATTGGGCGTATATCTCGATACGCTGCAATCGATCGTTCCAGAAAGCGACGTGGTCGATCGCATCGACCGGGACGTTGGACTCCAGCTCGCGATTCATCCGATGAAACAGGTTGCGGGTAAAAGCCTCGCTCACGCCCTCGGCGTCGTTGTAAGCGGCTTCTAACTGCGGGATATCCTTGACCAAGTCGACGCCGAGCAGGAATGTGTCATCGGGCGAGAGGCACGCTCGAAGTCGCGCCAAGAACATATCTGTTTGTTCGAGATTGAAGTTCCCGATCGACGAACCCAGAAAGACCAGACAGAGCGGTTGGTGCTTGCCCAACAGATCGAGCCCGCGCTCGTAGGATGTTGCGAGCCCGGTGACGGATAGTCCCGGTAGCTCGGTCGTGAGTCGCTCGGCCGCCTGGGTCAGGACGGAAGGGTCGATATCGAGCGGCAAGTACTCAGCAACCCCATCGGTCTCGAGCCACGCCTTGAGAAGTTGCTGCGTCTTGACCGCGGTACCAGCACCAAGTTCCATGAGGGGTAGCGGACCCACCGCCTCGCGGATTTCATCCGCCTGCTTCTTCAGTATCTGGTTTTCTGCCTGGGTCAGGTAGTATTCGGGTTGCTCGGTGATCTTGGTGAACAACTCACTGCCGGTCTCGTCGTAGAGGTATCGACAGTGAAGCCATCGCGGATGGTCGGAGAGACCGCGAGCTACGCTGTAGGCGAAGGCTTCTTCGGACGTGGGTGTTTGGTCGACGTGGACGACCCACCCGTCACCCCGTCGTGTGGTGAACGGTGGCGCTCCGGGACGGGCGAAAAGCAGCTCGACCGCTTGGGTGACCGTCGCCATGGCTCCCTATATTAGTTTCGAAACGTGAATACGCACGCAACCTCGATTCCGGTCGAATTCGAGGCCGTTACCTACTCGATCGATAGTCGACACACGATTCTCGATCGTTTCTCGCTTACGGTCAACGAGCGAGAGACAATCGTTCTCGTCGGTCGGTCGGGGGCTGGGAAGACGACCGTACTGAAGTTGGTGAACCGACTGCTAGATCCGACGGCGGGTGTCGTGCGCGTCGGCGGTCGTTTGACCTCGGATTGGGATCCGGTGGAGCTACGCCGCAACACCGGTTATGTGATCCAAGAGATCGGCCTCTTTCCGCACATGACGGTAGCCAGCAACGTGGGGTTGGTTCCGGAGTTGTTGGGATGGGATCCGGACCGGATTCAGGAGCGCACGCGAGCGCTGCTGGACATGGTGGGTCTTCCCGCTGACGCGTACGGACCACGCCGACCCCACCAGCTCTCCGGAGGTGAGCGCCAGCGGGTTGGCGTCGCTCGAGCCCTGGCGGCTGACCCGCCGTTGCTGTTACTGGATGAGCCGTTCGGTGCCTTGGATCCAGTCACTCGAGCCAGTCTTCAGCGAGAGTTCAAGGCGCTCATGCGGCAGCTCGGCAAGGCCGCGCTGTTCGTTACCCACGATGTGCGTGAGGCGCTGTGCGTTGGACATCGGATTGGCCTGCTGACAGCTGGCACGCTGGGCGCACTAGAGACACCGGACACGTTTCTCGAGACAGACCACCCAGAGATCCACGCGCTGGCCGAGATCTTCGGGGATCGGGTAGGCGGTGGAGATGTTTGATCTGTGGCGTTACGCCACCGACCATCGTCAAGAGATGGCTAATCTGACGGCGGAACACCTTTTGCTCGTAGCGATCTCCGTCGGCGGGGCGATTTTGATCGGGGTACCGCTTGGTGTTTGGGCCACACGGAGTGGTCGCGTGGAAAAACCGGTGATGGGGCTTGCCAATGTCGTCCAGACGATTCCCAGTCTGGCGATGTTCGGTTTTCTAATTCCACTGCCCTTGTTTGGTGGGGTGGGTGCGAGTACCGCTATCGTAGCGCTCACCCTTTACGCGATCCTTCCGATCGTCCGCAACACGTTCGCTGGAATTCGAGGAACAGACCCTGCCTTGCGCGAAGCGGCTCGGGGAATGGGAATGACCGATCGGCAGCTCTTGATGCGCGTCGAGTTGCCACTTTCAGCAGGAATAATCTTGGCCGGTGTCAGAGTGGCCACCGTCACGTCGGTGGGGATCGCTACTATCGCAGCCGCTATCGGGGCTGGTGGGCTTGGTGTGTACATCTTCCAGGGGCTGGCGATGGTCAACGACACAGTGATTCTGGCCGGCGCGTTGCCAGCCGCGCTCTTGGCGTTGTTGGCGGACGGTTTGCTCGGCGCGATGGAGAAGAGGCTGACGCTGGCCACGCCGGCCGCGACTAGGGATCGCGAACGTTGAGCGAGCACGTTTGGCGCGCGCTCGTCACGATGTGCGCGACGATGGTGCTCGGTGGTTGCACTCCCAGCGATGCGGTCGTCGTAGGCACGAAGAACTTCACCGAGCAAAACGTTTTGGGCGAGATCGTGGCTCAGGAGTTGGAAGCGCGTGGGGTCTCGGTCGAGCGTCGATTCCATCTGGGTGGCACCTTCGTTTGCCACCACGCCCTGTTGAATGGTGAAATCGACGTCTACGTGGAATACACGGGTACCGCGCTTACGGCGGTGCTTGAGCTCCCGGTCGACACCGATCCCGAACGAGTGTATCAGACGGTGCGCCGTGTTTATCGAGAACGGTGGGGTCTCGAGTGGACACACCCACTAGGGTTCGAGAACACCTTCGCGCTCGTCGTTCGTCGAGCGGATGCTGAAGCGCAGGGCTTTGCATCGATCGCCGACCTCGCTCCTCGGGGGGCCGATCTGGTGGCTGGATTCGGCCCCGAGTTCATGGCTCGGCCCGATGGCTATCCCGGTCTTCGAGAGATGTATGGGCTGGAGTTTGGCTCAATACGGCAACTCGACTTGGGTCTCATGTATCGCGCATTGGCCGATGACCAGATTGACGTCGCGGTGGCCAACTCCACGGACGGCCAGATCGCCGGTCTGGATTTGGTCGTTCTCGATGACGATCTGAGCTATTTCCCGCCCTATCAAGCCGCGCCTGTCGTACGAGGGGCAACGGTGGAAAGGGAACCGCGTCTCGCCGAGGCCCTGGCAGACCTGGCCGACGTTCTCACCCCCGAAACGATGCGGAACCTCAACTACGAAGTCGACGTTGAGGGCCGGGATATATCCGAGGTTGTGCGATCGTGGAGGGAGCGGCGGAGTCGCTGAGCCGGCGTCTAATTGCACGCCCAAATCCTAGTAGTCACATTCCGATATTCCAGTTGCACAATGACGGTTGACCAGGAGGTGTTCAGGCGAATGCGCACTCAGCTATTACACACAATGCTTCGCGTCACCGATCTTGAACGATCGATCGAGTTCTACACGAACGTTCTTGGCCTCAGTGAGCAACGTCGGAAGGTGCTCGAAAGGGCGGATGCGACTCTGGTATTCCTTGTCGACGAACAGGGATACCACGCGATCGAGCTGACGTATAATCACGATGGTCGTAGCTACGACTTGGGGAACCAGTTCGGGCATCTGGCCTTTGGCGTAACCGATCTCGATGCAGCCAGGGCATCGCTCGAGGACCTCGGACTGGGTTTTGACCGCGGACCGTACCTGGTTAGTGAAGATGGCCCGCGGATCGCATTCATACGCGATCCCGATGGGGTTGAAATCGAGTTGATAGAGGGCGGGATATCATTTTCCACCGGTGATGGGTGAGCGCCAGCCAGATCCATCGCCTGGCGCGCTGATGAGATACTCTGTGCATCGAGGCGCTCAGACGTGGGTAACGTTGCTCTGCGGCTGGTTCCTCTTCTACTGGCTGACCGCGCCAACTGTACACGTTGAAGCGGATGATGCCTACCAGTATGCCTACGACGTAGAAGCAGCTTCGTTCTCACAACTGCTACACCCCTATCATCCGCTCTATTTGGTGTTGATGCGGGTGTTGTTTGTGATTGGCAAGTCGATAGGCCTAGTCGATCGTTCGTTCCCGCTCATGCTTGTAGCTGGAGCTGCGCTGGCCGCGGGCGCCGTGACGGTGTTTTCGTTGGTTCTGTGGAAGCATCTTGGTGTTCCCAAACGGTCTGCGATTGTGGCTGGCGGAGTTTTGGGGTTCTCTTACGGTTTCTGGCGATACGCCGCCGAGGCTGAGACCTATGCGCTTGCGTCGCTGCTGGCCTTGGGCTTGGTCTGGTTGACGCTCGGACAATCGATCTCGACCAGGCGTGCCGCATTCGGTGGACTGCTGGGCGTACTGGCGGTCTTGAGTCACGTCCTGAATGTCATCCCGGCTTTGGTGTCGGCTCCTCTGTACATGGCGCTTCGGACTGGCAGGAAGCAGGTGGTGGCGTACTTGACCGTCTTCGTGTTCGCGTGCTTACCAGTGGGGTATGGTGTCTGGAGTGCGGCTCGGGTCGAATACCCTCATTACACCGCGACGCAATCCGTGGCTGGCGAGATAGTGCCAAGCCTGGGAACAAAGGACATCTCGATTGCAACGGTGGTACTCGGGCACGTCGTAGCCAGTGGCAACTTTCTTTTTGTGTTTCCAGCCTATCGTTCTTGGATTAGCGAAGAATTCCCTGCTCAACGGCTGGAAGGGGAGAAGTTGATTGGTCTCCGAGCTTGGCCTCCCACAGGAGTCGTGGGTTTTGTCACCGTGCTGATCGCCGTGGTCGCGTTCGCCTGGACATTGTGGATGGCCGGTGTTCGGCGCTCGAGAGAATTCCGGGGCTCCTTCGTGTTGGCGATGCTCTCGTGGCTGGCTCTCTATCTTGCGACTATCAGTTACTTGGGAACGCTGGAGCAACCCGAGGCGTGGCTCCTTGCGCTGGTGCCTTTCTGGCTGCTTTTCGGGTGGTATGCTTATCATGAGTTGCCACTCGAGAGGAATGTGATGCTCATTGTCTTTCTGCCGGCGGCACTGCTTGTTCATAACGCCATCGGCGGTATGGCGATGTTGAAGAGCCCGGAGTCGGATCGCCATCGGCTCAAGGCCGAGTGGCTGCTGGAGAACGCAGGTGAGAAAGATGTGATTCTAACGACCGAAAGCTCTGGGTTTTCTCGGTATCTCCGGTACTATTCCATGGCCGAGATCGTCCCGCTCCGCCATCGGACTGAAGTGGAGGTAACCCAACTGTACGACACCGTGCGACGCGCCCCCGGTCGCGTTTTCGTCACTGGTGAAGTGGTCGATCCGCCGATTTTCATACAGCGATCGCCAGAGCCTTGGATGAGTGACTCCGTGATCGAGTTACTCAGACGCTCGACGAAACGTGTCCACGACGACGCCTGGGGTGGCGTTTTCCTTGTGCGTGACCCTGCCCCGTCAGAATGATGAGTTTGTCTTGTGCTGCATGGCCACTCCTGATCGGCAGTGCCGCCTTCATCCGCGATCCAGATGAGATCGAGCTTGAGTTGATCGAAGTGGGGTCTATACAATCTTCTGGTGACGACTGAGTTGGGTGGGATCGGTTTCCCTCCTAGAACCTGCTTGAACACGGTAACTGGTCGACCCTGAGTGGAAACGATTTTCACATTCGCTCCACCAAAATACACACATAGTTCCCATAGATTTTCAAAAAGTGTAAAACATTACCATAGTTGTTGCTCATCCCACATAGTTGGGCTAAAGTAAGAAAACCCCCCGTAGAAAACCATGTGATATCTACGAAGTACCGTTAGTTCAACCGTCACCAGGGAATCATCGGAGTCGACCATGCTCTCTGTCGTGCTGCCGGCCTACAATGAGGCTGCTTGCCTGGATGAGCTGCTGGAGCGAATCAGCCGCGTCGTAGCCCCAGCTGTGTCGGAGTATGAGATCGTGGTCGTGGATGACGGATCCACTGATGACACACTCGCCGTGGCCGAAGCCGCAGCCGAGCGCCTCCCAGTCCGCCTCGTCCACCATCCGTGCAACCGTGGATATGGTCGCGCCTTGGGGTCGGGATTGGAAGCCGCCCTCCAACGGGGCGACATCGTCGTCACGCTCGATGCCGACGATTCGCACGGACCGGAGTTGATTCTCTCAATGATCGAACGTTTGAACGAAGGGAACGATCTGGTCATCGCCTCACGCTTTGTCTCAGGTGGTCGCGAAGTTGGGGTTCCGCCATTTCGCCGGCTCTTGAGTCGAGCCGCCGCGCTCGTTGGACGGTCGGTGTTCCGAGTTCCAGGGGTGCGTGATTACACATCGGGTTACCGAGCCTACCGATCGACGTTGCTCGCTCGGTTGGTTCTACCGGCCGAGGGACCGGGTCTGCCGCGCGAGACCGGGTTTACCGCCGGGCTCGAACTGCTGTTGGGAGCGGCTGCGCTGCGAGCCTCGATCGCAGAGGTCCCACTCGTGCTGAGGTACGATCGTAAGCGCAGTGAGAGCGGTCTCCGATTGCGGGATGCTCTCCCGCGCTACTTCAGCCTACTGTTCAGGCACGCGCTGAAGCCGTCGCCCTCGCGCTCGGCCACAGACGGGTAGCCGTGCCGAACGCGGGGCTAGGCAATGTTCTCGTGATCGGTGGCGGGATCTCCGGGCTCACCTCCGCTCACTTCTTGCTCCGCGCTGGGGCGGATGTGACCGTTCTTGAGGCCACGTCTTCGTTTGGCGGTCTTGGGACGACGTTTCGGCACCGTGAGCAGGACTTGGATTGCTTCTATCACGTCGTCTTGCCCACCGATGAGCACCTGATACGATTGTGTTCAGAGCTCAGTGTACAAGACCGGCTGTACTGGAGAGAGGCCTCGTTGGGGTTCATGTATCGACGTCGCCTGTACCCGCTCCGCGGTCCACGGGATCTGCTGCGTTTTGACGCGGTGCCACTGCGAGACAGGGTGCGACTCGGGCTGACCGCCCTATACGCCGCCCACGTCGCCGGCTCCGATGGGCTCGACGACATCACCGCTGAGATGTGGCTGACCCGGCTTTCGGGGAGGCGGGCGTTCGGCCGTCTGTGGCGCCCCTTGCTGGAGGCGAAATTCGGCGCCGCCTACCGCCAGATACCGGCGCTCTGGTACTGGGCGAGCTTCAGGCGCGAGAAGGGAACAGGCCCCGAGGTCAAGGGCTACCCGCGGTTGGGCTACCATGGGTTAACAGAGGCGCTGGTTTCCTCGCTTAGAGAAGCCGGTGCGCAGTTGCTCGAGAACCGACCCGTGGAGAACCTGGACCTCGATTCCGACGGGCGTCCGGTCGTCACGACCGCGGATGGGGAGCAGCGGTATGACCGAGTCATCAGCACCGTGCCGCTTGTTCAGCTGCGGCGTATCTGCGGGAACGGAAAGCTCGGCGATCGATTGGCCTCCACCGACCCCGGTATCGACTATCAGGGAGTGATGAACGTGCTCGTGTTGCTCGACCGGCCACTGACATCGCACTACTGGATGCCGGTCGTCGAGAGTGACGCTCCGTTCGATGGAATTGTCGAGACTACCCGAGTGCTCGATTTGGCAGATACCGGTGGGCACCACTTGGTGTACTTGCTGAACTACGTGCACCGGAACGAACCGCTCTTCAACCGCGAGCCGGAGCGCGTGATCGACGAGTATGTCGAGGCTTTGCTAAACCTGTTCCCCGACCTCAGCCGCGATTCCATCCGGGCGAGCTTCCTGTTCAAAGCGCCGTTTGTCGAGCCCCTCTACTCGCCAGGATACGGAAACCGTAAACCGCCAGCCGAGCTGGTACCGGGACGAGTCTATCTGGCAACCACTGCTCAAGTGTACCCGAGGGTGACTTCGTGGAACAGTTCCGCTGCGGTGGCTGAGGAAGCCGTGAACCAAATGTGCAAGTTCACAGCAGGGCCGTCATGAAGCTTGTGGGGTTGTCTATCGATGTCGATTCGGTCGCCAGTCATCTCGAGGGCTACGGTTTCGATCGTCCGGCAGACGATGGAGCCGCGTACCGTGCGGCGGTGCCGCGGATCATGAACATCCTCGACTCGCTCAAGGCCCGGGCGACGTTCTTCCTGATCGGGGATGAAGCTCGCCATCATCCCGAGGTCGTGAGCCGCATTGTTTCGCGGGGCCACGAGGTGGCCAGTCACTCGATGACGCACCGGTTGCCTTTCGCACAGCTCACGCCACTGGAGCTCAGGCTCGAAGTCCGCGGGTCAAAGTTGCTGCTGGAGGGGTTAGCCGGGCGTCAGATCAGGGGTTTTCGGGCGCCGAGCTGGGATGGCAATCAAGCGCTGCTAAGTGAGCTCGCAAAGGCCGGGTATCAATACGACAGTTCCACGTATCCATCGATCCTTCAGCCACTACTGAGAATCGCCGTCGCCAGGCGCAGTGTCTCTGAACGCGACCGCGTACAGCAGATTTCGTGGCGCTCCGCACTCGGGTCGACGCGACCCCGCGTCGAGCTGGCCGACGGACAACCGATCGCCGAGGTCCCAATGTGCACAACCCCCTTGTTACGATTGCCATACTACCACACGTTGCGATTCGCACTGCCCAACCTCGCGTTTGGAATCATTCGGGCGCTCGCACACACGCGTCGCAAATGGGTTTGGTACCAGCTCCATGCAGTTGATGTTCTCGGGCTCCAGGAGGATGGGCTCGACCCGCGTATCGCGCGTCACCCAGGCATGAAGTGGAGTCTCGACAAAAAGCTAGAGTTGTTGGCGAAAGAAGTTCGGGCGCTTGGTCGCCGTGGCGCCGTGTCCCCCTTGAACGAGTTGGTCGACGCATCTTTTGGGGCCCGGCTGCAGGCCACCGATCAACCGTCGGTCGAGCGCGTATGAGCACCGGGATCGTACTGCCTAGCGAGCGCGACGCGAGCGGTCGGAGTTTTGGTTCCGAGGAACGAGCGCTGCTGCTCGAGGTGCTCGAGAGCGGGATCCTCTTTGGTCCCAACGGCACCAAGGTCCGAGCGTTCGAGACGGAAATAGCGGCGCTTCTGGGTACACGTCACGCGCGGGCTGTGTCGTCCGGGTCGGCGGCGGTACACACGGCGCTGGCCGCGCTTGACGTCGGTCCCGGCGAAGAGGTCATAACGACGCCGATTACCGACATGGGAGCGATCTCGCCGATCTTATGTCAAGGAGCGATTCCGGTATTTGCGGACGTGGATCCGCAGACACTCAACATCACTGCGAACACTGTCGCCGAGAGAGTTTCGGATCGGACCCGAGCGATCATCGTCACGCACCTGTTCGGAAACCCCTGTGAGATGGATCCGATCATGAAGCTGGCGACCGAGCGAAACATCCCTGTGCTGGAGGACGCCGCGCAGTCGTACCTGGCGAAGTATCGCGAGCGATACGTCGGTACCTTGGGCCAGATCGCGGCCTTCAGCCTGCAGCAAACGAAGCAGATCACCTGCGGCGAAGGCGGTTTTGTGACCACGAACTCGGAAGCGCTGGCGAGACGCGCGCGGGTGTGGGCCGACAAGGGTTGGAACTATGACTCCGAGGCGGCCGACCATGAGTTCCTGGGCCTCAACTATCGGATGTCGGAGCTTCAGGGTGCGGTCGCACTGGGGCAGGTCAGAAAACTCACTGCGATGGTGGAGAACCGCGTGCGGGTAGCTGACGTACTGCGCCGTGGTCTGGCGGACGTTGCTGGCGTGCGGCCGGTGCCTGTCTCGTCCCACGCAGTGGCCACTTACTGGCGCTTCCCGCTGCTGATCGATTCCGAGGTCGTGCCCGGTGGGCCGGCGGCGTTGGCGGGTGAGCTCAAGTCACTGGGTGTCTGGAGCACACCCAACTACATCCGATACCCAGCGTTCATGTGTCGCCAGTTTCGAGAGCGTGTGACATTCGGGCAGAGTGATCACCCTTACTCGTTGCACGGCGACTATCCGCTGGAGGACATCGACGATTTCCCCGGCTGTAAGACGGGTCTGGCGAGCGTGTTGGTTCTGCCGTGGACGGAGCGCCATAACGACACGCACGCGGCATTTATCGCGGACCGAATGACGGAGGCAGTAGACCGACTGGTTCGCGACGCCGGTCAACCGACTGGGGAATCGGGTTGAGTGTCGCCCATCAGACCGTGATCGTGATCCCCGTGCTCAACGAGAGCGAGGCGATCGAGCCGTTGTTCCAGAAGATCTTGGCGCTCGTGGAAAGTCGGCGTGATGGATACCGAGTGGTCGTCGTTGATGGCGGTTCTACCGATGGCACATTGGACCGGGTGGCCGAGTTTCAGGGTCGGGTGCCGGTCGAGATCGTGACGCTGGAGCCGGGCCTAGGTCTTGGCGACGCGCTTGACGCCGGGCTTACGCGTGCAGTCGATGATGCCGATGTCGTGATCACCATGGACGGTGACAATTCGCATGATCCCGGTTTGATCGTCGACATGCTCGAGCGGATCGGTGCGGGTAGCGACGTTGTCGTGGCATCTCGCTTCGCACCCGGAGGCGCTGAGATCGGCGTTGCGCCTCATCGACGCTTGCTGAGTCACGCCGCCAGTCGGTTCTTGCGAACGGTCTTGCCGTTCCCACCTGTGCGCGACTATTCGAGTGGTTTCCGCGCCTATCGAGCAAAAACGCTCGTCGGTACACGTCTTGCCGGCCAGCGTTTTGTCGCTGAGAGCGGGTTCGCCTGCATGCTGGAGCTCTTGCTCGAGCTGCGTGCATACGGGGCCCGACCAGACGAAGTCCCACTCGTTCTCCGCTACGATCACAAGGCGAGTGAGAGCAAAATGGAGGTCTTACCCACCGTTTTGCGCTACCTGTCGTTGGTGTGTCGCTACGTGTTTCAGGGACGTCGATCGGAGGCCAGAGCATGAACGTGGCGATCATTGGGTGTGGACGAATCGCGCACGCTCACGCCACGGCGATAAGTGAGCGCGGTGACATCAGTCTTGTCGCGGTCGTAGATCCGGTCGAAGAGAAGCGCCGGGAGTTCGCCGACACGTATGGCGGGTCGGCCTATGACAGCATTCAAGCGATGCTGGCTGAGTCACCACCTGATGGAGCCTGTCTGTGCACCCCGCCGGTGATGCACGAGGAGGGTGCCACGGAGCTACTCACGAGTGGTGTCCACGTGTTGTGTGAGAAGCCGCTGGCGATCTCCAGTGAAGAGGCTCAGTCGATGATCTCGCAAGCCGAGCGTGCAGAACGGGTGCTCATGGTGTCGTCGAAGTTCCGGTTCGTTGAGGATCTTTGGGAGGCTCGCCGCCGGATCGAATCCGGCAAGATCGGTCCCGTGGTCCATGTCGAGGTGTCCTTTTGCTCACGCCTGCCGTTGGTCGATACGTGGCACACCCAACCTGAGCTATCAGGTGGCGGGGTGATCATGGACAACGGGCCACATGCCTATGACGTCTTATCCGTCTTGACGGGGGATTGTAAACCTCGAGTGGTCGCGGCCGCACTTGGACGAGGGAGCGCCAATGGTCGCGTGGAGGAAACCGCGGAGATCATCGTTCGCCTGACAGGTGAGTCAGTAGGGAGAATCGCGCTCTCCTGGGCCTACAATAGTGCGACTCTGGACTACGTCCACGTTCACGGAAGTCATGGCGAGCTCCGGATCGCCTGGGACGGTGGTTGGGTCCGTTGCAATGCGGACGAGTGGGAGGAGTTTGGCGGCGGCTACGACAAAGGGGAAGCGTTCAGACGTATGCTGGATCGCTTTGTGAAGAGTGTACGCGGTGGGATTGCACCGGAACGCCTCGATCGAGCGCTGGCTGCGGTAGAATTCGTGGAGGTCGCATATCAGGTGGGGTCACTTCGTTAGGCTGAAATCGCGTCAAGGGCTGCTTCTAGTTGATAGGTGCTCGTACCAAACCCCGTTTCGGCTCGCGCGCGTCCTCCGGTATCGCAGCTCGAGGAACTCGGCCATCTGCGGCGAGCGTTCCGAGATAAGACGCGCCGCTGATGCCGATACGCGTATGTAAGCTGGGCGTGTCGCCTCCAGGTCATCGAGCGCCCACTGCCACACCTCGGCAGACCAGTACTCCGGCGACCATCCGTTCAGCGCGATCGCGGCACGACGACCGGAAAGAGCCTGGTAGCGCGGATCTCCGAACACGAAGATGCTTCCCGCCTGGCTCTCCGGTTCGTAGAGAAAAGCAACCTCTTGGAGTGTCTCTCCGTAGCCCGCGTCGAGAGATGTCTGGAATTCAGCCCGATCGGTAGAAGTGATCGCAAAGCGATACTCAACCAGTCGCTGAGTCTTGTAGATCGCGCTAGCCGTCGGCCCGGCCAGGAGGATCAAGATCAGGATCCAAGACCACCGCCCTCGATTTCTCCAATCCATCGCGAGCCTGTCCAGGCCCTCAGCTGCGAGAAGCCCGACAGGAACCGCGAAAATGAGGAAGTGATACGACCACCAAAGCTGGAGCACAGTCACGACAGCCGCTGCCATGATCCAAGCCAGTAACGCGATCGTGATCCGATCGGGTCGAGATCGAAACGCAAAGAGCCGCATGCCCGCAAGAACTAGCGGTGTGAAAAAGAAGATCCCGAACCAGCCCGTGGAGCGCACAAACCGGTATAGCGAACGTTCGTTTACACCGACCGCCTCGAGGGGGAACACGAACGTGGTCCACGCTACGAGCTCGACGATGTCGTGGAGTACGATGTACGCCATGAAGGGGAGTACGATGATGCCGACTCCGATCAAGAGCAGGCTAACCGTTCGGATCGCTTGACGCCGTTGCCGGTTGATCAAAGCCGGGAGCCAGACGGCGGCGACGATCGGGAGCAACATCAACTTGAACATCAACACGACACCACCGGCGATGCCGGCTAAGATCAGCCGCAAGTCTGAGTGGTGTCTCGACGTCGAGTTGGTAAGCCAGGTCGCAAGGAAGAGCGGGAACCCAACCAGACCCTCGACCTGGGTCAGGTGAGACGGCCGGGAGCCGAGGTAGTAGCTTCCAACAATCATCACCGGCGCCAGGCCAAGCGCGATCGGCGTGTGGATACGGTTCCGCATCGCAGCTACGACCGTGAGCGAAAAGACCCACCAGTAGGCGATCTCGAATAGGTGGACGCCGATCTCGTTAAATCCGAAGACCCGCCCGGCTGCGATGTAGAAGACGTAGATACCGGGCTGTTTGACATCCCAGGTGTCGCGATACAGCACGGCACCGTGGTTGAGTTGCTCGGCCATCAGAAGGAATAGCGATTGATCTCCGTGGAATGGATACGGGAGATTGAGCAGGCCGAGAGCGGTCACACCCCCGATTGCAAGCAGCGCTGCTAACCGTGTTCGGGTAGGGTCAGAGCCCCGATTTTGCTGGGGCGACATGGCCTGCTTATTGCTATAAGTACTACGGCCAGTAGGCATTCGGCTCTCCCCGTAGGTCGGGTGCTCAACAGAGGACTGAAGATATCTGAATCATGAATCGCCGGGTCAAGCCCAGACGAGAGCCGAGGTAGAACCGTGTCCCAGAAGAGAGTTGTAGTCAGCTTCGGGACCCGACCCGAGGCGATCAAGATGGCGCCGGTCTATCGTGCCCTGGAGCGAGTGGCGGGCATCGACCCGCTTCTTCTCGTAACCCTCGACGAGGGCGACCCGGTGCGGGGCTACCTGCCGAGCGGCACCGTGGCTGGAGTGATCGACGACCGCCCGAGCTGCACCGAGCTCGTCGAGCGGATCTTGCCCGAAGCGGCTCGACACTTGAGAGAGATGCGCGCGACTTACGTTCTGGTGCAGGGCGATACGCTATCGACCTTCGCTATCGCGTGGGCGGCCTTCCTCGAGCGGGTTCCGGTGGGTCATGTAGAGGCCGGGCTCCGGAGCTATGACGCGCGCGAACCGTTCCCCGAAGAAGTCAACCGCTGTTTGACGGCCGTTGTCGCCGATCTTCATTTCGCACCAACCCGATTGGCGCGCGAGAACTTGCTGCAGGAAGGTAAGAGTCCGGAGTCGATCTTCGTTACCGGTCAGACCGGCGTTGACGCACTGTTGTGCGCGGCCGGGCAAGGCACGCTGCCCGATAACCTGCCACCCGGACCGTACGTCACGATCACATTGCATCGTCGCGAGAATTGGCCTCGTTTGGCGGAGCTGGCAGGAGTGATTCGCCGCGCCGCAGATCAGAACCCGGGGGTTACGTTTGTCTACCCGGTTCACTTGAATCCGATCGTTCGCGAGGCCGTGTGGCCGGTGTTGAGCGATGTGGAGAATGTCTTCCTCCTTGAGCCGCTCGAGTACAGTTCGATGATCGCGTTGATGGAGGCCAGCCAGCTAATCGTTACCGATTCAGGTGGGTTGCAGGAGGAAGGGACCACACTCGGCGTGCCGGTCATGATCGTTCGCAACGTGACCGAGCGACCGGAGGGGATCGAACAGGGTACGCTTCGTCTAGTGGGAACGGATAGCGACGAGTTGCTGGAGACGATGTCGATCGCTCTGAGCGCCGGCCGCGAATCGGACGGTCGAACGCCGTTGTCGATGAACCCGTACGGTGATGGGCAGGCCTCGGCGCGAATCGCCCGGGCGGTTGCCTGGCGTCTCGGTCTGGGCTCCCGTCCAGCCGACTGGGAAGGTCCCGAGATGGCCGAGACGACTGAGCCAAGGAGCCGTCTACACGTTTGACGGACCCCCACCGATCGAGTAAGATTCATGTGCCTCGGCAATATGGCCGGGGCTGTTCTACAAAGAAGCAGAAGCCCACGGCTTCTCGCCTGACGAACGCCGCTGGCTGTTCGCAGGTAAGGGAACGCGACGCCGACCCGCCCGTAGGCAATGGTCGGCGCGGTGTTTTGTGTGGGCGGGCTCCTGTGTGGACAGGCAGTCCGCCTTTGCGTTCCCGAGCGATAAACCTGGCGAGCGTTCACTCGTCGCCAACGGAAGGAGGTTCACATCAGCAATAGCGAGCCGCGGATCAACCAGCAGATCCGTTTTTCACCGATCCGGCTCATCGATCAAGATGGTGAGCAGGTCGGGGTGGTTCCGATCGAGGAGGCACAGGAGGCAGCTCGCGCCCAAGGCCTGGATTTGGTAGAAGTGGCCCCCAACGCAAGGCCACCGGTCTGCCGGATCATGGACTACGGACGTTACAAGTACGAACAGGCAAAGGCCGAACGGGAGGCGCGCAAGAAACAGCACGTCACCCAGATGAAAGAGATCAAGATGCGGCCCAACATCGAGGAGCACGATTTCGAGTTTAAGACTCGCCACATCAAGCGCTTCCTCGATGATCGCAACAAGGTAAAGGTCACGATCATGTTTCGAGGTCGAGAGATGGCCCATACCGAGAACGGCAGGGAGGTTCTGAACGATGTCGTTGAGGAGATCGGGGATTTGGCCATTGTCGAACAACGGGCTCGTCTCGAGGGACGAAACATGTTCATGATTCTGGCGCCCAACACCAAGAGCACTTCAGATACAAAGAACTGAGCCTCGCAAGGGGAGGCATATATGCCAAAGATGAAGTCAAATCGCGGGGCAGCGAAGAGATTTCGCAAGACCGCCAAGGGCAAGATCAAGAGAAAACAGGGTCACCTGCGCCATATCCTCACGAAGAAATCGAGAAAACGGAAGCGGCAGCTGAGGAAGTCGAGCCTGGTGAGCAAGGAGGATACGGCTCGAATCAGACGGTTGCTTTCGTCATAGGAGGGATCGATGCCGCGTACAAGCAATAGCAGCCGAGGTAACAAGCGCAGGAAGAAGATCCTGAAGCAAGCCCGTGGTTATCGAGGTGGCCGCGGCCGGCTCTACATGTCGGCGAAAGAGACTGTGGAGAAGGGCCTGCGCTATGCCTACCGCGATCGTAGAGACAGAAAGCGGCAGTTTCGCAAGCTCTGGATTACGCGGATCAATGCCGCCGCAAGGGAGAACGGATTGTCGTACTCGCGTTTCATCTACGGCCTGAAGTCAGCTGAGATCGAAATCGACCGAAAGATGCTGGCCGATCTCGCGGTGAATGACCCCGAGGGGTTCGCTGAGCTGGCCACGGCCGCCAAGGCCCACCTCTAGCACTTCCGGTAGTTGACGCATGTCGAGCGGGTTGTCTGAGCGCCTGGAGGCGATCCAGCGTGAGGTCGCTCGGGAACTCGAGCGGGCGGCGGACCTGTCCGAAATCGAGGCGATCCGCGTCCGGACGCTTGGCCGCAAGGGTCTACTGACAACCGAGGCCAAGTCGATCGGGAAGCTCGCTGCCGAAGATCGACCTGCGGCCGGTGATCTCATCAATCAGTTCAAGTCCGAGCTCGAGTCGACGATCGCCGAGCGCGAGAGAGCATTGGGAGAGTCTGTGCTCGCGCGTCGGCTCCAGGCTGAAGCGGAGGACGTGACCCTGCCCGGGCGACGCAGAGGGCTGGGTACCCGTCATCCGCTGACAATCGTCACCGAGGATCTGTTGGCGATCTTCCGCCGTATGGGTTTTGATGTCGCGCGTGGACCCGAGGTCGAGACTACCTGGTACAACTTTGAGGCACTGAACATTCCCGAGGGCCATCCGGCACGAGAAGAGATGGACACGATCTACGTCAGCGATGAGTTGGTTCTTCGAACCCATACCTCGCCGATTCAGATCCGCACGATGGAGGAACAGCCGCCACCTGTACGGGTGGTTTGCCCCGGCCGCGTGTTTCGCAGCGACACGCCTGACGCCTCTCACTCTCCGTACTTCCATCAGATCGAAGGGCTATGGGTCGAAGAGGGGATAGCGATGAGCCACCTCAAGTGGGCGCTGACCGAGTACGCGCGCGAATTCTTCGGGTCAGACGTAGAGCTTCGGTTCCGACCATCGTACTTCCCGTTCACCGAGCCGTCAGCGGAGCTCGATCTTGGCTGTCTGTTCTGCGCCGGCGAAGGGTGCCGCGTGTGCAAGCAAACCGGGTGGCTCGAGCTACTCGGATGCGGAATGGTCCATCCAGCGGTTCTCGAAGGCGTGGGCTACGACAGCGAGCGCTATACCGGGTTCGCTTGGGGCATCGGTATCGAGCGACACGCGATGCTCAAGTACGGTGTGCCAGACATTCGCATGTTCTTCGAGAACGATCTTCGCTTCCTACAACAGTTCGTGGGCCGATGAACGTTTCCTTCCGCTGGCTGTCGCAGTTCTTCGACGACGGTGTGCTGGACGAGCTCGAACCGGCAGGACTGGCTCAACGGTTGGCCGATCAGGGGTTTTTGGTCGACGAGTTACGTCCGGCGTTCGATCCGTTTTCCGGTGTCGTTCTGGGGAAGGTGTTGGATGCGAAAGCGCATCCGGATGCCGACCGATTGACGCTGTGTACGGTCGATGCGGGCGATGGCAGTCGACAAGTGGTCTGTGGCGCGCCGAACGTTGAGGTCGGGGCGCTCTACGGATACGCTCAGGTAGGAGCCAGGCTCCCCGGTGGCAACAAGATTCGGCGTGCGAAGATCCGCGGCGTGGAGTCGGATGGCATGTTGTGCTCGGCGCCAGAGCTAGGACTCGATGCGCTCGGGTCAGCGGAGGGGATTTGGGCGATTCCGGATGCGGATGAGGCCCACCTTGGTCGCGACCTCCGCGAAGCACTGGAGCTCGACGATACGATTCTCGCTATCGACGTGACGTCGAACCGGGGTGATGCGCTCAGTCACCTCGGTATCGCGCGCGAGATACAGTGGATAACCGGCAAGAAGATGCAGCTGCCCCGTGTCGACTTGACCGAGGGCGGACGCGCGGCAAGTGAACAGGCGAGCGTACAAGTGGAGGATCAAGAGGGTTGCTCGCGCTATTTGGGTCGGGTCATCAACGACGTGTCGATCGGACCGAGCCCAGGCTGGCTACAAACTCGGTTGCTCGCGCTCGATCAACGACCGATAAACAACATCGTCGATGTAACCAACTACGTGATGCTCGAGGTCGGTCAGCCGTTGCACGCGTTTGATCTCGAACGGATCTCGAACGGGCAAATCGTGGTGCGACGCGCGCGTGAAGCCGAGCGCATGGAGACGCTCGATGGTCAGGAGCGAGTGCTCACTTCGGAGACGACGATGATCGCCGATGCGCGCGAGGCGGTTGCGATCGGTGGTGTGATGGGCGGAAGCGACAGCGAGGTAAGCTCTTCGACAACCGAGATATTCCTCGAGGGTGCGCATTTCGATCCGAGCCGCGTGGGCCGTACGGCGCGGCGGCTCGGCTTGGTCAGCGAGGCCTCCACGCGTTTCTCACGGGGTGTTGATCCAGAGATCACTGGCTGGGCGATCGATCGCGCCGCTGAAATGATCGCACAGCTCGCGGGTGGGCGTGTCGCGCCGGGGGTCGTGGGCGTGGGGGCCAACGCAGAACGTCGCGCGGCTGACGACGGAGCTCTTACTCTGCGCGATCAAAGAGTCGAGGCGCTTGTCGGATATGCGATCGGGGTTTCCGAGATCACGCGAGCGCTCGAGTCGCTGGGGTTCGATGCAGAAGACGACACCGACGGCGCGCTTACCGTGACAGTGCCAAGCTGGCGTTTTGACGTTAGCCGTGAGGTCGATCTGATCGAGGAGGTCGCACGGTTGACCGGTTATTCGCGGATCCCGTTGGAACCGTTGCCAGCGCCGCCGGTCGCGCCGGAGCCGACTGGCGACGAGCGGCGAGCCACGCGTGTGCGTGAGACTCTGCGAGCGGCGGGATTTGACGAGGCGCAGACACCTTCGTTTGTCGATGCGGCCACACTGGCGAGCGTCGAGCTACTTGATAACTTGGTTGAGATCAAGAACCCTATATCGCAAAGCGAGAGGTTCTTAAGACCATATGTATTTGCCACCCTGGGGGGCGCAGTGGCGTACAATCTGAATCGCCAGGCCAGTTGCGTGAAGCTGTTCGAGCTCGGCCACGCCTTCGAGCGCGGTACCGAGCCTCAGGGGGTACCGTTGCGGGAGCGGCGGCAGTTGGCGATGGTCGCCGCGGGCACGCGTGGACCGCTCGACTGGACCGCGACCGATCAGGCTGAGTACGACTTCTTTGACCTGAAGGGTGACGTCGAGGAGCTTCTGACGCAGTTCGGATTGCGGGAGTGTATCGTTGATCGCGGCGCGAGACGGTTCCTGCATCCCGGCCGTCAGGCGGAAGTGACGGACGACGCTGGGAACGCGATTGGGTTCTGCGGTGAGCTTCACCCCGCGGTGACTGCGTCTTGGGGCCTCGCTTCGAGGGTCTTCGTTGCGGAGCTCGGGTTGGACGCGTTGCCCACGGACAGTGGAACACTCACGGTGTCCGGCGTTCCAAAGGAGCCGGCGATCGCCCGCGACTTGGCCCTGGTCGTGCCCGACGGCGAGACGGCTCGGGTGGTCGTGGACGCTGTTCGATCGATGGGGCTCGAAGATCTAGACCGAGTCGAGGTGTTTGATCGTTACCGGGGGGTGCAAGTGGATCCAGGGTATTACAGTCTAGGGGTCCGGCTCACGTTTCGGACCGATCGGACCCTGACCGATAATGAAGTGGATGAACAGGTCGACCGTTTGATGGGCCATCTGGTTGAAGAAAGGGGCTACCAGCGACGGTGAAAGACACACAGACAAGCGACGGGACAGCGGGCACCGATCTGGCTGACGCGGTGGCTGGGCTTGAGGGCAAGGTGAAGTTGCTCCTTTCCCGTCACACGGAGTTGACCGAACGTTACAAAGAAGCGATGGCGGCCAGCGAGCGACTCGATACGGGGCTTGATCCGGTAGTGCTCGAAGAGCGCGTCCGAGTCCTCGAAAGCGAACGCGACCGGCTTTCTCGCCATGCGGCCTTTCTCGAGGGCAAGATACGCGAGCTGCTGACTCGCGTTCGTTACGCTGTAGACGCATGACCGATCAGAAGACCGCAGACGCCGTCAAGGTCACGGTTCTCGACGAGCAGTTTCGGATCCGATCCGAAGCCGATGAGGAGTATACCCGCCGGGTGGCCTCTCACGTTGACGCTGCCCTCCGCGAGCTGCGTAGAGCCGTGCCGACGCTGGAGCCGTTCCAAACGGCCGTGCTAGGGGCGATGGAGATCTCGGACGAGCTCTTTCGCGCTGGGCAAAGACCCCGCGCGCGGGGTGCTCGAGAGACTAATTTTTTGAGCCAACGCGTTCTCACAGGGAGCCTCGCTCCATCAGACGATCACAAGCCTCTAGCGAGGAAGTGAGACTCGGGTGGGGAGGCTACCCACTAGTTTCTTGAGGGCGTCAAAAAATCCTCTCGGGTGGACCTGCGGCGGGGTCTTTGCCCACGCGATCGGTCAACGTCCCATCGCGCCGAGCGAGGGCCGGTGAAGATACTCCACGTCGCCGATATCTTCGGACGGCCGGGCCGCAGAGCCTTCGCGTCGGGAGTCAAGCGGGTTCGGGCATCCGATCCAGATTGCTTTGTCGTAGCCAATGGCGAGAATGCGGCCGGGGGGTTCGGAATCACGCCCGACATCGCCCGAGAGTTGTTCGGTTCGGGCGCCGACGTAATCACGAGCGGGAACCACATCTGGGACCGCCGCGAGGTGTACCCGTACCTTGAATCCGAGCATCGTCTGCTGAGGCCTGACAACTACCCCGACCCCAATCCCGGGCGCGGCGTGTGGATTGGCGTGATGGGGTCCATTACGGGAGCGGTCGTGAATCTCCAGGGCAGGGTCTTCATGAAGGAAATCGACTGTCCGTTTCGACGATTGGACAGCTTGCTCGATCGCGAAGATGTGCGCGGTGCCGATGCCATTGTGGTCGATTTTCATGCCGAGGCGACGGCCGAGAAAATAGCGTTTGGCAGATACGCCGATGGTCGCGTGGCAACCGTGATCGGGACCCACACACATGTCCCGTCGGCCGATGCTCGGTTGCTGTCTGGAGGGACCGCTTACGTAACGGATGTCGGTATGACGGGGCCACACGGCGGCGTGATCGGAATTCGCGCCGAAGGTGCGATCGAGAGGTTCCTCACGCAGACCCCGAATCGATTTGAGGTAGCCGACGAGGAGGTTCGGTTTCAGGCCGCTCTGGTCGAGATCGATGTTGAAACCGGTCTCTCGCGATCGATCGAGCACATCGATTGGCCCGCCGAGCCGATCGAGGAGTCGGTAGCGTGAGCCCGTTCGTGCGCGGGCCGGTGGGTTGGGTGGAGGTGATCTGTGGGCCGATGTTCAGTGGTAAGTCCGAGGAATTGATCCGGCGTATCCGACGTGCACAGATCGCACGCCAGCGGGTTCAAGTCTTCAAGCCGTTGATTGACGATCGGTACTCCGAAGACGAGATCGTAAGTCACTCCGAGATGCGAATAGACGCGATACGAGTCGCACCGGCGAATGATATTCTGGTTCGAGTGGATCCGCGTACACAGGTGGTGGGGATCGATGAAGCGCAGTTCTTTGATGAACAACTGGTCGAAGTGGTGGATAGATTGGCGAACATGGGAAAGCGTGTGATCGTGGCCGGTCTCGACCAGGATTTTATGGGCCGCGCCTTCGATCCGATCCCCCAACTGTTGGCCAAAGCCGAGGAGATTACGAAGACCCTGGCGATCTGTGTGCAGTGTGGCAATCCGGCCAACTACACTCAGCGCCTGGTTCCCTCTGAGAAGACAATCGTCGTGGGAGGATCCAATGAGTATGAGGCTCGCTGTCGGCAGTGCTTCGAGCCACGACTGGCTCAAGCCGAGCTGCCGCTTACGCGCGCAGCAGGTGAGACAGATCACGGGTTGGATCGATGACGGCTAAACCAATCGACGGCAAAGCACTGGCAGCCCGGGTACGGGGCGAGATCGCGGCTGAGACAGAACGTTTGGTCAGCGACACCGGCGTCCGACCTGGCCTATGCGCGGTCCTGGTCGGAGACGACCCCGCATCCGCGACCTACGTCCGGATGAAGGGCAAGGCGTGCGACGAGGTTGGCTTCGCTTCGCGCATCGTTCGCATGCCTGAGACGACGACGCAGGACGAGCTTCTCAAAGAAGTGAACGAACTCAACGCGGATCCGGAAATCCACGGGATCCTGGTTCAGCTACCGCTCCCTTCACAAATCGATCCTGATACGATCATGCTGGCGATCTCGCCGTCCAAGGACGTCGATGGGTTTCACCCGACGAACGTGGGTCGGCTCGTCGCGGGAGACCTGGAGAGTGGATTCGTATCCGCTACCCCCGCGGGGATCATGAAGCTGATCGCTGAAACGGGGATCGATCCAAAGGGTCGCGAGGCGGTTATCGTTGGCCGCAGTGATATCGTTGGAAAGCCAACCGCGCTCTTGCTGATGCACGCGCACGCGACGATCACCATTTGCCATAGCCGGACTGCGGACCTGGGAGCTCACACGCGCCGCGCCGACATTCTCGTGGCTGCCGTAGGGCGCCCGGATACGGTGCGTGGTGACATGGTGAAGCCTGGGGCCGCCGTGATTGACGTCGGAACGAACCGCGTGCGTCGCGAGGACGGTGAAGGTCACCGGTTGGTTGGAGACGTCGACCACGCTTCGGTGGCTGAGGTCGCGGGTTGGCTCACGCCCGTGCCGGGAGGCGTGGGCCCGATGACGATCGCCATGCTGCTCTCAAATACCTTGACCGCTGCCAAGCGGGCCGCAGCATCGTCGTGAACTTCACACGCCTCGAATCGGGGCCTGTCTTAACCGTCAGCCAGCTTCTCCTGAGAGCCACCAACGCGTTGGTCGCCGAATTGGGATCGGTCGCGGTCGAAGGCGAGATATCGTCATTTCACCATGCCGTGAAGTCGGGTCACATGTACTGGACGCTCAAAGACGCGACCAGCGAAGTGCGCTGTGTCATGTTCCGGAGCGATAACCAAGAGCTCGAGTTTCCATTGGTCGACGGAACACATGTAGTGGTCATGGCGCGGCCGACGATCTATCCCAGTCGCGGGCAGTTTCAGCTTCAGATTACGCAAGTGCTCCCGCGTGGTAGGGGCGCGCTCCATCTTCAGTTCGAGGCGTTGAGGAAGAAGCTGGCCGCCGAGGGTCTGTTCGATTCGGAGCGCAAGCGCAGCCTCCCGTTTTGGCCCCAGCGGGTCGGCGTCATAACATCCGCTGAGGGCGCCGCAGTTCGCGACATCATCAGCGTGATCCATCGTCGCGCGCCAGCGACTCGTATCGTCTTGAAACCGGTCCCGGTTCAGGGTCGCGAGGCGGCACCGGAGGTCGCCCGAGCGATCGAGTGGCTCTCGGCCCAGGCGATAGCCGAGGTAATCATCGTCGGCCGTGGCGGGGGGTCGTTGGAGGACCTCTGGGCGTTCAACGAAGAAGTCGTCGTGCGGGCGATCGCCGCGAGCACGATCCCGGTCGTGAGCGCGGTGGGTCACGAGAGCGACACGACCCTGTCGGACTTTGCGGCCGATCTACGAGCGCCGACTCCCTCAGTGGCGGCGGAGCGGGTCGTGCCAGAGACACGCGAGATCGAGATCGCTCTGGAGCGGTCGCTCAAACGATTGGCTGGGGGGGTGGAGCGCCAGCGTCGTCGCCGAATCGACGAAGCGCTGGCACCGATTCGGCGTTACGGGTTCAGAAGGGTTCGTGACCGATTGTTTGAAACGCGACAACATTGGGGTGATAGCTTGGGTGGCATCGCGTGGCCAGTGGCCGAGCGCAGCCAGCGAGCTGCTGAGAGCCTCAACCGCGGTTGCGATCGGATCCCCTCGCCGGTGAGGTTACGGTTGCGCGAGGCTGGGATCCGTCTGGATCATTTGGATGAGCGCCTTAAAGCGGTGAGTCCGTTGGCGATCCTAGATCGTGGCTACGCGGTTGTGGCAGCAACGGACGGGGCCGTCGTGCGCGACGCTGCTGCCGTCCATGTGGGTGATGAGATCGGCGTCAGGCTCGCGCGTGGAGGGTTGTTGGCAACGGTTGATAAGAGTCTCCCCGAGCCCGAGACGGAGGTCGCTGGATGACCCAGATCCCGATCGAGGACGAGACTGTGTCCGGCGACGGAAAAGACGAGCAACCGATCGAGGAGCAGCTCAAGCGCCTCGACGCTATCGTGGAGAAGCTAGAGAGCGAGGCGGTATCGCTGGATCAGTCGATCGCTCTGTTCGAGGAGGGGGTCGAGTTGGCGGTTCAGATCCGTCGTCGTTTGGAAGTCAGCGAGGGGCGAATCCGGGAGATCGTAGAGAGGTCCGGCGGGTTGTTCTCGTTGGAAGACTTCAACCTCTAGTGGCGTTGCTGGCGCGGCGGGCTTGAATCGCGTCGAAGAGTTCGTTGCGGTCGAACGGCCGGGACTCGAGGCGGCGATCCGACGCTTGATCGAGCCGCTCGGGCCGCCGCTGGGGTCGGCTGCCGCCTACGCGGTTGGTGCCGGCGGCAAACGAATCCGGCCGTTGCTGACCATGGCCGCGCACGACGCCGCCATCGAGGGCGGATACCAGGCCGGCGACGACGATGAGCGAACCCGGCTATACCGGGTTGCGGCTGCAGTCGAGCTGATTCACACCTATTCGCTGATTCACGATGACCTGCCGTGCATGGACGACGACGCGCTCCGGCGCGGGTTGCCGACCACACACCGGGTATACGGGACGACCGTTGCAACGGCGACCGGAGCGGCGCTGCAACAGGTGGCGTTTTTGGCCCTTGGCACAGCGGCCCGGACCTCACCAGGCTTGGCGGCGCACCTGCCGTTGATCGTTCGGCGCCTCGCGGCGGCGGTCGGAGGTGAGGGGATGGTTGGAGGTCAGCTTCTCGACTTGGAAGCCGAGGGCCGCGCGCCGGATGCGGCCGGACTCGAGGCGATCCACCGGGCCAAGACGGCGGCCCTCATCTCGGCTGCCTGCGCGCTTGGGGGATTGGTCGCTGGCGCCACGCCACAGGCCGTTAGAGCGCTCGGCTCGTATGGAGCACAACTCGGACTCGCCTTCCAGATGGTGGACGATCTGTTGGACGTCACCGGCGACCCCTCGGATATGGGCAAAGCGGTTGGGGTTGATCAGGCGCGGTTCAAAGCCACGTATCCAGCCGTTCATGGTGTCGATGGAACCCAGGAACAGGCTCGATTGGCGGGTGATTCCGCGCTCGATGAACTGGCCGAGCTTCCCGGCGACCAGTCGGTTCTGGTCGGGATGGTCGATTTTGTGCTCGATCGTATGCACTAGAGAGTGCCGGGAATCGAGACTGTTTTGCCCGTAACCGGCGCTGAGCGTTAGTTTTTTAAACTACGAGATTATGTCCAAAATTCTCACCCGCATTTCCGGCCCCGACGACCTAAAGGGTCTGTCGCGAGAGGCGCTCCACCAGCTGAGCGACGAAGTCCGTCAGCGTGTCCTCGAGATCGTCGCTAACCGTGGCGGTCATCTCGGGGCGCCGCTCGGGGTGGTCGAACTGGCCGTCGCACTGCACTACGTGTACGACAGTCCGACCGACAAGATCATTTGGGACGTCGGACACCAGTGCTATCCGCACAAGATCCTCACCGGTCGAAACGCGGACATGGATGACCTGCGGCGGGTCGACGGGCCGTCAGGATTCTGTCGCATCTCGGAGAGTCCACACGACATCTTTGGGGCGGGCCACGCTTCCACGTCGATCTCGGCAGCCCTCGGGATGGCGACGGCTCGCGATCTGACGGGTGATGACTTTAAGGTGGTGACCGTTACCGGTGACGGCGCGATGACTGCAGGTCTGGCTTACGAGGGACTCAACAATGCCGGTGCATCGGAACGCGATATGTTGGTCATCCTCAACGACAACAAGATGTCGATCGCGCCCAACCTGGGTGCGATGCATAACTACCTGACCGGGGTTCTCACCAACCCCCTGTACAATCGTATTAGGGGCGAGATCTGGGATCTCACGGGCAAGATCCCGAAAGTAGCCGATGAGGTCCGCGGTTTTGCGCATCGCATGGAAGAGAGTATCAAGGGATTGGTGACGCCGGGTATGCTGTTCGAGGAATTGGGCTTCAGGTATTTCGGGCCGATCGATGGCCACGATCTGGACGAGTTGATCGAGACCTTGGAGCGGATCAAGGACCTGCCTGGCCCACGGTTGCTCCACACTTTGACCGTAAAAGGCAAGGGCTACTCGTTTGCCGAAGCCAACCAATGGAAGTACCACGGCGTTGGTGCGATCAATCTGGAGTCGGGGAAGGTCGAGGGACCCGCATCGCCACCCAAATGGACGAAGGTGTTATCGAACGCGTTGGTCGAAGTCGGTCGGCGTAACGAGAAGGTCGTTGCGATCACTGCTGCGATGCCGGATGGCGCCGGCGTCCAAGGTTTCTTGGAGGAGTTTCCCGAACGTGGATTTGATGTCGGGATCGCCGAGCAGCACGCGGTGACCTTTGCGGCTGGCCTCGCGCGGGAGGGCTTAATACCAGTATGCGCGATTTATTCGACGTTTCTGCAGCGCGGGTACGATCAGATCGTTCACGATGTCTGTATCCAAAATCTGCCGGTCGTCTTTGTGCTCGACCGCGGTGGGCTAGTGGGTGAGGACGGTCCGACCCATATGGGTGCCTACGATGTGGCGTTCCTGTCGGTGCTTCCAAACATGATTGTGGCCGCACCAATGGATGAGCACGAACTGCAGGATCTGCTTTATACGGCCGTGAAGCAGCGCGAGCACCCGTTCGCTTTTCGGTATCCGCGTGATTCGATCGCCGCAGGCGTCGATCTCACGCGCTCCGAGTTCACCTTCCTACCGATTGGCAAATGGGAGACGATTCGCACGGGTGACGACGTGTGCATCCTCGCGGTGGGTACAATGGTCAAGCCAGCAATCGCCGCGGCCGAGGAACTAGCCACGGAAGGTATCGAGGCTGAGGTAGTTAATTGCCGCTATTTGAAACCGATGGACGAGGACCTCCTGGCTCATTTGGGACAACGTTTCTCGCGCTTTGTAACGGTCGAGGAGAGTGCTCTTTGGAGCGGTTTCGGAAGCAACGTCGGTGCCCACCTCGCTGCTCGTGGCACCTTCCCTGAGATTCGTTCACTTGGATTGCCCGACCGGGTAATCGAACACGCCTCGCGCAAGCTTCAGCTGGAGCAGTGCGGGCTGACACCGGAGTCGATCCGTGATACGGTGTTGGCCATGGAGCGCGCGCCAGCTGGCTCGTAGACGTTGGGCTAGTGGCGCCTCGCGCGGCGATCGTCGCGAATCCCGACAGAACAGGAGTGCCAGAAGCACTCGCGAGTCTCATCGACGGTCTCGAGGCGCGTGGCTGGGAACCGATCCTCGACCCAGCCCTGCTTGCAGGCGTCGATTTCGAAACCGATTCGCTCGACTGGACAGACCCCCAAGCGCAGCTCGTAATCAGCCTCGGCGGTGACGGCACTCTGTTGAGTGCCGCGCGTCGGGTGGCTGGTCGCTCGATCCCGCTTTTTGGCATCAATCTTGGTGGGCTCGGCTTCCTGACTGCAGCGGCGCCAGATGAAGAGATGTGGGATCGGCTCGAGCCGGCGCTGGAAGGCCGTGCACCGGTCGAAGAACGAATGACCCTTGCCGCCGAGGTGGTCCGCGGCCGGGAGGTCCTCTGCCGCCACCATGCCCTCAATGATGCCGTTATCCACAAGGGCGGGGGGCTGCGAACGATCAAGTTGAAGCTCGCGATCGACGACGACGTGCTTGGTTCGTACCTGGCGGACGGTCTGATCTTGTCGACACCGACAGGGTCGACCGGGTACAACCTCTCGGCGGGAGGACCATTGGTCGTACCCGACCTGGACATCCTCTTGGTCACACCGATCTGCGCCCACACGCTTGCGATTCGGCCGATCGTGGCGACCCCAGATGAGCGAGTCACCGTCGACGTCGAAGCTGGTGACGAAGGGATGTTCCTGGTCGTTGACGGTCAGGTTGAAGTTCGCCTCTCGATCGGCGATACGATCCGTGTTGGTCGCGGCGACTATCGCATAGCGCTGGCCGGTCTCGACACCGACGCCTATTTCGAACGGTTGAGATCCAAGCTCATGTGGGGCGGCCGTGCTGCCCGTGGGGAACAGTAGCCAGCCATGTCAACATGCTGAGTCGATTGAGGGTTACCGGTTTCGCGCTTATCGATGAGGCCGAAGTCGAATTCGGTGGTGGCCTCAATGTGCTCACTGGCGAGACCGGCGCCGGCAAGTCGCTGCTCGTCGACTCGCTGGCACTTCTCTTGGGGGCGCGAGCCTCGGTTGAGGCGATCCGTCCGGGTCGCAACGAGGCCACGATCGAGGGTCTCTTCATCGATAGTGACGACGAGACGCTCGTGCGCCGGGACATCCGCCGTGACAAGACCAGTCGTTGCTCTATAAACGGTGAGCTGGTCACGCTTCGCATGCTGAGAGACCGGGCCGCAGGCTGGGCGGCGCTCCATGGTCAGCATGAAGACGTGCTTTTGCTGCGGTCCGCCCATCAGCGCGCGTTGCTGGATGCGTTCGCGGGCGCCGAGGAGTTGGCCGAGCAGACCGCGGCCGCGGCCGAGCGGCTGACAGCGCTGGAATTGGAACAGCGCCAGACCGCGGAGCGGCGGGAAGAAGAGCGTCGGCGGCTCGAGCTCTTGAACCATGACCTGCAGGAGATCGGTGCGGCGCGCATCGATCCCGCGGAGGAAGAGAAGTTGGCTGAGGAAGCTCGGCGGCTCACCCACTCGATCGATCGAGCGCGGCTGGCCGCCGAGCTCGGTGCAGCGTTGGACGGCGACTCGCCAGCGGTACTGGGAACTCTCGTCACCGCTCAGCGGGCGATCGATGAGTTGGCTGGATTGGACGTCCGGGTACGCGACCTCGCCTCGCGTCTTACAGAAGCTCGATACGAGTTGGACGATATAGCACTCGAGGTCAACCGCTATGCGGATACGATCGAACATGATCCCGCGCGGTTGGCCGAGGTCGAAGCCCGCCGACACTTGTTGTTCGACCTCAAGCGCAAGCATGGCGGGGAGCTGAGCGACGTACTCGACAAGAGAGAGCGGATGGTGGAGGAGGTAGCCACCATCGAGGCCCGGCTCGAACGCAGCGCTGAGCTGGGTGTCGAGGTTGACCGGGCGCGATCCGAGTTGGCGGCCGTGGTTCGCGAGCTGGCCGACATGCGCGAGTCTGCCACCGAACGACTCGAATCCGCCGTTCGCGAGCGTCTTGGCGATCTCGGAGTAGGCAACGGGGCCTTTCGGGTCAGAATCGAACGACGCCCGGATGGGAGTGGCATCCGCTGGGGGAATGGGCGCTACGCCTGGACGCGTGGTGGCTTGGAGGAGATCGAGCTATTGATCGCTCCCAACCAGGGTGAAGGGTTGAGGCCGTTGGCGAAGATCGCTTCCGGCGGTGAGCTGTCGCGTATTCTGCTGGCGGTCAAGGCCTCCATCGCAAGCGCTGACCGCACCCCAACGTTGATCTTCGATGAGATCGACGCCGGAATCGGCGGTTCGGTGGGCCACCGGGTGGCGAACCAGCTAGCGACGGTGGCACGCCACCACCAAGTGATCGTCGTTACTCATCTAGCGCAGATCGCCGCGGCGGCTGATCGCCACCTGGTGATCGACAAGGGAGCGGTTGATGGACGAACGGTGAGTCGTGTACGCAGCGTTGAATCCGAGGAACGCGTGCTCGAAGTCAGTCGGCTGCTCGGCGGCGATCCGGAACGCCGTGTGTCGCGCGAGCACGCTCAGGAATTGTTGGGCGGTCGGGTTTGAGTCGTCAGCCGACAGATCACACGTCGGATCCCGAGCGGGTTGCCCACGGGCTGCGGTTTTTCACTTTACCGAACGCTCTTTCGATCCTCCGAATGTTCTTGCTCGTGCCGGTCCTGATTCTGATCGACCGCCCCGATCAGGCGAGCCGCCTCGCCGGTGTCGGCCTTCTGTTCGTGGCGGCCATCACCGATCTCTTGGATGGCGCGTTGGCTCGCTCGCGGGGGTGGATCAGCCCGTCGGGCAAGATCGTCGATCCGATCGCCGACAAAGTGTTGATCGGTGGGTTGGCGATTTATCTGGCGGTGGCCCGCGGATTCCCAATTTGGCTGCTCGGGCTCATCGTACTACGCGACCTGGCTCTCGTGGCGGGAACGTTGCTCTTTCTGAAGCGGGATCGGCTGGTTTTTCAGGCTAACTGGACGGGCAAGCTAACGACACTTGTCCTGAGCCTGCTTCTGCTGGCCTATGTCCTGAACGGGGAGCGTTTCTACCAAGTCCTCACAGCTCTCGCATTGATCGCTCTCGCGTTGTCCACGTTCTCGTACGGAAAGCGCGCGCTGGCGTACCGAGAACCCAGTTAGCCGGGGCTGGCGCGCGGTCTCGATTCGAAACAAACTCTGATCTGCGGGGTGGAATTACCGGAAACCAGCCTGGAGGCTGAATAGATGACAGAAGAGCAGAAGCCGGAGGAAACCGAGACTCAATCGGCGGGGACATTGCTCCCGAGCGAGGGGATGGGAGAGGAATTCGATCCGTCGTCGATCCCCGATACGATCCCGCTGTTGCCGTTCCGGAACGGTGTTCTGTATCCGTTCGCGGTCGTGCCTCTGGCGTTCAACGACTCGCCCTTGATAGCGGCCGTCGATGAGGCCATGCGTGGGTCACGCATCGTGGGGGTCATCGCCCTGCGTGAGACGACAGATGAAGAGCCCGAACAGCCATTGAGTCGTGAACATCTGTATGATGTTGGAACGGCAGCCGTCATCCACCGTCTGGTCAAGCACCCTGACGCCGGTATGCGATTGCTGGTGCAGGGCGTGAGTCGCTTTCGGATCGTCGATGTGGTCAAGGGCGAGCCATTCGTCGAGGCATCGATCACGGTTTTGCCCGAGGCTCCCGACGAGCACAGTGACCGAGTAGAGGCGATGCTTCGTGAGGGCTACGAGCTGGCCGGCCAGGTGATCTCGGAATCTTCGTACATGCCAGATGAGCTGCGTCATGCCGTGCGGCAGCTCGAGAACCCGAATCAGTTCGCGTACATGGTCGCGTCGATGGTCAAGCTCGATCCCGCCGAACACCAGAGCGTCCTCGAGAGCGACAAGCCGGAGGAGAAGCTCGAAATCGTGCTGGCGGCGCTGAGGCGCGAGTTGAACGTCCTGCAGATCGGCGGTGAGATCAAGAGCCAGGTCGACGAAGAGCTCGAGAAGAGGCAACGCGAGTATTACCTGCGCGAGCAGCTCAAAACGATCCGCGAGGAGCTTGGCGAGGTGGGGGACGAAGAGGCCGAGATCGACCGCATCCGTGAGTGTCTACGGGCCCGAGAAGTTCCCGAACACGTCATGAAGGCAGGCGAAGAGCAACTCGAGAGGTTGGCCAACATCCCGGCAGCCAGCCCGGAGTATTCGGTTATTCTGAGCTATTTGGATTGGTTGTGTGAGGTGCCGTGGAGTCGATCAACGGAGGACCGGCTCGACTTGGACAACGCGCGCAAGGTGTTGGACGAGGATCACTACGATCTTCAGGAGATCAAAGACCGCATCCTCGAGTATTTGGCGGTGAGGAAGCTAAAGGATGAAATGAAGGGCCCGATCCTCTCTTTTGTCGGGCCTCCCGGTGTCGGCAAGACCTCCTTGGGCCGTTCGATCGCGCGTGCGATGGGACGCGAGTTCGTGCGCATGTCGTTGGGTGGGATGCACGATGAGGCGGAGATTCGTGGCCATCGCAGAACGTATGTAGGAGCGATGCCCGGACGGATTATCCAATCACTGAAGCGAGCCGGGACCAACAACCCAGTCTTCATGCTTGATGAGGTTGACAAGATCGGGGCCGACTTCAGAGGCGATCCTTCGAGCGCGTTGCTCGAGGTCCTGGACCCGGAACAGAACAACACGTTTCGCGACAACTACCTGGATCTGGCGTTCGATCTTTCGAGCGTATTGTTCATCACGACCGCCAACGTATTGCAGACGATTCAACCCGCGCTGCGCGATCGGATGGAGATCATTCGATTGCCCGGCTATACCGATCGCGAGAAGCTCCACATCGCAAAGCAGTACCTAGTTCCGAGACAGCTCGAGGAAAACGGCCTAGGAGAAGAGTATCTCGAGATCGAGGATGAGGCGCTCCAGCGCATCGTCACCGATTACACGCAAGAGGCTGGGGTGCGCGGTCTGGAGCAGGAGATCGCCAAGGTTTGCCGCAAGGTCGCCGCCGAGGTGGCGAGTGGGCGCGACGACAAGGTCAAGGTCAGCCCCGATGATATCGCGACCTTCCTGGGGCCAAAGAAGGCGTTCCACGAGGTGGCTAGGCGGGTGGCGACACCGGGTGTCGCGACCGGATTGGCTTGGACGGCGGCCGGAGGCGAGATCTTGTTCGTGGAAGCGACGACGATGCCAGGAGGAAAAGGGCTAACGCTGACCGGCAAGCTGGGTAGCGTGATGCAGGAGTCGGTACAGGCGGCGTTGGGGTACGTCCGCTCTCATACGGCCAAGCTCGGGATCAAAGAGCGGTTCTTTGACGAAGTCGATTTGCACCTCCACGTGCCCTCGGGTGCGATCCCCAAGGATGGGCCTTCAGCGGGAGTGACAATGGCTACCGCGATCGCGTCGGCGGTGAGCGGGCGCAAGGTGCGGCCCGAGGTCGCCATGACAGGCGAGATCACGCTGACCGGCCAGGTATTACCGGTCGGTGGCATCAAGGAAAAGCTGGTTGCCGCTCGACGCTCGGAGATCAAGACGGTCATCGTCCCGGAGCAAAACCGTGAGCACGTCGAAGATGTCGATCCGGAGTTGCTGGAGGGGCTCAGCTTTGTGTACGCGGAAACGATTGGCGATGTGCTCGAGGCGGCGCTGCTCGAGGCCGAGCCGCAGCCTCCCACGCCCGAGGAGGAGACCTCAGCCGAGCCGGCCGCCGTTTCCTGACCTGTTTGGTGCCGGGGGCGGGAGTCGAACCCGCACGGGCTCTCGCCCACAGGATTTTAAGTCCCGCGCGTCTACCGGTTCCGCCACCCCGGCCGGGGATGTGATGCCGCGTTAATTGTAAGCTACTGTCCTGTCGGATGACCGCGCACTCTCTCGTACGTACGACGATAGAACTCCGCCAATCGAGCACCCCTCGTGTCCCAATTATGCTCGGTACGGGCGCGGACCCTGGCAGCTGCCCCTCGTCTACTATCTCGGCGGGACCCCCTAGCTTCAGGCAAATAACGGGTCGTCCAGCAGCCATCGCCTCGATGCAGACAAATCCCCCCGAATCGTGGAGGCTGGGGTGAACCAGAACGTGAGATCGACCAAGCTGCTTTAGCGTGTCATCGCGGGACAGCGAACCGCAAAAACGAACCTGATCGGCTAATCCGAGCGTTTTTGAGAGTTCCTCCAACTGGGCGCGAGCCGGGCCGTCTCCGACGATCAAGTACTCTGCGTCATTCAGGGAAGCTTGCGCGAAAGCCTCAAGTCCAAGGCCAAAGCCTTTCCACTCCAAGAGTCGTCCGATGCTGATTAGTCGAAGCGGTTCGGTGTTGAGACTGGCATCGTCTAAACGAACGGCGGTTGCGTCTATGAGTTCGAAAGTCGATTGGTTCAAGCCCGCAGCCACGAGCACATGCACATCCTTGGCTCCAAGAGCTTCAAGGCGCGCTGCGGTTGATCCGGTCGTACCGATGGCGAGCGCGCTCCGTCGGGCAGTCAACCTGACAAATGGGTCTAGCTCGCCAATACGACGCGCCGTGGAACGCGCGAATTCGTACAGTTTCCCGTAAGTGCTTAAAGAGCGGTGAAGCGCGCGCGGTGCCGATTCGCCTCCACCAACCGGGCCCCAGACAAACGGTTTTGGCAACAGTGACAGAAAACTGGGCGTCCAGTACTTGACGAATGTAACGTGGTGAATAACATCGATCCTGATTGTTGTGAGCAGTCGACGAGCGACAAAATAAGCACCGATCTGCCACAGATAGTAGTAAACCGTAACGCCTCGTGAACCGCGCTTCCACCACATAGCCCATCTAGGTAGATCGAAGTACACAAACTGGAGACCCGAGACTGAATTGGGCTCTACACAGGCCTCAATGATGGATCGATTGTTGGCCCTCGTAATTACTAGTACGTCATGATACTTGGCCACCTCGAGTGCAGTGTGCCAACCGACGCCAGGCTCCGACCCTTTTTTGGGCTCGCAAGCGTACGCAGACATTAGCACGTTAAGACGACTCTTAGTGCGCATTCTTGCCACCGATGTGTCGCCTCAAAAAGCGCTTCTCCAGGTGATCAATGATCAGACGGTTTACAGTTTGCGAGACCTCATCAAGCGGTTGTGAAGCGTCTACGACATGCGCATCTTTGAGTCTCGGGGCTAATCGAAGGTAGTGCTGTCTTTGGCGTTCGGTTTCGTCGAGTGGAACCTCGGACTTGCGTTGCTGAGTGACTTTCGCTGGTACATCTAGGATGACGATAAGATTCGGTCTTGGAATCATCCTCCCAAGCCGGCGGGTGAAACGCTCTAAGCCT
>CAMYLR010000007.1 GCA_947259315.1 uncultured Gemmatimonadales bacterium | reverse complement strand
TGAAACCTGGACACGGTGCAGCGCCCGTATCCGACCTCGAGCAGCGTTCCAACGATCGATCGCACCATGCCGCGCAAGAATCCGTCGCCTTCGATCCGCAGCTCCAGCGCGGCGCCCTCTTCGTGCCAATTCGCGCTCGAGATCTCTCTGTAGGGCTGTCCATGACCGCCACCGGCTAGAGCCAAGGCGGAAAAATCGTGTCTGCCCACCAGTCGCTCCGTCGCCTCTCGTACGGCGCTCATCTCCAATCCCGGCGGAGCCGGAACGGCGAAGGGGGTATCGAGGGGTGACACGACGCGACTGCGAATCAGGCGGTAGCGGTACTCCTTGGAAGTGGCGCACTTCCTGGCGTGGAAGCCATCGGCCATCCGACGCGCGGCCATCACTCGTATGTCCTCTCGCAGCCGTTGATTCGTGCCGTGCTGCAGCGCACTGAGCGGAAACTCGTGATCGAGACTCAAATGGGCCACCTGACCGCGAGCATGGACACCCGCATCGGTTCGACTGGCACCGTGGATGCGCACCTCGTGCTCCAGCAGATCAGCCAGAGCTTCCTCGATCGCCTGCTGAAGAGTGTAGGCGTTGTCTTGCCGTTGCCACCCCGAATATGCGTCGCCGCGATAGGAAAGGGTCAAGGCATAGATCATCGGTACCTCGCCGCCATCAACGCGAACGGCAGCCATATCGCGCCGAAGAGCCAAGGAAACAGAGGCACATCCAGAACCTGCGGAATATACGACAAGAACAACAGACCCGACAGCGTCAGCCAGGGCTTGCTGCGATCCAGAGCCGCCCACGGCAGAACCCACAGGGCATACCACGGGTAGACGGTGGCCGAAAACAGGATCGCAGATCCGAACACCCGCCGCAGGGACGCTACGGTGTCGGGGGTCCTCCACGCCCACAGCAGCGCAAGCGCAAGCCCGATCGCCAGGACTCCCTTGGCCCAAAGCTGTGGGTAGTTGAGAGGATAGATGTGGTTGAACTCCCAAGAGACCCCGTACCTGACAAGGCCTGGCGGCGCACCCGCGGTTCCCACCATCATCGGCACGAGGCCCGTTGTCGAAAGCAGCATCACCAGGATGACGAACAGCCACGATTGCCGGCTCAGCCGCCCCCAGGTCGGCGCCGCCAACACCGGCACCAGCTTGGAGAGAACCGCACCGGTAGCGCTCAACGCGGCGCCCAGGAATCTCTGCGGGCGTTGCACCAGCAGGACCGTCGTCAAGATCACCAATGCGATTCCGAGACCGTCGATATGACCCATGCCGGCGACCTCCACCGTCAGGAGTGGATTCCAAGCGAACCAGACCGACCGTTCAGTCGGGAGTCGCCAGCGCTTGGCCAGCAGCCACAACATCGCGCAGCTGCCGAGATCGAGCGCCGCCAGCAACGACTTCAGCCCCAGCACGGGTGCCGGCAGCCAGCCAGAGAGGATGAACAGCACCAGCGCCAACGGGGGATAGACCGTTGGCACCTCGCGATGGTCGAGCTGCTGCCAGCGCTCGTCCCGGAGTCGCTCGAGTTCCTCGGATTCCGGCGAGAGGGCATACGGATCGAACCCGGCAGCGGCGACCCGATTGGCTCAAGATCCGAGCCGGTGGTGGCGCTCACTACGTGGGCGTCAAAAAAGTCGTCCGCGAGCAAGAGCTGCACACCGTGTGCGAAGAAGCGCACTGTCCGAACATCGGCGAGTGTTGGGGGCACGGGACGGCCACGTTCATGATCCTCGGCGACACGTGCACCCGCGGGTGCCGCTATTGCGCCGTCAACAAGGGGATGCCCACCGAACTCGACCTCGAGGAACCAAGCCGGCTGGCGGACGCTGTCGTGCGGATGGGTCTGTCGTACGTCGTGATCACGTCGGTCGACCGTGACGATCTCTCCGACGGCGGAGCCACTGTTTTTGCTGAGTGCATCGAACGGATTCGTGAACAATCGCCAGGCACGGCAATCGAGACGTTGGTGCCAGACTTCCAGGGTAACCCAGCGGCGCTCAAAACGGTACTCGACGCTCGGCCGGAGGTGTTCAATCACAATGTCGAAACCGTCCCCCGGCTCTACCGGCGGGCGCGTGGCGGGGGCGTGTACGAGACCTCGCTCGAGATGTTGGAGCGAGCTCGCGTGCTGGCACCGTGGATGGTTGTGAAGACGGGGATGATGCTCGGATTGGGAGAGGAGACGTCCGAGGTCCTGACGGTGATGCGTGATTTGGTTGAGCGCGGCGTCGATATCTTGACGCTCGGTCAGTACCTGCGCCCATCCGGATGGCACCTGCCGGTGCACCGATTTGTTCATCCCGACGAGTTCGAGGAGCTCGCCCAACACGGCGAGGCGATGGGGTTTGCCCACGTCGAAGCCGGCCCGCTCGTCAGGAGCTCCTACCGCGCCGACCGCCAACTACTACGAAGTCGGTTGGCGAGCGGTCTGACAGACCTGGCTCAGACCGGCTGACCACCGAGGAATCTCGATGACCAAGACACAGGAAACAGAGCTTTCCTTTCCCGCCAAGTATCGCCTAACCGGCGAGATGGAAGGCTGCGCCGACGAGCAAAAGCTAGAGCTGTTCGAACGCTTGTTGAAGACGCGGGAGTTCGACGCTCGCATGCGAAAACTATTTCGCCAGGGACGCTTCGAGGGGACGTTCTACTCTCAGATCGGGCAGGAAGCGTGCGATGTCGTGATCGCGTATCAACTCGATCAGCAAGATTTTGTTGGGCCTTCGCACCGCGACTTGGGCGCGTCGACGGGCAAAGGGGTGCCACTCAAGAATCTCGCGGCTCAGGTCTACAACCGTGTCGACTCGCCAGATGGCGGTCGGTACACGGCGTGCCACTACTGGCACCCGGAGTTCTGGGTGATGAACCCATCCACGTCGATCGTCATGAACTGGGTCGCTGCCACTGGCGCCGCATTTGGCTACAAGATGCTCAAAAAAGACAACGTCGCGGTGGCTTTCTGCGGCGATGGGGCTACGGCTCACGGTGACTTTCACGAAGCCTGCAATTTCGCGGGCGTTCACCGCCTGCCGATCGTCTACGTCGTTCAGAACAACCTCTGGGCGGAGTCGCTGCCGGTTGCGCTGACCACGGCACTCACGGATCTGAGCCACCGCGCGGACGCATACGGTTTCCCTGGCATCTCAATCGACGGCAACGATGTCGTTGAAACCTGGAACGCGACGCGTGAGGCGCTGAAGCGTGCGCGCAGCGGGGCAGGTCCAACGCTGATCGAGATGAAGACCTACCGCTGGCACGGCCACTCCGATATCGACCCCGCGGACTACCGGTCCGACGATGAGGTCGCACACTGGATGGAGCGCGACCCGATACCGCGATACGAGCAGTACCTCCGCGAGCTAGAGGTTCTGAGCGACGATGCGCTGACCGACGTGCGCGCGCGGATCGAAGCCGAGATCGAGGAAGCGGTCGACTTCGCCGAGAACAGCCCACGTCCGGCTCCTGATGGGTACCTGAGTCACGTCTACGCCGAGGACTATCCTGGATTCGAATTCGGTGACCGTAACCCTGGCGACGCCAATGGCTGAGGTCACTTACATCGACGCCATCAATCGAACGCTTCACGAGGAGATGGCACGCGACGAGACGACATTCTTGATTGGCGAGGATACCGGCATCTATGGCGGCGTCTTCAAGGCCACGCGAGGGTTGTTGGAGGAGTTTGGTCCCGAGCGCATTATCGACAGCCCGATCTCGGAATCACTGATCGCCGGAATGACGGTCGGAGCGGCGATGGTCGGTTGCCGACCGCTGCCCGAGATCCAGTTCGCAGATTTCATCAGTCCGGCATTCGACCAAATCGTCCAGCAGCTGGCGCGTTACTACTGGCGCACGAATGGTGCGTTCGAGATGCCGGTTACCCTCCGCTGCCCTTACGGTGGCGGCGTCGGTGGGGGTGTCTACCACTCGCAGTCGAACGAAGCGTGGTTCATGAATGCACCCGGGCTAGTAATGGTGGCGCCGGGATCGGTGCGTGACGCGGCCGGCCTGCTGCGCTCAGCGATCCGCAGCCAGGATCCGGTACTGTATTGGGAACACAAGAAGCTGTATCGATCATTAAAGGACGATCTGCCGGATGGAGATCAAACGCTCACCCCGATCGGTGTGGCCGAGGTTGTGCGAACCGGATCGCACGTAACCGCGGTCTCATTTGGCTACACCCTCCAATTATGTCTTGAGGCCGCAAGCCAACTGGCTGAGGAAGGCATCGAGGTCGAAGTGGTCGACCTCAAGACGTTGCTCCCGCTCGACAAGTCAACGGTGATCGAATCGGTCGCCAAGACCGGCAAGGCGGTGGTTGTTCACGAAGCACCAAAGGCGGGCGGGATCGGTGGCGAGATCGCGGCCATACTGGCCGAGGAATGTTTCTGGGAGCTCGATGCGCCGATCACTCGAGTAGCGGGTTACAACACGTCATTTCCGGCAGCGCGTGCGATGGAAGAGCACTACATGCCATCGACCGGGCAGGTCGCCACCGCGCTGAAGACCGCGGCCCAGACATGAGCAGCGAGCGAACGGTGATCACACCTCGAATGGAGGCCAAGCGATGCCGTTAGAGATCACGGTGCCATCACTCGGCCAAAGTGTACCCGAGGCCGTCGTCGGACAGTGGCTCAAAGAGGTCGGCGACACGGTCGAGGCTGACGAAGCGGTGGTCGAGCTCGAGACCGACAAGATCAACGTCGAAGTAACGGCGTTCAAAGGCGGCACCTTGGCCCGGATCGACCGCGGTCCTGGCGAAGTCGTGGCGGTGGGTTCGGTGCTGGGAGCGATCGCCGAAAAGGGTGAGGACGCGGCCGAGATCGCGGCCGCGAGTCCAGGAGCAGCGGTGGCAACTGCTGAGCCGGAAGAGGCGACAGCCGCACCGGAGGCGGTTGGGGTGCCGCCAGAGCCGGTCGCCACCCCACCGCCCGCCGCCGTGGAGGCGATAATCCCCGAAGGCGCCAAGACATCGCCCGCCGTTCGGAAGCTCGCTCGGGAGCACAAGCTCGACTTGAGCCAGATCGTTGGAAGCGGACGCGGCGGTCGGGTGACAAGGGAGGACGTCTTGGCGCACGTGGCGTCGGCCCCAGCGGCACCGGGGGCCCCACCACCGATGGCTCCAATACCGGCGTCGGCGCCGGTTCGGGATTACGCCGCCGACGAACCGATCGAGCGCGTGCCGATGACACCGATACGCAAGACGATCGCGCACCGGATGGCGGAGTCAAAGCACACCGCGGCTCATGTCACTACCGTCGACGAGTGCGACTTCGGCGCGTTGATCGAGCTCAGAAACCGGATCAAGGAAGCGTTTCTCGCCGAACACGGGTTCAAGCTCACGTACATGCCCTTCATAACGAAGGCCGCGATCGCGGCGCTCAGGGAGTTCCCGCAGGTGAACGGTTCGATCGATGGCGATGACATCATCTACCATCGTTACTACCACATCGGCGTCGCTGTTCATACCGAGCCCGGCCTCGTCGTACCGGTCGTGAAACATGCCGATCGCCGATCGATGGTCGAGATCGCGGGGGCGATCGACGACTTGGCCACCCGAGCGCGCGAACGGAAACTCGATATAGACGATATCCAGGGAGCCACGTTCACCCTCTCGAACGCGGGTGGATTCGGGGCGTTGTTGACCACACCGATCATAAGCCAGCCCGAATCAGCCGTGCTCGGGATCCACAAGATCCAGGAGCGTCCCGTCGCGATCGATGGCAAAGTCGTGATTCGGCCCATGATGTGGTTCGGTTTGTCGTACGATCATCGGCTTGTGGATGGGACACCGGCGGTTCAGTTCTTGAGGCGACTGTGCGTGTTGCTCGAGGACCCGGAACGGCTGCTTCTGGAGGCTTGATGTCCGTAACGTCGACTTCGACAGGGTCACACCATGGTGGATAAAGAAACCGACCTCAGCGTCGATCTAGCGATCATTGGGTCCGGCCCGGCGGGCTACGTGGCAGCGATCCGAGCTACCCAGCTAGGACTCAGCGTGGCTTGTATCGAGCGCGACGCGTTGGGCGGCACGTGCCTCAACGTTGGTTGCATACCGTCTAAGGCGCTCCTTGATACGACTGAGCATCTGGCTTGGATTCGCGAAGGTGCGGGGAAGGTCGGGATCGTCGTGGATGACGTGGCGGTTGATTGGTCGAAGATGCAGAAGCATCGCAAGCGAGTCGTGTCGGCCAGCTCGAAAGGCGTGGCGTATCTGTTTCGAAAGAACGGCATCGAGCATCTCGAGGGCGAAGGTGGGTTCGTCGAACCGGGCTTGATCGAGGTCGCGGGTCGAGAGTCGACACGCCGCGTACAGGCGACTTCGACCGTCATCGCTACCGGATCGGCGCCGATCGCGCTACCTGGAACGCCTTTTGATGGCCAACGGGTGATATCCTCGACCGAAGGGTTGGCGATGAACGAAATCCCCGCGTCGATGATCGTCGTTGGCGGCGGGTACATCGGCCTCGAAATGGGCTCTGTATATCAGCGCGTCGGATCACAGGTGACGGTCGTCGAGGCGCTGGAGACGATCCTGCCCGGGATGGACGCCGAGCTGGCGGCGGAGGGGTTCAAGGTGTTCACCAAACAAGGGCTCGACATCCGGACCTCGACGCTCGTGACGAAAGCCAACGTGACCGACCGCGGCGTAGACGTCGAGCTATCTGGTGGCGACGAAGGTGAGACCCTATCGGCCGATGTAATGCTAGTTGCTATCGGGCGGCGACCGGTGACCGACGGGCTCAATCTCGATCGCGTCGGGGTTACCACCGACGAGAAGGGGTTCATAGAGGTCGACCAGCACTTTCAAACCGGCGTGCCGGGCATCTACGCGGTGGGCGACGTCATCGGCGGCAAGATGCTGGCCCACAAGGGGTCTGAAGAAGGTGTCGTCATCGCCGAGCGGATCGCCGGTCGGGATAGCGAGATGGATTACTTTCCGATACCGGGTGTCGTCTACACGCACCCCGAGATCGCTACGGTGGGGCTATCGGAAGAAGAAGCGAAGGCCGCTGGTCACGAAACCCGAGTCGGACGTTTCCCGTTCTCAGCCAACGGGCGCGCGCGCAGCATGAACGACACCGTCGGGTTTGTGAAGTTGGTTGCCGACGCTCAGACCGATCGGATGCTGGGTTGCCACATCCTCGGTCCCAGGGCTGGGGATTTGATCGCCGAGGTCGTGGCGGCGGCGGCGTTTCGAGCCAGCGCTGAGGACATCGCACTCACCGTTCATGCCCACCCTACGCTGGCCGAGGCGATCAAGGAAGCCGCGCTTGATGTCCACGGTGAGGTCATCCACCTCTAGTATCTGACCGGCTAGACATCTTCATCGCTCGGCCTCGACTCCTGCGACGGATACACAAGCTCGTTCATATCGCGGATGATCTCTGTCAAGTGTCTGAAGAGCCCCTCGACGAGAGTGTAGTTGTCGGCCATGACCTGGATCATGTCGTCGCGGTGAATGGCGAGCGTCCGAGTTGGGGCGGTAGCCACCGCGCTGGTCGACCGCGGTCGCTGGTCGAGAATCGAAAACTCGCCGATCACATCACCGGGAACCGCTTGATGGACGGCTAGATCGCCTCGTTCTAGGCGAATCCCCCCGTCCAAAACGACATATAGGTATTCGCCGGCCTCGCCCTCGTAGAATAGATGTTGATCACGGTCGAACGAACGCTCCTCGGCGACCGCTGCCAGCTGCAGCAAATCATCGGCGTCGAGATTGCGCATCAACTTGGCGTGCCTGAGCGCCGCTGCTTTTTCGACCGTAGACCGAGCCATTCGTTCCTCGTGCTTGCCTGTAGCGATTGCCGCTCCGACGCGTTGCGCAAGCGGAGTGGCGTAGGCCTTGAGCCACGGCTGTCCACGCTCGAGCACGATCGTGAGATCGGTCTTGAGCGGTACGTCCTCCAACTGAAACCACTGCCGGCCCGCGGCGACTCGCTGCGGTCGAGAATAATCGGCGTCGATCAGCGGCACGACGACACGCGCATCGTCTCGATCGAGCGCGGTCTCCAAGAGCTCGATGGCGTGTGCCGCATGCTCCGACCTGCCGCCAGTAAGCCCCGCGTACGCAAAGTAGATCGTGCGCGGAGTGTGGAGCAGCGCCTCTAGCCGGAACGCTCGCTCGACCGCTCGCTCACCGCGCAGCTTCAACGCCCAAGCATACGTGATCGCGCTCTCGGCGTCCGGTGTGTCGGGCTCGTCCGCGAATTGAGACAGCGTCTCGAGCTGCCGCTCGGTGTCGTACGCCTCGAACAGCTCAGAATCGAGTTGGCGCCGGATGACAACGGTTGGGAGCTCCCACGATGGATGTCGACGGCGCAGCTTGTTGAGTGCCTTTAGCGCTGCCGATTGGATGTCCGTTTGGGTCAAGAACGGTAGACCGTCTGCGAGCGCAAAAAAGGCCGCCGGGGTGGCGATCTCGACGAACACGCTGGGCAACCACCTCCGAGGCATGGATGGATCCCGCAGAAAAGCGGACAGGTGCGGGACCGTGCGATCTCCTGCGGCGGCCATCGCCCGCGTCGCGGGACGGCGGGTCTCGGCCGACCCGAGGTGTGGCACCAGAGGCTCCAGCAACTCGACCCGGCGAGCGGCACCGGCGCTCGAAATCGCGGCTCGAATCACCTCCGGGTCGTCGTCTGCCAAGAGATCAGCGAGTCCGCTCTGAAGCGGGTGGTCGCCAGGCAGCCGAGCTAGAGCTCGAGCACACGCTGCCCTCTCCGGGGCGGCTTGGGGGGTGGCTTCGGCCATCAAACGCTGCAACCGGTCTGTTGCCGCCCGTTTGTGCGCTCGATCTCCGTAGGCCAAGAAGCACGCCAGCGCCGCCTCCAACACGTTGGGTTCCGTTGACTTGAGCCACTCCTCCATGCGTGCCAGCTGGCGCTCGGGTTCGAAGCGGGTTGCGAGAATCGTGGCCTGAGCTCGGACTCTTGGATCCTCGTCGTCGAGCAATGGTCGGATGGCGCTCAAGTCGCTGGCGTTTGCTACCGGCAGTAGCTGGATGATCGCACGCGCGCGGGCTGTCGGGTCGCGATGGTCGAGCAATCTCAGCAGGTCGTCGCGGAGCTTGCCGGAAGGAGAGTCGCGTAACAGATCGAGCGCGTAATGAACGCCGGTCGCACTCGTCGACGGCCGCAAGGCGGCGCGGAGCTCACGAACCGCCTCCGTGTCGAGGCTCTCGTCTGCCGCCTCGACCAAGTCGATGTCGCGCACCGCCAGCAACCGCTCGAGTGCGTGACGGTAGCTGCCGCGGACACGGACGACCGTGACCAGCCAAGCGACGACCAATGCTAGAGTGATGAACGCCAGCGGTCGCACACCGGTTCCGGCCATCCCGCTTCCGAGCAGGATCAGGACCCCAGCCAACCCGTCCGCGCTGCGCTGTAGTACGACATCGATGAACGGTTTGGCACGTTGCTTGAATGCCGTCGGCACGGGGAGGTAGAGCAGCTCTCTTGCGGATTGATCGACCGAGTTTCGGAGCGTCATATCGACGCCCTTACCGGCGGTTGCGGTGATCAACCCCGGCAAGAAGATGAGTCCGGCGGCGCCCAGCCCCATGCCCATCGGCAGGATCAACAACGATCCCGCCAACCCGCACAGGCGAATGACGGCGCTGGTAGCAGCTAGCTGAAAGATGAGTCCGAGGCCATTGAACACGGCAAACGCGCGTCCGAAGAACTCGGCTTGAGCCTCTCGGTCGGGGATCGTCGACTCGACGAGAAAGCTGAACATCCAGTCGAAGAAAGTCGAAACCAGAACAGTGATGAACACGAGTGCCGCGATCCGCTGGAGGTGGGGGAGTCGTTTGATCGAGCGGAAACCACTGGTGACTCCGCTTTCTGTCCGCCGCGAAGCACGCTCGCTACCCGCCTGCCGTGTTTCACGAATCGTTCCAACGCTGAGGACACGCGTCACGACGATCGTGCACACGATTAACAAGACCGCCGCCATGAGCAGTAAGTTGATGGCTCCGAGAGGCCTCGATAGGAGACCGGCGGCGGCGCTTCCGAGTACGCCGCCAGACAACCCTCCGGCGCCGATGAAGCCGAACACGCGCTTCGCTTGGCGAGGATCGAACAGCTCGCTGGTGATCAGGAAGAACTGGCTGATCAACAGCAACGAGAACACGTTGTTCCAAACGTAGAATGCGCCCGCGATGCGGCCGTCGGGCCGACTCAACAGCATCCAGAACGCGACCAGCGAAGCGATGACGATCGCCAGCGTAATGACCACCTGCCGGCTTCGCGAGAACGATGCAGAGAGACGTCCGTAAGCGATCGTGGCGAATGCGGAGACGATCGCACTCGCGATGTAGGCCCACGGCAAATTCTCCGCTCCAGCGGTGCTCAGGAAGAACGCGTTTCGAGCCGGACGGAGCAGGTGTTGTGTCGAGGTGAGCAGGAAGAAATATCCGAACAGCAACCATACGATTGGCCATTCGTTGGAACGGATGTCGAGCAGCGTGGAGAGCCAGCGGCGAGCTGGCTGAGAACCGGTGGGGCTCAGAGCCGGTCGATCTCCTGTCGTGCTCCGAGGATCTCGACGCAGTCGAGATATAGTTGCCGCTCCTCGGTCTCCGACAGCAAGCCGTGCTTGTAGCGCTCGTACTGCTCAGGAAAGTGCTCGCGCATGATTCCAAAAACTCGGATCTCGTCGTGCCCACGGTCGATGCTGATCTCGATCCGGGGGAGCAACCGCGCGATCCGGTAAGCGACCCACAGGAGTACGGCGACTATGATGATTAACTTCAGCATGACGCTGCGAAGATTACTGTCGCAGGATTGGAAAAACAACGGCGGCCCCGCATGGTGCCCAAGGAGGGAGTCGAACCCCCACGGGCGCAAGCCCACACGACCCTGAATCGTGCGCGTCTACCAGTTCCGCCACTTGGGCAGCATGCGGGGCCGTTGGCCGTGGGCCCGCCAAGGGAGGATCAAGATACGGATCGTCGCTTGAGACTGTCAATCGTGTTTGCGTAGAATCCGTTCGATCCGTATCGTTTGACATCCCCATCCTGAGGACCGACCACAACCGAGAACGATGAAACCGGAGACGATCGTTGCCCGGAACCGCAGGGCGCGGCACGACTACGAGATCCTCGAGACGCTCGAGGCTGGGATCGTGCTGCTAGGCGCCGAGGTCAAATCGGTGCGGCAGGGAAACGTGAACTTGAGAGACGGGTATGCGACGGTGGAGCGCGGTGAGGCGTTTATCCACGGCGTTCACGTTAGTCCTTATGACCCGGCGGATCGTTGGAACCCGAGCCCAACGCGACGTCGCAAACTGCTGCTGAACAAGCGCGAGATCAGGATGCTTGCCGAGCAAGTCGATGAGAAAGGATTGACGATCGTGCCCTTGGACATCCACTTCCGGAACGGTTTTGCGAAGATGACACTGGCGGTGGCGCGCGGTAAGAAGCACTACGACAAGCGCGAGGCGATGCGGCGGCGCGAGCTCGATCGTGAAGCCGAGCGCGAGCTGGGACGTCGATGACTCGCGTGAGACTGCTCGTCGCGCTGGTCGTTTTGAGCGCCGCACCGCCACTGGCTGCGCAGTCGGTAACGGTGGCGATCGACGGTGTGGCCCGCGAGGTACCCGTAATCGAGCGCCAAGGCCGGCAGTTCGTAGCGCTCGCCGAAGTCGCACGGTTGCTGGGTGGCGAGGTGCTCGCTGCGGGGCCGGAGCGGGCAGTGCTGGTCGTCGACCAGGCACGGATGACCGTTCATCGCCGTTCACCGTTTGTCCAGTTCGATGGCCGTTGGTACCAGATGATAGAGGCGGCACAGAAGGATGGGGCCGGTTTCTACTTACCAGCTTCGAGCCTCTCTCAACTTCTGCCGACCTTGTGGCCAGGACGTTTCCCGACCCTCCCCGACCGCGGCAGCATCGAGCGCGCGCCGCCGCCAGCCGACACTCAGACAGAGCCCCCCGCGGGTGGGGTGGAGAGCGGCATGATTGGCCTCGACGGCTTGCCGGCTGGCGATGACCTCCCGAGAGTCGACTTCTGGGCCGAGCCGGGGCGTACGCGGCTTGGGTTCCGGTTGGCTGCTGTTCCGGGGATCGTCGTCGACGACGCGCTTCCCGGGACACTCCAGTTGCTGTTATCCGGGGTCGAGATCGACCCCAGTTTGGTGCGTGGTTTGGCAGGTTTGGGACTGGTTGACAGTGTGGCGGTGGGTCCGGAGAGCAGCGGCCAAACCGCGGTGACGCTGTGGCTCGATCCGCGCGCTTCGGTTTACGCGGTAGCTCCGCTTCGTCGGCCGACGGGCTTTGAGGTCGTACTTCGCTCGGGTGCTACCGACGAGGCGGCTATCATGCTCGCTGCCGACGTCAATGTTCGCCGACCGGTGGTTTTGTCGCCCACCGATCGCCGCCCCGATCCGGTTACTCAAGCGCCCGCGTCGGACACGCCACCGGAGCGAAAACAGTGGACTATCGTCCTCGACGCCGGACACGGTGGGGACGATCCAGGTTCGATCGGTCCCCGGCGAACGCAAGAAAAGGCGGTTACGCTGATGGTAGCGCGCCAGCTGCGAGAGCGGCTGCAGCGCGAGAGCGGTGTACGGGTTTTGATGACGCGTGATGAGGACGAGTTCGTCACGCTGGCCGACCGTACTCGGATCGCCAACCGTGAACAGGCGGACCTGTTCGTTTCGATCCACGCCAATTCAGCGCGGAATCGTTCGGCGGAGGGTTTCGAGACGTACTTCCTGTCGGCGGCAAAAACAGAGGACGAAAAACGAGTCGCGCGAATGGAGAACTCGGCTATTCGCTATGAGAATCCCCAGATTGACCCTGAATCACTGGGCGATCTAAATTTCATTCTTTGGGATCTGGCGCAAAATGAGTACCTCCGCGAATCGAGCACGCTGGCAGAGACAATTCAGGAGGCGCTCAGCCGGCAGCTGCCACTCAAGAGTCGAGGGGTAAAGCAAGCCGGCTTTTTCGTCCTCAACGGTGCCTTCATGCCAGCCGTTTTGTTCGAGATGGCATTCATCAGCAATCCCCAGGAGGAAGCTCTGCTCAATGATTCGGCGTTCCGAACCCGCCTCGTCGACGGACTCGCCGACTCTCTGCTCAGTTACCTCTCGCAGTACGGAGAGCGAGCTCTGGTCCGCAGGACGACCGGTTAGACCCATCTCCCCTTACTCGCTTGTATCCGCGTTGCTGCTCGCGTGGGTGAGTGTCGGCTGCGCGTACTTGAACACATTTTACAACGCTGAGCAAGCCTACCAGGAAGGGATACGTCTGTCGGGTGGTGAATCGGATTCGCTCAGTGCGCCGGCGCGGGAAGCCTTCGAGCGCGCGGCCGAGAAGAGCGCCATCGTTCTCGACCGGCACAGCGATTCGGATTACGCGGACGATGCCTTGCTACTGTTGGCTCAGTCATTCTACCAACTCGGGCGCCATCGCGACGCGGCGAAGGTTTTTCGTGAGTACATCGTTCGTTTCCCCGATAGCGATGAGGCGGGGTTGGCTCGCCTCGGCTTGGTGCGGAGTCAGCGCCGTTTCGGAGATCTGGGAGCGGCGGAAGCGGCGTTGGGCGGGTTGCTGGGCAACGATACGCTTGGGATCGACGAGGCCGAGGTCCTGTACGAGAAGGCGTTGATCGAACTGGGACTTGGCGCTCACAATCGGGCGGTTGGGACGTTTCGACAGTTGCTCGAGCAGGATCCGCAGTTCGCTCGCGAGCACAATCTCATCCTTCAGTTTGCTGACGCGCAGCTCAACGCGGGTCAGTATGACGCCGCGCTCGAGGCCTACGCAGCGTATCGTGACAACGCTGCCGATCTGGGTGCCCAGCGGGAGGCGGCGCTGAAGATCGCGCACGCCCTCGGCTTGGCAGGGCATAGAGGCGAGGCGCTCGCGACGTACACCGAGATCATCGAGCTAGGCGTACCAGACTCTATGGCTGCCATCGCGGAGGTTGAGCGCGGCGATCTGCTGGCTGCCGATTCGGCCTGGGATGAAGCCGAGGCGTCGTACCGACGAACCGCCGAACTGACCCCTGGTACAGTGGTCGCAAGCCGGGCGACGCTCCAACGCGGACGTATCGTCTGGAGGGTCAGACGTCAGCATGAGGAAGCCCTGGACATTCTCCTGGATGCTTTTCTTCACTCTCCCACCAGCGCATTTGGAGACTCGGCACGGAGCGAATCCCGTGCGTTGGCACGCTTGATTCACTTTCAGCAGTTGGCAGCCGGTCGCGAGGTCGTGGTCGGTATCGAGGACGCCAGCATGGCACGCTCGACCGCTCTGTATCGATTGGGTGAGGAGACCCTCGATATCGAGTCCGATCCAGATCGAGCCGCGGCGATCTTCACACAACTGAGTGTTGAGTACCCTGACTCACCGTGGCGGCCACGCGCGATGTTGGCAGCGGGTCTGTTGCGGTTTCGCAACGGTTCACTGGGAACCGGATCGGCGGACCTACGCTCTTTGATCGCGGAGTTCCCGGATACACCGGAGGCCGACTCAGCGCGCCGAGAGCTCGGTTTCGATGTACCCGAACGGCCGATGGACTTCTACGCCGTTGCGCCCGAGTTGACGACGCTGACTACAGCGCTTCCCGATGCCGCGGATCCGATGGTCCGGATCGTTGACCAGCTCGACCGCTATGCACGTCGGGATGACCAACGTCGGCGTGAAGCGCGTGGGGGTCGCGCGCGGCCGACCTTGGCTGAGCCAGCAGATGGTGCGGAGCGCCCCGGACCAGCCGGCGAAGGGCCCCCAGGCCAGGTGGACCCCGATGCTCCCCGCCCGACACCGCCACGGGACATACCGGAGTGACTCCGAGCCCAACGGCGGCCGGGGTCTTTGCCTTACCCCTCGCGTCGACCGCCGACATCGCCGCCGGCACGAGCTGGCTGCGGTTTCGACCGCCCCCAGACACGGCCTGCGAACCGGGACAGTTTTTCATGTTATCGACGGTCGCGCCCTCACCCGTCGCGTACCTCGGTCGTCCGTTCTCGATCGGGGATGTGCGCGACGGAGAGTGGTTTTTCATGTTGCGAGCCCTGGGTCGCGGAACGGCATGGCTGCGGACACTGGAGTTGGGCACGATGATGCGTTTGGTTGGGCCGCTGGGCGTCGGATTCGCGCGTGACGAGAGCAAGGTCCACCGCATGATCGCCGGAGGCATAGGCTTGGCGCCGTTTCTGTTCCTAGCTCGTCGGCTACGGACAGAGCAGCCGGAGGCAGCGATCGAGCTTTACTACGGAGAACGTGACGCGCGCTCCCACATCGAGCTGACCGCGGATGAGAAGGAGTTGTTTGACACCGTTGAACGATTCACCGACGACGGCAGCCTGGGAATCGCTGGTTCGGTCGTGGATGGGCTGGAGAACCGGTGGGCGGAGCCAGAGGTCGCGTGGTACGGCTGTGGCCCACAACCGATGCTACGCGCTGCGGCAGCGAAGCTCGAAGAGCACGATGTGGATAGCGCGCAGTTCGCATTCGAAGAGCGCATGGCGTGTGGTTTTGGCGTCTGCCAGGCGTGCATCGTACCCAACCGATACCCACCGCCACGGTACCACTTACTCTGCACTGAAGGGCCCGTTCTGGAGATCGGAAAGGTAGCCTGGTGAGCAGCGCACGACTGACCGCTACTTGTGGTCCAATCACCTTTCAGAATCCGGTGCTCGCGGCCAGCGGCACGTTCGGGTACGGCTCCGAGTTTGAGCACTTCTTCCCGGTGGCGTCGCTCGGTGGTTTTGTGACAAAGACGCTGTTTGTCGAGCCGCGGGATGGGAACCCAGCCCCCCGGGTGGCGGAAACATCGACCGGGATGATCAACTCGATCGGCCTCGCCAACGTGGGCTGGGAGGCTTTTGTGAAGGAGAAAGTACCAGACTTGAAGGCGACTGTCGGGGCCGCCAAGATGCTCGTCAACATCGCCGGAAACTCCCCTGACGAATACCGCGCGATCGCCGCAAGAGTCGAAGGCGATCGGGAGCGCATCGGATGCGCCGGAATCGAGGTGAACGTCTCGTGCCCGAACGTGAAGGAAGGGGGGACAAACATCGGCTGTGATCGGGATCAGTTCCAGGCTGCGGTTCGGGGCGTACGCCAGGAGACATCGTTGCCGATATTCGTCAAGCTGTCGCCGAATGTGACCGATGTCGTTCCGTTCGCCGGGTGCGCCATGGATGAAGGCGCCGAAGGAGTGTCGCTGATCAACACGCTGTACGGAATGCAGATCGATGTCGAAAAACGACGGCCTGTGTTGGGAACGGGTTCGGGTGGACTCTCCGGGCCGGCGATACTCCCGGTCGGCGTCTATTGGACGTATAAGGTGCGCGCCGCGTTTCCTGATCTACCGATTCTCGGGATCGGTGGAATCGCGACCTGGCGTGACGCGCTTCAATACTTGTTGGCCGGAGCGCAGGCGATCCAGGTTGGAACGGCAGCGTTTGTAAACCCGCTTGCGTGCGTAGAAATCATCGCCGGTCTGGAGCGCTATTGCTCCCAGCGCGAAACGACGATCACCGAGCTCAGTGGAGCCGCGCATCGAGAAGGCCGATTGGCGGAGCCGGCCACTTGGACAGGTTGAATCCGTCACCGCTGATCATCGCGCTCGATCACAAGACCGTTGCCGACGCGGAGGCGTGCGTGGCATCGCTGGAGGGTCTCGTCGAGCGCTACAAAGTGGGAAGCGTTCTGTACGCGCGAGTAGGACCGGCATTCGTTCGAGAGCTGATCGGCGCCGGCTACAGCGTGTTTCTCGATCTCAAGTTTCACGACACGCCGGCGACGGTCGCCGGCGCGGTGGCAGCCGCTGCCGAGCTTGGGGTCGATCTGGTCACGTTGCACGCCGCGGGCGGTGTCGAGATGCTCGAGTCCGCCCGGCGAGCCGCGGATGTCGGCGACCAAGGATTGCGACTGCTTGCGGTGACCGTTCTCACGAGTCTGGGCGAAGACGACTACACGCGGATTGTGGGTCCCGGAGCCAGGGCGCTGGGTGACGCCGTTACGGCGCTGGCGGAGATGGCCATCGACTCGGGCATCGACGGCTGCGTGTGCGCAGCCAGCGACGCGGCTCGGTTGCGGACCGCGCTTGGGCCAGCCCCGCTGTTGGTCGTTCCTGGCATCAGACCAACCTGGTCGATTGCGGACCACAGCGGCCAGGCACGAACGGCGACGCCGCAGGCGGCTCTGAAGGCCGGCGCCTCATACATAGTCGTGGGACGGGCGGTTACCGGGGCACAAGATCCTGCTGCCGCTGTGGCTAGGATTCAGGCCGAGCTCGCCGCGTGAGCAGCGAACGCACCCCCGACGGGCGCGGGTGGCTCGATCGACTGATCGCGATCGGAGCCGTCACACAGGGCCACTTCGAACTCTCGAGCGGGCTTCACAGCGCTGAGTATGTGCAGTGCGCGCGACTACTGGAGCGCCCCGATCTGGTTCAATCCGCGGCGCACGATCTGGTGGCGCTGTTGTCACCGCGCTTGGATACGCCGCCGGCGACGATCGCCTCGCCCGCGCTGGGCGCGATCACGCTGGGTTACGAAGTCGCTCGCGCGTGGGGTTGCCGTTCGATCTGGGCCGAGCGGGAGCCACAGGACGGACGGTTGGCGTTTCGTCGCGGTTTTGGCTTGCGGGTGGATGAACCGGTGGTGGCGGTCGAAGACGTTGTGACCACTGCGGGCTCATTGCGCGAGCTGGTTGAGTTGCTCGAGCGTCACCAAGCTCAGGTCGTCGGCGTAGCCACGCTAGTCGATCGCTCTGCAGGAGAGATCGAGTGGCGAGTCCCCTCGGCGGCGCTGGTCACTCTGGAAGGCGTTCAGGTGCCGCCGGGCCGGTGTCCCCAGTGTGCCGCCGGGCTCGAGCTCGAAAAGCCCGGAAGTCGACCCAGCGGGGCGGGAACAAAGCCGGAGTAGGAAAGTACTCATAGCCGATGGCTAGCAAGCTCTCCTCCCTTGCCGTGTTGACGGCCGCTGTAGCGGTGGTCGGCGCGTCGTCGGTTGACGCCCAGGAGATCGGTCAGCAACCGGTTGGCGCTCAGTTCCAGCCGCAGGCGCCGCCTGTGCCGACGTCCCTCCAGGAGACCTATGATCAGCTGGCCAACTTCTGGCAGTCGGGCAACGCTCGTGAGATCGCCCAACTGGCCCGCGATGGGCGGGTGTACGTGGTGGTTCAAAGGGAGCGTGTGAACCAACGTCTGGCGGCCAGCCAGCTACAGTACCTGCTGCAGGAGTTGTTTGACTCGAGCGACGAGATCGAGCTCCGTTTCCCGGCGTCGACCCATTACGATGCAGACAATGGAACGGCGTACGCGGTGGGCGAACGTGTGTATCGCGAAGGACCCGCTGAAAAGCCTCGTACCGACCGCGTCTTCGCCGGTACGCGCCAGGTGCGCGGTCGCTGGGTGCTGACCGAGCTCCGGCTCACCGACGACTAGACCCCACCCCCTCCTGACGATCGCGCCCCAGGGCGCGAGGCTCCTTCTTTGCCGCTACCTTGCATTGCAAGGTTAAATATGGTATCATGTCTCGCATGATAGCTAGAGCGGTCAGCACCGAACGCAGTTCTCAGCTTCTCAAGGGCGTTCTCGACATGTGCTTGCTGGCGATCGTCGCTGAAGAGCCCAGCTACGGCTACGAGATGGCTCAAAAGCTCCGCGAGCGCGGTCTGGGCTTGGTGAGTGAGGGCAGCATCTATCCGCTGTTGAGCCGCCTGCAGAAGCAGGGCCTGGTCGAGGGTTATCAGGTCGCGTCGCGGGAGGGGCCCCGGCGCAAGTATTACCGCATCGCCGAGCTGGGCCGTGATCGGCTCGACGAGTGGAGTCGAGAGTGGCGGGAGTTGTCGATCGGAGTAGAGACGGTCTTGAGAGGAGGGCGCGATGTCTGATCACAGCGACATGGTGACGGTCGTTTCCGATTGCGAGCGCTACTGGCGCGAGACGGGGGTGCCCCCTGAGGCGGTGACCGAGATGCGAGCTGAGCTAGAGCAACACCTTGTCCAAGTGTTGGCGGAGGGTCGTTCAGCGCACGCGGTCGTAGGGTCGGATCTGCCGGCATTCGCCGAAGCGTGGGCCGCCGAGCGGCGCTCATCCGCAGGGCAGGTCCCCTCGTGGGAAGAGGTGACCACCGGCAAGACGGCTCGCAACCGGCAAGCCCGTTTCGCGGCTGCCGGCTTTGTCGCCTTGGTTTTGGCCGCCGGTGGGTTGGCGCTGACGATCGCCGGTGATGGCGACCCCGTCACGAACGCGACGTGGCGTTGGTTGTGGACGGGCTTGGCGATCATCATGGGATTGGGTGAGATCTTCACCGCCAGCTTTTTTCTTCTGCCCTTCGCCGTCGGCGCGGTCGCGGGGGCGGTGCTGGCGTGGCTCGGCGTTCAGTTGTTGGCTCAGTGGTTGGTGTTCTTCTTCGTCTCCGGCCTCGCGTTGGCCTACGTGCGCCAGTTCATGAGCCATCAGGACGAAGCTGTTTTCGCGATCGGAGCCAATCGATACCTGAATAGCCGCGGCGTCGTCACGACGCGGGTTGATGCCAAAACCGCGACCGGAATGGTACGCGTCGAGACCGAGGAGTGGCGTGCGACTACCGATGGCCAGCCGCTCGAGCCTGGCGCTCACGTCGTGGTGGTTGGAATCCGGGGAGCGCGATTGGTCGTGGCCCCGGCGGATCAATAATGACCCATAATCGAGAGAGGGGGGCGTGATGGACCCGATTGTTGTGCTATTTGTTTTTATGGCCGTGGTGCTCGTGTTTGTGGCCGCCACCGGATTTCGCATCGTTCGACCTTACGAAAAAGGACTGGTCGAGGTCCTCGGCAAATACGAAACCACCGTAGACTCTGGCCTTCGATGGGTGATGCCATTCGTCAAGCGGCTGCTAAAGGTCGACATGCGGGAGCAGGTGGTCGACGTGCCGCCGCAGGAGGTGATTACCAAGGATAACGTGGTGGTGACCGTCGACGCGGTGATCTACTACGAGCCCACGGATCCGGTAAAGCTCCTCTACAACGTGGGCGATTTCATTCTGGCGGTTACGAAACTCGCTCAGACAAACCTGCGTAACGTCGTCGGCGATCTCCAGCTCGACGATGCGCTGATCTCACGCGAACTCATCAATGCAAGACTGCGAGAGATTCTCGACGACGCGACCGACAAGTGGGGAAGCCGCGTGGTGCGGGTTGAGATCCAACGCATCGAGCCACCACCCGACGTGACGGATGCGATGCACCGTCAGATGAAAGCCGAACGACTTCGCCGAGCCGTGGTTACCGAAGCCGAGGGCGAGAAGCGCTCAGCGATCCTGCGTGCCGAGGGGGTAAAGCAGAAACAGATCTTGGAGGCCGAGGGGGAAGCGGAAGCGATAAAACGGGTGGCTGAGGGCAAGCGCTACGAGTTCGAGACGGTGGCCGAGGGCGAGGGCCGGGCGATCGAACGGGTATTTGGCGCGATCCACACCGGTGACCCGACTCCCGACCTGATCGCGATCCGGTACCTGGACGCCCTCCAGGGGATCGCCGACGGGCAGGCGACCAAGGTCTTCCTGCCGCTCGAGGTCACCGGCGTGCTCGGGAGTTTGGGGGCGATTCGCGAGGTGTTTGGCACCGGCGACGGCGATTCCACGACCCTAGCCTCACCAACCGCGCCCGCACCGACGGCAGATCCAGCCGCGTAACCGTTTGTAACCTGGCCGGGTCGACCCTACCTTCGCGCCGATCGTCATGGATTGGAACGAGGTAACTCTAAGCGCGGCCCGGATCGGGCTGGTGCTCCTGGGCGGGACGGTCGCCTATCTCGTCCTCAGGGCGCTGCGAGGTCGGATCGCGCGCGCTGACGTCGACGATACCGACGACGCTCGGCAACGCGCCAAGACGTTGGCCGCTGTGTTCACCACCACGGGTCTTGTCGTCATCGCCGCGGTGACGGTGATGATGGTCGTCCAAGAACTCGGGATCTCGCTTGGGCCGGTGCTGGCGACCGCGGGCATCGCCGGCTTGGCGGTCGGTTTCGGCGCCCAGACGCTGGTCAAGGACATGATCAGCGGGTTCTTTATCCTGCTCGAGGACCAGTACTCGCTGGGCGACGCGATCGAGACGGCGGGCGTCAGCGGTGTGGTCGAAAAAGTCAACCTGAGAACGACGATCTTGCGCGACGTGCACGGGACCGTTCATATCGTCCCCAACGGGGATATCCGCGTCGTCTCGAACAAGACCAAGGAGTGGTCGCGGGCGGTACTCGAAATCGGCGTCGGGTACGGCGAGGATCCGGACCGGGTGATCACGGTATTGGAAGAGATCGGCGCCGAGATGCGCGCCGACTCCGTGTACGGAGCACTACTGCTCGAGACGCCTACTGTTCCTGGAGTTGAGGCGTTCACGGATTCAGCCGTGGTAATTCGCATGATGGCCCGCACACTGCCGCTAAAGCAGTGGGATGTCGCCCGCGAGTTGCGGCGCCGAATCAAGCACCGGTTCGACGCCGAGGGGATCGAGATCCCGTTTCCTCAGCGGACGATCTGGCATAAGGGCGAACCCGAGGGAGGTTCCGGTAGCTCGGGGCGGGGCTAGCGATGGGGCTGAGACTGTACGACACGCTGCAGCGAGAGACCGTCGACTTCGAACCGTTGGACCCGGGTCGGGTGCGGATCTACACGTGCGGACCGACCGTTCACGACTTCGCCCACATAGGGAATCTGCGGACGTTTCTGTTCGAGGACTTGCTGCGACGAGTTCTCAAGCGTCGGGGTTACGATGTCGTGCAGGTTATGAACCTGACCGATGTCGATGACAAGATCATCGGTAAGGCGGTTGAGACCGGGGTGTCGATCGGAGAGTACACCGATCCCTACAAGCGGGCATTTTTCGACGATCTGGCCGCCATGCGTATCGATCCCGCGGAGGAGTACCCGGCTGCCACCGATCATATCGACGCGATGGTCGGGTTGATCGAGCGTCTTCGCGATAACGGCCACACTTACACAACCGATGATGGATCGATCTATTTCCGAATCTCCACCTTTCCTGACTATGGCAAGCTCTCGCGCGTCGATCTCTCCGAGATGCGCGATGGTGCGCGGGTCGACTCGGATGAGTACGACAAGGAGAGTCCCAAGGATTTCGCGCTTTGGAAGGCGGCCAAGCCGGATGAGCAGGCCTGGGACACGGCTCTGGGCCGCGGTCGGCCCGGTTGGCACATCGAGTGCTCTGCGATGTCGATGGAGTATCTGGGGGAGTCGTTCGACATCCACACCGGTGGGGTCGACAATGTCTTTCCCCATCACGAGAACGAGATCGCCCAGTCCGAGGCGGCCACTGGGAAACCGTTCGTCCGCTATTGGATCCATGCCGAACACCTAATTGTCGATGGTCAGAAGATGGCCAAATCGCTGGGCAATTTTTACACGCTGCGCGACTTGTTGGATCGGGGTTATCGCCCCCGAGTGATTCGCTACCTGCTGCTCTCGGTGCACTATCGGTCGCAGCTGAATTTCACCTTCGCCGGACTCGACCAGGCGGCTGCGGCCCTTGAACGTCTGGCTGACTTTGCGGATCGGTTGGAACAGCTGCCCGCGGGGGATTCGCCCAACGACGAGCTGGCCGGCCGCACCCAGCAAGCGGCCACTGAGTTTGACACGGCGCTGGACGACGACCTCAACTCGAGCCGTGCGCTGGCGGCGGTTTTCGAGTGGGTTCGGGACGTCAACCGAGCGTTGGATTCGGGACAGGCGACGACCGCCGATCGTGACCAGCTTGGGGGCTTTCTGAAGAGCTTTGATAGCATATACGACGTGCTGACCCCGGACCCCGGCGAGGCCGAGATCGGCGCCGACATTGAGGCTCTGATCGCGGCTCGCGAAGCGGCTCGTAAGGCCGGGGACTACGCGCGCGCGGACGCCATCCGGGAGGAGTTGGCCGGCCGCGGCGTGGTGCTCGAAGATACCGCCCAGGGGGTGCGCTGGAAGAAGGTCTAACCTCCTGCCCTGGGGGGTGTTGACATCTGCGAAGCTAACCGTATATTTGGCATTCTTTTCTTTCAGGCGTAATGCGTCCAGGAGGGCGGTGCGGCGCGCCCTCGGTCGGTGCCGAGTGCTCAGTGGGGAGAGAGACCCGGTAGCCGATGTAGCTCAATTGGTAGAGCAGCTGCCTTGTAAGCAGCAGGTTACCAGTTCGAGTCTGGTCATCGGCTCCAGATTTGCCGTGGCCAGCTCGTCGGGTGGCCACGCTACTGCTCGGGGATCAATGGAGGGATACCGAAGCGGTCAAACGGGGCAGACTGTAAATCTGCTGGCTTAAGCCTTCGGAGGTTCGAATCCTCCTCCCTCCACCATGGAACGGTTCTAACGACACCGCGGCGCGCGGGAGTAGCTCAACTGGCTAGAGCACGAGCCTTCCAAGCTCGGGGTTGCGGGTTCGAGACCCGTCTCCCGCTCCAGCGTCATTGAGCCCAGGTAGCTCAGTCGGTAGAGCACGTCCTTGGTAAGGACGAGGTCGGCGGTTCAAACCCGCTCCTGGGCTCCACCAGTTTTGATTCATTTGATGTTCACTCGAGGTTCTACAGAAAACCGGAGGCACGATGAGCAAGGCGAAGTTTGAGCGTACGAAGCCTCACGTGAACGTCGGAACGATCGGCCATGTGGATCACGGCAAGACGACGTTGACGGCGGCGA
>CAMYLR010000006.1:244492-341270 GCA_947259315.1 uncultured Gemmatimonadales bacterium | reverse complement strand
CCGACGAGCGGCTCGATGTGCTCGGCGAGGCGCTCCAGCCGGAAACGGTCACCCCGACAACGATCGAGTTCGTAGACATCGCCGGACTGGTCGAAGGCGCGAGTCAGGGCGAGGGGCTGGGGAACCAATTCCTGTCCCACGTCCGGACGGTCGACGCGATCGTCCACATCGTGCGTTGTTTCCCGTCGGCCGACGTCGTGCACGTACTGGGCAACATCGACCCGCTGCGGGACAAGGAGATCATCGATACCGAGCTCGCGCTGGCCGACCTAGCGCTGGTCGAAAAGCGACACGCCCAAGTCGCAAAGCAGGTGCAGGGGGGCAAAAAGGAGTTCGCCAGCGAGCTATCGGCGCTGGAGAAGCTCCTGCCGGCGCTAGAGGCGGGCGAGCCGGCGCGGACCGTGGAGATCGCCGACGACGAAGAACCGGCCGTTCGGACCTACGGTCTGTTGACCCGCAAGCCGATCATCTATTGCGCCAACATCGGTGACGATGTTTTGGCGGACGCGGTTCGCGATCCGATGTCGGTGCCCGAAGTGGCGCCGTTGGCGAAAGCCGCCGCGGCTGAAGGCGCTGCGTTGGTCGAGGTATGCGGCGAGCTAGAAGCCGAGATGGCGACCCTGTCACAGGAGGATCGTCAGGAGTTTCTGGCGGACCTCGAGCTGCCGGAGTCGAGTTTGCGGCGGGTCATCCACGCGGCCTACGATCTACTCGATCTGCTGACCTTCTTTACGACGACCGGCGACAAGGAAGTGCGAGCGTGGACCCTGGCCCGCGGCGGCACGGCGGTCGAGGCGGCCGAAAAGGTCCACACCGACATGGCGCGCGGCTTCATTCGTGCCGAGGTGGTTCACTACGACGACTTCGTTCGCGCCGATCGATCGTTGCACCACGCGCGCGAGATGGGGTTGATGCGTAGCGAAGGCCGCGACTACGTCGTCACCGATGGCGATATCATTTACATCAAGTTCAACGTATGAGCGGTCCGCGAGTCGCCGTCGTTGCGTGCATGGATGCTCGATTACACCCCCGTGAGGTGCTTGGGCTAGCGGACGGTGAGGCTCACGTAATCCGGAACGCGGGGGGGATCGTCACCGACGACGTGATTCGGTCGCTGACGATCTCGCAGCGTTTGTTGGGTACGCGTGAGATCGTGGTGTTGCAACACACCGATTGTGGCATGCAGAAGTTCAGCGACGACGAGCTGATGGACACGATCGAGAAAGAAACTGGCACGAGACCACCCTTTGCGATGGGAGCATTCAGGGATCTAGAGAACAGCGTCCGCGAATCGATCGCACGTCTTAGGGCGAGCCCGTTCTTGACGAACGTAGACGCGATTCGCGGATTTGTTTACGACATCGAGACTGGGCGTGTGCGCGAGGTGGGGTCCTAACGAAAGCCGCTAGCGCGCCGGCACCGGGAACACGACCGGGCTCTCGTTGCCACCCGGGCCCACCGCGGCCACGCCGAAGAAGTAGTTGTCGATGACGAGATCGGTCATCTCGATCTCGTGGTTACGCCCGACCCAGCGCGACCGATCCCACGTCGGTGAGGTCGTGTCCCGCCAATACACCTTGTAACCGGCCACGATCGGATCCAGTGAGGGGGTCCAGCGGAGCACGGCAGAGGGTTGGACGGCGCCCTCGATGGTGACGTTCTCCGGCGGTGCGGGCGCCCACGCCAAAGACGCCAAGACGGCGACATTGAGCGCGGTCAGCTTGCGCGCGTAGTCAAAGTCGACCGCATCGACGACGTCACCGTACGCGATCCCGTCTTCGACCCGGATGTCCTGGTGTTGCCGATCGTAGTGCTCATTTGTCTCCATGATCCGCACAGCCGGAAACCCGGCGTCGTTGAACGGCCGGTGATGACCCCCACGCCCCCAGCGATCCAATCGGTAGATCATGATCGTGTCGAGATCGTCGAGATAGAGATCCGCGACCCGGTCGACATACCGGGCGAGCTGTCGCGAACGACCGTCGACCTCGCCACCAGTGAAGCGCATCCGGCGCCAGTCGTCCGATGTCGCGGTCACGTCCGGGCTCTCGGAGAACACGCGTGCGGTCGAGTTGTCGACGACGTTGTTGATCCCGGCCGTGTTCCCGATCATGTCGTTGTTGAGCACAGCCTCGACGTTCCAACCATCTTCCCGAGCGACGTTGGCCATGTGGCGGCCGCCGAAGAGTCCCTGCTCCTCGCCGGATAGTCCGGCGAACACGATCGATGCGTGAAAGACGTGGTCGGATCGCGTGATGACTCGCGCCGCTTCGAGCACGCCCGCCATGCCGCTGGCGTTGTCGTTGGCTCCGGGCGCGTCGTCAACAGCGTTCATCGGGTCGGAGATCCGCGAGTCGATGTCGCCACTCATGATGACGTAACGGTTAGGGTCGCTCGTGCCTCGCAATATCGCGACGACGCTGACCACCCACGTTGGATCCGGGATCCGCCGCTCGCCCTGGACCAGCGATCGCTGGTACGACACTTCGAGGCACGCGCCGCAGTCGGCCGATATCCGGTCAAACTCGGCCTTGATCCAGCGCCGGGCAGCGCCGATCCCGCGCGTGTCCGACAGCGTGTCGGAGAGAGTGTGTCGGGTCCCGAACGCGGCTAGGGTCCGGACGTCGCGCTCGATCCGATCGGCGGACACTGAGTCGATCAATTCGTACAGACGCACGTCATGATCGGGAAGAGCGGGGGGTAGGTCTTGCGCGCCGGCGCGGCTCGGTTGGATGACAGCGAGCGAAAGGGCGAGAGCGATCGATGTGCGACTCATCACGATGGACTCACCCCTTGTTCGCTTATCGCTGGTTGCTCTTACTCTTCCGCCCCCGCACCGGCGGTTTCCAGGGCGGCGCCGATCTTGGCTTGGAGCTCTCCGCTGTCGGAAAGCTCGCGCGTGATATCGCAGCCACCGATGAACTCGCCGCCGACGTATACCTGTGGGATCGTCGGCCAGTCGCTGTACTCGCGGATCGCTTGCCACAGCTCAGGGTCGGCCAGCACATCGATCGCGTGGATCCGTCCCGCGGCTCCAGAGTTGCGCAGGGTCTCCACGGTCGCGGCGCTGAAACCACAGCGCGGCAACATCTCGGTACCCTTCATGTAGAGCAGCACCGGATTGTCCTGGATCTCAGCCTCGATCCTCTGCTTCATCTCGGGTGTCATTTCGCTCCCTCCTCGGGCGTCCAGGCCTTGATGGCCAACGCGTGAACGGTATCGTCGTCGATCCACTCCTGAATCGCCGCATAGATCATTTTGTGTCTCTCGATCAGTGACCTTCCCACGAACGACGGGGAAATGACGCGGGCCTCGAGGTGGTTGTCGGTCCCCGTCAGGTCGATGACCTCAACCTCGGCGTCGGGGATCGCGGCCTGGATTTTGGCCGCCACTTGTTCGCGGATTAGCGCCATTCGCCCGAAGATAGCGGCTCGTTCCGCGGCGGCAAAACGCGTTGACGGCGGAACGCCCGGGCGATAGTTTCTGGGCTCTTTCCAATATCCCTGTTCGTCCTGTGAGGGCGGACCGTCCAGACCGAAGGGAGCATCGCATGCCAAGATCCTACGAAACCGTTCTTATCTTCGACTCCACGCTCGAGGAATCCGTGCTCGAGCAGAAGCTGGGTCGGCTCCAGGGTGCGCTCGTCGACGACGCCGACGAATCGATGACGGTGACTCAATGGGGCACCCGCAAGCTCGCTTACCCGATCGGCAAGAAGGAGCAGGGCACCTACATCATTCTTAGATACGACACCGAGCCTGATCGACTGGTCGAGTTCGAGCGTTTGGCGAAGCTCGACGAACAGGTGTTGCGGCAGCTCACCGTCGTCGACCCGATCGAGTCTACGATTGAGCCGGCCGCCGCGACAGTAGAGCCGGCGGCGACGGTGGAACCGGTTACGACGACGGAGCCGGCAACGACACCCAGTGAGCCAGCGGTGACGAGCGCGAAAGAGCCGGCGGAGACCGGTGTGGAGGAAGAAAAGTGACGGCCTACAGGCGGAAGAAAACGTGCCACTTCTGCGAGAACAAAGTGGCGATCGATTACAAAGATCAGCACATGTTGGATCGCTTTACCAACGACCGGGGGAAGATCCTGCCACGACGCGTAACAGGTACATGTGCCAGCCACCAGCGTCAGTTGGCAACCGCGATCAAGCGGGGCCGCTTCCTGGCACTCATTCCATATCTGCCGGATCACGCGCTTTGAGATCGCGGCTCGGGATCAGCGAACGAGGGACCGAACGATGAGCAAGCACACCGAAGTGGTTTTGCGCGCTGAGGTCGAGAACCTCGGGCACGCCGGCGACGTCGTTGAGGTCGCAGCCGGCTACGCTCGCAATTATCTGTTGCCGCAGCGTCTGGCCTACGTAGCGACGGCAGCCAACAAGCGGCGCATCGAGCAGGAGCGCAAGAAGTACGAGCAAAAGCTGCGCGAGGAGCAGGTCGAAGCCGAGGAAATTGCGGCGACCATGGCGGGTCTGGTGCTCGAGTTTCAGATGATGGCCGGCGACGAGGACCAGCTCTATGGCTCGGTTTCGACCGCCGACATCGCCGAGCGATTGGTCGAGCGCGGCTTTGTCGCGGCGCGAGGCCACGTGAGGCTGGACAATCCAATCAAGACGCTGGGTGATTACGAAGTCTCGATCCGACTCCATCCTGAAGTCAGCGTCCCGATCCGGGTGCTCGTAACACGAGACCAGGGTTGACCCCACCGAGCCGCCGGGCGCGCCGCACTTCCGGCGACGCCGAGATTCACGCCCTGGCTGCCGCGGCAGCCAAGGAAGCGGTCGACCGTCGCGGTCGGGATGTGGTACTACTCGATCTGCGGGGCCTGACTTCCGCTACCGATTACTTCGTTCTTGCCAGCGGCGAGAGCGATGTCCAGGTCAAGGCGATCGCGGATCGCATCGAAGAGCGATTGAAAACCGAGGGTGCTCGTCCCTGGCACGTGGAAGGGGCCCGGCAGGGCAACTGGGTGCTGCTCGACTATATCGACTTCGTTGTGCACGTGTTTCATCGCGAAACGCGGGCCTATTACGAGCTCGAGCGTTTGTGGGGCGACGCGCCGATCGAGACGTTCTCGGAGAACGGTGAATCGCCCGTGGGGGATTAAACCGCGCGTTTGAGGCGTCTATTTCCTAGGACAGGGGCATTTGCCCGTCTCGTGCGGGCGTTATAGCGTTTCTTCGGCCGCAGGAAAGAGCTGGAATGAAAGTGAAGGGAGACCTCTTGGCGCGCTCCGTGACCCGCAATGTTGTCGTCCTCGTCGGGCTTCTGATCGGTGGGTTGATCGCTAGCCCAGCGTACGCTCAGTTCGGACAGAACAAAGTCCAGTACAAGGATCTGGACTTCCGGGTGCTCGAGACGGAGCACTTCGATATCCACTATTACCCGGAGGCAGAGGACGCCATCCTCGATGCGGCGCGCATGGCCGAGCGCTCGTACGCGAGGCTCTCCAAGGTGTTCCGCCACGAGTGGAACGAGCGTAAGCCACTCATTCTGTACGCGTCGCAGTCTGACTTCCAGCAAACGAACATCTTTCGCTTCCAGATCTCAGAGGGTACCGGCGGTATCACCGAAGGGTTGAGAAACCGCATCGTGCTTTTCTTCCCGAGTGCGTACCCAGAGTTCGAGCACACGCTTACCCACGAGCTCGTTCACGCCTTCCAGTTCGACATCCTACGGCGCGGGGCCCTGTCACAGGGTAGTAACCCGTTTGCGTTCCGTATGCCGTTGTGGTTTGCGGAGGGCATGGCAGAGTATCTCACGGCCGGGAAGATCGATCCGTTGACGGCGATGTGGCTGCGGGATGGCTCGTTATCGGGGTACCTGACGACGATTGATGAGTTGTCGCGCGCGCAGGACATCCGCGTTTATCGCTTTGGCCAGGCGCTGTGGTACTACATCGGCGTCAAGTATGGTGACGAGAAGATCGGCGAGATCATGCAGAAGGCGCCGTTGCTGGGCGTCCGCGAGGCGTTTCGGACATCGATCAACTTGCGACTCGAAGACCTGTCGGAAGATTGGCTCGAGGCGGTTCGGCTCACGTACCTGCCGCAGGTTGTTCTATACCCGCCGGCCTCAGAGGTCGCGGTGCGGCTCACCAACCACGTCAAGGAGGGCGCCTCGATCAACATCGGACCGGCGCTGTCACCCGACGGCAGCAAGGTGGCGTTTGTCTCCAACCGAGAGTTCTTCAGCAACCTGTACATAGCGAACGCGGAAGACGGCTCCGACGTGGACAAGCTCGTCAACGGGGAACGCTCCGAGACGTTTGAGAGTCTGCGGTTTCTGCGCGTTGGTATGTCGTTCTCACCCGACGGGAAGTTCCTGGCCTTCTCGAGCAAAGTCGGTGAGCAGGACGCGCTCTATATCATGCGCATCGACAACGAGAAGATCGTCGCCTCTCATCGCTTTGACCTCGATGGGATCGAGACCCCGTCCTGGTCACCGGATGGGCAAGAGCTCGTGTTCACCGGACAGAAGGGTGGGACCAGCGATCTGTACATCGTTCGCCGCGACGGAACCGATCTGAGAAGGTTGACCAACGATCGCTACGCCCAACGCGATCCTGTCTGGTCGCCGGATGGCAATCGGATCGCCTTCACCACGGAGTTCGGTGAGGGTACGGACTTCGATCTGCTCTCATACGACGAATATCAAATCGGTGTGTATGACCTGACCTCCGGCGAGGTGAGGTTCATGTCAGACATATCGGCCCAAGAAGGGAAGAGCATCAACCCACAGTGGGGTCCGGACGGGAAGACGCTTGCGTATCTCTCTGACCGTACTGGAATCACAAACATCTTTCTATACGATCTAGAGAAAGACGAGACGTATCAGCTGACCAACATGCTGACCGGCGTAAGCGGGATCATTGAATCGAGCCCGGCGATGGCTTGGTCACGCGATGGCAGCCGGATCGTGTTCAGCGCGTTCGCCGACGCGGGCTGGGATCTGTACCGCTTGGATGATCCGTTGTCGCTGGCGACCGAGCCGTACGTGGCTCCGGACCGGGGCGAGTTCGACTTGGCGGACCGCGCGTTCGTCGAACCGGCACGGCCGGTGGCCCCGCCACAACCGCCGGTGGTCGAAGAGCCGGTAGCCGCCGAGGAGGTGTTGGCCGATGATGAGGTCGCGGACGAGGCGCCGGATGTGCCCGCCCAACCGATCGACGGGGAGGCGGACGACGCGGTTGAAGAGCCCGCCGACGGCGAGGTAGCCGAGCCTGAACCGGCCGACGGGGAAGAAGTTGCGGCAGAAGAGCCCGCTCAGCCGGACGCGGTTTCGTACTACCTGGGTGAGCAGCCCGATCAGGGAGGAGGCCGTCGCCCGGTTGCCGCTGCGCCCGGTCGTCGTTTGCCATCGTTCAACGAGCCGGTCGACATCGCGACCTTACTCAAGGATCCCACGATCGGTCTGCCTCGCGACACGACCGCCTTCAGGTCTCGTGATTACAAGGTCAAGTTCCAGCCCGACCTGATCGCGCAGCCGTCAGTGGGCTTCGCCAGTGGGGTGGGTGCGTTCGGTGCGTCCCAGTTGGCGTTCAGCGATCTGATGGGGGATCACAACCTGTACATAGCGGCGTCGGTGTTCGGCTCGATTTCAGACAGCGATCTCTTCTTCACGTACCTGAATCGGAAGGGCCGTTGGAACTGGGCTACGTCGGCGTATCAGTTCCGAAGCGACTTCGCCTCGCTCTCGACGTCCACTGGTCGAAGCGATGACCTGTTGTTCCGAAGCGACATCTATCGCGGCGTGCAGGCGACCACTGCCTACCCGTTCAGCCGCTTCCGGAGGTTGGAGCTGTCTATAAATGCGACGCACATCTCGCGTCGTCGGGCACGGTTTGACTTCTTCGACCCGACGCCCGAGATCGTCGATGAGCTAGGCAGCGACACCTACATCGCGCCGTCGATCGGTTGGGCGTTCGACAACAGCTTCTTCGGGTCCACCGGGCCGATTGGTGGGGCGCGGCGGCGCTTCGACATTCAGAGGGCGTTTGGCGATCGCGACTTCACACAGTTCTACGGCGACGTCAGAAAGTACTGGTTGCTCGGTCGCCGCTACACGATCGCATCGCGGCTGCTGTACCTCGGCACGTTTGGCCAGCAGGAGGACGAGCTGCGGTTCCAAGGCATCGGAGGCCCGACACTGCTGCGTGGCTTCGACTTCGATGAAGATGACTTCCTGGTCGGGACGGGTGTGGGACTCTTCAACCTCGAGTTTCGATTCCCGATTATCGAGCGTCCGCGGCTTGGAACGTCAGCGTTCCCACCGATCCGCGGTGCCATATGGTACGATCTCGGCTTTGCGAGTTGTGGCAACGAGCTGTGTCAGCACCAGCAAGCGGAAGTGCTTGACGAGACAGGCGAGCTGCGTGAGTCGTTCAAGTTCTCGACCAGCCAAGACGGAGGCCCCTTTGGCTTCCGACTGGTTGACGCCCGCGCCTCGTTTGGTGCAGGTGTCCGGATGAACATGTTCGGGTTCGCCGTGATCCGCGTTGACTACGCGCAGCAGACCGATATGGCCGAGCTCAAGACCGGCCGCTGGGTATTCACTCTAGCGCCGGAGTTCTAACCCCGGTTGATCCTCGAGGCCTGAGGCGCTACTGTTCCGTTGGTTAGCGCCTCTGGCCACCCCATCCGCAGCCAGAAAGCCCCATCCATAACAGCCAACTTGAGTCCGGTGGTCAGGCGACTTGCATCGATGTGCTTGGGTCGACAGCAGATACAACCCCTCGTACCCCGATCCAGGTGCGACCCTAGATATAGTGGTTTACGATTGACTCGAAACGACCCACCAGGGTATCTTTGGGACTAATATGCGCGATTTTGAGCTAGACGATCGATTCTGGCGCGAGGCGCTAACCGCGGTCCGCGAGGGATCGCGCGCCTCGGCGCTCTCGGGCAGCTATCCCGACTACGCCCAACTGCTTACCGAAATCGAGGCCGACGCTACCCGCGACGCGATGTTGGTCGGCGCTCGACTCACGGGAGGTGGTCACAACCCGCAGCTATTGTCGTTCGTGTCGGCCGCGTTTCTGGCTCGCGCCGGGTTACGCACGCTGCTGGTCGATCTGAGCCCCGAGTTTCGGTGGCTCGAGCGGTTGTTGGGCCGCGATCTCAAGGAGGGGATGATCGATCACCTTCAGTACGGCGTGCCGCTCGAGCAATGCGTGCGCAATACAGCGATCCCGAACATGGACGTGCTGACCAGCGGAGCGAACCTGCTGGGTGGGTCGGCGCTCGACGACGGGCCGGCGTTTCGGGCCGCCCTCGACCGGTTGCGGCAACACTACAAGGTGCTGGTGGTGACCTTGCCAGGGAGCAACGGCGATGCCGATGCCGCCGGGGTGCTGGCGATATGTGACGCCGTTTTCGCGATCGAGGCCGAGGAGTCGAGCACCGATCTGATCGGTAGCGAACGCTGGATCGTTCGTCTTGGCGGTGATCCGCAGGCGGCTGACGAACTCGGTCAACTGACCCACCGTTTTCTGGGACCACTACCGGACGTGCTTGTCGGTGCGAAGCGCGGCACCGGTTCGCCTCCACCGGCCGGCCCGCCGGATCACATCTTCGCCCTGGCCAACAACAATGGCTTGTCCGACACCGATTCGTTGCCGGTGGACGATGGGTGGCTCGATGACGTCGAGTTGCACGATGACGGTCCAATGACAGATAGCGATCAGCCTCTGGAAGACGCGCCGCCAACTGCCGATGGGGACGATCTGGCGTTCTTGGACAAGCTCGAAAGCGACCGGGTGACGCCGAACGAGTTCGAACCCGAGGCACAGATCGACGATCGGTTGAAAGCGGTCCGCTCAAAGATGGCCCGCAGCCGGATATTGCCAGCGGTTAGGGTTACACCACCGCGGCGCCGGTGGCTGGGGTTGGCCGTGGCGAGTGGTTTCGTGGTTCTGGTGGGTGTTCTGGCTGGTCGCATGATGGCGCCGGTTCTCAGCGGCTGGTTGGGAGACGGCGGCGATTCCCCGGATCAATTGGTGGCGCGGGTCGATGTCGAAGGGAACGCGATCCAGGGAACCGATCCTGCGGCGGCGCCCGGAGAGTTGGTTCCGTTGGTTGACCCGGTGGGGCCGACCGGTTCGACCGAGGAGCCGGTGGTCGAGGAACCCCCGGCCGAGCCGGCACCCAAGCCTTCAACTGCACCCCCGTCGCCGACACCGTACTCCGTTCACGCCGGGTCGTATCAGGACAATCGCTCGGCGCGTCGGGTTGCCGGTCGCATCGAAGCCGCCGGGTTTACGGCGTTCGTCACCCCAGTAGACATCCCCGATCGTGGCCGGTGGTATCGCGTGTTCGCGGGGACATTTGCAGACTCGGTCGGTGCGCGCACCGCGCGTGAGACCTTGCTGCGGCGTGGCGTAGTCGATGACGCCCTCGTTCAATCGACACCGCTTGCGTTCGACCTGGGGATATTCGACTCGCGCGATCAAGCCAACGTCCGCAAGCGCGACCTCGCTAGCCGGGGGATCTCCGCCTACGTCGTTGGTGCCGGTCCATACCGCGTATATGCGGGCGCATTCCGCAATCAAGATGAGGCAAGAGTTCTTCGGCGCGCACTCGAAGAGGCGGCCGAACCCATTTCGATGATCAAACGCCAGTAATCGGAGGTCCTGCCCGTGAAACTCCAGCGCCTGGAACTCTTCGGCTTCAAGTCGTTCGCTGATCGCGTTGCAATCGAGTTCAATCCGGGGATCACCGCGATCGTCGGTCCCAACGGTTGTGGCAAGAGCAACATCTCGGACGCCATCCGCTGGGTGCTGGGCGAGCAGCGGCCCACGCTCGTCCGCGGTTCGCGAATGGACGAGGTGATCTTCAGCGGCAGTCGGCACCGCAAGCCGATCAATCTGGCCGAGGTCGCGCTCCACTTCTCGAACGAGGACGGCTTGCTGCCGATCGAGTACACCGAGGTCGCGATCGCTCGGCGCGTCTTTCGGGATGGTGACAGCGACTATCTGCTGAACCGCCATCCGTGTCGGCTTAAGGATATTCAGGATCTGCTGATGGGTACCGGGATCGGTACTCATTCGTACACCCTGATTCAACAGGGAATGGTCGACAGCCTGTTGTCGGATCGGCCCGAGGAGCGGCGGACGATCTTCGAGGAGGCGGCTGGTGTCACGCGTTACAAGAACCGGCGCCGGGCTACGGAACGGAAGCTCGAGGCGACGACGATCGATCTCGACCGCGTCGAGGACGTCGTGGCCGAGGTCGATCGGAACGTCGCCTCGCTAAAACGCCAGGTCGGCAAGGCCCGCCGGTTCCTGAAGTATCAGGCCGAGGAGACTCGGCTGGATGTGCATTTGGCGGCGTGCGAGTTGGAGACGCTGGAGACACAGCGGGCGCCATTGACGGAGGAGTTTCGCGGATTGCAGGAGAAGGAGTCGGAGCTGGCGGCTCGCTTGGCCGAACGCGAAGCCGGTGTCGAGACGATGGAGATCGAGCTGATCGAGCTGCGCCAGCAGGAGCAGACCACCAGTGGTTCGGTCGAGGCGGTGCGCAGCCGTATCGCGCGTCGCGAGGAAGTTCGACTCGTAAACGGCGAGACGCTCAAGCACCACCGGCAACGGTTGGAGGAGCTGGCCACCGAGGCGGAGCAAGCGCGCATCCGGTCGGATGACCTGGCGGAACGGCGAGCCAACTTGGATGTGGATCTGGCCGCGGCGCGCGAGCAAGTCGACCGGATCGCCGAACGAATGGCCCCGTCCGAAACCGCCGATGAGGAGGAACGCCGGGCCGACCTCATGGCTGAACAGCGGCGTCTCACCGAACGACTCGAGTCACTGCGCGAGCGGTTGGCAGAGGTCGACCAAGCCCGGGCTCGTCAGGCCACGGCGGCCGAGAGCGCAGAAGAGCGCTTAGCGGCTTTAAGTGCCGAACTCGAGTTGCGGGAACGCGAAGCGGGTGAATCAGGGACCGCCGTTGATCGGGCCCGGGCTGCAGTCGAGGCCGCCGAGGCGCAGCGGACGGAAGCGGACCAGGCCCGTGAGATCGCGAAGTCAGCGGCGGACATGCTGTCGTCAACGGTCAATGCGATCCGAGAGAGATTGGAGACAGCTCGGGCTGCCGAACAGACAGCAGCCGGTCGCAAGAGCGCGCTGACCGATCTTGAGGCGCGGTTCGAAGGGTACGCGTCGGGCGCCCGCTCGCTGCTTGGCGCGTCGAAACGCGTGCGCGGCGTGTATGGTGCGCTACCCCAGGTCCTCGAGCCCGTCGATCGTCGCTTCGAGAAAGCGCTCGAGCGCTACCTTGAGAGCCTTGGCCATGGGTTGCTGGCGAAGGACCAAAAGTCGGCGCTAGCAGCGGCCGAGCAGCTGGACGGAAAGAGCGGCGGCCGGGCCGATTTTCTGATTCCGGAGCTAATCAGCGCGGCTGATCCACCTCCCATACCTGATGCCGCCGCCGCGCATGTGTTGGCGCGCGGCTCGGATGTTGTGCGGTGGACCGGTCCTCGCAAGCTGCCCGAGCGGTTCGAGCCGCTGTTCCAGCGGCTGCTGATCGTCGCCAATGCGGCGGCCTGCTTTGGTTGTCGTTCGGCGCTCGGTAGCGAGCCACAGGCAGCCGGCTATTACACGATCGCCGGATTGGACGGCACGCTGTTGGAGCCGGTGGGCCGCTGGCGTACGGCCGGGTCCGAGAACGGCCATGGGTTGTTGTCCCGCCGCCGCCAGTTGGCGGAAGCCGAGACCGAATTCAAGGGGCGGCGGGCCGATGTCGCCGGCTTGGCCGAAGAGCTCGATCGGGTCGAGGGCGAGCTGGCGGAACACAACGCGGCCATGAGTGCGGCCGGCGATCAATGGCGAGAGGCGGACGGGTCCTACTGGGCCGGGCGCGAGTCCCTGGTCGCGGCCGAAGAAGCGGCCACGCACGCGGCTCGGCGGCGAGCTGAGCTCGAAGCTGAGATCGGCGAGCAAAAGGCGGCCCGCGATCGAGCCCTTCAGGCACAGGAAGCGGTCGCGAAGACCCATGCCGAGCTATCGATTGATACCACCCGCGCGACCGAGCGGCTGGCCGCCGTTCGCACTGCGCTCGAACGGTACGATGAGGTGCGCACGGAGAGGATTTCGGCCCGCCACGCGGTCGAACTCGAGCGAACCGCCGCGGAGGCCGATCTGAGTCTCGTCGAGCGGGAACTCGAACACCTGGGTGCGGCCGAGTCAGCCCTGGAAGAGGCCCGCGGTGGTCGAGCCGGTGAACGCGCTCGGCTCGAGGACGAGTGCAGGCGGCTCGAAGCTGAGGCCAAGACCGCGGGTGATGAGATCGAAGCGCTCTACGTCGAGCTCGAGACGGTCGAGGTCGGGTTGCGTGGACATCGCGAGACCTTGGCAGCGATCGAGGAGAAGCGATCGGGGCACGATAACGAAGTAAGAGGTTTGCGGCGCGAACACGACGCGGCGCTGGAGCGACGTCACCAATGTGAGCTGACGCTTCAAGACATCGAGCACCGTCACCAAACGGTAGCCGGTCATATCGAGGAGACGTACGAGACCGGGTTGGCGGCGCTGGTGGCCGAGCACCCGCTCGACGATGAAGAGAAAACGGTGGAGTTGGACGAACTCAAGACTCGGCTCGAGGCGGTGCGGCGCAAGCGCGCCAACCTGGGCCCGGTCAACATGCTGGCGGTCGAGGAGTTCGAGCGCGAGTCGGAGCGGCTCGAGTTTCTGGTCAAGCAGCGGGATGACCTGGTGGTCGCCCGGCGTCAGCTCGAGGAGGCGATCCGCAAGATCAACCGCACCGCCCGCGAGCTGTTCGTAGAGACATTCGGAAAGATCAAGGAGAGCTTCGACTACACCTTCCAGACGCTGTTCGAGGGTGGGTTTGCCGAGATCCACTTGGAGGATCCCGACGATCCCCTCGAGACGCCGATCCAGATCGTCGCCAGCCCGCGCGGCAAGCGCGTCCATTCGATCAATCTGCTGTCCGGCGGTGAGCGGGCTCTCACCGCGCTCGCGTTGCTATTCGCGATCTATCGCGTCAAGCCGAGTCCGTTCTGCATCTTGGACGAGGTCGACGCCCCGCTGGACGATGCCAACGTGAGCCGCTTCTTACAGATGATTCGCCATTTCAGCGACGATAGTCAGTTCGTCATCATCACCCACAACAAGCGGACGATGGAGGCGGCGGATTATCTGTACGGCGTGACGATGGAGGAGCCAGGAATCTCGGCGCTGGTCTCGGTATCGCTCGACGGTGCGCGGCAGAGCGTCGACGCACCCGTCGAGGAGCCCGAGCCCGAAGAGGCACTGCTCGCGGCGGGCTAGCCGACTAGCTCGAACCCCAAGGCGGTGAGATCGAGTCGGCGGGTACCCGTTCGGCGGCGATGTCGCCGATCAGTGGCAGAGCCGACCAGTGACCCCGCAGGGCCCGCCAGGTCAAGAACAGCGTCGCGACAGCCCACAACCCGACGGCGCCCAAAGCCATCATGAAGCCGACGATCGGAACCTGCTCCAGCGCCAGGATCGCGACCACGAGGGCTACGCCGAGCAGGATCGATTGCCAGGCGTGGAAACGGACGAAAGGGTGGCGCCTACCGACTATCAGGCAAGCTATGCCGCTCGCGACGCTGAACGGGTAGGCCAGCGCTGCCATCCGGTTGGTGGGTGAAGGGCCGTTTTCGCTCACTGGGCCTCCGATGCCGTACCCCGCTGTCTCCGGTTGACGAGTCTAGGGGTGGCGGCCAGATTCGGGTCCGTCGCTGCCAAACTCACTGTTCTCGGTAAACCCGACAAGGCACATGAACGAAGAGTCGATCCCCGAAACGAGCACCGAAGAAGAGACGATGGCGCAATTGGAGGCGGCGGTTCAGCTCAAGAACCGGGAGCGGTTGGAGTGCGTCTACGTGTTTGACCCGGTTGTGAGGCGCGAGACGGCATTCTCGCTGGCCCTGATAACGAAACGGGTCGACGACCAACGGCTCGAAATGGTGGCAATCGGTGAACGCTCCGTTGGTGCGGCCAGCCCGGCCAGGGACTTTATCCGGCGGGCCCGCTTCCCAGCGGAGATCTTGCCGCTGATTCTGGAGGAGTTCATCGATCGGTGTGGCGTCGAGGGCGCGTCCTACAGGGAGGTGCACTTCGAGAACCAGGACCCGTCCGAACAACTCTCGGAGTTGGCAGCGCTGGTATCGCCGCGTCCGGATGCCGAGCCGTCCCGGGCTCAGTGAGCTCGCGCACCGGGAGCGTTCCCGGGGTTGAGCGTTTTCGCGAATTTCTGAACGAGTACAACCATCCGGTCACCCCGCAACGTTTACGGGTCGCCGCGCTCCTGTTCGGGACCCACGACCACATATCAGCGGACGAGATCGTCCAACGGTTGAGGGTCAGCGGAGATGCGGTTGGAAAGGCAACGGTCTACCGAACGCTCGACCTGCTGCTGAAGGCCGGTCTGATTCGAGAGCATGACTTTGGGGAGGGGTTCCGACGCTATGAGCCGTGTCCGGCACGCCCGCATCACGAGCACCTGGTGTGTGTCCGCTGCGGCAAGGTGATCGAGTTCGAGTCGGCAGCGTTCGAGCGGCTGCAAACGGAGGTCGCCACCCTGCATCGGTTCGAGCCTTCCCATCACAAAGTGGAGATCTACGGCGAGTGCGAAGAGTGCCACAACTGAGCAAGATCGGGATCCTCTGCGGGTTGTTGTTCGCGCTTCCAGCCACCGCGGGAGCGCAGAAGCTCACCATGTCGTTCAACTCGCTGGTCGCCCACGACACCAACCAAGCGTTTCTCAGGGTGTCCAACCGGGGTGGGTTTGGGCTCGCCCTGGGCGACGCTGATGCCGGGAACTTCCCGCGGGGCACTATGAACCGGTACATCTTTGGTGCCGGCCTGTGGATCGGTGGTATCGGGGACGTAGACGGTAACGGGCAACCCGATCGAATCACGACGATCGGCTACAACCCATCGAACCTGTCGGATCTTGAGTGGATCGAGGGCACGGTCGGGTTCGGCCGCAACGATTCCCGGTTTCGGGTGCTCGATTCCACGAACCCGGATGATCAGAACGACTTCCCCGCCACACCGGTCGCCACCCAGGAACTCTTTACGGTCTACGGCGATCGATTCAGCACATTTGGAACTGACCAGGCCTCCGTACCGCTCGGCGTCGAGGTTCGGCAGCGATCGTTTGCGTTTGCCGAGGCCGATCTGAACACGGCGGTGATCTTCCAATGGGATTTTCTGAACATCTCGGATCAGATCCGGAACACCGGGTACACGATCGAAGATCTGTGGACCGGGATTGTGCTCGATCCCGACATCCAGGTCTCGCCGGTTGGCAGCGTGCTGGACGATACGGCGGCGCCGCTGGCGGTCGACGGGGAAGAGGTCCTGCTGATCTGGGATAGCGATTTCTCCGAGCCCGCCTTCGAGGGTGCGCCGGGGTTGATGGCGATAGTGCCGCTTGTGAATCCCGGTGGACAGACCACGATTACCCAGATGACGTCGCAATTTGGTCCCAATGTGCGGATCGTCCCCACGAACGACGCCGACCAGTACGACACGATGGCGGGCATCGCTCCGCGCGACCCGACGATCGTCGAGCCGGGGTTCGATCTACGGGCGCTGATCAGTTGGGGTGCGATCGACCTCGCTCCCGGTGCGGTGCATCGCACAGCAGCGGCTTTCGTATGGGCCGACGCCGACGGGGACCCGCCATCGTTTCTGTCACCGCTCGACCCGGCGCTCGATGAGGACCTGCCGCTGCTGAGCGATCTAGTGGCCGCGGTTCGGTCGGTGCGGCAAGCCTACGATCAGCGGTTGGCCGGGCTGCCTGCGCTGCTCGACTTCCCCGGAGACCCTGGGCCCGGCCCGGGGCCCGGCGAGCCCGGCGTGGTGCTCCAGAACTTCCCCAACCCGTTCACTGACCAGACGACGATCCGGTACTCGATCATCGATGCGGCCAACGTCCAGCTCAAGGTGTTCGACATCGCCGGCCGCGAGGTGACGACGTTGGCGGATGGTTTCTTGGAGCCCGGTGAGTACTCCGCTAACTGGGACGGTCGCTCGACCCAGGGGGTCGATGTGCCAGCTGGCGTCTACGTGATTCAACTCGTCACCCCGGCGGGCACATCTACGGTGCGGGGGTTGAAGGCGCGATGATCCTTGCAACGGGCAGCCCCGGCGGAGAGATTCGGGTCTCAATGCGACCCGTCATCTTCTCATGCCTGACGGCACTGGTTCTCGTCACGCTGATCGCCCCGGCACCCGTCCGGGGTCAGGACAACGGCGAAAACGGTGGCCTGGTAGGTCTCACGCTCCCACTCGGTGCGCGGCCGTTGGGTCAAGGTCGTGCCGTCGCGGCGGTCCGCGGTGAGTTGCAGGGTGTCCCGTACAACCCGGCAACCCAGAGCGGAATCGAGCGTGGTGCTCTGACCTACAGCCGGTTCGAGGGTGCCGATATCGCGGATCTCAACAGCAACTACATCGCCGGCGCCTACGTCGCGACGTGGGGTACGATCGGCGCGCATTTCGTTTATCACGATTTTGGAGACGTGCCGTTGACCGACACTTCGCCGACGGAGATTGGCAGCATCGACCTCAACGAGTCGGTGATCGGTGTCACCTACGCCAATCAGTGGCGGGACGAGTTCGACTACGGGGTCACGTTCAAGTGGTACAGCTCGGACCTCGGGGTCGTCGAGGCGAGTGGACCGGCGTTCGATTTTGGTGTCTTGTACGCGCCGCTGGATGTGCCGGTGCAGCTGGCCGCGGCGGTGAGGAACATGGGACCCGATCTCGACCTCGAGGACGGTAGCGTAGCCGTTCCGGGAGGCGGGTCGTCGAGCAGCGATCGCCAGGAGCAGCTTCCGACGCGGATCCGGATCGGGGTCGGGGTCAACCTCAACGATCTCCTCAGCATCCCGGAGGGGTATGCAGCGCGCGTGTTGTTTGACGTCGAGACCGACGCCCGGGAGATCTCCACGGCGAGCCAACACTTCGGGGGAGCTGTCACGTTCCGCGACGTGGTGACCGTACGCGGTGGGATCGTTTCGATCGACAACCCGTTTGTCGACGATGGGGACGGCAATCGCCAGATCGGCGGGACCTTCGGAATCGGCATCTACTATGAGGGTTTCGAGGCTGACATCGCGCGCGAGGTGTCGGTCAGCGAGCTGGGCGACGAGACCCACTTCGCTGTCGGTTGGCGCTTCTAGGCTGACGCGGCGATGTCGTTCGTCGCCAAAGAGATGTTTCTCACCAGCGGTGTCGGGCGGCATCGGGAAAAGCTGGCTTCATTCGAGCTCGCGCTGCGTGACGCGGGTATCGCCGAGTTCAACCTCGTTCGGGTCTCCAGCATCTTCCCACCACATTGCAAGCTGATCTCTCGTACAAACGGATTGGCCAAGCTGACGCCCGGGCAGATCCTTTTTTCGGTACTGGCCGAATCCGCGACCAACGAGCCGCACCGGCTGATCGCTTCGTCGATCGGAGTCGCCATTCCGCGTGATCGCAGCCACTACGGCTTTCTCTCGGAGCACCACGCGCACGGTCAGAAGGAGCAGCGCGCCGGCGACTACGCCGAGGATCTGGCAGCGGAGATGTTGGCCACCGTGCTCGGGGTCGACTTCGATCCGGACGCCGCGTGGGACGAGCGCAGGGAGTTCTGGCGCATCTCGGGCGAAATCGTGACCACCCGCAACAAGACGCAATCAGCGGTCGGTGCTAGGGACGGGAAGTGGACCACCGTCATTTCGGCCGCCGTCCTCCTCGAGTAGGGCATGCAACCGAACTTCCTCGGGTTGAAAGACGCCGAGTGCGGCTACGACGATAGCGCCGCGGTGATCGTACCGGTCCCATACGAGCGGACGGTGTCGTGGGGTGAGGGAACAGCCAACGGGCCGGCGGCGATCCTGACCGCATCGGACTACGTGGAGCTGCACGACGAGATCTTGAACGAAGAGCCGTGGCGAGTGGGGATCCACACCGCGCCGCCGGTAGCGGTCGATCAACCCGGCCCCGAGCAGTTCCTCGCCGACCTCGAATCGACCGCCGGCCAGCTGTTCGCGGATGGCAAGTTTCCGGTGTTTTTGGGTGGCGAGCACGGGCTCACGACAGGTCCGGTTAGGGCGGCCCACGCGGCGTTCGACGATCTGACCGTTCTCCAGCTCGACGCGCATGCGGACCTGCGAGACACCTACCACGGAACGCCGTGGTCACACGCGTGCGTCATGCGGCGGGTCATGGAGCTCGGCGTGCCTGTCGTTTCGGTCGGCGTGCGTGCTGTGTCACCCGAAGAAGCCGAGCTGATTCATGTCAACGATATCCCGGTCTTCTGGTCCCACCGGATCGCGCACGGTGACGAATGGATGAAAACGGCGATCAAAGCGCTGAGCGACAACGTCTACGTGACGTTCGACGTCGATTTCTTCGATCCGGCGATCATGCCGTCGACCGGAACGCCAGAGCCGGGGGGCGGGGATTGGCACGGCGCGATGCGCTTTTTGGCCAAGGTGTTCGCTCACCGTCGAGTGGTCGGCATGGACGTCGTAGAGCTGGCGCCGATCGAGAGGCTCCACGCCCCCGACTTCGTGGCCGCACGGCTGGTCTACCGGGCGATCGGGTACCGGTTCCATGAGTGGGGTGCGTGAGGCGGAATAGTCACTCAGGGCTCTACGTACTTATCTTATAAGATTAAGCATGCAAAAACCGATGACGATACGAGCGGCCCTCACCCTTACGCTGATCGCCGCGAGCGTGGGCGCTTTGGGGTGTCGAGCCGAGTCCGCCGCCAAGAGCGAGGGCGGGACGCCCATGCTCGAGCCGATCAGGGCCGCGGCCCCGTTCGCGCTCGCCACACTCGACGGCGACTCGCTCCTATCGACCGACATTACCCAGGACGTGGTGCTGATCAACTTCTGGGCGTCGTGGTGCGCACCGTGCCGCGCCGAGATACCGGAGCTGATCGAGATCTGGGACGAGTACCACGATCGCGGGCTGGCACTGGTGGGTGTGTCGGTCAACGACCTGCCGCGCGATTCGCGTGAGTTCGCCACCGACATGGAGATGCCGTACCCGCTGGCGATCGGAACGCCCAAGATGCTCGAGGAGTTCGGCCTCTCACCGTGGCTGCCGACCACGCTGCTGGTCGTCGACGGGCAGATCGTCGAAGAGTGGGTCGGGCCCAAGATCCGGTCCGATCTCGAGTACCCGATCCGGGTCGCGCTCGGGCTGGCCCCGCCGATTGGTGACGTCCTCCACAGCGTCTCTGATACCGAAACACCCTAGTTATGACCAGTGAGCTGTCGATCGCGGTGGCGTTCGCCGGAGGCGTCGCCTCGTTTTTGAGCCCGTGCGTGCTGCCGCTGTTCCCGTCGTACCTGTCGTTCGTGACCGGGCTGACGTTCGATGAGCTCAGCGATCCGGGGCCCGAGGCGCGGGCTCGGGTGAGACGGCTGGCGATCATCCACTCGCTGTTGTTTATCCTCGGCTTCACGCTGGTGTTTATCTCGCTCGGGGCTTCGGCCACCGCGCTGGGGCAGTTCATGCGCTACAACCAGGTGTGGATCCGGCGCGTCGCTGGTGCGTTGATCGTCGTTTTTGGGCTCCACATCACGGGGCTGCTCAATATCCCGTTCCTGCAGCGCGAGCGTCGGGTGCACCTCAACCAGCGACCGGCCGGCTTTCTGGGCTCGGTGCTGGTCGGCTTCGCGTTCGGCGCCGGTTGGACGCCGTGCATCGGCCCGGTGCTGGGCACGATCCTGACGATGGCCGGGACCACCGGTGACGTCAGTCAGGGCGTGACCCTGCTGTTTGCGTACAGCGCGGGGCTGGGGGTGCCGTTCTTCGCCGCCTCGGTCGGGTTCAGCTCGTTCCTCTCGGCGTTCAAGCGGATCCGCCACTGGCTGCGGCCGATCGAGATCGTCAGCGGTTTGGTGCTGGTCATCGTCGGGATTCTGATCTTCACCAACTACTTCGCCATTCTCGCCGCGTGGCTCAACCGGATCGTCCCGCTGTTCTCGTTTATCGAAAACCGCATCTAACCGCGCTGGCCCGGCTCTAGACCGCTCCATACATTGCGCGGTCGGGGCTAGTTTGGCTGTCCACCGGGAGCGAGCGATGGCGCGACGCACAATCCAAGACCTTTTCACCAACAATCTCGGCTACAAGCTGATCGCGCTGTTGCTGGCGCTGCTGCTGTGGTTCGATGTCCGCACCGAGAAGACGACCGTCATCGATTACCCGGTGCCGGTGACGCTGTCGCTGGTGGGCGATGAGATGACGATCACCAACGATCCGCCATCCGAGGTCGAGGTCAGCTTCTCGGGTACCGGTCGCGACCTGTTGGCGCTCGACAAGGAGTCGCTGAGCATCCAGAAGGACGTGCAGGGCGGTGACAACGATACGTTGGTCGTCAACCTGGATCTGCAAGACGTCCAGCGACCGGCGGATCTCCCGGTCACCCCGGTCGGGATCGCGCCCGGCTCGATCGAAGTCGTCACCGATCGCTACGTCGAGAAGACGGTCCCACTCCAGACCGAGGGGTCGCCACAGGCTCGCGGCGAGGGGTTCCATGTCGTCGACGTCACGGTCGAGCCGACCCGGGTCGTGTTGCGCGGGGTGACCGCCGAGCTCGGTGACATCGGGTCGCTATCGCTCGATCTGACGCAGCTCTCGCGTGGCCCAGGGCGATTCGATCAGCACCTCGCGATCGCCGTCCCCGAAAAGTTCCGGACGGTGACCGTCACGCCCGACAGCGTGCGCATTCAAGGCGTCGTGGTTCCGATCGAGGAACCGGAACCGCCGCCGCCAGTCGAAGAGATCGCCGAGAACTAACCCCACCCGACGATGTTGACGCTCGGTATCGAGACCTCCTGCGACGACACGTCGATGGCCGTGCTGCGGGACGAGAACGAGCTGTTGTCGAACGTCGTCAGCTCGCAAATCGAGCATTCAGAGTACGGCGGGATCGTGCCCGAGCTGGCGAGCCGGGCGCACGTCCAGAACATCGTGCCCGTCTTTCGGTGGGCGCTCGGTGAGGCCGGCGTGGAACCGGAAGAGCTGGACCTCATCGGTGTGACGAACACGCCCGGGTTGATCGGCTCGTTGATGGTCGGCGGCGCGTTCGCGCAAGCGTTGGCGCTCGCCCTCGAGCTGCCGATCGTCCCCGTTCACCACATCGAAGCCCACATCGTGGCCTGTTTGTTGGAGTACCCGGATCTCGAGTTGCCCGCGGTAGCACTGGTCGTCTCCGGCGGCCATTCGTCACTCATTTACGTGGGCGAGTGGCGGAAGTACGAAGTCATGGGCACGACCCGCGACGACGCCGCCGGTGAAGCGTTCGACAAGGTGGCCAAGCTCCTGGGCCTCGGGTTCCCGGGCGGACCCGAGATCGAGCGGTTGGCACTCGAGGGCAACCCCGCCGCGATCCCGTTCCCGCGCCCGATGTTGGCAACCGCAGATTTCGACTTCTCGTTCTCGGGGCTCAAGACAGCCGTCGTCCGGTGGGTCGAGCAGACCGGCCCGGAAGGTGTGCAAGAGCAACTGACGGACGTCTGCGCGTCGTTTCAGGCCGCGGTGGTCGAGGTATTGGTCGAGAAGACCGCTCGCGCGGCGGCAGAGAAAAACGTCAACACCGTGTTGCTCGCCGGCGGTGTCGCGTGCAACAACGCGTTGCGAGAGGCGCTGCGCGATCAGATCGCCGATCGAGCACGAGTCCTCTGGCCCCAACCGATCAACTGCACCGACAACGGAGCGATGATCGCGAGAACCGCCGTGCTGCGAGCAGACGAAGCGGTCGGGTTCGGGGAGTTTGATGTCGCCGCGAGTCAAGCCCTCACTTAGAACCGTATGCGACGACCTCTGTAGCCGGTTTTCCACAAGAGAATTGTCGGTATGTTGACACTTGTATCCGCTTTCCAAGTCCGGATCACTATCGTGTACCTGCCTCTCCGTCGGCGTACTTCTTGCTGACGCAGAATCGAGTTGACAGCCTGGGCACAGGCCACTAACAAGTAACCGTTCCCGCCGATCATCGGTCGTAAAACTCAAGCGCGTTGAGGTTCACCATGCCCCGTCCCGACCGCTTTGTACTAGATCCTGAAACCGAGTGTCTTATCAAATCACTCAGACCGCTCGACACCTTATCGAAGAACTCTACTCCGTTGAGAAGGACGATCGGGATTAGACTCTTCAACAGCGGTCATCTTGGGGAAGCTGAAAGCTGCTTGCGCGTTGCCTACGAACGTGCAGTAGAACGCAACGATGAGAGTCGGGCCGCTCGTATCCGCCTGGATCTAGCCTGCTCGATGCTGGACAGATCTCACAATGACATCCTTGCGCTTATGCGCCCGCTCGTGGGAAGCGTTGGAATTGATACAGCGCGTGCCCACAATGTCCTGGGAGGGGTCCTTCAAAAAATGTGCCTGCCCGAACTAGCGGCGCGAAATCTCGAACGAGCAAGCCTCGTCTCAAACAAAGGACGCGATCGACATCTAGAAGCATGCGCTTTGGGAAACTGGGCAAGTGCCATGTTCACCCTCGGGGACTACGAAAAAGCAAACCGACTGAGCGGTGACGCGGCCGCAAAATTCGAAGAGTTGGGAAGCTCAAGACATCTCGGAATGACCTTGTGCAACATGGCTTGGGACGCAGTCCGTCTGCGCAAATATGATCACGCGTACGAATTGTATGAGCGGAGCGAGGCCCAAGCGGAATTCGCCAACAACCTACACCTGAACTTACTTGTGACATTCGGTCGCGCCGAGCTGGAACTGCTGACCGGGAATACGGAAGCCGCACTTATGGAGTTTAAGACCGCCGAGAGACTTGCTGCGATGGTTTCGCATGGTGCGCTTCGCACGCGGATTCTGGTCTGGAAGTCGATCATAAACCGTCAGACTGCCGATAGTGAAATCGCGTCACAGTTCAGTGCGGCAGCCTCGGATCTTCGCGCGCAGTGCCTGGAAACCGAAAGCGCGATAGTACTTCTGATGACTGGAACATGGGCCCGGTTCACCAGCGACGTTCCATACGAACAGCTGCTTGCAAAGGCGTACACGATTTTTCGGAATAATCCCGAAGCTCAGCTTCTGGAGGCTCATTACACACGTATCATGGGTGCCCTTGGCCAGTCACGGCGGCGCCCAAAGCAGTCGTTCCCGCAGTTTCTGACACAGGCACCAGCGATCCTCACACTAAAAGACCGCTTGAAGCGGTTAATCGACACTGAGGTGCGTATCATGCTGGAGGGGGAGTCGGGAACGGGAAAGACCTTTCTTGCAAGGCAGCTCCACGAAGCAAGTCGACGTAGGAAATCACCGTTCGTAGTCGTCGATTGTACGAATCTGGAAGAGAACTTGTTTGAGTCAAAGCTTTTCGGACACCTGAGGGGAGCGTTTACGGGGGCTGTGTCGAATCGGGTGGGTCTGGTCGAAGAGGCCAACAAAGGCACACTGTTTCTTGATGAGTTTGGTGAACTTCCTCCTGCGATTCAGGCCAAGTTGTTATATACGATCGAAGAGCAGCGTTACCGCCCGGTAGGCTCGCGAGTGGAGAAGTCGGCCGAGTTTCGGGTGCTAGCGGCGACCAACCGTGACATCGACCAGATGCTCGAGACCGGGCAGCTTCGTGAGGACCTCTTCTTTCGGCTCTCTGGATGCCGGATCAAGTTGCCACCGCTGAGGGAACGACGAGAAGACATTGCCCCACTGGCTGAACACCAGATCACGACGCTCAACGAGCGGTACGGGCGTAAGAAAGCACTCAAGGCTGAGACGTGGAACGCGATTGCGAGATATCGGTGGCCTGGTAACGTGCGCGAGCTCAATGCTACGCTCGAACGTGGCTTTCACTTGGCAGCGGGTCGTCGAATCGGTGTTGACGACCTGGGCCTCGGATTGTCGACAACGAGTTTGGATTCTGAAGACCTCTCTTGGTATTCGGTGCGTCGCACGCATCTCCTCAAGGTTCTTCGCATGTGCCGAGGTAACGTTAGTCGCTCGGCACAGCTGCTGGGTGTCAACCGTACTACCCTGATCTATAAGCTGAAGTTGTTGGACATCGAGCGACCCGATTTTGATCCTGCCTTTCAAGGCCAGGATCGACGCCAGCGTCCGACCTCTCAATCGGTAGCCGATCAGGAGGGGACAGAAGGGATTAACGATTCAAGGAAGGAGTCTTCGAAGCCTTGACCCCTCCACCGACCCAGTGGGTGATCCTCGCGGGCCTCTTGGGCCTTCTCGTCGGCTCGTTTCTGAACGTAGCGATCCTGCGCCTGCCGGCCGACATGTCGCTCGTGCGACCGCGGAGCCACTGCCCCCGGTGCGGTGGGACCCTCAAGTGGTACCACAACATCCCGGTCGTGTCGTGGCTGACGCTGCGAGGTCGTTGCGCTTTCTGCGGGGAACGGATCAGCGTTCAGTATCCGATCGTCGAGTTGGCAACGGCGGGGATCTGGGCGGGCAGCGTGTACGCGTTCGGGTTCACACCACACGCTGCGCAAGCGGTCGTCATGATGAGCATCTTGCTCGCGGTGGCGATCACCGACGGGCGGGAGTACGTGATCCCCGACGAGCTGTCGCTGGGCGGCGTGATCGCCGGACTGGCGATGTCGTTCCTGCCAGGCACGCCGACGCCGGTCGGTTCGTTGATTGGCGTACTGGTAGGTGGCGGGGTCTTGTGGGTCATCGCCGTCATCGGCACCAAGATGTTTGGCGAGGACGCGATGGGGGGTGGCGACATCAAGCTGATGGCGATGATCGGTGCGTTCGTCGGATGGCAGGGGACGCTACTCACGCTGTTCATCGGCGCGATCCTAGCGACGATCGTGTTCGTGCCGATCAACCTGCGCTCAAAGAAGTTGGTCCCGTTCGGCATCTTTCTGGCGATCGGTGGCGCGGTGACGTTTGTTTGGGGGGAATGGCTTCTCGATTGGTACCTGCGCGGGTTCGCGTAGCACGATGAAACCGATCCGCTATACGATGATCGGCAGCGGGACGCTGGTGCCCGACATCGAGCGCGGCGCGGCGGCTCACCACCTGCAGTGCGGTGACATCCACGTCCTGGTCGACCTGGGCTTTGGCACACTGCGCCGGATGACCGGCCTCGGGTTATCCCTGAACGCGCTCGACGTGGTGGCGATATCACACCGCCACCAGGACCACCTCGCGGATCTCCTGCCGCTTCTCTTTACGTTGCGTCACATGCCCGGCGAACGCCGCGTCGAGCCGCTGGCGCTGATCGGCTATCCCGATTTCGGGGCCGACCTGGACCGGCTCGAATACATCTTTGGCGATTGGGTCAGCGAGCCGGGGTTCCCGCTCGACATCTGGGAAGCGGCTGACACGCCGGTCGAGGTCGAACGCGACGATGCCGAGGTCAATATCGACGCCTACCCGGTCGTTCACTCACCGGAGGCGGTTGGTTTTCGGATCACGCTAGGCGTTGCCGGTCGCGAAGTAATCGTGGCTTATACCGGCGACACCGAGGAGAGCGAAGAAGTGATCGCGTTGGCTCAGGAGGCTGATCTCTTGATCGCCGAGTGCTCGGTCGCCGACGGACTGCAGGTGCCCGGCCACATGAGCCCGCGCGCGGTCGGTCGGGTCGCCGCTGCAGCTGGGGTCAAGCGGCTTGCGGTCGGCCACTTCTATCCGTCGGTTTTGGCGCTCGGTTGGGACGAGATCGAACGCCGCATCCGCGAAGCCTACCACACCGGACCGATCGAGCTCGGCGCCGACGGCATGGAGATCGATCTCTGACCCACGCTCGTCAGGCGCTCGGCCGAACCGGCGAGCAGCTCGCGGCCGAGTACTTGGAAGATCGCGGCTACACGATTCTGGCGCGCCGCTGGCGCGCTGTCGGTCGTGAGATCGATCTGGTTATCGAGAAGGACGGAACCGTCGCCTTTGTCGAGGTCAAGACGCGTCGCACCGGCTCGCTCGCACCGCCTGCCACGGCTGTCGATTGGAGAAAGCAGCGACAGGTTGCCGCCGCGGCGAACGCCGCGCTGACCGATTGGGGTGACGGCGCTTGTGATTATCGCTTCGACGTTGTGACCGTCGAGCTAACGAGCGGAGGGCCGGGACGCGAGCCTCGACCGGAGATCGAGCACATCAAAGACGCGTTTCGACTGAACAGGTAAGGCCTAGGAAGACTCGGCGGCGTCAGGTTGGCGGACCGCGCCCACGATTACGCCAGGTGCTTCCGCGTCGAGCGTGACGCCCAGGGCCTCGATCGCGTCCTGATTCGAATCGATCACGAACACCAGCCGCTTGGCCAACTCGGGATCGAACTGCGTGCCGGCGTTGCGAGCGATCTCCTCGCGAGCGTAGTCGACACCGTGCGATCGACTTGCACCAGGACCCGTCAACAGCATCGCGTATAGCGCATCAATGAGGCCGACTACCCGCGCGCCGTAGGGGATCGCACTGCCGGTCAGGCCGTCGGGGTAACCCTGGCCATCCCACCGCTCGTGGTGGTGGCGTATAAACGGCACGATCGGGTCCAACCCCCGCAGTGGAGCCACGATTTGCGCGCCGATCACGGGGTGTTCGCGAATCGCCTCGTACTCTTCGCGAGTCAGCGAATCCTGCTTGTTGAGAATCGCGCTCCCGACCGCTGCTTGACCGATGTCGCGCAGCAAACACGCCAAGTGGATCGTCGCGCGCTCGCGCTCGTCGACCGTCAAGTGCGATAGAAACAGCCTGGCGAGCGTCGCGGTGTCGCTCAGATGCTCGAGAGCCGATGGGTCGCGGGCCTGCATGAGCGTCACTAGGCTCGCGACAGCGCCCACCTGGCGCATGATCTGCTGATTGGTGTGCAGCCCGTCGAGTGCGTCGCGCACCGTACGTATCACGGTCGAGTCGTGCGGTCTCGGCTGACGCGCCAAGTCGAACGCCTCGGCGTCTTCGTTCGCGCTTATGCAGTTGGTGTCGTTGTAGCGCATGATCCGGTTACGGCCCTGGTGCTTGGACGCGTACAACGCTTGATCGGCCGCACGGATCAGGTCGGTGCTCGATGATGCGTCATCAGGGTACGCCGCGAGACCCATCGACACGGTAACCGCTTCGCGCACACCGTCATGGTGCCGAGCCTCGATTTGCTGTCGGATCCGCTCGGCCACGATCATGGCTCGCGGTCCACTCGCCTCGGCCAGTAGAATGCCGAACTCCTCGCCGCCGTAGCGCGCAACAACGTCCACTTGCCGCACCTGCTCGGTCAACGTGTTAGCGACGTTGCGCAGAACTTGATCTCCGGTCGGGTGACCGTAGGTGTCGTTGATGTGCTTCATGAAATCGATGTCGATCATTACCAGGCTGAAGGCGGCACCGGTGCGCTCCGATCTCACGATCTCATCCGTCAGCGCCTGTTGGAGTGCGCGGACGTTGTAAAGCCCGGTCAGTGGATCACGGCGCGCGGCCTCGGAGACTTCGGCTAGATGGCCCGCACGCTGGATCGCCTTCCCGGCGATGTCGGCCATGATCTGGCAGAACCGGATCTCCTGATCGCTGAACACTCGGTACGATTTCTCGAGTCGGACGAACACGACACCGTGGACATCGTTCCCTCGGCGAATCGGTGTCACCAGGATGGTGGCTCCCGCCGCCCGCGGTGTCAGGTGCCGCTTGACGCGTTCGAAGTTGGGGTCTTTCTCCGGCCGCTCGATGACAACCGTCCGATGCTCGTCGATCGCTATCTGAATCTCGGGGTACCGGTCGAGCTGGATCTCGAGGTCTTCGACCACTTCGCTGGCGTCGATCGCCGACACGATTCGGCCGGTCGCTTCGCCGGGCTCGGCTAGAATGACCGCCACCCGGTTGGCCTGGAAAAGATGTCCCAACACCTCGGTCAACCGTCTGTACACGCTCTCCACCTCGATCGCCTCGGCCAACAGCGTCGAGACTTCGAGTGCACTCTCGAACTGGCTCGATAGCACTTCCTCGTGACCGAGCTCTTCGGTCAGGTAGCCGACGATGCCGGCGGTCGTGAGCAGTGCCCCGACCTGGAGGATGATCGCTCCGATCTGGGTCGTACCGCTATCGATCAGCATCAGCGCCAGTGCGACCGCGACGGCAAACCCGAGTCCGAGCGCCCAAGCCACGCGTCGCGCAAGGGCGGCCAACAAGATCGTCAGAAGGAACAACGGATAGACGAACCACGATTCGGGACCGCCGTAGAAGGCGAACATCTGGCCGAGCAAAGCTATCTCGATTGCCACGAACGTGACGTCGAACCGCCGGCGCCGGAACCAGTGCGCGGGGAGTACCAAATAGATGAATGTGGTAGCGACGTAGAGCGCCCACGTACCGAGGAGCCAGCCGGTGAGCCCGGCCGCGGGCGGGTAGAGGATCAGCAGCGCGCCGGTCGCCGCCGCGATGCAAAGACGCAACGCGATCAGCGTGGCTTTCTTGTTCCAGCTCCGAGTGATCATCATCGGACTAGTCCCTTGGCGGAACGTGTTTTGGAGCCACGGGGTACGGGCCATGGCCGGACCCGGGAATCGGTCTAAATTCTCGCCGCACGGATCATGCCAAGTCGCGTATCGTTGTACTCATTCAGTATCAGGAGAGGTCAAACAATGTCGATCAAGATTTTATTGGCGATCGTCGGGTTGACGGCGCTGCTCACTGTGCCGGGGATTTCCATGGCCCAGGTTCTCAGGTACGGTGGGGAGTCGGGAGAGTCGCACACCTACACGCGCACGCAGGAGGATCACGTCGCGCAGACGGTCAGCGGCACCGAGCAGAACATCGATATCGAAAGCTATTGGCGGTTCACGACGACGCTCCGCGACGTATCAGACGATCACGTCACGGTCGAGATCGTTCACGATTCGGTGAGCATGGTCGGCATGCCGGGTGGTGGTGAGCTCGACTTCTCAGCACTCTACGGAGAACCGGTCGTGGTGACCCTCGGGTCGCGCGGTGAGGTGAGCGATATCGCGGTGCCGGAATCGTTGCCCGCGGAGCTCGACCGGCTCGACCTGGTGACGACGTACCGAGCGTTTTTCCCGAGCCTACCGGAAGACGAGATCAGCGCCGGTACCACCTGGACCGACACGATCTCCGTGCAGACTAACCAGAACGGAATCGACATGGACGTGCACCGCATCAGCACGTACACCGCGATCGGCAACGCCGAGCACGCCGGCCACGACGCGGTTCAGATCGAGTTCACGAGTGATATCGAGCTCGAGGGCAGCGGGAACCAGATGGGGAACGAAATCTCGCTCAGCGGTGGCGGTACAGGATCGGGGACGATCTACTTTGACGCCGGCGGCGGGAAGTTCCTCGGCGGATCTGAGTCGAGCGAGATCAAGATGGATGCGTTTGTGGTGGCCGGCGGGCAGAACCTGCTGATCCCGATCGTGCAGAATAGAAGCGAGACGATCGAGCTGGTCGAGTAGTGCTCGACCAGCTCGCGTCCGCGGGTGAGCCGCAGATTACCTCCTAGTCCGCGGTGCTGAACTCGATCTCGGTGATCGTCTTGTTTCCGTTCATGGCGATGGCCAGTATCTCGGCTTTGTAGTCCGAGTCACCTTCCATGAACTCGCTTGGCACCGTTAGGCTCGTGGCATCGGGGCCAAGCTCGGCGCTGAGAGCGACCTCCGCGTCTTCGTTCTCGACGATGACCTCGTAGCCATCGAGTCCGCCGATCGCGTTCCACGTGATGACGAGGTTGTCGGGGTCCACGTCGCCGTCGCCATCCGAGGGGTTCGTAAAGACGGGTGCGTCCGGCAGGACGGTGGATAGCGTCGCCAAGCCTCCGAGCGTAAACGCTTCCTCGACCGTGCGTCCACGGAACTCGTAAACACCATCCGAGAACAGCGCCAGGACCTCACCCGGCGATGGCTCCGCACTCTCGAAACGCAGCTCGGTGATGCCCAAACTCCCGAGCGCCTTTTTGGCGCGGATGTCGAGGATCTTCTTTCCACCCGGATCCCGGGCCTGTACGATGTCCCACCCCTCGGCGTCGAGGAATACCTGCACGCCGAGGTCGTTGTCGGTTGAGTTGAACTCGAAGAACATCGCGAGATCGGCAAAGTCCATCGCCGCACCGCCGAACCCGAACAGATCCAGGTCCGACTCGGAGCTGGGGGTATCGTCGGCCAGCGTTGCCACCGGGCTGACCGGCTCCTCTCCACGGTTGTCTGTACCAGTAGCCGGCGCGCGCTCCGGTCGGGTTGTTGTAATGGGAGCGCGTGAGGAGGAGGGTTTGTGACGCCAAGGGGAGTCGGGTCGACGGACATTCTCCGTGGGCTGGCGGTCGGCTGTTCACTCCGCGAGCTTGGGCAACGATGCCAATCCACAGGCTCCGCCATGCGCGGACCCAAGCCTTTGCGAACGACCCGCAACTCTGGAGGGCGCCCGATGGCTGACCAGCCGAGCGATGCCAGGAAGTTCCAGCGCGCGTTCCTGCTGCTGTTCGTTATCGCGGTCTCGCTGCTCTTTTTCGCGATGATTCGCCCGTTCCTGATGGCAGTGCTACTGGCCGGGATCTTCGCCGGGTTGTTCCATCCGACTTACGAGCGGATCGCTCGCCGCGTGGGAGGTCACAAGTCGTGGGCGGCGGCGCTCACGGTGTTGCTGTTTTTGTTCGTGTTGGTGATCCCGCTCAGCGCCTTCTTCGGTATCGTGTTTGCGCAGGCGTTGGACGTGAGTACCTCAGTGGGTCCATGGATCGAGGCGCGGATGGCTCAAGCCGACCCGTTCGATCGGTGGATCGGTCGGCTGCCGTTCGCCGAAAGTCTGGCGCCCTACAAGGACGAGATCCTCGCCAAGGCGGGCCAGCTCGCCGGGAGCGTCGGAGCTATTGTAGCCCGGCTCATCGCCCAGGCTGCGCGCGGGACCGTGGTGTTCTTCTTCCTGCTGTTCATACTCCTCTACTCGATGTTCTTCTTTCTGAAGGACGGGCGGAAGCTGCTGGACAAGATCGTCTACTACATGCCCCTGGAGGCCGAGGACGAGATGCGGATGGTGGACAAGTTCGTGTCGGTCTCGCGGGCGACGATCAAGGGCACGTTCGTCATCGGGGTCGTTCAGGGCGGGCTCGCCGGGCTCGCTTTCGCGGTCGTCGGCATCCCGGGCGCGGCTTTCTGGGGCACCGTGATGGCCGTCCTCTCGATCATCCCCGCGCTCGGCACCGGGCTCGTCTGGGCGCCGGCGGCGATCTGGTTGGGGGTCACCGGACATGTTGGTCCGGCGGTCGGGCTCACGATCTGGTGCGTCGCCGTAGTCGGTACGGCGGACAATTTCCTCCGCCCCTGGCTGGTCGGTCGGGACACGGAGATGCCGGACCTACTGATCCTGCTGAGCACGCTTGGTGGCTTGACGATGTTCGGGGCTTTCGGCTTGGTCGTAGGGCCGATCGTAGCGGCGTTATTCGTCGCTGTGTGGGAGATCTACGGGGACACGTTCAAGGACGTGTTGCCGGTGGGTGTGACACTGGACACGATTACGGACGTCGAGACCGACTCAAAGCCGTCGGATTAGGACCACCCCACCTCCGAGCCCCACGCCACCGGGGTCAGGAGATCGACGGACGTGGTCTCAGGATTTCCCTGACGGCGGTCGCAGTCGCTTCCTGACAGTGTTCAAATCCCGCCCATGTTAGAGTCAGACTGAGCAGAAATGCGTATCCCGACCCTCATCTGTGCGGCGCTGCTCGCTTGCCCGCTCTACCCGGCTACGGCCTTCTCTCAGGACGACCTCCAGACATGGCACGCGGTCAACGGGCGGTACTCGCAGACCGGGAAGTGGACGCTGGGAGTCGCGGGGGAGCTGCGCTTCGATGACGATTCGTCTCACTTGTGGTTCATCCGAGCGACGCACATGGCGCGCTACCAGTGGCGGGACAACCTAGCCTTTGACGGCAACGTCTCGTACATGCGACAGCGGTTGCTGCACGGACCCGAGATCGACAACGTTCGGGGCGAGCTTGCGCTTACCCCGCGATGGAAGATAGGCGAGCGGGCTCACTTCGACGTCCGCAACCAGCTCGAGCTGTGGTGGCGTGAGGGCGACGTTGCCGACGATATCCTGTACCGCGTCTATCCACGGTTTGTCTTCCAGTTGAGTGGCACAGGTCCCGCACAGTCGCTGTTCTTCGGCAACGAGTTGCTGTGGGGAAAAAACCTCGACGGGCTGTTCCAGAATCGCTTCTACCCGATCGGCGCAACGCTGGCGGTCGGCAGCGGATGGGTCGACGTGTACACGATGGTCTTCTCGAACGACCTGCCTGCAGGCGGCTGGGTACACGGCCTCGTCATCGGTCAGAACTGGCGCTTCTGAGATTTCCAACAGCGGCGATGTGTATGTCTAGCAGCGGTCGCTCGCGTGCTGACGTGCGCCTCGTTGTGGAGTCTAGGGGTCCCGTCGCGGTATGTTAGGCTTGTGAGTTTTGGGCGCTTCACCCTCTACGCGACCGCGCTGTTGTCGATCGCGACCGGTTTCGTGAGCGCACCGGCTCAAGCCCAGGAGGAAGTCCTCGAGACCCAGCCTCCGACGGGGTCGCCACGCGCCGAGCGCGTCGCAGAGCGGGCAGTGATGGTGCGGCAGCAGATCCGGGACCGGGGGATCTCCGACCAGGGCGTTCTCGACGCTCTCCTCACCGCCCCCCGCCACGAGTTCGTACCCGCAGCATATCAGCGCGAGGCGTACGGCGATCATCCCCTCCCGATCGGAGCGGGGCAGACGATCAGCCAGCCCTACATCGTTGCCCTGATGACTGAGCTGCTCGAGCTCGAACCGAGCGATCGAGTGCTCGAGATCGGCACCGGATCCGGGTATCAAGCCGCTGTCGCGAGCCTGCTCGCCGATTCGGTCTTCTCGATCGAGATCATCGAGACCCTCGCCGAGAGCGCGGCGCAACGCCTCGAGCGGCTAGGGTATCGCAACGTCGTGTCGCGCCACGCCGACGGCTATTACGGTTGGCCTGAGTGGGAGCCGTTCGACGCGATCATCGTAACCGCGGCCGCGGGTCACATCCCACCACCGCTCGTACGACAACTCGCGACCGACGGCCGAATGATCATCCCGGTGGGTGCCCCGTTTCAGGTGCAGCATCTGGTTCTCGTCGTCAAGCATGCGGACGGGACGGTCATGACGCGCACGATCGCCCCGGTGACGTTCGTACCGCTCGTCGGCCACTAATCGGTCGCTCATGCTCTTCGCCCTGGCCGTCCTCTCCGCCGCGGCGCTGGCCTACGAGATCATCCTCGTCCACCTCTTCTCGGTTACACACTGGGCCCACTTTGCCACCCTGGTGATTAGCCTCGCGATGCTCGGCTTCGGCGCGAGCGGCAGCTTGGTCACGCTGTTCCGCCCCTGGATCGAGGGTCGCGAAAAGCGCGCTTTCATCATCCTCGTCGTGCTGGCGGCGATCACTTTCGACCCCGCCTATCGCGCCGCGGGGGTGATCCCCTTTGACGCGTTCGAATTGCTGGCGGTGCGACGACAGTTCCTGCATCTGGCGTTGACCTACGTCGTTTTGAGTGTGCCGTTTCTCTTCACCGGCGCGGCAGTGGCGGTCGCTTTCCTCGCTCGGCCCGAACGGATCGGCCACGTCTATGCGGCCAACCTCGGCGGCTCCGGGTTCGGTGCTTTAGTGGGTCTGACGATGCTTGTCTCGCTCCCCGCTGAGCGATTGCCAACCGCGGTCGGGCTGCTGGCGTTCGCCGCGGTGATCCCGCTCACCCGATGGGTATGGATCGCGGTCCCGGCCGTCCTCGGGTTCGCCTTGTTCGCGCCGCCGGCCACGATCCCTGTCTCCGCCTATAAGGAGTCGAGCATCGCGATGCGTTTGCCGGGAGCCCGCCTCGTAGCGACCAACGACGGCCCGCTGGGCCGTCTCGAAGTGATCACCAGCCCATCCTTGAGGTATTCGCCAGGGACGAGCCTCGCCTTGACGGAGCCGGTGCCCGCGAGGCCGGTTCTGTACCTCAACGGCGAGCCGCTCGGATCTCGCTCAACGGCGGCGGATACCGCGCTGTTGTCCGCGACGACGGCCGCGGCACCGTTCGCGATCAACCGGGTCTCGAAGCCATCGATTCTCGTCATCGGCCTCGGTGGAGGCGGAGCAACGCGGCTCGCGCGCGCTCAAGCCCCCCGCGCGCTGACGATCGTCGACCCTGATCCACGAATCGATCGTCTCCTCGCACCGGGCACGATCACCCCGTCCGACACCCGCTCCACTCAGACCGCGCGCGCGTTCGTTCACTCCAGCCGTGAGGCCTACGACCTGATCACGATTAGCGAGATCGGCTCGCTCCATGCGGGAGCAGCTGGGATGGGCGCTGCCGGCGTCTCTTACGTCTTTACCTACGAGGGCGTCCGGGACATGTGGCGAGCCCTCAGCGATGACGGGGTCGTGGCGATCACACGCTGGACGCTGGACCCCCCGCGTGATGTCCTTCGGCTGCTGGCGACGATCCGCGTCGTTATCGAGGACAGTGGGCAAACACCCGCTTCGCGCGTCGCCCTGATCCGCGGGTGGGGTACGGTGACGATCCTCGCGAGCCGATCGCCGTTCACAAACGACGAGGTCGCTGCCCTGCGAGCGTGGGCGGCTGAGCGGTGGTTCGACATCGCCTGGGCTCCCGGCGTGACCGCAGCCGAGGCGAATCGATTCAACGTGCTCGATCCCGACCGCTTCTGGCTTGGCGCGGAAGGGCTCCTCGGCCCCGATGACCAGCGGTTCATCGCGACCTATCCGTTTCGCATCGCCCCTGTCTCCGACGACTCCCCCTTCTTCTTCCACTTTCTCGACGCCGGCCAGCTACTCCGCCTTTGGCGGGGGGAGGGTCGGCTTTCGCTCCCATACTTCGAGTGGGGGATCGTGGCACACGTTGTAGCGCTCATGCAGGCGATACCGATCGCGGCGCTCCTAATCCTCCTTCCGCTGCTCGTCCTGCCTCGAGCGGAACGCAAGAGCGAGTCGATACCGACACCGGCCGTCGGTCACCTTTCGCTTGCGATCTACTTTGCCACCCTCGGGCTCGCCTTTATGCTGCTCGAGATCTCGGCGATTCAACGTCTCGTCCTGCTCCTCGGCGAGCCGATCTACGCGACGACCGTCGTGCTCGTCACGTTTCTCGTATTCGCGGGGTTCGGCAGCGCCTGTGCCCATCGAATCGCCAAACGAATCCCGAGCTGGACCCCGTTTGTCGCGATCGCCGTACTCGCCATCGTCGCGTACGCGGCGGAACTGGGTCTATGGGAAGTTGCGGCCGCGACACCGATCGCGCTGCGCGCATTTCTCGCGGTGGCGGTGCTCGCACCACTCGCGTTTGTGATGGGGCTTCCGTTTCCGCTGGGTTTGCAGCGCGTGGCCGACCATCGCCCGGCATGGATGCCCTGGTGCTGGGGCGTAAACGGCTTCCTGTCAGTGATCGCCGCCGCCGCTGCTCCGCTGTTCGCGTTGCGCGTCGGGTTCCGCGGGGTCCTCGTTCTCTCGATCGTCCTCTACCTCGTCGCGGGCGCGATCCTTCGCAGGCTCTGACGAAGCCGAACCATCGCGCACGGGCGGGTTCTGCGCGTGGCGCGCACGATCGCGGACTTGGCTGGAGCGGACGCGATCGAACCGGTCCACGTCGCCGAAGCGATCCAGTTCCGGGTTCTCGATCGGCATGAACCAAGCGGGTGCACGGCGCAGTCATCGGCCCAAAAACTGGCGCTTCTGATCCTCCAAATCCGGCGGTGTACGACTTGCAATCGGTGATCGCGTGCTGGCGCGCGTCTTCACGGCTGCTCTGGCTGGGTTTACCGCACGACCGATCACGGTCGAAGTCGATCTCGCGCGCGGTCTCCCTGCCTTTCACTTGGTCGGCCTCCCCGACGGCGCGGTCCGTGAGAGCAAAGAACGAGTCATGGCGGCGCTCTCGAACAGTGGATTCGAGGCCCCGCTGCGTCGAATCACCGTCAATCTTGCCCCAGCCGATGAACCCAAGAGCGGGACCGGGTTCGATTTGCCGATCGCTCTGGCGATCCTCAAGGCTTCGCGTACCATCGCTGCGCCGACCGATCATCCACCGATGGCGGCGCTCGGCGAGCTCAGCTTGGACGGACGGGTGCAGCCGGTACGGGGCGTTCTGCCGATAGCCGCCGCGCTCAAGGCGGTGGGAGCGCGCGAAGTTCTGGTCGCCCCCGAGAACGCCGCAGAAGCGGCACTCGTCGACGGGTTGATGGCGCTTCCGGTTCCAGCCCTGGCGGCGGCGGTCGATCATCTTTCGGGCGTGAATCCGATCCAACCGGTCGCGGTGCCGGCGCGTTTGCCTACTCGGGTTGGTCGTGGCTCCGGCTGGTCAGAGGTCAGGGGTCAGGTTGTTGCCCGGCGCGCCCTTGAGATCGCTGCAGCTGGCGGGCACAACGCGTTGTTGATCGGGCCGCCAGGGGTAGGCAAGACGTTCTTGGCGCGTCGCTTTCCATCGATCCTGCCACCCCTCGGGTCGGGTGAGGCGCTCGAGGTGACCGCCATCCACTCCGCCTGGGGTCGCTTGTCACCAGAGCGACCGCTCATTTACGCGCCGCCGTTTCGGGCTCCGCATCATACGATCTCGGCCGCAGCGCTGCTTGGCGGTGGTCGCCCCCCGCGGCCGGGTGAGGTCAGCCTGGCTCATCGAGGGGTGCTGTTTCTGGACGAGTTTCCCGAGTATCGACGCGATGCTCTAGAGGGGCTCCGGCAACCGCTGGAGGAGGGCGAGATCGTGATTGGACGCGTTGCTCATCGTCGCCACCGCTTTCCCGCGCGGTTCATGTTCTTGGGTGCGATGAATCCCTGTCCGTGCGGGCATTGGGGTGAGGCGCTCAAACCGTGTACGTGTTTACCGTCTGCTCGACAGCGGTATCGAGCTCGACTGTCCGGCCCGCTGCTCGACCGAATCGACCTCCATGTCCGCGTTCGTCCGGTCGCGTTTGGAGACCTGATGGGTGAAGCGCCGGGCGAGTCGGCAACCATCGTTCGGGCTCGGGTGACCGCCGCCCGCCGCAGACAAGGCAACCGGATGGGTCCGAGCGTTCTGAATGCCCAGATCAATGGACGTCAGACGACGCGTTGGTGTGAGCTCGATACCGAGGGAGAGCGATTGCTCGAGGCGGCCTACGATCGGCTCGGGCTGTCGGCACGAGCACACGTACGAATCCTGCGCGTGGCGCGCACGATCGCCGACTTGGCTGGGGCGGACGCGATCGAACCGGCGCACGTCGCCGAAGCGATCCAGTTCCGAGTTCTCGATCGGCATGCATCGGCTCGGCCGTCGGCTTAGCTTCCGGCCTCGCATGACCCACCCTGCTCCGACCCTTACCGGCCGCGACCGTCTGTCTGACAAGGAACGTCAGCTCGAGACTGTCCTGGCCGACTGCAAATCAGTCGTCCTCGGCTATTCGGGTGGCGTCGACTCGACGTTGCTGCTGAAAAAGGCGATCGACGTCTTGGGCGCCGACCGCGTGCTGGCGGTGACCGCCGCCAGTGCGACCTACGACCCGGACGAGGTCGACGAGGCGACCCGGTTGGCGGCCAGTATGGGCGCTCGCCATGCGCGGCTTCAGTCAACCGAGCTCGAGGCCGAAGGGTTTGTCAAGAACCCGCCCGAGCGTTGCTACTACTGCAAAGCGGACCTGTATGGTGATCTCCAGCGGCTGGCCGCGGAACACGGCTACGAGACCGTTATCGACGGCTCGCACGCCGATGACGCGCTCGACTATCGGCCTGGGCTCAAGGCGCTCGACGAACGAGGGATCTTGAGCCCGCTCAAGGCGGCGGGCTTCACCAAGGCTGACATCCGCGCCCTCTCGCGTCGGCTGGGGTTACCGACCGCCGACAAGCCGGCCAACGCATGCCTGGCTTCGCGCTTCCCGTACGGACAGCCGATCACCGTGCCGGAGCTCGAGCGCGTCGGGAAAGCCGAACGGATCGTGCGCGAGGCCGGTTTCGATGTCGTGCGGGTCCGCCATCACGGCGACGTGGCCCGTATCGAGGTCCCGCCCGCTGACCGCCGCCGACTGCTGGAGGCGGTCGATGCGATCGTGCCCGCGCTCAAGCAGCTCGGTTACACCTGGGTGTCGTGCGATCTCGAAGGGTACCGCAGCGGCAGCATGAACGAGGCGCTATGAGCATCCGCCCCGACCATTGGATCGCCCGCATGGCTCGTGAGCACGGGATGATCGAGCCGTTCCAGGAGACTCAGGTACGGGAGGGCGTGATCTCCTACGGTCTCTCGTCCTACGGCTACGACCTGCGGGTGTCCGACGAGTTCAAGATCTTCACCGACGTCTATGGAGCGACGGTCGACCCCAAGCAGTTCGACCCGCGCTCGTTTGTCGACTGGACCGGCACCACATGTGTGGTTCCGCCCAATTCGTTCGCCCTGGCCAGGTCGATCGAGTACTTCCGCATCCCTCGGAACGTTTTGACAGTTTGTGTAGGGAAGTCTACCTATGCCCGCTGTGGAATCATCGTGAACGTGACGCCTTTCGAGCCCGAATGGGAAGGACATGTGACGCTCGAGATCTCGAACACGACGCCGTTACCGGCCAAGATCTACGCCGAGGAGGGGATCGCGCAGGTGCTGTTCTTCGAATCCAGCGACCCTTGCGACACGTCGTACGCCGATCGTCAAGGCAAGTACCAGGCACAGCGCGGCCTGACCCTGCCCCGAGTATGAGGAGGAGCCCGTGAGAAGATCGCTCGGATTGAGTGCTGCGTTGCCGCTACTGATGGTCGTCGGTTTCGGCTGTCTCGCTACCCCGCCCGCCAACCTGCCGTCGTCGGTGCGCGTCATATACTCGAAGGCGGTCGACGATTCCCTGGGCAAGAGCGAAGACATCTACTTCCTGGTGGCGCGATCAGGGAACGAGCTGCGGCTCACCGGGGCAGACGGGTTTGACGGCGCGCCCGATTTCTCGGCCGGCTTGAGAAAGGTCTTCTACACCCGTGTGGTGGCAGGCTCGAGGCAGATTTGGTCGGTTGGGTTGGATGGCAGCGATGAGGTCGTCGTGCTCTCGGCGATAGGCGAGGAGTTCAGCGATCCATCGGTGAGTCCGGACGAGACACAGCTCGCTTACACGCGCACGCAGCGCGGCCAGTCCAGCATCGAGATCGCCGCCATCGATGGTTCCGAGCCGAGAATCTTGTTGGAGGACGGCGGGCCCTGGCGTCAGCCCCGTTGGTCGGCGGACGGAAGATCATTGGCGGTCGTGGGTGTGCGCGACGGCGTGACGCGGATCTTTATCGTCGACGCGCGAACCGGAGCTTCCGAACCGCTGACGCCCGCCGAGACGGGCCCGCAGAGCGACCCCAACTGGAGCCTCGACGGCAGCCGGATCGTCTTCAAACGCGGTACGGGATCCGGGGCCGAGATCGCGCTGGTGGATTTGTCGACCAAGCAAGTGACTCGGCTCACAGACAACGAAGTCGAAGACTCGGCGCCTTCGTTCAACCCCCGCGGCGACAGGATCGTGTTCGTCTCGCGCCGCCCACACGGTCGACACAACCTGTGGGTCATGGGAGCTGATGGCAGCAAGGTCGAGTCGCTGACCCGCAGCAATGAATCGGATGCTCGAAATCCGGAGTGGATCTAGGAGGCGGGGCTTACTTCTTCTTCTTCTTTGAGCTTTTCTTCGCGCTCTTTTTCTTGGCCGTATTCTTGGCCTTCTTGCGGCCGTTGGCCATCGTCTTGTCGAAGTACTCGGTGGCTTTCTCGTAGGTGTAATCCTTGATGAGCGCCATTTCGCTCACCAACAGGTCCCGGCACTTCTCGAAGATCCGCTGATCGGAGCTGGAGAGGGCGTTTTCCGCCCACTTCGGGTAGAGGTCGCGAAGCACCTCGCCGACTTCCATCGGATCGCCCGATTCCAGCTTGGTCTTTACTTGCTTCATACGCCGGTTGAAGTTGCGGCTCAGGTCCTCGGGCTTGCCCGTAAGGGTTTTCCTGAGCTCCGTGAACCGGCGCTGGTTCAGCGGTGGCCGTATCGCCGACAACTCGACGCTGTTGCGGGGGACGAAGATCTTCCGGTCCTTGGAGACACAGTTGATCTCGAGGCACTCGAGTTCCTCGTCACCGACCGTAATCGTCCGGATACCCGATACGTAGCCCCCCCCGTACTGGGGGTGCACGACCTTGTCGTTGACCTTAAACTGTTTCGTAGCCATATTCGGTCAGTTGCGTCGGTTTCGACTGCGTAACTTGCGCTGCCGGCGCTCGCTAGGCTTCTCGTAGTGTCGCTTCCGCTTGAGCTCGGAGAAGATGTTTGACTTCTTCACCTCTCTTCGAAATCGCTTCAACGCGCTTTCGAGTGATTCACCCTCGCGGACTTGGATTTCGGCCATGCAGAGCGCTCTCCCGGAGCGGATGATGGGTCAGACGGTGGTGGTAACGTTCGACAGCCTATCAACTTAGCGCGTTGATTATCGATCGTCAAGAGCCGGTAACAAAACGTTTCAATTGGCTAGTATTGGCCCTTGTTGCCGCCACTATCGCTTGCAGCGGCCCGATCTCGACGATGCGCAGCCCCTACCATTTGAGAGTCGTCGAGGTTAGAAACGACACCGATCAGCCTCAGACGCTAACGATAGAACCGAGTCCAGACCAGCATCTTGGTGCAGCGACGACGTTTACCGGCCGGCTCCGACCCGGTGAGATCAAGGTCCTCTACCTCTACCATGGCTTCCAGTACGCGTTCACCGTCCTCGACGAGCGAGGGTACAAAGAAGTGACCAGCGGCGAGTTCCAGGTCGACCAGAACATCGGCCTGGTGTTCTCGGGGGATTCACTGTTCTCTGACGCGGGATTGGTCGTCGAGCTCGGCGACCCCACGGTGACCTTCGCCGATAGCCTCCAAGAGCTCGACCCCTTTGGAATCCGGTCGAGTGAACCGATCGAACCGGACACCACAAACGTGCGAGATCGATCCCGGCGGGAAGGCGCTGAGCGAGGCGTTCGGCGGCGATAGGCCCCTCCAAGTGACACGCGCGGCGGCGCCGGTCCGCAAACATCACAGCACGGTTAGGGCGATCCTGCGGCGGTTGGAGGCGGAGTACTCCGACGTCACGACCGCGCTTCATTACGACTCTCCATTCCAGCTCGTCGTGGCGACCGTGCTCTCGGCCCAATGCACCGACGCTCGCGTCAACGCCGTCACACCGGTCCTGTTTCGTGACTATCCGGATGTTGAATCGTTTCTGAAGCTCGAGCAGCGCACCCTCGAGCGCTACATAAAGACGTGTGGTCTGTTCCGGAGCAAGGCGCGCAATCTGCTCGCCATGAGTCGAATGCTGGTCGAGGAGTTCGATGGCCAGGTGCCGGGCACGAGGAGCGAGCTCATGCGCCTTCCCGGGGTGGGTCGCAAGACGGCCAACGTTGTGCTCGCGAACGCGTTTGGCGCCGATACGATCGCCGTTGACACGCACGTGTTTCGAGTCTCGCGTCGTTTGGGGCTGGCGCACGGAGATACACCGGCGGTGGTCGAGACGGAGCTCATGGATATCCTCCCGCAGAGCGCCTGGTCATCGACGCACTATCGATTGATTCTGCACGGCCGCCAAACGTGCAAGGCCCAACGTCCGCTTTGCGATCAATGCCCGCTCACTCGCTGGTGCGACTACTACCAGCGCCTTTAGGTTCCGTTCGACATGCAAGAAAGCGCTCCCATTCTCGTCCGCATGGTTGCGGTCGCCGTCGGGGTCGGGATTCTGGCTCAAGTTGTCGCCGGACGGGCCCGGCTCCCGAGCATCGTGTTCTTGCTGGCGTTCGGCGTGCTGGTGGGACCGGATGGCCTGGGATGGATTGAGCCCGACGCCTTCGGCATCGGCCTGCAAGCCATCGTCACCGTTGCCGTAGCGCTGATTCTATTCGAGGGCGGCCTCGAGCTGAGGCTGCTCGATCTGGCCGCGGTCGGGGGCACGATCCGTAATCTGGTCACGATCGGGGCCGGTATCACCGTCATTGGCGCGGCAGCAGCGGCCCACTATCTGGCGGGTTTCACCTGGCCGTTGGCGTTTCTCTTTGGAGCCATCGTCAGCGTGACCGGCCCAACCGTCATCACGCCGCTACTCGACCGCGTCCGCGTCACCCGACGGGTCGACACCATTCTGCGGGGCGAAGGGATCCTGATCGATCCGGTAGGGGCGATCCTCACCGTTGTGGTGCTCGACATCATCCTGTCGGCCGAGACGTCAGTTTGGCTGGGGTTCACCGAGTTCGTATCGCGGCTCTTGGTCGGCGTTGCGATCGGTCTCGCCGGGGGGTGGTCGCTCGGGCGCGTGCTCCGGATCCGAGGCGTATTCGCTGATGACATAAAGAACTTGGTCGTCTTGGCCTGGGTTCTGGTTCTGTTCGCTGTCGCCGAGGCGTCGGCCAGCGAGTCGGGGTTGGCGGCAGTCGTGATCGCCGGCATGGCGGTGCGGCGGGAGTCGATTCCGCGTGAGAATCAGTTGCGCCGCTTTAAAGGCGAGCTCAGCGTTCTGTTCATCTCGATGTTGTTCATCATGTTGTCGGCGCACCTTCCGCTGGCGACGCTGGCCGCTGTCGGTTGGTCCGGCGTGTGGACCGTCATCGTGTTGATGTTCGTCGTTCGTACGACCTCGGTGTTGGTGTGCACTTGGCGTCGCGATGTCACCTGGCGAGAACGGTTGTTCTTGATGTGGATCTCGCCGCGCGGCGTCGTGGCGATCTCGATCGCTTCCTTCATCGCTTTACGCATGGAGACCGGATCGCCGGCGCTCGCCCAGGTGGGGCTCACGGCGCTCGACGGCGAACGCCTCCTGGCGCTGGTGTTTCTGACGATCGCGATCACGGTTGTCGTTCAGGGATTGACCGCCGGTCCGATAGCGCGGCTGCTCGGAATCAACGCCGAGGCCGGTCGGTATGCGATCATTGTCGGCGCGAATCCTCTCGGTCGCAGAGTCGGCGCGCTTCTCCGCGACAACGGTTGGGACGCCTTGTTGGTCGATACGAATCCTCGGAATGTCCGGTTGGCACGAGCCGAGGGGCTCGTCGCGCGCGTCGGTAACAGCCTCGATCGGCAAGTCCAGGAAGAGGCGCAAATGGAGTGTGCGACGGCGCTCATCGCAGTGACCCCGAACCAGGAGGTCAACTTTCTGGTGAGTCAGGCGGCGCTCGATGAGTACCACGTACCCGCGGTATACCCGGTGCTGATCGATGCCGAGAAGGGGGTCGGAGACAGGCTGCTCGAGGACGCGGGCGCCGAGCTGGCTTTCGGACGGCCGCTCGAAGTGGAAGATTGGAATCGAGATCTCGCCCGGGACCGGGCGCGCAAGGCCGTGTTGTCGCTCGGCGAGTCGCCGCCCGGGCGTCCGCTTGGTGAGTTGGACCTGCCGGCGGGGGTATTGCCGGTCCTGACCTTGCGTGATGATCGGTCCTATCTCTGCCACGGCGGCACCCGGTGGAGCCCGGGAGACAGCGTGGTCGTGCTCGTCACGCAGGAAGGCGAGGATCGGCTGGGGACGGCCTTCGGGGCAGCCATCGAGGCGGAGCCGGACCCGTCGGCGACCGCCCCGGCGCATTAAACCCGACCCGACGAGGCCTCATTTGGCCGTTGGGACGTGACACAAGGGGGAGCCTTGGCGGACATCGCACCGGACATACTGAGCCGGGCACAAGCCGGAGACCGGATCGCTTTCAACGAGGTGGTCCGCTTCTACCGACAAGACCTGTTGCGGGTGACGTATCGTTTCGTAGGCAACTACGAAGACGCGCGCGACGTTCTGCAGCAGGTATTCATCAAGGTGTACCAGAACATCGATCGTTGGGAGCCGAGGGCACCTTTTTGGTCATGGTTGTACCGGATCGCCGTCAACGAATCGCTGGGGTGGAAGAAGCGACAGCAGCGTCGTTACGACGTCGTCTCGCCACTCGAGGAGATGGCGTATCCGGACGCGCCAAGCGAGGAGTTCTCTCCCCTCGATCGAGCCACGTTGAGGGAAGCCGGCCAGCGGGTCCTGGATGCGATCGAACAATTACCACAGATGCAGCGTGCCACATTCATACTTCGGTACAGGGAAGAACTATCAGTGAAGGAAACCGCCGCGGCGCTCGGATGCGCCGAAGGCACCGTGAAGGCGAACGGTTATCATGCTATTCGTCGCCTGCGACAGATCTTGGAGCAAGGCGGCATAGAAATGGAGAACGACGAAGATGAGTCCTCTGCACTGTAATACGGTTAGTGAAGCGTTGTGGGAGCGGGCGGCCAGTGCCGGGCCGGAGCCACTGACCCCAGCGCTTGTCGATCACTTGACAAACTGCGCGCAGTGCCAAGCAGAGCGCCGCGCCGTACGCGAGTTGATAGACATCAGTCGGATGATCCCAGATCCTGCTCCGCCGATCGACATCTGGGATGGGTTCGAAGAGGAGTTGGACCGGCGGTTGAGTGGTCGCGTTGAGCCGGTAATGTGGCAGCGTTGGAGTCAACGGGCAGTAGGGTTTGCCGCCGTGCTGGCGCTCGGGTTCGCTCTTGGCACTTTGGCGATGCGCGACAGCAATCCCGACCAGACCACGACGGCTACCGAGCGAGCCGAGTTGCTGGCCGAACTCCAGACGGAGCTCGCCAATGACGCGCGACTGGAGTCGTACCTGGACGACATCGAAGAGCTGCTGGTTGCGTATCAAGCCGCGCGCCACGGTGATGCGGTGGAGACGTTCCGCCAATCGCTACCGTCGACAATGGTTGCCGGCCCCGGTGTGCCGTCTGAAGCGGCGCGGGATCGGCTAGAGGTCCAGCGAGAGGCGCGGGAGCAGCTGCGCACGGTCGTTCTCGGGATGCTGACCAGCGAGATCGAGGCCGAACGCCGTGGCTTCGGTTATTTGGAGCGGCGGGTGGCGGAGATCGCTGGCCAACGGCTGCTGCTCATCCACTAGTCCCACAGCTACTTTCTGCCACATGACACGCCCATTGGTGGCCGTCTTCGGCAGTGGTGCCGATCGGCCAGAGGACGCAGCACGCGCGCGCGCGCTTGGAACCGCTCTCGGCCGCGCTGGATTCGGCGTAATTAACGGCGGCTACGGCGGGACGATGAGCGCCTCGGCTGCCGGTGCTCAGTCAACCGGCGCGCCCACGGTGGGTGTGACGTGCGCTGAGTTTGGGCGCGCCGGTCCCAATCCACATCTCGATGAAATCGTCGAAGCCGAAATCCTGACCGAGCGACTGACACACTTGATTCGGCGAGCGGACGCCTACGTTGTCCTCCCGGGAGGAAACGGCACGCTGGCCGAGCTGTCGCTGGCTTGGGAGCATCTGCGAAAGGGACTCGTCGAACCGCGTCCACTCGTGGTCTGGGAAGATCCTTGGCGGCCGATCGTCGAGGCGATTGCGGGTGGGCCCTATCTCGACGGTGGGACCGAGCACATTACCTGGATCGATGACGTCGATGCGGCGGTCGCGTCGATCACCGCCGGGGTGCGCCAAACGCGCTAGAGCGGGTCGTCCCGCAGCGGGTATCGCTCCCAATTCGGGGCGTCGAAGTGCCACCACTCGCTGGCCAGCGGTATCCAACCCACCTCCACCATGACGCGTTCGAGCCGCTCACGGTTGGCGATCGCCACTGCCGGCAGGTCTTCGGCGTCGCGGTGCGCGGCGGGGGTAAAATCATCGTGATCGGTGGGGAGCGGCACCGGCTCGCCGTCTAGCCCGATCACGCCCACGTCCACCGCCGCGCCTCGATTGTGACGGGAGCCCCGAGCGGGGTCGGCCACGTAGGTCGGATCCGGAAGGATCTCCCACATCGCGTACTGCACCGAACGCGGGCGGTAGCAATCCCAGACGATCAGTCGCAAGCCTTCCGGGCGAAGCGCCGTATCCGCGGCTGCGAGTCGCTGGGCCGCATCGGTCACGAGATAGCACCGCGGAGCCGCGTACATCGCTCGCCCGAGGAAGTTATCCGCACTCGCGTAGCGAATATCGAGTTGAATGTCTGGGTACGTTATGCCGACGTCGACGAGCTCGTTGGCGAGCTCTGTGCCCGAATGCCGGGTTGCGCTGCACGCTGCCGTGATCGCCAGCGCGATGACAAGCAGCACGCGGTGAGCGTTACGACTCGGTTTCACCGGTCAAAAGGGTCACGAACCGCCGTGCCAGCTTGAGTTCTCGCTCGTGCGCAGTATGCTGGTAGATGACGATGAGGTTCTTTGCCATCCGTTCCAGCGTCGCTACGACCGGCGCCGGTTTCAGATAGTCATCGACCGGATCGAACCCGGCGCGTTCGAGCAGCACCATACACTCTCCGCGACTGACCTCACGGCCATCGAAGAACGGGTCCAGATACCGGTAAGTTGAATCGAGCTGGTATCCAACCAAGAAATGCATCGGCATACTGACGCCCACGAGCGGAATTCCGATCCGATGTGCCAGCGACAGGTAGATGAGCGCCAACGTGATCGGAATCCCCGTGCGCCGTGAAAGAACCTGTGACAGAAAGGAATTTTCGGGGTCGTAGTAGTTCTCGGTGTTGCCTCGAAAGCGCGACGTCTCGTGGATGTAGCGACGCAGCTCATCGACGCGAATGTCGATATCGGCCTGCGCTGAGACCGCCTCGCGAGCGCCAGCCGATAGCAACTCTAGCTCAGCCCGCGCGCGCTGCTGTTCGGCGATCCGATCGGGATGGATCAACCGCTCCAACAGAAAGGCACCCTCTTCGAGGGCGTTGCCATCGGGCGCGGTTTGCAGGGTCACCCACTGGTGTTCGATCTCGTCGCTGCGGATCCTGTCAAGCAGCCCTCGTGATGCTTTACGAATCGTCGGCACGGGGTGGTCCGATGAGGCCGCCTCGAGGTATGGAGTGGCGACCGGCCCGGCGGTTCGGAGCTGGGTCTGCACGTGATCCGTGACGTTGTCGTCGTCGTCGTCGAGCAGCCGGATCAGCGCTTTTATCTGTTCTGGCGAAAGGGGTTCGCTCATGTCAAATCGCAATATGACGAGTACAACGTCGAGCGCACAAGGTTGTATCTTTCCTGCGTCCCACGACATGAACTTGAAAGCCCAAAGGGGCCGTCCAATGCAAACGCGCAGTGAGAAAGACAGTCTCGGCACGCGCGAAGTCCCGGCTGACGCCTACTACGGTATTCAAACGTTACGGGCGACCGAGAACTTCCCGGTCAGTGGACTCCGCGAACATCCGCACCTGATCGCTGCATTCGCCTATATCAAGAAGGCGGCTGCACTGACCCATCTCGAGATCGGGGTGCTCGACGAAGAGCGTGCCGATGCGATCGTACAAGCCGCCGACGATGTGCTTGCCGGTGAGCTACATGACCAGTTTGTGGTCGATGTATTCCAGGCTGGAGCGGGTGTTTCATTCCATATGAATGTGAATGAGGTGCTGGCCAACCGGGCGCTCGAGATCCTTGGCGCTGAGCGTGGCGATTACTCGCGCCTCCACCCCAACGATCACGTCAACATGTCGCAGTCGACGAACGACACGTTTCCAACCGCGATGCATCTGGCGGCGATGCTCCAGTGGCGTGATCTGCGGCCCGTGCTAACCGATCTGGCCGCCGCGTTCCACGCTAAGGGTGATGAGTTTGGCGACATCGTCAAATCGGGTCGTACTCACCTGCAGGACGCGGTGCCGGTGACGATGGGACAAGAGTTTGACGCCTGGGGTGCTGCGATCGACCGGAGCGTCGCGTTGATCACCACCACCGTCGAGGAGTTGGGCGAGCTTCCGATCGGGGGTAACGCGGCCGGAACCGGGATAAATCTGCCGCCAGGGTATCGACCGAAGATCATTCGTTACATGTCGGAGCTGACCGGGTTTCAGCTCTCCAAGGCGACCGACCCGCGGGAGCAGATCCAGAGTCGACAGGCGATCGCCGCCGTATCAGGTGGCATGCGGAATCTGGCGCTCGAGCTGACCCGGATCGCCAACGACTTGCGACTGCTCGACTCGGGTCCGCTGACCGGACTGGCGGAGATCTCACTGCCAGCCAGGCAACCCGGTTCGTCGATCATGCCCGGTAAGGTCAACCCGGTAATGCCGGAATGCCTCAATCAGATCGCGTTCCACGTGATCGGTGCCGATACGGCCGTGGCGCTGGGCGCCCAGGCAGGCCAGCTGGAGCTCAACGTCATGATGCCGATCATGATCTGGGAGTTGCTCTTCTCGATGGAGATTCTGAAGAACTTCCTGCCCGTCTTTCGCACCGGTTGCATCGAGGGCATCGTCGCTCACCGCGAGCGAGCCGAGTCGTTCGCCCACAAGAGCCCTTCGCTCGCGACCGCGCTCAACCCGGTGCTCGGCTACTCCGCAGCGGCTGAGATCGTGAAGGAGGCGTTGGCTACCAACCGCACGATCATGGAGGTCGCCCGGGAACGGAGCGACTTGAGCGAGGAGCAGCTGAACGAGATCCTGTCACCCGAGAACCTGACCGGGCAGCTGGAACGGGAAGGGAACTAGTCCGGGGTCGCGCTAGCGGGTGAACGGTGGGCGGGCGACGAGCCCGGTCACTATGGCGAGCTTCAAAGCTGCGCCGGGCAGGAACGGTACCACGGCCAGCGATAGTGCTTGTGCCGCGCTCACGTCGAGCGTTCGCGCGAGCCACGAAGCACCCAGACCAAAGATCACGAGATTGGCGGCGACAAGTACCGGAATCGCCCGCCACGCCGAGTCGCCGGGCTTCAGCAACGAGCCGACGAGCAAGGCCGCGATCGGAAACGAGAGCAGAAAACCACCGGTCGCGCCGAATAACCCAGCACTACCGGCAAAAAGCGGCAGGCCGATCGCCCCGAGACCGAGGTAGGCGAGCTGGCTCAGGGCGCCGTCGCGGCCGCCGAGGTAAACACCCGCCAGCAGTACGAACAGAGTCTGCAGTGTGATCGGAACCGGTGTGAACGGCAGCGGGATCCGAATCAGGGCGCCAACCGCGGTTAGCATGGCGAACGCGGCGATCCCCAACACGCGGTGCGAGGGCTGCGCTCGAACCCAACCCGAAAGACCGACAGCCGTTGACGTCGAGTGTGCGCTCATCGTCTTATTGATTGAAAAAGTCGGCGTTGACAGATATGAACTTCGTCATCTCCGGCGGCACATCTTCCAGAGCGAAGATCGCCTCGACCGGACACTCCGGTTCGCAAGCGGCGCATTCGATGCACTCATCAGGATGGATGTAGTACATGTCTTCGCCCTCGTAGATGCAATCCACCGGACAGACTTCTACGCAACTGGCATCCTTGAGGCCGATGCAAGGCTCGGTGATGACGTATGTCACTGAGCGAACCTTCCTTTCAATCGTGGATCGTTATCAGATGTATCGGCAATTCGATGACCACTAAAGGTCGCTTTTGGAACCCATTCCAGCAAGGGCCGGGGCCCGGGAATCTTGCCCCTCGGCGGGCCCCGGCCATATACTCAATACCTTCAGGCCGCCGAAGGTGAGCGGATGCCGGAACTAGACGCTGTACGAGTCGATCAACTTCTCCAGACCCTAACCGGGGTCGTTCGCGCCAGGGTGCGCACGAACGGCGACGGATCTGGGTTGTCGGAGATTCACATCCTCAGCGATGGCGCGCTGCCTCCCAAGCAGATCGTGCGCAACATCGAAACACTTCTCAAAACCGCATTCGAGCTTACGATCGATCACCGGATCGTGTCGATCGCAGTCCTCAAAGAAGGCGCGCCATTCGCCCAGGGCGAGGTCGAACCCGCGGCGACGGAAAAACCAAAGAAGAAGCGCGCCCCACGCCTCGTTTTTCAACGTTTGACGGTCACCCAAGAGGAGCCGCTCAAGTGTACCGCGCACGTCGAGCTGAAGCTCGGTGACGTCATCTTCGAGGGCAGCCATCGGGACACCGACACGCCAAAGGGGCGCTTGTACTCCGCTGCACGCGCGGTCATAGAGGCGCTCGACTATCTGGTTGAGAAGGAGATGGCGTTTTACGTTGCTGGACTCGAGTTGTTGAGCGTGTTCCAGCGCGACGTGATGGTCGTACTGGTCGAGGGCCGGCACGAGCTGCATCAAGAGCGAATGCTGGGCACCGCGCTTATCGGCGACGATCCGCACGAAGCTGCGGTGCGGGCCGTGTTGGATGCGGTGAACCGGTTTATCGGCCGGCCACCGAAAGCAACCAGCTTCTAGCGTTTTTCCTGAACCGACACAGCTGTCTTTCTCGGACACGGATATCCCATGACCGACATACCGCCTTCGAGTTCGTCATCACCCGAGGAGCCAGCCTCGCCCGCTCCGCCGAAGAAGGGGATGTCGACTGGCGTGAAAGTCGCGATTGGTTGCGGCGTGCTGGTGGTAGTGGTGGTCGTGGGGATCGTCATCGCCAGCATCGCTGGCGGAATGTTCCTGCGTCGCAAGGCTCAGGAATGGTCGGGTGACATCGAAGGTCAGGCCGAGACCAGCGCGGTGATCGACCGTTTGGAGACCGACTATCCTTTCTCACCACCCGCCGATGGGGTGGTTGGTCCTGCTCGCGCCGAGCGGTTTCTCGCCGTTACCGATCTCGCGTGGAGAAAGATCGAGCCGGAGTGGGACGATCTGGAGGAGCGCGGCCGTGAGATCGGCGACCGTGGCGGTGAAGCCAGCGTTGGGGATGTGATCGCTGGCGTTCGAGGGTTGACCCATGCTAGGACCGCGATCGCCGAGGCGCTCGATGAGCACGAGATGCCGGTAAGTGAGTACGTGTGGGTTGGGTTCGCCTTGACGCGCGCTTACCGTGCCTTGGAGGAGTCGGGCCGGAGTCCGCAAGGAATCGACCGCGCCGTGCCCCAAGCCAACCTGGACCTTGCCGCGCGCTACCGCGATGAGCTGCTGGAGATTTCTGGCGGCGGACCGACCCCGGGAAAGAGCTCGGTGCTGGGTTTGGCGATGACCCTCGAACGCTGAACCGCGGCAGGCTTTAGCCCTGCGTCTGCAACAGTTTTGGTAACCGATCGACAAATGTAGACCGGGCCATGACCTGGTCCGCCCCGGCGCTCTGGGCGCCCTTAAGCCCTTCCCGGGCCGTATGTGAGCCGAACGCTACCACTTGCATCGTCGCCGAGCTGGACTTCAGCCGTCGGATCGCAGCGATCGGATCGATGGTGTGGTAATTGAGATCGACCAACACCATTCCATCGCCTTCGAGACCATCGATGCTGTCGACGAATACGACTTCGGTACCGGCCGCTTGCGCGGTGGCCTCGATCTTGGCCCGGAAGAAGAGGTCATCGCAGGCGACGTGGATCACGTGTTTCATGCGTCGATGATACCGGTTGCGGGACCAAGAGACAGCATAGCGTTGACGTTCGGTTTTTGTTCGGGTAGAGTTTAATCATCGTGCCCGATCCGCGATCGATCCTTCACGTTGATCTCGATGCCTTCTATGTAGCGGTCGAACGGTTGCGTGACCCCTCGCTGGTCGGCAAGCCCGTCGTCGTGGGCGCTGACCCACGGGGAGGCCGCGGTCGCGGTGTTGTCGCCGCTGCGTCTTATGAAGCACGGGCTTTTGGGATCCACTCCGCGATGCCGATCGGCGAAGCGTACCGCCGCTGTCCCGGCGGTGTGTACGTGGCCGGACATCGTGACCTGTATGCGCGTGCAGCGCGCGCGGTGCGGCGCGTGTTCGTCGAATTCACCCCGGCAGTCGAACCGGTTTCGATCGATGAAGCGTACCTCGATCTCACTGGCACTGAGCGCCTCCATGGGCCGCCGGCGCAGACAGCCGAGCGCATTCGTTCGGCGATTCTCGAGCAGACGCGGCTGCCGGTCTCGATGGGGCTCGGCACCACAAAGACGATCGCCAAGATCGCATCCGACCTCGCGAAACCGGAGGGTCTCTTGCACGTGCTGCCTGGCCGCGAGGCGGTGTTTCTGGCGCCACTCCCGTTGCGATGTCTACCGGGTGTCGGACCGGCTACGCGCGAGCGATTGGTCAAGTACAATCTGAAGACGGTGGGTGATTTGGCGCGACTCGACCAAGCTGTTCTGACCGGTGCCCTGGGTGAGCATGGCTCGCATTTTCTAGCCCGTGCCACCGGTGGTGGTGGGACGCGGGTCGCGAGTCGTGAACATCCCAAGTCCGTGAGCCGCGAGTGCACTTTCGATATCGACACGACGGATCTCGAGTTCTGCGAGGCGATGTTGTTCTATCTGAGCGAGCGCGTGTGTCACGATTTGCGGGCTCAACGTTTGACCGCTCGAACAGTGACACTAAAGCTCCGACACCACGATTTTACGACCCTCGCACGAAGCATCACACTGTCGTCACCCACCGACAGCGATCGAACGGTTGCAAAAGCGGCACGTGAACTTTTCCGTGTGGCATGTGGACCTCGACCGAACATCCGACTGTTGGGCGTGGGTGTTTCGAACCTCGTCATGGCGGCCCCGCAGCTCGAGTTGTTCGCTTCTCCCCGGGCGCGGGCGTGGGATCGACTGATGGACCCAATCGATCGATTACGAAAGCGATACGGAACCGGCGTTGTTCGCAGCGGTCCAACGTTGACGCTCCGCGATCGGGATCCAGCCGAGTAGGCAGGTCAGGGTAACCCGATGAATGAGCGCGCAGACCCCAAGTTGTACATCGGCCCCGCCGGGTGGTCGTACGCGGATTGGAAAGGGGTTGTTTACCCGAGTGGTGCCGGGCGCGACTTCGACCCCCTCGACTATCTCGCCAAGTACTTCAACGTGATCGAGATCAACACGTCGTTCTACCGTCCACCGCCCAAAGCGTGGACAAGGGCTTGGGTGGAACGACTGGGAGATCACCCCCACTTCCAATTCACCGCCAAGTTGTGGCGTCGGTTCACTCACGAACGCGACGCGCCGCCGGCCCAAGTCGATGTCAGGGACTACCGTGAAGGGATCGACGTGATTGCGGAAGAGGACCGGTTGCTCGCCGTGCTCGTACAGTTCCCGTGGTCGTTCCGCAACCGGTCGCCAGAGCGTCAATGGCTGGAGAACGTCGTCGCCACGTTCGATGACTATCCGCTGGTGCTTGAAGTCCGCCACGAATCGTGGGATGATAGAGATACGCTCCAGTGGCTGGGTGAGCGCGGGGTCAGCCTGGCGATGATCGACCAGCCGCTCCACGCCGGCTCGCTAGAGGCGGTGGATCGGCGTACCGGTCCGATCTCGTACGCTCGCCTCCACGGACGAAATTTCGATGCGTGGTTCGCGGAAGGACGGCCATCGAGCGAGAGATATGACTATCTCTACGATAGGGACGAGCTCGCGCCGTGGGTCGAACGGATCCAGCGGGCGACAGACGATTCGACCGTCGAGAAGGTGATCGCGATAACCAACAACCACTATCAGGGTCAAGGCGTCGTCAACGCATTGCAGCTCAAAGCTTGGGCTAGTGGCAAACGAGTGACGGTGCCTCAATCCCTGCTCGCTGCATACCCTGAAGCGTTGGCGGATGTCGCTGCAGAGCGACCAGCGCAACCGGGTTTGTTCGACGTTGGAGGGTCATGAGTGGCCCGCTGTGGCACCGTCTGAGACTCGGCTCGCTTGGCTTGGCGATCGCGATTCTGATCGCGTGTGGCGACGACGAGCCGGCTGGACCTGAGGGAGTGGGCGCTGCCACCTCGGTGGTCACCGTGCAGCTCTCACTCGCCGGCGACCTCGAGCCCTTCAAGGTCGATGGGCGGATGGAGGCGTTTTACATGTTGTCGTCGCCGTTCATAGGGGAGACTCCGGCCGGGACGGTGGTGTTGCCGGCTGGCCAGCGGACGGCCACCGACGAGGTGATCGTTCCAGATCAGACGGGGACGTTGAGATTGGAGGAGATCACGTTCTCGCCGGTCGTTCCGTTCTTGTGCGGCGCTAGCGCGCCCTTGGATCCTCGAATACAGTCGACGACCTCGATCGTGCTGGAGCTGTGTCAGCCGTGTTTGATCGACCCCGAAGCGATTCCGGACGCTTGTGAGGATCAGGCGTAGGAGCCTACCAGCTCCCACCACCGCCGCCACCACCACCACCGCCGACCGAACCGCCACCGCCGCCACCCGAGCTTGATCCCGGAGCGGATCCTAACGTACGTGTTGCGGCGCTCTGAAACCCCGCCATCTGTGATCCGAACGCGTTCGAATTCCAATTCGACAGATCGCTGCCGTACCAGGCCGGCGCGGCTGTGAGCACACCTTCGAACTGCTTGACCCAGATGTCGCTTGCGTCGAGTGCCACGGCAAATGGGAGCAGCGTTTCGAACAACTCGGGGGTTTTCTCCGGCGCATGTCGGAACTCCATCTCGGCCTTCTCGACGCGGCGTATGTATTCCTCGAGCCCCTTGAGTTGGCGCCTCACCCGGGCGCCTTTCGGCGTCATAACCGGCATCGCAAACGAGAACAGCAGCACCACGAGTCCAGACAACACGACGCCGATGAGCAAGACGATATGGCTGAGCACCGCTCCGATCGCCACACCCGCAGCCATGATCGCGCCACCGATCCAGAGGTACTTGACGCGGGTGCGATGTGGGCTGGTTGGAAACAACCGTTGCCGAACCAAATCTGCATACAGCGACTCGTGGATCTGTGGCAGCCGCGTGTAGAACTCATTGTGGAGGTCAGACATCCGACGCGTGGATTCACCTTCGAAGATCCCGGTGAGTACTCGCTTCTCAAACGGCTTGAGCTCGTCGGTGTCGGCCCGGACTTGGATGAGTTGCCAGTCGTTCTCTGACAGCCCCAAAGTTCTCAGTGCTCGCCCAGCGAACGAATTGGCGTCAACCTGCCCTAGAATGCCATCCGGTGGAACTTCGCGGATCTCCACGTACCCGCGGACCGCGAGATCGAGTACCGTGGCGACGACATCGTCCATGTCGGCGCGCTGATCGACGAGTGTCCCTGCTGGGCCGGGCCGAATTCCCTCTGGCGGTTCCCAGGTCGCAACCACGCTACCCGCATCGGGCTCACGGCCGCGGCGCTGCCACAGTTGAAACATGAACGCGATCGCAAACAACGGTGAGAGCGCTGGACCCCAACGGACGAGCCACTCGCCCGTTTGTTCGGCTCTTGTCGGCGGGGCGATTAAGCCCTTTGGAAATGCCGCCACAAGCGTCAACCCTTCGCCGGCGCCGAGCCGTTGTGACGAGTATGTGTATTGGCCGTTGCCCACGTATTCGGCGCTACAGCGGGCGTTGCTCGTGCTCTCCGCCCACCCAGCGTAGCAGTAAGCCGACCAACCTTCAGCATCGGCGTGTGCGCGAGCCGAGGCCTGGGGCAGCATCACGGTAGCCGATGCGCGCTCGATCTCGACTGGCCAGCGCGTGCCGGTCACCTGCCAATACAGCTCGTCATGCTCATCAAAAAACCCCAACCCACCGGAAAGCGTGTATTCAATGACGTAGGTCTGCCGGCCGGAGACAGTGCGATCGGGATCGCCGATTCGGATTCGGAGGTCGTTGCCCTCACGGCTGACCTTTGTTTGCCGCTCTTTGCCACTTCCGTCGGTGACCTGCTGAACGTCGAGATCGAGGGTCATCCGCCCGGCTTGCACGACTCCACGATCGCCAACGAGGCGTTTGTACCTCACCGGGATATCGCGGTAGATGCCGTGTCGATTGAGTTCGTTGAAATCGACCGCGATCGTCTCGACGACAACTAGCGAACGATCAGGGAGTATGGTGTAATCGGCGTGAAAACGGGTAATCGTCCAGCCGGTGTCTTGAGCCTGGGTGGGTAAAGCGAGAGCGAATGAGAAGGCTACGATCGCGAGCGAGCTCACACAGCGGACGGTCACTCCGGCTCCGTGGTTCCCACATCCGGAGCTTCGCGCTGGGCCAAATCCGTGAGCTCGAAAAACTCACCCGGCGCAAACCCTAGCAGCGCCGAGATCAAGACGTTGGGGAACGTCTCACGACGCGTGTTGTAGTCGCGCACTACCGCGTTGTAATAGCGTCGAGCGTTGGCGATATGGTTCTCGGTCTCGGTCAGCTCCTCTTGCAGCTGAAGAAAGTTCGTGCTCGCCTTCAGATCGGGGTAATCCTCAACCAGCGCCATCAGTTGATTCAAGCGCTGCGTGAGTGTGTTCTCGGCGGCAGCTCGTGATGCCGTTCCCTCGGGCCCGCCGCCGGCCAGCATCGCTGTCGTTCGCGCTGCCGTGACGCCTTCCAACGTGCGTTCCTCATGCGCGGCGTACCCGCGGACCGCAGCCACGACGCCGGGGATGAGATCGGCTCTGCGCTTGAGGAAAGCGTCGATGTCTCCCCACGCGCCCCGGAGTCGGTTTCTGAGCCCGACCAGGCTATTGAATAGCCACGCTACCCAGAGCGCGACGATGCCGATTCCGACGATCGGGATGAGAATGGCGCTGGACATGGTTAGACAGTATCTAAGCACGCTCTGTGCCACGCACAACTGGAGGAGACGTTGTCGACCGCGATGCAGACTGTCGTTCTTGACGCCGCCGGGACACTGGTCGAAATGCAGTCCGGCGTTGGCGAGGCCTACGCCGAACTGGCCAAGCGTGAGGGCGCTTCGCTCGATCCGGTCGCCCTCGAGGCTGGGTTTCGAAGGGCGTTTGGTGCTGCGCCGCCGCTTGCATTTGGCACCTACGATCCAACATCGGAACGCGATTGGTGGCGTCGAGTCGCCGAGGGTGCGATCACCGCGGCGGGTCCGTTGCCTACCGGGTTTGATTTTGAGCGCTTTTTCGATCACGCCTACGATTGGTTCGCGACTGAGTGCGCTTGGCGGGTGCCGGCCGACGTTAGGCCCGCTCTGCGCCGACTGCGGCGGGCGGGGTTTCCACTGGCCGTTTTGTCGAACTGGGACAGTCGACTCGAGCCGCTGCTCGAACAACTGCGACTCGGGGGTTTTTTTACTCAGGTGCTCGTCTCGGGACGTTTACCCGCGGCCAAGCCTGGACGGGAAGCATTCGACGCAGCGCACCGCGCACTCGGCCCGCTTGTTGATCATCGTGCGCCGATCATGGTCGGCGATCAGATCGATCACGACATCCAGCCTGCTCTCGATGCAGGCTGGAAAGCGATTTGGCTCGATCGTGGTGGTCGCGGTGGTGAACTCCCCGAGGGCGCGGAACGAGTCACGGACTTGCGAGACGTGGCTGACTTGGCGCGGCTGACGGACCGATCCTAGACTGGCTGCATGACTTTCTTTGATGGACCCAAGCCGCGCCAGTTCGCGCATCGCGGGGCGCGCGGCACCCACCCCGAGAACACCCTTGTTGCCTTCGAGGCGGCCCTGGAAGTGGGAGCCGAGGCATTTGAGCTCGACGTTCATACCTCTGCTGAAGGCGAGGTTGTCGTAATCCACGACTCGACTCTCGAGCGGACGACCAACGGTCGCGGGAAGGTTCGTGACCTGTCACTGGAAAAGCTCAGGGCGCTCGATGCGGGTTACAATTTCACGCTCGATGACGGCGAGACTTTTCCGTTTCGCGGGCATGGACTTGGGATCCCAACGCTGGCCGAAGTGCTGGAGACGTTTCCCGATGTCTCGATCATCGTTGAGATCAAGCAGGACGACCCGCCGCTGGAGTCTCAGCTGAGCACGGTCTTGCAGGCGATGGATGCCCAGTCGAGGGTGCTCGTGTTCTCACTAAAGCAGGGCCCGCTCAATCGATATCGTGAGCTCGTGCCAGAGCATCAAACGGGGTTTGGACCCAACGACGTGGCCGGGTTCATGCGCCGGGTAGTCTCCAAGCGCTGGAACGGGTATGAACCTCCCGGTGCGGCGTTCGCGGTACCGGTCAACTGGAACGGGATTCCGGTCCTTAGCAAGGCTTTTGTCCGGGCCGCTCACGCGATCGATCGCGAAGTGTTTGTCTGGACCGTGAATGAGGTCGACGAGATGAACGCGCTTCTCGACCTCGGAGTGGATGGGCTGATCTCGGACTTCCCGGAACGGCTCCGCCGCGTGATTGCTGGCCGAACGGCTGTTGACACCCCCGCCACAGAAGCGTAATGTCCGATAGTAACGCCTTTCCCCGCAGACAAGAATCTTGACCTGGAGGTTAGAGTTCGCATGAACAAAACCGAGTTGCGTGACGCCTTGGCCCGCAAGACGGGTCTCACCAAGAGAGACGCGGAGGACACGCTTAACGCGTTGTTTTCCACCGAGCGAGGGGGGATCATCTCTAGCGAGCTAAGAGCTGGACGTCGGGTCCAGATCACTGGGTTTGGGACTTTCGAGCAACGGAAGCGGAAAGCCCGCACGGGGCGTAATCCGCAGACGGGTGAGACGATTAAGATTTCTGCTGCCCGTTACCCGGCTTTCAAGGCTGGCAAGGGCCTCAAGGACCGAGTAGACAAGTAATTCCCGCTGGCAGGCCAAAGAAACGGCAGCAAGAGGCATCCGGACGCGGATGCCTTTTGTTTAGGTTCAAACGGGAGTAGAGTGGACCCATGGCGGTTCATTATCTCGATGGGGTGCGGCTCAGACGCTCGACGCGAGCGGCTGCGCGCTGGGTCAGCCAGCGGCAAGAGAACCTCAATGGAATCAACGTGTTTCCCGTCCCGGATGGAGATACCGGCACGAACATGGCGGCGACCCTGGTCAGCGCCGTCGAGCAGGCACAGCGGGTCCGGAGCCGCAGCATCGGGAAAGTCAGTCGGGCGTTGGCCGACGGCGCGCTGTTTGGTGCGTGCGGTAACTCCGGTGCGATCGTAGCCCAGTTCTTTGAAGGTTTTGCGGCCGCTCTGGATGGTTGGGAGAGAGCCAACGGCCAGGGATTGGCGCGAGCGGTCACGAACGCCAACCGGGCCGCCCAACAAGCGCTCGAGGAACCTCGAGAGGGAACGATCCTAAGTGTAATGCGGGTGTGGGCAGATCGGTTTTCTGCCGACAGCGCAAGGGATGGTGCGGACCTGCTGCAGGTCTTCGGCGGGGCGTTGACAGCCGCGCGCGACGCACTCGCTGAAACTCCGAAACAACTCAAGGTCCTGGCTCGCGCCGGTGTCGTGGATGCCGGCGCACAGGGGTTCGTGTATTTCCTCGAGGGGATCAACCATTTCGCCGAAGGACGATTGGCGGGCGCGGTGATTGAAGAGGGCGACCACGCGGCACCTCTCGAACGCGCCGCGATCGTCGAGAGTCCAGAGGAGATCACCTACCGCTACTGCACCGAGTGTCTGGTCGAGGGGCGAGGGCTCGATTTGGCGACCGTGCGCGCTGCGATCGGACGGTTTGGCGACTCACTGGTAGTCGCCGGTTCACCGCACAGGCTGAGGGTCCACGTTCACTCTGACGATCCTGAGGCGGTCTTTGGTGCGGTCGCCGAGTTCGGAGAGGTCGTCAGAACAAAGGCCGACGACATGCGGATTCAGCACGTTGAGCAATTCGGTCGTGAGAGGGTGGCGGTGGTGACGGACACTGCAGCAGATCTGCCGGAACGGGATCAGCAGCATCTCCGCATCCACGTCGTGCCTCTGCGCGTGCTTCTCGGATCGGCTGCGTATCTCGACAAACAGACACTCAATCCGGATGAGGTCTACGAACGGTTGCGACGTGGCGAGCAGACAGTTGGAACGTCCCAGCCACCCCCGGGCGATTACGCCGCTCTATACAAGTACTTATTCGAGCACTACACGTCGATCGTCGTGGTGTCGTTGTCGGCAGCTCTTAGCGGAACGATGAATGCCGCCCGGAAGGGGAGCGAGCTCGTGGGTGATGGTCGCGTCACGGTGGTCGATACCGGCACCGCATCGGTCGCCCAAGGGTTGATCGTTCAGGCCGCCGCCGAGTGCGCGTTAGAAGGTGGCTCGGTTGAGGATGTGGTGGCAGCCGCCGAAGACGCTCGTGAGCGCGTTCGGATGTGGGTCGGGTTCCCGACGCTGGAGTTTCTCGCGCGCGGTGGACGGGTTGGGGGTTGGAAGATCCGCGTCGCCGAAAGACTCGGGCTGGTCCCGGTGATTACGGTCCCGATCGCACGAGGGGCACCCAAGGTGATCGGTGTCGCGCGCCGAGGGCGCATCCATCTGAACATTCTCGATCGAGCCCGCAAGACGCTAAAACGCGAGTCCCCGCGTCCCGATCGAATCTGGATCGCCCACGCGGGCGCTCCAGGGGTCGCCGACGCCTACCGGTCAGAGCTCGCCGAACTGGCGCCGGAGAGCGAGTTCGACGTCGTCGAGGTGGGACCCGTTCTGGGTGTCCACGCGGGTCCTGGCGCGGTGGCGGTCGGGTACTTGCGAGCGCCTTCGTGACGGGCGCCAACGACGCAGACGCCATCCGGGTCGTCGTCTACACGACCGATCCGTGCTCGTTTTGTATCCGGGCTAAGCTGTTGTTGGAAGCGCGCGGAATCCCATACCACGAGGAGCACCTTTTGCGCACTCCCGAGGGAAGAGCGCGTCTAGCCGAGGTGGCGCCCGACGCCCGCACTTTTCCCCAGATCGTGGTCAACGGTGAGCTCATCGGCGGATACCGCGAGCTGGTGGTTTATGATCGCGAAGGAAAACTGGCGGGACTCAAGCCATGAGCGAGCGGTGGATACGAGCTCGGGATGGATTGATTGAGCACGGTTGTGACGGCTTGCTCGCTACCCCGGGCGTCAACTTCACCTACCTGACCGGGGTGTCGTTGTGGCGGACCGAGCGACTGACGTGTCTCGGCGTGCCACGCGATGGTGAGCCTTGGATCGTATGCCCTGCGTTCGAGCGAGATCATCTGGCCTCGCAGATCGAGTGGGCGAACGTGCTCGGTTGGGAGGAAACCGAAGCCCCGTTCGCGATCGCCGCGAAACAGATCGAAGCTGGCAACGGCGGTACTTGGGCCGTCGAGCCATCGACTGCGTTCCACGACGCCGAGCGGTTGGCCGCTGCCACGTCGGCGCGATTGGTTGACGGTGCCCCGCTGTTCGAACGGTTACGCCGCTCGAAGGATCGAGAAGAGGTGGCGTTACTCGAACGCGCGATCGAGATCGCCTGGACCGTTTTTGGCGAGGTCTTAGGGACGCTCGAAGCGGGTCTTACCGAACACGTCGTCGGCGACCGGTTTATCGACGGGTTCCGGCAACATCATGCTGAGGGTTGGGCGTTGGTGCAGTTCGGGCCTGGCTCCTCCGTTCCGCATGGGGAGCCGAGCGAACGTGCGCTCACACCGGGCCAATCGGTGCTCATCGATTGGGGCGGCTGGTTGGACGGTTTTAGCGCCGACCTGACGCGGTCTTTCTGGTGGGAGGATGGGATCGTGTCGGTCGCTGATGCGCCGGCGGATTATCGGGCTATCCACGAGCTCGTCCGTCTAGCGCAGGAGGCCGGTCTAGCGGCGCTCGGCCCGGGAGCGATCGCCGGGGATGTGGATGAAGTTGCGCGCTCGGTGATCCGCGAGGCGGGTCACGGAGAACACTTCACGCATCGCCTCGGTCACGGCCTCGGTCGCGAGATTCACGAGCCTCCGTACCTGGTAGCCGATAGCGAGACTGTCGTTGCCCCGGGCGATGTGGTGACGGTCGAGCCCGGTGTCTACCTGCCCGAACGGTTTGGTGTGAGGTGGGAGGATGACGTGCTCGTCACCGAGAGTGGAATCGACGTCCTGTCTTTACGCGGCGAGTGCTATACCGGTGTCGAGTTGCGCGACGCGTCTGCGAGCTAGGGGATCCGCTTTTCCTCGGGTTCGCTAAAGGCGGGGTCGCCACAGACCCACTCGTAGAACGCGACCGGGTTTCCAGCCGGCATCAAGGCGCCCACGAAGAAGCTGGCGTCGTCGGTATCTGGACTGGTGTTGCCCGGTGAGCGTCCGTAAGAGAAGTCGCCCGCCTGTTCATCGAAGGTCGTCAATCCAGGCTCGGAGATCGACGGTGTCATGAGGCTGGCGGTCGCGCCGTTCATGTGGCCCATTCCAAACGTGTGACCCAGCTCATGGCCGAAAACAGCAACGCGTACGGTGGAGCTGCTTATGCCCTCGAACCGTAACCAGATCGCGCCACTTGTGATGGCCCGGTTGCCGGTCCAGAACGTGCGCGCCAACCCGACGGTGCTCGGGCTCGGATAGCGATCCGGATCCTCGTCGAATTGAATGATCAGCCATCCGGTCGAGCCCTCGGCTGGCGGCGATGTGCCGGTCGTTATCGATGCAGCAGAGACCTCACCGTCCGACCAATCGGTGATAAAGCCCGCGACCGAGTTCTCGATCTCGGTGATCCAGGCGGGTGGTACTGGACCGCCACCCGGGAAATTGTGGGCGCGTGTATCGATGTAGACAGATGGGTTCGACATCCAGCGGATCGTCCGAGGTTCGTATTCCCGCGCCATGTCGTTGAACGCCGTCATGTTGAACGACGATGGAATGACCTCCCAGAAGGTGTGGCTGCTGCGCGCAAACGTCTCCCGGTTGTGAATCGAAGAACCGCTGAAGTCGAGCGCTCGCAGTGAGGTCGACGACGTGCCAGCGATCACAAAGTGACCGGCTGCATCCGTCACGGCGGAACCGCCGTCGAAATCGACCGTCAAGTTGGCCATCGGCGCGCCGGTGAACTGGTGCACCACGTCCCCCTCGAGCGCCACTGATGGTGGTGGCGGCGGCGGTGGCGGTGGTGGCGGCGGCGGTGGCGGTGGTGGCGGCGGCGGCGGCGGTGGTGGTGGCGGTGGTGGCGGCGGTGGTGGTGGTGGCGGTGGTGGTGGTGGCGCGGCCACAACCTCCAGGTTGGCGATCACCGACTGCGCTCCGCCGTTCGATGATACCTGTACCTGCGTTTGGTAACTGCCGGCCGCAAGTCCGCTGCGGGATGCATTCAGGGCCACGACCGTGGATGCGCTTGCGCCGAGTGAGCCCGACGAGTTGGCAGCCGTCAACCACGAAGCGCCGGATTGGATCGTCCAGCTGAGGCTGCTGCCACCGTTGTTTGTCAGCGTGATCGATTCTGAAGTCGAGGTCGAGCCGAAATCGACCGTTGCTGGCGAGACGCTGAGATCGGCGGGTGAGGCGACCTCGACCGATAGCGTTGCGGTCGCGGCACCACCGTCAGATGAAAGAGTGAGCGTGGCTTGGTGCGTTCCGGGTGTCAGCCCCGACCGATTTGGTGTCGCCAGGATCGTTATCGCGCCGCCGCCGCTCAATGTTCCGGACGACGGGGTAACCGTTACCCAACTCGGTTTGGATATCGACCACGAGAACGAGCCGGTCCCGGAGTTGGAGACTTGGAACAAGCCTGAGTTCTGAGTCGGGCCGAGCGATACCAGCGACGGGGAGATCCCCGCGACTCCTTGACCGGGATTCTCGACGACGACCGAAATCGAGAAGACGACTTCGCCAAAGCTGACTTGGAACTGACCGGTGTGCGTTCCAACTGGTAGATCGGAACGATCGACGGTAACGGTCACCATAGTCTCGCCTGGCGACAGCGTGCCGGATATCGGTGTCGCTGATAACCATGGCGTCGGGACGCTGATTTGCCAGGCGACGGTGGCGGTTGTGCCGTTCTGGAGCATGATCGGCAGGCTGCCGGTCTGCGGCGAGAAGCTGAGCGAGGTGGCCGAAACAGAGATCTGCCCCTGGGGTGGATCGGGTGGCCCGGAGGGGCCGGAGGGGGACGAACTCTTCGAGCACGATAGAACTACGCAAACCCCCACCGCCAGCACCCAGCTGGGACGTGGGTTGACCACTAACCTGGGAGTTCTCAACGCGCCACCAATCATCGTCGACATCAACAGCCGCACCCTCTATGCCAGTCTACGACTTACGCCGCCCAAGCCCAGGGGTTCCCCGGGGCAACGGTAGCCGGCTGCCGACTGTAGGTAAACCGCTTCCACTGGGGCGGAGGGTGGCCACCACGCGTTCCCACCGCTCGGAGTGTGGTTTGCGACCCGATATCGGCAACCTGCCAAGCGTCGTTTGGGGGTCGTTACCCGCCCGCGTGGCCGGTACGCGGACCGAAAGCGAACTTCCCCGGCGCGTATGAGTGGTCGTGAGAACAAAGCGATGATCGGGATCCGCGGTGCGATTCAGGTCGAGGAGGATACGATCGACGGGATCGAATCGGCGACCGCCGAGCTGCTAAGCACGATGGGCGAGCGAAACAAGGTCGATCCGAGTTCGCCGATCGCGATCTGGATCACCCAGACCCCGGACCTGACCGCCGCCCATGCAGCAGCCGGCGCGCGTCGCCTGGGGTGGGTCGACGTGCCGCTACTGGGTGCACAGGAGATCGCGACCGAACGCGATATGCCCCGGATCGTCCGAGTGCTGATGTTGGTACCGGCGGCCCCTGGCGAGCCCCAAGCGAAACATTGCTACTTGGGTGCCGCGGCCGCATTGCGGCGTGACTTGATTGAGACGGGAAAGCAGCCATGATCGTGATACTGAAACCTGGGGTTTCGATCGAGTCGATGGGTGAGCTGGTCGATTTCATCCAAGACCGGGGCCTGAGAATCGGTCGGATCGTGCGCGGCGATGGGCGCACCGTTATCGGCCTCCTCGGCGAAGAGCAGCGCATCCCGATCGATCGGCTGCGTGCGTTCGAGGGCGTCGAGGATGTAGTGCCGGTGGAGCGCCCCTTCAAGCTCGTGGGTCGCGAGCTGCAGCCCGAGGATACGGTGGTACGAGGTCGTGGGTTCGCCGTCGGCGGCGGCGGGTTCACGGTCATCGCCGGGCCGTGCGCCGTCGAATCGAAGTCGCAGATCCTAGAGTGCGCGCGTTTTCTCAAGGCTCAGGGTGCGGACGTCCTGCGCGGCGGGGCCTACAAGCCTCGAACGTCGCCGTACGCGTTTCAGGGAATGGAGATCGAGGGGTTGGAGCTGTTGGCGCATGCGCGCGAGGAGACGGGGCTCGCGATCATCACCGAGGTGGTCAGCGCCGAGGACGTCGAAAAGGTGGGTGAGTTCGCGGACATCCTTCAGGTCGGCTCACGCAACATGCAGAACTCTCGTCTTCTCCGCCGGGTCGGCAAGAGCGATCGACCGGTGTTTCTGAAGCGCGGGCAGAGCGCCACTTTGGAGGAGTTTCTGCTCGCCGCCGAGTACGTCGTCGCCGAGGGGAACGCCAACGTGATGCTATGCGAGCGCGGAATCCGAACGTTTGAGAACTACACGCGGAACACCCTCGACATCGCTGCTGTGCCGCTGCTCAAGCAGCTGTCGCATCTACCCGTTGTCGTCGATCCGAGCCACGCTACCGGTCGCCGAGATTTGGTAGTGCCATTGGCGGTCGCCGCGTTGGCGGCTGGTGCTGATGGAGTCATGGTCGAGGTTCACCCCGATCCGGAGAACGCGCTCTCGGATGGCCCCCAGAGTCTCACGTTCGAGCAGTTCACAGAGATGATGGGCGATTTGGTCCGGGTCAGGGAAGCACTGAGACCGCACCTGGCCGAGGTATGAGCCGGGTGGAGCTGGGACCGGTCGGACGCGTCCGGTCGCGGGTTCGGGTGCCTGGCGACAAGTCGATCAGCCATCGCGCTTTGGTGTTGAACGCGATCGCTGAAGGTACGGCGACGGTGCGCGGACTGGCTCCTGGAGCCGACGTCGCAGCGACCCTTGATGCGCTCGTGGCGTTGGGCGTGGAAATCGAGCGTTTGGGCGAGGACATCGTCCGGGTTACTGGAGGCGCCAACTGGCGCGCAGAGCAATCGATCGATTGTCGCAACTCAGGAACCACTGCCCGGCTGCTGCTGGGATTGTTGGCCCCGCGGGCGACCGCCCCGGTCACGTTGATCGGGGATCGATCGCTCTCGCGACGACCGATGCGACGGGTGGTTGAGCCGCTACGTCGGATGAGCGCCGAGATCGAACCCACCGACACGTTGCCGATAACGATCACCGGTCGGCCGTTGACCGGTTTTGATCATCGGCTCGATATCGCCAGCGCACAGCTCAAAACCGCGCTGCTGCTGGCGGGTCTCGCAGCCGATGGGTCGACCACGGTAATCGAGCCCGCTGTCAGCCGTGACCATACCGAGCGACTGTTGACCGCGATGGGCGCGTGTGTCGAGACCCGTGAAAGGGAAGCTCGCGTGCGGGCCGGGGGGCTCCGCGCACTGGATATCGACGTGCCGGGAGACCTGTCGGCCGCGGCGCCGTTTCTGGCGTTCGCCGCGGCGCGCGAGGGTAGCGAGATCGTCGTCGAGGGCGTCGGGCTCAACCCGACTCGCACTGGGTTTCTAGATCTCTTGCGGGCGTTCGGAGCAAAGGTCGAAACGGCAGTTACAGCGAGCGAGCCGGAGCCCTACGGTGAGGTGCGAGTGACGGGGGCGGAGCTTTTGGCGATCGACGTGGGGCCTGAGATCGTTCCCAGGGCGATCGACGAGTTGCCTCTTGTAGCGCTGATCGCAACGCAGGCCCAAGGTCTTACGCGCGTTCACGGGGCCAGCGAGCTAAGGCTCAAAGAGAGCGATCGGATCGAGGCGATCGGTGACGGTTTGGCGCGCATGGGAGCCGATATCGAGATCCTCTCCGATGGTTTCGACATCCGCGGTCCAACACCGCTCGAGGGTGCGCAATTGGACGCCACGGGGGATCATCGGATCGGGATGGCTTGGGCGGTCGGGGCCGCGCTGGCGACCGGCGGCAGTACGCTCGATGGTGCCGAGTGGATCGACGTCTCCTATCCGTCTTTTCTGGCCGACTTTGCATCATCCGTAGGGGTGTCCGCTCGTGTCTGAGGTCAAGTCCAGCTACCGTCTGGCGATCGTCGGCTGGCCGGTGAGAAGCAGCTTGAGTCCGGAGTTGTGGGAGACGATGGGCGAGCGACGCGGCCTGGAGATCGAATACCAACGATGGCCTGCGGAGCCTGGAGACAAAGAGGCTTGGGAGGCGGTCTGGGATTCTGACCTCGACGCGTTCAACGTAACCGCGCCGTACAAGGAAGTTGCGGCAGGACGTTGTGACCGGTTGTCCTCGGCGGCCGAGCGAATCGCATCTGTTAACACCGTGGTTCGGAAGTCCAGCGGCTGGCGGGGCGAGACGACCGACGGCTACGGGTTTCTGCGCAGCTTGGAGGAGGCCGACGTTCCAGTGGCCGGTCAGCGGATCGCGTTGTTGGGAACCGGTGGCGCGGGGCGCGCCGTGGCGCGCGCAGCTGCCGATTCCGATGCCCGCGTAACGTTCGTCAGTCGGGCGCCAGAGCGAGCGGTGACCGGATGCGAGGATTGCGACCGCGTCGGTTGGGATGCGCTCGACCTGTTGGAGTCGCCGACGATCGTCGTCAATGCGACCCCGCTCGGCCGGCAGGCTGGCGATGAACCACCGATACCCTACCGCACTTGGTTCCCGAGCGCGGCTGCGGTCGATCTCAACTACGATCCGCCGGTCACTCGGTTTCTGGAGTTGGCGGCGCTCGAGGGTGCACGCGCGATGAACGGTGTCGGAACGCTCGTTCACCAGGCAGCGATGGCAGCTGCGCTGGTGATCGACGACGATCCGCGCGCTGCTGCAGGGTATGCCAACGACTTTAGAACCGCGGCACAGAAGGAGCGGGCGCACCGATGTTGAGGTATATGACCGCCGGCGAATCGCACGGCGAGGAGCTGATCGGGGTCCTAGAAGGCGTTCCGGCAGGGCTCCCGCTTTCAGTTGATGACATCGATGGATACTTGTGGCGGCGCCAGGGGGGTGTCGGGCGCGGAGCTCGCATGAACATCGAACGCGACCGAGTGCGCATCGTGAGCGGCCTGTGGAAAGGCGAGACGACGGGTGCGCCTATCGGTCTGTCGATCCCCAATCGGAGTGAGATCCCGCATCACAAGCAGCCGCCGCGAACCGTGCCGCGGCCCGGACACGCCGATATGACCGGAATGTTGAAGTATGGTTTTGACGACGCCAATCCAGCGATCGAACGCGCCAGCGCACGAGAGACGGCGATGCGAGTCGCGCTTGGCGCCGTCGCGCACACGTTCTTGCGCGCGTTCGACATCGCTGTCGTTGGTCACGTCATCGTCGTTGGTGGCGTACAAGCTTCACCGGATCGATCGGATTGGGGGGAGCTCGTCGCGGAGCGCGATCGTTCACCCCTCTATTGCGCTGACCGATCCGTAGAAGAGGAGATGTTGTCCAAGATCGAGGCCGCGCGAGCGCGAGAGGAAACGCTGGGCGGGGTAGCCGAGGTGGTGGCGCTGGGTGTGCCACCCGGCCTGGGCTCTTATGCGCAGTGGGATCGCCGGCTCGAGGCCTCGCTCGCTCGGGCGATCTTGTCGATTCAGTCGGTCAAAGCGACCTCGATTGGCGACGGAACCGAGACGCCGTTGGACTTTGGTCGCGATGCGCAAGACGAGCTCTTTTGGCAGGAGGGTGTCGTCCGGCGGACGAATCGCGCCGGTGGGATCGAAGGTGGGATCTCGAACGGGGAGCCGATCGTCGTCAAAGCGTTCTTCAAGCCGATCGCTACCCAACGGCGACCATTGCGGTCGGTCGATCTGACGACCGGCGAGGAGACCGAATGCCGCTACATCCGTTCGGACACGCTGATCGTTCCGGCGGGCAGCGTGGTGGCCGAAGCGATGGTGGCCTTGACGATCGTCGAAGCGCTGCTCGACAAGCTGGGTGGAGATCAGTTGGACGACACGCGTGCGGCGTTTGAACGGTACGTAGAACGGATTCCGTGGCGTGCTCCAGTGCTTCCGGACGCTTTGCGCGCCGCGCCCGCGCCGCCACCCGAGCCGGTCGAGGCTCCGGCTGAGGAGGTCTAGCTGGACGACGTGCGCTCGACGAAGGTGTACCTGGCGGGTCTATCGGGAGCCGGCAAGACGACCGTGGCCGAACAGATCGCGGGTTGGCTTGGGTGGCCGGTTGTCGACATCGATCGCGAGGTCGAGCGCGCCGCTGGTTGCACCGTCGCGGCGGTGTGGCGAGCCGAGGGTGAAGCCGGTTTTCGGCGCCTGGAGCAGGCCGCGGTCGAGCATCTGGTGGAGCACTCGGGTCCGGTTGTGGCCGCGCTCGGCGGAGGCACGCTCGAGCACGCCGCCAGTCGGGAGATGCTGGCCGGTTGGGGGTCGGGGGTTTTCCTGGAGGCTCCGGTCGAGACGCTGGCCGATCGGGTTGGGGCTTCGACCGAGCGACCGCTGCTGGAGGGTGGAGCGCCGATCGATCGACTCCGAGCGCTGGCGTCGGCTCGACAACCGCGCTACGAGGCGTTGCCACATCGCGTGAATGCCAACGGTCGTGGCCCGGAAGCGATCGCGGTTGATGTCGTGCGCGCGCTCGAGTGGCCGCCCCCGGTGCCGATCGCCAAGTCCATCTGGTTGGGACGCAACGCGCTGTCGTACGCGAGCGACGTTGTGGATCACGCGCCCGCAGCTCACACCGCGGCACAAGTTGTCGTAGCTACCGACGATCGTGTCTGGCGACTCCATGGAGATGCTCTACGAACAGGCTTGGCCGAAGTCGGATGGGAGGCGGTGCCATACCTGTTGCCCCCGGGTGAAGCGGCGAAAAGCGAGGCCGTCCTGGCTCGGCTTTGGAACGCGCTCCGCGAGCGCGGCGCCGATCGGGACACGCCGCTGGTCGTGTTGGGTGGAGGTGCTGCGGGCGACGTAGGCGGTTTGGCCGCGGCGACGTATAAACGTGGCCTGCCGTTGTTTCTGTTTCCGACGACGTTGCTTTCGCAGGTCGATGCGGCGATCGGCGGGAAGAACGCGATCGACTTCGCTGGCGTCAAAAACTTGGTCGGTGCGTTTTACTTGCCAAAGGCGGTCGTCGTCGACCCGCTGTGTTTGTTGACGCTGCCGGAACGCGATTACCGATCGGGTTGGGCCGAGGTCGTCAAAGCTGGAATGATCAACGACGCGGATCTCTTCACGTTCTGCTGCCGTGAGGCCGATTCGCTGGCCAGACGAGAGCTGGACTCGGTCGAGCACGCCCTGGCGGCGGCGATCGCCGTGAAAACGAGGATCGTGGATGAAGATCCCCGCGAGGCCGGACCGCGCCGAGCGCTGAACCTGGGGCACACGCTGGGTCACGCGCTGGAGATGGCGGGTGGGGGAAAGTGGACGCACGGTGAGGCGGTAGCGATCGGGCTCGTTGCGGCCGCGCGTCTGGGCGAGCGGCTAGAGATCACCCAACTCGGTCTGGCCGATCAGACCGTTGCTTCGTTGCAGGCTCTCGGTCTGCCGACCCGCGCCGCGGACGTGGATCACGATCGCGTGCTGGACGCGCTGCGCCACGACAAGAAGCGCGTCGAGGACGCGTTGCAAGTCGTATTGCCGGTCACACCAGGCGAGGTTCGAATTCAGCCGATCGACGATGCGACCGTTCGCGCATGGGTGGATGAGACGATCGGATGAACGTCCTCGTCCTCAACGGCCCCAACTTGGGAAAGCTTGGCACGCGCGAGCCCGAGGTCTATGGCCACCAGACGTTGGCCGAGATCGAGGCTGGACTTGAACCGGTCGCTAACGAGATCGACGCCACGCTCGAGTGGTTTCAATCGAACCACGAGGGTGCACTAATCGATAGGTTGGAGGCTCGGGCGGATTGGGCTGATGGTGCGCTCCTCAACGGTGGCGCGCTAACGCACTACAGCTACGCGTTAGCCGACGCGGTCCGTGCGTTCGCGAAACCGGTGGTCGAAGTCCACATGTCGGATGTTCAGACGCGCGAGCGGTGGCGCCGCGAGTCGGTTCTGGCCGACGTTTGCGTCGACGTGGTGAGCGGTTTGGGTGCCGACTCGTATCGGGTAGCGCTGCTGGCCCTCGCCCGTCGGTTGGACGGTGGCCATTAGTCGCCGCTCCTCGGCGTCCGATCCTGGGGGTAACGCGCTCCCAAAGATCGTCGCCAAACCACCGGGGTCGGCCAGTCGCCGGTTGGCGAACGAGCTCGCCGAGTTGGAACCCGCACCACAGTTTGGAGCCATCCATGGTGTCGCGCCGATCGCATGGAGTCGGGCGCGAGGCGCGAACGTGGTGGACGTCGACGGCAATCGGTACGTGGACCTGACGGGTGGGTTTGGCGCCGCGCTTGTCGGTCACCGAAACCGCCGCGTGGTCAACGCCGTCAATCGAGCATCAAACCAACTTCTGCATGGCTTGGCGGATGCCGCGCCGCACCCGGAGCGCGTGAAATTGGCAAGCGAACTCTCCCGGCTCGGTCCGATCAAGCGTGGTCGCGTGATGTTCGCCGGGTCCGGCGCAGAGGCGGTCGATATTGCGCTCAAGACAGCTCACGTGGCGACTGGGAGGCAGGGTGTGGTGGCGTTTCATGGCGGTTATCACGGCAGCGGTTTGGGCGCCTTGCGCGCAACGAGCCGGCGACGGTTTCGACATCCGTTCGAGGCGGCACTGGCGCCAGCCACGCTCAGGGTGCCATTCGCGGGTTGCTTTCGTTGCCCGTATCGACTGACGTATCCAGCGTGCGGAACGGCGTGTTTGGACGCTGCGGTAGCCGAGATCGACGCTTGGAATAGCGACGACTCTCGCCCCCCGCTCGGCGCCTGGATCGTCGAGCCTGTGTTGGGCCGTGAGGGCGTTGTCGTGCCGCCTCGTGGCTACCTCAAGGCGTTGGGCGAAGCCGCTCGCGAGCGGCGACTGGTCGTCATCGCGGACGAAATCTTGACCGGCGGCGGCCGGACCGGCCGCTGGTGGGCCGGTGGTCCGCTCAAGCCGGACGTCGTGACGATCGGAAAAGGGATCGCCGGAGGTTTGCCGCTGGCGGCGACGATCGGTCGCCGATCACTCATGCGGGTGTGGGAAGGGGAGGGTGAGGCCCGTCACGCGGCCACCTTTATGGCTCACCCGTTGGCGGTGGCGGCATCGCGAGCGGCGCTGGCTGAGATCGCGCGCCGTGACTTGCCCGCTCGCGCGAGGACGATCGGAAAGCTGATGAAGCGTCAGCTGGGTCGTGTCGCACGTCGACATCCGATCATCGGTGACGTCCGGGGTGTCGGAGCGATGTGGGGGATCGATGTGATCGGTGATGCCGTTACCGGCGCTCCCGACAATCGGATCGCCAAGGCGCTCTCAGCCGGGTTGGCAGAACGCGGTTATCTCGCGCTGGCTGGTGGTCCATACGGCAACGTGCTCTCGCTCACGCCGCCGTTGACGATCAGCGAGCGACAGCTTGAGGGTTTTTTCCCCGCATTGGACGATGCAGTAGCCGAGATCGCAAGGCGTTGAACATCCCGCAGATGCAACCCGAGCTGAGGACGCACTATTTGCACGACATGAAGCGCGTCATTGTCCTTCTCTCGTTGACTGCGGTCGCGTGCAGCAGCACTGACGGTGGGTCACCGACTGATCCGGTTCCGGATCCGGCTGGAACCAATCCCAGTCTGACAATCGAGTGGGACGGTAGCCGTGCCGATTGGGGTGCGCCGGAACGGCTCGTAGCGACGATCAGAAACGCGCCCGTAGGGGCGACAATCGAGTGGCGTTCACTGGACGACTTTTACCTCGGCCAACCGGTTGTTCTTGGCACCGGACTCGAGATCACGACCGCGGCGCTCAAGCCGGGTACGACGAGGATCGAGGCGGTGCTCTACTCCGGCGATCAGGAGCTCGCCCGGCACGGCGTGAACGTGGCTGTGGACTACCGCCAGAGCTGGAACGTTCGGCTCGAGGGCCAGCTGACTCTGCCCGCGCGAACCGTTGGCGACGTGTGGATCGAAAACAACCACGCTTTCTTGGCTCGGCGCATCGCGGGTGGCATATCGATTATCGCGTTGGATGGCGCACCGCGTGAGGTCGGCCGTTTTAACGCGGCTGGACTCTTTACTCAGGACGTCAAGGTGGCGGACGGAATCGCCTACGTTTCACACGAAGGCGACACCCATCCGAACTCGGTTACGATCGTCGATGTCGGTGATCCCACTCAACTGATGTTTTTGAGCGCCATACCGCGAACCGAAGCGGCTGGTGCGCACAACGTTTGGATTGATCGATCCCGGCTCTACATCGCCGCGCCGCGTGAGATCCACGCCTATGACGTGAGTAATCCGGAGGCTCCACGACCGTTGGGTACGCTGTCATCGACCAACGGTACCCCCCACGATATTCACGTTCGGGACGGTGTCGTGTACGGATCGTATTTGGGGATACGAGAGGGTGAGTTCAGTGAGCTCGTTGTAGCAACGGACGCCGACGCCGGCTTGATGCCGCTCGCGTTTCACACCTATCCGGGCGCATTCACGCACAGTTCGTGGCTCACAGAAGATGGACGGTTTCTCTACGTGGCCGACGAGATCATCAACGCTCCGATTCGCATCTTGGATGTGTCGAATCCCGCCGCTCCAGTTCTAGCTGCGACCTATCAACCGCGCGTTGGAACGATCCCTCACCAATTGGCGATCGTCGACGGAGAGCGGGCCTATTTGGCGCATTACAAGCATGGTGTCGAGGTGCTCGACGTCACGGATCCGTTAGCGCCCCAGTTGGTGGGTTTTTACGACACGTTCGCCGGCGCGCAAGCCGATCCCGACGGCGCGGCGAACGTCCTGTCGCTGGCGCATGAAAAAGACGAGCAGTCGATCTACGATGGCGCGTGGGGGGTCCATTGGACAGCCGACGGCCGATTTGTGGTGAGCGACATGGCTAGCGGCTTGTACGTGTTTAGCTACGTACCGGGTCCTTAGTCGCGTGGGGATTCGGCTGGCTCCTCGATAAACACTCGCAATCGACTGACACGCATTCCGTCGAGAGCTTCGACCGTCAGGCGGCAACCCGGCGCGTCAGTGACGTCTCCGATCTCGGGTCGCCGACCCAACTCGCCAAACACGTACCCACCGATCGTATGGTACTCCTCTTCGTCGAGTGTGAGCGAGAACCGCTCGTTGAAGTCGGGGATCAGCATCAAGCCGTCGACCAACGCTTGACCGGGCTCGATCTCTTCGACGTCGGGCCAGTCGGTTTCCTCTTCGCTTCGCACCTCGCCGACGATGCGTTCCATTACGTCGCGCAGTGTGACGATCCCAGCGGTGCCACCAAACTCGTCGATCAGAACAACGATGTGGCGGCGGTCGGCTTGCATGTCGGCCAACAGCTGAAACACGCGTATCGATTCGGGCAGGACGACAGGTGGTCGCAGAACACGTCGCAAGTCGAGCGTCGCGCCTTCCTTGGCGAGCAGCGGCAACAGGTCTTTCACGTTGACGATCCCGACGATGTTGTCGAGCGACCCATCGTAGACCGGGTAGCGGGTAAAGCCATGCTCCTTCAGTATGGCTTCGACCTTTGGTCGCGGAGCCGCGAGCTGAAGTCCGATGACCTCCGTCCGTGGCACCATGAGCCGATTAGCGGTCAGATCAGCGAATTGGAACACCCGATGAATGAGCTCTTCCTCTTGGGGTTCGAGCACCCCGGCCTCGGTACTGGCCGACACGATCATCTTGAGCTCTTCCTCGGAGTGGACGACGTGGTGACCCGCTGCCACGGGTCGAAAACCGAATGCCCGGACGACCAGCAATCCAACCCCGTTCAGGAACACAATGAATGGTTTGAAGAGTTTGAGAAACCACCGGGTTGGAAGCGCGACGTAGAGCGAAGTTTTCTCTGGCCGCTGAATGGCGATCGTCTTTGGTGCCAGCTCGCCGAGCACGATGTGGAGTCCGGTAATGATTGCAAAGGCGACCGCAACCGCCACTGCGTGGGCCGTCAGCCAGCTCCAAGTAGCCGGCAGCCACCCGAGTAGCGGCTCGATGAGCCCGGCCAGTGCCGGCTCGCCGATCCAGCCCAGCCCGATCGATGCCATCGTGATCCCGAGCTGGGTCGCGGCGATGTACGTGTCGATATCGTCGAGCGCTTCGCGGACAGTTCGGGCCATCGGGCGACCCTTCCGCTCGAGCTCCTTGATTCGCGTCCTGCGCACGGTGACGAGCGCGAACTCGCTGGCCACGAAAAAACCGTTCGCTCCCACCAGGAGTAGAACGGCCAGCAGTCGAAAGAAGATGTCGAGTCCAGACAACGCAGGTTCCATCGAACTGGAATCTAAGCCCGGCGGGCCGGGAATCACCAGCGGATTGTCGTCGGTCGGTTGACGACAACAGACCCACCGCCTAGCCTGACCGCCATCGTGCGTACCGACGAGCTCCTACGCCGCGTCACCGGCCTAGACCAGCGAACGCTCGACGCCTGTCAATCGGCCGGATACGTCACCCCTGAGGCGCACCTCGGAGGAGATGATCCGCGCTGGTGGAGCGACGCCGACATGAACAAGTTGCGCGACATTCTACGCTTCAAGCGCCAAGGGCTCGAGCTTGGGGATGCGTTCAAGAAGGCCGCCGAGGATCGTTTCTTCGGTTTATGCCCCTGCGACTGGAGGTAGACGTGAAGATCACGATCGAATACTGCGCGGCTTGAAACTACGAGCCGCAGGCGTCCAGTTTGGCCGCCACCATCGAGGACAATATTGAATCCGCCGACGTCGAGTTGATCGCCTCAGGGGGAGGCGTATTTGAAGTTGAGGTCAACGGTGACCTTATCTACTCCAAGAAACAGACCGGCGAGTTCCCGCGGGAAAAGGCCATCGTTGCCGCGTTGAGTAAGCGGTAGCGAGGGGCCGTCCGGGTTAACAACGCGGAGGTGGTCGAGCACGCCAGATACGTGGTGTTGGGCTCCGGACCCGCGGGCACGCGCGGGTCGGAGACGCTGAGGAAGCGTGATCGGGAAGCGCGTGTCGTGGTCGTCTCTGACGATCGGTATCCCTTCTACAACCGGATCCTTCTCTCCAAATCGTTTCTCGAGAGCGACGATCTGTCGCCCGAGGACGTCGTCATCAAGCCAGCGGATGTCCACGCTGCCCAGGGAATCGAGCTGAAGCCGAAGACCAGGGCGGTTGGCCTGGATCCCGACGCGCGGCCCATTCAGCTGGGGGTGCCGGGTATCGATCTCCAGGGGGTGGTCGTGCTACGCCCGCTGGCGGATGCAGTGGCGTTGCGCGCGGCGGCACGTGACGCGACGCGGGCGGTGATCATCGGTGGTGGGTTGATCGGCGTCGAGGTGGCGGCGGCACTGACCAAGCGCGGCGTCACGTGCACGCTGCTAGCGCTCGAGCCGTGGTTGTTCGGCCACCTGGCACCCGAAGAGATCGGGGTGGCGCTGGAAACGATCATGCGATCGGGGGGCGTGACGCTCGAGTTGGAGGCGGCCGCAGAGACGATCGATCGAGACGGCGACAACCTCAACGTCCACACGACCGACGGGCGCGAGTTTCAGGCGGATTTGGTCCCGGTCGGAGTGGGTGTCAAACCGAACGTCGAGTTTCTCGAGGGCACCTCACTCGCCGATGGCGACGGAGTCCGCGTTGATGCCTGCTTGCGCACCAAGTTGCCGGGTCTATATGCCGCCGGTGACGTGGCCGCCTACGACGATCCATTGACCGGCGTGCGTCACCGCGTCGAGCACTGGCTTCACGCCCAACACCAGGGGCGTCACGCAGCCGAGAACATGATTACCGATGAGCCCACGCCGTATAGCCGTGTTTCGTCGTACGACACTGAGTTGTTTGGCATTCCGGTCGCGGTCGTTGGCGCACCGGAACTGGCGCGCGAGTGGGTCACGGAGAGTGACCTGGGAGGTGGCAAGGGTTTGGCTGTTGGAGAGCGTGACGGGCGAGCGGTAGCAGCGTTCTCGATCGGCGGAGCGAACATCGCCGAGATCACGCGGCAGATCAGTCAGGCGTGAACGTCCCCTTGAGAAACACCCTCCCGCCGTACTGGACCTCGACGACTTGACCGACACGTAACTCCGGGACCTGGTCGCCGTTCTCGCTGTTGTACTCGTGTTGTCCGCATCCACGTTCGAGTGGCAGCTCGCACAGGACGTCGCCATCGACCAGGACCTGGGCAACCGATCCGTCGGGACCTTTGATGCCACGAAAGAAGATGTCGAGCTTCTTGGCACCGTCTTCGTATGTCTTGAGCTCGAGCTCGCCTTGCTCGATGTTGAAAAACCGGGGCTTGGGCACCTTATGAAGCTCGGCTTCGATCTCTTCAACGACGCGCCGCGCTCGTGCCATAGCTAGCTAGCCGTCGGTGGATTTAGTCCCAGGAAGTCACGGATTGATTTTTCGAGGATCTCGTGGGCTTTTGGGTCGCTCAAGTCGAGCCGGTACTCGTTGATCACCATTACTTGCATCTCTTTGCACTGATGCCAGCATGCGGCGCAGATCTTTTCGAGGATCTCTTGGCCCATATCGTCTGGATACGGCGCGCTTTCGAGGGCTTCTCTGGTCTGACTGCATCTGGTGCACGTTACCTCAGCCATCGCTTTTCTCCTCCTGGTCCGCGTCGGATGCGCCGGATACCCTGTCCCCGTGCAGCGTAATGACTTCGATCACGACATAGGCACGGGCGCCGTCGGGTGCTTCGAGTGTCACTTCGTCTCCCGGTCGGGCCCCGAGGATCGCCCGACCCAACGGAGATGCGGTCGAGATCATCCCGCCGTCAAAATCGACGAACTCGGGAAAAACGAGATGCCACTCCTGGCGGTCGCCGTCTCCATCTTCCAGCTCGACTCGAGACCCGAAGGCCGCTCGGTCACGGGGGAGATCCCGCAAGTTGATCGCGCTGAGCTCGCTCTGTCGACGAGTGAGCTGGGAGAGACGGGCACGAACGAACTCCTGGCGTTCGAGTGCGGCCGAGTACTCAGCGTTCTCACGCAGGTCACCCATGGCGACCGCCTTGGCGATCAACTCCGGAAGCTCGACTCGAAGCTCACGGTCGAGGTCGGCGATCTGTTCGTGAAGCCGGTTCCGAAGCTCATCGAGCATGATGCCTCTGACGATGTTTGGTCAACAAAAAACGCGGCCGCAGTGTGCCGCGAGATCGACGCCGATTGTTTAGGACAATTAGTAACTTATCGCGCATGACCACGGATCGGCAAGCCAACGTGCAGCTCGATCGCGTCGCATGAACGCTGACGGACACCGGACCGAGACTTGGGATCGCCAGGCAGCGCTGAACGGGCTAAGCGCTGAAACGTGGGATGTGGTTGTGGTCGGAGGCGGTGTCACCGGTGCTGGCGTGGCGCGGGATGCCGCTCTGCGCGGTCTTCGCGTGGCGCTCGTCGAAGCGGGTGACTTTGCCGGTGGGACTTCGTCCAGGACGACCAAGTTCGCGCATGGCGGATTGCGGTATCTCGAGATGCTCGATTTGGAGCTCGTACGTGAGGCGTTGACCGAACGGGCGGTATTGCTCTCGATCGCCCCGCACCTGACCCGGGCGACGCCGTTCCTCATCCCTTCGTACAAAGGACGATCTCGACCGGGCTGGAAGCTCAAGGTCGGGCTCGCGCTGTACGACGCACTCGCCGGTCGCACTCGGTTTGGTCGGCACCAGATGCTCGACCGAGAAGGCGCGCTCGCGCGGGAGCCGCTGCTATCGGAAACAGGCCTTCGCGGCGCTGGTGTCTATTGGGATGCACGGGTGCGAGACGCACGGTTGGTGATAGAGACGATCGCCGATGCCCGACGCGCAGGAGCTGTCACCGCGTCGTACTGCGCGGTTCGAGACCTCGAGCGCTCACGAGCGGGTTGGGTGGGCGATGTCGAAGACCGCCGCGGCTTCAGCTCCTTTACACTCGAGGGGCGAGCGTGGGTCAACGCGACCGGGCCGTGGTCGGATCGGCTCCGCCGCCGAGTTCGTCCGGGCAGCACGCGACTTCTCGACCCGACCAAGGGCGTGCACATCGTCGTGCCGCGCGACGTGCTCCCACTCCGTGATCCGACCGCGCTATTTGCCGGTGACGGCCGGCTCTACTTCGCCGTCCCGGAAGGACGTTGGACGTACATCGGAACGACCGACACACACAACGGTGGCAACATCGATGACTTTGGGGTTTCGGGTGAAGACATCGCGTACCTCGTCGGTGCCGCCTGCGATGCACTGAGCTGCAAGATCTCTGACGAAGATGTGGTCGGTGCTTGGGCGGGGTGGCGACCCTTGGTACGCGCCGCCTCTTCCCGCGACCCGAGCGCGATCTCTCGTGAGGAGGTCATCGAGCAAACGGCCTCCCGCTTTATCACGGTGACCGGTGGCAAATTGACGACGTATCGGCTGATGGCCGAGGAAACGGTGACCCGATTAGCCGAGAATGTTGGTTGGAATCTCAAGCCGTGCGAGACGACCCGGCGGCCGCTTGTCCCAGCCCGCATAGGCGGGCAGAAACCGTCCGCCGGCGTCGATCCGGCCGACGCCGGTCGCGTGCGCGAGCTCTTCGGGTCCGATGCCGATGATGTATTCGTTCGTTGGCGCGAAGACCCGGCCACCGCAGAACCGCTTGGCTCTGAGACTCGTTACACGGCCGCCGAGGTCGAGCGCGCTTCTCGCGAGATGGTCGAGACGCTCGAGGATCTGGTCGATCGACGGTTGAGCGTCCTGCCGGGTGGTGTTCCCATCGAGAAGGACGTACTCATCAACGTCGCCCGTGCCGCGGCGCCTGTGTTGGGGTGGGACGAGGTGCGTCAGGCCGCCGAGGTCGAGGCGTTCCGAAGGTCAGAACACCACCCGTGAGTCGTGGAGCCCGTTACCGCTCGGCCAGGGCCACCACGTCTCTCATCTTCGGGCCGGTGTAGATCTGCCGCGGCCGATGGATCCGGCCGGCCGGGTCAAGGCGCATCTCCCTCCAATGCGCGATCCAACCCGGTAGACGACCGAGCGCGAACATCACCGTGAACATGTTGGTCGGGATCCCCATCGCCCGATAGAGGATACCGCTGTAAAAGTCAACGTTCGGGTAGAGCTTGCGCGAAACGAAGTAGTCGTCCTCGAGCGCAATCTCTTCGAGGTGTTTCGCGATCTCCAGCAGCGGGTCGTCGACGCCCAGCTGACCGAGCACCTGATCGGCAGACTCCTTCAGGATCTTGGCCCGCGGATCGTAGTTCTTGTAGACCCGGTGACCAAAGCCCATGAGCCGGAATGGGGAGTCCTTGTCCTTGGCCATGTCGACGTACTTCTTGTAGTCACCGCCGTCATCGATAATGTGCTGTAGCATCTCGATGACTTTCTGGTTGGCACCGCCATGGAGCGGACCCCACAGCGCGTTGATCCCGGCCGAGATCGACGCGAACAGGTTTGTCTCGCTCGAACCCACCATGCGCACCGTCGAGGTCGAACAGTTCTGCTCATGATCGGCGTGCAGAATCAACAACAGATTCAGCGCCTCGTCGAGCACCGGGGGTACCTCGTACGGCTCCGCCGGCACGGAGAACATCATGTGCAGGAAGTTCTGCGTGTACGACAGATGGTTCTGCGGATAGACGAACGGTTGTCCAACCGATTTCTTGTACGAGAAGGCAGCGATCGTCTTTGCTTTAGCGAGTAGCCGGACGATGTTCAGGTTCATTGCCTCGTCATCTTCCGCTGCTTCGTAGTAAGAAGAGAGGGCAGCCACCATCGAGGAGAGGATCGCCATCGGATGTGCGGTGATCGCATACCCCTCGAAGAACTTCTTCATGTCCTCATGGATCAGCGTGTGGTGGGTCAAACCCTCCCGGAACTCCGTGTACTGCTCTTGGGTCGGGAGCTCGCCGTAGATGAGCAGGTAGCACACCTCCGGGAACCGTGTCGTGGTCGCGATCTGTTCAATCGGGTAGCCGCGATAGCGAAGGATCCCCTTCTCACCGTTGATAAACGTGATCGCGCTCTGGCAGGACCCGGTGTTCCCGTAGCCGGTATCGAGTGTGACCACCCCGGACCGTTTCCGGAGCTGGCTGATATCGATTCCCGTCTCGTCTTCGGTCCCGACGATGACGGGTAGCTCGAGTTCCTTGCCGTTTATAGCCATTTTCGTGACACTCATCGTACCATCTCCACTTGGACTGTTGGCTTGATCGAGCTTTCTTTAACCATTATACACACACCTGTAATCTCGTTTGTCGGGGGTAATACGCAAACCCGTGTACGGTTTGACCCTACATCCCCCAAATAGCGACATTACAAAAATGTTTAGCATCGGATCCCTGACCCTCGAGCACCCACTGTTGCTGGCCCCAATGGAGGACGTTTCCGATCAGCCATTCAGGCTGATGTGCCGCCGGTTGGGGGCCGACGTCGTGTACACCGAGTTCATCTCGTCGGAGGGGTTGATCCGCGACGCGGCAAAATGCCTGGAGAAGCTCCAGCTAGCCGATGGAGAGCGGCCGGTTGGGATACAGATTTTCGGTTCGTCGGTGGAGGTGATGGTCGAGGCTGCCCGGATCGCTGAACGGGCCGGTCCTGAGATGATCGACATCAATATCGGGTGCCCGGTCAAGTGCGTGGCCGGCCGGGGCGCTGGCGCGGGTCTGCTCAAGAACCCGGCGCTGATGGAAGCGATCGTGGCCGGAATCATCGAAGCCGTCGATCTGCCGGTGACGGTAAAGACGCGGCTTGGGTGGGATCATGAATCGATCCGGATCATCGAGAACGCGCAGCTGTTCGAGCGTCTTGGTGCTCGAGCGGTCGCAATCCACGGTCGAACCCGAGCTCAACAGCGCAAAGGTGTCGCTGACTGGGGATGGATCAAACGCGCCAAGGAAGCGGTTTCGATCCCGGTGTTTGGGAACGGCGACATCAAGGCTCCGGAGGATGTCGCTAGGATGTTCGAAGAGACTGGCGTGGACGGCGTCATGATTGGCCGCGGGGCGATCGCGAACCCATGGATTTTCTTGCAGGCGAAGGCCCATCTGGACACCGGTCGGGTTCCAGAGATCGAACCTGGTGAGCGCATCGGAACGTGCCTTGAGCACTTCGATTTGTCTGTGCAGTATAAGGGGGAACGCCGCGGCACGATTGAGTTTCGCAAGCACTATAAGGGGTATCTCAAGGGGCTCCCCGAATCGACAGTGGTTCGTACCGAGATCATGCAGTGGACCGAGCCGGATCCGGTGATTGAAAGGTTGTTGAACTACGCCGCCGAGCTCGGCGTCACACCGGTGGGCGCGGCGACGACACAGATCATTCAATAGGAGGCATAGGAAGATGGCGAAAGGGAAGAAACCGACGCAGCCACAGGCTAAACTGTGGATTCGGTGGGGTGGTGTCATGGTTGGTCTAGCATTGGCGGCGGCGGTCGTTTGGTTTGTGGCCAAGCCTTCAGAGGGAGATTCGGCGATCGGTGACAGCGAGCAGGCGGCAGGCCCTGGTCCCACTCCACTTGACCTTGACGCGAGTGGGCCCACGGTCACGGCCGCAGCGGCGCTTGCCGATGCGCCGGCGGAGAGCTTGGCTTCAGCGGGCCCAGCGGTGCCAAATGGGATCGATATCTCCAACGATCCGCGCATCGGAGCCGACAACGCACGGGTCACGATCGTCGAGTTTTCGGATTTCGAGTGCCCGTACTGCGCCCGCTTTCACGGCGAGATCTTCCCGGTGCTCAGATCGCTGTACGGCGACCAGGTCCGGTGGGTGTTCGTGAACCGTTTCTTCTCAGCCGGACATCCGATGGCCGAATCGGCGGCGTTGGCTTCGGAGTGCGCCCATCGCCAGGGTCGCTTCTGGCAGTACGCCGATCTCGTCTTTGCGAGTCATGCCGAGCTGAGCCGCGAGACGCTAGACGGTCACGCGCAGTCGTTGGGGCTGGACCTGGAGGCGTTCCGCCAGTGCTTTGAGAACCGCGAGATGGCGAGCGAGATAGCCGCCGATCAAGCTGAAGCCGATCGGATCGGTGTGGATGCGACGCCGAGTTTCTTTGTCAACGGTCGGCGGGTCGTCGGCGCCCAGCCGGTTGCCGTCTTCAACGAGCTCCTCGCGCCATACTTCGCGAACTGACGGTACGGTTTGGCGATTTCGATCACGGGGGCCAGACGACTGGCACTAGCACGATCAGGATCGCCAGTGCGATTACGGTCATGACGAGGCCCGCCTTGACGAAGTCTCGGAAGCGATACCCGCCGGGTCCGTAAACCAGCAGCGACGACGGCTCGAACGGCGTGATGAAAGAGAGTGACGCCGCGAGCGTAACCATGACCGCGAAGGTTCGGGGATTGAGCGCCAACTGATCCGCCGTCGATAGCGCGATCGGGAGGACGACTAGTACCGCGGCGGCGTTGGATAACGGCTGGGTGAGAACGATCGTCAGAATCGCCAGCGCGCCAAGCACGAAGTAGAGCCCGTACGGGATCGCCAGCTGGACGATCGCGCCAGCCACCAGCTCGGCGGCGTCGGTCTTTACCATGGCAGCCCCGACGGCGGTCATCCCACCGATCAAAACGAGCAGTCGCCACTCGATCAGCGTGTAGATCTCTTGTGCCGGGATGCACCGCGCCAGGACGACGACGAGTCCGGCCAGCAAGAGGGCGACCGAGAGTGGCAAGAGCTTTGTGGCGCTGAGGACTATCGCCGTGGTCAGGGCGAGCACCGCGATCGCGCCACGCCTCGGTCGCACCGGCACATGCTCGACTTCCCCCAACAACCAGACATCCCGCCGATCCTGTAGCGCGTTGAGCCGTGTGGTCGAACCCTGAAGCAGCACTACGTCGCCGACCCGCAGCGGAAGATCGCGGATCCCCGAGGCTAGCCCGTGTTGTCTGCGATAGATCCCGAGTACCGATGCCCCGAATCGCTGTCGAAACCGAAGTTGCTTGAGGTTCCGCTGGACAAGGCTCGACGACGGCATGACGATCGCCTCGACCAGCTTGGCATCTTCAGCGGCGAGAACCTCCTCGCCCAACGTGGCGTCGGTCTCGATATGGAGCTCAGGGCTTTCTTTAGCCCTGATCAGGGCTTCGCGATCGCCGTGAACGACGAGCACGTCTCCCGCGCCGATCGCGCTGTCCGGGCGCGGGAGAAGACGCTCGCCGGCGCGCTCGATCGCCAACACCGTCAGCCCCAGGTCCGAAAATGGCGCCTGGTCGAGCGTCTGATCGATCAGCGAAGAGTCCTCCGGCACGAGGAGCGAGGATAGGTAGGCTTCGATCTCGTACTTCTCGCTCAGGCTGGCGACAGCGGTTTCCGGTAAAAACCGGTACCCCACGATTGAGAAGTAGAGGACCCCTACGATGACCACGACGATCCCGACGATCGAGAACTCGAACAGCGAGTAGGGTTCGAACCCCAGTCTTTGCAGCATCCCGCTGGCGGCGATGTTGGTGCTGGTCCCGATAAGTGTGCAGGTGCCGCCGAGGATCGATGCGAAAGCCAGCGGCATGAGGAGTTTTGACGGGCTCATCTCGTTGCGCTTGGAGAGATCGAGTGCGGCCGGCATCAAGACGGCGGTCGCGTTGGTGTTGTTTATGAACGCCGACAGTGACGCGCTGAGCGTCATGATGAACAACACGATCTTGTTCTCCGACTTGCCCAACTGGCGGTCGATGAAGTGGCCCAGCCAGCTCATAACGCCGGTCCGCACGAGGGCACCCGAGATGACAAAGATCGACGCCAGAATAACGATGATCTCACTGGCGAAGCCGGCGAACGCCTCGCTGGGGGAGAGAATGCCGGTCAGCATCAGCGCCATGAGAATGAGCAGGGTCGTGACGTCGACCGGCAGCCATTCGAGGGTGAAGACCACCATGGCGGCCACCACCAGCGAAAGCACGAGGAAGATCTCGATGGTCATCTTGTGTTGGAGGCGAGGCTAGGCGCCCGTGCCCTTGCAATCAAGCCAGAGGCGAGCTGGTATCGTTGACTGGTCATTAGGCCGGTCGTAGCTTGCCCGGGCTTGACGCCTGGGTAGCTCAGTTGGTAGAGCACGGGACTGAAAATCCCGGTGTCGGCGGTTCAATTCCGTCCCCAGGCACCATAGTCCGGCGCGCCGAGTCTTTCCCGCCGCGCCCAAATGCCCACGAGCCACCGTAGCTCAGTTGGAAGAGCAGCTCACTCGTAATGAGCAGGTCAGCGGTTCGAGTCCGCTCGGTGGCTCCAGGGTTTAGTGGGTTCAGCCCCTCACCCCGACAGCGCGAAGGTTGTACTCCCTCACGCACCGGGCCACTTCCTCCGCGGTGCGGCGCTCCTCGGGCGGTTCTTCAAGCCAGTGCTTGACAGCCTCGTGCACGGCTCCTGTCCAACACCAAGCGGCGATCATGTTGTCCTCGCCGAAAGGACTCTCGTCCAGACTCGCGATGGCATTTGCGACACCAATCGTGTGACGAGAAAAGATCGCCTTTCTCACCTCCTCGACCCGACCTCCTAGGCAGGCTGAATCGATGATCAGGATTCGTGCCGCATGCGGATCGTTCGCCAGGTAGAGAAAGAGACCCTCCACGGCGACTCTCATTTTTTCCTCGGGATCCGTGCGCTGATCAATTGCTTTATTCAGATGGGAAGCGAGGGCTTCGTCCGCCTCTTCCAGCACCGCGACAAAAACATCCTCCTTGTTTCGGAAGTAGAAGTAGAAGCTGCCGGTTGAGCTCCCGGCCGCATTGACGATCATGGGCACAGTTGTCGCATGATAGCCCTGTTCACCGAATAATCGTTTGCTGGTTTTGAGGAATCGACGTCGTCGATCTGCTTTGCGCTGGGCCATTCTTGGGGTGGTTCGGTATACCATAGATTCTCCCTTCATCGTGCCTGCGTGCAGCCTCGAGAGATTCGCAGCCAACGAGGAACGTCGTTCTCGTACTGGGAATACGCTTGGCCGTACCGCTGGCGCAAGAGCGGTTCCTCGATCGCTCGTACATAAGCCGCGCCCAAGATGATGACAATTACGAGGAAGACGAGCAGGGTCGGGGAGCGAAGGAACAGGGCCAGGCCGATCCCCACGGACCAGGCTCCAAGCATCATTGGGTTGCGAGTGCATCGGTAGGGCCCCTCTACAACGAGTCGTCGCGGTGGCGCGAGCGGGTTTGGCGTTCCCCGGCCCATGACAGCGAATAGCCAGATCGTCCACAGCGCCATGCCTGCGCCCACAATCAGCGGGGCCAACGCTGGCCACTTTGCCCACCCGGGGAGCGAGCCGAGTGCCAATGTGTAGTCGAGCCGGATCGCAACAACCGGAAGCAGGATGACGTAGATCGCGATAGCTGGTGCGGCCCAAACGACGGCTCGGAGAAGGCTTCTCACCGGTTCACCGATCAGGCCGGTCCGGTGGTCGCTTCCCGCAGTCCGCTGTGGAAATCAGGGTAGCGCAGATCCAGGTCCAGCCATGTCTGTAGCTTGGTGTTGGACATCGGTTTTGCGGTAGTGAGGAGCTTGACAATGTGTCGGGTCACCGTCGGCCGACGTCTGCACAATCGATCCAGAGCCGTGCTCGCAGCCGCATAGGAGAACGAGACCGTCAAGGGCAAACCGATCGGACCACGAGTCCCCAGAATGCTAGCCAAGTGGTCCAGAAACTCTCGCCACTCCACAGGCCGCTCGTCCGCTACGTTGACTACCGAGAACCCGGTTTGGCTGCGTTGCGCCGCGGCGACGAACGACCGAGCCACGTCGTCGACGTGGACGAAGCTCACCGGGATCCTCCCGCTCCCGAACCAGGGACAGAACCCGGAGCGAAACCGTCGAGTCAGCTCCTCGATCAAGGTTCCGTCACGACCGTAGACCTCTCCGATCCTAAGCACAACAACTCGGCTGTCCGGGATTTGCTCGGACAGCTTGGCCAATTCGTGCTCGATATCGAGCTTTACTCGCCCGTACGGGATAATCGGAGCGGTGGTTGCATGCTCGTCGACCGGTTGCGTGCAGCAGCCGTAGACCTCGGCTGCGCTGGCGAACACCCAGTTGCGAACTCCGGCTCTGATGCCCCACTCAATCAAGTTCCTGGCGATCCTCAGGTCGCATTGTTCTAGGGTTTCGGTGCTCGCCCCCGCGTACCCGCCTGCGAGATGGAAGATCGCGTCGGCATCCGGGAGCTGATCTAGCGGTTCGGTCAGGTCAAGCGTCACCGATCTCTCCGGCAGGGATCGCCGCGCGACCGGAATGACGTCGAAGCCCGCGTCGTGAGCGGCGGCGACGACGCGACGACCGATGAAACCGCCCGCACCTGTGACCAAGACGGAGCTCATAGGTCACCTCCATAAGCGCGCAAGAGACTCACCGAGACGCTGGCCTCCCGCTGCACCATGTCGGAGAGGATCCGACGCCCCTCCTCGAGTCCAGTTTTCTGAAGTAAGGCAGCGTAGTGGGGGAACGGGCGGCGATCATCGAAGAAAGCGAATGAGTCCGCATTCAGGATCAACATAAAATCATACGACTGGCCAGGTACTACAGCTTCGTAGTAGGCGAAGTCGCTCAATTGCCCGGCCTCGATGGCGGCTCGAATTGCTGGCTCCATGTGCGTCTCGAAGGCTTCGAGCCAGCGTCCTTGGCCGCCGGGCACGAATTGAATCTGTACGGCGACCGCGGGCGAAGATTGCGGCTGGGCGGCACTATCCTGGCCCATTGAAGGTGCGCCCATTAGCAGCGACGCTGCGACGAGGATCGCAGATCCAGGTCCTGTGGGTTTGATGTGGTGTCTCATGGCGTGCACCCCCCGGTGAACGTGGAGAGGGATTCGTCCGTCAAGTATAGAATGACACATCATTCTATACTTGTCAAGAGGTACCAGCCACCTTGATCCTATATTCACTGACCTAGAAATAATCCGGCCAAAGTGAAGAGGAGGTCCATGAACACCTACGTAATCCGCCGACGCAACGCATGGGCGACGCCCGAGGAGCTCGAGCAGGCCGCTGCGCGCTCCAAGCGTGTAGGCGACGAAGAGATGTCGGATCAAGTGCGTTGGATCCGGTCGTACGTCGTTCAGGAGGAGGACGGCAAGCTGGGCACAGTGTGCATTTATCAGGGTGTTTCGGAAGAGGCGATTCGGGACCACGCTGGACGCGCGGGACTGGCGGCGGACGAGGTCGTTCCCGTCGCGGGTACGGTCGTTGTGCGCGATGACCCGTCGGAGGATGCCTAGGCAGCGCTAAATGTCACGGGCTCTAGCGAGGTACCGTCACCGGCCCGTTCGGTACGAACCTGGCGCGTTGCCTAACCTCATCGTGATCGGGGCGATGAAGTGCGCGACGACCAGTCTTCATTGGTACCTCGATCTCCATCCTGAAGTGGCGATGTCACGCCCTAAAGCCGTGAACCTGTTTGTTACCCAGCGAGAGTTGGGCGCAACGGACATCAAGGAGTATCGCTCGAGATTCCCGGCTGACGTGCCCGTTAGAGGTGAGTCTTCCCCCAGTTATACAAAGAAACAGATGTACCCCGGTGTGCCAGAGCGGATTTCTCGCTTTCTACCCGATGTGCGGTTGGTCTATATCATCCGTGATCCGATCGAGCGGATCATCTCTCACTACGCACACGCGTGGGCGAGTCGCATGGAAGAGCGAGAGCTCGACGAGGCGCTAGACAACCTCGAGCAGAATCATTTCGTCGAACCGAGCCTGTACCATGCGCAACTTTCGGCTTTCCTCGAGTATTATCCGTTGTCCCAGATCCATGTGACAACGCTCGAGCGTCTCAAGACACACTCGGAAAGCACGATGCGCGAAGTTTTTCACTTCTTGGGTGTGGAGAGCTCTTTCGTCTCGCCTGATTTCGGGCAGGCACAGCACTCATCAAGAGAAAAACGAAGAGTGACCCGTGTGGGTCAGTTTGCGCGGCAGAAACTGGGCCGACACCGCGTCCAGCGATTGCGCAGGACATTGCCGATAGACAGTCTGTTTTACGAGGCCCAGTCGGTGCCCCGGCCGATCCTGAATGATCGGCTGAGGCACCGGTTGGAGGAACGGCTGGTGGACGATGTGCGAGACTTGAGGGCGCTTACCGGGCTCGCGTTCGAGCAATGGTCGTTGTGAGAAACCGACCGAGTTGCATGCGACTACGCGCTCTCCTCGACTGAACTCGAGTCGTCCTCGTCCACGCTATCCTCTTCGGAGCTTTCGTCGTCTTCCGAACTCTCTTCGTCATCCTCGCTGGCGTTGTCCTCGTCGTCGTCTGAGCTCTCGTCGTCCGTGTCATCGGAAGACTCATCGTCTGCCGCCGCGGCATCGGTCTCCGCGTCGGAGCTCATGTCGTCGGTCGAGTTCTCGTCAGCATCCGAACTCGAATCGTCGTCGGCGGGGCTATCATCGTCGGCAGACTCGATGCTGCTGTCGCCGGCGAAACGACTCAGGCTGTCGGGCCCAGCGGGAGCCGAATCGCAGGCCCACACGACGAAGGCGATTGTGACGACTCCGAACAGCCAAGTAACGTGTCGATGCATACAACCTCCCGGTGCGGCCTGGTGTTGAACGAGGTCGCGAAACCTCGGGATTATACCATTCGCGAGCCTCAAACTCGGGTTGACTTGCGCCGACCCAACCCGCTGAGTTCCTCGTCGCTTCGGCTCCGTTCCACAGAAGTGGTATGCGATTGCTACCCGCTCTGACGTGGCACTCACGAAACGCAGACGTTCACCGCGATGTCCGTCGTGATCTTGACTATCGACGGGCGGTGAAACCCCTAGCGACACCTAATGAGAGGCGGTATCGACCCGAATTCGTACTTCCTTTGCCACCTCCGCGAGATTTCGCAGTAAAACGAGCCAGAGCATCGACATAGCGATGATCTCCAGACCCTCCTCGAAGGTCTTCGAGAAGTGGCGCAGGGCAGTGAAGGGCTCAACCCCGAACTGGCGCTCGGTAAAGGGTTCAAGGTCGAACCGGTTGGCGGCGTGTGTGTAGAGGTTCCAACGGTGCGTCTCATCGAGACCCTCGATGAAGTCGAGCCCGACCGAAAGCGCGAAGATCGAGATCGCGGTGACAACTAAGACTCTCAACATCGGAACACGGGCCTCCCACCACAGAAACGCAAGCGTGAACGTGCCGAGCGCCGCGAATACCGGTAGGAGCAACAGTTGCCATGAGTAGCTTGGAAAGAGGTCGGGCAGGTGGGCGAGTCGTCCAAACCGCCCCGCAGCGACCGCGTCCTGACTGATCGTCTTGAACGCGGTGCCGAGTCGCTCATGTACCTCGGCTCCGTCATCGATCGCCATCCACGATAGAAAGAGCGCGATCACGATCCACCCCCAACGACGCGCTCGTGATGTCTCCTGGCGACGTACGACGATCACGGTAGCCCACGCGGTCAGTGCGGTCAGCGACGTGACGGTGACGCCAAACCACGAACCCAGTGCGTCTTCGCGGGTCATGTTGAAGAGTCTCCGAATCGCGCCGATCTCAATCCAGCGTGAGTAGTTGACGGTGGCATCGAGAGCGATCAGCGCGAGCACGATTACCACGCACACGACGAACAACACTCGCGTCGCCACGCGAATATCGATGACAAACTCGAGCGGTTTGGCAGGCATACTCACAGTCGAACACCCCTTTGAAACACTGCCTCGAACAAGTCGGCCTTTTTCTCAAGCGCCCATCGCTCGAGGGTCAAATCCCCGTCGCCGCGCAACTCGAGCTCTACAACCCCGTTAGCGGCGATGGCGGTCACGCGCTGCACCAATTGCCTGTGCTCTCGATCGAGCGCATCCGCGAGGCGCAAAATCCCAGCCAGCTTCCTGACCACGACTCTGTCCTCGTCTGCCAGGGCGGCGAACGGCGGGTGGTTCTTGGCTGGATGCGCTTTTCGATGATAGCGGGCCACCAGCGACGCTAGTTCGAGGTTGTGCGCGGAGAGACCCGGGATCTCCGATTGTGATATCAGGTAGTGAGCGTGCTTGTGATGGCGCTTGTAGCTGATCTGCTGACCGACGTCGTGAAGCACTGCTGCGGCCAACAGGATCTCACGAGCGTCGTCGGACAACTCGTGGATCGGCCCGAGCTGATCGAACAAGCTGGTCGCCAACCGGGCGACATGGACGCCGTGGGCCTCGTCAAAACCGAATCTCCGTCCCAGCGCAACGGCGCCGGCCAAAACGTCTTGTGCGTGCCGTTCGGTGTAGCCGGTATGCGCGACCAGGTCTTCGACCAGATCGAGCATCACGCCTTCCTTCACGCCCACAAACGGAACGTGAATCGCTTTCGCTCCGATTGTCGATGCCAACCGCTGATACACCATGGCGGCTGGTAGCACGACATCCGCTCGGTCGGGACGCAATTCGAGCTTTGCGATCCGTTCTTCGACCGATAGATCAGCCAACCGCTCGATCACTCTGGCCAGAGCCTTGAGTTTGACTTTGCAGACGCCTTGTTCGTCCGGCTTTGCGTCGGTGAGACCGGCTAGATCCTCGATGTTTCCGCCGGTGGCGATCAAGCGATTGGACTGTTGTGGGGCGGTGGTCAGCGTGCGGAGTCCGCTCAGATACTCATCGATCAGCGTGCGAAAGTGTTGACGGTCCTCGAGGCTTGCTTGGAACCGTTCCAATAGTCTGACAGACCCGATGGTGTGGGACTCAACCGCCAGCAATCCAGAGTCGTCGACCAGCGCGACCTCCAGACTTCCGCCGCCGAGGTCCGCCATGACCCAAGGTTGTTCACCGAGCATCATGCGATTCTTGATCGCCCAATAGACGAGCCGGGCCTCCTCTGCGCCGTTGATTGGCTCGACGGAGAGTGATGTCTCAGCCTTGATGCGATCGATCAACTCGGTGCCGTTCTCGCTCTCTCGAACTGCGCTGGTGGAGACGATCCGATAATGCTCGACCTCGTACTCGGTCAGGGCATCACGAAAACGAACCAAAGCGCGGACAGCAGCATCCATAGACTCCGGATCGAGGCGGCCCGAGTAATAGACCGCATGCCCCAGTCGGACGGGAACTCGCTCGTAGAACAGCTCGGTGTACGTCGATGGAGAGATGAATTCAGCGACAACGAGTCGGATGCCATTGGACCCCATGTCGACGACAGCGACTCGTAACGGGAATCCCGGCGCAGGGTCAACTCGAGCCGACCTCGGCTCACGCTGCAGCTCGAGATGTTCGGCAGCTGTCAGCTTTCGGATTCCAGCTCGCGTCTGAGCTCCACCACCTTGGCTCGCTCGTCATCGGGGAGCGATGGGTACCGCATATCAAGCGCCAGGAGCTGGTCGCGGATGATCTGTGCGACGCACCATCGCATGAAGGGCTTGTCATCGGCGGGGACCGCGTACCACGGGGCCCAGGGCCGGGATGTCGCGTTGAGAGCGTCCTGGTAGGCATGCATATAGTCGTCCCAGCGCCGGCGCTCCATAATGTCGCCGCTAGAGAACTTCCAGTTCTTATCGGGCTGATCAATCCGGCGCACAAAACGGTGCGCTTGTTCTTCGCGGGAGACGTTCAACCAGAACTTCAGAATTACCGTTCCGTTTCTCGCTAGGTGATGCTCGTGATCACGAATTGAAGCGTAGCGCTCAGCCCACAGCGAGTCGTCGTCGGGTCGATGAGGTAGCCGTTGACCGTCGAGAAATTCAGGGTGCACTCGAACGACGAGCACTTCCTCATAGTAGCTGCGGTTGAAGATCCCGATGCGACCTCGCTCCGGAAGGCGCACAGTACTTCGCCACAGAAAGTCGTGATCCAGCTCACCCTTTGATGGTGTTTTGAAGGAGAAGACTTGAAAGCCGGCGGGGTTGACCCCGGTCGTTACAGCCCGGATCGTCGAGTCTTTGCCGGCTGCGTCCATGGCTTGAAAAACACACAGTACGGAGTACCGATCATCGGCGTAGAGCAGCCGTTGCAGCTCGTCGAGCTGATCGACCGTCTTCTTGAGCTGCTTCTTTCTTTGCTTGCGTTCGGGCGCGTCGTCCGGTGGGCCAGTGGGTGCCCGAGCGACTTTGAAGCTACCGTCGAAAGGGACGCGGTACGGGCTCGTCGGCGACAAGTAGTAAGACGCGGACTTTGGGTCGGCCATGGGTCAGGTTCTCGTCGGGTTGAGGGGAACTTCTCGCAGCGAAAATACAGGGTCCATGAATACGATCCAAGCCGAGGCTATCTTCGAAATATGCGTGAGGCTAGGGTGATGAGGTAGAAGCGCGGGCACGCATCCTGCAGCAAGCGAGACTGGCGATCGGAGTGAATTGGTGAATCGATGACGAACGAGTTGATCATCAGCGTGTCCGGCATCCGTGGCATCGTCGGACAAGGCCTGACACCCGATATCGTGGCCCGGTATGCGGCTGCCCACGGCGCCGCACGGCAGGCTGCCACTGGAAACAACACGATTGTCGTTGGACGCGATTCGAGGGTCAGTGGCCCGATGTTGCAGGCTGCGGCGATGGCCGGCCTCCAAAGCGTCGGGTGTGACGTGATCGATATCGGTCTGGCTTGCACGCCCACGGTTCTGTTGGCGATCGAGCGTGAAAGAGCCGCTGGTGGGATCGCCGTCACCGCCAGCCACAACCCGGCTGAGTGGAACGCGCTCAAACTGGCATCTGAAAAGGGGATGTTCTTGACGCCCGAAGAAGCCGAGAGCGTGCGCGAATCCGTCGAGCGAGACAGCATCTCTTTTGTCGCGTGGGACGAGTTGGGTTCAGTCACCGAGCGCGAGGGCGCCACCCGCGCCCATGTCAAGGCTATTCTGGCAGACTCATTGGTCGACACCAAAGCGGTTTGGGATCGCGGTTTCAAAGTTGTCGTCGATGGTTGCGCGGGCGTCGGAGGGCGGGCTGCGCGACCCTTGCTCGATGCGCTGGGTGTGAGTATCGACGGCCTCCACCTGCTGCCCACCGGTTGGTTTCCGCGCGAGCCGGAGCCGGTGGCGGCGAACCTGAGTGAATTATCCGCGCGGGTGCGAGACACGGACGCAGATCTGGGGTTCGCGATCGATCCCGATGGTGATCGGCTAGCGTTGGTGGATGAGACCGGTGCGCCAGTTGGCGAGGACATGACGCTGGCGCTGACGATCGACTACGTGCTGGGAGAGCTGGCCATCGATGGCCAGCTGCCCGGGACCGTTGTTACCAACCTGTCGACGAGTCAGGTCGTCGATCGCGCCGCCGAGTTGCACGGAGCAACGGTTGACCGAACACCGGTCGGTGAGGTCAACGTGGCGCTCAGAATGGCGGAGATCGCGAGCCCGATCGGCGGCGAGGGAAACGGCGGTGTGATCTACCCAGCGCTTCACCTGACACGCGATGCGCCCGTCGCGATGGCGTTGATTCTCTCCTATCTGGCGCGAACGGGCCGGTCGCTATCCGAAGCCGTGGACCGTTTTCCCGATTACACGATTCAAAAGACAAAGGTCTGGCTGTCTGGTGTACATGCTCGCCGGCTGTTGGATCGCGCCGCGGTCGCTTTCGAAGGTGCCGAGCACGACAAGACCGATGGCCTCAGGCTGCATTGGCCCGAGCGGCAAGAGTGGGTCCAGCTTCGTCAGTCGGGGACCGAGCCCGTGGTCCGGGTTATCGCTGAGGCACCCGATCCGATGCGCGCGAAAGAGCTCGTTAGACAGGCCCGAGACCTGGCCGGTGTTCCGTGACTCTGCTGGCTGAATAACCGCATCTCGGTTAAATTTCCGCAACTATGTGCGGAATAATCGGTTACATCGGAACGCGGGAAGCCGCGCCCATCCTGTTGCAGGGACTCCATCGGATGGAGTACCGCGGCTACGACTCGTCAGGCCTGGCGATCATAAGCGGTGACGGGTTACACGTCGCCAAGCTACCGGGCAGGATCGCTGACCTCGACCGGCTCGTACGATCGGCTCCACCGGTGGGTACAATAGGCATCGCCCACACACGCTGGGCCACTCATGGTCGCCCGACCGAGGCCAACGCTCACCCCCACACTTGCTGCAAGGAACGCGTGGCTGTGGTCCACAACGGGATCATCGAGAACGCGACCCCGCTGCGACAGAATCTGATCGAACGCGGCCATACGTTCCGCAGCGAAACCGATACCGAGGTCCTCGCTCACCTCATCGAGGAACAACTGACTGATGATCTCGGGGAGGCGGTGCGGGCGGCGCTCAGCCACGTTGAAGGCACGTACGGGTTGGCGGTGGTGTCACTAGACCATCCGGGCGACATCGTCGCTGCACGAATGGGCAGCCCACTATTAGTAGGGCTTCACGATGGCGAGCTCTTCATCGCTTCGGATGCGGCCGCGATCGTGGGGCACACGCGTAAAGTGGTGTACCTGGATGACGGTAACATGGTCGAGTTGTCGCGCGACGGATACCGCCTCTCCGACCTCAAGAACACTCACGTGAACAAAGCGATCGACGAGATTGCGTGGGACCTGAAGAAGATCGAGAAGGGCGGTTATCCCCACTTCATGCTCAAGGAGATCTTTGAGCAACCGGAAGCGATCCGAGATTCACTGCGCGGCAGGCTCGTGACGTCCGAGGGGACAGCGATGCTGGGCGGCCTTGGAATCATCGATGAATCACTGGCCGAGTTCAACCGCATTGTGCTGACTGCATGTGGTACCTCGTGGCATGCGGCGCTGGTTGGTGAGCACTACCTCGAAGAGGCGGCCCGGCTCCCGGTCGAGGTCGAGTATGCGAGCGAGTTTCGGTATCGCAACCCGGTTATCGATGAACGCACGCTGCTCTTCGCGATTAGCCAATCGGGTGAGACCGCGGATACCCTGGCGGCACTCAAAGAGGGCAAGCGACGCGGGGCACAGGCGATGGGGATCGTAAACGTGGTGGGCTCGATGATCCCTCGTGAGTCGGACGGTGGGATTTACATCCACGCCGGTCCAGAGATCGGCGTCGCGTCCACCAAGGCTTTCACTTGTCAGTTGACGGCCCTAATGCTCTTGACGCTCTACATCGGGCGCCGGAAGCATCTGTCGGTCGAGCGTGGCCGGGAGTTGGCTCGGGCGCTCGAGGAACTGCCGGACCTGGTCCAACAGGTGCTGGAGAGAAGCAGTGAGATCAAGGAGATCGCCACCAAGTATGCGAACGCCGTCAACTTCCTGTACCTCGGGCGCGGGCTCAACTTCCCAGTAGCGCTGGAGGGCGCGCTCAAGCTCAAGGAAATCTCGTATATCCACGCCGAAGGGTACCCGGCGGCAGAGATGAAGCATGGCCCCATCGCGCTAATCGATGAGAACATGCCGTGCGTGGCGATTGCCACTCGCGACACTGTATACCCCAAGGTGCTTTCGAACCTCGAAGAGGTGCACGCGCGCCGCGGGCGAATCCTCGCAGTCGTAACCGAGGGTGACCGTGATGTCGCGCGCATCGCCGAGCATGTAATCGAGGTGCCCGAGACCGACGTCATGCTGACGCCAATCCTAAACGTCGTTCCGCTTCAATTGCTGGCCTACCACATCGCGGTTCTTAGGGACTGCGACGTCGACAAGCCG
>CAMYLR010000006.1:73686-244451 GCA_947259315.1 uncultured Gemmatimonadales bacterium | reverse complement strand
GTCGGAAGCATCGGTTGAGGTCATCGACGAGGTCGGTGACGTCCACGAATCCGGTCGGATCGGTCCAGGACTGGTCGCACTGGTCGGTTTTGCGCCAGCTGAAACGCTCGCCGCCGTCGATTGGATGGCGGCCAAGATCGCCAATCTCCGCGTATTCCCCGGTGATGGCGGCGAGATGGACCGGTCACTTCGAGAGACCACAGACGGCTTACTCGTTGTCAGTCAGTTCACGTTGTACGCCGACACCCGGAAGGGGCGTCGCCCGGACTTCACAGGCGCTGCGTCCTACAGCGAGGCTCAAGCGCTGTACCAGCGTTTCTGCGACCGTTGCGAGGAGGAGCTTCCTGGGTGCGTTGCGACCGGTCAGTTTGGTGCCCGAATGCGAGTCCGGCTGATCAATGATGGACCCGTGACACTGTGGCTGGAGCGTTGACGGAAAAGAACCGATTCGCCGTGCCCCCATTGGTCTTGGCTTCGTCCAGTCCGCGGCGCAAGCAAATCCTGAACACGCTCGGCTTCCAGTTCGAGGTCGTGGCAGCGGCGCCGGGGGTCGAGCGGCCGTGGCGGCTCGGTCAAGACCCGGTGGCGTTTGCCGAGCACACCGCATGCGCCAAGCGTGACCAGGTTGCAGCGACCCGGCCGGACGCGCTGGTCATCGCCGCGGACACGGTCGTTATTCTCGAAGGTGTCGTGCTCGAGAAGCCGGTGGATGCAGACGATGCGCGAGCCATGCTGGCTCGTCTAGCATGCCGGGATCATGCAGTATGCACGGGCGTCGCGGTGGTGGTGCCATCAGGCGAATCCGTAAGCGGTGTAGAAATCACCCAGGTTGAGTTTCGGGACCTCGACGACGCGGAAATCGCGGACTATGTCGCCACCGGTGAGCCATTGGACAAGGCCGGCGCTTACGGGATCCAGGGGTTCGGAGCTGCGCTGGTGAGGCGAGTAAACGGTTGCTACTTTAATGTGATGGGGCTACCGGTGGCCCGGTTTTTGGACCTCCTCGAGGAGGCCGGCTGGGAGTACCGAGCGCCCGGGTTGTTGCGCCCAGTAGGCGCGCCCACCCGCTCACGCTGATCTTTTCTTCAATCCAGGAAGCGAATCATGCCGGTGGAGACAATCGCCTGGGAGGGAAGCCACGTCCGGATGATCGACCAAACCCTCTTGCCCGGGGCGAAGGTCGAGATCGAGATCCGGACCGTTCCCGAGATGGTCGAGGCGATACAGAGCTTGAGAATCCGAGGTGCGCCGGCGCTCGGGATCGCCGGGGCGTTAGGGTTAGTCGCCGCGTTGACACCACATCGGGATGATCCTCCAAACACGTTTCGCGAACGATTTGACGAGTACGCCGGCGCTTTGGAGGTCGCGCGTCCCACGGCGGTCAATCTGAAGTGGGCGATCGACCGGATGCGTCAAGTGGCCGATCAGCACCGCGAAATGGCGACGCAAGCCTTGTGGGAGCGACTCGAGCAAGAGGCGCTCGAGATTCTGGATGAGGATCGCGAGATGTGTCGCAAGATCGGTGAGTCTGCGCAGCAGGTGATCCTCGAGAACGCGGGCATTCTGACGCACTGCAACGCTGGTGGTCTCGCGACCTCGGGATACGGTACTGCGCTGGCGTGTGCCTACGTCGCGCACGAGCAAGGGAAGAACGTCCGGGTATTCGCCGATGAGACACGCCCGCTTCTGCAGGGCAGTCGGCTTACGACCTGGGAGTTGATGGAGAGCGGAGTCGACGTGACGCTGATCTGCGATGATATGACGGCGGCGACGATGGCTAAGGGTGATGTCGATATGGTGATCGTTGGCGCCGATCGGATCGCCGCGAACGGTGACACGGCCAACAAGATCGGCACCTACGGCGTGGCGATCCTGGCGAAGGAGCATGGGATTCCTTTCTACGTGGCGGCGCCGAGAACGACGTTTGACTTCGATACCCCTACGGGCGCGGGGATTCCGATCGAAGAGCGGGCCTCCGAGGAGGTGACGCACGGGTTTGGTCCCACGACGGCACCCGCCGGGGTCAAGGTCTACAGCCCGGCGTTCGATGTGACGCCTGCCAGGTACGTGGCCGGCTTCTTCACCGATGCAGGGTTTCTGGAGCCGCCTTACGAGACGTCACTGAACGCGCTCCGATCTTGACTGAATAGTAGGAGTTCTGTAAGTTAATAAGCTGTATTCATATGCATTCGCGCTCCCCCAACGGATCTCCAGCGGGGGTTGGAGAAGCCATGAGCACACACGTCGTAACACCTGATCAGATTACCAGGCGATGGTACTTGGTAGACGCCGAGGATCAGACGCTCGGCCGGCTCGCGAGCCGGGTGGCGCAGATCCTCCGCGGCAAGCACAAGCCGATATACACGCCACACCTCGACACCGGTGACCACGTCGTGGTCATCAACGCCGAGAAGGTCGCGCTGACCGGTCGAAAGATGGACCAGAAGATGTATTATCACCATTCCGGATACCCGGGAGGGCTCAAGGAAGAACCGATCAGGCGGGTCCTGAGAAGGCACCCGGAACGTGTGATCGAGGACGCTGTCCGGGGGATGTTGCCAAAGGGCAAACTTGGGCGGGCGATGTATAAGAAGCTGCGCGTGTACGCCGGTTCGGGCCATCAACATGCAGCTCAGCAACCGGTGGCTATTGACCTCGATAAGTGGCCGCCACAGACGCAGATCACAGGCGGATAACAGATGGTGAAGCAATCAGTTGGTGTAGGTCGAAGGAAGACAGCCGTGGCGCGCGTTTATCTGCGACCCGGTAAGGGCGGGTGGCAAATCAACGGGCGAACTCTCGATACGTACTTCCCGCGGCCACTGCACGCACAACGCTGCCGCCAGCCGCTCGAGGTCGGTAAGGCAGAGGACAGTTTCGATATCGTGGTCAACGTTCGCGGTGGTGGGCCGACGGGTCAGGCCGAGGCGATCCAGTTGGGTCTTGCTCGCGCGCTCGTAGTCTCAGATGAAGAACTGAGAGGTCCGCTGAAAGCGGCGGGATTGTTGACGCGAGATCCGCGCATGGTGGAGCGGAAGAAGTACGGCCGCCCGAAGGCGCGGAAACGGTTCCAGTTCTCAAAGCGGTAGTTGCGCGGGAGCGGCGGGTTTTCTCGCCGTAACAGGAACGCGTCTGCACGGTTTGAGGAATGGCGTACAAAAACCACACACCGGACGAGGGGTCCGCGGGGTGTTCGGCGGCAGCCGGATAGGCGGACTCTGATGAACCCGGTGGAGGGATAACCCGAACAGGAGGCATACCCACCCATGGCGGTCCCCACAGAGTTGCGTGTGCTACTCGAGGCGGGGGTTCACTTCGGCCACCAGACGCGTCGTTGGAACCCCAAGATGAGAAAATTCATCTTCGCCGAACGAAATGGCATCTACATCATTGATCTCAACAAGACCCTGCGGCAGCTCAATCGTGCCAAAGAGCTTTCGACGGAACTGGTTGGACAGGGTAAGAAGATCTTGTTTGTCTGTACCAAGCGTCAGTTGAAACACATCGTACGGGAAGAAGCTGAGCGAAGCGGGCAATTCTATGTGACCAACCGTTGGCTTGGAGGAACCCTGACGAACTTCCGGACGATTAAGAAGAACCTGAAACGGTTAAAGGACATCGAGCGGCAGCGGGAGGACGGTACGTTCGATCTCTTGCCGAAGAAGGAAGTCATTTCAATCGAGCGCGAATACGATAAGCTGTACCGTAACTTGGGCGGGATCGCGGATATGGAAGAGCTGCCGGGAGCGGTGTTCGTCGTCGATGCGAAGAAGGAGCGTATCGCGGTGAACGAAGCCAATAAGCTCGGTCTGCCGCTGATGGCAATCGTCGATACGAACGCCGATCCGGATCAGGTTACGATCCCAATCGCTGGGAATGACGACGCGATCAAATCGGTTCGACTCATCACCGGACAGATTGCTGACGCGATCATCGATGCTCAACAGCGACTGGTCAAGGAGGAGGAGGTCGAGCAGCAGGCGGAGGCTCCACCGGAGAAAAAGGAGGAGCCTGCGACGCCACCACCGATCAAGCATCCAGCGCGCCCGCGGGCGCGACTACCAGTCGAGGGCGAGAACATCCCGTCGGCGAGTGAATAAACATACGAAGAGGTGATTATGGCAACTGTTACCGCGTCGCAGGTTCAGGAACTCCGGCATCGAACCGGGGTCGGGATGATGGATTGCAAGAAGGCGCTCCAAGAAGCCGGGGGCGACTTGGAGCGGGCGATCGATTTATTGCGGACTCGTGGGCAGGCGAAGGCGGCCACCAAGGCGGCGCGAACGGCCGATGAAGGGTTGGTCGGGTCGTATGTCCACCTGGGTGGCAAGATCGGTGTGCTGATCGAGGTGAATTGCGAAACCGATTTTGTGGCCAAGACCGATGACTTTCAGGCGCTGGTGCGGTCGTTGGCGATGCAAGTTGCGGCTGCGAGGCCGCTGGCTGTGGACCGCGAAGGGCTCGATCCTGAAGTGGTCGAGCGTGAGGCGGCGATTTACCGTCAACAGGCGGAGGAATCGGGTAAGCCGGCCGATATCGTTGAGAAAATCGCGACTGGCCGGCTTGAGAAGTGGTATGCCGAGATCTGCTTGCTCGAACAGGCTTTCGTCAAGGACCCGGATCAGAAGGTGTCGGATGTCATCACGGAAGCGATTCAGCGACTCGGAGAGAACATCGTTGTGCGACGGTTCACACGTTACGAGATCGGCGTCTAGGCGCACGTTACGGTGAGCCCACCTCTACGCTATCGACGGATCGTTCTAAAACTCTCAGGCGAGGTGTTAGCCGGCGAGCGCGGGTTTGGGATCAACCCGCCTGTCCTCGAGGCGTTGAGCGATGAGATTCTGGCGATCTGCGGGACAGGCGTTGAGCTAGGGTTGGTGGTTGGCGGCGGAAACATCCTCCGCGGAGCGACCGCAAGCGAGCAGGGCACCGACCGCGTTGCTGCCGATTACATGGGAATGCTGTCAACGGTAATCAACGCTATGGCGCTTCAAGATCAGCTAGAGCGCAGAGGGTTGGAGACTCGACTGTTGACGGCGATCCGAATGGACCAAGTGGCCGAGCCGTACATCCGCCGCCGCGCCATGCGACACCTGGAACGCGGCCGGGTGATCCTGTTGGCCGGTGGGACCGGTAACCCCTACTTCAGCACGGATACAACGGCAGTTCTGCGGGCCATCGAGATCGGGGCCGAGGCGATTCTCAAAGCCACCAAGGTCGATGGCATCTATACGGCTGACCCACGGGAAGAGTCAGACGCTGAGTTTATCGAGCAGATTTCGTACCGCGACGTTCTCGAACAAGACTTGCGTGTCATGGACAGCACCGCGGTCACAATGGCCAGGGAGAACAACTTGCCAATCCTAGTGTTTAACATCCATCGCGCCGGCGCCGTACAGGGTATCCTGGCGGGCGAACGCGTTGGTTCGATCGTCGAGGGATAGTTATGGACAAAACGGAGATCAAAGACGTCAGCACCCACATGGACAAATCCGTGCAGGCGATCCGAAACGAGTTGGCAATGGTGCGCACTGGTAAAGCGGCGCCGAGTTTGCTGGACCTCGTTAAAGTGGATGCCTACGGACAGCAGATGCCGCTGAATCAGTTGGCGTCCGTAACGGCTCCCGAACCGCGCTTACTGGTGATCTCGCCTTTTGACCCGACACAGATGCCGGCGATCGAAAAGGCCTTGCTCGCAAGCGATCTGGGTCTGACACCAGCCAATGATGGCAAAGTGATTCGACTGCCGATACCGCCGCTCACGGAAGAACGACGCAAGGACTTGGTCCGGGTGACGCATAAGATCGCCGAGGAGGGTCGTGTCGCCGTGCGTAACATACGTCACGACGCCAACAAGAAGATTCATGTGTCACAAAAAGCGGGGGATATGAGCGAGGATGAGATGCACCGTCAACTCAAGCAGGTGCAGGACCTCACCGATCAGCATATCAAGACTATCGACGAGATGCTGGAACGAAAGGAAAAGGAGGTCATGGAAGTGTGAGCCACCTGTTGGCGCAAGAGGATCTGCCGCGCCACGTGGCGATCATCATGGATGGCAACGGTCGTTGGGCCGAACGCCGTCACAAGCCACGTCTCTTTGGACACGAGGCGGGCATGAAAGCGGTACGCGAAGTGATCGAGACCGCAGCCGATCTTCAAATACCCTACCTGACGTTGTATGCGTTCTCACAGGAGAATTGGAAGCGTCCGCGGGCTGAGGTCGACGCGCTCATGAAGCTCCTTCAGCGTTACATCCGTTCCGAGAGCAAGAAGCTGATCGAAAAGGGCATCAGGGTTTGTGCCATAGGGGAACTCGATCGATTGTCCCCGTCATCCCGGGCCGAACTCGATAATCTGATCGCCCAAACCGCTGACAACGATCAGTTGATTGTCACTCTAGCCTTGTCCTACGGCGGGCGAGCGGAGATCGTCGAGGTGGCGCGACAGATAGCAAAGCGGGTGGCGGATGGAGATCTCGATCCGGACGATGTCGACGAAACGTTGTTCAAGTCGCTCCTTTACAAGCCGGATCTTCCGGATCCCGATTTGCTGATTCGTACTAGCGGCGAACTTCGGATATCGAATTTCTTGTTGTGGCAACTCGCCTACACAGAACTGTACGTGACGGACGTTCTGTGGCCAGACTTCGATCGCCAGGCGTTCGTGGATGCGATCATTGCGTTCCAGAATCGTGAACGGCGGTTTGGCACGGTCCTCACTTGAGGACCGCGAGTGCACCGATCGAGTCGACTACGACCGGCCGTCGATTGGACCGCAAACTGGGTCTTCGACTCGCTACAGCAGCGGTCTTGGTGCCTGCGTTTGTGCTCACTATGGTCGTTGGGCGAGAGCTGTTCCTGCTCGCCGTGATCGTGTTGACGGTGGCTGGCGGGATCGAATTCTTTGGTATGGCAGAAGAGAAGCCGTATCGGGCCCGACTCGCCCCTGGGCTCGTGCTGGGAATGGTATTCCCACTCTTCTTTTACCGCGCCCCAGGAGACTCCGCGTTGTTGATCGTCGTGCTCACCGCGGGCGTGATCGGTGTGGCCACGGCGCAGATGCTCGACCCACGGGGTCACGAGGCGATTGCGGCGGTGGCTTTCACGCTACTGGGTTCGCTCTACACCGGCTTGTTGTTTGGTCACCAGGTCTTGGTCCGCGAGATCAGCCGTGAGATCGCCGGGGCACCGTACTGGTTGGGAGCGATTCTACTGGCGGTGCCGTTGCTGCTGACGTGGACAAATGACACGGTTGCCTACTTTGCCGGGCTTCGGTGGGGAAAGAGACGCCTGCTACCCAGGGTCAGTCCAGGCAAGTCGGTTGAGGGCGCTGTGGTCGCACTGATCGCAACGATCATCGCGGGTGTCGTCGTCGGGGGTGTGGTCGAACGGTGGTTCCCACCACTTGGACCCGGGCACGGTTTGGTGATCGGTGCTCTGGTTGGTGTGGCTGCCCCGTGCGGCGACTTGATCGAATCGGCATTCAAGCGCGATGCAGGTGTCAAGGACGCCTCGCAGATGGTTCCGGGGCACGGTGGCGTGCTTGATCGATTCGATGGTGTGTTGATTACCGTACCGCTTTTCTACTACTACCTGGTTGGGGTGGTGCTGTGAGCGAGCGAACTCAGATAGTCGTTCTCGGCGCCAGTGGTTCGATCGGTGCCAGCACACTCGACGTGATCGCTGAACTCGATGACCGGTTCGATATCGTCGGGCTGTCGTGCGAAACGAAGTGGCGCGAGTTGGCCGCGATTGCCGTTGACGTGCAACCCCAAGCGGTGGCGATCGCAGACTTGACGGCGTACAACGAGGCAGTCGAAGCCGCCGCGTTCGGTCCGGGTGTCCGGTGTCTTGCCGGTTCCGAAGGAGTGGCGGAGCTCGCGACCTGGGACTGCGCCGATTTTGTGCTGAATGGCGTTGTGGGAGCAGCAGGGCTACCGGCCACACTGGCGGCTCTTGAGGCTGGTAAGCGAGTAGCGTTAGCAAACAAGGAATCGCTGGTCGTCGGCGGGGACTTGGTGATGGCCACAGCGGAGCCAGACCAGTTGTTGCCTGTCGACAGCGAGCACAGTGCGATCTGGCAGCTCCTTTCGCTTCGTCCGGGGGAACGGCCGCAGCGGATTGTGCTCACCGCGAGCGGGGGTCCGTTCCGAGGCATGGGGACTGAACAACTCGCTGCAGTCGACGCGCTCGACGCGCTTGCTCATCCGACTTGGTCGATGGGACCCAAGATCACCGTCGACTCAGCGACGCTGGCTAACAAAGGTCTCGAGATCATCGAGGCGCATCACTTTTTTGGCGTCGGGTACGATGAGATCGACGTCGTCGTGCACCCGCAGTCGATCGTGCACGGGATGGTGGAGTGGCCGGACGGTGCGCTCTTCGCGGAGCTCAGTGAGCCCGACATGCGGTCCCCGATACGAGCTGCGCTCACGTATCCCGATCACGTGCCTTCCGGGAGGCGAGCCGACATCACTCGGTTGAGCGGACTCACATTTGAAGCTCCTGATGAGAAGCGGTTTCCCGCACTGGGCCTGGCTCGAGCAGCGGGCGAGGCCGGCGGGACAGCACCGGCCGTCTTGAACGCGGCGAACGAGGTAGCGGTCGACGCATTCCTTGCGAACCGGATCGGTTTTCTAGAGATCGCCTCGTTGTGCGATCGCGTTCTCAGCGAGCACCACGTAGAGAACGCGAGCTCGGTCGAGGCCTTGATGGCAGCTGACGCCTGGGCGCGCCAGCGGGTGTCCGTGTGGGCGGGCATTGAACGGACCCCGACCGCGACGGCGGGGTAGACGGGAGCGAAATGCAGACCCTCATCCTCACGATCCTCGTTCTCGGCTTGCTGGTTTTTATCCACGAGCTGGGCCACTTCCTGACCGCCAAGTGGGCTGGTATCGCCGTGCCTCGATTCTCGATCGGCCTCGGACCGCGAGTGGCTGGGATCCGATACGGCGAAACGGATTATTGCTTATCGGCGGTACCGTTCGGCGGGTACGTCAAGATGGCTGGTATGGAGGGCGAAGAAGCGTTCGAACAGCTCGAAGGCGGCCCCGTCGAGGAAACGATCGATGACGAGGTGAACGTTCCACCAGAACAACGGTTCGATAGCAAATCGATCCCCGTGCGGCTGTTGGTCGTCAGCGCTGGTGTGCTGATGAATTTCGCGTTGGGATGGGTGATTTTTGTCACGTTAGCGTTCAGCGAAGGTAGGCCTACCGTCTTGGGCACCACGATCGAAGAAGTGGATAGCCTCGCAGTCCAACAATTCGCCCCACTAACTGCTTTGTCACGCGGCGCAACGATCGTCAAAGTCGAAGGGCAAGTCGTGACAAATTGGTACGAGATTGATGCCGCGATTGTCGGTGGTCGAGATGGTGTCGTCGATCTCGCATTGGCATCCGGTGAAACCGTTTCTGTGCCGATCCGCGATGATGGTGACCGACGAGCGCTGTCGAATGGGCTGATCGCACGCGTCGAGCCCTTGGTAGCGGAGCTCCAAGCTGATGGACCAGCCGCGCGCTCGGGCGTCCAGGTTGGCGACCGAATCGTGTCGATCGATGGGACCGGAACTGCGGCCTTCGTCGACGTTACACGGCTCGTTCGTGAGCGTCCCGACCAGAACATCTCGGTGGTCGTCGAACGCCCGGCCGGCAGCGGGAGCTTGGTGACGCTGGACGTCCGCACTGGCGCTGAGAAGAACCCGCGTCCAAGCGACGGGAAGTTCGTGGACATGGGGTGGCTCGGTGTAACCGCGGCGGTAGGGAATATCGACCTCGGGTTCGGCGAGGCGATCGTGGCCGGCACCCAATCGACTTGGCGTGCCGGCTCGCTCATTACTAACGGCCTGTATCAATTGGTCTCCGGCGGGGTCAGTCTCCGCGCTCTCGGGGGCCCGGTGGCGATCGGCCAGATGACCGGCCACTTCGCACGTCGAGGATTCAGCAGCTTGCTGGGTTGGATCGCTCTTTTCTCAATCAATCTGGCGATCCTCAACTTGCTTCCGATACCCGTGCTTGACGGCGGGCACGTGCTCTTTCTCGGGATCGAGGGGATGCGCGGCCGACCGCTGTCGTCGAGTCAGAAACTCCGCCTCTCGCAGCTCGGTCTCGTATTCTTGCTCGTGCTGATGGCGTGGGCGTTTACCGCAGATATTCTCCGACTCGTCGGGCTGTAATCACGAAAACGGACGCGCATGGCGGTGCCAGCGTACGGGTCTGGCGGGGTGCGGAGATCGAGTCGGTCCACGCACTGGACGCAGCGTTTGTGGACGCTGATGGCTCCACACTTGCGCTGTACGGTGACCCTGGTAGCCGTGCCTACCTGCGCTCCTCGGCGAAACCGATCCAAGTGTTGCCGTTGATCGAGCGGGGACTGGTCGACCGATTTGGATTCACGTCGGCAGAAATCGCGGTTATGGTGGCCTCCCACAGTGGAGAGCCATTTCACCTCGATGCGGTAAAAACGATCTTGGCCAAAGCCCAGATCGATACCGAATCGCTCCAATGTGGCCCGCACGAGCCGCTACACCCGCCGTCGGCAAAGGCCCTGCGTCAGCTTGGTGAAGAGCCCTCGCGGTTACACAACAACTGTAGTGGCAAACACGCAGGGATGCTCGCGGTGTGCAAGGCGGAGGGCTGGCCAATCGACACGTACTGTGACCCGGAGCACCCGCTACAGCGCCGGATTCGCTCGCTGGTGGCCGAACTGGCGGGTGTCGGTGGACCATCCATCGGGGTTGCGGTCGATGGTTGTGGGCTACCGACGTTCGCGCTCTCGATTCGCTCGATGGCGACCGCGTACGCGCGATTGGCTGCGGCCGATGAAGCACGCGACACGGACCTGGCGCGCGCAGTCGGAATCGCCTTTGATGCGATGGCGGCGCATCCGGACTACGTCGCCGGGACCGATCGGTTGTGTACGGCGATCATGACTGCGCATGGGGAACGAGTGATCGTGAAGACCGGAGCTGAAGGCGTGTACTGTGGTGCTTTGCGCAACGAGGGTCGTGGTCTGGCACTGAAGATCGTCGACGGCGCGCGCCGAGCGCAGGATGTAGCGCTGGTGGCGATGCTCGTTGAATTCGGAGCGATCGACGGGGAGGGTTTGGATGCGTTTGAGCGGCCGCCGGTGACGAATTGGTCCGGCGAGGTGGTCGGTCACCTCGACGCCAAGTTCCCGGTCGCGGACAACCAATGAAGACCGTCGAAGCCATAGCGATCGTGGGGCTGGGCGCGGCTGCGGCTCGAGGTGATCGTGAAAGACTTCGCGAAGCACTCGAGCGAGCGAAGGGGTTGGTGTCGCCGTCCGATATCGAAGAGTACTTGCTACAGACCTATCTGTTTGCTGGTTTTCCGAGCACGATCAACGCGTTCTTTACGTGGCAGGCGTGGGCATCCGAGGCCGGGGGGCGCGACGCGCCCTTTGGACCCGAGACCGACCAACCGGCTGAATGGCGCGCCCGTGGCGAGCAACTCTGCCGGCTCGTGTACGGACAGAACTTCGAGCCACTGCAGCGCCGGTTGAGCCGGCTACACCCGGCACTCGCAGATTGGACGCTGGTCGAAGGCTACGGAAAAGTGCTGGGCAGGCCCGGCCCCGACCCGCCACGCAGAGAGTTGGCAGCGATTGGCGCGCTTATAGCGGTGGCCGCGGACCGACAACTGGCGGCCCATTTGCGAGGCGCGATCAACACCGGCGTCTCGGCCGAGGTTGTGATTGCGGCCGCCAGAGAGGCCGCGTTGGAGTGGGGGCAAGAGGAACGCGTCGAGCGTTTGCTCGCCGACGTCGGCCTGATATGAGCCTAGCCGCCGTGACCCGCGTTCGTGTTCGATACGCGGAGACGGATCAACAAGGGGTCGCGTACCATGCCAACTACCTGGTGTGGATGGAGGTCGCCCGAACGGATCTGCTCGCGGCGGCCGGCTTTCCATACCGCCGGCTGGAGCAGGAAGGAGTGTTTTTTTCGGTGGCAGAGGCCAAGTGCCGGTACATAGGCGCCGCGCGATACGATGACGAGGTCGAAATCTCCACGTCGGTCAGGAATCTCAGGAGCCGAACGGTCGTCTTTAGCTACCATCTGGCGGTCGAGGGACGATCGATCGCGCAGGGCGAGACCACGCTCGTGGCACTCGATGGCGCCCGCCGACCGCGCCGGATCCCGGAGGACGTGGCAGGTGCCCTCGGCGGCGAGGCTTGACCAACCGGAGACCGAGATCGAACGTTTAGGGAGGAACTCGGTCTCGCTTGCCAGCCGGGAGGTCCGGGTAAACCGCCCCGTACCCATGGTTAGGAGGCTGTTCTTGACTCAATCTCGCTCGGGTCGACGCCCCCTCGTTGTCGCCTCATGTCTGACCGTTCTTTTCGCGCTGATACTTCTGGCTGCGAATCCCGCCGAGGCCCAGTACTCTCGTTTCGGCAAGAACAAGATCCAATACGATGACTTCAAATGGGAGATGCTGACCGGCGAGCACGTCGACCTCTACTACTACCCCGAGGAGCGAGAGCTGGCGCTTGTAGCGCTCGACTACGCCGAGGAGTCGTTCGGTGTGCTAGAACGGAGATTCTCTTACAGCCCCAAGGACCGTATCCCGCTGGTGGTGTACGCGAGTCATCAGCACTTCGAGCAGACCAACATCGTGCCGTTCTTCATTCCCGAGGGCGTGGCTGGTTTTACCGAGTTTCTGAAGGGTCGAGTGGCACTGCCCTTCAATGGCTCGTACGCAGACTTTCGACGCGTGATAAGGCACGAGCTGGTGCACGTGTTCCAGGCCCGCAAAGGGGCCCACTACAAGCGACTCCACCCGGGTGGCTACGAGTGGCGATCTCCGTTCTGGTTCGTCGAAGGCCTGGCCGAGTACTGGTCGGGGCCTTGGACTCCAGAGGGAGACTTGGTGGTTCGCGATCTACTGCTGAACGGGCGTGTTCCCTCAGTTTCAGGCTTGGATCAGTTCGCTGGGTCATTTGCGGCGTACAAGTTGGGGCAGAATCTGATGGAGTTCTTGGGTCAGGAGTTCGGCGAAGAGCGCCTGGTCGAGCTGATGGAGAGCGAGTGGAAGTATCCTAATTTCTCCACTGCTTTTAGAAAGATCTACGGGGTGCGCCTCAACGAGCTGACCGAGATGTGGCACCGTCATATGCGGCAGCAGTATTTCCCGACATTGGCGGTCGAGAAACCCGCTGCTACTAGTGCGATTCCGGTAATCACGGAAGGCCGACTCAACTTCACGCCGGCAGTTGTCCCGGAGCCGATCCGAACGGAGAAGCACGGTCTAGTATATGTCTCGATCAAGTCTGGCTACACCAACATTAATACGGCCGACTTGTTCGAAGAGAACCATCACGTCGACAACAAGATCACTGGAGGCCGGTCGGGGGATCTGGAAACCATACACCCACTCCTGAGCCTGCTCGACGTTAGCGACCGCGGTCAGCTCGCTTTTGTCGCCAAAGCTGGTGCCCGAGACGCCGTCTATGTGCACGATCTAGAGTCAGGCAAGCGGAAGCTGAAGGGCCAATGGAAACACCTCGTGGTGATCGTGTCGCCGACCTGGGCTCCGGATGGGCGCCGGCTGGCGTTTATTGGTCAGATGGCCGACGGCTACGCCGATCTCTACGTCTGGGACACGGTCACCGATCAACTCGAACGGCTGACGGAAGATCGGTACCTCGACTCGACGCCTAGCTGGTCACCAACCGGGGACGTGATCGCGTTTAGCAGTGATCGAACTCCGTTTGGGAATGAAGGTGCACGAAACCTCTATCTCATTGACGTGGTTACGCGGGAGATCCGGCCGCTGACGTTCGGACGGTGGGTTGACCGTGACCCGGATTGGTCGCCGGATGGTGAACGGCTTGTCTTCTCGTCTGATCGAGCGGGAACGCTCGACGTTCATGTCGTCGATCGCGACGGGAACGGCCACCGTGTTACCGCCCTAACAGCGGGTGCGATGCACCCCCGTTGGTACCGGGAGAAGGGTGAAGACGGTGTCGTCTTCACATCGTATGAAGACATCGCCTATGGGATCTACCGTGTACCCATCGCACAAGACGCACCGGAGTCATTCTCACTTGCGGTCGACGGAGAAGCTGTGGGGTGGGGGTGGGAGAAGAGCATGGCTGAGCCAGAGGAGTACGTGCAGCGTGAGTACGATCGCGAGTTCGGCCTTGACTTCGCGACAGCGGCGTTGGCCTTCAGCGAAGATGGTGGTCGTGGTGAGGGGGCTACGGTTTTCTTCTCTGACATGCTCGGTGATCATCTGGTAGCGGCGCTGGTGAATTCACAGTCCGGACGCACAAACCTGTTCTCCGGTTTTACCGGCGCGCTGACCTATGTCAATCTCAAACGGCGGTTCAACTGGGGTGTCACCGCTTATCGATTACGCTCCTTTTTTGATTCGTTGCTGGGCCAGGAGTTCGAGCGGGGCGGTTTTGATGAACCCGGCATCGGTGTGCGCAACGACTTTTTCGAGGAGCGATGGGGTGTTTCGGGCATCGCCATGTATCCGATGTCCAAGTTCCAACGTCTCGAGCTCGGTCTTGGCTTCGAGCGCAACGACTTGACCGAGTTGCCAAACGGTCCCGACGAGTTCGACGATCCGTTCTTCTTCCGCGATGCATGGTTGTTGACTGGGCTGATCGGCTACGTATTCGACAACTCGTTGTGGGGTCCAGTCGGGCCCGTCGACGGCGAGCGGATCAATGTGACCGTTGCACCGGTTTTTAATCTGAGTGAGGGAGCGCTTGAGACGACCAACGTTCTGGTCGATGCGCGAAAGTATTTGCGTACGTCAGTCAACACGACATTCGCCGTGCGCGGTCGCGCTCGGTATTCCAGCGGCGACATACCGACGTTCTATTTCCTGGGTGGGCCGCTTTCGTTGCGCGGCTACCCGACCTCCATCCTGAACGGGAGTCACACGCTGCTAGTAAACCAGGAGTGGCGGTTCCCCATCCTGCGGCCGAACCGCTTCAGGAGCGGAATGGCGGGGCTGCTGGCTCAGGGGATCTGGGGTGGTCTCTTCGTGGATCTGGGCAACGCCTGGTCGGAGGGCGAGGTCGTGCGAAACGATGACGGAGAGATCGAAGACCTCGGATGGCCGGGCCTGTTCGGATCGTATGGGGCCTCGGTACGGTATCCACTCTTTGGTGCGTTCATCTTGCGTGTCGACTGGGCGCGTCGGTTCGAGATCGACGAGAAGCGTGATTTATTCCCCAACGAAGACGAGGAGAATCACTACTCGTTCTTTATCGGGTATAACTACTAAGGTGTAGATCCGACGGGCTGAAAAGCGAACACCGTCCCACGTTCCGTCATCACGTAGAGGTTGTTATCGTGAAACAAGGGACGCGACGTGATGGCGCCGTCGACGTCAGTGCTCCATATCAATTCGCCACTCCCTGAGTCGATCAAGTAGAGCGTCTTCGAGAGGTTCCCCACCGAGACGAACCCGGCACCGACCCGAGGTGCAGCGCGAAACGTCCCCTCCAGGTCGCGTTGCCACGCGATCTCAGCGGTCGACCAGTCGTAGGCCCACAGCGTTCCCTCGTGACCGATCAGGAACAGTCGATCTCCGGCTACTTCAGGTCCAGTGTAGAAGCGTGATGGAAACGACCGACGCTGGACGACAGTGAGGTCGGCGGACACTTCAATCACCTGACCACCGAGTGTGGCGTAGAGCACGGTCTCGTCGGCCCCCTGGGATCGGACCACTGGTTGGCCCCAGATGAGCCCGGCCTCTGCGTCGACCGACTCGGCGACCTCTCCTCCCGTCGAGTCGACTGAGTACAAGGTTCCGTCGGACGCCGCGATGACGAGCCGGTCGGTCAGCAGCACGGGTGTGGTCACGACGCGTGTTTCGAGCTCGGTCGACCACATCTCGAGACCTGAGTGGTTGAACGCCTTGACGACGCCGATCGAAGAGACGGTGTAGATCCGCTCAGCTGTCACAACGGGCGCGGCGACCATGTCCCCGGCGTCAGCGGTCCAGAGGATCATCTTCGTGCGGCGGTCGACAGCGACCAACCGCCCGCCCTTTAGCGTTTCGGCAAGATAAATTCTGTCCTCGTCGACGATGGGCTTGGCCTCGAAACCACCCTTGAAGTTCTTCTTCCAGACGATGGCGGGCTCTGACCGCGGCGCCACGATATGTACGTTGCGGTCGAGGCTCGCCACGATGAGTGTCGAGTCGGCCCACACGAGCTCGGCCGAAGCCCCGCGCGAGACGTCGAGCCGCCAAACTTCGCGCCACTCTTGGGTGGCGGGGCTCATGACGATCCGGAGATTTGGTTCCTGGGCTTCGAGAGGATTCGCGGGGGAGGCCACCAGCCAGGCTACCGCGAAGCTCAGGACCATCTTAACTGCAGGCTCGTAAGTCGTTGACAAATAAGACCTCCGGACTATGTTGGGGGCGCATGGGCGAGGCCCCAAAAAGGGTAGCGATAGCCGACCTCGGTCGCCACGTCGGAGAAACGGTTGAAATCCGCGGCTGGTTGTACAACCGCAGGTCGAGCGGGAAGATCTCGTTCTTGATCGTCCGGGACGGGACCGGTGTCGTGCAGGGTGTCATGGTTCGTGGCGAGGTCCCCGATGCGGCGTGGGAAACGTACGATGTGCTGACCCAGGAGTCGTCGCTCATCGTTGAGGGCACCGTGCGCGAGGATGCGCGTTCACCCGGCGGCGTCGAGCTAACGCTGCATGCGGTAACCCCCGTACAGATCTCCACCGACTACCCGATCGGACCCAAGGAGCATGGCAGCGCTTTCTTGCTCGATCACCGGCACCTCTGGCTTCGCTCCAAGCGACCATGGCACGTGCTTCGAGTCCGGGATGGCCTGATCTTCGCCATCCGTGAGTTCCTTCACGGGCGCGGATTCCTGTGTCTCGACTCCCCGATCCTGACTCAGGCGGTCGGCGAGGAAGCGGGGACATTGTTCGAAACCGAGTACTTCGACTTGGGAACCGCGAGTCTTGCGCAGACCGGGCAGCTCTACGTCGAGGCCGGATGCATGGCGTTCGGCAAGGTGTACTGTTTTGGGCCCACGTTTCGGGCCGAGAAGTCGAAGACGCGACGCCACCTGACCGAGTTCTGGATGCTCGAACCGGAGATGGCTTGGTACGACTGGGAGGACAACATCAGCTTGCAAGAGGAGCTGGTCGTTCACCTGATCGAGTACGCACTCGCCAATCACGGCGATGATCTGGAAGCCCTGGAGCGTGATCTAGCGAGCTTGGAGGCGGTCAAGCCGCCATTCCCACGACTCAGCTACGATGAGGCGGTTGACGTGCTGCGATCAGCCGGATCCGGCATCGAGTGGGGTCAGGATTTCGGCGGCGAGGACCAGACGCTTCTGACCGCGGAGTTTGACCGACCGGTATTCGTGCACTCATTCCCCAGAGTGGCCAAGGCGTTCTACATGAAGCAGCACCCGGACCGCTCCGATTTGGTGTTGTGCAACGATCTGTTCGCGCCCGAAGGGTTTGGCGAGATCATCGGCGGGTCTCAGCGCGAGGACGATCATGACCGGTTGATCGAGTGCATACGTGAGGAGTCCCTGCCGCTGGCGGCCTACGATTGGTACCTGGAACTCAGAAAGTTCGGTTCGGTACCCCACTCGGGATTCGGGTTGGGTCTCGAGCGAACGGTTGCCTGGATTTGCGGTTTGCCGCACCTGAGGGAGGCGATTCCGTTCCCGCGCCTGATCAATCGACTCTCGCCCTAGAGAGTCTCCTCCCGTTTGACCTCGTCCCAGAGCTGATCGAGCTCGTCCAGCGACTGATCTTCGAGCACCACACCACGCTCGGCAGCCAACGCTTCGAGCCGCTGAAATCGCGTCTCGAACTTGCGGTTGGCGTACTGGAGGGCTGTGTGTGGGTGGACGTCGAGAAGTCGACCCCAGTTGACCAACGCGAAAAGCAGGTCGCCAAACTCCTCCTCGAGTGGCTCTGGCAGCCCCTTCTCAGCGGCGGCGTTCGTCTCTGCGAGTTCCTCGTCGACCTTGGCGCGAGCGCCATCGGGGGTCCGCCAGTCAAACCCGATGGTCGCCACCTTCTGTTGTATTCGGTAGGCACGAACCAGCGCCGGTAGGCCCTCCGGAAGCGTTCCAATCACACTGTTCCGGCGCTCGTCCGCGGGGTCACGCTCGCGTCGTTTGAGGGTCTCCCACACCGCTTGGTGAGCCTCGCCCGCATACTTGGCATCGCCGAACACATGCGGATGCCGGCGAACCATCTTGTCGATGATCTTGGCGGCCACGTCGGCGAGATCAAACGAGCCCTCCTCCTCGGCGATTACGATCTGGAAGGCGAGGTGCAGCAGTAGATCACCCAGCTCGTCCACGATCGCCTCGCGGTCACCCGATTCGATCGCCTCCGCCGCTTCGTGCGCTTCCTCGATCAGATGCGGCACCAGACTCCGAGGGGTTTGCTCGATATCCCAGGGACAACCGCGTTCAGGGTCCCTGAGCCTCCGCAGGAGCGCCAAGACGCCGGTGAAACCGGCTGGGTATTCAGACTCTCGCGTCATGAACGCCAAGTTACGGACGGTGCTTGATGTGGGCGAGCCCGCCCCGTATCCTAGCTTGCCGATGACGCACAAGGCCCCAACCACCGAAGAAACAGCGCGGACCTGGGCGGACATCGATCTCGACCGAATCGTGGCTAACCTGGGCACCCTCCGGGCCCAGCTGCCGGTGGCGGCCGAGATCCTGATGCCGGTCAAGGCGAACGCCTATGGTCACGGATTGGTTCCGGTAGCCGTGGCGGCCAAGAGCGCCGGCGTGTGGGGGTTGGGTGTCGCTTCGCTGGACGAAGCCGCAGCGTTGCGCGCAGCGGATATCGGTGGCCCAGTTGTTTGTCTGATGCCGATACTGCCGGCTGAAGCCGAGCGCGCGATTGCGCTCGAAGTGACGGCCGCGATAACGGATTGGCCGCAGGTAGAAGCCCTGGCCGCCGCGGCGGCAGCAGCCGGAAAGGTCGCTCCGGTTCACGTCGAAGTCGACACCGGGATGGGTCGTTCGGGCGCGTGGGATCGCGACGTCATAGAGTTGGTTGAGAGCGCTCAGAAATTGCCCACCATTGAGGTCGAGGGTATCTTTACACACTTTGCAAGTGCCGATGAGCGAGAGCGCGCGCCAACTGACCGGCAGCTCGATCGGTTTGACGCGATGCTCGAACAGTTGGCAAAGAGGGGGATTCGTCCGCCTTGGATTCATGCTGCCAACAGCGCCGCTGCGCTGCGGTTCAGACGCGCGACGAGGACGCTCGTACGACCCGGCATAGTCGTTTATGGGTCGGCGGAGGAGATCGCTCCCGACACCGACTTTGAGTCAGGGAATGATGGTCGAGCGTTCGACGCGCAGGCATTCGGGCCCGCGCTCAGCTGGCACGCCCGCGTAATGGCGGTCAAGTCACTCGCCGCGGGAGAGTCGGTCAGCTACCACCGAAGGTATATCGCCCGTGGCTCCGAACGGATAGCCGTTCTGGGGGTAGGGTACGGTGACGGCTGGCCGTTTTCGTTGTCGGATCGTGGCCACGTTTTGCTGCGTGGTCGACGAGTGCCAATTCGCGGTGCGGTGTGCATGGACCTCACCATGGTTGATGCCACGCCGTTCCCGGATCTCGAGGTTGGAGAGATCGCCACGCTGATTGGCCGCCAAGGCGACGAGGTCCAAACGGTGGCGACTGTGGGTAGTGAGGCCAATCTGATGAGCTACGCGGTTTTTACCGGAATATCCCAGCGCGTACGTCGATGCTATAGCCGGGGGTCACAAGATGACGAACGGTAAGTTCCGAGAGCGACGGTCAGCGTTCAGTGACGAACGGGTGTCAGGAGCGGAGACGCCAGGTGAAGTTCGGGAGACTCCGCCCGAACCAGCTGAAGACGAGATCTCCTCCCGGGATGCAATCGAGCACATCGAGTTGCCGGAGCCGTCGTTCCTGGAAATCGTTCAGTATTTGGCTCTCCAGGCGATGCAGTTTATGGGCGATGTGCCGATTGGTGCTGAAGCGGAGCGACGAGTATTACCTGATCAGGCCAAGCACTTCATTGACCTGCTCGAGATCCTCCACCAACGTACAGAGGGCAATCTCTCGGGCGAGGAATCTCAGATCCTCGAGCAACTCCTCGCCGACCTTCGAGTCCGCTTTCTCCAACTCAGCCCCTGAAGACCCGAGTGGAACTAAGACGCCTAGAACAAGCCGCCAGGGAGGCGCAGGATAAGGCCTACGCTCCGTACTCGGGCTACCAAGTCGGTGCCGCTCTGGAAACCGACGACGGTCGCGTGTTCCAAGGGTGCAACGTGGAGAACTCGTCGTTTTCGGTCACTTGCTGTGCAGAGCGGGTGGCGCTTTTCGCGGCGGTTACGGAAGGCGCACGAGCCTTCAAACGCCTGGTAGTCAGCGCCAATGGTCGCACGCCCTATCCGTGTGGGGCGTGCCGCCAAGCCTTGAGCGAGTTCGCCCCGGGGTTACCAATCACAGTGGTCAATGACGATGGCGAGAAGCACGAGTTCACGCTCGGCGGGCTTCTGCCGCATCCGTTCTTGTTCGGAGGCGAGTCGGCATGAAGATGGGTCGCGTTGTGGGGGCCGTAGTGGCCTCGCGAAAAGACGAAAAGCTGGGTGGGCTTAAACTGCTATTGGTTCGCGACCTCGATGTCGATCTCGAATTCGAGTCCGGATATGTCGTCGCTGCTGACTCGGTCGGCGCGGGAGCCGGGGAAGTCGTGCTGTACGCGACGGGATCGTCCGCGCGTCAGACAACGCTCACGGAAGCGCGACCGGTGGATGCCGTAATCATGGCGATTGTCGACGAGTACGATATCGACGGGGATATCACTCGAGTCTGAATGAATCTCAAACTGGCGTCCGCGATAGGGCTGCTCGTCGCGGCTCTTGCCTGTACCGACATTAGTCGCAGCCCGGTTGGAGAGGAGCTCCTCCCGGAGGGCGTCCTCGACGGCGAGCTCGAGCTTGTCGTCGTAACGGATTGGGATCTCGCCGTCGACTACCCGATCTTCCCATCCGATCGGGCCGAAGTGGATCGTTTGATCTCGGCGTTCGAATGGTCCGAGGCGCCAGGGTTCGAGAGCCGGCCGATTGTGCGATTCTCGCTGGCGGCGTTCGATTCGTTACCAGCCGAGTCCGTTATTCTGAGCGCCAACCTGAAACTGGTCTTCGCACCGGCGCCTGCAGTACCGGTGTCTTTTGTGGTGCATCGGGTGACGAGTGAGTGGGATGAGGCTGCAGCCGATTGGGATCGCCGTGATCTCGGTCTCGATTGGAACACGCCTGGTGGTGACTTTGATCCCGATCCGGTGGCCGAGTTTACGATCACCGCGGGGGAAGCGGACTCAGACTCGATCAGCGTACCGCTTCCAACATCGCTGATAGAGGACTGGTTGTCGGGGGTTATCGCGAACGAGGGACTGCTGCTAGTCCAGCAAACAGCTGGGAGTGCAGTACAGTTCGTTTCAAGGGGGTTCGCTGGCAACAATCTGCTCGGCCCGCGACTCGAAGTCGAGACCCAGCTGGGTGACCCCGGTAGCCCGGTGGAGCTGACTGTAACCCGATCTGCGGAGGATACTTTTCTTCCCGTTGATCGTGACCCATTTGAGGCCGGGGGTTTGGCGGTTGGCGCGGGTGAGCCGGTTTCGCGGGCGGTTTTCATTCCAAACTTCGATCAAGTACCGATAGACACGGCGATTGTCGATGTGAAGTTCATCGTATCGATTGACCAGGCACAGATCCCCGGTGATTCGTTGCGGTTTTTGGCCAATCGGGTGCTGAGTGACTTTCTCGGCGAGAAAACGATCCTGGAGCCAGCAACAGCGACGAGCATCCTTGGACTGACCACGCTGAGTCGCGACTCGTTGCCGGTCGACTCATTGGTCTTTCAATCGAACCGGTTGAGGGAGTTGGTCAGACTCTGGTTGCGTGAACCGGAAACGAACCAAGGTTTTGCGCTAACTGTGCTCGACGAGGCGAGTGGCTTCGGCAAAGTCAGACTCTTTGACCCCTCGGCGGCAGCAGAGCTACGACCCCGTCTGAGGTTGGTCGTGCTGCCCTCATCGAACCCGTGAAGCACGTGTTGAGTCGGCGCCTCCGTCTGCGACCGTGTCTGGTCGCGTTTGCGCTTGCGAGCATCTCTGTGACGTCACCGCTGGCGGCGCAAGAGAGCGTTTTTAACCTGAGCGCTTTTGGTTTGCCCGCCAGTGGTGAAAGCATGCGCGCTCGGGCGATGGGCGGGGTCACGGTGGGGCTCCCCGAAGATCTCTTTTCGCTGGAGAACCCGGCTCTGTTGGCGCGCGCCGGCCGGGCCGGTTTCTATCTTTCGCTCTTAGGTCAGGATTCCAAGGTCGAGAATCTCGAGCTGTCGCACAGCTTCGATGACGTTGTCTTTCCCATGGGTCAGGCTGTGTTTCCTGCTTGGTACAACACCGTGTTTTCGATCGGCTACTATCAACCAATCGACTTCGACGCAGCGCTGGAGTCCACGGTCACTTTTGAGGGCGATACCCTGCCCGTCACGCTCGACTCGGAGGGCGGGGTTTTCGTCCTGTCGCCCGGACTGTCGTACGCGATCGATGAGAGGACCGGCGTTGGCGCGTCGTTCGATATCTATCTGGGTTCGAGGGGAGTATTTCGCTCGGTCCAACGGCCCGACTTAGGGGGCGTGCTGGCGACCACTAGCGATAGCTTGTCGCGTGACTTTGACGGTTTGGGCGTCACTCTCGGCATCGAGCATCGGTTTGGTCAGGGTACTCACGTTGGCCTCGGGTACCGATTGCGGCCGACGGTTTCGAGCGGAATCACTGCGGAGCTCCGTGCGGTGGAGGCCGAGCGCGAGACGGAATTCAATCTGCCGAATGCGTTCTCGTTGGGTGTATCGACCAGCCTCGGCAACCAGGTCCGGGTCGCCGGTGTTCTTCGCCGTTCGGGTTGGGAGGACTTTGAGATCGACGGCGTGCCGCAATCGGATGTGGCTGACTTCGTCGAGTACGGGGGCGGGCTCGAGTATACGCCCGACCAACGGAAGTTACTCATCGGGCCGCGAGCCCCGATACGTTTCGGTATGCGCTGGCGGCAGCTGCCGATAATCATCAACGATCAAAACGTGAACGAGTGGGCGTTTAGCTTTGGCCACAGCCGACGATTCGGAGATCGGAGTCGGGTTGACCTGCTGTTTGAGTACGGGCGCCGCGGTTCGCTCGACGATATCGAACTGACGGAGCGCTACATGCGGCTGGGATTTGGAATCAGCGCATTCGAGCAGTGGCGGCGGCGGCGTTCGTAGCCTAGTCTTGAGCCCTTCGTTCTCCACTTTACCAACATCAATTCTGCGAGTGTCATGACCCTGCGAACGGGGCACAGAAGGGACAATGCGGCATAGGCTCAAGATCCGGTGGGCGATCGTTGGGTTCGCCGTGCTGGCGGGGCTCTGGTACCTGTGGCCCAGCTTCCGTTTCTACTCGATGCCGGCACAAGAGCGCCAGCAGCTCAAGCAGGAGGACCCAAGCGGTTTCGAGAGGCTCAAAAGCGCTGCGATCAAGCTCGGCCTCGACCTGCAGGGTGGGATGCACCTCGTTCTCGAGCTCGACGACAGCGAGCGTGCGTTCACCGGTGATGAGCGTCGCGACGCTGTTGACCGGGCGCTCGAGATCATCCGCAATCGAGTCGACCAGTTCGGTGTCTCGGAGCCGCTGATCCAGAAGATCGGAGACGATCGCATCATCGTCGAGCTGCCTGGGATCCAAGATGAAAGACGGGCCAAAGACCTCGTTCAGCGGACCGCGTTCTTGGAGTTCCAGCTGGTCGCTGAAGGTGCCCTGGTGACGGATCAGATTCGCGCCGTCGATCGAGGGCTCGCCGGTCGGACACCGTCGCAAGAAACCGAGGCCGTCGCCGATACCGCGTCGGCGACCGAGGCCGTCGTCTCAGACACCACGTCCAGCGAGTCTGAGGCTGCCCAAACGTTGGAGGAGTTCTTCGGAGAGGACGAACCCGCCGCGACTGATGCTCAGGCCGGCATCGACGATGGGCGATTCTCAGCGCTTCTGCAGACCGAGCAAGTAGGTGCTGATAAGTTCAATCTGCTGGTCGCGGAAGACGACGTGCCGACTGTGCGCGCGTTGCTCGCCGACTCGGCAGCGCTGGCGGGAGTCGATGATCGCTACGAGTGGCTGTGGTCGGGTCAATCGAGAACGTTCGCCGACGGTCGTAGCTACCGGACCCTGTTCCTGGTGGTGAAAGAGCCCGAAATGACGGGTGAGGCGATTTCTACCGCCGCTGCAGGCTTCGATCCTCAGTTCGTTAGCCAGCCCATCGTGACGCTCGAGATGACCGGTGAGGGGGCGTCGACGTTTGGAGATGTCACCGGCCGTCACGTCAACGAACGGTTGGGAATCGTTCTCGACAACGTGGTCCGGATGGCGCCCAACATTCGACAGCGAATCAGCGGTGGGCGGGCTCAGATCGAGGGTTTCGACTCGATCGAAGAGGCTCGCGACATAGCAATCGTGCTCCGAGCGGGGGCGCTGCCGGCTCCGCTCCAGATCATCGAGGAGCGCACCGTGGGGCCGTCGTTGGGTGCGGACTCGATCGAACGTGGACGCCGCGCCGGGTTGCTCGGCCTCGCGGTTGTGGCGGTGTTCATGATTATCTACTACCGGGCGTCGGGGCTCATAGCGAACCTGGCGTTGGTGTTCAACATCGTCATTATCCTGGCGGCCCTGGCGGCCTTTGGTGCCACGTTGACGCTGCCTGGAATCGCCGGTTTGATCCTCACCGTGGGTATGGCGGTCGACGCAAACGTGCTCGTGTTCGAGCGGATCCGAGAGGAGCTCGACTTGGGGAAGTCCGTTCGAGCCGCCATAGATGCCGGCTACCAACGCGCATTGGTGACGATTCTCGATGCGCAGATCACGACGTTGATTGCAGCCGCGGTTCTGTTTCAGTTCGGTACCGGGCCGATCAAGGGTTTCGCGGTCGTCCTCTCGATCGGAATCCTGTCATCGATCTTCACCGCCGTATTCGTGACACGGACGTTGTTTGAAACCTGGACCCAACGGGCGACAGCGAGTCGCCTGAGCATCTGACTATGTTCTGGTTGTTCCAAAACGCGAACTACCCCTTCATGCGATGGCGTCGGATCGCGTTCGCGATCTCGTCCATCGCGATCTTGCTGGTATTAGCGTCGATCGCGATTCGTGGCGGGCTCCGGTACTCGATCGATTTCACTGGTGGGACGCTGATACAACTCGACTTCGAACAACCCGTGGAGGTCGGGACGTTGCGCAGCGTGCTCGAGTCGCTGCCGGGACTCACCTCGAGCGAAGTTCAACGTTTTGGCGATCCGTCCGATGTCGTAATCCGGGCCCAGGTCCCGGTTGGAGAAGAGGAGGGTTTCGGCCGCCGGATTGAGGCCCATCTTAGACAGGCTCCCGAGCTACAGGGCCAAACGTTCACCGTCGTCCGCACTGAAGCGGTGGGGCCCAAGATCGGGGCCGAGCTCAAAGGCCAGTCGGCACGCGCGATCCTGTACGCGCTGATTCTGATCTTGATCTACATCGCCGTTCGATTCGAGCCGAAGTTCGGCGTCGCGGCCGTCATCGCGACACTCCACGACGTGATTCTGTCGATCGGTTTGTTCTCCCTGCTGGACAAAGAAATCTCACTCGCCGTGGTAGCCGCTTTCCTGACGATCATCGGTTACTCGCTCAACGATACCATCGTCGTATTCGACCGTATCCGGGAGGACCTTCGATCGATGCGACGCGAACGTTACGTGTCGGTTGTCAACGCGGCCGTCAACCAGACATTGTCGCGCACGGTCATCACCTCGGGTACGACCCTGGTCGTGGTTCTGTTCCTGTTCTTTATGGGCGGGGGTGTGATCCACGACTTTGCATTCGCGTTGCTGATCGGGATCATCATTGGAACGTACTCGTCGATCTTCGTCGGTGCGCCGCTGCTGATCGAGTGGAAGCGTCGCATCGAGGATCGGGGAGGAACGACTCCGCGAGCCAAGAACAAGAAGAAGGCTCAGGCCCCATCGCGGGCGTGACCGCGCCACGCTACTTCGACACTCACTGCCATCTCCAGGATGAGGCCTTCGCGGAGGATCGGCCTGCGGTTCTCTCTCGCGCGCGTGTGGCCGGGGTCTCTGAGATCGTCGCCATAGCCTCAAATCCAGCCGACGCCGCGAAAGCGAAGGTACTGGCCGAAGGATCTGCCGATCCGCGCGTGTGGTTTACCGCCGGGCTGCATCCGCACGAAGCTTCGGCTTGGAAGAGCGGCACGAGCGAAGCGATCGAGCGGATGCTTGACGCGGGTGCGGTTGCCGTGGGTGAGATCGGGCTCGACTACCATTACGACAACAGCCCACGGGATGTGCAGCGCCATGTGTTTGGTGAACAACTCGCGTTGGCTAGCGAGCGGGATCTTCCCGTGGTGATCCACTCGCGTGATGCCGAGGACGACACCTTGGCCGTGCTCGCCAAGTCGAGTATCGCTCCGAACCGCGTGGTCTTGCATTGTTTCAGCAGCTCCCGGCGGATGCTCGATCACGGGGTCGAGCGGGGGTATTACGTTTCATTCTCAGGTATGATCACGTTTCGGTCATTCCCGGCCGCAGATCTCGTTCCGCGTGTTCCCGAGAATCGGCTGCTGGCCGAAACCGACGCTCCATACCTGGCGCCTATCCCGCATCGGGGTCGCCGGAACGAACCATCGTACGTGGTCGAGACGGTGACCGCGTTGGCCGCTTTGCGCGGGATCGACGCCCGTGAATTGGCGGATCGGACACGACGCAATGGGCTCGTCTTTTATCGCCTCGGGGAGCCGGATTAGCGAGCTTGTATGGGCTGCGGTCATCCTGATCGGTCATGCGGGGTTTGCCCGCGGGCCGGCAGCACTTAATCTGCGTGTGATTCGCAACACAGTGACGAGCTGGGTTATCACGATTCCAGCCGCAGGCTGATTTCCGTGGTCGCCTTCCAGCTCTGAAATCCCTATTCGGGTGAGGTGAGGATGAAGTCGGATATCGAGATCGCCCAGGCGGCCAAGCTCAGGCCGATTACCGACGTGGCCTCGGAGCTGGGGCTCGTTCCCACTGAGATCGAGCCCTATGGCCATCATATCGCAAAGGTGAGGCTTGAAGCGCTAGCGAAGCGGCCGGCCAGAGGTCGACTGGTTTTGCTGACCGGTATCTCGCCGACGGCGGCCGGGGAGGGCAAGTCGACGGTCGCGGTCGGGCTGGCGCAAGCCATGAACCGGTTACAGAAAAAGACCGTTCTGTGCCTGCGCGAGCCGTCCTTGGGGCCGTGTATGGGGATCAAGGGTGGAGCGGCGGGCGGCGGATACTCGCAGGTGGTTCCGATGGAGGAGATCAACCTCCACTTCACCGGCGACATCCACGCTGTCGGTGCGGCCAACAATCTGTTGGCCGCGATGATCGACAATCACCTCCACTTCGGGAACGCGCTCGGCTTGGACCCGCGACAGATCTTGTGGCGCCGAGCGGTGGACATGAACGACCGAGCTTTGCGCGGGATCATCGTCGGGCTGGGCGGCCGAGCTCACGGAGTGCCGCGTGAGGATGGGTTCCTGATTACAGTCGCCAGCGAGATCATGGCGATCCTCTGCCTGGCCGACAGTCTCGAGGACCTGGAACGTCGAGTGGGCGATATCGTCGTCGGATACACGTACGACGGCGAGCCGGTGCGCGCGCGGAGCCTCAACGCAGCCGGTGCGATGACCCTGCTCCTGAGCCAGGCGCTCAGTCCGAATCTGGTGCAGACACTCGAGGGGACGCCGGCCTTCATCCACGGAGGACCGTTCGCCAACATCGCGCATGGATGCAATTCGTTGCTGGCGACGCGCATGGGTCTCGCGCTCGGGGAGTATTGCGTGACCGAGGCAGGTTTTGGATCCGATTTGGGGGCTGAGAAGTTCTTCGACATCAAGTGTCGGTATGGAGAGCTCAAGCCCGACACGGTGGTGGTCGTAACTACGATCCGGGCGTTAAAACGCAGTGGTGGAGCGGCGATCGATTCGCTTGCCGAAGAGGACCTCGGCGCGCTCGAGGTCGGACTCACCAATTTGGCTGCGCACCTCGATATTGTGGCCCGGTTCAAGGTTCCCGCCGTCGTAGCCATCAACGTGTTCACCACCGATACCGAGAACGAGCTGGCCCGGGTGGAGGCGTTCTGCGATCACCAGCGTGTTCCCGCCGCTCGCGCCACCATCCATGCGGACGGCGGTGACGGCGGTCTCGATCTGGCTGCTCGGGTGATTGAGACGGCCGAGAGCGGCAAGGCTCAGTTCGAGCCGTTGTATCCGGTTGAATGGCCGATCAGGCGGAAGATCGAGACGATCGCCAAACGTGTCTACGGCGCGGATGGTGTCGAGTACAGCCGGGCGGCAGCGCGCAGCATCAAACGGTTGGAAGAGGTGGGACTCGGTGATCTGCCGGTGTGTATCGCCAAGACCCAGTACTCGCTCTCCGACAACCCGACGTTGCTCGGTCGACCCAGTCACTTCAACATCTCGGTAACTGACGTACGACCATCGGCGGGGGCCGGATTCTTGGTCGTCGCGACGGGTGACATCATGATCATGCCCGGCCTGCCTCGACGCCCGGCTGCCGAGGCGATGCGGGTGGACGCGGATGGCACCGTTCACGGCCTTTTCTGATCGATCCTCGCGAGGAGGGAGCTCATGCCCAACACGACCATAACGGCTCCAACAGCGCCGGCGGCGCTTGGCCCCTACAGTCAAGCCATCGTCGCCGGAGAGTGGGTGTTCACCGCGGGTCAGATCGGTTTGACCAGCGACGGAACGCTAAAGGAGACGATCGAGGCCCAGACGCTCCAGGCACTGCAGAACCTGGCTGCGGTACTGGCAGCCGCCGGTGGCGGTTGGCGGGACGTCGTCAAGACGACCGTGTACCTGACCGATCTGGCGGACTTTGAAGCCTTCAACGCGGTCTACGCTGAAGTCGTGGAGGAGCCACTGCCGGCGCGCTCGACGGTACAAGTCCCGCGCCTCCCAAAGGACGCCCTCGTCGAGATCGATGCCATCGCACGCCTGAGCAGATGAACCTGACCAGCGAAGAGATCACCAAGCTGACCGAGAAGGTCCGGTGCGCGGGTTGAGCGTCCAAGTTGAGTCCGGAGGACCTTCGCGATGCGCTCGATATGCTGCCCCGACCCCCGACCGATCCAGACGTGCTGGTGGGTCACGACACACTGGACGACGCCGGCGTGTATCGAGTTCGACCTGATTTGGCGCTGATCCAGACGGTCGACTTCTTCACTCCGATCGTCGATGACGGGTACGAATTCGGGCAGATCGCGGCCGCCAACGCGTTTTCGGATGTTTACGCCATGGGGGGCACACCAAAGACGGCGCTTAATCTGGTGTGTTGGCCCGGTGAGTTGGACACCAAGATCTTGGGCGCCATCCTGACGGGTGGTGCCGATAAGGCGCACGAGGCGGGTTGCGCGCTGGTTGGCGGTCACTCGATTCAGGACGAGGAGCTCAAGTACGGGCTCGCGGTGACTGGCACCGCGCACCCGGATCGAATCGTCACCAACGCCACGGCCGGAGTTGGTGACCAGCTTTACCTCACCAAGCCACTCGGAACCGGCATCTTGACGACCGCGCTAAAACAGGGTCAGCGCTCGGCGGTCGAGATCGAAGCAGCGGTTGTAGCCATGAAAGCTTTAAACGGACCGGCGATGGCGGTGGCGCTCGATTTTGGCGTCACCGCGGCGACTGACATCACCGGGTTTGGGCTCGCGGGCCACGCCGTTCAACTGGCCGACGCGAGCGGGGTGACACTCCAGTTCGAGGCCGCCCAGTTGCCACTCTTCGCGGACGCCGAAAAACTCGCTCTGGCCGGTTGCATTCCCGGTGGTGGAGAAGCGAATGAGCGGTACTATCGACCACGAGTCGATGTCGCTTCAACTGTGTCCGACGGCGTGATGAAGGTCGTGTTTGATCCGCAGACCAGTGGTGGTTTGCTGCTTGCGATCCCCGGAGAGGACACGGATTCAGTGATCGCAGCGCTTCAAGCCGTTGATTGCGAGGCGGCTCGCCACGTTGGGGTTGTCGTAACGCGTGATGAACCAGCGGTGGTGGTGAGATGACACCGGTTACCCAGTCGCGAGCCGTTCGAGCGCCGCGTGGCACCACGCTTCGTTGCCGCGGTTGGCACCAGGAAGCGGCCATGCGGATGCTCATGAACAACCTCGACCCGGAGGTCGCCGAGGATCCCGATCGGTTGGTCGTGTACGGCGGATCGGGTCGCGCAGCCCGTGATTGGACGTGTTTTGAGGCCATCGTCCGATCGCTCGAGGGACTCGCCGACGACGAGACGCTGTGCGTTCAATCCGGGAAGCCCGTCGGCGTGTTTCAGACCCACCCGTGGGCCCCACGGGTGATCATCGCCAACGCCAACCTGGTACCGCGCTGGGCGACAGCCGACGAGTTCCGCCGCCTCGAGGCTCTAGGTCTCACGATGTACGGTCAGATGACCGCTGGATCGTGGATCTATATCGGCACCCAAGGCATCGTACAAGGGACGTACGAGACCTTTGCCGCGGTCGGCGAGCATCACTTCAGCGGGGCGCTCGAAGGTCGTTGGGTGCTGACCGGTGGTTGCGGTGGAATGGGGGGTGCACAACCCCTCGCGGCGACGATGAACGGGGCCGCCTGTCTTATCGTGGAGGTCGACCCCAAACGGTTGGAGCGCCGGGTGGCGACGCGGTATCTGGATGAGATCACCGACGATCTCGACACCGCGCTCGATCGGGTGCTGGCCGCGACCGCTCGGGGGGAGGCGCGTTCGATCGGCCTGATTGGAAACTGCGCCGAGATCGTGCCCGAGATCGTTCGCCGCGGGGTCGTACCCGACGTAGTCACCGATCAGACCAGCGCGCACGATGCACTCGAGGGGTACGTCCCAGCCGGTCTGACGCTGGCTGAGGCGGCCACGTTACGGGTTCAAGATCCCGAGGATTATGTCAGCCGGGCCATGGAGTCGATGGCGATTCACTGCCGCGGCCTGCTCGATCTCAAAACTTCTGGCGCGGTCGTGTTCGACTATGGCAACAACCTACGTGGCCAGGCGCTCGATGCGGGTGTCGAGAATGCGTTCGAGATCCCAGGCTTTGTGCCGGAGTACATCCGGCCACTGTTCTGCGAGGGCAAGGGACCGTTCCGATGGGCCGCTCTCTCCGGTGACCCGGCCGACATACACGTCATCGACCGTGCGATCGCCGAGTTGTTTCCGACCGATGCGCCCCTCCAGCGCTGGATCCGGCTAGCCGCCGAGCGAGTCGCCTTTCAAGGCTTGCCGGCTCGTATCTGTTGGCTCGGATATGGAGACCGCTGGAAGCTGGGTGAGCGCATCAACGACCTGGTTTCGAGCGGCGCGGTGACAGCGCCAGTGGTCATCGGTCGCGATCACTTGGACACTGGATCGGTGGCGTCGCCGTTCCGCGAGACCGAAGGAATGGCTGACGGCTCCGATGCGATCGCCGATTGGCCCATCCTCAACGCGTTGCTGAACACCGCTAGCGGAGCGTCGTGGGTCTCGGTCCACCACGGTGGTGGGGTCGGGATCGGCAACAGTTTGCATGCCGGTCAGGTCACGGTCGCCGATGGGACAGCCGAGGGTGGAGCGCGACTCGAGCGCGTGTTGACCAACGATCCCGGCATCGGGATCGCGCGACATGTCGACGCCGGCTACCCTGAGGCTCGCTCCGCGGCTGCGGCGCGTGGTGTTCAGATTCCGATGATCGACCCGCAGCAATGACCGACGCCGCCGCCAGCGGCGGCGATCTTCTGATCACCGATATCGGACAACTCGTGGACCCGGGTAAGGGTGCCTTCTCGGCGCCGCTCGAGGTCGTAGGTGACGCGTTTGTGTGGATACGGCACGGTCGGGTCGCCGCCACCGGCCCGATGGTGGATCTGCCTGGCGATGCGACCGGCACACCGGTGTTCGACGCTGGCGGCCAGGTAGCACTGCCGGGACTCGTCGACTCGCACACGCACGCCGTCTTTGGCGCCACCCGAGAGCACGAGTTCGAGCAACGGTTGGCTGGTGCCAGCTATGAGGAGATCGCCGAGCAAGGAGGCGGCATCGGGTTCAGCGTGCGCGATCTGCGAACTCGAAGCGAGGACGAACTCGTACTCTTATCGCGGCCGCGCCTAGCCGCCGCGGCTCACTTCGGGGTCACCACTGTGGAGGTGAAATCGGGGTATGGACTGGCCACAGAGCAAGAGCTCAAGATGCTGCGAGTGGTGGCGCGCCTGGCGGCGGAGCCCAAGCTGCCGCGGCTCGTGCCGACATTCCTTGGTGCACACGCTCTACCGGCCGAGTTCGCCAACGACCGGGCGGCGTTCGTGCGATTGATCGTTGACGAAATGTTGCCGGCGGTAGCCACTGAGTCGCTGGCCGAGTTCTGCGACGTGTTCTGCGATCGTGGAGCTTTCACCCGGGACGAGGCAGAAACGATCTTGAGGCAGGCTGCCAAGCTCGGGTTTGGGCTGAAGATCCACGCCGACGAGTTCGTACCGCTGGGTGGCACGCAACTGGCGGTCGAGTTGGGAGCCGCCAGCGTCGATCATCTGGTAGCGGTCGACGAAGCTGGCATCGACGCTCTTGCGGGCAGCGATACGGTGGCCACGCTGTTGCCTGGAACCTCGTTCTTCCTGCGTCTCGATCGCCATGCTCCTGCTCGTGAGCTGGCTAACCGTGGCGCCAACCTGGCGTTGGCGACTGACTTCAACCCGGGCACATCGATGACCCAGAATCTGCTGTTGATGGTGACGTTTGGGTGTTGTTTTTTGGGTCTTACCGTCGGAGAAGCGCTGCGCGCTGTGACCCGCGGCGGAGCGATGGCGCTTCGACGCTCGGACCTTGGTACTCTGATACCGGGTGCCGGAGGCGACGTCGCCCTGTTCGGAGTGCCAGACTATCGCCACCTGGCCTATCACTATGGGATGGGTCATTGCGCGGCTACGATCAAGAGCGGGGAAGTCATCTGGCGGCAAGACGAGCCCGGATCCAGATTTCCAGCATGAGTGCGGCCTGGAAAGACAAACACGATCGCCCTTCACGGCATGCGGATCCGGATGCCGCGATCGCTGAGTATCTCGAGCAGTTGCGGCAGGCAGACGTCAGCGGAACCCGCCCTCCAGCAGGGGCTTTGAACGGTCTCGGTGATGCCCATCTCGACACCGAGGACGTTGCCTCGGCGGTCGAGTACTACCGTCAGGCGGCCGAAGCGTATGCCGAGGACGGGCGCCTCGATCACGCGATCGCATGTTGCCAGAAGATTCGTCGCTATGCGCCCGACGACATCCAGGTGGGGTTGCTTCTGGGTCGGTACTACGGCATCAAGGGGTTGGTGGCCGATGCCCTCGTCGAGCTCAAAAACCTCGTTGAGCGACAGAAGGGTGCGGGCAACACGAGATTGGCGCTGGAGGGGATGCGTGAGATCGTGACGCTCGAGCCGGATCACCCCGAACATCATGAACGCCTGGCAGATTTGAGCCTCGCCGAGGGTGATGGGGCAGCCGCCAGCGAGGCGCTCGCAGCAGCGCTCGATCGATATGAGACGACTGGCGAAGAGGCTGCCGCGCACCGTGTTCGGCGGCGGCTCGAAGATTTGAAACAGTCGAGTGGTTTCACCGCTCCCGAGACACCTCCCAATGCGGTCAAACCGCCAGCGCAGGCTAAAGGCCTGAGAGCTGAAGCCGAACAGTATCACTCGGAAGGCCGCTGGATTGAAGCTATCGAGGCTTACCGCCGTTTGAAGGAGAGCGGCCAGATCAGGGGCTCGGACTTCGACGGGTGGTCGGAGTGCGCCCGGCAGAGCGGTCGTGCGGCAAACGTCCTCGAATCGCTGTCGGCGGGTTCACGGTGGCATCTGGACGCTGGTAATACCGAGGCCGCCCGGCGCTCGGCCGAAGAGATGCTGCTCATAGATCCGACCAACGAAACCGCCGCCGAGATCCTCGAGTGGGTTGGGGAAGATCGTCCCTCACGGTAGCTTCCGGCCGCACATGACTCAACTTGAACACACCGCACCCCGCGCACGGGGAGAAGAGTTCCTCGAGCGGTTGGAGGCCGGCGTATTGGTCGCGGACGGAGCGATGGGCACGCAGATCTACGACCGAGGCGTGTTCATCAACCAGTGCTTCGACGCACTATCGCTCAGCCGTCCTGACATGATTCGGGAAGTCCACGCGTCGTACGTCGAAGCCGGTGCCGATTTGCTGGAGACGAACACTTTCGGTGCCAATCGGGCCCGGCTGCTGGGTCACGGGCTCGAGGATCGGGTCGCCGAGATCAACCACGCTGGCGTGCACCTGGCTCGTGAGGCGAGCCGGAATCAGGCGTTTGTGGGGGGTTCCATCGGCCCGATCGGCGTGAGGGGCCAGGTGGCGGGCGATTACAGCATCGATGATATGCGGGCGATCTTCGCCGAGCAGGCCCAAGCGCTGCTCGAAGCGGGAGCCGACCTGTTGGTTGTCGAGACGATTCCCGCGATCAACGAGATGGAGGCCGCGTTGGCGGCGATCCGCGGCCTCGACGGCGACGTGCCGGTGGTAGCGCTGATGACGTTCGACGAAGGCGGTCGCGTCCAGTCGGGTCAGTCACCGGAAGAGCTCGTGGATCGGCTGGTGACCGGTGGAGCCAATCTCGTGGGTGCCAACTGCAGCGTCGGTCCAAAGCCGATGCTCGACTGCGTGATCCGTATGCAGAACGGGCACGCGGTCAAGCTGGCGGCGATGCCGAACGCGGGATTGCCGCAATCCGTCGAGGGGCGCTTGATGTACATGGCCAGCCCCGAGTACTTCGGCAAGTACGCCAAGCGTTTCGTTCGTGCCGGAGTCCGTTTGTTGGGTGGGTGCTGTGGGACGACCCCGGCTCACGTCCGGCAGATGAAGCTGGCCGTTTCGGGGTTTGTGCCGGGGGCGCGCACGATCGAGACCGTGGAGCTGTGGGAAGAGCCCACCGGATCTGGGCCTGCACCGGTCGATACAGCTGGGAAGTCTGGCTTGGCGAAGCTGTTGGTCGAGGGCGAAGAGTTCGTCACGTCGGTTGAGTTGACACCACCGACAAGCGCCGATCTGGAGCCGGTTATCGACGCGGTGAGTAAGCTCGAAGCCGCCGGTGTGGATGCCGTCAACATCCCCGAGTACGCCCGCATCTCGCCGCGGGTGACACCGCTGGCGATCGCCCGCGTGCTCCAAGAGCGGATCGGCATCGAGACGATCATCCACTATTGCTGTCGGGACAGGAACCTCTACGGCATGCAAGCCGATCTCATGGCTGCCCGTGCACTGGATGTGCGCAACGTGCTGATCATAACCGGCGATCCGCCAAAGGCCGGAGAGTACGCGGTGCCGACGGCCGTATTCGATGTCGACGCGATCGGGTTGGTACGCGTCGCCCGGGGCTTGAGTCGCGGCGTCGACGCGGCCGGCAAGCCAACCGGTATCCCACTTGATCTGCACCTCGGCGTCGGCGTGAACCCGGGCGCCATCGATCTCGAGCACGAAATCGATCGGTTCGAGCGCAAGATCGCCGCGGGCGCCGAGTTCGCGATGTCACAACCGGTGTTCGATCCACGTCACTTGGAGCGCTTTATCGAACAGCTGGGTCGACCCCCGATTCCGATGCTGGTTGGCATCCTGCCGCTATTCTCGTTTCGCAACGCCGAGTTTCTCCACAACGAGATTCCGGGGATGAACATTCCCGAGCCGATCCGCGAACGGATGCGGGCTACCCAAAGCCGCGAAGAGGGGATGGCCGAGGGCGTTGCTATCGCACGCGAGGCGTTGGCTGGTGTGCGTACCATGACCGGTGTCGGCGGGGCCTACCTGATGCCTCCGTTTGGCCGGTACGAGTTGGCACTTCAGGTGTTGGATGGACTCCTCTGATTCAATGAGCGTTGACCTTCACACGCACACGACCGTGTCCGATGGGGAGTACTCGCCAGCCGACTTGGTGGCGGCAGCCGTGGACGTGGGGCTCTCCGTGATCGCGGTGACCGATCACGACGCGGTGGCCGCTATTCCACTGGCTCGCGCCGCTGCACCATCCGGTTTAGAGGTGCTGGTCGGAACCGAGTTGACGTGTCAGGTCGGCGGTCGTGAGGCTCACATTCTGGCCTACGGTTTTGATCTCGAAGAGCCAAACCTGAGCGCTGCACTGGCGCGGTTCGCCGCTGACCGCGAGGAGCGCGCGGCGGGGATCGTCAAGAGATTGAGAGACCTCGGACTCTGCATCGAAATGTCGGACGTGGAGGCCGAGAGCGAGACCGGCACGATCGCTCGCCCACACGTGGCGATGGCACTGGTTCGGCGCGGCCATGCGGCGTCCGTAGACGAGGCGTTTCAGCGCTATCTGGGCCGGCACCGGCCGGCTTTTGTAGCCAAGCCAGCGCTCGACCCGGCGGTTGCGTTTGATCTGGTCCGCGCGGCGGGCGGGGTCTCCGTGCTGGCGCATCCGGGCACCTTTAGACGCGACGACTTGATCCCCGTCTTGGTCGAGGCGGGCCTCGACGGGATCGAGGCCCGACACACCGAGCACTCCGCTGCCAAGACTCGACACTACGAGCAAATGGCGGCATCGCTTGGGCTTCTGGTCACTGGGGGTTCGGACTTTCATGGCACCCCGGGTCATCACGGAAGGCTGGGCCGGCCCACCGTTCCATATGCGTGGTATGAGGCGCTCATTGCCCGCGTGCAGCAGCGGCGTTAAGCTGGCCAACATGCGTCGCGGCGCCGCTCAGCAAGAAGTCGACCGCACCCGACCGTCGCTGACCGCGATCCAGGGGCTCGTCCACGATGTGCTGGACAGCGTGCTGGCTCACATGGGTGCGGTGCTCGAGGCGGATGTACCGTTCATTAACGAGGTCTCATTCCACCTGCAGCGAATGCGGGGGAAGCTGTTTCGCCCCGCGCTGCTGGCACTCGCCAACCGAACAGAGGAAAGACCGGATGACCGCGAAGTAGCCCTCGGCGCGGTCATCGAGATCATCCATATGGCCACGTTGGTCCACGACGACTCGATCGATCGATCGTCGATGCGGCGTGGCCGACCTACGCTCAACAGCCGCTGGGGTCACAAGGTCTCGGTCATCATGGGCGATTACCTGTATTCGCGAGCGATGACCGAAATCACCCGCATCGGTGATCTCGAGCTCATCGAGTTAGCGGCCCGAGTCACGAACGATCTCACGATCGGGGAGATGGTCGAGATCGCGCACCACGGCCAGTTGGTCGAAGACCCGCGGCAGTACTTTTTCTTGATCGAGAAGAAGACCGCGAGTTTGATCTCGACGGCGTGTGAGATGGGGGCGGTGATCGGTGCGCGTGAGCAACGTGAACCCCTCAAGGAGTACGGCCGCCGGCTTGGCATGGCGTTTCAGTTGATCGATGACTTGATGGACTACGGTGGCGAGCAGGCGGTGATGGGTAAGCCGGTGGGGACGGACTTGCGGGAGGGGCAGGTCACTTTTCCGCTGCTGGCGGTGCTCCCACACTTGTCGCCCGCGGAGAGGCGTTGTGTGAACGCGGTCTTCGATCCACAGGAGCAAGCTACGTCGGATGACATCCAACGCATCGTCGATGTGGTACGCGAACGGGGCGGTATCGAAGCTACTCGTCGTGTCGCCCGCGAATACGCCGATCGAGCGCGTGAAGCGCTTGTGGGACTGCCATCCACACCGGCCCGAGAAGTCATGGATGCCGCGGTTGACTATGTGTTGGCCAGGGATCGCTAGAGGCGTGCGCCTAGCTTCTACCGGCCATCTGGAGTAGGGCTCCAGTGCACAGAAAAAACTTCAAGGTGTACACGGTGATTCTCACGTCGGGGTTGCTGGCTGGTACCCTGGTCGGCGAGTTGCTGGGTCGGTTTCTGCCCGACGGCGTCGCCAAGGGATTCTTTACGACATCTCTCAATGGAGTGTTCGGGCCGCTATCGATCGATCTGGCGGCGGTAGCTCTGACGCTGGGGCCGCTGACTATATCTGTTAATATTATGAGCTTAGTAGGGGTCGCTAGTGCGGCGTATCTGTACCGGGCGTTTTTCTAGCCGGCGGGCTTAGCAGTCGGTTACGTGGAGGGAGAATCATGTTTGGATCAATTGGAATGCAAGAAATCGTACTTATCCTCTTTATCTTGCTACTGCTGTTCGGAGCTAAGCGGTTGCCGGAGTTGGGCGAGTCCTTGGGCAAGGGCATCCGTGAGTTCAAACGCGGGGTCAGCGAGATCAAGGAGGATATCGAATCGGACGACCAACCGAAGGGCGGCTGATAACTACGTAGTTCCTAGAATCTGGGCCCGGTTGTCTTCGACCTCGGCGCGCTCACGGAGGTCATCAAACCAGGTTTCGAAAACCTCCCGCATCTTGGCCACGCGCAGTTGACTCAGTAGCGACTCGCGCTCCCGCGCAAACGCCTCCGAATCGTACGGCTGCTTCTCCAGCAAGCGAATGAAGTATAGACCGCGTGTGGCCTCGATTGGGCCCGCAAGCTGTCCCTGTGCCAGCCCGAACGCCGCCCCGGCCACCGCGGTACCGCTGCCTATGCCGGTGATGTTGTTGAGCCGCGTGAATGAGTTGGATGCCTCGACCTCCAGACCGAACTGTTGGGCTGCGGCATCGAGCCCACCACTTTGGACCGCGGCTTGAATCCTGGGCACCATCTCTCTCACGGCGGCTTGCTTCTTTTCACTGATCAGGTCGGCGCGGAGCGATTCCGCGACCTGCTCTAGAGCCACGTAGCCGGCAGGATATCGGTCGTCGACCCGAAGAACATAGAACGCGTCGTCGTGTTCCAGAGCGCCGCTTACCGCTCCGGGATCGTTGGCAAACGCAAACTCGGCGAGCTCTCTTGCAGGGCCGATGCCTGGGATGACCAGCCCGTCTTCGAACAGCGGCGATTGGGTCGGTTCGACGCCGTGCTCGGCGGCAACGGCCGAGAAATCAGCCCCATCTGCGCTGGCTTCTTCGGCGAACGCACGAGCCGCTTCTCGAGCCGCCTCTCGAGCTGACGCTGAGGCCTCGATCTGCAACAGGATATGGCGGGCCCGGAGCCGCGTGTCACCGTCCTCGTCGAGCCGGTCCTCGAGCTTGATGATGTGATACCCGAACTCGGTCAATACGGCCGGGGAGACCTGACCCTTTTCGAGACCCTCCACGGCGCGCTGAAAGGTCGGCGCCATCGACGTCGGCGCGAACCAACCCAGCTCACCACCGTTGTCGCGGGTAAGCGCGTCGTCTGACTCAGCGCGCGCGAGGGCCGGAAAATCGGCATCTGGCAGCGCTGCTGCGAGGGCCAAGCTGTCAGCCCGACTCTTCACCCGTGCCGAGTCGGCAGCCGAAACCGCCGGTCGAAAACTGACGTGGCGGATCCGCGCACTCGGGTCGCGATAGTATTCCTCTCGGTTCGACTCGTAGGCTTGCTGAACCTCGTCGTCGCTGACGCTGACCTCGTCGTCGCCGACGAGCCGATCGGGATCGAGAAACAGGTACTGAATGCGAGCTCGCTCGTTCTGCGATCGATACGTCTCGAGCAGTTCGGCGTCAGTCACGTTCACGCCGGCGACGACTTGCTCCTGGAGCTTTTGCAGCGGCAGGTTGACCCGAAGCTGGGCCTCGTACTCGGCCCAGGTTGGCGCCAGCGCGGGGTCTGCGAGCGCACGTCGGTACTTCTCAATGTCGAACTGACCGTCGGTTTGGAAAGCCGGAAGACTGACGAGGTCCCGGGGTGGGTTGGAGCGGATGAACTCAATCAACTCAGTGTCGGTCACACTGAGGTCGCGGCGCGTAGCTTCCCGCTGTAACAGCGCGAAATCTACGACCGCCTCCCACGCCTCCTCCTCGAGTTGAGACTGTTGTTCGGCCGAGAGCGTCCCGTCAGGGGCTTGCTGCTGGGCTTGTTCGTAGAGCAGGCGATACTGCCGCTGGTACTCGTCGATCGAGATCTCGGCACCGTTCACCGAGCCCAATCGGGTTGGTGATCCGCTGCCGCCAGGCCCACGGCCCGAGAAGTCCATACCCCACTCGAACACCATCAAGCCGACGAAGGAAATGGTCACCAGGATCATGATGATCTTGGTCGACTCGCGGAGCTGTTGCATCATGAGATGTATCGTCCTTGAAAAGCGGAATCAGAACTAGATGTGAGAATCAAAAATACCGCCACCTGGTTATCGCGTCGAGGATCCGGTGCCCGTTGCATGGCCCATACCCGCCCCGTATACTGCTGTTCCGCATGGTAATGCGCCCGACCGAGGACCCCGCCGAGGGAGATCTCGCCAGCACGACGTTGGCCGAGATCTACGTGCAGCAAGGTCTGTACGAACGCGCTGTCGCTATCTATCAACGGCTAGCGACCCGAGCGCCCGATGACGTCGAAGTGGCACAACGAATCGCGACGCTGCTGGCGGAGATGGAGCGCAGTCAGGCCGGGGAAGAGCCGGCCGGTGCGTCACCGGATCCGGAGTTCGAGCAGTGGCTGAGCCGCCGGTAGAGGCGCAGAGCGACCCGCTGGCCACGCCGGCCGCGCGGCGAGACGCACTGCGCTCCCGGCTCGAGTCGGCGGAGGCCACCGCGATGCTCATCACGGGTTTCCCCAACATCCGCTACCTGAGCGGCTTTTCGGGCTCGTCCGGTGCGCTCATCGTGACCGCTCAGGGCCCCGACAGCCTGGTGACTGACTTCCGCTACGCGGGCCAAGTCCGCGAGGAGGTCGATCCCAGCATCGAGAGCGAGATCCATAACGAGAACGCGATGTCGGCCGCCCGGAAGTGGTTGACGCGTGAGAATCACGCCAAAGTGGTGTTCGAGAGTCGGTACATGTCGGTAGCCGAGTGGATGGATTGGAAATCCAGCGACGGCCCACAGTTGGAAGCCGTCACCGGGTGGGTGGTGGCGCTCAGGATGCGGAAGTCCGAGCCGGAGCTGATCGCGCTCAGACGAGCTGCAGCGGTGGCGGACGGAGCGCTGGCCGAGGTCATGGGCATGATTCGGCCAGGTGTGACTGAGCTCGAGTTGGCTGCGCGGCTCGACATGGCGGTGATCGAACAGGGCGGCGAGGGATCGGCCTTCGAGACGATCGTTCAGTTTGGTGAACACTCGGCCCGACCTCACGCGCGCCCGACCCACCGGAAGTTGGCCCGCGGCGAAGTCGTGCTGTTCGATTTTGGAGCCATCGTGGATGGTTATGCCAGCGACATGTCCCGCACCGTCGCCTGCGGTCGACCCGATCCCGAGATCGAGTCTGTTTATCGGATCGTGCTCGAGGCTCAACGAACGGCGCTCGATGGTCTGTGCGCCGGAATGTCGGGCCGAGACGCCGATGCGCTTGGGCGAGACGTCATCGAGGCGGCCGGGTACGGACCTCAGTTCGGGCATTCACTCGGTCATGGCATCGGGCTCGAGGTGCACGAACCCCCCGGCATGTCGCGACTTAGCGAGTGGCGTCTGGAGGCCGATACGGTGGTAACGGTCGAACCCGGGATCTATATTGAAGGATTGGGTGGCGTGCGCATAGAGGACGTCGTACGGGTAGGGTGTTCGGCCATTGAGATTCTCACGAGCGCGCCCAAAGACGAGTTCATCGTCCTCTAGTTTCCCCCTTTCTCAGACATGGCAACCACCGCAGACTTTCGCAACGGCATGGTGCTTAGGATTGAAGGTGACCTGTGGCAGGTCACTTTCTTTCAGCACGTCAAGCCCGGCAAGGGCGGCGCCTTCGTGCGCACCAAGCTGAAGCGGGTCGATACCGGCCAGGTGGTCGACCGGACATTTCGCGCCGGGGAGCGGGTCGAGGAGGTGAGGCTCGAACGACGGAGTATGCAATACCTGTATTCGAGCGATCACCACGCGTACTTCATGGATTTGGAGACTTACGAGCAGCACGCTGTGAGCGAGGCCATGCTCGACGACCAGAAAGCGTTTTTGGTAGAGAACACCGTCTGCGACGTACTGATGCATGATGGCGGGATCATCGGTGTCGAGCTGCCCAACTTCATCGAGGTTGAAATAGTGGAGACCGAGCCCGGGGTGCGTGGCGATACGGCCACCGGTGGTACCAAGCCAGCCCGATTGGTGACTGGAGCCACCATTCAGGTACCTTTGTTTGTCAATCGCGGTCAGAAGGTGCGGATTGACACGAGAAGTCGCGAATACCTGGAGCGAGTGACGTGAAGAAGGAGAAGCTCCTCAAGTTGATTCGGCTCGTCGAGGAGAGTGACATCGATGAGCTCGAGATTCGCCGTTGGGGCCACGCGGTGCGGATCGTCAAGAACCATCGAGCTGAACGAAGCGGTGACGTCGAGGTTCATACCGTTGGTTCAGCCCCTGTGCCACCACCGACGAGTGACGCTCCAAGCGTCGCCGGAGACGACGCTTCCGTGGGCACCGGCCACCAGGTCACCTCACCGATGGTTGGTACCTTCTACCGTTCGCCGGCACCCGAAGCACCGGCGTTCGTTGAGGTCGGTGATTCCGTTCGCCCGGGGCAGACGCTCTGTATTCTCGAGGCCATGAAGCTCATGAACGAGCTGGAAGCCGAGGTCGGAGGCGTGATTCGAAAGATCCTCGTTGAGAACGGCCAACCGGTGGAGTACGGTCAAGTTCTCTTCGAGATCGACACGGCCTAATTGCCTAGCAAAGTCCTGATCGCCAACCGGGGGGAGATCGCCCTCCGGATCATTCGCGCCTGCAAGCTGCTGGGGCTCAAGTCGGTGGCGGTACATTCTGATGCCGACGACGATGCTCTGCACGTGCGGTTCGCCGACGAAGCGGTCTGCGTCGGACCCGGCCCGGCCACACAGTCGTACCTCAACATCCCGCGCTTGATCGCGGCCGCCGAGATCACCGGCGCCGACGCGGTCCACCCAGGTTATGGCTTTCTCGCCGAGAACGCCGAGTTTGCGGAAATCTGCCACGACTCGCAATTGTTGTTTATTGGGCCCACCCCGGAGCAGATCCGCCAGATGGGGGATAAGGCTGAGGCCCGGCGAGTGATGGCTGCGGCCGGCGTGCCGGTTGTGCCAGGATCACCACAGTTGACGGACGACATGGGCCAAGCACTCACCGCGGCCCGGGAGGTTGGTTTCCCGGTGTTGATCAAGGCGACGGCTGGTGGTGGGGGCAAGGGGATGCGAGTAGCACACGACGCCACCGAGGTCGAGCGCGTGCTCCCGCAAGCCCAACGCGAGGCGGAAGCGAATTTTGGGGACGGACGATTGTACATCGAGAGATACCTCCAGCAGCCACGGCACATCGAGATTCAAGTCTTGGGTGATCAGCATGGCAACGTCGTGCATCTCGGCGAGCGAGATTGTTCGGCCCAGCGCAGACACCAGAAGCTGCTCGAGGAGGCCCCGTCACCGGCCGTAGACGAGACGCTGCGGGCACGGATGGGAGAGGCCGCGGTGCAGGGAGCGAAGCGAATCGACTACGTCGGCGCGGGTACGATCGAGTTTCTGCTGACCGACGATGGCGAGTTCTACTTCATGGAGATGAATACACGGATTCAGGTTGAGCATCCGGTGACGGAGATGCTCACCGGGGTGGATCTGGTCATCGAGCAAATCCGGACTGCGGCCGGCGAGCGGATCGGGCTTCGCCAGGACGAGATCAAGTTTCGTGGCCACGCGATCGAGTGCCGGATCAACGCCGAGGATCCAGATCGAGAGTTCATGCCGTCGCCGGGCACGATCACCAGCTTTCACCAGCCCGGTGGACCAGGCGTCAGAGTCGACACAGCCGCGTACCAATCGTACCGGATTCCGCCTCACTACGATTCCCTGATCGCCAAGCTGCTGACCCACGGTGCCGATCGCGGTCAGGCGATTGCCCGTATGCGGGTCGCCCTTGAGGAGTTCATAATCGAGGGCATTCCAACTACCATTTCGCTCCATCGACGGCTCATCGAAGAGCCGGCGTTCACCAACGGCCAACTGCATACGCGGTTTGTCGAGGAGTGGCTGAGCGCTCCGGCGCTCGCCTAGGCGACGGAAGTGGCGAGCAGGAGCAAGAAATCGAGGGCCGCGCGGCTACGCATTGAGGTCCTGGGTCTGTTGATGGGTGCGACTGGGGCGTTCGTGCTCGTCGCTTTGTGGCCTTACGATCCGGCTGCTGAGCGCACGCTGACGACGCTCAACCGGGTCGGCATCGTGGGCGCTTACAGCGCCTACTACCTGTACAGTGTGTTTGGATACGGTGCGCTTCTGATCGGCGGGCTGCTGCTCGTTTGGGGCGGGTCGTTGTTCTTTGGGCGAGCAAGTCGTCGCACGGGGGCGATTTCGGCCGCCGCTATCGTGGGTACCGTGTTCGGCCTGACGCTCATGGGTGTGGTTGCTGCTTGGCAGGGGGCGCCGGGATCGATGCGGGCGGGCTGGGTGGGCAACGTGACTGCGGGCGCGTTGGTCGACGTGGTTGGTGTTACCGGGGCGTTTTTGGTTTGCACGGTGACGCTCGCGCTGCTGGTCGTGGCGGTTTTCCGCGTTTCTCTGGCGGGTGGGGTGGAAGCCGGAGTCGAGATAGGGCGTGCCGGAGGTCGTCAGGCACGAGCGGGAATCGAAGCGCTGGGCGATACCATGTCGCGCTGGCGAGAAGAACGCTTTGAGGAGGCCGAAGAGGTGGTTCCACCGGAGATCGCGACCGATATCACACTGACACCGGAACCAGGACCGGAACCGTTGTCCACACCCAGCGAAGCTCCGCGTCCAGCCACCGAGCCCGCAAACCGCAAGAGTAAGCGCCCAGCGCGCACTGGAGCCGTCGCTGCGAGACCGATGATCGAACCGGAAGGATTCCTGCCGCCGATCGACTTGCTAGCGGTTTCAGAAGATGGCAGTGCTGAGCGCAGCCGCGAGGATCTCGAAGCGATGGCGCAGCTCGTAGTCGAGAAGCTCCACTCGTTCAACGTCGAAGGCGAAGTGGTCGCGATCCACTCGGGGCCAGTGCTCACCCGGTTCGAAGTAAAGCCGGCGCCCGGCGTCAAGGTGAACCGGATCGCCAACCTCTCCAACGATCTGGCTCTGGCGATGCGCGCCCAGCGGATCCGGATCGTGGCTCCGATCCCCGGTCGTGGCGCGGTCGGGATCGAGGTCCCCAACCCCGAGCCGAGGGTGGTCACGATTCGAGAGATGCTAGAGACCGATGCTTGGAGCGAGTTTCGTGGCCGCCTCCCATTGGTGCTCGGCCGTGAGATCGCCGGAGCACCGGTGGTGACCGATCTCGCACGGATGCCACACCTGTTGATTGCCGGTGCGACGGGATCGGGAAAATCGGTCTGCATCAACGCGATCGTGACGAGCCTGCTGTATCGCTACGGACCCGACCAGGTGCGACTCATCATGATCGACCCAAAGATGCTCGAGCTCATCTCCTATAACGACATTCCGCACCTCTTGCACCCCGTGGTCGTAGAGCACCGAGAGTCGGCCAAAGCGCTCAAGTGGTCGGTGGCGGAGATGGAGCGCCGCTACCGTTTGCTGGCTGCCAACGGGGTCCGCAGCTTGGATGACTACAACACGCGCGCACGTCGAGGCGAGGACTTGCGCGGCATTGACGATGACGATGGGCCGTCAAATCCGCTGCCGTTCATCGTAGTCGTCATCGATGAGTTGGCCGACCTCATGCTGACCGTTCAGAACGAAATCGAAGAGCCGCTCGCTCGCCTTGCGCAGATGGCGCGTGCAGTGGGCCTTCATCTCGTGCTGGCTACCCAGCGACCTTCGGTCAACGTCATCACCGGCGTGATAAAGGCCAATTTCCCGTCTCGTATTTCATTTCAGGTGTCCTCGAAGATCGACAGTCGCACCATTCTCGATGCGAACGGGGCGGAGCAGCTGCTCGGAGACGGCGACATGCTCTACTTGCCGGCTGACCGTGCTGAGCCGGTACGGATTCAAGGGGCGTTCGTATCGACTGAGGAAACGACGAGAATCGTCGAGTACTTGCGCGCTGCGGGGGAGGCGCTCGGCGCCGAGGAGATCGCACCGCCGATCGACATCATAGCCGAGGCTTCGGAGCTCGAGATGGCCGCTCTCGACGAGCGCGACGAGTTGTTCCTGTCGGCTGCGAGGATCGTAGTCGACTACGAACAGGGCTCCACCAGCCTGCTGCAGCGCCGTCTCAAAGTGGGCTACTCCCGCGCGGCGCGAATCCTCGATCAGCTGGAACGAGCGAACATCGTTGGCCCGCCGGACGGTACAAAGCCGCGGCGCGTCCTGGTGACGGCCGAGGATTTGGAGCCTCTTGAGCGCGATACCGCCTAGGTCCCCGGGGAACCTCGCGTGAAGGTGCGCGCATCCTTGACGCTCGACCGGTGACGACGCCGGCGAGCACCCTCCAGCAGCGTATCGAAGAGCGCACCGCCTTGGTCGGTGTGATCGGCCTGGGCTATGTGGGGTTGCCACTTTCGCTGACGTTCGCTGAACGCGGCTTTTCGGTTCTCGGCTTCGATGTCGACAACGAAAAGATCGAACAGCTCGAGCGAGGCGAGAGCTACATCGGGCACCTCGCCGAAAGTCGGATCGAGGGTGCAATGAGGGAGCAGCGCTTTGCGGCCACGGCCGATTTCGAGCGCCTGTCCGAACCCGACGCTCTGCTGATTTGCGTGCCTACTCCGCTGACGTCGAGCCTCGAGCCAGACATGCGGTTCATCGTCGGTACGGCCGAGCGCATCGCGACGCGGTTGAGGCCAGGACAGCTGGTGGTGCTGGAGTCGACCACCTACCCTGGCACGACCGACGAGCTCCTGCGTGCCAAGCTCGAGGAATCCGGTCTGGTTTTGGGACGTGATTTCTTCCTGGCCTTTTCGCCAGAGCGCGAGGATCCCGGCAACACCGAGTTCACCACCCGTACGATTCCCAAAGTCGTGGGTGGGGTGGATCGAATATCAGGCGACCTGGCTGAATCGCTCTACGACCAAGTCGTCGTGTCCACGGTTCGAGTTTCATCGGCCCGGACAGCCGAGGCGACAAAACTCGCCGAGAACGTCTTTCGGGCGGTCAACATCGCATTTGTCAACGAATTAAAGGTCGTCCTCCGAGCGATGGACATCGATGTGTGGGAGGTGCTCGACGCGGCGTCCACGAAGCCGTTCGGTTTCATGCGCTTCGATCCTGGACCTGGATGGGGGGGGCATTGCATACCGATCGATCCGTATTATCTGGCGTGGAAGGCGAATCAACTCGGGCAGCGCGCGCGGTTTGTCGAGCTCGCGGGGGAGGTCAACCGGTGGATGCCGGAATACGTGCTCGAGCGCTCGGTCGAGGCGCTTGCCGCCCAAGGCAAGGACATTGGCGGCAGCCGGGTGTTGATCGTCGGCCTGGCGTTTAAGCCGAATGTGGCCGATGACCGGGAGTCCCCCAGCTATCGGCTGATGGAGGAGTTCGAGCGCCAGGGCGCCGAAGTCGCGTATTTCGACCCACACATCCCGGTGATTCGAGCCGGCCGGCAACATGCTAAATGGGAAGGAATGACGTCAATTGAAATCAATCAAGAGACGGTCGGCGGGTTCGATTTGGTCGTCATCGCGACCGACCATGACGAGGTCGACTACGGTGCCCTGGCGCGTTGGGCGCCGGCCGTTGTCGACACCCGAAGGGCGGTGCCACGAGACGCGGAATCGGCGGCCCGGATCTGGCCGGCATGACGAACCATTTGACAGGACTAAAACAGCGCGGTTAGACTTTCCGATCAGCTAATCAACTGCGGAGCTCGATCGATCTCTACCCCTTTGCGGACGAGTGCATGATCAGGCCCATACCGCTTGAAACCCTGCTCCCCGAAACAACTCCCACCAGCCGCCCTAAGCCTGGGGCGGAGTGGGTGAACGGGTCGAGCGAGGTCATCGAAATTCCGATTGGTCCACCGGTGTCTGTCGATGAGTACTTGGCCGACGATAGGCGACCTCGATGGGGCAAGAAGTATCGCCTCGTAAAGGCGTACGCCACCGGACAGCCGGTCTGGGTGACGTGGCAAGTCACGTATAACTGCAACTATGGTTGCTCTTTTTGCACCTACTGGGAGAACGACTTCAAGCCGCACGAAGAGTGCTCGCTTGAGGACTTCGTAGTCGGAGCCAAGAAGCTGTCCAGCTTGGGTTCGGTGATCGTCTCGCTGGCCGGCGGCGAGCCGATGCTCCGGCGCGACATCCACACCATCATCGAAGTACTGTCACGGGATCATTTCCCGTATTTGACGACCTCCGGGTCAGGGATGACGCCCAAACGGGCTCGCCAGCTGTGGGAGGCCGGTCTGTGGGGTTGCTCGGTGTCGATCGATTACGCAGACCCGGAGAAGCACGCCAGGCACCGCGGCGTCAAGTTCGCGTTCGAACGCGCCATAAAAGCGATCGAACAGCTCCGCGACAATCGCGTCGACCGCTCCTACCAGCGGGTTCAGATCATCTCGGTGCTGACCGACGACAACCTGGATCAAATGGGGGCGCTGTGTGAGCTGGCTCGCGAGTTGGGTGTCTACTGGCAAGTACAGCCCTACTCGGTTATGAAAACGGGGAACGAGGGCCAGCGTCATCTCGATGGCGCCACCGAGGTGCTGCTCGATTTGAAGCGGCGTTATCCAGAGACGTTCCACGCCAACAAGAAGTACCTCGAGAAGTTCGATGTGGCGGCGAACGACGGGATCGAGGGCTGTATCGCCGGAAAGGCGATGTTCAACATCGACAACCAGATGGTGGTTTCCAAATGTGTCGAGTTCAACAAGAGCGAGCCGTGCGGGAACCTGCGCACCGATGACGTCGATCACGTGGTGGACCAGCTCCACGAAGCTCACGCCAAAAACACCTGCACGGCGTGCTGGTATTCGTGCCGCGGCGAAGTCGAGGTGCTCTACACCGCCAGCGGCTTTGCTCACTCGTTGCCGAGCCTGCTGTGGCAGAGTCGGGGGGCTCAGGCTTAGTTGAGCGGTAGAACAGTGAATCTCCGAGGCTTTACACTGAGGTTGGCTTAGGCTAAGATAAGTAGGATTGACCAGATTCCAGCTTAAGTCTATCCCTCACCGATATGGAGGAGGACGTTGATGATCAAGGTGAACACGCAGGTCGCCGACCCGGCCACTGAGGCCCAGCGCCGAGCGCTCGAAGCCGCCGGTGTGGATGATAACGGCGACGGGGCTGCCGGCGAGTTCGATACGAGTTCGTTCACGGTCCCCGATCGGCACCTGGATCCACGTGGGAACGCCAAGTTCGGAGTGGGCAAGCGACTCGCGAAAACACTCGACTGGAGTGTCACCAAGGTCGCCTCGGGACTCTTCCGTGGAATCCAGCTCTTCAACCAATACCGTCCGAACCCATCGTTCACGCCCAAATGGTCCGATAAACCGCTGCTCAAGTCGTGGGAGAAGTCAAAACCGAAGCTGGGTTGGCCGCGCGAAACGGACTCGTTGTGCCCCAAGTGCGTGGTCGAGGCCCGTCAACGGATCATCGATGGCGAAGAGGATTACACAGTCCTGATCAACGACAAGGTTGGCGAGATCAAGGCTCAGATCGTGGAACGGGACGGTCAGATCTGGATGGTCAAGGAGTGCCCGGATCACGGTCGCTTCGAGGACTTGATGGCGATCGACTCGGAGTTCCTCGAGTGGATCGAGTCGAACTTCCCGGGGCGTGATTTGCGGTCCCACAACGACGGAGATCTGCACAACCATGGCAGCTCCACGATCAAACATGGTCGCGGCGCGGTGATGACGGTTGATCTGACAAACCGCTGCAACATGATGTGCGATCCGTGCTTCATGGACGCCAATCAGGTTGGTTTCGTACATGAGCTGGAGTGGGATGAGATCAAGGAAGTTCTCGACAACGCGCTCCAGATCAAGCCTAAGCGTCAGATGTCGGTTCAGTTCTCGGGTGGCGAGCCGACGCTCTCGCCGCATTTCTTGCGGGCGGTCAAGTACTGCCGCGACATCGGCTACAACTCGGTACAGGCGGCGACGAACGGGATCGAGTTCGCTAAGAGCCTAGAGTTCACGAAGGAGGCTGCCGAGGCGGGGTTGCGATTCGCCTACCTGCAATTCGACGGCATCGGCAACGACGCCAATGCCCACCGGAAAGTCGGCAACTTGTTCGACGTCAAGTTGAAGGCGATCGACAACTTGTACGCGGCCGGCGTTCAGGTGATCCTGGTCACGACTCTGGTAAACAGCGTCAACAACGATCAGGTCGGTCCGATCGTGCGGTTCGCGCTCGACAACCCCAAGAAGATCGCCTTTATCGCTTTCCAGCCGGTTTCGTTCACCGGTCGCGATGAGGAGATCACCGACGAGCGGCGGATGCGGCAGCGCTACACGCTGAGCCACATGGCGCACGACGTGAAGAAGCAGCTCAACGTGACCGAGCCACTTCGGGATTGGTTCCCGCTGTCGTTGATGGGGACGTTCTCGGATTTGGCCGACGTAGTGCACGGGCCGGGTGCCGAATGGGGCCAGGTGAGCTGCGGCTGCCATCCCAACTGCGGTGTCGGGACGGCGTTCATGCTCAACAAGGAGACCAAGGAGTTCGCTCCTGTGCCTCAGTTCTTGGACATCCCGGGACTGGCGTCCGATTTCTCGAAGGTCACCGACGCAGCGCGTGGGAAGTGGTTGTCGAACACAATGATCGCGCTGGCACTGCTGAAGAACTACAAGCCGTTCGAGGCTCCCCCCAGCCTCAATCTCAAGGAGCTGCTGAAGAAGTTCGACAAGTCGTACGGTCTGACAGGGAAGGACTACGGATCCCTCGATGCTGAGGGCGCTTGGGAGCGCCGCAAGGATCCTTGGAACTTCCTGTTTGTGGCCGGAATGTGGTTCCAGGATCTGTTCAACTATGACTTCCGGCGCACCGAGATGTGCATCATCCCTTACGCCACGCAGGAAGGCGAGATCTCGTTCTGCGCCTACAACACCGGACACGGATGGCGGAACATCATCGAGCACATGCACAAGAACGCCACCGTCGCCGAGTGGTACAAGGAGCACGGTCGGCACGAGATCTTCGCCGGTGGGAAAGAAGTCCCGCTCGAGAACTACGAGCACGCGCTCGATGTGCACGAGGCAGACGCTTCGCGCGTGCGTGATCGCGGTGACGGCCCTCAGAACGCGCACGAGGAACGGCTCGCGTCGAAGAAGGCGGCTCGGGAGGCGGCGATGGTGCGTGAGTACTATGAACAGATGGTGCTCAAGAAAAAGCCTGCTGCCGACGACAAGTTGGTACAGATAGACCTGTAGCAATCAGAAAAGCCGGTCGCGGGATGATTCCCGCGACCGGTTCTTCACTTCACGGCAGACGTGCTAGTTCGCTCTACGGCTAATAGTACGGGTTGGCTCCCGTTGAGTGGTCGGTCGTGTCGATCACTTCAGCTACTTCTGGCACCGCTTCCCTGATCCGTGTCTCGATGCCCTGCTTGAGGGTCACGTCTACCATTCCGCAGCCATGACACCCGCCGCCAAACGCCAAATAAACACGGTTGTCTTGGACGTCGACGAGCTGGACCATCCCGCCGTGCGCGGCGATGGCCGGGTTTATCTCGGTATCGAGCAACATCCGAACGCGATCTGGCACCGGACCCTCGAGGTCAGTTCGCTCTCCGGAGGGGAGTGTTGGGCTGGCGGGTCGGTTCGGATTATCGAACCGGAACCCGTTCTCCACCAGCGTCTCCCGATAGTCGATTCGGGTGCCCGCGAGGCGCTCAGCGCTCTCGGGGTCCAACACGAGGTCGAATTCGCCACAGTCGACCAGGGTGTCGTCTGGCGTAACCATCTCGTCGGTCAGGGCTTCGAGGTGATAGGCGAAGGTCCCCGCTTCGACGCTGGCATGAATCCTCAGATGTCGCCGCGGGGGGGTGGCCCTGCTGAGGGCGTCTGAGATCTTGCTCCGGGCTTCTTCGGTCAGCTTGATCATTCCGACTCCGGTTGCCGGTTTGCGCACTTGAATGACGAACGGATCAAAAATAGCTTGGTCGGTCGGTAGTGACACACCAAGATCGACCGTCCCGCAAATCATCATGATAGACCCGCACAGCCGCGATCGGAGGGGGTGGACATGAACCTGGGAGTGTTCGGCGTGGGGTACGTCGGGCTAGTAACGGGTACCTGTTTTGCCGAGATGGGCAATCAGGTCGTGTGCTGCGATATCGATGCCAGCAAGATCGAGACGTTAAAAGGCGGGAAGATTCCCTTCTACGAGCCTGGATTGAAGGAGCTGGTGGCGCGTAACGTCGCCGAGGGTCGCCTCAGCTTCACGACTGATCCGATAGCGACGGTGGAAGCCAACGAAGTCTTGTTCATCGCCGTTGGCACGCCCTCGCACGAGGACGGCTCACCCGACATCAGTGGAGTCATCGAAGTCGCAAAGATGATCGGTCAGCATGCGAACGGGCCAAAGCTCTTGGTCAACAAGAGCACGGTTCCGGTGGGAACCGCGGATCGCATGCGCACTGAGTTGGCAAAAGCCAATCCGCACCGCTGTTCGGTGATCTCGAACCCCGAGTTTCTGAAGGAAGGCACGGCGGTTGACGATTTCTTGAAGCCCGATCGCGTGATCGTGGGGGCCGAGGACGAGGTTGACGAGGAGGTTATGCGAGCCCTGTACGCGCCATTCGTTCGTACTGGCAAACCGGTCCTGTTTATGGATACACGCTCGGCCGAGATGACGAAGTATGCTGCCAACGCGATGCTGGCGAGTCGTATCACATTCATGAACGAGATCGCGAATCTCTGTGAGGAGGTGGGCGCGGACGTCGACCAAGTACGCGCCGGTGTTGGAACCGATCGACGTTTGGGGGCTTCGTTTCTGTTTGCTGGTGTCGGTTTCGGTGGGTCCTGCTTCCCAAAGGACGTTCAAGCGCTTCGACACTTGGCGGACGAGGTCGACTATGAATTCACCATGATCGACGCCGTGCATCGAGTCAATCAAAGGCAGCGGCAAAGACTGGTCGAGAAAGTGCGCTCCCACTACGGCGGGGAACTCAGCGGTCGTCGTTTCGCCCTCTGGGGGTTGGCTTTCAAGCCTCAGACCGACGACGTACGGGAAGCGCCGGCCCTGACGATCATCGAGGAGCTATTGACGAGTGGGGCAGAGGTTGTCGCGTTCGATCCGGTGGCGATGGAGTCCGCTCGGCGCGTGCTCGGCGATCAAATCGAATACGTTTCTGACGCATACAAGGCGCTCGATGACGCGGATGCCCTGATCATAGTCACCGAGTGGAACGAGTTCCGATTCCCAGATTTCGAGCGCATCAAGCAGGCGCTGAGAGAACCGGTGGTGTTCGATGGTCGAAACGTTTTTGATCTCGATACGATGGCAACGCACGGATTCTCGTACTACTCGATCGGCAGACGAACGATTGGACGCGAAGGCTAGAACTTGAATCGGTTGGTCATAGGAATCGCCGGAGGCACCGGGTCCGGGAAGACGACCGTGGCGACGAACATCATGCAGCGGTTGGATCTCGACTCGGTCACGATATTGGAACAGGATGCATATTATTGCGACCTGGTTGATCTCGCGCCGGCCCAACGAGACCGGTGTAACTTCGATCACCCCGACTCGATCGAAGTAGGCCTGTTCGTTGAGCACATACGAGCCCTAAAGGCAGGCCAAGAGATCGAACGACCGGTGTACGATTTCATCGCCCATGCACGAACCAAGGAGACCGTCTCGACGACTCCGCGCGATGTCTTGATCGTAGAGGGTATCCTTCTGTTTCACTTTCCTGAGGCTCGGGATCTACTGGATATCAAGATCTTCGTCGACACGCCGTCGGATATCCGCCTGCTGCGCCGCATTACCCGGGATATTCATGAACGAGGGCGAACCTTGGACAGCGTGACACAGCAGTACCTCGAGACGGTGCGGCCAATGCATGAGGAGTTCGTAGAACCATCCAAGCGGCATGCAGATGTGATCATCCCCGAGGGAGGGTACAACGACATCGCCATTGACATGGTTGCCAGTCGCATTCGGCTGCTTCGAGGCGTGCCGATATGACCGAGATGCGGGACGCAGCCAGCATGGCGCGCAAAGAGAGCGGTCGTGAGGGGTAGCACCAAGGACCCAGTGTTGTCAACACAAAGACTAGTCGATTGGCAGGCGGAGATGGTCGACGCGTGGCACAGCGACGAGGCCACGGTTGAACGCTCCGTTCTAGAAGCCCCACCAGCGACGAGTCGAGCGCCTGAGCTCGATCGGGCGATCAGCGAGGAGCATCTCGTTAACATCCAACTGTGGCACGAAGAAGACGAAGCTCGAAGGCCGAACGTCGACGACCATGTTGTAGCCGCGACCAAGCGACAGATCGATGTGCTGAATCAACAGCGGAACGATCTGATTGAGAGTATCGACTCTTTGCTGCTGGCTCTCCTTGCCGAGTCTGATCTGCCATCCCCAACGGCACCGCTCCATTCGGAGACACCGGGCGCGATCATCGATCGACTGTCGGTTTTGGCCCTCAAGGTGTATCACATGCGTGAAGAAGCCGATCGATCGGGTGCGCCGGAGGCGCATCGCCACCTGTGCCTGCAGCGGTTGGAGGTTCTCGAGCAGCAGCGAGACGATCTTGCCGCGTGTCTTGATGCGCTGGCAATCGACTTAGCAGCTGGTAACAAACGATTTCAGCGCTATCGGCAGTTCAAGATGTACAACGACCCCGAGATGAACCCGGCGATCCGATCCGCAATGCAGCGCGAGGGAGAGTAAGATGCGATCCGGCAGCCTGCAGGTAGCGAGCCTTGGAGTTTGGTTGGCGGTGTGTCTTGCCGCCTGCGGGCATGAGGGCCAGCGATATGAGACCCGTGGCGATCGGTACAGTGCTCTCGGTGAGCACCTCGACGCGCGGGTCGAGTATGAGCTTGCACTGAGCGAGTCCGGAGCAGATGCACCGTTCGGGTTGCGACTCAAGGCAGCCGAGTTGACGCTGGCCGCAAAGGATTTCGATGGTGCGGACGAGCGGTTTCGCGATCTGATCGAACGCCGATCCGACTACGGGGACGCGATCGCGGCACTGTACCATCTGCACGCTGAGAGATGGCTCGCCACCGGGGACACTTTTGCGGCACTGCAAGCGATCGGCTGGCTCCAGGCGCAATACCCGACAATGAGTCTCGGTCGGTTACACTACGTACTCGGCGACGTTGCCTTCCTACGTCCCGACTATGATCGTGCGATGATCGCTTACCTGCTTGGGCTGTCGCTCGACCCCGGCGGTGCGCCAACGGACGTGTACGTCCGGCTGGGGGATGCTTTCGACAGAAAGCGCAATTGCGTTGCCGCAGTCACGTATTTCGAGACTTATCTGTCAGAGGCCGGCGATGATGGCGCCCTGTCCGAGGATGCGCGCTACCGACTTGGTGCATGCGCGCTGAGGCTGGCGCAAAGCGCTTTCGAGAACGGGGACTATGTGCGCGCCATGGATAACGTGCAGAGGATGATCAAGACGGGTGAGCCGGCGAGCCGGCTCGGAGAAGCCCGGCTTTTGACGGGTCGGCTCCACGAGCGGTTTGGCAATCGGGAGGCCGCGATAGAGTACTATCGACGAGTTGTGGATAACGATGAGGACCTACGGTCACGGCCTGCGATAGACGCATACCGCAGGCTCAAGCAACTCGAATTTGGCATGCCCCTGGAATCCGATACAGAGTCGGTACTCGATGAAGAAGAAGGTCGGGAGTGATCACACTCGCTCGACGTTGGCTGGTTGGCGTAGCCCTCATACTTGTTGTCTACGGTTGTGCTTCCACCGACGAGAATCGGGTACTGTCGGCTGACGAGCAATACGCACAAGCGCTCGATCTTTACGAGCGTCAGAACTACATCGAAGCTGTCTCGGCGCTGCAGGCCTTTAGCTTCAACTATCCTCAAGATTCGCGCGTGGAGGATGCCCGCTGGCTTACGGCGGAGGCGTACTATGGGACCGACGACTGGGTCACCGCGGCCCAAGAGTATCTCGGCTTCCAGCGCGATTTTCCGCGTAGCGACCAAGCGCCGGCGGCACTGTACCAAGCTGGCAGATCCTACGAGCGACTTTCGCTGAGGCCGGAGCTCGACCAGCGCGATACGGAACGTGCGATCAATATGTACGAGCGCCTGATGACCGAATACCCGGGTAGCGACTTCGACGAAGAGGCGAGAGAGAAACGGCGACGCCTGCGCAACAAGCTAGCGGAGAAAACCTACTTGAACGCCGAGTTTTACTTTGACAACAAGAGGTATGAAGCAGCGGAGATCTACCTCATAGACTTGATTGAGAAATATCCCGACTCGGATTGGTTACCCGCCAGCTACGCACTACTGGCGGAGACGTTCTGCAAGCAGGGACTCCGCGACCGCGCGTCCGAGCTGCACGACCTCCTGTTCGACACGTTTCCGGATTCAGACGCCGCGACCGAGATCGATGATCGACTCCCATCGGGGTGCCGGGGGGCTGAGTTGTCAGCCGCACAACTCGAAACGGAAACCAACGGCCGGTGAGTCACAGCGCCGGCGCTGGAGAGCAAAAGGGAATCCTCGGGGGTACGTTCAACCCACCGCACGTCGCGCATCTCATTGTTGCCCATGTCGTGCGCGAGTCGCTTGACCTCGACCAGGTGCTGCTAACGCCGAGCTTCCAGCACGCATTCAAGGGAGACGCCGAGGCGAGCCCGAGGGATCGAGCGACGATGACCGAATTGGCAGTAGCTGGAGATGCCAGGTTGGTTGCCGATCGAATTGAGATCGACCGCGGCGGTGTCTCGTACACGGTTGATACGTTGATGGCGCTCAAGGAGCGCGAGCCGGACACCCGGTGGCACGTGATAATGGGTCTCGACAATCTGGCCGAGTTGGCGGCGTGGGATAGAATCGAGCTGCTTCCCGGGCTAGCACAGGTAGTCGTGACATCGCGAGGTGGTTCGGCGGTACCGGGTCCTTTACCGGACTCCCCGCTAGCGGACGGGTACACTCCGGTGACGGTGCCGGCCCTCGAAATCTCGTCGAGCCAGATTCGAGACCGGGTAAGGCGTGGACGATCGATTCGTTACTGGGTGCCACCAGCTGTTGAGGCTTACATCCTGGAACATGGCCTCTACCGGAGCGAAGGCCCGGTTCACGTTGATCCTGGGACGGAAAAGGCCTAGATTGATTTTTCTACCGGCAATACCCCGCCCAACCGAAGCTCTAGGTAAACCGCGCGCCGGGCGCCAAGGCCAGGTCTTTATCGCCTGCTTGGCAGATTCGTCGCGCAAGGCTTCGTAGCACAAAGAGGTTTTTGGTGGTTCTACAATCGATGCTAAAGATGTTCGTCGGGGATAAGCATGCCCGCGAGCGAAAACGGCTATGGCCGATTATCGAAGAGACAAACGAGCTCGCCGAATCGCTGGCGTCGCTCTCCGACGAACAAGTTCAAGCAAAAACCGACGAGTTTCGCCGCCGGCTTGATGAAGGCGAGGAGCTCGATGACATACTGACCGAGGCATTTGCGGTCGTCAAGGAGGCGTGTCGCCGGAACCTGGGTCGAACCTGGGAAGTGACTGGCCAAGAGTTCGAGTGGGACATGGTGCCGTATGACGTCCAGTTATTCGGTGGCGTCGTGCTTCACGAAGGGAAAATCGCCGAGATGGCGACCGGCGAGGGCAAGACGTTGGTTGCAGTCTTGCCGCTGTACCTAAACGCTCTCGAGGGTAAGGGCGCACATCTAGTAACTGTCAACGACTATCTAGCTCGCCGTGACTCTGATTGGGTGGCGGAAATCCTCCGCTGGTTGGGGCTTACCGTTGGGGTGATCCAGGACGGTATGGACCAAGAAGATCGCCGCGCAGCCTATCAATGTGATGTTACCTACGGCACGAACAACCAGTTTGGCTTCGACTACCTGCGCGATAACATGGCTGTTACCCCCGAGGGGCGCGTCCAGCGTGGTCATCACTTTGCGATCATCGATGAAGTTGACTCGGTGCTCATCGACGAGGCACGCACGCCGCTCATTATTTCCGGACCCACACAACAAGACACGTCGTCGACTTTCGGTAAGCTAAAGCCAATGGTCGAGAGACTCGTTCGTGATCAGACACGTGTGGTGAGCGAACTGGTTGCGGACGCCGAGCGATTGCTCGATGGAGATGGCGACGAGGATGGTGATGAAGACCCTGCTTACGAAGCGGGTATCAAACTGTTTCAAGCACAACGAGGCATGCCCAAACACCGTCGGTTGATGAAGGTCCTCAACGAGACCGGGGTCAAGAAGCTCGTCCAGCGAGTCGAAAACGACTTCATGCGTGACAAGCGGGTGCACGAGCTCGACGAAGCGCTCTTGTTTGCGATGGATGAGAAGGGACATGACGCCCACCTGACCGACGCGGGTCGAGAAAAGGTCGCCCCAAATGATCCTGAGTTGTTTATCGTCCCGGATTTGTCACAGTTGATGCATGAGGTGGATGAAGACATCTCACTCTCCGAGCAAGCGAAGAATGAGCGCCGGGTGGCGCTCGAGCGCGATTACGCCGAAAAAAGCGAGACGATTCACAATATTGCCCAGCTCCTGAAGGCGTACGCTCTCTACGAGAAGGATGTCGAGTACGTCGTACAGGACGACAAGGTCGTCATCGTCGACACGTTCACGGGCAGGCTCATGCCGGGCCGGCGTTACTCAGACGGAATGCATCAGGCGATCGAGGCCAAGGAGGGAGTCAAGATCGAGGGCGAGACCCAGACCTTGGCTACGGTCACCATTCAGAACTACTACCGGATGTACGACAAACTGGCGGGAATGACCGGGACGGCCGAAACAGAAGAGGGAGAGTTCTACGAGATCTACAAGATGGATGTGGTCGTGATCCCGACGAATAAGCCAGTGCGCCGGGTAGATTCGGATGACTTGGTATACCGGACGCGGCGGGAGAAATACAACGCCATAGTTGATGAGGTCCAGCGCGAACACCAACGCGGGCGGCCGGTTCTCGTTGGCACGACATCGGTCGAAGTATCGGAGACCCTCTCGAGACTGCTAAAACGACGCAACCTGCCGCACAGCGTGTTGAATGCCAAACACCACCAGCGAGAAGCAGAGATCGTGGCCAGAGCAGGCCAGCCGGGAGCGGTTACAATCGCCACGAACATGGCCGGACGCGGCACCGACATCAAACTCGGGCCGGGGATAGTCCCTCGGGACTGGCCAGAAGTGCACGAAGATGAGCTCCCCGAGGGTGTCTCTCACGATGAGCTGGATCGCGTAATGACCGAAGACATGCCTTGGGGGCTTTACATCGTTGGTACCGAGCGGCACGAGGCACGGCGCATCGACCGGCAGCTCCGGGGCCGGTCCGGTCGTCAGGGCGATCCTGGGTCTAGCCGTTTCTTTCTCTCCTTGGAAGACGACCTGATGAGGCTCTTCAGCTCTGAGCGAATCGCGTCCGTGATGGACAAGCTCGGCGCCGAAGAAGGCGAGGTGATCACTCACTCGTTGGTTACCAAATCGATCGAGCGGGCTCAGAAGAAGGTCGAGATAAACAACTTTGAGATCCGCAAGCGGTTGCTCGATTACGATGATGTAATGAACAAGCAGCGCGAGGTCATCTACGATATGCGGCTACGCGCGCTCGACGGCGATCGGGAAACGGTTTTTGAGGAGGCGCGCGAAATCGTCGCCGGGGCCGCAGAGGAGAAACTCCACGAGTACGTGGACCCCGACGGGTATGCTGAGGCATGGGACTTGCCAGGACTCAAGGAAGACCTGATGCGTACGTTCCTGCTGCCCTTCGAGTGGATCGATGCGCTGGTTGATGGTTCGGAGCCCCCGGACGAAAACGAAGATACCTCGCTACCGACTACCTACGATGATCTGCTAGAGCGAATACAATCCGACTTGGACGTCGCGTTCGACCGACGAGTCGAAGACTGGGAACCTGAGCGCGCCGAGATGATCGTCCGACAGATCCTTTTGCGAACGATCGATGAGAAGTGGCGCGATCATCTGTACGAACTCGATCAGCTTCGCACCGGGATCGGATATCGGGCGTGGGGGCAACGCGACCCGTTGATCGAGTACAAGAAAGAAGCATTCGAGATGTTCGTCGAGATGATGGACGACCTGAGAAGCAGCGCTTCGGCGCTTCTATATCGGGTACAGCTCGTCGAGCCGGGCCAGATGTCAGCGGAGGACCGGCGCCGGCGCGAGCGGCTTCAGCGACAGCAGGTGGCACTCCATGCTGCTGCCCCGGCAATGGCTGAGACTGCAGCCGCGGTCTCGCCGGCGACGCGGACGTCGGCAGGTGTGGAGACGGCTGAAGGCCAGCCCGTTGCTGCCCAATACGTGCGGGACGGCGAAAAAGTAGGGCGCAACGATCCGTGTCCGTGCGGTAGCGGAAAGAAATTCAAGAAGTGTCACGGACGGTGATTACGCGGTCAGCCGTGTGCGGCCAGCACCGCGCGCCATTTCCAATCGGAGGACAACGATGATCGGAGTGCTCGAGCGTCTTTCGGGGGGGGCCGGAGTCCTGCGTCGTTTCGGGAACTCCTATCTACCCGGAGACGATGACGTTTACGTGCCAGCTCGCCTGATCGAACGGTATGGCTTGCGCAAAGGTGACGCCGTGGACGGGGAGATCGGCAAGCCTCCTGGCAAAGGAAAACTCCCACCACTTACGACGGTCACCTCGGTGAACGGTGAACCGCCAGATCAAGCACGCTCAAGGCCTCACTTCAAGAAGCTACGCGCCTCGCATCCTGATGAAAGACTGCGGTTGGAGCTCTCGGACAAATCCTATGACAGTCTTCAGAATGGCGCCGGAATCACAAACCGCATCCTCGATCTCATCGTTCCGCTCGGTAAGGGCCAGCGAGCGCTCATCGTGGCGCCGTCCAAAGCCGGAAAAACGATGCTGTTGCAGGCGGTTATGCGCGGAGTGGTGACGAACGATCCGGACGCGGAGCTGATCGTGTTGCTCGTGGATGAGCGGCCTGAAGAGGTGACTGAGATGGAGCGCATGGTCGAATCCCTAGGGAGGGGAGAGACGGTGGCTTCCTCGTTCGATTTTCCGCCGAATCGCCACGTGCAGGTGGCCGAGATGGCTTTGGAGCGCGCCCGGCGATTGGTCGAATCAGGAAAGGACGTCGTCTTGGTGTTGGACTCGATCACCCGTTTGGCCAGGGCGCACAACTCGATTGAGCGTTCAAGCGGGCGCACTCTTTCAGGTGGTATCGAAGCTGGCGCGCTCGACGCGCCGAAGCGGTTTTTTGGCTCGGCCAGAAAGGTAGTCGGTGATCGCGGTGGAAGTCTGACGATCGTAGCGACTGCTCTGATCGACACGGGCAGCCGTGCAGACGAAGTCATATTCGAGGAGTTCAAAGGCACAGGCAACGCGGAGATTGTCCTGTCGAGGGAGCTCGCTGACCAACGCATTTGGCCAGCGATAGACGTTACGGCCAGCGGTACTCGCAAGGAAGAGTTGCTGTACGCCAAAGAGAATCTCGAGCGGCTACAGATGTTGCGACGGTTCCTATCAGAGATGCGCACGACCGAAGCGGCGGAGTTCTTGATCGACAAGATCCGGAACACCGATTCGAACGCCGAGCTGATCGCCAGCATGTCGGGCTGAACCCCGTTTAGCCCGGCCCCCGCCTTGCAAGACCTGTCCGCGTGACAGCGGACCTGCTCTCGATAAAAGATTGGCCAGCCGAGGATAGGCCTCGCGAACGGCTCGAGCGGTTGGGCGCTCCGGCGCTATCCACCGTCGAGCTGCTGACGCTCTTGGTCGGAAGTGGTGGCCGCGGGAGACCGGCAGATGCCGTCGCCCGGCACATCGTCGCCTCGTGCCCCAGCCTAAGGCAGCTGGCGTCAAAGACGATGGTCGAGCTGGCGACCACGCCGGGCATCGGTGCTGCCACCGCCTCGCGGGTGATCGCGGCGCTCGAGATAGGACGCCGGTTTCAGCGTGAGCGACGGGCACGATGTCCCATGTTGGCCACGCCACGCGCGGTTTGGCGTCACCTGGCGCTCGAGCTCAGGGATCGCGAGCGCGAGCGGTTCGTGGCACTGTGTCTAAACACGCGCAACGAGCTACTGAGTGAAGTGACGGTATCGGTGGGCTCCTTGAGCGCGAGCATCGTCCACCCGCGAGAGGTGTTCAAGCCAGCAATGGCATGCTCGGCGGCGAGTTTGGTCATCGCTCACAATCACCCATCCGGGGACCCATCGCCGAGTCGCGAAGATCGTGAGGTCACGCGCGTTCTCGCCGAGGCCGGCCAGTTGCTCGATATCCCTCTCCATGATCATGTGATTGTAGGAGCTGATTCCTATTTCTCATTCAAGGACGCTGGTCTCATCTAGACCCGGTACTTTGGTCAGCGGCTGAATCTGGTTATATTAATAAGGTTACGTTTTATTCAATGGTCCTTTACGTCATACGCTTGGGAGTCTGGTATGGGATTCAAGACTTACTTCCCGCAGCGAGGCCCATCCTCCGGGAAAACGACCGTTCGGATTCTCAGAAACGGTGACCTGTCGATTAGCCCGGGCGTGCGCAATCGCTGGTTGGGCAAAGCCGGGTTCGTCGAGCTTCTCTACGACCGACAAGGCGGCAAGGTGGGGATCAGACCACGCGTCAGGGCGACCCGCGCCACATACAAGCTGAGACCGTCCCCTCAGGGGGGCCGACGCTTCTACGTTTCTGGGGCTCAGTTTCTGGATGCCTGTGGAATCAAGATCAGGAAGGCCAGAAACCACGAGGCGCAATGGAACGAACAAGAGAAACTGGTCGAGTTCTCGGTGAAATGAGAACGGGCACGCTGCTACCATGGATAAAGACTCCTTCCTTGAGTCCCTCGAACCACATGCGGAGCGACTAGATCTCCAGCTGATCGAGCGCGCCTACGATTTTGGAGAGTGCGCCCACGGTGGTCAGAAGCGCCTTTCTGGCGATCCTTTCATCTCACACTCCACAGAGATAGCGGGCATCCTCATCGACCTGAATCTGGTCGACTCGCATACGATCGCAGCCGCGCTGCTGCACGATGTCGTCGAGGACACCGACACAACGATCGAAGAGATCCAATCCGATTTCGGTGATGATGTCGCGCAGCTCGTCGACGGCGTGACCAAGATCGGCCACCTGAAGTTCAGATCTCGTGAAGAGCGCCAGGTCGAGAATTACCGCAAGCTCTTGCTCTCGATGGCTCGCGACTTCCGAATCATCATGATCAAGCTCGCGGATCGCCTGCACAACATGCGGACGCTGGAGTTCTTACCAGCCGAGAAAAGGCTCAGAATCGCTGGTGAGACCCGCGACATCTATGCGCCGCTCGCCCATCGATTCGGAATGGCAAAGATCCGGTGGGAGTTGGAGGACCTTTCTTTCAAATTCCTGGAGCCGGACGCGTACCGCTCGTTGGTCAAGCAGGTCAAGGCGAAGCGGAAAGAACGCGAACGGATGATTGCCGCTATCGCAAAGCCGCTTGAGGAAGAGCTCGAGAAGGCCGGCATCGAGGCCGAGATGACGGGTCGGCCCAAGCACCTCTGGTCGATTCAAAAGAAGATGGTCTCTCGACAGAAACCATACGAGGGGATCTACGACCTCCTGGCTATTCGCGTGCTTACCAGGACAGTCCGCGACTGCTACCACGTCTTAGGATTGATTCACACGCTGTGGACGCCCGTCCACGAGCGTTTCAAGGACTATATCGCCACGCCGAAGTCCAATATGTACCAGTCACTACATACGACCGTGTTCGGTCCAGGCGGAACACTGTACGAGATACAGATCCGGACTTGGGACATGCATCGGACAGCAGAGGTTGGAATCGCGGCGCACTGGAAGTACAAGGAGGGTCGGACGGGGACCCAGCTCGACGAGCAGCTGGCGTGGTTCAGTCAGATTCTGGATTGGCAACAGGACATGACGGATCCCGAAGAGTTTCTCGAATACCTGCATATCGATCTCTACAAAGACGAGATCTTCATCTTCACTCCCAACGGTGATGTCATCCAGCTGCCTGCCGGATCGACGCCGATCGACTTTGCATTTCAGGTTCACACCGAGGTCGGGATGCATTGCTCCGGAGCCCGAGTGAATGGCCGCATGGTCCCGCTTCATCGGGAGCTGCGTTCAGGCGAAACCGTGGAGGTGTTGACTAGCTCAAGCCAGCGCCCGTCGCGGGATTGGCTCCATTTCGTGAGAACGTCAAAAGCGAGGTCGATCGTTCGTCGTACGATCCGGGCTGAAGAGCACGCCAGCTCGGTGATTTTGGGCAAGGAGCTGCTCGATAAGGAGTACCGTCGGCGCCGAGTGAAGAAGCCGGCTGACAAGAAACTCGACAGCGTCGCTGAGAAGCTCGGAAACGACAGCGTAGAGAAGCTGCACGCTGCGGTTGGTCGGGGAGACCTCACACCGATTCAGGTGGTTAACGCGCTCTACCCTGAAGAGGTGTCGACCGGACCGGAGCCAGGATCGGCATTCGAGCGGCTGGTCGAACGCATCAAGGGTCGACCCGGTGGAGTGCGCATCCAAGGCGTCGACAACATGATGGTCCGTTTCAGCCAGTGCTGTCAGCCTATCCCGGGTGACGAGATCATGGGTTACGTAACCCGCGGGCGCGGAGTATCAATTCATCGAATGGATTGCCCAAACATCCTCAACCTCACGGATGAGCCGGATCGTAAGATTAAGGTACAGTGGGATACACGAGGTGCGGAGACGTTCATCGTTCGGCTGGTTGTCGTCGGTACAGACCGTCGCGGCCTCTTTGCCGATGTCGCGGGGGCGGTTTCGCGAACCTCGACTGATATAAAGAGCGCCGATCTTACGGCGACCGAAACCGGGATCGAGGGGACGTTTGTGGTCGAGGTTACAGACCTTGGCCACTTGAAGCGGGTCATCGAGGCGATGAAAGCGATCAAGGGCATTCTTGAGGTTGAGAGAAAGGAATATTTTGGCGCTGAACAACTGGATGTTTCGCCGGATCGCGCAATCGAAGCCTGAAACGCTGGAACTTCGTCGGTGACTCGGGGTCACAGAAAAACGATGATATGGATGCTGAAATCGACGGCCGCATTGCTGATGGTCCCGGCAGGGTTGTTGGGTGGTCAGGATCCGGAAGTATTGGCCCAGCGCGCAGACCGTGCTCTAGCAGAGCTCACGACGCTGAGAGCTACGTTTACGCAGCACGTGGAGAATCCGGTCCTCGAACGCACGACAGTAGGGCGTGGCACGTTGGCCTACCAGGCACCAACTCGCTTCCGGATCGCATATAGTGATCCCGCCGGCGACGTCGTCGTCAACGATGCGACTCACGTCTGGATCTACCTACCCTCTAGTCAGCCAGGTCAGGTGATCCGCCAGCTGGCAGCGGCCAGCGGGGTCCAGAACCCGCTCACTTTCTTGCGGGATCTTCGCGGCAGTTATGCGCCCACATCGACCCAGGCCGATGTCGTTGCCGGGGTGGCCGTCGACAAGCTGACCCTCATGCCACTCGGCACCAATGCGCCCTACACCGATCTGGAGGTCTGGATCGATAAGGCCACCGGACTGATGCGTCAGGTAGAAACGCGCACCGCCGAGGGCGTGACGACACGCTACACGTTCGACAACCTAGAGCCGAACGTGAAACTGGCGGAGGCTGCGTTTTGGTTCGAAGTTCCATCCGACGTGGAGATCTTCGACCAGTAGCCGCCGCGCGGCGCCGAACCCCGCAATTTGCTGACATGTCAGAGTTTAAGCTCGTAACCGACCTCAGCCCCAAGGGCGATCAGCCGAAGGCGATTGCGGAGCTGACCCAAGGCCTCGCCGACGGCCGTCGGTATCAGACTTTGCTCGGTGCGACCGGGACCGGAAAGACGTTTACCATCGGTCATGTGATCGCAAACTACGGCCGACCCACGTTGGTCATGTCGCACAACAAGACATTGGCGGCCCAGCTCTACGGTGAGTTACGGCAGCTCTTTCCACACAATGCCGTCGAATACTTCATTTCCTACTATGACTACTATCAACCCGAAGCGTACATACCCGCGACCGACACCTACATCGAAAAAGACGCCACCATAAATGAGGACATCGATCGCCTCCGGTTACGCACGACGTCTTCGCTTATCGAGCGCGACGACGTGATCGTGGTTGCTTCGGTCTCGGCGATCTATGGGCTGGGTAGTCCGCGCGAGTATCGCGACCTCATGGTGGTGCTTGAGACCGGTACAGAAGCGCCGCGCGACCAGATTCTGGAGGACCTCGTCCGGATCCAGTACCGGCGCGACGACATCGGTTTCGAACCCGGGAAGTTCCGAGTACGGGGCGACGTCATCGAAGTGTTTCCGGCTTACGAAGAGCAGGCGGTGCGGATCGAGCTCTGGGGTGACGAGATCGAGCGGATAGCCAAGATCGACCCCATGCGTGGGACGACGATATCGACCCTGGATCGAGCCGCGATCTATCCAGCCAAGCATTTCGTGACCACTCGACCGACTATCGAGAACGCCCTGGAAGACATTCGGACCGAACTGGAAACGCGGTTGGTCGAGCTTCGTGAGGGGGGAAGAATGCTCGAAGCTCATAAGCTCGAAATGCGAACGCGATACGATTTGGAGATGATGCAAGAGATGGGGTACTGCGCGGGGATTGAGAACTACTCACGCTTCCTCTCTGGCCGCTCACCCGGTGAAAGGCCAGCCTGCCTTCTCGACTATTTTCCGGACGATTTCCTCTTGGTACTCGACGAATCACACGTCACAATTCCACAAATCGGCGGCATGTATGCAGGCGATCGATCCCGCAAAGAGACGCTTGTGGAACATGGGTATCGCCTACCCTCGGCGCTCGATAACCGTCCGTTACGATTTGACGAGTTCGAACAATTCATGCAGCGAGCGATTTTCGTTTCGGCGACCCCGGCGGACAGGGAGTTGGAACTGTCTGGTGGCGTCGTGGTGGAGCAGATCATTCGGCCAACCGGCCTAATCGATCCCGAGGTGATCGTAAGACCGGTCAAAGGGCAGATCGATGATCTGATGGAGGAGATTCGACAGCGCGAGGAAGCAGGGGAGAAGGTACTGGTTACGACGCTGACGAAGCGTATGGCGGAGGACTTGGCGGATTATCTCAACGACGCCGGCGTGCGTGTGCGGTATATGCACTCAGATATCAGTGCTCTCGAGCGAATCGAGATCATCCGCGGACTCCGGACTGATGTCTTCGATGTTCTCGTCGGGATCAACTTGCTCCGGGAGGGCCTTGATCTGCCGGAAGTCTCTTTGGTCGCGGTGTTGGATGCCGACAAAGAGGGGTTTCTCCGCTCGGCCACGGCGCTAATTCAGACCGCGGGGCGAGCCGCGCGGAATTCCAACGGCAGGGTCGTCTTATACGCTGATCGCGTCACTGAGGCGATGAACACGATGATGACTGAGACGAACCGAAGAAGGACTATCCAGGAAGCCCACAACGAGGCCCACGGTATCGAGCCCGAGACGGTCTACAAGACGCGCGAGCAGATTCTCCAAACCACCTCGGTGGCTGACTCGCGCGGGGGGCAGAGCCCCCGGGGTCGTGCGGTCCGAGAACGATTGGCGGGAATGGCCCAGGAGCTCGAGCGAGAGGAGTTGGCAAAGTCTATCGAAGCGGAGATGAAAGCCGCCGCCGAGCGGCTGGACTATCAAACCGCGGCGCTGCTGCGCGATGAGTTGTTCGAGTTGCGTGGCGAGATGCAGGGCAAGTCCCGCCGGCCCAAGACACTGCGCGAGAAGATAGGGCTCGAGTCGGCAGGCTAAGGATGAGTGCGTCAGCTCGGAACTATAGTCGCATCGTGGCTGACTCCGGCTCGATGCGCGATCTCGGAGCCGCCTTCGGCCGGTTGGCGCCGGATGGCTCGGTCATCCTGCTCGAGGGCGCGCTGGGGGCAGGAAAGACGACGTTCGCCCAAGGGGTTGGTCTCGGATGTGGCGTTGTCGGACCGATCGCCAGTCCAACCTTCAACCTGATCCTCGAGTACGGTGGACGACGACACTTCACCCACGTCGATCTGTATCGATTGACCACGGCCTCCGATTTGGACACGCTTGATATCGACACCGTGTTGTCGGGTGACGGTGTCACCTGCGTCGAGTGGCCGACCCTTATCACTGGACGCGTCGACTCGCCGGCTGCGACGCTGAAGTTCGAGGTTGACCCCCGCAAACCTGACGTTCGTGAGGTTGACATGTCGTTTCGCGGTGAGGGGTGGTCGGCATTGATCGATTGGCTTGCTGGGCAGACGTGAAGCTGCTCGCCATCGATACCGCGACTCCACGAGCAGCGGTTGCTCTCCACCTGCCCATCGGCGGAGCTGAGCGACGTCTCGAGTCACGCTCTGCATTTCGTGATTGCGTTCCGGCTATCCACGATCTGCTCACCGAGAATGACGTCGGATGGGATCAACTGGACGGATTGGCGATCCCGGGTGGACCGGGTTCGTTCACCGGTCTCAGGATTGGTGCTACGATCGCGGTCGCATTGGCCGAGTTGAGAGGAGTGACGCTTTACGCACCGTCGACCCTGTTGGCGGTATGCGAGCTCTGCGCGCGGCCGGATCAGTCGCGCGTCTGTGCTACTTTTGATGCGCGCCGCGAACGGCGCTACGCTGCGGTTTGCGAACGCGCAGGTTCCCGAGGCTGGCGGCTGTTGCACGGGCCGGCCGATCTCGAGCCGGACCGCATCGCCGCCTTCGCCCGCGGCGCAACCGAGGTCCGGCTCGAGGATGCCATGCCGGCCGTCGGAACGATCGCCACGGCAGTTGGATCGCTCGTTGAGCAATCACCGGACCGCTACCGAGTTGCTGACGCTTCTGGTTTCGAACCGGACTATGCTCGACCCGGAGTCGATGTGTCTTGAGCGCGGCGCTGACGATCCGCTCCTTAGAGAGCGGGGACCTAGCGCCAGTCGTGTCGATCGAGGAGTCGATCTATGCAGCTCCTTGGCATATCGAGCACTTTGCCGAGATCGTCGACCTGCCGGGCGGCCTGGGAATGGTGGCGTGTGTTGACCCCGGAGAGGTGGTTGGTTACGCAGTAGGATGGGTAGCGGCGGATGAGGCCGAGTTAGCTAATATCGCGGTGGTCGCCGAGCGCCGTGGGCAAGGCGTCGGTGGCCGGCTGCTCAGTGAGATCTGGACCGCGGCCCGCGAGCGAGGGGCGCGTCGAATGTACCTAGAGGTTCGTAAATCGAACCGCGACGCTCAGCGATTCTACGCCCACCACGGATTTGAGCGGGTGGGCCGTCGTGCCGGCTATTACTCTGGGCCTCGAGAGGACGCAGTAATCATGGCGGTTGACCTGATTGAGAGGGAGCGATAGGCTCGTCGACTACGGGCATACCCTATGAGTTGGTTTAAGCGCGAAAAGAAGAAGATCGAGACGACGACCGCCCGGAAGGAGCTGCCGGGTGAACTGTGGCACAAGTGTCCCTCATGTGGCGACATCCTCTACCGCAAGGATCTGGCGGCGCGCGTTTCCGTCTGCGGTAACTGTGGACACCACTTTAGGGTTGGGACCGACGATTACCTCGAGCTGCTATTGGATCAGGGCTCGTTTCGGGAACTCGATGCGGATCTCTCAAGCGTAGACGCTTTGGGGTTCGTCGACTCCAAGTCGTATGCTCAGCGGCTGGAAGAGTATCGGGAGAGAACTAGACGCAACGACGCGATTGTCTGTGGCTTGGGGGCAATCGATGACGTCGAGGTTTCGATCGGTGTTATGGATTTCGGTTTCATGGGCGGTAGCATGGGTTCTGTGGTTGGTGAGAAGGTGGCTCGTGCGATCGAACGTGCGATCGAGCGCCGGATTCCTCTCGTCATTGTTTCCGCCAGCGGCGGCGCGCGAATGCAAGAGGGGGTCCTTTCCCTCATGCAGATGGGGAAGACGAGCACTCTACTTGCGGAGTTGGCGACAAACGGGTTGCCCTTTATAGCCGTCGACACCGATCCAACCACGGGCGGGGTGACGGCCTCGTACGCCATGCTCGGTGACGTGATTTATGCCGAACCGCATGCGCAAATTGGCTTCGCCGGTCCACGCGTCATAAAGCAGACGATTGGAGAGGATCTGCCCGACGAATTCCAGACCGCCGAGTTCCTGCTGGAACATGGGTTCGTGGACGCCGTCGTCCCGCGTGACCGGCTGAAGCGCATAATCTCGCGCACCCTGCGTTGGATGCTCGGGCGGGAGGCGCTGGCCGAAGAGGAGTGAGCAACTACGAGCAAGCGCTGAACGAGCTCCACGGTTTGGAACAGTTCGGGATCCGCATGGGTCTCGACAACGTCCAGGCATACTGCGAAGCTGCCGGTCACCCCGAGGACCGCGTTCCCTACGTCCAGATAGCCGGCACCAACGGCAAGGGAACGACCGCAGCCTGCTTGTCTTCTTTGGGCACTGCCAACGGTGTGAAGACCGGTTGCTACACGTCGCCCCATCTGGTCGACTTCCGAGAACGCATCAAAATCGACGGTGAGCCAATCTCCGCTTCGGCGCTGGCCGATGGCTGGGAGCAGGTCCGCGAATTTGTGATCGAGCGCGAGATGACGTTCTTCGAGGCGACGACACTTATCGCCCTCGATTACTTCGCCGAACAGGAGATCGATGTAGGGGTCCTCGAGGTCGGCCTGGGAGGTCGTCTTGACGCAACCTCAGTCGTCAACCCACGGGTTACGGTGATCACCAACATCGCGCTCGATCACCAGCAGCATCTCGGGGAGGATCTAATCACGATCGCCGGCGAGAAGGCAGGCACATTCAAGCCTGGAGTGCCGGTATTCGTTGGTGATCCGCGTCCATCAGAGGTACGGGCCGCGTTGATTCAACATGCTGCGCGGGTCGACGCCCCGATCCGTTTTCTTCACGATGAAGTCACGCTGTCGGTACGCAAGAAGACACCATGGGGCACTCGATTCGATTACTCAGGTCCGAGTTTTTCGGCGCGTGGACTGACACTTCCCGTTTCCGGCGACCACTTTGCGTTTGGGGCGGGACTAGCCCTGTGGGCCTGGGAGACGCTGACAACACCACCCCAAGACGAAACGGTGGTTCGGGCTGGATTGGAGCACGCGGATCTGCCGGGTCGCGCTGAGTGGCGGACGGTAGACGGTGTCCCGGTCTTACTCGACGTGGCCCACAACGAAGCCGCGATCGATCGGCTGACGGAGTCGGTACAAGCGATGAAGCGCGGTCGAGCGGTGCTGGTGGCTGGGATACTGGCCGATAAGCCCTGGACGACGATGCTCGACCGTCTGCGGAGCGTTGCCAGTCGGGGTTGGCTATGCGGTTTGAGAACGGCGCCGGAGTCGCGCGGCATGGAACACGCTCATGTTCGCAACACGCTAGCGCTGAGACCCTGGGTGCGGTGGTCGGACTCGATAGCCGACGGACTCGAGCGCGCCATGTCAGTCGTGCGTGGCGGAGATGCGGAGTTTGTTCTGGTGACCGGGTCTTTTCACACTGTCGGCGAGGCACTCGTCGACCTCCGCCTGGCCTCGGCCGACACCCCGTATGTGCGCAGACAAGCCGCCGAGGCGGCGGTAGGCGCATGACTCGCTTTGACCGCCTTCCCGGGACGCGCGATTTCTATCCTGATGAGATGCGCATCCGCCGCTGGATCGAGGATCGCTGGCGAGAGGTAGCGCTTCGCTACGGTTTCGAGGAGTACGATGCGCCGGTGATCGAGCCCCTCGGGCTGTTTACCGACAAGTCCGGCGAAGAGATTGTCGAGCAGATTTACTCGTTTGTTGACCGCGGCGATCGGCACATCGCGCTCCGCCCCGAGATGACGCCATCGCTGGCACGGATGGTCGCCGCGAGAAGCCAAGGCTTGTCCAAGCCCATCAAGTGGTTCTCGATCCCGCGGCTGTTTCGCTATGAGCGCCCACAGCGAGGTCGATTCCGAGAGTTTTGGCAACTCAACCTTGACATCCTCGGCGTCGCCGGCGTCGAAGCCGATGCTGAGATCATGGCAGCCGGTGTCGATGCGCTACGCGCGTGTGGGTTGAACGCCGACGACTTTGAGTTGCGGTACAGCGATCGCCGCTTGCTAGACGCCTTCCTTGCCGAGGCTGGCGTTGAAGAACCCGAACCATGGGTCTATACGGTCCTCGACAAGATCCCTCGCTTTGGTATCAAGCCAGCGCTCGAGAGCTTCGTCAAGGGTGGGATTCCCGCCGATAGCGCAGAGCGCATTGCCGACCTCCAGATGATCGACCGAGACGAGTTTATGGGACTTCCAAACCTCGGGGAGCACCGAGATCGAATGGCACAGTTGAGGTCCTACCTTGATGCCTACGGCGTGGGTGACTTCTGTCGATTCGACCCTGGGGTTGTCCGCGGGCTCGCCTACTACACGGGCGTTGTTTTCGAGATGTACGATCGGAAAGGTGAACTTCGCGCCATCTGCGGCGGAGGCCGCTACGACGACCTGCTGGAAAACGTGGGGGGCCAGACGCTACCTGCGGCCGGGTTCGGGTTGGGCGAGGCGGTTCTCATCGAACTGCTGGAGGCTCGCGATCGCCTGCCCGCGCCGTCCTCCCGCTGTGAGGTGTTCGTGATCCCAGTGTCGGCGGACGACCGGAGAGCAGCTATCGAGGTCCTGACTCAACTCCGAGGTGCTGGTATCGCCGGTGACCTGGCGCTAACCGATCAATCCGTCGCCAAGGCGCTGAAGCGGGCCGCGCAGGCGAGCGCACGCGCCGCCATTTTGATCGGTGAGCGAGAGCGTAAAGGTGGCCACTTGACGTTCAGAGAGCTCGATACCGGGAACGAGACAACACTCAGCGTTGAGCAGATCATCGCTAGGCTCATCTACGGCACACCCGCGTGAGCGGGGAGGGTGAGGCGGTGAGGATCGGGCTGATCAGCGACACGCACGACCATGTCATTCGAATCCGGGAAGCCACAGCGATACTCAACCGCGCTGCGATCGATATCGCGCTTCACGCGGGTGACTATTGTTCGCCATTCGCCGTGCGCGAACTCGCAGGCCTTGACGCGCCGCTGCATGGGATCACGGGAAACAACGACGGTGACATCTTTGCGATCTCCAAGGCCTTTACGGATGTCGGTGCTCGACTGGAGAGTCAGTGGTGGGAGACGGAGCTCGGTGGCCGACGGGTCTTGGTGATGCACGAGCCCCGTGGGGTCATGGATGTGGCTGCGGCAGGAACCTACGATCTCATCGTATACGGTCACACCCATCAACGTGATCTTCAGACGATTGGCAAAACGATCGTCGTAAATCCCGGCGAAGTGTGTGGCTGGCTCGGAGGGATCGGGTCGCTGGCGATCTACGAGGTCGAATCCGCGGCGGTCGAGTTTCATGAGTTCTGAGCTGCCCGGCTCAGAGGACCGTCCGAGATCGTGGGTTTTGATCCTCGACTTTGGTGGTCAATACACGCAGCTGATCGCGCGACGGATCCGCGAGCAGCGCGTCTACTGCGAGATCCACCCTTACGACCTAGACCCCGACACAATTCGGGCACTGAAGCCGGCGGGGATCATTCTGTCGGGCGGTCCGTCGAGCGTCTATGACGCCGACGCGCCCCAGGCCCCGTCGGGTCTACTCGATCTTCCGTTGCCGATACTGGGGATCTGCTACGGGATGCAGCTGTTGGCCCAGCACGATGGTGGCAGCGTCGAGCCAGCCACCGAGCGCGAGTACGGTCGGACCAGCCTGATCGTTGAGGAGCCGGTCGGTTTGTTCGAAGGCTTCGAGGCTGGTCAGGCGCTCAGCGTCTGGATGAGTCACGGAGACCGGGTCACGGCTGTGCCGCATCGGTACGTGAGCTACGCTGTCTCAAGTGACGATACCGTGGCCGCGTTCGGGAATCCCGAGACCCGGAGGTATGGTGTTCAGTTCCATCCTGAGGTCGTCCATACCGAACGCGGCGAGGAGCTTCTATCGAGCTTCGTGTTTGATGTCTGCGGTTGCGAACCGACCTGGACTATGGCGTCATTCATCGACCGGGCCGAGCACGTGATCAATGACCAGGTTGGTGACCGACGGGTCGTTTGCGGGTTGTCGGGCGGTGTGGACTCCGCAGTGGCCGCAGCGCTCGTGCATCGGGCGATTGGCGATCACCTGACGTGCATCTTTGTAGACACCGGTTTGTTGCGAAAAGACGAGCGGCTACAGGTCGAGCGAACATTCCGCGAACATTTAGGCTTTCGATTGGAGACCGTAGACGCTGGAGAGAGTTTCTTAGCCGACCTGACCGGTGTCGTAGATCCCGAAGAAAAGCGACGCCGGATCGGCCATCGTTTCATTGATGTTTTCGAGACCGCTGCCGGCACCATCGGAGACATCGATTTCTTGGTGCAGGGTACGCTGTATCCGGATGTGATCGAGTCGCTGTCGGTCAGGGGACCCTCGGCAACGATAAAAACTCACCATAACGTGGGCGGACTTCCGGAAGCGATGCGTCTCGGAATCGTGGAACCGCTGCGCGAACTGTTCAAAGACGAGGTCAGACAGGTTGGACGTGAGCTCGGTCTTCCGGAGGAGATCGTCGGGCGGCATCCATTCCCAGGACCGGGCTTGGCGATTCGTGTGTTGGGCGAGGTTACGTCCGAGCGGGTGAAGCTGCTGCGCGAAGTCGATGCCATTTATCTGCAGGCGATTCGTGGTGCCGGTCTCTACGATCAGATATGGCAAGCGTTCGCTGTCTTGTTGCCCGTGAAGGCTGTGGGCGTGATGGGCGACGCGCGGACGTACGAGCACGTTGTGGCGCTGCGAGCAGTGACCTCGAAGGACGGGATGACGGCTGACTGGTACCCGTTCTCACCGGATTTCCTGGGTCGGGTTGCGAACCAGATCATCAACCAAGTTCGCGGTGTCAATCGTGTGACCTATGACGTGTCGAGCAAGCCGCCGGCTACGATCGAGTGGGAGTAGACGGGCTAGGGCTCGCTCTCTGGGGGCCTCGGGAATTGGGAGGCACGCCGCAAGGAATCCGGGCGGATCGCCGACAGCGAATCCACGCGAACTTTGACTTGGCGGTACAAACCGGCCATAAAGTCGGTATCAGACCCGTGGATAGCGACGAACCGCTCCAGGTCGTCAGGGGCGACCTCGTAACGAGCCAGGATGGCGTTCCGGCGCGAGCGATAGGCTGCGGTGTCCGGTAGCGTCTCGATGCGCGCGACCACGAGTTCACCAAAAACCTGAGCGAAGGTTCGAGACGAGATCGTCGTTGGTGCTACGGGCGGCTCAGACCGGTCATCGCAACCAATCGAGCTGGCGCTCAAGAGCGCCACGAGAGTCAGACGTCGGAACACGGGCTCAAGATCGGCTGCCTGGTCTCGACCGGCCAGCGTGACGCGGCTTGCGGCTGTCTTCCGCGGTTTCCTATCTTGGCCGCCTTATGCTGTCTGTCCGAATGACCTCGCGACCGCTGTGGGTCCTGCTGGCTTCTCTCAGTCTCGTGTTGACCACTCGAGTCCACAGTCTCCACGCTCAGCAACAGGATCCGCCAGCCGCGGCCCTTACGCTGTTTCATCTGGCTGATGAAGCGCGGTATCAGGGCGACCTGAACACCGCCGAGGTGTGGTTGCGGCACGCTGTCGAGCTCGATCCGGAGGCCGTGACTCTGCGACTGGAGTGGGCTGCTGTCCTGCTCCAACTGGATCGACTCGAACCTGCCGCCGACGCGCTCTCCGAGCTTTCTAACAAGATCCGAGATCTGGAGAGTAGTGAGCCGGGGCAGGCCGCATCGTTTTATAGACTCCAGGCGATCATTGCGTCTCATCGTGGCGATCACGACGCTGCAATCGATGGATACGAGCAAGCGGCCCGGTTGGCGCCCCGGGACATCCGACTCCGATTCCAGCTGATCGGACTCCATCGAGCGCGTGGCTCGAGTGCGGGAACGCTGGCGCACCTAAAGGCAGCGGCTGACTTGCGCCCGCAGTCGGTCGAGTTGCGGGTCGAGGTTGGTCGCGCACTGCTCGCTCTGGAACAGTGGTCAGAGGCGGAACACAACTTTCGAACAGCGGTTACGATAGACGCGAGACACGCTAGCGCTTGGGAGGGGCTCGGGCGGGCGCTGGTCGAACAAGGTCGTCTGGCGGCTGGCGAGGAAGTTCTCGTGACCGGCATCACAGCGATCCCCGAGTCGGGTGTACTGCATGAACAACTGGGCGACATTCTCTACGAACAACGTCGTCTCGAGGCCGCCCTGAGAGCATATCGTCGGGCAGCTGAGCTCACCCCTGCCGGTTCGACTGACCTTGAAGCCAAGATCGATCGTGCCGAGGCGGCGCTAACCGAGTGACCCGAATCGCCGTGTCGCTTGTCACAGTGTTGGTTGCCGCTTGCGCTACAACGCTCCAAACCGAGGCTCGCCGGGCCGCGGAAACAGGAATCGATCCAGGTCCGCTAGTGGCCGAACTGCAGGCTCGCTACGCCGAGATCGAAGCCACCAAGCGGATATTCTCTGTCACATTGATCGAGGGACGGCGGCGCTTCGTGGGCGATGGTGCGATCGAGTATCGGGCCAACCCCAAGACCCTGAAAGCCGACGTTTTCGGTCCGCATGATACCCCGGTTGTACACGTACGACTGGAGGGAGAGATGTTGACCGTTCGCTTGCCCCAAGAGGGGAAGACCCTGACGGGTCCGCTCGGTGACCCGAAGTTCGCGGCTCTGACCGGCGAACGGGCGCTGGCATCACCCGAGGTGCTGGGAGCCGTGCTCGGGGCCTACGACGTTACTCGGCTGACCCAAAACGCGGAGTGGACTGCGGCATTCGCGGAGGATGAGCGCAACACGCTCTACATCGCCGACGCGGGTACCATCCACGCGCTTACGGTGGAGGGGAGCTCGTCACGGCTCGTCGAGTATCGTCAGGAACGAGCAGGGAGATTGATCTACCGTGTACGATTCAGCGATTTTCAGCCGGTGGATGAGCGTCACACACCCAGAAAAGTCGTTTTGCGTGATTACGTCAAGGAGCGTCAGCTCGTGTTCAATGTTCGCAAAGAAGAAAGACCGTCGGTTTAGCTTGGATGCGTTTCGTTGCCTCTGGCTGGTGGCAGGACTTCTCGTGGCGGGTTGCGGCTACTCTTTTCGATCACCGGTACCGTCGCATCTCAATACTGTCTACGTGGCGACGTTCGACAACGAGACGCGCGAGTTTCAGCTGACGCAGCAACTCACCGAGCGAGTCATAAACGAGTTCCTCAGCGAGTCGCGATTGCAGATCGTTAGCGACGAGGACGAAGCCGATCTGGTTGTCCAGGGAGCGATTCTCAACTACGAAGAAGAGGCGCTTTCCTACGATCCCGGGGAGACCGTAAACCCGGATGTATTCACGCGTCGCGTGGTGCTGAGGATCGACATTGAGCTGCTGGATGAAGTTCGAGAGCGGACGCTGTGGCAGAATCGGTCGTTGATTGAGTGGGGCGAATTCAACGAGGACGAAGGTGAAGATCGGGAGACGGGGATCGACCGTGCGATCGAGAAGATCGCCGAGGAAGTCCTTCGCCACGTCGTGGAGGAGTTCTGATGGCGACGCTCCTGAGGTTGGTACTGCTCGCAGCTGGGCTCTACATTGGTTATCTGTTCGCAACGCCTCATATCCGGGCGTGGCGTTTCAAAGACGCCATGAAGCAATCGGCTCGTTTTGCGGATGTGAGCAGCTCGGAGGCGATGCAACAGGCGTTGTTGGAGTCGGCTGACGAGCTCGGCGTACCGCTGTCGCCGTACCGGCTTCGCGTGCGCGGCCAACGAGACGGGACGGTGAACATCTCAGCGGCATGGGAGGAAATCGTTCGCGTGCCGGCGTGGCGGCTCGGTGAGTGGATCGACACGCTGCGTTTTAATTACGAGGTCAGGGGACCGTAAACGGATGAGCCCGCTGCTTCAAAAGAAAGTCTTGGTTCTGAACCAGAACTACGAGCCACTGTCGGTGTGTCGGGCGCAGCGAGCGGTTGTGATGGTGGTGCTGGGCAAGGCAGAGATCGTTGAGCGCTACGATTCGGAGGTTCACTCGGTGTCATGTGTCGTACCTCTGCCGTCCGTTGTTCGCTTGTCGGTTTACATTCATGCCCCCCAAAAGCGCGTTGCGTTAACTCGTCGTAACGTTCTGCGACGCGACAGCTACCGATGCCAATACTGCGGCACGCGCCGGGGACCGATGACGACAGATCACGTTGTTCCCCGTTCCGCGGGTGGGCGAGACACGTGGACGAACCTGGTCTGCGCGTGCGTGCGCTGTAACAACCGGAAGGGAAACCGCACACCTGAGCAAGCTGGTCTATCTCTGGCAAAGCCGCCGCGTCGACCGCACCCGTTCACTCATATTACGTACTTCGCGTCAGTCCCTGACCAGCGGTGGCGACCGTATCTTTTTATCGGCCGGTTCTAGGATCCTCCTGACCAGCTGAACACGCCAGCGCACGGAGCGACATGGAAGAGGCCGCTCACTTCGTCGAAGTCGGACACTTCTTTTTCATCTTTATAGTTGTACTGCTGTCAGCCAAGCTGGTGGGCGAGCTGTTTGAGCGCATCGGCCAGCCGGCGGTTCTGGGAGAGCTGGTGGCAGGAGTACTCGTCGGCGCCTCGGTACTGGGGCTGGTGCCGGTCGATCCTGCCGATCCGTACGGGGCGATGGTTCACGTCTTGGCGGAAGTCGGTGTCGCGATCCTGCTGTTTGAGATCGGTCTAGAAACGGACCTGCGGGAGATGTTTCACGTGGGTTCGTCTGCTCTGATGGTCGCGGTCGTCGGCATCATACTCCCGTTCCTGTTCGGATACCTGTTCTGGTACTACTACGAAGGTGGAGCGAGCCTGACCGCGATCTTCATCGGTGCAACGCTCACCGCGACATCGGTTGGGATCACCGCCCGCGTGCTGACTGATCTCGGCAAGATCAACAGCGCTGAAGCGAGAATCATCATCGGGGCAGCGGTAATTGACGATATCCTCGGATTGTTGATTCTGGCTGTCGTCGAGGGTCTGGCTTCGACCGGCACGATCTCGGTTTTCGGTGTCGTCAAGCTATTTGCGCTGGCGATGGGGTTCTTGGCGGTGGCGATGGCGATCGGACTCTACACGGCGCGGTGGATCTTCGAGCTCGTCAACCGCATGCGAGTGCGAGGTGTGCTGGTCACGTTTGCACTCGTCTTTGCGCTGATGTTGGCCTTCTTTGCTGATGGCGTTGGGTTGGCTCCCATCGTGGGCGCATTCGCGGCGGGCCTAATACTCTCGCGAACCAATCAGTTTGACACCATCGTCGAACAGATCAAGCCGGTGGCCGATGTCTTTACGCCGATTTTCTTCGTGTCCATCGGCGCTGCTGTCGACGTGTCGATTCTCGACCCGCGAGTCGCCGAGAATCACGAGATCCTTCTGGTTGGAGCCGGTTTGTTTGTCATCGCGGTGATCGGCAAGGTGGCAGCCGGCTATAGCGTATTGCGCGGCGACATCAACAAGCTCGCGATCGGTGCGGGAATGGTCCCGCGCGGGGAAGTGGGTCTGATCTTCGCCCAGATTGGGCTTCTTGGCGGGATTCTCACGCAGGACGTTTTTTCAGCGGTATTGATCATGGTCATGGCCACGACGCTGGTTACCCCGCCCGTCCTCAAGCTACTGTTCGAGCGACATCCATCCGAGACCGGTCAGGCGGACGACCGTGACCGCCCCCCGGTCCATCCGGGAATGAGTGGGCTCTCCTAGCGCAAAAGAATCGCTGCTTCTATCGGTCGTGGTTCCCGTCTACAATGAGCGCCCGACGATTGTCGAGCAGCTCCGGCGGGTCGCACTGACGCCGTTCGAGAAGGAAATCGTGGTCGTCGATGATGGATCGGACGATGGGACACGTGAGTACCTATCGGCCGTGGCCAGCGGTGAGGAGCGGATCATGGACGGCGACGGCCGTCAGGTCTCGGTCAAAGTAATCCTCGAGACCCGAAACCGTGGCAAGGGAGCGGCTTTGCGGCGCGCCTTCGTCGAGGTGGAAGGCGACATCGTCTTGGTCCAGGATGCCGACCTGGAGTACGATCCGCGAGACTACGAAGCGCTCATAAGCCCGATTCGGGAAGGTGTGGCGGATGTCGTCTACGGTTCACGCTTCCTCGGCGGGACCCAGCGCGCTCACCTGTTCTGGCACTCTGTCGGTAATCGCTTGCTGACGCTGTTTTCCAATGTGCTCAACAACCTCGACCTCACCGATATGGAGACCGGGTCCAAGGTGTTTCGTCGTGAGGTCATCGCTGACATCGGGCCGACGCTCCGGTCGAGCCGGTTTGGCATCGAGCCCGAGATCACCGCCAAAGTCGCTCGCCGTGGCTATCGGATCTATGAAACGCCGATTGCGTATCACGGACGCGACTATTCTGGCGGCAAGAAAATCACTTGGCGCGACGGTCTCGCAGCGGTCTACCACGTCGTGCGGTTTCGATTGGCCGATTGATGATTGTTGAGAATTTGGGCACCGGTTTCGGCATGCCGATCGAGACCCGATTCGGTGAGCCGCTACCCCGACTCGAGCTTCGCTGGGACGGACACCCGCTGTTCGCCGGTATGACCATGCGTGAGCTGGATTTCGGGCGTGGCAGAGAATACGCGGGGGCAGCGCAGAGCGAGCTCGAAGCGTGGGCTGAAACGCATTTCCGCGCTGTCGTTAGAGCATCGCAGGTCCATGGGACGGAGCTGTTTCGCGCCGACGAGGTCGCTCTGGGAACGGTTCAGGTCGAGGCTAGAGACGGTTTCTTGGTCAACACGCCTGGCATACTGCTCACCGTCAGCGTCGCCGACTGTGTCCCGGCGCTCGTCTACGCGCCGTCGGCTGGTGCGCTGGCCCTCGTTCACGCCGGTTGGCGGGGGGTAGCTGGCGGGATTCTACCTGCGGCAGTGACGGCGCTCGGTGACGAATACGGTGCTCAGCCCAGCGAATGCATGGCATATTGGGGGCCGGCGATCGGGCCGTGCTGCTATCCGGTGGGTGAGGAGGTGGTTGAGTCGCTCCGGGCTGCTGGGGTGGGGCTGGATACGGAGCGTTGGCTTGCTGGCGGTCAGGATGATCACCGCGTCGATCTTCGCGGCGCGCTCACCTGCCAGGCCCTCTCCGTCGGGCTATCTCGGGCGTCGATCGTCTCGTCCCTGGATTGTACATGCTGCGATCTAGAGCGGTTTCACAGCTACCGGCGCGATGGCACAGATAGTGGGCGAATGGTCTTTTTTGCTGGCCTCCCAGGCTGACCCGACACCACACGCCACCTTGCCTTGGGGCTCGTTTCGCGTACATTTGGTAATGAAGTGGGGCGGTGGCCCCACTTTTTTTGCTTCCGCGTCAAGGACCCGAGAGCAGAGGCTGATCGATGTCCGATATCGACCGCATGATGGTTGTGGTCGAGCCGGTCGTGGAACGGGCGGGAGCCGAGCTCGTGAACGTGGAGCTCGGCGGGAGTAGAGGGCGGCCCGTGGTACGGGTCTACGTGGACAAGGAAGCTGGCGTCACACTGGACGATTGCGCTCGGTTGTCCAGGTTGATCGAGCGAGAGCTCGAATCGTCGGGGGCGGTCCCAGAGAGATACGTACTCGAAGTTTCGAGCCCCGGCGTCGAGCGGCCACTCTCCCGGCGGCGCGACTTTGAGCGCTTTGTTGGTCGGGAGATCGCGATCCGTCTCCAAGTAGGTCGGGAAGGTCGCAAGCGCTTCACCGGTGTTCTCGAGGGTGTCGTTGACCAAGGTGACGGATCGTTCGCCGTTGTCGTACGCGACTCGGTGGGTGGAACCGAAGACCGATGGACCTTTGGACACGGTGAGATAGCCAACGCCAAGTTGCATGTGGACTGGCGGTCGGCGACCCGAGCAAAGAGCCGGGGATGAAACGTATAGGGGTTTGATAGGAGCAGTGAGAGTATGGAAATCCTAGAAGCATTTGGTCAGCTGACGCGAGAAAAGGCGCTCGAAAAGTCAGAGATCGTCGAGCTCGTCAAGGTCGGCATGTTGGCGGCTGTACGGCGCAAGTACGGAGCTGAGGCCGAGGCCGAAGTACTCGTCGACCCGGTCACGGGGGAGATCAGCATCTATATGCTGAAGGAGATCGTCGCTGACGAAGAGGTGCTGGAGGATCCCTCGCGCCAGATGACGGTTGAGGAGGCCAAGCAGTTGCCCTTTGTCAACGAGCCGTGGGGCGACGATGACCCAGTCCCGGGCCAGGTGGCGGAGATTCCGCTCGACTACAACACATTTGGCCGCAACGCTATTCAGGCGGCCAAGCAGATGATCATTCAAAAGGTACGCGAGGAAGAGCGGAACCGTATTCGCGAAGAGTACGCCGATCGAGTGGGCGAGCTCGTTTCCGGGACGGTGCAGCAGGTAGACCGGGGCAACGCACTGGTTTTCCTTGATCGTCGGACCGAGGCGCTTCTACCAGGAAGAGAGCAGGTACGCCGCGAGTATCTGAGACAGGGTGAGACGGTGCGCGCCTTGCTGCTCGATATTCGGGAGACCAACAAGGGCCCGCAGCTGATTTTGAGTCGTACACATCCTGACTTCGTGCGCGCTCTCTTTGCGCTTGAGGTTCCCGAGGTGTTTCAGGGTATCGTGGAAATCCGCGCCATCGCGCGCGAGCCAGGGAGTCGCTCCAAGATCGCCGTTTGGTCGCGTGATCAGCACGTCGACCCGGTGGGTGCGTGCGTGGGTCTGAAGGGCAGCCGCGTCCAGGCGGTGGTGTCGGAGCTGGGTGGCGAGCGTATCGATATCGTGCCATGGACCGACGAGTCGCGCGAGTTCATCGCCCAGGCGTTGTCACCGGCCGAGGTTTACAAGATCATGCTCCACGAGCCTGAAGGCGGCGACGAAGGTGGGCTATTCACCGAGACGGCAGAGGCGACTGCGTTCAAGCCGCGTACCCGCTTCCGGGGCCCGACCGCCGCACCGGCACCGTCCCAACCAGCCAGTCCCGAGGAAACGGCGGCGGCGCTGGAGGCTTCGAAGGCATCGCTGGAGGAGGCCGCACGGCGCGAAACGGAACGCATGACCGACGAAGCAGATAACGCATCAGCAGTAGTGCCGACGGTGGAGGGCGAGGCTCAGGCCACCGGCGAGGCGGCACCCGAAGAAACCGTTGAGGTGGCGGCTCCTGCGCCGGCTGAAACGGCGGCGCCAGTTGACACTGAGGGAGCCGAGAAGCGGGCTACCGTGGTGTGCGCAGAGGATCAGCTCTCTTTGGCGATCGGTCGTTCGGGCCAAAACGTACGATTGGCTTCAAAGCTCACCGGGTACCGCATCGACCTCGTTAGCAAGGCCGAGTACCTGGCCCAGGAAGAAGAGGTGCTTTTCGGTCGTAAGCCGGAGGTCGAGACCACCACCGCAGAGAGCGAACCGGGCATCGCGGCTGGCGATTTCGCGCTCGATCAGGTTCCTGGGATCACCCCGGAGACGGTCCAGGCGATGGCCAGTGCCGGCTATGAGAGTTTCGACGATATCATCGACCTCGACCTCGAGGATCTGGCTGCGGTGCCGGGCATGACGCAAGAGGCCGCTGAGCTCCTGACGCGCGTGATTGACGAGTTGACGGTTGAGGTCGAGGAAGAGTGGGACGAGGATGAGGGTGAGTACGTCCCAGCCGAGCCGAAATCGGACGAATCACCAGAGCCGAAGGTTATCAGCGAGACGGCCCCAGCGGAGGATGAACGCCGATCAGCCGAGGATGGGGTGTCGCCGACTACCGCGGTGGAAAGCTCAGAGGCCGGCGTCGGTGACGCGGATGAGAACCACGACGGTTGATCGAGTGGGCCCGACGCTCAAGCCTCGCTTCAACGGCCTGATTCGGCAGGCACGCCGCTCGGGTCGGGTCGTGATCGGAGTGCAGCAGACGCGCGCCGCGGCGAAGGCGGGGCGGGCTGCAGCGACATTGGTGGCTGATGATCTGAGTCCTAGACGCAGGGAGACCCTAGTCGACCGGCTCAACGAAAACGGTGTGGCTATGTACGATGGGTGGAACAAAGATGAACTCGGTGAGATCACGGGTCGTGCGGCGGTGGCCGCATTGACGATCACCGATCGCCACATAGCCAGTGGATTGTCCGATATTGTCGCTTCGCAGAAACCGGATCCACAAAAGGAGTGCGGACGTGGCTAAGGTTCGAATCTACGAAGTTGCCAGGCGCTTTAACGTGTCGAGCGAAGCGATGGTCAATCTTCTCAAGGAGATGAAGGTCCCGGTCAAGAACCACATGTCTTCGATCGACGATGAGACGATCGCTCAGGTCGCCGCCAAGTTCGAAGCCGAGAAAGAAGCTGTAAAGCAGGCTGAGGAGGAAAAAAAGAAGAAGCTCGACGAGGCCAAGCGCCGGCGCCACGCCAAGCGGGAGGATGCCAAGCCGCAGGTCAAAGCGACGGGAGCGAAACCCGACAAGAAAGCTGCTGCTACAGAAGGTCGAACCCGAGAGGGACCGCGCCGTCGTCGTCGCCGCCGCAGACGTCGGAAAGTCGACCAACAGGCGGTCGAGCAGAACATTCGCCAAACGATGGCCAAGATGGAGGGCCGGACGCGGCGTAGGAAGCGAGTCCGTCGCGAAACGCCAGAGGTCAGCGAGGCCGAGCCGGAGAATCTGGTCAAGGTCACCGAGTTTGTGTCGGTCGCTGAGCTGGCCGATCTAATCAGCGTTCCGGCGACTCAGATCATTGCCACGTGCATGGATCTCGGACTCATGGTCACGGTGAATCAGCGTCTCGATTTCGACACGATAAGCCTGATCTGCGAGGAGTTTGGGTATGCCGCACAGAGGCAGGAGGCGTTTGTAGTAAGTGAGCCCGAAGATGTTGAGGAAAGCGAGGAGGATCTCTCGACCCGGCCACCCGTGATCACCGTAATGGGGCACGTCGATCACGGAAAGACCTCGCTGCTCGACCACATTCGCAAAGCGAACGTCATCGCTGGCGAGTCGGGTGGAATCACTCAGCATATCGGTGCCTACGAAGTCGCTCTGAGCGATGGCCGCCGGGTGACGTTTATCGATACACCAGGTCACGAGGCGTTTACCGCGATGCGGGCCAGAGGTGCCCAGACCACGGATATTGTCATTCTGGTTGTTGCGGCTGACGATAGCGTAATGCCGCAGACCATCGAGGCGATCGATCACGCCCGGGCCGCGGGCGTCCCCATCGTGGTCGCCATCAACAAGATCGATCTCCCTGAAGCTCAAATCGACAAGGTCAAACAAGAGCTCACGAACCACGGTGTGATCATCGAGGAGTTTGGTGGAGAGGTGTTGGCGACCGAAGTCAGTGCCAAGACCGGTCAGGGTGTCGGAGAGTTGTTGGAGCGGGTGCTGCTACAGGCCGAGCTGCTGGATCTGAAGGCGAACGCGGATCGAACCGCCCGCGGAGTGGTGATCGAAGCGGAGTTGGATCGGGGTATGGGGCCGCTGGCGACGATACTCGTGACAACCGGGACACTCAAACTCGGGGATTCGTTCATCTGCGGCCTGTTCGACGGGAAGGTCCGCGCGTTGTTGGACGAACGGGGCAAGAACGTCACCGATGCCGGTCCGGCCACGCCAATACGCGTATTGGGGATCAGCGGTGTGCCTGAGGCAGGTGACTCTTTCGCAGTGCTGGAGGGCGACCGTCAAACGCGGGACATAGCCCAGAAGCGACAGCGGCTTCAGCGCGAGCAGGGGTTCCGTCGAACGAAGGAGCCGACCACGCTCGAAGAGCTATATGAGCAGGTTCAAGCGGGCCGCGTCGAGCGTCTCAACGTGATCCTCAAGGGTGATGTCGGAGGCTCGGTCGAGGCACTCGCGGACGAGTTGACAAAGCTGTCGACGGAAGAGGTCGAGGTGTCAGTAATTCACCGCGGCGTCGGAGCGATCTCCGAGAACGATGTTGTCTTGGCTGCCGCGTCGAACGCTATCATCATTGGATTCCACGTCCGACCTGATGCTCGTGCCCGTGCGGCGGCCGAGCGAGAGGGTGTCGACATCCGCCTCTATCGCGTGATATACGAGGTGGCTGAAGACGTGCGCAAGGCGATGGAGGGTCTGTTGGCACCCGAGGAGCGAGAGGTCGTGCTTGGCTCGGCGGAGGTGCGCAAAACCTTCAAGGTGGGGCGACTGGGCACCATCGCTGGCTGCCACGTAGCCGATGGCGTCATACCCAGGACCGCTCGCGTGCGCGTGGTGCGGGACGGCGTGGAGGTGTACGAGGGAGCGATCGCTTCCCTCAAACGGTTCAAGGATGACGTCCGCGAGGTACGCGAAGGCTTCGAGTGCGGGATCAATGTTGAGGGCTTCAATGATGTCAAGGTCGGAGACGTCATCGAGGCGTATAAGATCGAGGAAATACAGCGCACGCTGGCCTAAGGTTAGCTCGCCATGACGATCGTCGGTCTCGGCACATTCGACGTTCACATCCAAGGTTCACAATCGCTCAAGGAGAAACGATTCATCCTGAGAAGCATCAAGGATCGGATCTCCAAGCACTTCAACGTCTCGATTGCGGAGACCGGACACCTCGACAAGTGGCAGCGCACCGAAATAGCGGTTGCGGTGGTGAGCGGTCAACGACGAAGTGTTGAGAAAACCCTCGATTCGATCCTCGACTTGCTCGACAGGGAGTCAGAGCTTCGCGTCATCAACGTTCAGACCGAAATCTACTGACCGATTCACGATTCAGAGCGGGACAAATGGCACACGGTTACCCACGCAAACGCCGAGTTGATGAACTCCTCAAGCAGGAGATCGCCGCTGTCCTGAGTACGGAGCTCAAGGACCCACGGATCGGATTCGCGACCGTGATGGCTGTAGAGAGCGCACCGGACCTCAGAACTGCCCGGGTGTATGTCAGTGTGCTCGGCAGCGAGGAGGAAAAACAGGCCACGCTGGAGGTCTTGTGTGGGGCGGCTGGCTTTGTTCGCGCGCGGGTGGGTAATGCGGTGACGCTCAAGTACGTGCCAGAGCTACGGTTCGAGCTTGACCGGACGCTGGAAGAGGCCGCTAGAATCGAAACTATCCTGGGAGGCCTTCATCCGGGCGACCCCGCGACCGATCTCGGCGACCCACCAGAACCGGTCGGCATTTTATTGATCGACAAACCGGCCGGCCCAACCAGTCACGATGCGGTGCAGGTCGTTCGGCGGGCGACGGGAACGCGCCGGGTGGGTCACTTTGGCACACTGGACCCGTTTGCAACCGGATTGCTCGTCTGCGCGATCGGTCCTGCGACCCGGTTGGCGCCGTTTTGCAGCGGGCACGACAAGACATACGAACTCACCGTTCAGCTGGGTTGGCGCAGCACGACCGACGATCCCGAGGGCGAGCTTTCGGAGACCGAGAGCGTGGTCGCGCCCACGCGTGAGATGATCGACGAGGTGTGTGGAGCATGGACGGGGCGTGTGGCGCAGGCGCCGCCGGCGTATTCCGCCAAACACGTCGGGGGGAAGCGGGCCTATCAGCGAGCACGAGCCGGCGAAACCGTCACGCTACCCGACGTCGAGGTGACGATTCACAGCTTGAAGATCGAGAGGTATGTCTTTCCGGAGTTGGAGCTGACCGTCGAATGCGGTGGTGGTACATACATGCGAGCGTTGGCACGTGATATCGGTGAAGCGCTCGGGACAGGTGGGTACTGCGCAGCGCTCAGGCGGACTCGATCGGGACCCTTCACCGTTGAGACCGCTATCGGCTGGGATGTCATGGGCGAGCCCGATCTCGTGCGCGAGGCCATTCGGCCCTCAGCAACCGCCGTCGCAGAGCTGCCGATCATGGAGTTGAGCGAGTCTCAACAATCGGCGGTCGTACACGGTCAGACGATCGGGGAACTCGACGCGAGCGTGGAGGAGGAGGGTTGGGTCCAACTTCACGGACCGCGTGGGTTTGTCGGATTGGGGGAGCTTCACCGAGAGCCGCATGGATGGCAGCTGTCGCCACGTCGCATTCTGTACGCCGATGGCGAGGGTCGCTGACGTTGACTGCAGGTTTGCCCGGTTCACGGCGCACTACCATAACGGTAGGGACCTTTGACGGCGTCCATCGTGGTCATCAAGCAGTCCTGAGAGAGATCGTGCGTCGCGCCCGTGCCTCTGATCGCGAGAGTGTATTGGTGACCTTCGAACCGCACCCGCTACGAATTGTCGCGCCGGAGCGAGCGCCATGTTTGTTAACGACGCCGATTGAGCGACGGCTCTTGTGGCCACAGTTCGAGCTCGACTACGTGGTCATGGTGCCGTTCGACGATCGACTGCGCCAGCTCTCACCGGAAGCATTCGTGCGCAACGTTCTGGTGCAACGGCTCAGGCTTGGTGAGCTCGTGATCGGTTACGATCACGGCTTCGGCAAGGACCGCAAAGGCGACGTCGAGACGTTGCGTCGCTTGGGCGTAGAGGAAGGCTTCTCGGTCGATGTCGTTGGGCCCGTCACGTCGGGTGAAGAGACAGTTTCCAGTACCAAGATCCGAGGCGCGATCGCGAACGGGGATCTCTCCATCGCAGCGTCCGGACTGGGACGCGCGTACTCGGCGTACGGCCGAGTGGTGCGTGGCTCGGGCCGCGGACGGTCGCTTGGCTTTGCCACGGCGAACCTCGAGCTCGAAGTCGACAAGTGTTTGCCTCCCGAGGGCGTGTACGCGGTTCTCGCCGAGATCGATGGTGAGCGACATGAGGCGATGGCCAATCTTGGCCCGCGACCGACGTTCGAGGAGACGGGTGGTGGACTCGAAGCGCACCTCCTCGACTGGGCAGGCGAGCCCCTGTATGGGGCCCTCGTGGGTATCGAGTTCGTGCGCCGCCTGCGGCCGGTCAAACGCTTTGAGGGTCCCGAAGAGCTATCCGCGCAGCTAGGCCGTGATCGGGCGGCAGCCCGGACTGCGCTGGCTGATCCTCATGAGGTGGCGTAATGCGTTCTCCCATAGTATCTTGAACGATTATTGCTGGATGTTCTCAGCTCCCACATTTCAGACATCGATCGAGGGATAACGCGTTTATGGGATTGAGTTCTTCGCAGAAGAGCGAGGTTATCGAGGGTTTCCGGGAACACGCGACTGATACCGGTTCGAGTAGAGTACAGATCGCTGTTCTCACCCGGCGGATCAACGAGCTCACCGAGCATTTCCGCCAGCACCCTCATGATCACCACAGCCGGCGTGGCCTGCTCAAGATGGTGGGTCGACGTCGACGTCTGCTCGATTACTTGAAGAGCAGCGACGTGCAGCAATACCGGCAGATCCTGGAGGAGCTAAACCTCCGGAAGTAGTGCCCATGGTCGGCTCGTCGATCGGGTCGACTCCGGTTCGTTCGCGCCCGTGACGGAGTGCGGGAAGAGCGGTGTTCGGCGTGAGATGTACGCGGTACGATGATCGATTCGTACCCCGCATATCTTACGGCGAAACGTGCCGCACCTTCTTCCGCTTTCCGCCTGACGGGCGTTCACAAAGCGCCGGGGACCGGCAGATGCCGCGCCCCGGCTAGACCGTCAGGAGAAAACAGAAATGGCAACAATCAAGAAAACGCTCGATCTCGGTGGCAAGCCGATGACGATCGAGACCGGTAAGCTCGCGCGGTTGGCGGGTGGAGCGGTCATGATCGGCTACGGTGAGACGATGGTGCTGTGCACCGCCACAGCGAGTCCCAAAGCCGACCCAAGTCGGGGCTGGTTTCCGCTGTTCGTGGAGTATCGAGAGAAGATGTACGCGGCGGGGAAGATCCCTGGTGGGTTCTTCAAGCGCGAAGGTCGCCCGGGCGAAAAGGAAACACTGTCGGCCAGGTTGATCGACCGACCCTGTCGACCGCTGTTTCCCAAGGGTTACATGCACGAAACGCAGTTGGTGTGTCAGGTGCTCTCGTACGACAGCGACAACGACCCAGACGTATTGGGGATCGTTGGCTGTGCGGCCGCGCTGTCGATCAGCGGGATCCCGTTCGAGGGACCGGTGGCCGGCGTCCGAGTCGGAATGGTCGACGGTGAGTACGTAATCAACCCCACCTTTGACCAACTGGAAGAGAGCGCGATTGACGTTGTCGTCGCAGGCACGGCGGATTCGGTGTCAATGGTCGAGGGGTCAGCACTCGAGGTGTCCGAAGCGGATCTGCTCGGCGCGGTCCGTGCCGGGCACGAGGCGATCGCCAAGATCTGCGCGATCATCGAAGAGCTGAAGCGCGAGGCCGGCCGGCCGGAGATGGCGTGGTCACCTCCTGAGATCGACACTGAGCTCACGGACCGTGTCGCTCAGCAGGCACGTCCCGGTGTCGAAGAGGCGATGCAGATCGCAGACAAAGATGAGCGAAATCAGGCTCTAGAGACCGTTCGCGACTCGGTCGCTACGGCGATGGTCGATGATCTCGGCGACGAGTATGCCGGTGTCGAGGCTCAAATCCGGCGCGCGATTGACGATGTCGAGTCGGATACGATGCGCGGAGCGATCGTCAAAACCAGCAAGCGAGCCGATGGTCGAAGTCCGACCGAGATTCGCCCGATCGAGATCGAAGTTGGCGTATTGCCTCGAACGCACGGATCAGCGCTCTTCACGCGTGGAAACACGCAGTCGTTGGGCGTAGTCACGCTGGGGACGAGGCAGGATCAGCAGATGATCGATGATCTCGATCCAAAGTGGGACAAGACGTTCATGCTGCACTACAACTTCCCACCGTTTTCGGTCGGTGAGGTGGGTCGCTTCGGTGGCACGGGCAGACGCGAGATCGGTCATGGAGTGTTGGCCGAGCGATCACTGCGCACCCTCCTTCCCGACCACGAAGAGTTTCCCTACACGATCCGAATCGTGTCTGACATCCTCGAGTCCAACGGCTCGTCCTCGATGGCATCGGTCTGTTCTGGATCGCTGTCTCTCATGGATGCGGGTGTACCGATCACCAAGGCGTGCGCCGGAATCGCCATGGGGCTGATTAAGGAAGATGATGACGTCGTCATCCTGTCGGACATCCTGGGGATCGAGGATCATCTCGGCGACATGGACTTCAAGGTTGCCGGGACCCGCGACGGGATTACCGGCTTTCAGATGGACATCAAGATCAAGGGTGTCTCGTTCGAAGTCTTGGAGCGTGCGGTAGCGCAAGCCCGCGACGGGAGGTTGCACATCCTCGGATTGATGGAGCAGGCGCTCGAAGGGCCCCGGCAAACGATCAGCCAACACGCTCCGCGGATCCTCACGATCGTGGTGCCGAAGCAGAAGATTCGGGATATCATCGGCAGCGGAGGCAAGGTGATCCGTGGGCTGCAGGAGGAGACGGGTGCCAAGATCGACATCGACGACGAAGGTACCGTCACGATCGCCTCGATCGATGGTGCGGGCGGAGAAGAGGCTCTGAGCCGCATCGAGAAGATCATCGAGGAGCCCGAGATCGGGAAGATCTACGAAGGACCGGTCAAGAGCATTACGACGTTTGGCGCGTTTGTCGAGATCCTGCCGGGTCGCGACGGCCTGGTACACATCTCGGAGCTCGAGCACCGTCGTGTCGAGCGCGTAGAAGATGTCACGTCGGAGGGCGAGATGATGCGGGTAAAGCTGATCGGAATCGACAATCAGGGGCGCGTAAAGCTCTCCCGCAAGGCGCTTATCGAGAAACCAGAGACTGGCGATGGTGGTCAGCAGAACGGCGGTCAGAAGGAGCGCAGCGAACAGCGCTCTGGACGCGGACGTCGGCGGAGCTGAGAAAGCGACACATGCGGATCGGCGTACCGCGAGAGATAAAGGCCAACGAGAACCGGGTCGCGCTGCGGCCCGTGGGGGCCGAGGTGCTCAGCCGAGATGGTCACGAAGTGTGGCTCGAGTGCGGTGCCGGCGAGGGTTCGGGTTTCGACGATGAAGCCTACGCGCTAGCCGGTGCGCGATTGGTGGACGGACCGCAGGAACTATTCGCCGAGTGCGAGATGATTCTCAAGGTCAAGGAACCTCTGGCCTCCGAGATCGAGGTGATCAGAGAAGGCCAGATCGTGTTCACCTACTTCCACTTCGCCGCCTCGCGGGAGCTCACCGATGGGTTGATCGAGACCGGATCGGTCGCCATAGCGTACGAAACGGTGGAAGAAGCGGACGGCTCGCTACCGCTGCTGGTTCCCATGAGCGAGGTCGCAGGTCGAATGGCGATCCAGGAAGGCGCGAAGTACCTGGAGAAGCTGATGGGTGGACGCGGGATTCTGCTGGGTGGCGTCCCGGGCACGCCACCGGCCGAAGTCGTCATTCTGGGAGGAGGTGTCGTCGGCACGAACGCTGCCAAGATGGCGGCCGGGCTTGGCGCGCGGGTGACGATTCTCGATATATCCCTCGATCGCCTGCGGTACCTTGAAGATGTTATGCCGGCCAACGTCGACTGCCTTTTTTCAGATGTTCACACCATTCGCGACATGCTCGGCCGGGCGGATCTGCTCGTAGGCGCGGTTCTGCTGCCGGGCGCGAAGGCGCCCAACTTGGTGACGCGTGAAGACCTTCATCAGATGAAACCGGGTTCGGTTATCGTGGACGTCGCGGTGGACCAGGGTGGTTGCATCGAAACGTGCCGACCGACGACTCACGAGGATCCGGTCTTTGTTGTTGACGGCGTCGTTCATTACTGTGTAGCGAACATGCCGGGCGCAGTACCGCGGACCTCGACGATCGCCTTGACGAACGCGACTTTGCCTTATGCGCGGGAGCTGGCTGCCAGGGGGTGGCGGGCGGCGTGCCGGGATAGCGAGCCGCTGCGACTGGGCCTTAACGTAGTGGCGGGTGAGGTCACGTATCCTGGTGTTGCAGAGGCGTTTGACCTGGCTTATCGGGAACCCAACGAGGTGCTTCAATGAGCTCTGGTCAGAGTGCGACTCTGAACACCGCGCAGCGACTGCCCGTTCGTCGACTGGGCGATCACGATTTGCCGCTGCCGGGATACGCAACCAAGGCTGCGGCAGGGCTTGATCTCCGAGCGGCCGAAGCGCACCGTATAGCTCCCGGAGAGCGGCGGCTGATCGGTACCGGCTTTGCGATCGCCTTGCCGTCGAATTGCGAGGGCCAGATACGACCCCGATCCGGGATGGCGGCCGAGCATGGTGTTACTGTTCTAAACGCTCCCGGAACTGTTGATGCTGATTATCGAGGTGAGGTAAAGGTCCTGTTGGTGAACCTGGGTCAAGAAGTCGTCGAGATCAATCGCGGTGACCGCATCGCGCAGCTCGTTGTCGGGTCCGTCTCACGCCTCGATCTAGTCGAGGTCGAGGCGCTCCCCGAGACGACCCGCGGGGTCGGCGGTTTCGGGTCCACCGGTCGGTGAGCGCGCCGTGCTGAGCTTCCTCAGGTCGAACGCTGGACCGTTTCTGGCTAGCGAGGTATCGGTTGATCTTGGGACCGCCAACACGCTCATATATGTGAAAGGACGAGGCATCGTCCTGAACGAGCCGTCGGTTGTCGCGCTGGACGCAGACACGCGTGAGATCCTCGCCGTGGGGCTCGAGGCGAAGAAAATGTTGGGTCGAACTCCGGCCGGGATCAACGCTGTGAGACCCCTCAAAGACGGCGTGATTGCAGACTTCGAAGTAACGGAGAAGATGCTCCGCGATTTCTTGAAGCGCGTGTTGCGAAATCGCCTCATGCCGATACGCCCGAAAGTTCTCATCTCGGTTCCTAGCGGCATAACCGAAGTCGAGAAGCGGGCGGTGCGAGATAGCGCCGAGTCGGCTGGCGCGAAAGAGGTGTACCTCGTCCCCGAGCCGATGGCGGCTGCGATCGGCGTCGGGCTTCCTGTGGAAACACCAACCGGTAACATGGTGATCGACATCGGCGGGGGAACCACCGAGATCGCTGTCATCGCGCTGTCTGGTATTGTGAGCGACATATCGATCCGGGTGGGTGGTGATGAGATCGACGAGGCGATACAGCACTTTCTAAAGAAGGACTACAACATCGTGATCGGTGAGCCGACGGCGGAACAGGTGAAGATGACGATCGGCTCGGCCTATCAATCCGTCAACGGAGATGAAGTCATGGACGTCAAGGGACGCGACGTTGTGACCGGGATCCCGAAGACGGTGCGAGTGAACTCGGCCGAGATACGCGACGCGATCCAGGAGCCCATCATGGCGGTTGTCGACGCTGTTCGTCAGGCGCTCGAGAGGACCCCGGCGGAACTGGCAAGCGATATCGTCGATCGTGGTATCGTGATGACCGGCGGTGGCGCGCTCCTCCGAGGTCTCGACTCGCTGCTGCGTGAGAACACCAACCTTCCCATAAACGTCGATGAGGAACCCCTGACGTGCGTGGTCCGTGGCACCGGTCGGATATTGGACGACCCGGACAAGTATCGCGGCGTGCTCGTCTTGAGCGGCCGCAACTGAATCCACGGCTCGGCGTTGGCTGATGCCGCTGCTACCCCCTGATCGCGGTGCTGAAGCCGTTGCCATCGCCTGCGCCGCAGCATCGCTGGTCCTCTTAGCGCTACCCGATTCACGTCAAGACTCAATCGCCCAATCAGTCAATCACGTTGTAACGCTGCCAGTGTCTCGAGTGCGTGAGGTGTTTGGCGGCTACTTACGATTGAGAACAGAGAACGCGAACCTGAGGCGTCAGCTTCAACGGGCACGTATCGAACTCTCGGATTCGGACATCGTTCGAGCGCAGAACCGGGAGTTCAGGAACTTGCTCGACTTCGCCGAGCATTCGCCGGTGCACCTTACTGCGGCCAGAGTGATCAGTCGTGACTTCGCGACCACGCCGAGCGTGATGATCGTCGACGCCGGTCGTACCGACAACGTGACGCCGAACCTGCCAGTGGTGACCGATGAGGGTTTGGTGGGCAAGGTCGTCTCGGTCGGGCCGGGCACAAGCGAAGTCATGCTGTACACACACCCAGACTTCAGCGCTAGTGCTCTGCTGCTCGGTGGAGATCATCTCGAGTATGGGATTGTGCGCCCCAGCGCGGCCGGTCGGTTGCGATTGTTGCTGCCGCTGAGGGCGCGCTCCGAGTCTGGGGATCGAATCGTGACGTCGGGTTACGGCGGCGTCTTCCCGCGCGGGATCCCGATCGGGCAGGTCACTGCTAGCCAGGAAGATCAACGACTCGGGTTGCAGCAGATCGATCTGGTGGAACCCGTAGTCGATCTGGGTTCGTTGACGGCGGTGTTTGTCCTCATGCGGGAGTCGTCATCGGACGGCTCAGCGGGTGACGACCTGAGACTGTTCTGGCCCGGTTACGCGCATCCGCCGATGGTAGGCGAGCGGTTGGGTGGCCGAGCATCGGCTGTCGGAGGTGACCCGATCACGCCAGCCGAGGTCGACGGCGACTCCTTGTGACCCCCTCGATCCAGCGGCCGAGTGCGCAAACCGTATCACGCCAACGATATGCAACGTTTGTGGTGTTTTGCCTGTTGGCGGCGATGGTTCTCGAGGATCCATTGGCGATCGGGGGTGCCCGGCCAGATTTTTTGCTCGTCGCGCTGACCTACGGTGCTTTGACGTGGCGCGGCCAGGCCGGGGCTCTGCTCGGGTTCGGGCTGGGTATCTTCCGCGACGCGTTGGTCTTGTCGCACTTCGGTTTGCACGCCTTGGGGATGACGGTTCTCGGGTATGGCCTGGGCAAATCGCGGGAGACCCTCTACCTCACGACCCCCGGCGTGGATCTAGCCCTTCTCGCAGGGGGCAAGCTGGTCCTCGATGTGCTCATCCTTGGGGTGGCGGCATCCGGGAGCTGGGAGGCTTTTGAGACTCGCTTCTTCTGGGAGGGCCCGCTGAGCGCCGCCTATACCGCCCTCATCGGGGGGCTCTGCAGGCGTCTTTTCCTAGGTCGATAGTCGTCCCTGCGCCGGTCGTCGGCGCGAAGTTTGCTTCCCCTCGATTGAGATCCTAAGTTCGAACTCTTAAAGCTTTTCCAGATTTTCGGGGGGTATTGAAAACCAGTCTCAATCCGCAGTCGGGCGCTCCGTTCGATCCGGAGAACCGTAACCAACGCGGTCTCATGGCCCGGGTCGGTTTGCTCGCTGTTTTCGGTATCCTCCTCGCGACGTTCTTCCGGTTGCAGGTCGTGGAGCACGCCTCACATGTGGAGCGCGCAACAAACAACCAAGTGCGTACGATTCCACTGCCCGCACCTCGTGGTTTCGTCTACGATCGCGACGGTGAAGTTATCGCCGAAAACGTGCCGGCATACTCCGTGTCGCTACTTCCAGCATCAAGCGAAGAACTGTCATCGTCGATAGAAAAGATCGGATCGATTCTCGAGTTTGATGAAAACGAGATCGAGGCCTTGACACGTCAGTACCAAGTTGCACCGGGGCAGCCGATTCTACTCGACGACGACCTTGACTACCGCACACTCTCGAAACTCGAAGAGAAGCGCAGCGACGTCCCCGGGTTGTTGCTTCAACCCAAACCCCGACGCGTTTATCCGTACGGTCGTGCAACAGCTCACCTCACTGGCTACGTCGCGCAGATCACGGAAGCTGAGCTCTCAAACCTAAAAGAACAGGGATACGCGCCCGGTGACATCGTTGGAAAGTCTGGTATCGAACGGATGTACGAAACCGAGCTCCAGGGTCTGAAGGGCGCGGAGTACCGTGAAGTGGATGTTCGAGGTCGGTGGATAGGACCATGGGTCGAAAAGCCCTTCGACCCGCCTAAGCGTGGTGAGGATTTGACCCTGACGGTTGACCTCGATCTCCAACGGCGGGCGGCGCAACTGTTTCCGAAGGACAAGCGGGGATCGGTGGTGGCGCTTGACCCCAATAACGGCGAAGTGCTTCTGCTGTACTCACATCCGACTTTCGATCCGAACGTCTTTAGCGGCCGGTTGACCACTGAAGCCTGGAATCGGCTGGCGAACGCGGAGTCGAGACCGCTGCTGAACCGTGCGGTCCAGGCGCGCTACGCTCCGGGGTCGGTGTTCAAGTTGGCAACGGCAGCGATGGCGATGTCACTCGGTGTCGTGAGGGTGGACGAGTACGAGGATGTCCCGTGCCGGGGTGGTTATCAATTCGGCCGCCGCTGGTTTGGTTGTCACGCGGTTCACGGCTGGGCCACGCTGCAGGACGCCATTATCACGTCGTGCGACACGTACTTCTACCAGTTGGGTCTGGCTCTCGGTCTGGAGGAGATTACGCGGATCGGATCGGGGTGGGGCTTCTCTGGGTTGACCGGTGTCGACCTGCCGAGCGAGGCGGAGAGTCTGTATCCGACATCCGCGGATTGGTACGACGAGCAGTACGGTTCGGGAGGATGGGGCTCAGGCGTGATTCTAAACCTCTCGATCGGTCAGGGAGAGATCGCCTGGACGCCACTCAAACAAGCGCAATTCGTTTCCGCGATCGTCAACGGGGGCCATCTTTGGACGCCTCGGATCCGAGACACCAATCGGGCGCCCCGGTCGGCTGGGACATTGCCGCTGTCCAGCGATCAGTTCGACATCCTGCGTGCCTCGCTGACGGGAGTTGTGAACGACTGGCGGGGGACCGCGTTCCATCGCGCACACACGGTTCCGCTCCGGTACACAATCGGCGGAAAGTCTGGCACCGTTGAGCACAACGGTGGCACGGACCACGGCTGGTTTGTCGCGGCCGGCCCGATGGAGCGACCCCAGATCGTGGTTGCGGTCATCGTCGAAGAGGGACGCAGCGGCTCGGCCCAGAGCCCGATCGCGATCGATCTGGTACAGACCTACCTGGATGGTCGCAACGGATTAGTACCCGACGACGCAGGTCCGCCTCCCCCGATCGCGCTCAGCGAGTCGGTTTCGAGCAGCGAGTAGCGGAGTGGCCCAGCTCGTCAGCAATCGACTCACGATCTCCCACAACTGGTATCTGCTCGGGCTGGCTCTGGTTTTATCGCTGAGTGGCCTCGCGATGCTCTACTCCGCTGGGCAGACTGCTTCGGGCGCGAACTCGGAGTTCTGGCAGTACCAGGTCATATGGTTGTTTGTGGCGCTGATCGCGTACGCGACCGTCGGTGTGCTGCCTTTACGTTTCGTGGAGAAGTCCAGTTGGTTTGTGTACGGAGTAGGCGTATTCTTTTTGATCGTCGTGCTGGCTTTTCCGGCTGTCGGTGGAGCGAAATCTTGGATTCGGTTCGGCAGTCTCGGTTTCCAACCTTCGGAGTTCGCGAAACTCGGTGCCATTCTCGTTGTGGCGCGGTGGGTCGCGTCTCTCGAGCACCCGCCCCGTGAGCTGTCGGCGCTGGCGATACCGGCGGTCCTGATGGCGATTCCGGGCGCGCTGACGATGCTCCAACCGGATATCGGCACGGCAACCGTGTTCGTACTGCTTCTCGCTGGGCTCTGTTTCTGGGCAGGGGCTCCACCACTGCTAGTGTTTCTGCTCTTGTCGCCGATCGTTAGCATCCTGCTGACGTTCTCACTTCCTCTCTGGTCATTCTATATCGTCGGCGTCGGTCTCATTCTGTTCTTGCTCAATCCCGGTCGAGGTACGTGGCTATACGTTGGTAGCACTAACCTGCTCATGGGAATCGTCGCGCTGCCGTTGTGGAACTCTCTGGCCGGTTATCAGAAGCAACGACTATTGGTTTTTCTGGAGCCCGAGATCGATCCGCGGGGCGCCGGATGGAACGTCATCCAATCCAAGGTCGCGATCGGTTCGGGCGGCTGGTTCGGAAAAGGTTTTATGGAGGGCACCCAGAAGCGACTAGCGTTCCTTCCCGAACGACAGACAGACTTTATCTTCTCCGTTCTCGGAGAAGAGCTGGGGTTCATTGGCGTGCTGGTCGCGTTCACGCTGTTCGCTCTCCTTTTGGTCGAAGGAGTCCGAATCGCCGAACGTCATCCAGATGCGTTTGGCAGTACCCTGGCCTTTGGTTTGGTCGTGTTGATCGCCAGCCACGTGGCGATTAACACTGCCATGACGGTTGGGTTGTTACCGATCACTGGGTTACCGTTACCGTTCCTTTCGAAGGGCGGATCGTTTCTCGTGGTGTGTTTCGTGACGGTGGCTCTGTGGCGACAGATATGGTATGAGCGATTCTTAACCAAGCGTGCATGAGAGGAGGCGTGTGTGGCCCGCAGTCTGAATAAGGCCATGTTGATTGGAAACCTCGGTGCCGACCCGGAGCTCCGGCATACGGCAAGCGGCATAGAGGTGGCGACGTTCAGGTTGGCGACCAACTGGAGTCGCAGGACGGACGACGGCCAAACCGAAGAGAACACTGAGTGGCACAACATTGTGGCTTGGCGCAGGTTGGCCCAGATCTGCCAGCAGTATCTAACAAAGGGTAGCAAAGTCTACATCGAGGGTCGGATCCAGACGCGGTCTTGGGATGATGCAAAAACCGGTCAGAAACGGTACATGACCGAGATCGTCGCCGATCAGATGATCATGCTCGACCAAGCCGGTGCAGGCCGGGGTGATTTTGGCTCGCGGGTCTCAGCCGCCCCGGGGCCAGCCGGTGGGGATGACCGCAGTGTGGACTGGCCTGATACCGACGACCAGGACGACGACCTCCCCTTCTAAGTTGACGGCGGCATGGAACTTGAGGGTGGTGTGGGGAGTAGGTTATCGTGACTTCCATGCATGCCAACCGTAACTGCCTGCTGTTTGCGCTCGCCGCCGTTGCGCTCGCAATCGGGTCCGAGGCTCTTGCTCAGCATGCGGAGCCTGAGCCCGCATCGTCAAACGGCGTGGGTCCGACGCTCGATGCACGTGCGGTGACCGCTCAGGGACTGGCGATGGGGCCAGCTCCCGAACTCGAGATCCTGCTCCGTCATGCAGCATTCGAGCGCGAGCTCGCTGCGGCCTTCGGTTTTCCGGTGGCTTCGGGAGCTGCGGGAGGGAGCGGTTTCATGCACGACGTAGGATTGTGGATGGCGGATCAGTGGAGCGACAGTCGTTTCGATAGCTGGGCTCGGAGCGCGCTCCTCACCTACGCGCGGCTTCAGTCCTCCACGCGGTTCGAAAGAAGCGGGTTCAACATGGGTGTTGATGTCGATAATGTCGCGCAGGGGAAGTTCGGAATCCGTGTGAGCCGATCGCTGGAGTAACCGGGTGTCTGCTAGCTCGGGCCGCGCCCCAAGTGGGCGCTTTTTTTTGTTGATCGCAGTTCTGTCATTCGTGGTTGCCGTCAATTGCGGCGGTGGGCGCACCGCTCCGCGCGTGGGTGAGACCAGGCAGCCGTGGTTTGTGGACGAGCCGACGCTTCACGTCGGCATCGCGTGGGGTGACTCGGCGGTGCAGGTCGGGGGGGCTGGTCGATGGTGGATTCACGAAGAAGGTGACTCCACTCCGATCGCCGTTATTGAAGGTAGTGAATCTTGGCGGATCGTCCGACTTCCGTTTGAGAACTCTCTCAGAGTGGAACGCCCCGACGGCCATCTTTCTGAGCCCCACACCGGCCCGTTGATCGTCGACCCTCTAGGCCCTGAGCCAGTCTCACTGGCGGGACAGCTCCTCCCAGGTTCGGTGCAGGTTCAGCTCCGTCCAGACGGAACCCTGACCGGCGTCAACGTCGTGGGGATCGAGACATATCTCGAGGGCGTGGTGGCAAAGGAGCTTGGTCAAGCCGGCAGCGAGGCATTTGAGGCGTTGCGCGCCCAGGCGGTGGCGGCCCGAACTTATGCGCTGAAGCGCATGGGGAGTCGAGCCAACTTGGGATTCGACATCTACGGAACTGTGCTCGACCAAGCTTACAAGGGGCTCGCTGACGTGGCCGACTCGGCAGCCGTCCGTGCGGTCGAGACAACTCGCGGCGAGACGTTGCTCTATAACGGCGCTTTGATCGATGCCTACTACCATTCGACCTGTGGTGGACACACCGCGCGGGTCGAGCTGGTTTTTGATGACCCACCGGCGCCGTATCTGGTGTCGGTCAGTGATCAGCATCCTGACGGCGAAGGCTTCTGGTGTCAAGAGTCCAAGTACTTTCGCTGGACGGCGACGTTTGATGCGGAGCAACTCGAGGAGACGATCGCTCGTAACTTGCCCCAGCTATTGCCCCTGCCGCCTGCCGGCGCGGGGACGGTCCGAGACGTTGAGATCCTCAACACGACCCCGGAGGGGCGGGTGGTCACAGTTGCCGTCACGACGACTACCGGTCGCTACCTAATCAGTGAGAATGACATCCGGACGTTGTTTGCTGACGCCGAGGGGCGTTGGCTGAGGAGCACGATGTTCCTGGCACGGCCAACGTACTCAGCGGGTCGAGTCGCCGAGTTGTCTCTGGTTGGTGGGGGATGGGGACATGGGGTCGGGATGTGCCAGGTCGGTGCGATGGCGAGGGCTCGTGCTGGGCTGGGGTATGGGGAGGTGCTGGGGTCATACTACCCGGGCACGACCATCACCCGTCTCTACTAGGGGTCGCGAAGATGGCGGACGTGGTCGTTGCACTCCTCGGTTTGATCTGCGGCGTACGTTTCGTACGCCTCGATCCCCCCTCGTCGCGCGCCTTGACGTCCACCATCTTGAGCGACCCTGGGTGTTGCGGTTCGTGAAAATCCAGCAGTTTCTTTGCGCGTCGCTCGCCTTAGTGGCTGTCGCCTGCGGAACGACGAGATCGGCTCGCGTGGCGACGCCGGAGCCGAGCGCCGACCCAGTTCCAATCGCAGATCGATACGCTAACGGGCGACTCGAGCTGCTGACGTTGATTAACCAGGATCGAAACGCCAATGACGCGCCGTCGGTCACGCTCGACTCGCTGGCTACCGTGGTGGCCCAGGCTCATGCCGAGGCGATGGCGGCTGAGAATTTCTTTAGCCACTACGGCCGGGGCGGGGATTCGCCGTACGAGCGGCTGGCTGAAGCTGGCGGGACCGCTCACGTACGCGAGAACATCTTCCGGCGAGTAGAACGCAGTTCGGATTTGTTGACTAGGACCGACCCCTGGTTTGATTTCGAGGTGAAGGATGCCGAAGAGTGGTTGATGAGTTCGGCCGGTCATCGCGAGTCGATCGTTGACCCGCACCGGACCGGCGTCGGAATCGGGATCGCGGTCGACCCGACGCGACACACCGTCTTCGTGGTTCAAGAGTTCGTGGCTAAACACATCGATCTGGAGGCCCCAGTTCGGGGGTGGCGTCGCTCGGCGACGGTTGTCCGCGGGCGGGTCCGTTCCCCCGGGCAGCGACCGCTGGTGGTCATCCTGCGGAAGGAGCCGGTTGAGAGAGCGTGGGTCGCGGCCGGCCAGTCCCCACCGAGTGGACCATATCCCGATGGTGAGGGTAGGGGAGCGATCGTGCCGCCATGGGCGATCGAGTGGCAACCGACGAGTCAGTCGTTCGAGTTGGTCTTACCGCTCGATCGATCGAGCTCTCCGGGGCGTTACTACGGGGTCGTTTATGTAGCGACTGCGGCTGTCGTCGAGGGCGCGATCGGGAACCGTTCGGTAAACTCTGAAGACGGTTGGCCGGGCGGCGCGTTCGTGATCGACCTGTTCTGAGGTTTGTCCCGGGCTGGCTTGAAAAGCCGTGCTGTGAGCTTAACTTTATATTTTACAGGCATTTCGAGGATTTAGCTCAAGCGTGACAGATGCTACCTAGACGAACGACACGCCAGGTCATGGTCGGTGTGGTCCCCATCGGGGGCGGCGCTCCGGTAAGCGTGCAATCGATGACCACCACCAAGACGACCGACATCGACTCGACGTTGAACCAGATCCGGAATCTGGAGGTGGCCGGTTGTGACATCGTGCGGGTGACCGTTCCCGATGAGGCCAGTGCCGAGGCGCTACCCGAGATCAAAGAGGGTATCTCGATCCCGTTGGTAGCCGACATTCACTTCAATTACCGGGTTGCGCTGTTGGCTCTCGATGCGGGAGTGGACAAGCTACGTATCAATCCGGGGAACATCGGTGGTGAGAAACGGGTTCGCTCGGTGGTCGAGAAAGCGCGCGAGAATGACGTACCGATTCGCATCGGCGTCAACGGTGGATCGCTTGAGCGCGATATCCTAGAGAAGTATGGAGAGCCGACCGCCGAGGGCATGGTCGAATCGGCGATCAGGCACTGCGAGATACTCGAGCGGATGGATTTTCGAGATGTGGTCGTTTCGCTCAAGTCGTCGCACGTCCCGAAAATGATAGACGCGTATCGACGCTTCGCCGATTTGCGTGATTACCCGCTCCACCTCGGTGTGACAGAGGCTGGCCCGGTCGAGGCGGGAACGGTGAAGTCGTGCGCCGGCATCGGGACGCTGCTGGGGGAGGGCATCGGAGACACGATTCGGATCTCGCTAGCGGATGACCCCCTGATCGAAACACGGATCGCGAAGAAGCTGCTGCAGGTGCTCGAACTTCGGCCCAGCGGAATCAACGTGATCGCTTGCCCTTCCTGTGGTCGCGCGGATGTCGACGTTCACAAGCTGGCGGCCGAGGTCGAAGCTCGGACTGCGCATCTGGACAAGAACCTGACCATCGCGGTTATGGGTTGCGCTGTGAACGGGCCCGGGGAGTCGCGCGAAGCGGACATCGGCATCGCGGGTGGCGTTCAGAAGGGGCTGTTGTACCTCAAGGGAGAAAAGGAGCACACCATACCCGAGGAAGAATTGGTTGACGCCCTCGTTCGCAAGATCGAGGACGAGCTGTAATGCTTATCGGATGACGACTGCCGAGCCGTCTAGACCGGTTCGCATTGGACTAATCGGTGCCGGTGCTGTAGCGCAAGTGGCACACCTCCCGGCCTACCGTCACTTGCGCAACGTCGAGTTAATCGCGCTGTGTGATAACGAGACAACCAAGCTGAAGGCGCTCAAAGACCGGACCGGCGTAAGCCACGCGGTTTCGTCGATTGACGAACTATTAGCCATCGACGAAATCGATGCGGTTGATATTTGTCTCCCCAGCGATCTCCACCGTGATGCGGTGATTCGCTGTCTCGAGGCTGGGCGTCACGTGTTGTGCGAGAAGCCGTTAGCCCTGACACCCATCGACGTGAAGACGATCGTCGAGGCGCAGCGTAGCAGCGGCAGAATCCTGCTCGTCGGGATGAACAATCGCTACCGTGGCGACTCGATCTTGCTCAAGAGTTTTATCGAAGACAACGCCCTGGGTGGGATTTTCTATGCCCGAGCGGGTTGGCTCAAGCGTCGCGACGCTTTCAAGAAGGGCGCGTGGCACTATCAGCGCAGTCGGGCTGGTGGCGGGGTTCTGATGGACCTGGGGGTCCAACTCCTCGACCTCACGCTGTGGCTGTGCGGCTACCCGAAGCCGGAGCGAGTCGTAGCGCAGTTCTCCAGCCAGCGGCCCGACGTTGATGTCGAAGATTCGGCTGTGGCTATGCTCAAGTGTACCAATGGCATGACCATTACCCTCGAGACGTCGTGGCATTTCCTAATGGATTCGGATCACCATTTCCTCAATCTGTTCGGGACTGACGGTTCGGGGCTGTTGAATCCGATCCGCGTGTTTCAGCGGATGCACGACAGCCTCGTCAATGTGACCCCACAAGGACAGCCGTCGATCGGGAACATCTATATGGAGTCGTACGAGCGAGAAATCGCCTTCTTTGGCGAGGTTGTCGCCGGGCGCGAAGAGGCGCCACCGCTAGATGAGCAGCTCACGCTGGCTCGAGCGTTGGCGGCGATTCAGCGATCTGCCGCGGAAGGGCGTGAGGTGAAGGTGGAGCCGGCGCCCGAAACCGACGCGCAGTGAATCTGACGGCCGATCGTCCACCGGTCGCCGCCCGGTGGTGGTGGCCGCCGGTGTCGGGGCTGCTGTTGGCCCTCGCTTTCCCGCCGTTGGACCTCTTGCCGCTGGCGCTGGTAGCGCCGTGGCCGTTGCTGGCATTCCTGGAAACCGAGGATGCACGCCGCCCGCGACGTGCTTTTACGGGCGGCTTTCTATTTGGTCTGGCGTTCTTTGGTGCCATCCTGTACTGGATCGCGGGCCTCAGCGGCTTCAGCGCGATGGCGGTCCCGGCTTACATCGCAGCGGTCCTGGTCATGGCGCTGAACGGCGGCTTGACAACTCTCGCCGTCGCGGTGGCGCGACAGCGCGAGGTGTCGGTCGTAGTCGCGTTTCCGCTAGCGTGGACGGCAGTCGAGTGGTTGCGCTCGTTTGGTGATCTCGGCTTCACTTGGGCCATCGCGGCCGACGCGGTAGCCGGCTATCCACTGCTCATTCAGCCAGCGGAGCTAGGGGGCGCGTACTTGGTGTCGCTGTGGCTGATGGGGTTGTCGGCGACGCTGTACCGGTTGGTTCGGCTGTTGCCGAGCACGCGTCCAGTTCGGGTGGCGGTCGTGGCAACGGTGCTTGCTGTTGCGGCGCCGGCTTACGGCGCGCTTCGGTTGGGACAGCTCGAGCGCGATGCCGACGACTGGCCCACACTGCGCGCGGCGGCGATTCAGCCCAATGTTCCTCAGGACCGGAAATGGGACCCGGGGTTCATCGAGGAGACCCTTGAGCGGCTCGTTCGGCTAACCCGACGTGCGGACGAGCAGGATCCACAGCTCGTAGTGTGGCCCGAAAGCGCAGTGCCGGTTTATTTGCGCTACGATCCGCGAGCACGCGCTCTGGTTCCAGGTCTGGCGTCGGAGATCGAGGCCCCAATCTTCACCGGTACCAACGATGCCGACACGCTGAGCGGTCGAAGTGGCTCGAGCGCCGCCGACTATCGCGTCTACAACGCTGCCTACCTGGTGCGGCCAGGAGCGATCGCGGATGGCCGCTACGCCAAGCGGCGGCTGGTTCCGGTAGCCGAGCGAGTGCCCTTTATTCCAGGGGCTGCCACGGCGTTCTTCGAGCGGTTGTCATCCTGGACCGGTCAATTTGCACCCGGCCGCACCTGGCCCACGTGGACTGTAAGTGGGTACAGCTTTGCGGCTACTATCTGCTACGAGTCCGTGTTTCCCAACGTGTCTCGGCGCTTGGTACGGAACGGTGCGGAGATGCTCGTCAACATCACAAACGACGCGTGGTTTGGGCCCACCGCTGCACCGCATCAGCACGCGAGCCACTTGGCCCTACGAGCCGTCGAGAGTCGCGTGCCGGTACTGCGGGCCGCCAATACCGGGATATCAGGCTGGGTAGATCCGATGGGTCGGGTCCGCGTAGCGACTTCGCTGTACACGTTCGCGGTCGTCGTCGCCGACCTTCCGATTCCCAGGGTCGACACACCGTATACGCGTTGGGGGAATTGGGCTCCGTTGACGGCGCTTATCCTGTGGGCCGGGCTGTGTGTGCGGGGTCGGCAGAAGGGGTTGGGTTGATCCAAGCGTGCTTGTCGAAAAGCGATCTGGGCCGTACCTTTAATTGCTCGAATCTGTTATTTCACCATAGAAAACCGGAGCCAATATGAAGAGCGGAATCCACCCCGAGTACGTCGAGTCTCGGATCATCTGCGCATGCGGCAACATCATAGAGACGCGGTCCACGGTGCCCGAGATCCATATCGAGATCTGCTCCAACTGCCACCCCTTCTTCACCGGCAAGCAGAAGCTGGTGGACACAGCCGGACGAGTCGAGAAGTTCCGCGCCAAGTATGGCATGGCGGATGGCGAAAGCGAGACCACGGTGGACGAAGTTTCGGCCGAAACCGAGGCTGAGGAAGCCGAAGCGACAGCCGACGCCTAACGAGGTCAGCGACGGCGGGAACCGCGCTGGCGGTTGACCCGCGGAATGCGAGAGCAGGGCGGGGCCCTGCTCTTTTGCGTTTTCGCGCTGATGGCAGAGAGCCAACATGGATTTGACACAGAGGATCGAGGAACTCAGAGAGCGCCACGCAGAAGTGGAGCGGTTGCTGGCCGACCCCGAGGTAAGCCAGGATCGCAATCAGCTGCGTGATCTCGCTCGCGAGCACCGGTATCTGGAGCCGATCTTGGCAGCCGCGCAGAAGTGGGAGAACGTGAACCGCAGGCTGGAAGATGATCGCGAGGTGTTGCGCGAATCTGAGGATTCGGATCTGAAAGAGTTGGCCCGGGCGGAGATCCCGGAGCTCGAATCCGAGGTCAAGGAGCTGGCCGATGAGCTGCACCGGCTCTTGGTCCCTCGTGATCCGCTGGATGACAAAGACGCGATGATCGAGGTCCGAGCGGGAACCGGTGGTGAGGAAGCGACGCTGTTTGCGAGCGAGCTCTTGCGCATGTACACGCGGTACGCTGAACGGCACGGATGGCGCATCGAGCTGATCGACGTCTCGCCCTCTGACTCCGGTGGGGTGCGCGAGGCGGTCGCGCTCGTCCACGGCGATGGTGCGTTTGGTGTACTTCGCCACGAGAGCGGCGTCCATCGGGTGCAACGGGTGCCCCAAACCGAGTCGCAGGGGCGGATTCACACCTCGGCTGCGACTGTCGCCGTTCTGCCTGAGGCCGAGGAGGTCGATGTGGAGATCGATGAAAACGATCTAAAGATCGATGTGTTTCGGTCGTCCGGTCCCGGCGGACAGAGCGTCAATACGACTGACTCCGCGGTGCGAATCACGCACGTGCCGTCGGGCGTGGTCGTTCAGTGCCAGGATGAGAAGAGCCAGCACAAGAACAAGGCCAAAGCGCTCAAGGTCTTGAGGAGCCGCCTGCTCGATCGCCGGATCGCGGAACAGCAGGCCGAGCGTGCCCAGAGCCGCAAGGCACAGGTGGGTACCGGTGACCGAAGCGCAAAGATCCGGACCTACAACTTTCCGCAGGGTCGTGTGACCGACCACCGCATCAATCTGACGCTGTACAAGCTCGACGGCGTGCTGGATGGCGATCTGGAGGAGCTAGTCGAAGCCTTGGTGTTGGCTGATCAGGCCGAGCGGATCTCGGGATGAAGGCCGCTCCCGCCGTCACGGTCGATCGACTGCTGGACCAAGCCGAGAAGCGGTTGAAGAAGCGCAAGGTCGAGTTCCCCGACACAAGCGTGCTTTGGCTGCTGGCACACGTGTTGGGGGTCGAGGATCCTGACGATCTGGACGAACTTGGAGACGAGACAGTCAATCCCGATGCGGCGCGACGGTTTTGGGAGCTGGTCGAACGGCGCGAGCAACACGAACCGTACCCATACATCGTTGGGGTAACCGACTTTCGTGATGAGCTCATGGAAATCCGGCACGGCGTGTTCCTGCCCCGATTTCAATCCGAAGAGCTCTGTGATGAAATCGAGGAGTGGGTCGAGGAGCGCGCTGTTCCTCGCGACAGTTGGCGGATTGCGGATCTGGGGGCCGGCTGCGGGGCACTGGGGGTTTCGCTAGCGATGGGCCCGATTCAACCCGACCACGTGGTTTGTGTCGACATCGATCCCACGGCCCTTGATCTGATTCAGCGCAACGCTGCCCGACACAGAGTCGCCGACAGAGTCCAGCCGATGGCGGCCGATTGGCTGTCGGCGTTTCGGCCGGAGCCGTGCTTCGACATCATCTGTGCCGTCCCGCCATACTTGAATCCCGGCGACGAGGAGTATTTGACCAAGGAAAGCCTCAAGTGGGAGCCTCTCAAGACGTTCTTTGGCGAACCCAGCGGCGACGAGCTCGTGCGCCATCTGTTGGATGAGGCAGCGCTTCGGCTGCGACCGGGCGGATTGATCGCGATACAGGTTGACGATGAGCAGATCCCCGGTCTGGAGGATTATGTCAACGAGGATCCCGATCACCCGCTGGAGATCAAGTGGATTCTCGAGGACGATGACGGAGAAGAGGACGCGATCCTGGCCGTCCACGCCTAGGAGCTCGGCTCGTTTAATGGCGAGCTGGACGGTATTGACGCTGGTTCGCACTACCACCGAGTACTTTCAGAAGCGTAGCATCCCCGCACCTCGATTGTCCGCGGAGTACTTGCTGGCCGATGTGCTCGGTTGCCGACGGTTGGATCTCTATCTCGATTTTGATCGTCCGCTTACCGCCAGTGAAATCGATGCTTACCGCGGACATGTCCGTCGCCGATCCACGCACGAACCGATCGAGTACATAACTGGTAAAACAGGGTTTCGCGAACTCGAGTTGGCGGTTGATTCGCGCGTCTTGATCCCTCGGCCGGAAACTGAGCAACTGGTGGACGAGGTGCTCGAGTGGGCCCGCGCGGAAAGCCGGTGCGGCCGTGTCCCGAGCGGCGGCTGGCGGTTGATCGACGTTGGCACCGGATCGGGCGCGATCGCTTCTGCTCTGGCTCAAGAGCTGGACGATCTCGACTATATCTTGGGGATCGATTCGAGCCCCGGCGCGATCGTGGTTGCGCGCGGAAACGCCGAGCGAAACCGAGTCCAGCGGACGCGATGGGTGGTGGCTGATGGATTAGCCGCGCTCGATCCCAGACTCCGCGTGGATGCGATAGTTGCGAACCCACCATACCTTGCCGATGAGGAGCGAGCATTGCTCGAGCCACAGGTCGTCGACTGGGAACCGGAGGCGGCGCTGTTTGCCGGGCCGCGAGGCGATGAGGCGTTGGCTGTGATTGTGACGGCGGCCGCCGAACGTCTGCGCCCGGCGGGACTGTTGGCGCTAGAGGTTGGTGCCGGCCAGGCGGCTGGTGTACGCGAATTGATCGCCGCCAGCGCTGGATTAGAGCATCTTTCAACCTACCGTGACCACAACGGGATTGAGCGCGGGGTTTTGGCGCTCGCCGACTGATCGAAAGGGAAGACACGTGGAGAAGTTCATCGTTACCGGCGGTCGACCGATAAGTGGAACGATGACCCCGGCCGGGAACAAGAACGAGGCGTTACCGTGTCTAGCAGCGACCCTCTTGGCGGACGGACCGGTTCGGTTGACCTCGATCCCTGATGTCAGCGATATCCGGACGATGATCGAATTGCTCAAGGCCGTGGGCTGTACAGTCGAAGACAAGACCCCAAATGAGTGCATCATTGAGCCCGGTTACGCAGGCCCTATTCCGGGTGATTTGGCGGGACGGATTCGCGGTTCGTTCCTGCTCGCGGGGCCGCTACTGGCACGCCGTGGCGAAGTGCATCTGCCGGCACCCGGTGGTGACAGAATCGGGCAACGCCGCGTCGATACTCATTTGCTGGCGTTCCGTGCGCTCGGCGCGGAGGTCGAAGTCAAAGATAGGAAATACGTGATCCGGGCCCCGCGCGGGCTGACTGGGGCGGATGTCTTTCTCGACGAGACCAGTGTCATGGGAACGGAGAACGCGATCATGGCGGCCGTGCGGGCGACGGGAACAACCCGCATCGCAAATGCCGCCTCGGAACCCCACGTCCAGGGACTCTGTCGGATGTTGACCGAAATGGGTGCGGATATCCGAGGGACTGGCACCAATCATCTGGAGATCCGTGGCGTCAATGAGTTGGGCGGAACAGAGCACCAACTGCAGCCCGACCATATCGAAGTTGGCTCGTTTGTTGGGTTGGCCGCGGTTACCGACGGCGCGCTGACGATCAAGAACGCGGGCGTCGCCAACTTGGCCATGATCAGGCTCTGCTACCAGCGGTTGGGTGTCGAGATCGATGTAGACGGCGACGATGTCCACGTACGGGCGGGTCAGAGGCTCCGGGTTGTCGACGATGCCGGCGGTGCGATCCCGAAGATCGATGACGCCCCGTGGCCCGGGCTCCCAGCAGATCTGACTTCGATCTTTCTCGTCGTGGCGACGCAAGCCGAGGGCACGGTTCTGATTCACGAGAAGATGTTCGAGAGCCGACTGTTCTTTGTCGATCGACTCCTGACGATGGGTGCCCGAATCGTCCTTTGCGATCCGCATCGAGCCGTGGTGAGCGGCCCGACACCGCTGGTTGGCGAGCGCATATCGAGCCCCGACATTCGCGCTGGCATGGCGTTGTTGATAGCCGCGTTGGCAGCTTCCGGAGAATCCGTCATTCAGAACATCGCGCAGATCGATCGCGGGTACGAGCGTATCGATGAGCGCTTGCTCCAGCTTGGAGCGGCGATCCGTCGTGAACCGGAATGAAGGTTGGCGAACCGGCGAAGCTGTACCTGGTGGGGACACCCATCGGGAATCGTGGCGACATGACGTCTCGAGCTCGGCAGGTACTGGCCGAAGTGGCGGCAGTGGCTTGTGAGGATACGCGAACGTGTCGCCGGCTCTACGCGTGGCTCGACGTCCCGGTGCCGGATGTCATCACCTATCACGATCACAACATCGAGACAGCGCTTCCAAAGGTAATTACTCGACTCGAAACCGGAGACGATGTTGCGCTGGTTACCGATGCGGGGATGCCGGCGATTCAGGACCCCGGTTATCGACTCGTCGTTGCCGCAAGAGAGCGCGACATCGAGGTCGTTCCCGTCCCCGGACCGAGTGCGTTTTTGATCGCGCTCGCAGCCAGCGGTTTGCCGACCGATCGCTTCGCGTTCTTGGGCTTTGCTCCACGCCGCGGGAGGGAATCGTGGTGGCGTGAGACGCTCACCCGTCCGGAGACGATCGTCGTTTATGAGGCGCCCAAACGAGTTGGCGCTACGGTGGCGGCGATCGCGGAAGTGGCTCCCGAGCGTCCCGTTTGCCTGGCTCGTGAGCTGACGAAACTTCACGAAGAGTTTGTGACTGGAGCCGCCAAGGCGGTGAGCCACAGGCTGGTGGCCCGCGAGACACCGATCAAGGGCGAATGCGTGTTGGTCGTGGGCGGTGCTGGTGCGGCTGACGCAAGCACAGTCGCGCTGCCCTGGCCCGATGCGCTGGCCAGACTCGAAGTGTCACGCGCTGGGAGTGCGATGAGCGCGCGCGATCGTGTCGAGGTCATGGCCTGCGCGTACCCGACAGCTCGCAATGCGATCTACCGCGCCGTACACGGGACGGACGATCGCATTGGAGAAGGGGAGTGAGAGGGTCGACGATCCTAGCGGTCGTGGCCACGGTGTTCGCCAGTTCGTTGCTCCACGGTCAGGGCCTTGGTGGTCGATCGCTGACGCCGCCACCGACTTCATTGACGATCGCTCGTCTCCAGTACGAGCCGGGTGACTGGTACGGAAATCCCACGTCGTTGCCCAATCTGCTGGCTTTCGTCCGTGAAGAAGTCGGGCTCCCGACCGCTGATCGGGAAGCTATCGTACGCGCCACTGACCCCGACCTGGATCGGTACCCACTTCTGTATCTGACCGGTCACGGCGAGATACGGCTGACCGACGAAGAGGTTGAAGCGTTGCGCGCCTACCTGACAACTGGAGGCATGCTGCACGCCGACGACAACTTCGGCGTTGACCCATCGCTGCGACGGGAAATCGCGCGCATCTTCCCCGATGAGCCGCTGATCGAGCTGCCCCCACAGCACCCCATCTTTGGGATCCGGTTTGGGCTAACGGAGGGTCTGCCCAAGGTCCACGAACACGCCGGCGGACCCCCGAAGGGGTACGGGGTGTTCTACGATGGGAGGCTGGTGGTGTTTTACTCTTTCAATACCGATCTGGGGGACGGTTGGGAGGACGCGGAGGTGCATGACGATCCAGCGGATGTCCGGCGGGCGGCCCTAGAGATGGGTACCAACGTCTTCGTTTACGCCCTCACACATTAGTCACCTCGACCCGCACTTGACTTCACGCGTTTTGACACACCAGACGGTGTAAGTAATTTTATCATCGGGGGATAGCAGGTACTTAGGGATGCCAGGATCACGCCGCAGACAGATCCGCAGCAAGCTCATCGTGACGTTCATCGCGCTGGTCACGATGCTCGTTGTCGCCAGCGCATACGTGTGGTACCGGGTTGCGACCGGACACGTTCGTCGCGAGATGGAGAACCGCTTGCTGGCGGTAGCCGAGGCTGGCGGCCTCGTCTTTGACCCTGAGCTCACGACTGTGTTGGTGGGCGACCTCGGACCCCGAACACGAGCTATCGCGCAGGGACAGCTGCGACAGATCAAAGACCGGCTAGGTGTGCGCGAAGCGTACATCTTCGATCGTCAGCATCGGATCCTGGCCTCCACCGATTCGCTGGACATGGACGTCGGCGTCGTCGCGCCACAGCTCGACAACTACGGCGCCGAGATCGACCGCGCCTTCGCCGGTGAAGCTGTGCTCACCGTACCGTTTACCGATCGATCAGGGGTCGTGTATCAAACTGCGTTTGCGCCGCTCATCGGGTATCGCGACGCAGAGGGTACCGAACGCGATGTGGTGGCGGTATTTGGGGTCGACCTGTCGCTGGCATTTCTCGAAGTGTTCAATGACTTCCGGCAGCTGACGGTGCTGCTTTCGCTGATCGCGATCCTACTTGCGGTCATCGTGGGCGTCGTATTTGCACGATCACTCTCACAACCGATCGGTGCGCTGGTTCAATCCGCTGAACGGATGGAACGCGGCGAGATGGCCGAACCGGTCGCCGTTGAGACGCAGGACGAGATCGGGTATCTCGGCGATGCCCTGGAGAACATGCGCAAGGGTATCGTGAGACGAGACCGTCATCTTAGGACGATGCTCGCTGGCGTGGCCCACGAGATACGAAACCCGCTAGGTGGCATCGAGATCTTCGCCGGTCTTCTGCGGGATGATTTGCCGACCGACGATCATCGTCGCTCACACCTGGAGAAGATCATCCGCGAAGTTCAACACCTGAAGACAATCATCAATGAGTTTTTGATCTACGCGCGCCCGCGTCATCCCATCATCGAGCCGTTCTCGCTGTCGGAGCTGCTGGACGATGTGAGCTTCTTGCTGACGGCGGAAGCGGAAGCCCGGGATGTCGTGGTCTCGGTTGATTTGGTCGACGATGAAATCAGCGTTCACGCAGACGTCGAACAGATAAAGCGGGCGGTACTGAACCTCGTCAAGAACGCCATACAAGCGTCATCGGAAGGTGGTACGGTCGAGGTTCGAGGGCACCAGGTGGAAGACAAGGTGCGGGTCACGGTGAAGGATTATGGATCTGGGATTGCGCCCGAGCAGGTGCAGCGGGTTTTTGACCCGTTCTTTACGACCAAGGGTTCTGGCGCCGGTTTGGGATTGTCGATTGTGCGATCGATCATTGAGGAGAATGATGGTGATATCTGGGTCGAGAGCGTTCCCCATGAAAGGACGATCTTCTTTATCTCCCTGCCCGCGTCTGGTACCGGCGGGGGCAGATTCCGGGCGGTTGAAAAACCCGCGGCTTTAGGGCGCTGACGATGTCGGAAGCGAAGGACGGATCAGTGGCACGAATCGTAGTTGTCGAGGACAACCCGACGATGCGCGAGGGGCTGGAAGCGATGTTGACCCGCGCGGGCCATGACGTCGCCGTCGCTCCCAATGGCGAGCACGCATTGACGCTCTGCAGGGAAAGAGCCACCGACCTTGTAATCACCGACTTCAAGATGGATGGGATGAGTGGTATCGACGTGCTGGACGCTTTGCGCGGGCGGCCCTACCCCGGGCAACCGGAGGTCATGTTGATCACCGCCTTTGGAACGATCGATATCGCGGTTGAGGCGATGAAGCGAGGGGCGGTCGATTTCATTACCAAGCCGTTTGACACGGCAGAGTTCAGCGTCAAGGTCGATCGTGCGCTCGCGACTCGGGCGATCAAGCGGGAACGCGACGCTTTGCGAGCCGAGACCGAATACCTGCGCGAAGAGGTCGAACATCACTTCGGCGAGATCATCGGGAGCTCCGGCTCGATGCAGAAGATCTTCGATTCAGTGCGAAAGATCTCCGAGACGAGCTCCTCGGTGTACATCTATGGTGAAAGCGGAACCGGCAAAGAGCTGGTGGCGCGTGCGATTCACCGGGAGAGCCCTCGTGGCGGGGGCCCGTTTATCAAAGTCAATTGCTCGGCGCTGGCGGAGAGCCTGCTGGAGTCGGAGCTGTTTGGCCATGAAAAAGGTGCCTTTACCGGCGCCATCAAGGAACGAAAAGGACGCTTCGAGCTGGCTCACAAGGGTACGCTTTTCCTGGATGAGATCGCCGACATCCCACCGCCAACTCAGGTCAAGTTGCTCCGGGTGCTCCAAGAGAAGGAGATCGAGCGGGTCGGTGGGGAAGAGACGATTCGAGTCGATGTCAGGATCATAAGTGCCACCAACAAGGATTTGGGCCCGTTGGTCGAAGATGGGACGTTCCGCGAAGACCTGTACTATCGCCTCCACATCGTGCCTATCGAGATCCCACCTTTGAGAAGCCGTAAAGAGGATATCCCGCCGCTGGTTACACATTTCATCCAGACGATCAGCGGAGAGATCGGCAAACCGATAGCCGGAATCAGTGATCGTGCGCTAGAGCTTCTGCATACCTACGACTGGCCCGGCAACATCCGCGAGCTCGAAAACATGATTGAACGCGCCATCGTGTTGTGTGATGGGGGTATACTCGAACCAGAAGCTTTCCCCCTGGATGAACGAACGGCGCCTCGGGTGGGCCCGATGATCACCGCACCGCCCGTGGGAAGCGTGAGACTCGACGACGCGCTCGAGGAGCTCGAGCGATCGATGATCGTGCGCGCCCTCGAGCAGGCAAACGGTGTGAAGACGAAGACCGCCGAGCTGCTGGGGGTAAAGACTAGCGCGCTCTACTACAAGCTGGAAAAGTATGGCCTTACGCGCGACGACTAGGTTGGGGTTGGTTTTTCTCGTGTGGTTCGGTGCGGCCGCGCTGATCCCCACGAGCGTCGGCGCGCAACAACCGGGCATCGTCGAGTTGCGGCGGTTGGTCGACGAGCGAGAGACGGAGATCGCACGACTCGAAGTGCGGCTTCGATCGCTCGAGCAACGCGGCGACTCGCTGAGCGCTGCCAAGCGAGAGGCTGAACCCGGCAGCGCCCGGTTCGTATCGATCTCCAATCAGATTCTCGAATCGTCACAGCAGATCACAAATGTCACCCGTCAGCTTCGGGTGCTCTATGAACAAGTCCGTGATCTCAAGACCCAGTTGTTCCTCGCGTACAACGAGCAGATCCCGGTAATCCAGCAAGAGATCGATGCAGTAACAAGTCGTGAACCGACAGACGAAACCGATCGCGAGCTCAGGCGCCTAGTCGCATTGCTCGAGGATTACGTGCGTGCCCGAGAAACGTTGACGACCGAAATCGAAGAAGTGGAAGAGGATCTCTTCTTGCCGCGGCTTGCGCTGGATCCTCGCGATGGCCCGGCCCAGCTCCGCGTCAAAGAGGCGATCGCGCGTGACGCGGTAGACAAGATCGATGAACGGATTGCAGCGATCGAAGACCAGATCAACAAAGCGCTTCAGAAACAACGCGATCTTGAGGAGTTTCAACGCATAAAGGACGATATCGAGCGCGATGGACAGGCGTCGCCCGCTGGCAGCGTGATCGAGGCGATTCTGAGCGACAGAGGTGTTGGAGGTCGTTCAGGTCCTGGAGACGTATTCGAGGATCCGGATGCCCGGTTGAATGCGCTGCAGCGGCGCAGGTTCGACCTGGTCCAGCGACGCGAAGACTATGCAAACAAGGCAGAACTATTCGCTGAGAGAAGAGCGGCATTTTATCGTTAACCTGTGCCAGGAGGAGTCACCTATGAAGTGCCACCGTAGGAAACCGCGGGTCCACCCGCCGCGGTCGAGTACGTCGGCGCTCGTGGTCGCGTGGCTGTTGATTCTGTTGCCGACCGTGCTCCACGCCCAGGCGGCGTGGGACTACGACCAAGACGTGCACGTGACGTACGAATTCGACGACAACGTCGATGAGGCGCTCAGCGATCCTGTGCGTGCGCAGATCGCTCGCCTCGCGTACAGCGGAGAGTTGCAGTGGGGAGAGGCTGGCGCGCAGCGTCTGTCTCTTTCCTACGAGGGTGGCTTCAAGCGCCACTTCGGCTTGGTCGGCAATGACTTCGATCTGGCTAATCAGTTCGTCAACGAGGGCGGTGTCGGTTACGTACGTCGAATCAGCACGAACCTGGCATTGGGTGGAGCCTTCGCGATCAAGAACCGGAAATGGACCGACGATTTCTTTTTCATCAACGAGGATGGATTCACGAGCGTAGGCGGAGAGGCCAGTGCGACGTTGAATCTGCGACCATTGGCACCGGATCGTCCGGCTCGACTGGAGATCGGGACACGGTTTGCCCGGGTCGATTTCGAGAATCTGGATCAGCCGTTTGATGAGCGATCGGTCGGAGGATTCACGTCGCTCACAAAGGACTTTGGCGAAGACCTCTCGGTGACTTGGCAGTACGCGCTGGATCGTATTCGCTACCCCGGACGCGGTGTTGTGAGGGCCGATGACGATGATCCTGCCAATGCGTTCCGCGGCCTGACTCGACCCCGGCAAGTGGATTATCTGCACGAGCTGGGCGGTCAGGTGGTGTGGCTCGGGCCGTTCTCGGTGCAAGGGGAGTACTATTTCCGATACAACGACTCGAACTCGTTTGGGCTTTCGTATCTGAGCCACAACATCGGATTGCAGGTGATCCGGCGGTTGCCATGGGACATGTTGGCGCAGGTGTACGGACTCGTCGAGTTGAGATCGTTCTCAGAGCCGGCTCCGAACTTGAGCGGCGCGGGAACGCTTGACACCAGCGGCGCCTCGAACAACGTGTTGCTGTTACGGTTGGTCAAGGATGTCAACTCACAGTACTCGATCGAGGTTCGCTACGGACGGTATCGGAACGAGTCTATTACGGTGGATGATTTCTATACCAAGAATGTTTACTCGCTGGGCATGAACTTTCGGCCCTGAACCAATAGTTGTGGGAGTGTTGGGATGAGATGAGCAGCCATCGCGAGCCGGAAGTCGTCTTCCGGGAGCTCTGCGCCGCTGCGCGCGGCCGCCGCCACCAACGACAGGGTTGGACGTCGGCGGCTGTCGCCGCGGCGTTCGTTTTTGCGTTGTTGGCTTGGGAGATCGTAATCGGGCCAGCGGGCGTTCTGCGTTGGGTCGGATACCTCGCCGTCACGATCGGTGCGCTTATCGCAGGGTGGCGCTTTGTTCACGGCTGGCGGAAGACAACCATTGAACGCGCCGATATCGTGGCCGAGTTGGGACGGCTGTTTCCTCAAACGAGGGGCACGCTTGAGGCGCTGCTCGATGACCCGCAAACCGGCCTGGCGGCTGCGCGGCAGAGATCGGCAGCGTCGTGGCTCGGGCGTCGTGGCAGCGTCAGGCTCGATCAGGCGCTGGCGTACGTCGATCGGGCGGGGATCGCGCGTTGGCGATGGCTGGCGTTGGGGATGGTGGCGTTCGCCGCGCTGACCGCGATTAGCCAGCCGACCGCCGCTAGTAGGCTCGCCGGAGCCCTGCAGCGGCCACAACAAGTGTGGCGGTCGCCAACGGTCGAATGGAGTGTGGTTCCGGGCGATGTCGATGTCGCGTATGGCTCGCCAGTGGCGGGCCAGGCGACGATCGTCGGTCCGCCGACGAGGGGGCCGCTGTTGCTCGAGTCCCGCCCGCCAGCCTCTGCTTGGCGTGCCGAAACGTTGGCGTTGGGACCGACCGGCTCCTGGCACTGGTCAGAGATTACCGGCCCATTCGAGTACCGAGTCAGGTTCGGGCCGTTCACGAGCCCGGCCTATAGGGTGACCGTTCGGGTGCCGGTAGCGATCGTGCGGGTCGAGGCGCGGTTCGAGCGTGGGGCCTGGGCTCCGTTGTCTGGGCGGACCGTGCCGGCGGGCGAAACGCTCGAGATACGGGGCGCCACGAGTCACGCGATCGATACGGCATGGGTGCAATGGGCCGACGGGCGCAAGACCTCGCTCGAGGTCGAGGAAGCGACGTTTGGGGGCCAAGTCGAGCTCGCCGCTGGCGAAGCCCAGGTCGTGGCTCGAACCCCCAGTGGCGATGAGACATCACCCACGCCGTTTTCTGTGATCGGGACCGGATACGCTTTTGTTCAGCTCTTGCAGCCGGACGACGATCCGACGGTTCTCGGCAGCGCCGGCGTGTGGCTCGAAATCAGAGCCGGCGCTGGCGGGGGCCTGCGGGAGTTGCGGTGGGAGACCGACGACGGTCGAAGCGCGGCCATTGGAGATCTCGGCGGGGCGCGTGACACCACCGTGGCGACGGTCGCGCGGCTCGGTGCCGAGCGCGCCCCGGGTGACAGCTTTCGGTTCCGAGTTGTGGCTCGCCCACGCCGCGGCAGGCCGGCAGCCACAGAGTGGCGCACCGCGGTGATGGCGAGTCGGGCCGCGCTCAGTGCCGACGTCGCCGCCGAGAGGGCTGCCGCCGTCCGCGAGATCGATCGGGCGCTTGAAGCCGCTCGGCGTGAAGTACGAGGCGAGGGCTCGACCGGCGAAGGGGACCTCGATGCGCGGCTCAGAGCGGTCGCGGACAGCCTCGCCCAGACGCTCGACCGGACGCTGGCGGATCCCGAACTGCACCCCGGCCTCGCCGAACGATTGGCAGCGTATCGACGCTTGCTCGAGGGAACGTCGCAGGCCAAACTCGCACCCCAGCCTGCTCTGCCCAACCAACCCGACGCCGAGCTGTCGGCGCGGGCATCGATGCTGGAGGCGATCCGCGAAGGATTGGCGGAGACCGAGGCCCTGATCCAGTTATCGCTGACCGCGGATACGCTGGCTGGCCTGGCTCGGTCGGAGGACGACTTGGCGAGTGACACCCGGGTGACGGATCCAGATCAATTGAGCGCTGAGATCGAACCGCGTCAGGCGGAGATCGACGCGTCTGCATCAACTGCGGCCGGGACACTCCCCGACTCGCTGAGGACACCGGTCGAAGCGGCGCTCGAGAACGTTGACGCGCAGATCGGGGAGCGCGACCCGGCCGCGCTGGCTAACGCGCAAGAGCAAGCCGCGGAGGCGTTTCAGAGTGCGGCCGGTCAAGCGCGGGCGGAGGTCGACCGCGCGGCCGGAGCGGCTGCGGTGCGACGAACAGCGATCGATCGCGCGGGCGCGGAGGTGCTGTTCCTGGCGCAGCGCCAGCGCGAGCTCGCCGAATCGATGACTCGTCCGCCGACGGGTGCCGGCGAACACGCTGCCCGGGTGGCCCGACAGGCGGTTGTGGGACGCGGGCTGGAGACGGCACTGGGCGCACTCGTCGAAGCGATCGGTGGCCGCCCGGCCGGGGTCGAGCTAGCGACGCGGTTGGCGCAAGCGGTGTTTAGCGTCCGATACGCGGGCGAAGCGGTCGGGGCGCCCCCGGGTCAGGGTCTTGGCAATACGCAGGTACAGGCCGCCACCGAGGACGCAGCGACGGCGCTTATGTTGCTTGCCCGCGCGTTTCTGCTACCTGAGAACGAGGGCGCGACTGGCGGTGCGGAAGGCGCCGCCGGCAGCTCGGGTCAGGTCGCGCGGCAGCTGGAGTCGATGGCGCAGGCCGAGCGATCGCTGGCGGACGCGCTCGGGAGTGGCGATGAGCCGGTGGGTGGCAACCCGGAGGCCGCGGCGGCTCAGCGCGAGGTCGGTCAACAGCTCGACGAGATCGCGGCCGAGCTACTCGAGATGGGGATCGACGTTCGTACCGTACAGGGGCTCGAGACCGCGGTTGAGGAGTTGGCGCGTCAGTTGGAGCGCGGTGTCCCAGGCGCGCGCGCCGAAACGGATCTGCGCGCCTTGGCGCGTCGACTGGGTGATGTCGGTCGGATGGTCGAGCGCGAAACGACCGATCGTCGCCGCGCGGAGGCGGCCCGTGTCTTCGTACCAGAGGTGCCTCCGCCGCTGCCGTTCCGCGCCGGTGCTCAACGCCTCGACCCCGAGGCTGCGCTCGCGCCTTGGCGCAGCGTACTGCCGAGGAGTGCCCTCGACTCGGTACGTGCGTACCTCGAATCGCTCGCCGAAGCCGGTGTGCGATCACCATCGGGGCTCGAGTGAGCGATCATCGAAAGCCGATTCGCGTCGCAGCCGGCATCATGATCTTGGCCGGCTTGACGATCGCCGCTCCCGGAGCGTCTCAGACCCTCGAGCTGCTGGAGGCCGGGCGAGCGGCTGCCAACCGGGGTGACCATGCTGAAGCGTTCGCCCACTTCAGAGCCGCATACCAGCCGCAAGAGGACCACCCGATGGCGCTGGTGGGGATGTCACGGGCGGCGGCGCAGCTCGACGACATGGAACGGTTCCGCGCGGTCCTCGATAGCCTGGTTGGGACGAGAGATGTCGGCCCGAATGGGTTGTCATACTGGGCGGCCCTTTCGCTCGAGGCGGGTGTCGAGCCGATCAAGGTCGTCGATCGTTTCGACGCCTATCTCGATCGGCGAACGGGCGAGATGGGTCCTTTGGCGAGGTTGTTCCGCGTCCTGCTCGGGCAGCGTGTGCACGGGGCTGCGGCCGCGTTGCTCGATCGCGCTCTCCAACGGGGTGCTGATCCTGCTGCGGTGGCGATGCTGCGCGGTGAGCTGGAGCTCGATCGACTGGATCCGGCGGCCGCGTTGACCGCCTACCTGAGCGCCGTCAGCTACGGGGGTGCGACCCTGGTCGGAGCTATCGCGGCGATCGAAGAGTTGCTCGAGAACTCTGCGGGCTTGGCGCCGGAGGTCGCTGTCGCCAGGCTGGAGGCGGCCAAGACGGGTGCGGATGAGCGAGCGGCGGGGCTCCTGGTGCCGCTCGTTGTGCAGGCGTGGATGGGGGCTGGCGATTGGGACCAAGCGATCTCCGCGGCCAACGACCACGCGCTGGGGCCGAGCGCCCGCGGTGAACAACTACGGCGTGTAGCGGTGGCGGCCCTGCCGGTGACACCGGATGCCGCCAGCCGTGCGTTGGATGCGCTCGTTGATCTTGGACCGTCGGCGACGCGACCGGCTGACCGTCTGCTATCCGCCGAGGTCGCGCGCGCGACCGGCGATCACGGCCGGGCGGCCGCTGAGCTCAGGGCGGCCGCGCGGGATGGGGTGCCGGGTGCCAACCAGGGCGCCTGGGTCGCCGAGGTCGCTGCCGCTCGCGTGGCTGGAGACTTTGCCGCCGTCGAGCGAGCACTCGAACGGGCAGGGGACGAGGCTATCGATGCGGCACCTCTCGGCGTTCCGCTTGGCGATCTGTGGTTGAGCCGGCAGCGACCGGATAGTGCGATCGCGTCCTACGCGCGCGCGATCACCGAAGATGACGCTACGCCAGAGGCGCTCGAAGCGCTGGGGCGCGCGCGATTGGTCCAGTGGCTCCTCAGGGCGCGGGTTGACGAACCGTTCTACGCCGTGCTCGGTCGGACGGTGATCGAAGCTCCCCGGCAACCGGCGGTGGCATCGACGCGGCTCGATTCGCTGGCGAGCTCGATCGGCGAGTCGGACTCACTGGGGATCGCGCGCTCGCTGTTGTATGGAATGGCGGGGGAGTGGCGAGGAAGAGCCGGTGACGCGAACGGCGCTAGCGAGATGCTCACCCAGGCGATAGAGCGGTCTGGGTCGAGCGGCGAAGCGCCGGCGCTGTTGTTAGCGGCCGGTCGTTGGGCAGCGATGGCGAGCGACGCCGAGCGCGCGATGGCACTGTGGCGCGAAATCGTCACTCGGCATGCCGACAGCCCGTATGCGCTCGAGGCGCGACGACTGCTTGCCGCGACCGACACTGACGACGAACGATCGTGAAGCGGCGTCGGTTTCTCCGGCTCGCTGGGTTGGCGGCGGTGAGTGCGGTGCCAGGATTGGCACCCGCCAGGCCTCGCATTGGTCGCAATCGGCCCGTCGCGTTTCAGCCCTTCGTTATCCCGATGGACGATGCCCAACCGCAACCACTGCGCGCTTATGGCATCGTCTATCGTGCGTTGCGACAGGGTGGCACCGCGGATTGGCTGCTCAATCATCGTGGCGGGTCGTTTCTGGTTCATCATCCACCGGCATACGAGGACAGTCTCGACCGCGGCGTTATGACCGAATCGCTCAACGATCCAGTGTTGAGTGCGTACGAGTTGTCTCTGAGCGGCGGGCAAGCACCGGTGCGGCTCGAGGTCGCACCGGAAATCGCGGTATACGCACCGCCCTACGCCGCGCCATGGGACGACGCCGTACGACTGGCGCTCGAGTTTGCCGATATACCGTACCGGGTGGTGTGGGATCGGGATTTACTCGGGACGGGACTCGCTGACGTCGATTGGTTGCACCTCCATCATGAGGATTTCACCGGTCAGTACGGCAAGTATGGCCTTAACGTGCGATCGACCGATTGGTATAGGGAGGCCGTCAAGGTTGACGAAGAGACTGCCACAGAACTCGGTTTTGGAGACGCTCGAGCGCTCAAACGCGCGGTCGCGATTGCGATCCGCGAGTACGTCAACCAGGGTGGTTTCCTGTTCGCGATGTGTGCCGCCACCGAAACCCTCGATCTCGCTCTGGCCGGTGACCCGCCAACGTTCAGCAACACTCTTGCGTTCACCAATTTTGCACTCGAGCCGGGTGAGGTCGGCCCTTTCTCGACGATCGATGGACACCGCGTGAACACCCCAGACCGCCGCGTGCTGGACGCGGTGCAGCTGGCGCAATTCGCGCCGACCGTCGACCCGGTGGCGGCGATGCTGACACAGAACCATCGACTGCGGTTCCCGGACTGGTACGGCTTGACGACCTCCTTTCGGGCGACTCTAAAACCAGGAGTGCTCGTGCTGGCCACTTGTGCCAACCGCACCTTGGCCAAGTACGTGCACGGCGACTTGGGCGCGGGCACGTTCACCTTCCTCGGTGGTCATGACCCCGAGGATTCCCAGCATGCGATCGGCGACCCGCCAACCGATCTGGAGTACCACCCGCGATCGCCCGGCTATCGCCTGATTCTCAACAACGTGCTCTTCCCGGCAGCCCGTCAAGAGGAGCGTAAGACGTAGCGTTACTTGTAGATCCGGCGTAACTTTTTGTTGTGATCGCCTCGGCATCCCGGACCCCCGAGGTGGCGGGGCTGCTCGAACGATTCGTTCGTGGCGACCGCCGCGCGCTCGCCCGCGCGCTGACTTGGATCGAAGACCAGCAGCCCGGGTTCGAGCAGCTTTTGCACGCGACCCACGCCGGCCTGGGGCGCGCGTTTCGTGTTGGCGTCACAGGCCCTCCGGGCGCGGGAAAGAGCACGCTGACCGAGAAGTTTGTGCTGCTGTGTCGGCGTCGCGATCAGAAGGTCGCTGTCCTCGCCGTCGATCCTAGCAGCCCTTTCACTGGCGGAGCGCTGCTCGGCGATAGAATCCGGATGCAGGATCTCACGCTGGATGATGGAGTGTTTATCCGGTCGATGGCTTCCCGCGGGCGACTCGGTGGTCTGGCAACGACATCGCTCGAAGCGGCTGACCTGTTGGAAGCGTTCGGGTTCGACGTAGTGGTTCACGAGACGGTCGGAGTCGGCCAGACCGAGCGCGACATCGTGAGCGCGGCCGATACGACGGTGGTTGTGCTGGTGCCCGAATCTGGCGACGCGGTTCAGACGATGAAGGCTGGATTGATGGAAATCGCCGATGTGTTCGTCGTAAACAAGGCCGATCGCCCGGGAGCAGAGAACCTGGAGCGAGCACTGACCGCGACCTTGGGCCTCAAGCCGCGCGCGGATCGGGAGTGGAATCCTCCGATCGTACGCACAGTGGCCGTCGAAGGGGAGGGCATCGAGGAACTCGCGGCAGCGATCGATGCGCACCGAACTCACTGCCATAAGAGCGGGGTGCTGATCGCCAAGCAACGTGCACGATCCGCAGAGCGGGTTCGCGATTTGGTCGCGCGCCGGGTTGATGCCCACGTGTGGCAGGAGTCTGGGGGAGAGAAGATGCTAGAACGTGCCCTCGATCGGATCCGCGACGGCGACGCGACGCCGTACTCGGTGGCTGACGAGATCGTAGCTGCCATCGGGTTTGACTCGGGGTTAGTTCTTCCAGGGAAAGAGCAGAGGGAGGGAGCATGACGCCAACCGTGCGCAAGGATCGCCGTGACGATGGCCGGCCGATCGTTCAGGAAGCATCCACGCGCGAGGAGCGCATGGCAGCACGCGTGGCGGCGTGGCGTGACCGATGGGATCGGCAGTCTAAGCGCGACATCGACTTCACGAGCACGTCCTCCATGGAGGTAGCGCCGATCTACACGCCGGTCGATCTGGCTGACAACGATCCGGTCGACGACATAGGCGTGCCCGGCGAGTACCCCTACACGCGTGGCGTCTACGACTCCATGTACCGAACTCGGCTCTGGACGATGCGTCAGTTTGCGGGGTTTGCCACCGCCGAAGAAACCAATGAGCGCTACCACTTCCTGCTCGACCACGGCCAGACCGGTCTGTCGGTCGCTTTTGACCTGCCGACGCTGATGGGATACGACTCCGACCACCCAATGTCGGAGGGCGAGGTCGGAGTGTGTGGTGTCGCGATCGACAGTTTGGCTGATATGGAGACCTTGTTTCGCGGCATCCCGCTCGATCAGGTGTCGACCTCGATGACGATCAACGGCCCGGCGATCATCTTCCTGGCGCTCTACGTGGCGGTGGCCGAGGAACAGGGTGTTTCACCCGACAAGCTGCGTGGGACGCTTCAAACCGACATCCTCAAGGAGTACATCGCACAGAAGGAGTGGCTCTTCCCGCCCGAGCCGCACCTCAAGATCATCGTCGACATGATGGCCTGGTGTGCGGACAACGCGCCGAAGTGGCATCCCATTTCGATCTCGGGTTACCACATTCGAGAGGCCGGCTCGACTGCGGTACAGGAACTCGCGTTCACGTTGGCGGATGGGTTCACGTACGTCGAAGAGGGAATAAGAGCCGGGCTCGACGTTGATCGCTTCGCTCCCCGATTGTCTTTCTTCTGGAATGCTCACAACGACTTCTTCGAAGAGGTCGCCAAGTATCGTGCCGCGCGGCGGATCTGGGCGCGTCACATGAAGGAACGGTACGGGGCCAAGGAACCCCGTTCGTTGCTGATGCGATTCCACACCCAGACCGCCGGATGCTCGCTCACCGAACAGCAGCCCGAGAACAACATCGTGCGGACAGCGATTCAGGCATTGGCGGGTGTGATGGGTGGGACACAGAGTCTGCATACCAATTCGATGGATGAGACGTATGCGCTGCCAACCGAGAAAGCGGTCAAGATCGCGTTGCGGACGCAGCAGGTGATCGCCTATGAGTCAGGGGTGGCGAACGTGATCGATCCGTTGGGTGGCTCGTATTACGTTGAAGCGTTGACCGATCGGATGGAAGCGGAAGCAGAAGCCTACTTCCGCCAGATAGAGGGTCTTGGCGGTGTCGTGGCCGGGATCGAGGAGGGTTTCTTCCAGCGCGAGTTGGCCTCGGCGGCAAGCCGGTATCAGGAAGAGATCGACGCCCGACGCCGAGTCATTGTCGGCGTCAACGAGTTCATCGAGCAAGACGAGCGTTTGGAGATCCCGATTCTCAGGATCGACCCGCGGTACGAACGTGAGCAGTGCGACCGAGTGCGGGAGCTGCGAGCCAAGCGCGACGACGCGAAGTACCAGACGGCCATGGTTAGGCTCCGTCAGGCCATTCAGGAAGAGCAGAACTTGATGCAGCCCGTGCTCGACGCAGTGCGTTCATATGCAACGGTAGGCGAGATCGTCGAGCTCATGCGTGATGAATACGGCACCTGGCGAGAACCGTCGATTTTCTGAGGACGGCGGCTACGGAACGAGGTTGAACGGACGATGACAGAACAGAAGATCCGAGTGTTGGTGGGGAAGCCCGGTCTGGATGGACACGACCGCGGAGCCAAGGTGGTTGCCGCCGCGCTTCGCGACGCGGGCATGGAAGTCGTGTACACCGGTTTGCACCAGACACCCGAGGGGATCGTCGAGACCGCCTTACAGGAAGACGTGGATGTGATCGCGCTATCGATCCTGTCGGGCGCCCACATGACGCTACTCCCACGAGTGCTGGAGCTGATGCAAGAAGCGGAGATGAACGACGTCCTGCTGACCGGTGGCGGGATCATCTCAAAGGACGATATGCAAGCCCTTGCGGAGATGGGCGTAGGCCAGCTGTTTGGGCCCGGGACCGCGACCGGTGAGATCGTCGAGTACATCGAGAACTGGGTCAACGATCGAGGTGCGAAGGTAGGGACCACGTCATGAATTGCAGCCGCGTGACGGTCTCGCGTTCGACCGCCGCCCGTCTGTGACACTGGATCTGACCTCCGAACAAAAGCTCCTCGTCGACACCGTGCGCGAGTTTGCCTGCGACCGTATCGCCCCGATCGCCGCCGAGCACGACGAATCGGGCGAGTTTCCATGGGACACGGTCCGCGAGATGGCAGGCCTGGGGCTGTTCGGAGTCCCATTTCCGGAAGTATTTGGGGGCGCAGGGGCTGACACCTTGACGATGGTCCTGGTGATCGAAGAGTTGGCCAAAGTCGACGCGTCTCACTCGATCACCGTTGGCGCTCACACATCGCTAGCCGCTTCACCGATCAACGATTTCGGCAACACAGAGCAGAAGGAGAAGTATCTAACCCCGATGGCGCGGGGCGAGTCTTTGGGCGCCTTTGGCTTGACCGAGGCGACGTCCGGCTCGGACGCGGCCAGTATGGCGACCACCGCCACTCGCGAAGGAGACCATTGGGTCTTGAACGGCACCAAGGTCTTTATCACCAACGCCGGTGTGGCGGGCACGATCGTCGTCGCTGCGGTGACCGACCGGGAAGCGGGTCACCGTGGGGTTTCGACGTTTATCGTCGACGCCGGTACGGATGGCGTCTCGACGGGGAAAAAGGAGGACAAGCTCGGCTGGCGTGCCAGCGACACCCGGGAACTGATCTTCGAGAACGTTCGCGTGCCACACGAGAACTTGTTGGGTGACGAGGGACGCGGATTTCACCAGTGCCTCCATACGCTGAACGGCGGCCGGATCGGAATCGCGGCGCATGCGCTCGGGATCGCTGGCGGCGCATACGAAGCGGCCTGCAACTACGCGCTAGAGCGGCGCCAGTTCGGGCAACTGATCGCGGACTTTCAGGCAACGCAGTTCAAGTTGGCCGACATGGCTACTGGGATCGAGGCCGGTCGCCACCTGACGTATCACTCGGCGCGCCTGAAAGATGCCGGAAGACCGTATCGGTTGGCTGCCGCGCAGGCCAAGCTCTTTTGCTCTGAGCTCGCCATGCGAAGCACCATCGAAGCGGTACAGATCCACGGCGGCAACGGCTACACGCGAGACTATCCGGTGGAGCGGATGATGCGCGACGCCAAGATCACGGAGATCGGCGAAGGAACCAGTGAAATCCAGCGCGTGGTCATCGCGCGTGACATTCTCGGCAAATCGCGGCACGCATGACCCGCTTCTCGTGGCCACCGATTCGCTGGGGAGACAATACCGTTACGGTGCTCTCGGATGGCCTCCAGCGACTGGACGGTGGCGCGATGTTCGGTGTCGTTCCCAGGGTTCTTTGGGAGCGGCGACTCCCGGCCGATGACCGCAATCGAATCCGGCTCGGGATGAACAGCCTGCTGATCGATGGACCGGACGGCCGGACGGTGGTAGAAACTGGCTCGGGCGGCAAGGACGACGCCAAGTTCCAGTCGATCTATGGCCTTGAGCGTGATGGTGGCTTGGTGGCTCGGCTTGGAGCTGCCGGCGCCCCGCCAGAGACGATCGATCGCGTTTTCCTCACTCATCTGCACTTCGATCACGCCGGTGGAGCGACCACCTGGGCAGAGGATGGCGAAACGGCGGTACCGACGTTTCCCAAGGCCGTCTACTACATCCATCCCGGCGAGTTCAAAGCAGCACTGAAAACCAATGAGCGCAACGCGGCGTCTTACATCGAGCGTAACTACGCACCGCTCAAGGAACGGGGTGTGGTCGAGTGGGTCGCGGACCGGACCGCGGTCGGAGCCGTGACGGTGATCGAGACACCGGGCCATACGGCGCATCACTGCTCGATCGCGATCGACGACGGGGACGGGCGCAAGCTCGTGTTCCTTGGTGATCTCGTCCCGACGACCCACCACCTGCCGAATCCGTACATCATGGCCTACGACCTCTATCCGGTCACAACGCTCGAAACCAAACAGCGCGTTCTCCCTCAAGCGTGCGATGACGGTTGGCTATGCGCTTTTGTGCACGACGCGGATTACCCATTGGCGTACTTGCGTCGGGACGAGCGTGGCCGGTTTGAGCGCGACCCAGAACGTGATCCATGGAGCGCCTGAGGATCGGTATCGTCGGCGCCGGTCCGGCTGGCGCGTATGCCGCCTGGCAGGCGGCCGCACAAGGACATCAGGTGACGTTCTTTGATCATCGCGCACCATGGGAGAAGCCGTGCGGCGGCGGGATCACGGTGAAAGCTCAGACCGAGTTCCCGTGGATCGAGGAGATGGCGCCTCTCGCCCGCCGGGTACACGAGTTTCGGTTCCTGTCGCCGACCGACCGGGAGATCGAGTTCACGTGCCCCCGCGACACGCTGATCTTCGAGAGAAAGACGTTTGACGAGGCGATTCGCGTGCGCGCCGAGAGCGCGGGAGCGTTGCGCATGCACCGAAAAGTGCAGGCGATCGAGCCGATGGGTGACGAGTGGCGATTGATCGCTCAGGACGAGGAGCATCGGTTCGATTTCCTTGTCGGGGCTGATGGTGCGGTGAGCCTCACCCGCGATGCGCTGGTTCCCGATTTCCCGGGTTTTCAAACCTCGATCGCCAGCGGTTTTCTGATCCCAGCGCAGTTGGACCGCATCGAAACAAAGTTCTTTGGGGACTCGCGCGGCTATCTGTGGTTCTTTCCGCGTCAAGATCACTTGTCGGTTGGGTTGTGTCTGTGGGGTGGAGAGGGAGCTGCAGTTAAGGGGCGCGAGACGCGGGAGTGCTTGTTGGAGCTGTTGCAGAAGCACTTCCCGGATCTCGACCCGACATCTGGGAAGGGATACGGCGCGTTCATACCGACGATCATGGACTCGAAATGTTGGAAGGTCGCGCGCGGGGGAGACAACTGGGCACTGGTCGGTGACGCCGGTGGGTTCGTGGATGCGATTACGGGCGAGGGAATCTTCTACGCTCTCCGCTCTGCCAGGGCTTTGACCCGCGCTATAAACGCTGGTGCGCCAGGGGAGTACGATCGTGTGTGGCGGGCCGAGTTTGGGCCCGAGCTCGAAAAAGCGAGCCAGCTCGTGCACCGCTTCTATCAGCCCGGTTTTGTAGAGCGTGTGATTCGATTCGGAGCGCAGAGTAACGGTATTCGTACCGTTCTCGCCGATTTGGTCATGGGAAACCAATCATACCTGACGCTTCGTCGCCGGTTGCAGCGCGAGATACTGCGTGCGGGGTGGCGCCGAATCGTCCCGATGCGAAAATCGCTGAAAGGGGCATGATATGTGTGAAGACGGTCAAACAGCTTTTGTCGCGAGCGCGTGCCGAACGCCGATTGGGAAGTTCTTGGGTGCTTTGTCGCCCAGGGCCGCACCCGATCTGGGTGCGGTTGTAGTACGGGAGGCGGTCGGGCGGGCAGGCGTCGACCCCGAAACGATCGACGAAGTGATCATGGGCCAAGTCGTTCAGGCCGGTAGCGGGCAGGCACCGGCGCGTCAGGCCGCGCACCACGGGGGTGTGCCCGACACGGTGCCGGCGATGACGATCAACAAGGTCTGTGGCTCCGGATTGAAGGCGGTCATGTTGGCCGCCCAGTCAATTCGTGCCGGAGACCAACACTGCATCGTGGCCGGTGGTCAAGAATCGATGTCGAACGCGCCTTTCTTGGTCCAGGGCGCGCGACAAGGAATGAAGTTCGGCGACCAGAAGCTGATCGATGCGATGATCAGCGATGGGCTGTGGTGCTCGTTCGCGGGGGTGCACATGGGGAAACACGCCGAACTGACCGCAGAGAAGTCAAGCATCACCCGGGAACAACAGGACACGTTCGCGTTCGAGAGTCATCAGAAGGCGATTGCGGCGATCGAGGGTGGCAAGTTCGAAGCGGAGATCGTGGGCGTGGACATCGAGAGCCGGAAGGCCACCGTGACGGTCGACACCGACGAGTGCCCGCGTAAGGACACCAGCATCGAGGTGTTGGGGCGGTTAAAACCGGCGTTCGCTCGCGACGGAACGGTGACCGCTGGTAACGCACCGGGATTGAACGATGGTGCCAGCGCACTAGTTGTTGTGAGCGAGGACAAGGCGAACGTCGACGGCCTCGAACCGCTTGCGCGCATCGTCGACTATACTGCTGCCGGTACCGAACCCGAGTTGCTTTTTTACGCACCGATCTTTGCGGTGAGAAAACTCATGGAGAAGACCGGTCGCTCGATTGACGACTACGAGTTGATCGAGGCGAACGAAGCCTTCGCCGTGCAGGCGCTGGCGGATGGTCACGAGCTCGGTTGGGACTGGGAGCGAGTCAACGTTCACGGTGGTGCCGTTGCGCTCGGTCACCCGATCGGGGCGAGCGGTGCACGCGTCCTGACAACGCTCATCTATGCGTTGAAGGAAAAGGGTCTAACACGAGGTTTGGCAACACTTTGCCTTGGTGGTGGAAATGCCGTTGCCATGGAGGTCGAGCGGTTGTGATGATCCAAAACGTCGCCGTCATCGGAGCCGGTACGATGGGCAACGGCATCGGCCACGTGTTCGCCCAGCACGGTCACGGCGTGGTGTTGGTCGACAGCGACCCGGTTGCGCTGGGTCACGGTCTCGAGACGATCGGACGCAACTTTGACCGCCAGATCAAGAAGGAGAAAGCGACCGAGGAAGACAAAAGCGCGGCCCTCGATCGGATCGTGTCCAGCACCGATCTCGATTCGGTTCACGGCGTAGATCTCGTCGTTGAGGCGATCATCGAGGACGAGGAGATCAAGACCGATGTCTTCCGGACGCTCGACGCGATCGTAAAGCCCGACGCCATCCTGGCCAGCAACACGTCTTCGATCTCGATTACCCAACTCGCGGCCGCCACATCGCGACCCGATCAGGTCATCGGCATGCACTTCATGAATCCGGTACCGGTCATGAAGCTGGTCGAGATCATCCGCGGTCTTGAGACGTCCGCCGCAACTCACGACACAGTTACCGCGTTGGCTCAGTCGCTGGGGAAGATCCCGGTGACCGTCGAGGATTACCCCGGCTTTGTCTCCAACCGGGTCCTAATGCCGATGATCAACGAGGCGATCTTCTGCGTGATGGAGGGAGTCGCCGAGCCGGAGGCGATCGACACGGTGATGAAACTGGGCATGGGGCACCCGATGGGGCCGCTCACGCTGGCTGACTTCATCGGCCTTGACGTGTGCCTGGCTATCCTCGATGTGTTGCACGACGGTCTCGGGGATCCCAAGTACCGCGCTTGTCCACTGCTGAAACGGATGGTTGCCGCTGGCCAGTTGGGCCGGAAAACCGGCCGTGGTTTCTTCGAGTACGGGGGTACTGAGTGAACACTGCGCACCCAGTTGTTCATCGCGGAGTCTCCTCTCTGCTCGCCGGCGCTTCACTTCGTCGAGCCTCCTCGGAGCAGCGCTCCTGTGGGGTCTCGACTCGCTCCCGCGCAAACGGCTCGCTGAGAGGGAGCTCCGCGATCCCTGAGGGCGGTCCGCTGTGGTAACCCAACTCCGCCGACTCAACGACATCCAACAGGAGGTCGTTCGCACCGCGAGGGACTTTGCGGAACAGGAGCTGGCTCCTCACGTCGCGGAGTGGGACCGGAGGGGCCACTTTCCACGCGCCGCCGTTGATGCCCTCGGCGAGCTCGGCTTCCTGGGCATGCTCATGCCGGAGGAGTGGGGAGGAAGCGGGCTCGACACCGTGACCTACCTCCTGGCACTCGAGGAGATCGCCAAAGTCGACCCATCGCTGGCGGTCTCGATGAGCGTTCACAACTCCCTCCCGAGCCAGATGTTGCTGACGTACGGAACGGATGAGCTCAAGGAGCGATACCTACGCTCCATGACAGCGGGGAAGATGTTGGCTGCATTCGCCTTGTCCGAGGCCGATGCTGGCTCGGACCCCGCGGCGATGATGTGCCGCGCGCAATTGGATGGCGATCGCTACGTGCTCAACGGCGCCAAGGCATGGGTCACCAACGGTGGCACGGCTGACGTCATCGTCGCGATGGCGCGAACAAGCGATGATGGTGCGCGCGGGATATCCGCGTTCGTGATCGAGCCAACATGGGATGGTTTTAGCGTCGGGAAGGAGGAAAAGAAGATGGGTCTCAAGTCATCGAACACGACCGAAATCGTGTTCGATGATCTGGAGGTCCCGGTGGCCAATCGGCTGGGCGAAGAGGGGCACGGCCTAAAGTACGCACTCGCCAGCCTTGAACACGGTCGTCTGGGGATCGCGGCCCAGGCACTTGGGATCGCTGAAGCGTGCCTGACGTTGTCGATAGACTACGCGCGTGAACGACACGCGTTTGGACAGCCAATCGCCGAATTCCAGGGGCTTCGGTTCCAGCTCGCTACACTGGCCGCAGAAGTCGCTGCTGCCAGGGCGCTGACCTACGCTGCGGCGGACAAACAAGATCTCGGGGGCTCGGCACGCAAAGAGGTCTCGATGGCAAAGCTGCTGGCGAGCCAAGCCGCGATGAAGGCGGCGGTTAATGCTGTGCAGGTTCATGGCGGATATGGCTACACCCGCGACTATCCCGTGGAGCGATACTTCCGCGATGCCAAGGTCACTCAGATCTACGAAGGAACCTCCGAGATCCAGCAGTTGGTGATAGCCAGTGAACTGTTCGGCGATTAACGTTTCGTTGTTCGCAGGCTCAAGGTTTAGACCGCGAGAGGAGTTCTAGTGGACATCTTCGATCTGATGGACGACGAGGGTCACGAGCAGGTCATTTTCTGCCATGATCCACGAGCGAAGCTCAAGTCGATCATCGCTATTCATGATACGACACTTGGACCGGCGCTCGGGGGCACTCGTATGTGGCCCTACCGGAACACTCAAGAAGCATTGATCGATGTACTCAGATTGTCAGAGGGAATGACCTATAAGGCATCGGTGGCGGGCCTCGCATTGGGCGGTGGCAAAGCGGTCATCATCGGCGATCCCAAGACCGAAAAGACCGAGGAGTTGTTACGCGCACACGGACAATTCGTTGACACACTCTGCGGCCGTTACATCACCGCCGAGGACGTCGGTATATCCGTTGATGACATGGAGTTCGTGTATCAGGAGACGAAGTACGTCACCGGCATTGATTCCAGTCCACGCGGATCGGGCGACCCGTCCCCGGTGACGGCGTTTGGGTGCTATCACGGGATCAAAGCCAGTTGTCTGAAGCAGCTCGGGTCGGACGACCTCAAGGGTGTACGCGTGGCGGTCCAGGGAGCCGGGCACGTTGGCTACTATCTGTGCCAAGATCTGGCTGCGGAGGGTGCTATCATCACGATCACTGATATCGAGCCCTCGAAGGTAGAGCGGGTCGTGAACGATTTTGGTGCTACAGCGGTCGAACCGGACGCGATCTACGATGTCGAATGTGAAGTTTTTGCTCCCTGTGCGTTGGGGGCGATCATCAACGACCGAACCGTACGCAGATTGCGTTGTCGGATCGTGGCTGGTGCGGCCAACAACCAGCTTGCCGAAGACCGGCACGGCGACGCGTTGGACGCTCGCGGCATCCTGTACGCTCCAGACTATGTCATCAACGCAGGTGGCCTGATCAACGTGTACAGCGAAATCGTCGGTTACGACCACGACACCTCGATGCAGAAGGCGCGTGGGATTTACGACACGCTGCTTTCGATCTTCGAGATCGCTGAAGAGGAGAAGATCCCGAGCTACAAGGCGGCTGATTGGCTGGCCTGTCAGCGACTTCGCGAGGCGCGTGAGGAGAGCGAGAAGCCCGATGAGATGTCCGCACCGGCGCCGGTTTAGGGTCCGCCCGTGAGCAACGGCCGCAAAGTGCTATTGGCAGCCGACCACGCCGGCTACTCCCTGAAGGAAGACCTGGAGGCACACTTGGTAGATCTCGGATACGAGCCCGTCGATCTAGGTACCGACTCGACCGACTCGGTCGATTATCCCGATTATGGCGCGCGGGTGGCGAACGGCATTCGGGAGGGCAAAGCGGATTGTGGCGTGCTGGTCTGCGGCGCGGGGATCGGGATGACGATGGTCGCCAATCGCCAGCCTGGTGTTCGAGCCGCGAACTGCCTGACCGAGCAAATGGCATCGCTGGCTCGCGAGCACAACGATGCCAACGTGCTGTGCCTGGGGAGTCGTCTGTTGGCCGCTGCTGATGCCAAGAAGATCCTCTGGAAGTTCCTCGAGACCCCGTTCGGTGGTGGTCGGCATGGGCGCCGGGTCGAGAAGATCGAGCAGCCAGTCTCATGAACGGTCTACACGAAACCGATCCCCAGATAGCGGCCATCTTGAAGGCCGAGGCCGAGCGCCAGGCGAACGGCCTCGAGCTCATCGCCAGCGAGAACTTCGTGAGCCCTGCTGTCTTGGAGGCGATGGGTTCGGTGCTCACGAACAAGTACGCCGAGGGTTATCCCGCTCGGCGCTACTACGGCGGTTGCGAGCACGCCGATGAGGCTGAACAGCTGGCGATCGATCGCGCAATCGAGCTTTTTGGCGGTGATCACGCCAACGTCCAATCACACTCCGGCTCGCAAGCCAACATGGCGGCCTACATGGCGGTGATGGAGCCGGGAGACACGTTGCTAGGGATGGACCTGTCAGCCGGCGGTCACCTCACGCACGGGAGTCCGGTCAACTTCAGCGGCCGGCTCTACCAGGTCGCGAGTTACGGTGTCGACACGGACGATGGTCTCATCAACTATGAAGAGGTTCGCAAGACCGCCTTGGAAGCTCGGCCACAGGTCATCGTGGCTGGCGGTAGCGCTTACAGCCGCACGATCGATTTTGGAGCGTTTCGAACCATCGCCGACGAGGTCGGGGCTCGGCTGATCGTCGACATGGCACACTTTGCTGGACTTGTGGCTGGCGGCGCATTCCCCTCCCCGGTGCCACACGCCGACATCGTCACCACAACGACTCACAAGACACTGCGTGGTCCGCGCGGTGGGTTGATCATCTGCCGCGAAGAGCATGCGAAGCCGATCGACAAGTGGATTTTCCCGGGTCTACAGGGCGGACCGTTGATGCATGTCATCGCCGCCAAAGCGGTCGCGCTCAAAGAAGCATTGGAGCCGGGATTCCGTCTCTACGCGCGGCAGGTGGTCGCCAACGCGCGCTCGCTTGCGGCAGAGCTCGTCGATCGCGGTTATCACGTCGTATCCGGTGGCACCGACAGTCACCTTTTCCTGGTCGATCTTTCTGCCACCGGTGATTTGACAGGCAAGGAGGCTGAAGCGGCGCTCGGGGATGCCAGGATGACGGTCAACAAGAACACGGTGCCTGGTGAAACGCGCAGCCCGTTTGTGACTAGCGGGATCCGGGTCGGGACGCCGGCGCTGACGAGCCGCGGCATGACCGAGACCGAGATGCGAGCGATCGGCGGGTTGATGGCGGATGTCCTGGACCGACCCGGCGATCGAGTCACGATCGATCGCACGCTCTCGAGCGTGGGCGAGCTCTGCGCGGCGTTTCCCCTCTACGAGCAGTGGCGTGAGCAGCGCCACGAGCTGGCGCAGACCGGGGCTTAAAGCGGCCCTGGGCGGCTCCCCAAACCGCCATGCGTCAGCCCACGGGTACCACAGAGTCGTTACACACCGTACGCGGATCGCGGTTTCTGAGCTGTTTGGCTCCAGCGGCTGACCCCGAAGTGGCCTCGCAGGTTCTCGATCGCCGTAGTCGGGCTCATGCCGACGCGACCCATCACTGTTGGGCGTACCGTACCTGGTCCGATGGCGAGCTCGAGATCGCCGGGTTCGACGCAGGCGAGCCCAGTGGGACTGCCGGGCGTCCGATTTTGGGAGCGCTCGAGCGAGCTGACGTCGTGAACTCGGTTTGCGTGGTGTCGCGGTGGTTTGGTGGAACGCAACTTGGTACCGGTGGACTTACCCGCGCCTATGGTGATGCTGCTCGGATGGCGATCGAAGACGCGATCGCTGGCCACCAGTTGCCGGATGTCGGAGTTTGGTCGCGGTTCGAGATACGCTTCCCGTACTGTGCCACGTCGCATGCGCGCCGCTTGATGGCCAGATATACGGCGCGCGAAGAACGCGCGGATTATGGGGAACAAGTGAAGCTGGTGTTATCGGTGCCGGCTGAAGAAGCTGACCCGTTCGCACGCGCGTTGGCCGAGATCGGTGCCGGAACGGTTCATGCATCACCGCTGGGGGAGTGCCTTCGCCTGTCGAGTATCGCTCCAGGTAAGCGGTAAGGCAGCTTGACGCCTCGCGCACGCGACGCCTACTTTTGATTCACGAGGAGTCAGCGTATGAACGATGAAACACAAAAGAAAGGATCCGTCGACGATCTGGTCGCCGATGTCGAGGCGTACATCGACGATTGGTTCCAGGCCAAGCTGCCGTTCACGTTTCAAGGGGGCGTCCGCTGGACCCCACAGACAGACGTCTATGAAACGGAAGACGACTATCGAGTGACGATGGCGCTCCCGGGGATGAGCACTCAAGACATCCAAGTCCACTTTGAACGTGACACGCTACGAATAAGGGGCGTGCGACGCGAACGACGGGGCGATCCTCGCAATTACTTCAAGATGGAGATTCCGGTGGGGCCGTTCGAGCGGCGGATTCGGTTGCCACGATCGATCGTAGCTGACGAGATCACCGTGCATTACGAGAACGGTCTCTTGCGGATTACCGTGCCCAAGGTGTCTCCCGTTGACGTGCCCATCGAGTCGGCGTGAATAACACTCATATCGATACCACGATCCGCGAACGTTTGCGCGAGCTAGACAATCGCTATGAAGAGCGCGCGTACGCGTTCGTTCTCATGGCTCTGGAGGAAGTCGTGGGTCGGTTGCCTCGCCGGCGACACGTGACCGGTGAAGAGCTCGTCGAAGGGTGTCGCGACTTGGCGATACGGTTGTATGGGCCGATCTCGAGGACGGTCCTCGAGCACTGGAATATCTCGACAACACGAGATTTTGGAGAGATTGTCTTTAATCTGCTCGAGGTGGGGGTCCTCTCAAAGGATCAGGACGACGACAAGAGTGACTTCGACGATATTTTTGACTTTGCGGATGTCTTCGAGGTCCAATATCCATGGGGAGGGCGGCCGCTAGGGTAGATCGCGGACGCAGCAGCCTACCACGGGAGGGGAGGTTGTGATGACGGAGTTTCCCGCATGCCAGAAGTGCGGATCGGGCGTGCTCATTCCGCTCTCGGACTATGGCCGGGACGGAGCCACGATCGAGTACAAAGCCTGGGTGTGCACCAATCCCGATTGCGGCTTCAATCTTCGCATCGATAACGGCGAGATCTCGATCGGCCGCACCGTAGGTCAATCACTCAAATAGCTAACTCGGGTGGTGGTCGGTCGAGACGATGATCCGCGCGATTATCTTCGATCTAGACAACACGCTGGTAGACTTCATGTCGATGAAGCGACTCGCGGTCGACGCAGCGATCCACGCCATGATCGATGCCGGGTTGCCATTCGATGTGGAGACCGCGGAAAAGGAGATCCTCTCTGTATACCAGCGCGAGGGGATCGAGTATCAGACGGTATTTGACGATTTTCTCGAGGCCAACCTCGGACATGTCGATCACAAGATTCTGGCCGCTGGTGTGGTCGCCTATCGGCGAGCCAAAGAGGCGGCGCTCGTTCTCTACCCACACGTCACCGTAACTCTGATGGACCTGATCAAGCTTGGTTTGGATTTGGCGGTGGTTTCGGACGCTCCGCGCAGGGAGGCGTGGCTTCGGTTGTGCTCGCTCAACCTGCACCACATGTTCGATGTAGTGGTGACGTTTGACGATACCGGCGAGCGCAAGCCATCCGCGGCGCCGTTCCGGCGTGTCCTCTCGGAGCTGGGTGTTGAGTCGCACGAGGCGCTCATGGTTGGCGATTGGCCCGAGCGGGACGTCGTGGGGGCTGCCAAGGCGAACATCCGGACCGTCTTTGCGCGTTATGGGGACACGTTCGGGACGGTCGACTCAGGCGCCGATTATGAGATCAACGATATTCAGGAACTGATCGGTATCGTCAACGACTTGAACTCGGCGAAGCTGGAGGAAGCGGAGGCCAACCCATGAGCGATTGTCTGTTCTGCGGGATCGTCAACGGTGAGATCGACGCCAACATCGTGGCCGATGACGACCACTGGGTGGCGTTTCGCGACATCAATCCACAAGCGCCGACACACATCTTGGTGATACCTAAGAAGCACGTCGCGACCGTCAATAACCTGAAGGCCGAAGACGAAGTCCTAGTTGGGGAGTTGGTGCGCGCCGCGGGTCAGATCGCTAACGATGAGGGTATCGCAGAGGAAGGCTATCGCCTGGTGCTCAACACCAACGCGGGTGCCGGTCAATCTGTTTTTCACATTCATCTCCATTTACTCGGTGGCAGGCCGCTCTCTTGGCCTGCCGGATAGATCGGCCTATATGAGTGAGAACGAGCTGGTAAAGCGTCTCGCGGAAGATCAGAAGACGGCTCTCAAGGCCGGCGACAAGATCCGGGTGGGGACTCTGCGGCTACTCTCGAGCGAGCTGACGAACAAGCGGATCGAGCTTGGTCGCGACCTCGAGGAGGATGAGGTCATCGGTGTGTTGTCCAAGGGGCAGAAGCAGCGTCGTGAAGCTGAGCAGCAGTATCGCGAGGCCGGCCGGGAGGAGCTGGCGGACAAAGAGGCGTCTGAAGCCACGATCATCGGCGAGTACCTCCCGGAACCGATCGATGACGCCGCGTTGACGCAACTGATCGATGTAGCGATCGCCGAAACCGGTGCCGAGACGCTTAAGGACATGGGCGCGGTTATGGGGCGCCTGATGCCAGACGTCCGTGGCCGGGTCGACGGGAGCGTCGTCAGCGCCCGCGTGAAGGACCGACTCGGCTGACGCCGCGTCGCGGTTTATGCCAAGCCTTCCGTAGTTTCGTCCATTGTGACTGTAATCGCTGAATCTGACACGCTGGTTGCTCTCGAGTGGTCAGCGATCTGTGAGCTGCTCGCGAACCAAACCAACGCCGAGTCAGCTGCGGCCGCTCTGCGCGCGTTGAAGCCACTGCCCGACGTCGAAGGCGCGCGCGCAGCGCTGGCTGAAGTGGCCGAGGGGATGGACGCGATCGCGAGTGAGTCGGCGTTACCGGCACCCTACGTTGTCGACCAGGCATCCACGGTGCGCGCTCTGGGGGTCGAGGGGGCCACGCTCGATGGACCGACGCTGATCTCGGCCGCACGGACTTTCGAGGGCAGCCGCAAGCTGGCCACGTTTCTGAAGCGAAACGGTGATCGGTGGCCACGGCTGGCGACGCGCTTCGAGCACGCCCCCGCCGAGCCGCAGCTCGAAGGGACGATCCTCGCTGCGTTCGACCCGGAGGCCAAGCTGGTCGACGAGGCGAGCCGCGATCTAAAGCGCTTTCGCCAGGAGGTGCGTCGGCTCAGGACGACGATCGTCGACCGTTTGAACGCCTTGATTGCTGACCTGCCGCACGTTCTGGTGGCGGTCGACAGTCAAGCTACGGTGCGCGACGACCGTTACGTGGTTCCGCTGAGGCGCGAAGCGCTATCGGAGGTGCCAGGCATCGTCCACGACGAGTCGGCCTCAGGCGCGACGATCTTTGTCGAGCCCAGCGCGATGGTCGACTCCAACAACGCGCTACGACGAGCGGGCCTCGCCGTGCGCCGTGAGGAAGAGCGGATCCTGGGGGAGCTCACTCGGGCCCTCGCCGGTCGTCGCGGTGAGCTCGAGCATGCTGCCCGACTCGCGCTCCACGCGGAAACTGTCCTGGCCCGAGCTCGATACGGGTTGGCCACGAACGGTCACGCGCCCGAGCTAGGGGGCGATACGCTCGCGCTCGTCGATGCGCGACACCCGCTGTTGATTGCCCACTTTGACGGGATCGGTGTGGGTGGCCTGGTACCGCTGACGCTCGAGCTCGGACCCGACGAACGGACGCTAGTGGTGACGGGCCCCAACACCGGCGGCAAGACGGTTCTCTTAAAGACGATCGGCGTGATGGTGTTGATGGCGCAGAGCGGGGTGATACCGCCGGTCGGGCTCGGCACGCGGTTGCCGTGGCACGATTCGGTTTTCGCTGACATCGGCGATACGCAGTCGATTGCACAAGATCTTTCGACCTTCACGGCACACCTGACGAAGCTCAAGGCAGCTTGGGACGGGGCGCGCGACGGGAGTCTCATACTGGTCGATGAGATCGGAGCTTCAACCGATCCCGCCGAGGGCTCGGCTCTGGCATCGGCGCTGCTGGAGGCATGGACCGGTCGTCGTGCGCGGACGATCGTTACCACGCACTATCACGACCTAAAGGTGTTGGCGTTCTCAACTGACGGCATCGTCAACGGGTCACTGGCTTACGACGTTGAACGCAACCAGCCACGGTATCGGTTCGTGAGCCACGTTCCGGGTCGTTCGTTCGGCATCGATCTCGCCGAGCGCTGGGGATTCGACCCTGAGATCATCGAGGTCGCCCGTGAGCGGCTCGACACCGGGGTGCGTGACATCGAGGAGGTGGTAGGTCGATTGGCGGAACAGGAGGCCGCGCACCGTGAGGCAGAGCGGGCGCTTGAAGCCGAGCGCAGGGCGATCGGCGAAGCGGCCACCGCGCGCGCAGCGCGGGAAACGGCGGAAGCCCGGTCACAACGCGAAGCGGCGGAGCGACGGTTGGCGGAGCTCGAGGCCCAGCTCGATCGGCTGCGCGGGGAAGTGCGCGAGCAGCAGAAGAAGCTCCGCCACAGGACCGCCGAGCTGGCAGAGGCCGAGGCCGACGCGGAACGCTCCCGTCTGCTCGCTGCCGAGGCGGATCGCGCGACAGCGGAGCTTCGTGCCCAGCAGGAGGCGCTCGCTAAGGAGCGCAGCGTTGTCCCGATCGCGCTCGGAGATCGGGTCCGAATCCCGCGCTACGATGTCGTCGGTGAGGTTGTCGATCTCGATCGGCGGGAGGATGTCGCGGCGGTGAAAGCTGGACAGATCCGGATTAGTTGTCGCGCGTCGGAATGCGAGCTGATCGAAAGCGCCTCGGATCGTGCAGAGCCAGGGGCACCGGCAGGCGAGATGCCATCCCCTGGGGAAGAAGTCCTCGACGACTTGCCGCTCGAGGTCGACCTTCGTGGGATGACTGCAGACGAAGTCAGCTTCCCAGTCGCCGGCGCGCTTGAACAGGCGTACCATACCGGTCGGGCCTCGATTCGGTTTATACACGGCAAGGGGACCGGGGTCCTGCGACAGCGTGTGGCCGAGCTTTTGCAGAAACACCCCTATGTGGTGGAGTTTCGAGTGGGACATTGGAACGAAGGCGGGGATGGAGTTACGGTCGTGACGATGGAGAACCAAGCGGAGTCCGAGGGCTGACGATGGCGATTCCCGACCATATCATCGATGAGATTCGGGAGCGAGCCGATCTCCTCGAGGTGATCGGCGAAGTCGTCGCGCTCAAGAAACGCGGCAAGAACTTTGTCGGTCTATGTCCGTTTCACCCCGAGAAGACACCCTCCTTCAGCGTTTCACCCGACAAGCAGATGTACTACTGCTTTGGATGTCAGGCGGGGGGCAACGTGTTCTCGTTTCTTGTCGAGTACGAGAAGCTCAGCTTTCCGGATGCTGTCCGCGCGTTGGGCGAGCGCACTGGCGTGGAGGTTCCGGACCGAGAAACGATCGCCGATGATCCCAATGCTCCCCTCCACCACGCCAATCGATTGGCGGCCGAGTTCTACCACCACCAACTAAGAGAGTCGCCGGATGGGGAGATAGCGCGGAGCTATCTCGCGGAGCGTGGGATTGAGCCTCAGACATGGGAAACGTTTCTGCTCGGCTGGGCACCCGACGAGTGGGACGCGCTGACCGGTGAAGCGTCGCGCCAGGGGATCGAAGCGCAGATTCTGATCGCCGCCGGCGTGGCTGCTCGGAGCGAGAAGACCGGGGGCACTTACGATCGTTTCCGTGGGCGACTCTGTTTTCCGATCCGATCGGTGGGCGGCAAGGTCATCGCATTGTCGGGGCGGCGCCTCGATGACGAAGAGCCCAAGTACTTGAACTCCTCGGATACGGCGGTCTTCTCGAAGGGCCGAACGTTGTTCAACCTCGATCTCGCTCGGTCGCAGATCCGGCGTCAGGGTGCGGTGATCGTGGTCGAGGGCAACTTCGATCTGGTCACCCTCTACCAGGCCGGTTTTCGCAACGTGGTGGCGCCACTGGGGACGGCGATGACCAGCGCTCAGGCGCGAATCCTCAAGCGGTACACATCGACTGCATACCTCGCCTACGATGGCGACACGGCCGGTGAGCGCTCGGCGTTCCGGGCCAGCGATCTGCTGCTTGGGGCCGGTTTCGCGGTCCGTGTGGTAACGCTCCCCGAGGGTCGTGATCCAGATGACGTGATACGAGATGGTGGTGCGGAAGCGTTCACCGCACTCATCGAGGCGGGACAAGATGTGATCGATGCCAAGCTCGAGGTCGTTCGGTCCCGGGTCGACCTCACCGATGTCATGAAAAAACGCCGGGCGATCAGCCGACTGCTCAAGAGTGTCAAAGTGGTGCCCGATCCGGTGACCCAGTCACTGTACCTGGATAAGATCTCCGCTGGACTGGGCGTACCACGAGATACCTTGACCGTCCCCTCCGCGATCGATCGCACGCGGCCGCGCGACGAGTCGACCCGTGAGGTGAAACCAAAAGAGCGCCGCCAGGGCCCCGGGACGATCGCCGCCCCGGGTGCGCAGGACGAGCGGTACGTGCTACTCCACGCTGTAAACGATTCGCGGTGGCTGGCCGAGACGCAGGCCGCCTGTCGCCCCGAGTACTTCGTCGATGCCGGGTATCGTGCGCTGTTCGAACATCTCGCGGGCTACGATGCAAATGCGGTAAACATCGCCGAGGAAGCCCATCGCGTTTCTGACCCCGACCTCCAGCGTGTGATCGCCGAACTCGAGGTATGGCGTTCGGCGAATGGGCTTCCGCTGTCTGCGGAGTCGTTCCGTGACAGCCTCTCGCAGCTTCTGGTCAAAGCGATTGAGCGTGGCGTCAGCCCCGAGTTCGAGCCCTCGGGCGAGCGGCTCGCGGACGCCGTTCGACAGCGTGACCTGGCGCGCGCCATCCGACAAGGGGAGCGACCCACTTCGTAGACCATGTCGCGTTCGAAACCACCACCCCGACCATTCGCGGAAGATGACGCGGATGACCACGAGGCTCCCGTTTCGGATGCCATCGATCAGGCGATCCTCGATTTGCGGAGTGGCAAGGACATTCTCGATCCGGCTGCGGAGCAACCCGCAGTTGATGTTCGGCTCCACGACGATCTAACTCGGATGTACTTCCAGGAGATGGGTCGCGTGCCGTTGCTTTCCCCCGAGGAGGAGATCGCAATCGCTCGTGCGATCGCCGAAGGCCAGGTCGCGCTCAGAGAGAGGGTGTTCGGCTCGCTGAGCTCAATAGAGAACGCGTTTGATCAGGGGCGCCGCGTCGCCGAAGGCGGATTGCGAGCGGAGGCTTTCTTGTCGCAGGATTACGACGAATCCGAAGAGGGTGAAGATGATGACATCGGCGGACGCGATGCATTGGTGCGTCAACTCGAACAGCTGGAGCTGACGTGGCGCGAAGCCCGGCGCACGTTGGAAGAGAGCGATCTGAGCAGCAAGAAAGGGAAGCAGGCGTTCGAAGAGATGGAGAAAGTGCGCGCCTTCTTTGTCGGATTGCCGCTGCATCCATCGCAGGTCGAGTATCTGGCCGAGTCGCTGCGCCAGTTGGATGGCACGACAGCGGTCGAGTGGCGTGAACGGGACCTCAAGCGCGAGACGGGTCTCACGCGAGCCGAGTACCACGCCCTGCTCAAGGAAGTCAGCGAGCTCATGTGGCGCGTGATGGCCGCCCGGCGACGGATGGTCGAGTCGAACGTTCGGCTCGTGGTGTCTGTTGCCAAACGGTATATCGGTCGCGGACTCGAGTTTCTGGACCTGATTCAGGAAGGAAACTCCGGATTGCTGAAGGCGACCGAAAAGTTCGATTACCGCAAGGGATACAAGTTCTCGACGTACGCCACGTGGTGGATACGGCAGGCTATCACGAGGGCGATCGCCGAGCAGTCGCGGACGATTCGCATCCCGGTTCACATGATGGAGACGATCAACCGTGTGAATCGGTTCACGCGTCGGATCGTCCAGGAGACGGGCCGTGAACCACCACCGGAGGAGGTCGCTGCCGAGTTGGGGCTGCCGATCGACAAGGTCAAGGCGGTACTCGAAATTGCCCAGGAGCCGATCTCGCTCGATCGTCCGATTCAACACGGCCAGGACACGCAAATCTCCGACATCATCGAGGATGAGACCTCGCCCTCGCCGTCGAGCAGCGCTGCCTTCACGATGTTGCGCGAGAACGTCAACACGGTGCTCCATACGCTGAGCCAGCGGGAGGAGCGAATCATCCGGCTCCGCTTTGGGATCGGTGATGGGTGTCCGCGCACGTTGGAAGAGGTCGGGTCGATCTTCAACATCACCCGCGAGCGCGTACGCCAGATCGAGTCGAAGGCGCTCAAGAAGCTGCGCCACCCCTCGAAGTGTGGGGATCTGCTTCGCTACTACGATGAGTAGCGCGTGAGCGACGCCGTCGGGCGTTAAACCTCGGCAACCGATATCTTACTTTGTCAGCGGACCCGTGCTGCGGTGCGGCGGGCCCGCTCCGATCGTACGGGCCCGTAGCTCAGTGGTCAGAGCACCGGACTCATAATCCGAGGGTCGCTGGTTCAAATCCAGCCGGGCCCACTCCAACATGCGATAGCGAGGGAATTTGATGCGGACGTTCATGCTTCTGTTTGTCACTGGGATGGTGGCTTCGGCGCTGGCTTGTGACGATGAAAACGACTCGATTACCGGCACGTACAATTTGTTTATCGGTGAGACGATGGATACGTGCGATGGGATACTCAATGACGATATCACGAGCCAGATCGTCATTACCCGCAACGGCGATGAGTTCACCGTGGCGTTCGGCGACGATGGAGTGCTAACCGGTCAACTCGATAATCAGGGATTGATCCAGGTGCAGGGGCCGGTCATGGTGACGATCGATGTGGGCGGCCAACCCACCGAGGTCGCCGCCTTCATGGAGATGCAGATCTCGATTATTCGGGAGAGTCTCCAGGCGACCGGTCGGCTGACCTATGACGGGACCCACCCCAACTCGCCAGGCGTCCAGTGCATTCAAGAGTTTGGTGCCACCGGGCAACGGCCGGCGCTGGTCCCGCTGGTTTCCGCCGGTTCCGTCGTTGACGGGTCCTAGAGCCGCGCGTACGTTCGAAACAGACGAGTGGGTGGTTAGCTCAGCTGGTTAGAGCGCCTGCCTCACATGCAGGAGGTCGGGGGTTCGAGTCCCTCACCGCCCACCACGGCTGGCTACGTCGCAACGTCCCCGATCATTCCTAGCAGCAACCCCGATCTTGGAGGTGACGCATGAGAACGCCCGTAATCGCGCTGGTTTTGAGCGTTCTGGTTTTGAGCCTTGGATGCGAGCCCGCCGAGCAGGCTCCGGCGCCAGCCGAGCCCGGAATGTCACAGGCGGAGGCGAACCAACTTTTCGACGAGCTGGTGGAAGACTTCGACGTAGCGGTGAACGCCGAAGACGCTGACGCGCTTCTCTCACTGTTTCACCCCACTCCGGCCTCGATGCCGCCGAACGCCCCACTCAAGGAGGGCGCAGAGATGGTCCGTAGCCATTGGCAGACCAATCTCTTCGATCTCGGTAATGTCGAAGTTGACAACATGTTCGAAGGCGTTCGGGTGTCCGGCGACCTGGCGGTCGGCTGGGGCCGGTACACGTCTAGCATTACGCCCGAGGAGGGCGATGCGGTATCGGCCGTCGGGAAGTGGATGGCGATCTGGGAGCGTCAGGCTGACGGATCGTGGCTGATTCTCCGAAACATCTGGAACACGGATCAACCGGCGGACACGTAGCGAACCCGATCGAGAACCAAAGGACCGAGAAGCCGGTATCAAGCATCCATGGGATCGCGCTGTAGAACACGACCGTGGATTTCCCCGGATCCTTCGTTTCATGGGTTAGTGGCATAAACGAGCGCGGCGATCTCGTCGGGAACGCGATCACGCCAGCAGATGGTTGGATCGGTTACATAGCGACGAAGTGAACCGGATAAGGAGGCCCGCTGAAAGGGGCGGCTGCACGCAGCCGCCCCTTTTTTCTTCCCGAGCATCTTGTGGATACGGCCGTTGTCGGTTTTCGCCTTGGGCGGTATCGTGTCGCGCGCGTAGGGATTACTCACACGGGACACATTGGCCGCGATATGCGCTACGAAGACTTCTCAGTACGGATTTTGCCGCGCGCGGGCGGTGTCTACACCGTGCACGTCAGCTCACCCGCGGGTGAGGCGAGCTCCACGCTCGAGCTGCCATTCGATATCGACGAGGTCGGAGAGCTTTTGCACGGGCTGGCGAGCACGGTGCGGGGCAGCGAGGAGCCCGTGCAGCGCGACGTCAAGGTGGTCCAGGACGACCAACCCGACACCCGGCCCGAGGTTATCGGCAAGGCGCTGTACGCAGCTCTCTTCAGGGACAAGGTCCAATCGCTGCTCGACAGCAGCGAGGGGATGCTCCGCGAGAGCGATCGCGGCCTCCGGATCCGACTCCACATCGATCTCGAGGGTAAGGGTCTAGCCGAGGTCGCGAGCCTGCCGTGGGAGTTCCTGTACCGCGAGGACAATCGGCGCTTCCTCAACTTGTCGCAGTCGACACCGATCATCCGTTCGTTGGATGTGTTGCAGCCCCCTAAACCGCTGCCGTTCGATCCACCGTTGCGGATCCTGGTCGTGATCTCGAATCCAACCGGATCGGCGGCGCTCGATCTCACACATGAGCGCGAGTTGATCGAATCGAGCTGGGGCAAGATGGAGAACGTCGAGGTTCACTTTGTGGAGCGACCGACGACTTCCTCGCTCCTGGAGAAGCTGGCCGAAGAGGATTTCCACGTGCTCCACTTCATGGGGCACGGCGACTTCAACCGAGAAACGGGCCGCGGCGTGTTGCTACTCGAAGACGACACGGGCGGAGTTGAGCAGGTCGACGCGAGCACGATGGAGGTCCTGCTGCGCGATGAGTCGACGCTGCGGTTGGTGTTCCTCAACGCCTGCAAGACCGCGATGACGACCGAGGAACAGAGCCTCGATCCGTTTGCGGGGGTCGCGACGTCGCTGATCATGGCCGGCATCCCCGCGGTTGTGGCGATGCAGTTTCCGATCTCGGACACTGCAGCGATCAAGTTCAGTGGGACGTTCTACCGACGGATCGTGCAGGGGTACCCGGTCGATGCGGCCGTGGCTGAAGCCCGTAAGGCGATTCGCGTGGCCGAGCCGCAATCGATGGAGTGGGCGACACCGGTGCTCTTCATGCGCTCCCGCGACGGAGTGCTGTTCGAACCCACTAGGTCGGGTGAAGAAGTCGTGATCGATGCCGAACCGGTGGTGGCGGATGCGCTAAGTACTCAGGCCGCCGAACCGACGCCGGTCGCGGCCACGGAGCAAACGGCACCGCTCACGTCGGGTCTAGAAGGTTCCACGACGTCCGGCCAACCTCGAGCCGAGGAGCCGACAACACCCGCGACCCAAACCGCAACACCAACGCATGATACCAAGGTGCCAAAGCAGCGAGGGCGACGCCCCGTGATCATTGGTGCGGTAGTTCTGGGAGTCGTTGTTGCGATAGCGGGCTACCTCTATACGAGTGCCGATGACGTACCACCCGCTGCGGAAGAATCGGTTGCAACTCTAGTTACCCAGAACCACAACCAAGCGACGTACGAATCGCTGGTGGCAACTTGCGAGCAGCAGCCTACTTGGCAGTGGTCGTGTGAAGTTCCCGCGATTCCCAATATCGACCCGTTCCTGGACGGCGCATGTGCTTGCAGAGGCCGGATCCTACTCCACATCGAGACCAACCTCTTCAGATGTGAGGAATTGCCCCAGGAATGCGGCGGTGTGAGTTTCGAGGAGACCCTCGGTTACCCGCCCGAGATGGACTGGTACGAGGACGTGAGCGAGTTCTCGACGAACTGACCCGGCTAGGAGCCTTCCCGAGACATCCCGGGCTCTCCATTCTCAACCCCCTCCAGGACCGACCGCCTCCCTTTTTGACCGACGTCGGAAGTGACGACTCGGCATGAGTCGCCGTCCGCGGAGGCGGTGTCGATGAGGTTGACGAACGTTCTCGCACCAAAGCTGTCACCGGAGAAGAAGCGGCCCCGCTGGACTCCCGGCCACGTCTCGCCTGCGATCTCGAGCAGCGCGTCGACTTCGAAGTCGCCGCTTGTCGCGTCGATCGTCCCCAAACGCTCGTGCCCCGACGCGGTGCGAAGAGTGAGCTGATCATCGATCCGTGTGATCAAGATGTGCTGTGAGGCGATCTTCGGTAGCCGGGTCGAGCAGCTGTTCTCTCGGACCCCACGGGTCTCGGTCCACTCACCGTTCACACGCAACCCGCCGGACACCGACCCGACGGGTGAGAATCCGCTTTCGCTGTCACACGCGAGAAACGCGATCAAGGGTAGGATGAGCTTCGCTCGCATGGCCAACCTCAACACCAATTTTACCTCAATCCGCGGATTATTGCTCGGCAGGAGGCTGGACGAGACGCACACATAGGCGTAGGTTGAAACCATGCCACGCACGAATCGGTTCGTGATGTGTGACCGCTATAAGGCGGCGAAAGCGGGGTGCTCAACAGCCTGGATGGGCTGTCGATACCACCATCCGGGAGGGGTCCGAACATCCCTCTGTAGGGGTCCGAAGGTGTACCGAGCGGTACACCTTCTTTTTTTTGGGGGTGATAGGTGAAGCTCGCGGCGCTGATCGACTTGCAGGCTGTCGACATGCGCATCGTCGAGCTGTCGACTCAGCGCGATGCACTGCCCGTGCGGCGAGCCGAGGTAGCGGCCGAGATCACGGCGCTGGAAAGAGAGAAGCAGCAACTGGAGGACGCGGTCGAGCGGGCCCGCCTCGATCGGCGCAATCGTGAAGGCGAACTCGAGGTCCAGCAGCGTCAACGCGAGAAGTACGAGACACAGCTCAACGACGTCAAGACAAACGTAGCGTACAGCGCGTTGCTGACCGAGATCCAGGGCGCCAAGCGGATGATCGGTGAGCTCGAGACCGAGATCCTGGAGCTGATGGATGCGATCGAGCGAGATACGGGCCGGCTGGCCGAAATCGAGGTCGAGCTGACCGAGAAGCGCGAGGCGGCGCGCGAGGAGCTGGAGTCGATCGATTCCGAGTCGGCGGCGATTGAGCAGCAGCTCGCGACCGAGGAACATCGACGGAATCTGGTCGCCGAAAAGGTCGAGGATCGGTTGTATCGGGTCTACGATCGATTGCGACGTGCGCAGCGATTCCCAGCGCTCGTGCCGCTGCGCGGCAGTGCGTGTGGCTCGTGTCACGGTTACTTCCCGCCGCAGGTGGTGCGTGAGGTGACCCACCATGGGACGATCCACACTTGCGAGGCCTGCGGCGTGCTCGTCTACGCGGAACACCAGGAGTAGCGCTTGGCGGATCACCATCTTGTGCTGCGAACTGATGGTGCGGCTCGTGGTAACCCTGGTCCCGCGGGCGCCGGGTTCATCATCGAAGACGACGATGGCTCGGTCGTAGACTCGGGTTGGGTATACCTCGGTAGACGGACCAACAACCAGGCCGAATACGAGGCGCTGATCTGTGGCCTCGAGGCGCTCGGGTCCGACCTGCCAACCCATCTCACCGTGTATTCGGACTCGGAGTTGATGGTCCGGCAACTCAATGGCCAGTATAAGGTCAAGGACCCGGACCTCAAAAATCGGTTCATACGTGTCAGCCAGCTGTTGCTGAGGATCGGCTCGGTCAGCGTGGAGCACGTTTCGCGATCGGATAACGAACACGCCGACGAGCTGGCCAATCAGGCCATTGACGAGCATCTTTCATAGTGGGAAGGGGCGGACAGACGACCGCCGGCGACCTATGTCGTCGGAGGAAAGTCCGGGCTCCACAGGGCAGGATGCTCGCGGAGGCCTTTTTCGGAGGGCACAACGCGAGGCGCCCCGAGGGGTGACGGAAAGTGCCACAGAGAGCAGACCGCCGAATGCCTTAGGGCATGGCAAGGGTGAAAGGGTGGGGTAAGAGCCCACCGCGCGTCCGCGCAAGCGGCGCGGCACGGCAAACCCCTTCTGGAGCAAGGCCGAATAGGGAAGGAAGCGGTAGCCCGCCGCACTTGACTTCCGGGTAGGCCGCTCAGATCGATGGTCGTCACCGTGATCGCCGTTGAGGCTTCACGGCACAGAACCCGGCTTATCGTCCGCCCTACCCACTCAAACTCGAACAGACAGGAATTGAACACCCGCGCACCGAGACCCCGATGGAGCTGGCCGTCCGCTGTTGACGATAACGCGGTGGCGATGTTGACCGCCGCGCTCGGCGTGCCGCGACCCGTGGCCAACCTGTTGGTTCGCCGCGGTTACGATACGGTGGAGAGCGCCGACCGCTTCCTCCAGCCGGACCTCGAGACCCTGGTCGATCCTTTTCGGCTGCAAGACATGGAGGTCGCCGTTGCGCGCGTCGAGCAAGCGATCGAGGCCGGCGAGCCGATCGCTGTGTATGGTGACTATGACGTCGACGGGATCACGGCCACCGCGCTCCTGGTGCGCTATCTACGATGGCGGGGTGCAAACGCCTCGTACTACATCCCACATCGGTTGGAGGAGGGATACGGCGTATCGCTGGCAGGCATACGAACGCTGGTTGAGCGTGGCATCAAGCTAGTCATCACTTGCGATTGTGGCGTGACCGCGGTGGAGGAAGTCCGTGCCGCTCGGGAGGCGGGCATGGATGTGATCGTCTCCGACCACCACGAGCCCGGACCCGAGCTGCCGGCTTCGGTCGCGACCTTGAATCCCAAGCGCATCGATAGCGAGTATCCGGATCCGAACCTGGCCGCGGTTGGGGTTGCATTCAAGCTGTGCGAAGCGCTCGAGCGATCGGCCGGAAGAGATCGGGACAAACTGCGCTTTGCGCTCGACCTGGTGGCGCTCGGCACGGTCGCCGATCTGGTGCCGGTGACGGGCGAGAATCGCGTGCTGATCCACCACGGCCTGGACGTACTGGGCCGGACGCGAAACCCGGGGCTGAGAGCGCTGCTGGAGCGCACCGAGCTGGCGGGTCAGCGACCATCGTCGTGGCAAGTCGGGTTTGTGCTGGCGCCGCGTATCAACGCGATCGGCAGGATGGATGCCGCCGAGCGCGGCGTGGCGCTCCTGCTCACCGACGATCCGGACGAGGCCAATACGATCGCCGACGAGTTGGAGCGAATCAACACCACGCGCCAGGAGACCGATCGCCAGTTGCTCGATGAGGCGCTCGAGATCCTCGATGGCTCGTATGACCCGGAGCGTGACCGGGCGATCGTCCTGGCTGGCGAGGATTGGCACCCGGGGGTCATCGGGATCGTCGCTTCGCGCATCGTCGAACGCTTCCACCGCCCGACGATCGTGATCTCTATCGACAAAGATGGGATGGGTCGTGGTTCGGCCCGAAGCGTGGGCGGGTTTCATCTGCTCAATGCGCTTCGTGGCTGCGAGCAGCACTTGGATGCGTACGGGGGACATCGACATGCGGCCGGGTTGGCTATCCGCCGGGAGTCGGTATCGGGGTTCCGGGATGCGTTCCTCGAGATCGCCCGCGAACGGATAGCACCCGAGCAACTCGTACCGAGCTTGACGATCGACGCCGCGGTACGACTCGACGAGGTAGATGCTCGTCTGTATCTGGCCTTGGCCCGATTCGGTCCGTTCGGACCGGGCAATCCCGAACCGGTGTTGGCGGTTGGGGGCGTATCTCCGCGTGGATACCCGCGGATCGTAGGCGACAATCACCTCAAGATGGTCGTCGCCCGTGACAGCCGTACGCTCGACACGATCGGCTTCAACTTGGGCCATCTACTCGAAGAGATCGATTTCAATCGGGGAACGATGACGATCGCCTGCCGACTGAGGGAAAACGACTTCCTTGGGCGTTCGACGCTCCAGGGTCGACTGGTCGACGTTCAGCCGGGCGACGCCGGGCGACCAACGGTCGGATAGCGATTGTGCGTGTCATCGCCGGTCAACTTCGCGGGCGCCGACTACACAGTGCGCGAGTGACCGGCCTGCGGCCGACCTCGGATCGGGTGCGTGAGGCGATCTTCAACATCCTTGGCGACGTTGTGAAAGGAGCGCGAGTGCTCGATCTCTACGCGGGTACCGGAGCATTGGCGATCGAGGCATTGAGCCGGGGTGCGCTGAGAGCGACCTGCGTAGAGCGGGATCCAAGCGCTCGGGCAGCGCTCGAACGTAACGTCGCAGAGCTGGATCTCGACGAGCGACTCGAGATCGTAGCCCTCGATGTACTGGACTATTGCCGTCAAATCGTCGAAGATGGGGCCACTTACGACATGGTATTCTGCGATCCTCCGTATGCAACCGGCCTGGAGCCACTTGTCGATGGGGTGGTGGAACGGGATTGGTGGACCTCGGTGTGCGTCATCGAGCACGCCGCGGACGGGTCCCTCGGCGAGTCATCCACGACCTCAGACACCCGGCGCTACGGTGATACCGGCGTGACGTTCTTCTGGCGGCAGTGAACGCAATGACTACCGATCGGCCCATCGGGCTCTACCCGGGGACGTTCGATCCGGTGACGCGAGGCCACGAGGACCTGATCACCAGAGCGCTGACGGTGGTGGATACGCTCGTCGTCGGGGTCGCCGCGGACACGGATAAGCGTCCACTGTTCTCGATCGACGAACGGGTCGCCATGCTGACCGAGGTCTTGGGGAGCGATCCGCGAGTCCGGATTGAATCGTTCGATGGACTCACCGTCGAATTCGCCCGCAGTTGTGGCGCGTCGATCATCCTGCGCGGCTTGCGCGCGGTCTCCGACTTCGAGTTTGAGTTTCAAATGGCCTTGATGAACAAGCATCTGGCTCCCGAGATCGAGATCCTGTTTATGGCCCCCGATGCCACGCACTCATTCCTGAGCTCGAGTCTGGTCCGCGAGGTGGCGCGGTTGGGTGGTGATGTCGCGGCTTTTGTCGCGCCACCTGTGGCTGAGAGATTGGCCGCCAAGTTTGAGATCGAAACCAAGCTGTGACTCAGCAGGTTTACGCCAACCTCGGTGGTGTCGAGGAATCGGCGACACTGGGCATGACTCGGCGAGCCGCCGAGCTAAAGGCGGCAGGTGTACCGGTCATTTCCCTATCTGCGGGCGAGCCGGACTTCGACACACCTGGGTTTATCGCCGAGGCTGGAGTCGAGGCGATTCGCGATGGTCAGACCCACTACCCACCGGCGGCTGGTCTCATGCCGCTGCGAGCGGCTGTGGCTGCGTACCTCGGCCGAGAGTGTGGTGGTGCGTATACATCGGATCAAGTGTTGGTCACTGTTGGGGCCAAACAAGCGTTGTTCAACGCGATCTTTACGTTGTTCGGTCCGGGCAGCAGGATCGTCATCCCGACGCCGTACTGGGTGTCGTATCCGCCTATCGCCCACCTGGCGCGAGCGGTGCCGGTGATACTCGAGACGAGAGCCGCAGATGGCTTTAAACCCGACCCCGATGAACTGGCCGCGCTCTTCCGGTCGGGCGCCCGGGGGCTGGTGCTGAATTCGCCCAGCAACCCGTCGGGGGCGGTGTTGAGCGACGCAGAGCTCGATCGCATCATCGCCGTTGCCGCCCGGCACGACGCATGGATCATCTCCGACGAGATCTATCACGCGATCGTCTATGACACCGAGCACGCATCGGTCGCATCGAGGGCGCGCGACTACGAGCGGATCATTCTCGTCAATGGGTTCTCGAAAGCCTTCGCGATGACCGGATGGAGGGTTGGCTACGCCGTCGGACCGTCGGACGTGATCGCGGCCATGACGCGGCTACAGGGTCACGTAAACACCAATACCGCCTTGCCTTGTCAGTATGCGGCGCTCGCCGCGCTGGACCAACATGCGGCGCGAGACCGTGCCGTCAAGGAGATGGTGTCGGCCTTCGATCGACGCCGAGATCTCCTGCTCAAAGGGGTCAGCGCAATCCCCGGGCTCACGCCGTATCCGCCGGACGGCGCGTTCTATCTTTGGATCGACGCCGGTCCATGGTGTGATTCGCTCGGTGCCAACTCGACCGGCTTGTGCTTGGACCTGCTCGATAACGAGCGACTGGCGTTGGTGCCTGGCGAAGCCTTTGGCGCCGATCGTTTTGTTCGCTTGTCTTTTGCAACCACCGAGGAGGCGCTAACCGAAGCGCTCGAGCGGCTCGGAAAGGCCGCTGTTCGGCTGGGGGTCGGATGACCGATCCGGTTGAGGCACCCCTCGAAATGGAGGTCAAGCCCTCCGCCGACGGGGGGCCGACCGTCGTCGAGGTAACCGGCGACCTGGTTGCGACCACCGTACCGCGGCTTCGCCAGGTGATCGAACAGACGCTCAAAACGTCGGATCAGGACGCCAACATCGTGCTCGACTTCAGTCACGTTGTTTACATCGACACGCCCGGGCTGGCGCTTCTCTATCGCATGAACGAGCGGTGCCACTCTGTTGGTGGTGAGCTGACGATCGTCGCTTTTCCGCAACGGTTCTCCGAGCTGATCAGGGAGCTCCACATCGATCGACATTTCCGCTTTGCTGACACAGTGGCTGCGGCGACTCGGCTGCCGCAGTGATTCGGCGCGGTCGGCCGCGCCTCTCCCAGCATTTTCTGCATGACCGCAAAATGGCTGCACGGATCGCGGCTGCGCTTCGTGCACCGCCCGGCGCCGACGTGCTGGAGATCGGTCCTGGCAAGGGCGCGCTGACCGAGCATTTGTTGGCCAACGATTGGCGTGTGACAGCCGTCGAGATCGATCGATCGCTGGTAGCCGAGCTCGCCTCCAGGTGGGGAGGCGAAGGCCGGCTCCAGGTTGTGCGGGCTGACATCCTCGAGTATCGGCTCGAACCGGCCAGCAGCGGTAACTGGTACGTGATCGGGAATGTGCCGTACGCGATTACCTCGCCGATCGTGTTTCACCTGCTTGACCAAGTGCCGAGCGCGGGGATCGCGGAGCTCGTCTTGATGGTCCAACGTGAGGTCGCCGAGCGTTTGGTCGCAGAGCCAGGCTCGAAGCAGAACGGCGCACTGACGGTAGGGGTGAAGCTGGTCGCCGACGTTGAGGCGCTGTTCCACGTCCGCTCGGGCGCATTCCGGCCTGCGCCGAGCGTTCAGTCGACCGTCGTTCGGCTGATCCCGCACGACCGGTGGGAACTGGATGCGGCTCGCCGTCAAAGGGTCCGATCGCTCGTACGGGAGCTTTTTGCGCGACGCCGCAAACAGCTTCAGAAGAGCCTGCGCACGGCGCCGCCCTGGAAGCTCACCGCGGCCGAGGCGGCGGCTATCGCCGACACCACCCGGATCGATCTGTCGCGCCGCCCCGAGACCCTCGATATCGAGGAGTGGCTAGCGCTTGAGCGATCGCTAGCCGAGATCGCGGGCCCCTCGGCGGACTGAATTCGGATCGCTCGAAGCACGTCGTTTTCCACATCAGGGGTGTAAACGAGCGCTACCTCGGTGGCACTTCCACGCGAGGTGGAGGCGGTTGGCCATCATCGAGATAGCCCCGGTCTCCTAAGGCGCGATTCGAGGTTCAGGGGCACAAGTCGTTATGGGAAAGAGCGATATCGCGGTGACACCAGGGATGGTGGCTCTGATCCCGCGAGTTGACGCCCGGTCAGGGTCTCGAGCTCTGGTGTCGATCAAGACCGAGCCGTGGGGGGCTTGTGGACAACTGTGGAAAACCTGGCTTCAGCCAGAGACGGGACGACCCTCATCGGCGCGTCGCGCGGCGGCTCGTCCAGCCTCGACGTTGACCCTGCTGAGCAGCAGCGCGCCAATCACAAAAAAGGCGATGATCGACAGAATGGCCTCCCGACTAGACCCCGTCAACCGGATCGTCAGGCCGAAGATCGCCGGCCCGAGCACGCCGGCGAACTTCTCCAGAACGCCGTAAAAGCCGAAAAACTCGGACGATTTGTGACGCGGGATCATGCTCGCGAACAGCGATCGGCTCAACGCCTGACATCCGCCCTGGACCATCCCGACAAAGATCGCGAGCGCGAAGAACTCGATCGCCGAGTCGATGAAGTAGGCGAACGACGCGACCCCGGTGTAGATCGACAGACCAACAAGGATCGCGCGCTTGGCTCCGATCCGGCCGGCCAACCTGCCGAACAGCAACGCGAACGGGACGCCGATGACCTGGACTAGCAGGATCGCACCGATCAAGACGCCGCGCTCGATCCCGATCTCCATGCCGAACAACGTTGCCATGCGGACGATCGTCCCGATGCCATCGTTGTAGATCAGGAATGCGACCAGCATCAGAAACGCATGGCGATACGTGCGAAGCTCGTGAAACGTCTCCCGAAGCCGTTGGATCGCGACCGCGAACGGGTTCTGGCCTGGCCGTTCATCCGCCTCGAGCTGCGGTACCGGCTCAGGCACGCGCCGAAAGAGCGGGATCGCGAATCCGACCCACCACACGGCCACTGAGACAAACGCCAGTCGCACCGGGAGCGACGCTTGGTCCGGTGTTATCCCGGCGCCGCTGGGAAGCCCGAACCAGGCCGGTTTGAGGATCCATATCATCTGCAGCGCGAGCAACATCGCGCTACCCAGGTAGCCGAGCGCGAACCCCGCAGCGGATACCCGATCGACCTCATCCGCCCGGGCGACGTGTGGCAGCAGCGAATCGTAGAAGACGACGCTGCCCTGAACGCCGATGTTCGCCAGCCCAAACAACACCACCGCGAACAGCCACTGACCCTGGTGGATGAAGAACATGCACGCCGTAGCTGTCGCACCAAGCGCCAGGAAGGATCCTAGGAAGCGCTTCTTGAAGCCCCCATAGTCGGCCATCGCGCCAAGAACGGGTGCCGCCAGCGCGACAGTCATCAACGCCAGCGAGGTGGCCCACGAAAACCGCTCGGCACCGACTGCGCTCGGCAACCCAACGGCTGCGACATCGAGAAAGAAGATCGGGAAGATGGTCACGACCGTGAGAAAGAACGCCGAGTTAGCCCAGTCGTAGAAGGCCCAAGCCTTTAGCTCCGGCCGATCGAGACCAAATCTGTTCAGCAAGCGGTTGGTACTCCTTTGAGCCGACAGCACCTATGAGCCTCCGATCTTAGGCGAACCGAACAATAAGCCGCTTGACCGGCTCTGGCGACGGCTCGTATACTGACTTTGCTTGTGAAATCAATCACAAACGAACGCTTTCCAGCCCTCATTCAACATGTGCCCCGCGAAGATCTCTGAGTCCGCTGTTCGTCGACTGAGTCTCTACTTGCGCGTTCTCGACGCGTTTGAGCTCGCCGGGAAGACGACCGTTTCGAGTGGCGATCTGGCCGAGCGCGGAGGTGTGACCCCGGCGCAGGTACGAAAAGATCTTTCGCACTTTGGGTCGTTTGGCAAGCGCGGTCTCGGGTATCCCGTGTCGGAGCTCCGGGAGCGGGTGACCGAGATCCTCGGGCTAGGGCGTCGCTGGCGGGTGGGCCTCGTTGGCGCGGGGAAGCTGGGCGCGGCGCTGTTCTTCTATGATGGTTTTCGCGGCCAGGGCTTCGATGTTGCGGCCATTTTTGACAACGATCCAGACAAGATCGGCCAACGCTGGGGCCGGCTAGTCGTTGAAGACATCGAATCGATGGATCGCGTGATGCGCACCTCTCAGGTCGAGATGGGGATCATCGTCACACCGGCCGTCAGCGCTCAGCAAGTTGCGGATCGCCTGATCGCATCCGGCGTGGAAGCGATCCTGAACTTCGCCCCGACCCGACTCCAGGTTCCGCCCGGAATCACGTTGCGCAACGTCAACTTGGAGATCGAGCTTGAAAGCCTTGCCTTCGCGCTGACGCACGAGAACGGAGCATAACCATGACCCGACCCGTGATCGAAGTGCGGGTCCAGGGTGCGTGCTTCTGGGAGCACGCGCTGCTGTGTACGCTGCACCGGAAGCACGAGGAAGAGTACTGGGTCCTGCCCGGTGGCCACCTGGAGCCGGATGAGTCGATGTGGGACGCTTTGGTGCGTGAGTTCGACGAAGAAACCGGACTCGTCGTCGAGGCCGGTCATTTTTGGGCGCTCAGCGAGTTTCGTTCCCCCGACCGGCACGTGGTGGACTGCACGTTCGCTGTCACGCGTTTCGGTGGTCGGCCCCGTCTGGGTACCGATCCCGAGGTTGTTGGTACAGCAACTTTGGTCGACGTGGCTTGGCTCGATCGGGAGGCGTTTGTGGGAACTCACTTTCGACCGACGCTTTTGGCTCGTCATCTGCGCGCTCATTGGGAGGATTGGGGGATTCCGGCCGCCTACCTGGGTGTCGAATCGACGTGACCGGACTGAGCTGGGGCCCACCGCCGTTGTTGGTGCTGGTGGTTGGCATAATCGCCGTGGTGGCTTGGTTGGTGTTGTCTCCGCCTGGTCGCAGCGGTGCCGCACGAGGTCTCTTGAGGGTGGCGGCAGCCGCGCTGTTGTTACTGACGCTACTCGATGTGGGGTGGCAGTGGGCCGCGAACGGCGATCAGGGAACGCTGACCGTCTTGGTCGATCGATCACGGAGCATGGAGGTGGCGGGACCGGATGGCGTCACCCGCGCAGAGGCTGCGCGCGAGTGGCTCACGGGGTCCGGGTTTACACGCTGGGCGACCGGCTGGGACGTGAGCGTCGATTCGTTTGGCGGGTCGACGACCGATATCGGAGCCGCGATCGGAGCCGCGGCGAGTGGGTTGCCGGACGCGATCCTCGTGCTATCGGACGGTCGCGCCGCAGGCGGTCGATCGGCCGAACCAGCGACTATCCCAGTTTACGGTTGGTCGCCGCAGCCGCTGACGATCCGCGACGCCGCGTTGGTGGCGCTGCGTGTCGAGACGGATCGCGACGGCGACGCCACAGCGGTGGCCGAGGTGGCTGCGGTCGGGGGGCGGGCGATCGACGCCGAGGGCACGCTCGAGATCACCGTCGATGATCGCCCGGCCGGACGGCGCACAGTGCCGCCACTCGATGCCGGCGAGCGGTTTGTCGTGCGCATTCCGCTACCGGCCGCAGCTCCCGGTGTCGTGCGGGTCGAGGCGATCGTGACTGTGGCCCAAGATCCGGTTTCCGAGAATGATCGACGGGCCGCGTTGTGGCGCGCGACCGACAGCGCGGATCGGGCACTCGTTGTTGGACTCGCTTCGGGTTGGGACCTGGCGCCGTTCATGCGCGCCGTTCGCGCGCTACATGCGGGCGATGTGGATGTGTTTTGGGTCGATCGGCGGGGAGGCCTGTACCGCATTGACGACGGTGGGAGTGAAACGGATTGGTCGACGTTGTCGATCGCCCGATACGGGGTGGCATATCTGTTTGGGGATCCGAAGGCGCTGGGCGCGGTCGGTGAGCGGTGGGTCGAGCGGTTCGCCAATGTCGGTGGACGAGGTCTGCTGTGGGCACCGGGTGAACACGGGGGTCGACTGGCGGGCGCCGACGTGATCGTTTCAATGGAAGGCAGAACCAGCGGCATCCCGGAGTTGACTGCCGATGGCATGGCTTGGCTCACCGCACACGGGTCAGCGACCGTCAGCGGGCCCGACGGCAGTCCCGGGTGGCCGCACCTCGAGTCGTTGGTTGTGCGCCCACCCGCCCCGCCGGTTGGCGCGACCGTGTTGCTCGAGCTGGCGGCGCGACCGGCGGCATGGGTAGTGGAGCGCGAGACGACTCGGTTGGCGACACTGCTCGGAGTCGGGTACTACCGGTGGTCGCTGGTCACGGGTCAATCCGGTGACGCGGCCGGGGCCACGTTTTGGGACCAGTGGACTCAGGCGTTGGGTCGCTGGTTGGCGGCGGCGACACCGGTCCAGCGGCTGGGGTTACGCATGCCGGCGGGTTCGCGATTGTCGGTCGACGAGCGCCTCATGGCACGAGTGGCGACCGATGTCGCGGGTGAGATCGCGTGGCGAGTGGAGCGCGGGACGGAGATCGAACCCGAGACGTCGACCCCAGTCGTGAGCGGTGTTTTGGCCGCTCAGGCCGAATCGCGAGAGATCGTCGTTGGGCCGTTTGAGCCCGGCACCTATCGCCTCGTCGCCGAGGCAGCCGCCGACGGGTGGCGGGTCAGCGAGCCTTTCATCGTTGAGTCGTGGGTCCCCGACCTGGCTTGGACGGGGGCCGACACGGCCAGCTTGGCGGCGGCCGCTCGAACCAGCGGCGGCGCGCTCTCGACCCGGAGCGAATTACCCGAACTGCCAGGTTTCGATGAGCGCTCCGGAAGCTCGATCGACGCGCCGCGAACAGCCCGATTGGGAGGTACCCCCTGGCCGCTCGTTTTGGCCGCTGTCCTGCTGCTGGCGGACTGGACGATCGCGTTAGCGCCACGCGGGAGCGTCCGGTAGCTTAGAAGCCTTTCGGCCGAACCCAAGTCTTCAAAACCTGGCCCGCACACTCATGGTCGAGCACGCGCTCCCCAAACGGTACGACCCATCAACGCTGGAGACGCCCCGGTACGCCGAGTGGTGCCAACGCGGCTACTTCCATCCGCCCGCCGGGGATGGGCCCGATCCGTACACGATCGTGATCCCACCGCCCAACGTGACCGGCGTGTTGCACATGGGGCACGCACTCAACAACACGATCCAAGACGTGTTGGTTCGCCACCAGCGCATGAAGGGACGGCGCGCCCTTTACTTGCCGGGTACCGACCACGCTGGGATCGCCACCCAGAACGTCGTGGAGCGTGAGTTGGCCGCTGAGGGCAAGACCCGGAACGATCTTGGCCGCGAGGCGTTCGTGGATCGGGTCTGGCAGTGGAAAGAGAAGTACGGCGGAGAGATTCATGACCAACTCATGCGTCTCGGTATATCGTGTGATTGGGAACGCGTCGCGTTTACGATGGATGACGGATTATCGCATGCCGTTCGCGAGGTGTTCGTGCGGCTGTACGAGGAGGGCCTGATCTACCGTGGCGAGTACATCGTCAACTGGTGCCCGCGGTGCAAGACCGCGCTCTCGGATGAGGAAGCACCGAAGCGCGATCAGCGGGGGAAGCTGTACACGATTCGTTATCCGCTGGCGGACTCGGACGAGTACGTCCTGGTCGCCACAACACGCCCCGAGACGATGCTCGGGGACACCGGTGTAGCCGTTCATCCCGCTGACGAACGCCACGGTCGCCTGGTCGGCAAGGTGGCGATCTTGCCGCTCGTGGGACGCGAGTTGCCGATCGTCGCCGACGAGTTCGTTGATCCCGAGTTCGGCACCGGCGCCGTCAAGGTCACGCCTGCTCATGACCCCAACGACTTCTGGCTCGGTGTACGCCACGAATTGCGGCGTGTGAACATCCTGAATCCGGAAGCCAGCATGAACGAGCACGCGGGCCATTTCGAAGGTCTCGATCGGTTCGAGGCCCGGCGCCAAATCGTCGAGGCGCTGGAGGCCGAAGGACTTCTCGAGAAGATCGAGGACCACCAGCACGCCGTCGGTCACTGCTACCGCTGCGACACAGTGATCGAACCCTACTTGTCGGATCAATGGTTCGTGCGGATGGCGCCGCTGGCCGAACCGGCGTTGGGTGCGTATCGCGCCGGCGAGCTCAAGTTCTCGCCCGCCTCTTGGGGCAAAACGTACGAGCACTGGCTCGACAACGTGCGTGACTGGTGCATCTCGCGACAGATCTGGTGGGGTCACCGGATCCCTGTTTGGACGTGCGGAAACGGGCACGAGTTCGCGGCCCGGGAGGATCCGGTACGGTGCCCCGACTGCGACGATCATGATTTGACCCAGGACCCCGACGTCCTCGATACGTGGTTCTCGTCGTGGCTGTGGCCGTTCTCGACGCTCGGATGGCCAGAGGACGCCGAGGACCTCAAGACGTTCTACCCGACGCAGACACTGGTTACCGCATCCGAGATCCTGTTCTTCTGGGTCGCGCGGATGGTCATGGCGGGTATCTATTGCACCGATTTGAGTCCGTTCAAGAATGTGGTCATCAACGGCACTGTGCGTGACGACCAAGGCCGACGTATGTCGAAATCCCTCGGCAACGGGATCGATCCGCGCGAGATGATCGATCAGTTTGGCACCGACGCGCTGCGTTACACGCTGGTCGCGCTCGTCCCTACCGGCATCGACCTCAAGCTGGCGACCGATGACTTCAAGGTCGGACGGAATTTTGCCAACAAGCTCTGGAACGCGGCTCGGTTCGTGTTCCTAAACACACCGCAGGGGTTCGAGCCGCAAACGATCGAAACGATCGATCGAGAGTCCCTCGGCGACCGCGAGCGGTGGCTGCTTGAGCGACTCGACGAGACGATCGTCGCTGTCGATCGACATCTCGAGGCTTTCCGACTCGACGAGGCATCGAATGCGCTGCGCGATTTCCTGTGGCACGACTACTGTGACTGGGCGATCGAGTGGTCAAAGACCGATCTCGATGGCCCGGGCGGTGACACTGTGCGCAACGTCCTGCTGGCCGTGCTCGAGCAGGGCTTGAGGCTGCTCCACCCGATCATGCCGTTCGTGACCGAGGAGCTGTGGCAGCGGCTGCCGGCGGCGATACGGTCCGGTGAGTCGATCATGATCGCACCTTGGCCTGAGCCATTGGAGTGGAACTTCGGGATAGAAGCTGCGCGGGTCGCACTGCTCAGGGAGGTAATCGTGGCAGCGCGCAACCTGCGTTCCGGATATGAGGTAGCGCCGAGCCATAAGGCACCATTGGTGATCGTAGTCGACGACGGAGAAGACCGTGTGGCGCTCGACCGACACGCCGCTGATGTCGCCCGGCTGGCTGGCGCCAGCGAGGCTCGGGTCGTGGCCGAAGCGCCGTCCGAGAACGGTTTTGTTTCGCAAGTCGTTCGCGGCGGGGTGGAGGTTGCCGTTCGCTTGGCCGACCTGATCGACATCGAACGCGAGCGCGAACGACTGATCACCGAGAGCGATCGCAAGCAAAAGCAGCTTGCCGCTGTTCAGCACAAGTTGGATAACACCGAATTCGTGGCCAAGGCACCGGAGCAGGTAGTTGCCCGCGAGCGCGAAAAGGCCGCCGACCTCGAGCAAGCGCTCGATCGGTTGGATGAGCTCCTCAAAGCGCTTTCGCCGCGGTAGCTGGAATCTGACCAGTGCGACCTGGAATCGTCGTTGGTGTAGCGATCTTGACGATCGGGCTGGCCTGCGCCAGTGAGGGATTTCCACCGGGTGGTCCCGAGGACAAAGTGCCGCCGGTTTTGATCGCGTCCGACCCGGCTGAGCGCGCGGTCAACGCAGAGCCCAATCAACCCATCGTTCTCGAATTCGATGAGATCATCGACGAGCAGCTGGCCGACAAGATCGGCGACTTCATACTCATCAATCCGGACGTCCCCGAATTCGAAGCCGAGCTCGACGACAACGTGATCACGCTGACCTCACAGGAGGCGCTCCTCGATGGCGTGACCTACTCGGTGACGATCCTGCCGGGTCTCGAGGACCGAGATCGAAACGCCACCGTGACACCGAAGACGATCCTCTTTTCGGTTGGCGGGGAGGAACCGATCACGCTCTCGCTGGTCCGCGTCACGATCGTCAAAGACACCTTGCCGGGGGCCGGGGCGCAGTACCGTCTCGAGAACGAGGAGTCGGGGTTTGGGTACACGTGGGAAGCAGACTCGCAAGGACAAATCGAGATCGAGGCGGTCGAGTATGGTCGTTATGTAGCTACCGCTTGGGAAGAAATGGTGCGGCCCGAGGGTTGGCAGGAGACCGAAGAGCCTGGCGCCCGCGACACGTTTGAGCTCTCGATCGAGGGTCGGTTGCACGAGAAAACGTATCGTATCGCGGTCGTCGATACGACGGCGCCGATAGTTGATCGGGTCCGGACTCCAACCTCGCGACGTGTGGTGGTCGTTTTTGATGACCCATTGCCCGAACTGTTGCCGCTGATCCCATCGATGGTCACGCTGTATGAAGCGTCGCCAGAGGTTTGGGATACCGACACCAACCCCGACGAGCTGCCGCCCGATCAAGTTCGCGCGCGACGTCTCGAGATCGAGAACGTCGAGCGAATAGGGACAAACGAGGTGCGCATCACATCCGCGGAACCGTTGAGAACGGGTCGCCTGTACCGAATCGAGATCGTCGATGTGGTGAACGTCAGTGGGTTGATTTCCACCGCCGAAGGCGGTCGGGCTTTCGAACCCACCTACGACGGAGCGGCCAAGTTCCGCTCCGAGCCGCTCGAGTTGCCGGACGGAAGCTCGTGACATCGGCTACCGAACGCCTCAGGTGGTTGCCAGCGGTGCACGTCTGTGTAGCCGAGCGACCGACTGCGGTTGAGAGGCTGAGCGCGGGAGAGATGTTAGAGCGCGCGGCACTCGAGACGGCCCTCGATCACGTTAGAAAGGCTGTCGTGGAAAGCCCCGATCGGTTCGCGACGCCGGCGGACGTAAAGTCCGCGGTAACCGAGTCGTGGACGGAGGCGCTCGAGGCGTTGCTCCAGCCGACCCTGATGCCAGTCATCAACGCGACCGGCGTCGTCGTGCACACCAACCTGGGGCGGGCTCCTCTGGCTGAGGAGGCATCCGCAGCGGCAGCCACCGCCGCCGGCCGCTACACGCCCTTGGAGTATGATCTGGAGGAGGGTGCACGGGGCTCACGGTACGCCCACGCCGCCCGGTGGCTCACGTTCCTGACCGGAGCGGAGGACGCCCTCGTCGTCAACAACAATGCGGCCGCCATGTTGGTCGCTGTGGACTCGCTTGCCGCGGGCCTGGCTGTCGTCGTCTCACGAGGTGAGCTGATCGAGATCGGTGGTGGGTTTCGTGTCCACGATATCGTTGCCAAGAGCGGCGCCCACGTTGTCGAGGTCGGGGCTACCAACAAGACCCACATCGAAGATTATGCACGCGCCATCGAAACCCACGAGGTTGGCGCGATCCTGAAGGTTCACCGGTCGAATTTCTCGGTCTCAGGCTTTGTGGCCGAGGTCGGGTTGGCGGATCTGTGTGACTTGGGAGAGCGGCATGGGGTCCCGGTCATCTTTGATCAGGGAACGGGTGTGCTCGAATCGTTGCCGTTCGCCCCGGATGAGCCCAGCATCAACGATGCGCTGGCCGATGGAGCGGCCCTCGTTTGCGCCAGCGGCGACAAGCTTCTCGGCGGACCTCAAGCCGGGTTACTGTGTGGTGGTACTGAATGGATCGCCAAGGTGCGCACGAACCCTCTTCTGCGCGCGGTGAGAGTGGACAAAGCGACGTTGGCCGGGCTGGAGGCCACGCTGCAGTTGATCGCCGAGCGAGGAAACGAGGTCCCGGTGCGGGGGATGCTCGAGCTCGATCCGGAAGAATTGGGCGCGCGGGCCGAGGCGTTGGTTGAGGCGTTGGCGCCTGGTACACGAGATCAGTGCACCGTGGAGCCTCATACCGGGCGCGCTGGTGGTGGAACGCTGCCGGGTGTCGATCTGCCGGGCGCAGCCGTGCGCGTCGCCCCAAAGCAGCTTTCCGTGGCTGCAGTGGAGCGCCAACTGCGGTTGGGAGAGCCGCCGATCGTGAGCCGGGTCGCCGATGACGCGGTGTGGCTGGATGTTCGAACCTTGCTCCCGGGCGAAGCTGCGATTGTAGTTCAACGATTAGATGAGATATTAGGCGCAAGTGACAATCAAACAATAGGATAACGAGACGAGATGATGACGAGATATGTGGTTGCGGTGGTATGCGTCGTGATGGCTTGGTCGGTGCCGGCGTGTGGTCAGGAGCGGCTGCCGATCAACAAGATCCGGTTGCCCGAAGGGTTCCGGATCGAGGTCTTTGCGGCCGATGTTCCCAACGCCCGCTCGATGACTCTGAGCCCCAACGGGATCCTGTATGTAGGCACTCGTCGGGAGGGGGTCGTGTACGCGGTCGTTGACGCCAACAGCGACCACGTGGCGGACACTGTCCACACCATCGCCCGTGGGCTCGAGATGCCGAACGGGGTGGCTTGGCAGTACGGCGCCCTCTACGTAGCCGAGGTCAATCGCGTCCTCCGATTCGACAACATCGACGAGCGTCTCACGAATCCACCCGATGCGATCATCGTACGCGACGATTACCCAACCGAGCGCCACCACGGATGGAAGTACATCCGTTTTGGGCCCGATGGTTTGCTCTACGCCCAGGTCGGGGCACCATGCAATATTTGCTTGTCCGAGAACCCGCTCTTCGCGTCGATCACACGGATGAGCGTAACCGAGCCCAGACGCGAGGTGTTCGCCCACGGGGTCCGTAACTCGGTGGGGTTCGACTGGCACCCGGAGACGGACGAGCTGTGGTTCACCGACAACGGTCGTGACAGGCTGGGGGACGACCTGCCACCGGACGAGCTCAATCGGGCTCCCGAGGGCGGACTCCACTTTGGTTACCCGTTTTGTCACGGCGGTGATATCGCCGACCCCGAATTTGGCTCGCAAAGGGATTGCGCCGAGTTCACGCCACCAGCCCAGAAGTTGGGCCCGCACGTCGCACCGCTAGGAATGCGGTTCTACACCGGCGAAATGTTCCCCGATGAGTACCATCACGACATTTTTATCGCCGAGCATGGATCTTGGAATCGCAGCCGAAAGATCGGTTACCGCATCACCCGTGTGCAGTTGCAGCGTGATCGCGTCGTGTCATACGAGTCGTTCGCGGAGGGTTGGCTGGAGGGCGAAAACGCTTGGGGTCGCCCGGTCGACGTGCTGGTCATGCCCGACGGTTCGCTGTTGGTGTCGGACGACGAGGCGGGTGCCATCTACCGCATCGTCTACGAGGGCTAGCGAGCGAGTGGCGTTGCTCGGTCTCGACCGAGCACCTACACTACCCGCCCCATGCGCTGGTCTCGTGCGCTCATCCCCACGCTCAAGGAGGATCCCGCCGACGCCGAGGTGGTGAGTCACCGCTTGATGGTTCGAGCGGGGCTCCTGCGGCCGGCGGCGCGGGGAGTGTATACCTACCTGCCGCTGCTACTGCGGAGCATCCTCAAGGTGTCGCAGATCATTCGCGAGGAGCTCGATCGGATGGGCGCGGTCGAACTGCTTCCACCGATCCTACATCCGGCTGAGCTGTGGAAGGAGACCGGCCGGTGGGATTTGTACGGGCCGCTTCTGATGCGGGTCACCGACCGACACGAGCGCGGGTACGCGCTCGGCCCGACCCACGAAGAGATCGTGACCGATCTGATCCGGCGCGAGGTCCGCTCGTACCGGCAGTTGCCGCTCTCGGTATATCAGATTCAAACCAAGTTTCGAGATGAAATCCGACCCCGTTTCGGGGTCATGCGAGCGCGCGAGTTTCTTATGAAGGACGCGTACTCGTTTGACCCTGACGAAGTTTCGATGGCGAATACCTATCAGAAATTCCACGACGCTTACTGTGCGATCTTCGACCGTTGTGGATTGGCGTACCGGGCGGTGGAAGCCGAAGCCGGTGAGATTGGCGGCACCGTAAACCACGAGTTCATGGTGTTGGCCGGGACCGGAGAGAGTGCTGTCCTCTCGTGTGGTGCTTGTGGTTATGCTGCGGCCAGTGAGCGTGCCGAAAGCGCGCCGCGGGAGCATCAGTTGCCCGACGGCCACCAACCCAAGCCGCTCGAGGTCGTCGATACTCCCGGCCAGACGACAGTCGATGAGGTGGCGCAGTTGCTCGGGAAACCCGCCGAGGCTTTCGTCAAGACGTTGCTCTTCGAGGCTGACGACAACACCGTCGCCGTGCTGGTGCGTGGCGATCGTGAGATCAACGAGGCCAAGCTGGGTCGGTTGCTAGCCGTCGAGCGAGTCGAGATGGCAACGCCCGAGCGCGTCGTGAAGGTAACGGGAGCCGAGGTGGGTTTTGCGGGCCCGCACACTCTTCCCGACGGTATTCGCATCATAGCCGACTACTCACTGGCAGGGCGAGGCGATCTGGTGGCGGGTGCCAACCAGACCGATCGCCACGTGACAGGACTCGAGATCGGTCGCGACGTAGAACCTCATGAGTGGGCGGATGTCTCGGTGGCGATCGACGGGGACCCCTGTCCGCAGTGTGGCCAGCCGCTGAAAGAAACGCGGGGGATCGAGGTCGGACACATCTTCCAACTGGGAACTAAATACTCGGTCGCGATGGGCGCCACGTTCCTCGATGAGAGTGGCTCGCCGGTGCCGTTCGAGATGGGGTGCTACGGGCTCGGGGTGACGCGCGTCATCGCTGCGGCGATCGAGCAGAACCACGATGATCGAGGCATTATCTGGCCAGTGGCGATCGCCCCGTACGAGGTCGAGGTGATCCCGCTCAACATGGACTCGGAGGCGGTCGTGAAAACGGCCGAGCAGATCTACGAGGCTTGTCAGGCCGCACACCTCGAAACGCTGCTCGATGATCGTCCGGACCGAGCCGGATCGAAGTTTGCCGACGCTGACCTGATCGGGATTCCATGGCGGGTCGTGGTCGGCGACCGGGGTGTCGAAGAAGGGGTCGTCGAGGTGGCGAGTCGGCGGGAGGCGGAGCCGGTAACGGTCGCGCCAAACGAGGTCGCGAACCATCTGCGTGAACGGATTGAACCGGCGCGCCACGGCAGTGACTGATGCGGTCGAGACCGCGGACGCCCTGGCAGTAGCTCGGGAGGCGGCCGCGGACGCTGTGGCGGTGCTGCAGGCCGCTGCCGAGTCCACTCACGAGAACGTGGTCACCGATAAGCAGCCGCGTGACTTTGTCACTGCGATCGATCACGCCGCCGAAGAGGCGATCGTAGACCGGATCCAGCGAGCCTTCCCGGATCACGCGGTGATGGCCGAGGAGTCGGGCGAACGATCCGGTACTACGACTCACAAATGGGTGATCGACCCGCTCGACGGAACGACGAACTTCATGCATGGTTTTCCGATGTACGCCGTCTCGATCGCACTGCTCGAAGCCGACACCCCACAGGTGGGCATCGTCGTCGACCCGGTTCGCGGCGAGTGGTTTACGGCTCGCGCTGGGGAGGGCGCCCGGCTCGATGACGGTCGCACCGATGACTCCCGGCCGATCCGAGTGACAGGCTCTCCGCGGCTCGATCGTCGATTGGTTGCGACAGGGTTTCCGTTCCGCCATCCAGAGCAAATTGATCGATACCTAGCGGCGTTCGCGGTCCTGTTCGAGAACGTTGGCGACATGCGCCGAGCGGGTTCGGCGGCGCTCGACATGGCGTACGTGGCCGCCGGGAGGGTCGACGGTTTTTGGGAGCTCGGGCTCAACTTGTGGGACATCGCAGCTGGTGAGCTGCTGATCACTGAGGCGGGTGGGATCGTGACTGATTGGAGCGGTGGTGATGGGCATCGAGACAAGGGGTGGATCGCTGCAGGCAACCCCGATGTTCACGCTGTGCTGATTGAAACGTTGACCAGATTCGCAGCGTGAGGCATTGGCGATGATGAGCGAACGGCGCATCCGGGTCGGGGTTCTGTTCGGCGGACGATCGAGCGAGCACGAAGTGAGTCTGATGTCGGCACAGTCGGTGCTGGACGCCCTGGATCCCGACAAGTATGAGATCGTCCAGATCGGGATCACGAAGCAAGGTCGGTGGTTGGTCGCTCGCGACGCGGTTGATCAGCTGATTCAGAGCGCCGGCGCGACCGGGGCGCTGGAGGGCGATATCGAGGGGACAGCACCGGTGACGTTGCTCGCCGAGCCTGGTCGGCGCGGTGAGCTGGTCCCGGCAGGAAGCGACGTTGCGCTGCCGGTGGAATCGCGCCTCGAACGGCCGCTCGACGTCGTGTTCCCATTGATCCACGGCCAATCAGGCGAGGACGGTGCGCTTCAGGGGTTGCTAGAGCTCGGCGGCGTGGCGTACGTCGGTGCGGGCGTATTGGGAAGTGCGGTGGGCATGGATAAGGCGGTTGCCAAGGCGCTCTGGGTAGGGGCTGGCCTGCCGGTCGGTCCCCATCTCGTCTTCAAGTTGTCGGAGTGGCGAGCCGACGCGACGCGATTGAAGGGCGAGGTGTCGTCGCGGATCGGGTTCCCCTGTTTTGCCAAGCCAGCCAACAGCGGGTCGTCGATCGGCATCAGCAAGGTCCACGCGCTAGAGGAGCTCGAGGCGGCGATCGAAGCGGCGTTTCAGTACGACGTGAAGCTACTCGTCGAGGCGGCGATCGTCGGCCGTGAGCTGGAGTGCGCGGTTCTCGGCAACGACGCACCGGAAGCCTCGGTTGTAGGGGAGATCATCCCCGGTCACGAGTTCTACGACTACGAGGACAAGTACTTCGACGACAAAGTCGAGCTGGTCGTACCGGCGGATCTT
>CAMYLR010000006.1:0-73654 GCA_947259315.1 uncultured Gemmatimonadales bacterium | reverse complement strand
GCGTTCGTCGCGATCGGCGCGGACGGGATGGGACGGGTCGATTTCTTTCTCGACGGCGAAACCGGGCAGATCTATCTCAACGAGATCAACACGATTCCGGGCTTTACTCGGATGAGCATGTACCCGCGGTTGTGGGAGGCCACCGGTGTACCGTTCTCGGAGCTGTGCGATCGGCTGATCGAACTAGCTATTGAGCGCAACCGGGAGCGGCGGGCGCTAAGACAAGTCCGATAGCTTGAAGCGGCCGGCGCCTACTTGGCCGTATTCGGAAGAACGGTAACTCTCGTGTTGTCGGAGACCGTGCCGGTCGAGTTACTCACAGTAACCGTCGCCTGACCTGGGGCGTTTGCTGCAATAAGGCCCCGATCGTTGCGGATGGAGACTACGGAGCTGCTACTCGTCCACCTCAGCACTGGGTTAATGATCGATTGACCCTCTGGGGTCATGGCGATGACCCTGACCGTGCACTCCGAGCCCTCGATCATCACCGTGCAACCGCTGGTGATTTCAAGAGACTCGATCGGGATTTCGATCGCCGTCGGGCCGCTGTCGCCGCAGCCGGCGAGCGGTGCGATCAAGAACACCGCGAGTACAGTTGCTCGTATGTTCATCTTACCTCCTGAAAGTCATCACCTAGAGTCCATCCTCGGGCGGCGGCGGGAGCGCTTCGAGCACCGTAACCGTCGTTTGATCCATGATCAGTAGATCTTGCGTCTGCACCAAGATCGTCGCGCTCCCGGCGCCTGCGCCGGTCACATTACCCTGAAAGTCGACGCTCGCTATGAACGGGTTATTCGACGACCACCGGAGAGACGGATCGGTGACGACCATGCCGCCCGAATCGATGACGATGACGTCGAGCGTGCACATCTCGCCTACCCGCACGCCTCCGCAATCGCCAATACCGAGGTTGATTTGGACGATCGGGAGAGGCGGCGAGAACTCGCTGTCGCTGCAACCCACAGTCAGCCCGGTCACCACACCAACGGCCAGCAACAGCCGGATTCTAGGTGCGAAAAAAGACATAAATCCTACCACAAGTATACCTTCGGTCTGTTGCCCCAGGAAAGGGCCGGACGTTACGTTTGTCGCCTGATTGGCCCGTGGTGTAATTGGCAACACGCTTGACTCTGGATCAAGAGACTCCTGGTTCGAGTCCAGGCGGGCCAACCAACCGATTCGAGCGGGGGGCAGCCTGCTCCCCGCTCGTCGTTCGAACCAGCTTCTAGCGGAAAATCACTGTTGGGTGAACCAAGTTTAAGAGGAGATTGAGTATGCGGTCAGGTTGGCCCCTACAGGCCCTGATGGTTTTTGTGTCGATCAGCGCTCTGCCAGCGAGCATGTACGGTCAAGTGACCCCCGAGTTTGGTTCTACCGTAGTTGAGGTGGTTTCGCAGTCCGAGGCCATTGACCGGGGCGATGGGAGCGGAAGCTACCATTTGGTAACGACCGCGACGGACAAGTCGTTGGGGATCTCGGTCCAGCATGAGCTGGGTACCGAACGTGACGGCTATGGAGAGGTCCACGAGGAGGAGGCGTTGCGCGCCTTGGAGGGCAAGGAGGAGTTATACCGAGGCGAATCCGACCCGTCGGCTCTTGGCCCATGGTCGGATGCCGCCCTGACCTATGCAGTCCCGTTTGACCTCGACTTCTGGACGGATTCTCCGTCGACATATCACGCGCGTGATAAAAAGGTAAAGCAAATCGTCCAGGCCGTTGTGCCGAACGCTGAAATCACGACTCGGGGCGGGTCCGATGGAAGAACCCTCGCCACGATCCGGCTTCCAGATGTCCAACCAGTCAACCAGCTGGCCAAGCAGTTCGTCGCCATTCGCACGGCATTTCACGATGCTGGTGTAGGACTCGCCAAGATGCGGATCGAAGGGAAGGCGGTAGCGCCCCAAGAAGCTACGGAGGGTGTTTTGTCCGAGCCCGGATCGTAAGCCGGAGGCACGCAGTGAGCGCCAAGAAAAACAGTGTCGAGAACGTTGTCATACTGGGATCGGGGTGTGCCGGCCTAACCGCGGCGATCTACGCTGCCCGAGCCAACTTGGATCCGCTCGTTGTTCTCGGTGTCGATGCCGGCGGGCAGCTGTCGCTGACAACGGATGTTGAGAACTATCCTGGTTTTCCCGAGGGAGTCCAGGGGCCGGAGCTGATCCAGTTTATGAAACAGCAGGCGGCTCGCTTCGGGGCGCGTTTCGTACCCGGTGACGCGACCGCCGCCGATCTCTCCGAACGGCCGTTTCGGCTCGAGATCGAAGGCTCACAGGTCGAGACTCAAACTCTGATCATCTGCTCGGGGGCATCGGCCAAGATGCTCGACATCCCGGGCGAGGATCGCCTAATAGGCCATGGTGTCTCGACATGCGCGACGTGCGATGGCTACTTCTTTCAGGATCAGGAGTTGGCCGTTGTCGGCGGCGGCGACAGCGCTATGGAGGAGGCGATCTTCCTGACGCGATTTGCCAGCAAGGTGTCAGTGATTCACCGTCGGGATCAGTTGCGGGCGTCCAAGATCATGCAGGATCGGGCGTTTGATAATCCCAAGATAGAGTTCATTTGGAACACCCAGGCGACGGAAGTGGTGGGTGACGCCGAGGTGGAGGCGGTCAAGCTCTGGAATACCGTCACGGATGAGCGTTGGGAGAAGCCCATCAACGGTTTCTTCCTCGCTATCGGTCACATCCCGAACACCGCCATCTTCGAAGGACAATTGCCGATGGACGCCCAGGGGTACTTGCTGCAAAAGGAGCCCGGCCGATCGCACACGGAAACCGACGGGGTGTTTGTCGGCGGCGATGTGCATGATCATATCTATCGGCAGGCGGTGACCGCGGCCGCGGCCGGGTGCCGAGCGGCAATCGACGCCGAGCGATATCTGGAACTGGCCGGTGAAGCGCCCCAGTCGTCCGTAGCGACCACGCGAACGTCGACCTGAGGGGTACACCATGCAAGCGGTCGTCAAGATCAACGCCAAAGCTGGAGCTGCCGGGACGACCGTCACTAAGGTTCCAAAGCCCGAACCGGGACCCGGGGAGGTACGGGTGCGCGTGCAGGCTGCAGCGATTTGCGGTTCGGATCGACACATCTTCCATTGGGATCCATCAGTCCGACACATGATTCATCCACCACGTGTCTATGGTCACGAGTTCTGTGGCGAGATCGACGTGGTGGGGCCAGAACCGGACCGGGATGATCTTCAACCCGGCGATTATGTGTCGGCTGAGATGCACGTGACGTGTGGGCGTTGCACACCATGTCGGAGTGGACAAGCTCACGTCTGTGAGCGCACACAGATCATCGGTTTTCACCACGATGGGACATTTGCCGAGTATGTCATCGTTCCGGCACGCAACGTCGTTCGGCTGCCACGTGATGTCGTGCCGTTGAAGATCGGCGCGTTTCTGGACGCGTTAGGCAACGCCGTACATACCGTCCAAGACCATCCGCTGATAGACGCCCGCGTGGCTGTGCTGGGATACGGTCCGATTGGCGCCATGGCGGCGGCGATCGCAGACCACCAAGGTGCTGGGCACATCTACATCCTCGATGTGAGTGAGCGGGCGATCGAGCAAGCAGAGCAGTGGCGGGTCGGCCTGGGGGCAAGCGGGGTGACGGTTCTGCGGACCGGCGGAGAGCTTACCGCCGAGGCGACGCGTCGGATACTCGAGGAGACCGATGGAGGCGTCGATCTGGTGTTGGAGATGTCGGGCGCCGAGGCGGCTATCAACCAGGGGTTGGAAATCGCCCGCGGTGGCGGCTCGTTGTCGATGCTCGGGATCCCTTCCAGTGAGGGGATCACGATCGAGCGCTTTGCCCGGCACTTCGTTTTTAAGGGTTTGTCGATGCAGGCCATCACGGGGCGGCGGATGTTCTCGACGTGGGAGAAGATGCTGGCGCTGCTGGCCGATGGGTTGCAGGTCGGCTCGCTTGTCTCGCACGAGTATCAGGGGCTGGAAGAGTTCACCGACGGCATGGACGCGTTTGACTCGCACGAAGCGCTCAAGGTGGTGTTCTATCCGCATGGGGAGAACGGACATGCGTGACGCTCACGCGCTGCTAGATCATTTGACGACCGAGATCCTCGCTCAGAAGGAAGCCGGCACGTACAAGGTCGAGCACCAACTCGAGGGTCCCCAGGGCGCATCCGTCCAGGTGGACGGACGTTCGATCGTCATGCTGACCTCGAATAATTACCTGGGGTTGGCGGATCATCCAAAAGTGCGGGACGCCGCCCGCAAGGCGATCGATGAGTGGGGGTTCGGAATGGCATCGGTGCGGTTTATTTGTGGGACCCAGACCCTCCATCTGGAGCTTGAGCGCCGGATCGCCGAGTTTTTCGAGACCGATGACGCGATTCTCTACACATCGTGTTGGAACGCCAACGAGGCGCTGTTCGCGGCTACCCTGACGGCTGAAGACGCGGTGTTCTCGGATGAGCTGAACCATGCGTCGATTATCGATGGTATCAGGCTCTGCAAGGCGAACCGGTATCGCTATCCGCACGACGATCTCGATGCCTTGGCGGAGATGCTCGAAGAGGACGAATCGCGCCACCGGATGGTCGTCACCGACGGTGTGTTCTCGATGGAGGGCAAGCTGGCCCAGCTGGACGAGCTCGTGGCCACGTGTCGCCAGCATGGCGCGTTGCTCGTCGTCGACGACTCGCACGCCACCGGGGTGCTAGGCGCCAGGGGTCGCGGTACGGCCGAAGAGCTGGGTGTTCACGGCCAGATCGACATCGTTACTGGAACGCTTGGAAAAGCGATGGGTGGGGCGGCAGGCGGGTTTGTCGCCGGCCCGCAGTCGGTGATCGACACTCTGCGCCAGCGTTCCCGGCCGTATTTGTTCTCAAACTCGTTGCCACCGATGATCGTCAACGCTTCCTTGGCGGCTTTTGACCTGCTCGACGAGTCCCCGGCTTTGGTGGCCCGATTGCGTGAGAACACTCGGTTCTTCCGCACCGAGCTCGAGTCGCGCGGGTTCGACGTACCGCGTGGTGTTCACCCGGTCGTGCCGGTGATCGTTGGCGAGACAGCGTTGGCGATTCAAATGTCCAAGGAGCTCCTCGACGAGGGAGTTTACGTGTCAGGCTTTGGCTATCCAGTGGTGCCACATGGCGAGGCTCGCCTCAGGGCTCAGATCTCTGCGGCGCACACGAGAGAAGAGCTAGAGCAGGCCGTCGCGGCGATCGAGAGGGTCGGCCAGCGGCACGGGGTGGCAACACCATGATGACGGGTGCAGACGAGATCGTGATCGACGAGCACATTCAGGTGCACCGTTTCGTGCTCAACGATCTGCTGACGAACGGGTTTGTGGTTCAGGCCACTGACACCGGCTCGCTGGTCATCATCGATCCTGGCGATCGAGCGGACGATCTGATCGCCGCCGCGGAAGCGCGGGGCGGCGATGTTCGGTGGATCTTGGTGACTCATCTGCACGGCGATCATTGGGCAGCGCTGGCTGAGGTCGTTAATGCTCTGGGCGCGCCGGTGGTTGGGCCGCCAGATGCACCGTTCAAAGTCGATCGAGCGGTCATCGGCGGTGAGGACCTCCACTTTGCTGCTCACAATATCCACGTCTCCGCAACGCCGGGACACAGCCCAGAGAGCGTTAGTTACCATATCGACGGCCATGTCTTCGTCGGTGACTTCTTGTTCCGACTGGGGAGTGGCCGTACTGACGGTGGTGACGCCTCGACGGAAGCGCTCCTGGCCACCGTGCGCGAGGTCTTCCCGGGGTTGCCCGACGAGACGACGCTATGGTGCGGTCACGGACCCCCGTCGACGGTGGGAGAGGAGAGGCGTGGGAACCCGTTTTGGAAGATCGCTCTCGAGGGTGATCCACCGACCCCGGTTGACGAGGTCGTTTACCGCGGTACCACCGTTCCCGTCATCGCCTGGGCCGACGATTACGATGGCGGCCGCAAGGCACTGCTCGAACTTGGCGACGGGGGACGAGTGATCGTCCCCAGTTCGCAGGTGGAGCGCCCTTAGCGCCGGCTTTGCATCGATTGAAATGACGAACGACGGACCCACCGGGACGATCACTTTTCTTGCTACTGACATCCAGGGTAGCACTGAGATGTGGGAGCGCTACCCAAACCACATGCCGACGGCGCTCGAGCGGCACGATTCGCTGCTTGGTTGCCTTGTCGAAGAGCACGGAGGGAAAGTGTTCAAGAACGTCGGCGATGGGGTCTTTACGGCTTTTGATTCAGCCCCACAAGCGGTGGCGGCCGCTTTGGCGGCGCAACGTCAACTGACGGAAGAAGAGTGGAGCACTCCCCAGCCGCTGCGTGTTCGAATGGCGATTCACAGCGGCGAGGCGGAGGCCCGTGGTGGTGACTACTTCGGTATCGCACTCAATCGTGTAGCGCGTCTCTTGGCCGTCGGACACGGCGGCCAGATTTTGCTTTCCCAGGCGGTTGAGCGGCTGGTGTCGGAGCGTTTTCCGGAAGGGGTCGCACTGCGCGATCTCGGTTTGCGAGCCCTCAAAGACCTAACTGAGCCGGAGCGCATCTTTCAGCTTGTGACGGGCGATCTTCCAGATGAGTTCCCGCCCCTCAATACGCTCGATGCTCGACCGAACAACCTCCCGGCGCAAGCGACCGCCGTGGTGGGCCGGTCGCGCGAGATCGAGGAGGTGCGAGAGCTGGTTCTTCGTGACGACGCCCGTGTAGTCACGCTGACCGGTCCCAGCGGAACGGGAAAGACCCGACTTGGGGTCCAGGTAGCTGCCGAGATCGTTGACGCCTTCGAACACGGTGTTTTTCTGGTCGATCTGGCGGTCGTCCGTGAGCCCGAGCGCGTCGCGGTGGCGATCCTCGAGGCAGTGGACGTCGAGATCGAGGGAACGGACAACGCCGAAAAGTTGCTGGCAGCGTACTTGGACGAGCGGCAGCTGCTGCTTGTGCTCGACAACTTCGAACAGGTTTTGGCGGCAGCCCCGTACGTGGCTGAGTTGCTGCGCGATGCACCGCGCCTGACGGTGTTGGTTACCAGCCAGGCGCCGCTTCGCATCCGCGGTGAGCACGAGTATCCGGTTCCGCCGTTGTCGTTCCCAAACCCGAAGCGATTGCCGGCGATCGAGAAGCTGACTGACTACGAGTCGGTGGCGCTGTTTACGGAGCGGGCGCGAGCGGTGGTGCCGTCGTTTCAGCTCAGCGAGGGTAACGCGCCCGCGGTAGCCGAGATCGTCCACCAGCTAGATGGTCTTCCGTTGGCGATCGAGCTGGCCGCAGCTCGAGTGAAGATGTTCCCGCCGCAGGCGCTCGTCCGCAGGCTTGGCCGCAGATTCGACTTTCTGACCAGCGGAACCCGCGATCTACCTGATCGGCAACGGACGCTGCGAGGTGCATTGCTGTGGAGCTACAACTTGTTGAACGAGGACGAGCAGGCGTTGTTTCGCAGGCAGGCGGTCTTCGACGGCGGGTTCACGATCGAGGCCGCCGAGAGGGTGTGCGTCGCTGAAGACGAGCATTTCGACGTCGTCGAGATTCTCTCATCGTTGGTCGACAAGGGCTTGTTGCGGTTGTCGCACAGCGACACGGAAGAACCACGCTTCGAGCGGCTGCGAACGATCCGTGATTTCAGCATCGAGCTGCTGGAAGAGTCGGGCGATGCAGATCGGTGGCGGCGCCAACATGCCGAAGCGTTCGCGAAGTTGGCTCAGGATGTTGATCCGAGTCGCGCCTCGTGGCCCGAGGTTCCTGCCGCGCTCGCCAGACTGTCAGCTGAGTACGAGAATGTCCGCACGGCACTGTATTGGGCGCTCGGGGCGAATGAGAGCGTGCTTGCGGTGCGACTTGCACAGGCTCTGCCGGCGATGTGGTTCCGGCGCGGAGTGGTCGAGGACGGGCGTCGGATTCTGGAGAAGCTGGAGGCTCAACTCGATCGTCTAGAGCCGGTCGATCAGGCTCACGCGATCAACCTGATCGGTAGATTCGCCCAGATTCAGGGCGACAACAGCCCGGCCACGATAGCCAAATTCGAACAGAGCTTGGGTCTGTATAGAGAGGCTGGTTACGAGCCCGGAGTCGCAAGAGCTCTCATGAACTTGGGGAATGCCCGGAGTCGCGACGGATTACGCGATGACGCTCGCCAGCTTTTCGAAGATGCGCTCCAGTTATACAAGAAGACCGGCGATTCCTTTGGTGCTGCCGGAGCGATCATGAACCTGGGTGACTCGTATCTCGGGGAGGGCGACATCGACAGGGCCGAAACGTATTTCCTCGAGGCCGGGGATATCGCGCGCCGCACGGGGAACCAGCTCACTTCGGCATTTGTGAATCAGTACCTGGGCGTCGTAGCACGTCAACGCGACGACCTCGACACGGCCGAACGTCACCACAAGAGAGGTCATGCCCTGTTTCAGGAACTGGGTGCAAAGACCGGCATCATGTGGTCGCAGTTTTACCTGGCCGGACTGGCGAGGTCGCATGGTGAGTGGGATCGCGCGCGCGACATGTACCTGGAGGTGTTTCATGGTTTCCGGGAGCTCCGACTCGAGGCCGGCACCGGCTGCGCGCTGTCTTGCTTGGCTGGGTTGGAGGCCGACGTCGGTCGATTGGAGCTGGGGATTCGGCTGCTCGGAGCAGCGAACCGCATTCTGGAAACGGTCACGATCACGAGGTCGACGTTGGAGCGTGACGACTGCGAGCAGCTTCTGGAGGCAGGCCGTACGGAGTTTGGAGAGGAATCGCTGGAGAGATTGCTGGCCGAGGGCCGAGAACTCGACCTGGATACCGTGGACCAGCTTATTCGGTCTCAAACCGTCGGCCACGAGTCGTAAGCGTGGATAAGCGACGGATCGGGGTATTCGTTTTTCTGACTGCCATGCTGTTGGCGGTCGCGACCGGCCATTCGCTCTGGCGTTATCGTTCACAGGCCCCGTACCGCGATGCTTGGAGTCAGGTCGCGACCAAGCTCGGTGAGCAGAAGACTCGCATCGACTCGTTGTCCACAGCCCTGGCGGTACTCGAAGCCGGGGTTGAAGAGGAGAAGGCCCGGCTGCACCGTCTCAGTCTAGAGATCGCGGGGCTCGAACGGGAAGCGGTCAATGGTCGGCTGCCGAGCAGCGAGTATCGGCGCTACCGTAGTGTGATCTCGCGTCACAACGAGATCGTCGAGACACACAATTCAAGCGTGGCCGAGATGCAACAGTCGTACGCTCAGTACTCGACTCTTGTCGATACGCACAACGCGCTCATCGATAGCGCCAACCAGCTCCAGCAAACCGCCGTGGAACGCGGGATTCAGCTCCCTCAAATCGAGAGCTTCCGTTAGATGATGGGTGCTACTCGTAGCGCAGGGCTTCGATAGGATCGAGCGAGGCGGCCTTGTGGGCCGGGAAGATCCCGAAGAAGATCCCGATCACGGCGCTGAAGCCCACTCCCACAAAGAACGACCACAGCGGAACCGCAACCGGAAAGTCGATCAGCTTAGCCACGCCTGCGCCAAGTGCGCTGCCGAACACGACGCCAAAGATACCGCCAATACCGGTGAGTACTGCGGCTTCGATCAGGAATTGCCACAAGATATCGCGTCGACGCGCGCCGAGTGCTTTCCGGACCCCGATCTCGCGCGTTCGCTCGGTAACGCTGACCAGCATGATGTTCATGACCCCGATCCCCCCGACCATCAAACCGATCGAGCTGATGACGATCATAGCCAGAAACACGGATCCTGTGATCTGATCCCAAAGCTCCAAGAAGTTCGACTGCGTGACGATGTCGAAATCGTTCTCCTCGCCCGGCCTCAGCTTGTGTCGTGCGCGCAACAGGAACGTGACATCGTCTCGAGCGCGATCGAGGCCGGCCTGAGTTGTCGGCACGATCGTGAGCATGATATCCATGACCGGGCTCGTGTCGAAGTCCCGGTGGAACGAGGTGTAGGGTATGATGACACGATTGTCCTTGGTCTGACCCCAGAGCAACATCACTTCTTCTTCGAACACTCCGACAACCGTGTACGGAAGACCACCGATGCGCGGCGATTTTCCAACCGGATCGACGTGCGGGAAAAGCACGTCCGTGATCCCTTTCCCCAACACAACGACTCGATTACGGTTGGCGACCTCGCTGGCGGTGAAGAAACGCCCGCTCTCGACCTCGGCCGCGTTGATCGCGGCGTACCGCTCCGTGGTACCGAGCAGGTCTTGGGTCGTCTTGTTTGCGCGATACGAGATCTGGCGGCTGGTTGGAAATGCCGTCCCAAGCATGATGTCGGTGTTCTGCACAGTCGACAGTCGTCGGATCGCAGCTTCGTCTTCCTCGGTGATGTCCGGCCTGCGCTCGAGGCGTATGAGCTCGCGTTCACCGGCCACGATCCGACCGGCCCACTTGCGCAGGAACATATGGTCGGCACCGATATCGCGGATCTCGCCGACGATCTCGCTATCCAGGCCCCGCACGAGCGACGTCATGCCGACGATCGCCGTGACACCGATGATGATGCCGATGATCGTCAGCGTCGACCGGAGCCGGTGTGACCAGAGCGTCGAGAAGGCCATCCGCGCGCTTTCGACGAACTGACTCGTGGCCGCTTTGGTGGGGAGGTCGGGCCGCATCTATTCGTATCTCAGGGCGACGATCGGGTCGAGCCGGGCTGCTTTGGCTGCGGGGTAGATGCCAAACGCGATACCGACGATCGAAGCCAGCCCGATCCCGAGTGCGATCGACCACCAAGTCAGGGAGTAGGGAAGCGGTGTGACCTTCGAGATCGTGACCGCGATCGCGAACCCGAGCCCGACGCCGATCACCCCGCCGAGCGCGGCCAGGATAACCGCTTCCACCAAGAACTGGCGCAATACGTCGCGTCGGCGGGCACCGAGCGCCTTGCGGATGCCGATCTCGCGAGTGCGCTCAGTGACGGCGACAAGCATGATGTTCATGACCACGATACCACCGACCAAGAGAGAGATCGCCACCAATCCGACGAGCGCCGAGTAGACCCCGGTGGTCACCTTGTCGTAGAGCTCGAGGAACTCCTGAGTCGTGATAAAGCCAAAGTCGTCGGGCTGGGCTGGGCGGAGTCGATGTCGCACCCGCATGAGCATCCGGGTCTCATCGATCGCGGCTTGAACATTGTCAGGGTCGGCGGCCTTGATCGAGATGCTGACGCTGGCTCGTCGGTCGTAGATCTTCTGCCAGCTGCTGAGCGGGATGACGATAAAGTCGTCCTGTGTGGCCCCAAAGACGGTACCCTGGGGCTTGGCGATCCCGACCACCGTGAAGTGACGGCCTCGCACGCGGATCGTGTCATCGATCGGGTCACTCGTGGGGAAGAGCTCTTCGGCCACTTCGTGGCCGATCACGACCACGGGACGTGATCGGTCGATCTCCAGCGGCGCCAGATGCCGGCCCCGCTCGATCTCGAACGTCGACAAGAACGGAAACTCCGTGCCGACCCCCCGGACCATCATGTCATCGACCGAGCGATTACCGCCCCAGATCTTGTCCCGGCGGTACACATCGGCGGCGACGTACAAGAGGTTCTCGCCTTGCTCGCTCAACGCCAGTGCGTCCTCGTTGGTCAGCTCCGGCCGCCGCTGGGCCTCGATGATCGAGCGCCAGTCGAAGACGTCGCTGGTGCCCATTCGATCGAGAATGAACACATCCGCACCACGGCCGGTAACCAGGTCAGTCACCTTTGAGTTGAGGCCGTTTATCACCGTTACGACTGCGATGATCGAAGTCACTGCGACAATGATTCCAAGCAACGTCAGGAACGAACGCAACTTGTGAGCGCGTAGCGACATGAACGCCGAGACGATGGACTCCCATCCATTCATGGGAGTAAGACTAAATAGCGGGTGGCGCCGAGCCAACCATGGCCTCTACGTTGACCGCAATGTTGCTTGGGGCACACATGTCAACGGCAGGCGGTCTTCATACTGCATTCGAACGCGGAGACGCGCTCGACTGTACGGCGATCCAGATCTTCACGTCGAGCCCCAGACAGTGGCGCGGGCGAGAGCTATCAGACGACGACGTCGAACGTTTTCGATCGGCGTGGTCAGATTCCGGCTGCGAGGTGTGCGTGGCGCATGACATCTATCTGACGCGTTTGGGAACTCGCGATAAGACGATTCTCAAGAAATCACGCCAGGCGTTTGCCAATGAGCTCGAGACGTGTCAGCGACTCGGTTTGCAGTTTCTGGTCATGCATCCCGTGGGAGACAACGATCCCGACGAGCAGGCGGTGCTCGATCGGGTCGCCGCCTCACTCAATGAGATATTCGATCGTATCGAGGGCGACACCACACGAGTATTACTCGAGACGACCGCGGGTCAGGGGGCGAACGTTGGCTACCGGTTCGAGCAGCTGGCGCGGATCGTGGAAGGAGTGGAGGACGTTTCCCGGCTGGGGATTTGCCTCGATACGTGCCACGTGTTCGCTGCCGGGTACGACATCTCGACTGCTGCGGGATGCAAGAAGACGCTGGCTGAGTTCGATGCCATCCTCGGTTTGGAGAACTTGCGCGTTCTGCACCTCAACGATTCAATCAAACCGTTGGGAAGCCGGGTCGATCGGCACGCCCATATCGGCGAGGGGGAGATCGGCGAGACGGGTTTCAAGACGATTATGCGAGATCGTCGTTTCTCGTCCGTAGCCAAGGTCATCGAAACCCCCAAAGACGATGTCATGGACAAGCGAAACCTGACCCGTCTGAGACAACTGGCAAGCAACCGTTGAGTCTCCCGGTCGGTCGCAGGTGGTCGTTGTTCTTGGTGCTAGTCGTCGTCGGTCTGTCGCTTTGGCGGTGGTGGCCGGATCGGAACGCGTCGTCCGGTTTTGAGCCAGTGACATCGGACCTCTCAGAAGACGCGGGAACATCGGTCGTCGTGAGCCCGGCGCCAGGCTGGGACTTGCTGTCTGAAGACGATCGGCGTCGCGCCGACACACCACTCTCAGATGGCGCTCGGGCTTGGCTCGAGGATGAGCGGGCGGTCATTCTTCGGATCGCCGACTTGTTTGACATCCCACCGGTCGCGTTGGGGGGCATCGTAGCGGCCGAAAAGACATTGCTGGTGGGTCGTGTTGATGCGATCGGTGAGGAGCTCTTCGGCGCCATTTTCGGGTCACTGCGTGAGCAGGATCTCGAACGGTGGGTCAATGATCAAGAAGCCGCTTTTCGAAGTGGGGAGATGGACGGCCGGAGGGGCGGCGTGGTGCGCAACCCGTACCTCTGGACTCTTGGCCCAGCCCAAGTTTCGTTTCGGCTCGCTGTTCAGTACGAACCGATGATCGCCAAGCAACTGGATCGACCCCAACGCGGAGCCAAGGACGTTCTAGAGGCGGTGACCTCTACGCCTGGCAACCTCGAGTACGCGGCTGCCCTGCTGGCGGAGGCACAGCGCGCCTACGGGGATGTCGGCATGGATATTTCGACCAGTCCAGGCGTGCTGGCGACGCTCTACCACCTCGGTGCCCCCACAGTCCGCGCTCGTCGGTTGGCCAGTGAGAACGCCGCTCGACGGACCCGCGACGAGCCTCTGATCGAGCCTCACGTCAACTACTACGGCGCATTTGTCAGCCGGCACGCGGTCGAGATCGAAGAGATCCTCGACGATGAGAGTTGAGCTAAGGACCCGCTGACGCGGTGGGTGGGGTAGCAGGGGCTGGTTCCCCTGGCCGGCCGAACTTGAGGAGCATCCGGTCGGTGAGGTGCCGCCGACCCTCCCAAAACTCAGTATGGTCATCCGATGGGTTACGCAGGATCGTGCTGTTGGATATGAACTGGAACCCCGCCGACTGAAACGCTTCGATCACTGTTTGCTCGCCCATGCGATGTGTTTGCATGTCGTGTCCATGCTCCTGACCGAGCCGCACTTCGATCACCCCCACCTCGCCGCCGGGCTTCAGCGCGCGCAGCATGTGGCCCAAGGCCGTGTCCGGATCAGGGAACAGGTGAAACGCTCGCACGATGAACACCGCGTCCAGCGCCCCGTCAGGCAGCTGGCTCAGCGAGTCGATCAGCATGATGTTACCGGCTTGGGCCAAGTCACCACGGTCCACTCGCGCCGCTAATGCGGGGCTGTACCCTTGTGCAAATACCTGGCCGGTCGGTCCGACTCGCTCCCTCAACAAATAGGTGTAGTACCCACCGCCGGCGAGGATGTCAGCTACGACATCGCCCCTGTTGATTCCCATGAAATCCATGACTTCTTGAGGCTTCGAACCGGCGTCGCGGGCCAACTCGCCGGCGCGGCCCGGGATTTCATCGTCGTGAATACGATCGGCCGCTGATGAGTCCGACATCGCAGCGGAGTCTGGATCCGCAGTGGTATCTTCGACCGGTGCTTCGCGTTGACACGCGCCGAGCACGAAGGTGAGACACAATACGATCAGGAGATATCGATGGCGCATCATCAAAACAACGTAACACGCTTGGCGACGGGGGTCACACGCGGGTGACGTTCGAGCCGATCAAGGTGGGCACACCACGTCGGATCGCGGCCAAGTTCCTGGGTGGCTTTGTTCCCGCGGTAGCCTACCACTTTGGCGTGCTCGAGGTGCTCCAGGAGCGTGGATTCGTGCTGCGGTCGGGGTTTCGCGGACCCGATGAGCCACGCCAGACGGGCCCGCCGGGGTTCGACCTCGTCGTCGGCTCCTCGGCCGGGGCCTTCTTCGTAGTTGCCGCCTGCTCCGGTGCGACCCGCGACGACCTAATCGGGGCGATCGAGGCTGGGGAGGCTCGCTTTGACCCGTTTGAGGCGAAGTACCTGGGGCAGGGGGACGGGCTGCTGCACAAGACGTTGGAATGGGCCCGCGAGGGACCACGACCCTCGTGGAGGAATCGCCGCACATGGAGAGCATGGGCCGCTGAATCGACGCTGAACACGTTGTTTCCACTCTGGAAGCTCGATTCGATCGAGCGTTACCTAGGGCAAGGGATTCTCGGCGGTCGATCGTGGCAGGATCTGCGTTCGGAGGCGGCGATCCTGGGCGTCGACTTGAACCATCCGGTTACGTTTGTCAGCGGCGAGCGCGAGTCACCGATCCTGCAACTCTTCCGCGATGAGCCGGTGGGATCCGAGGCGATTCATCGGATTCTCGGCTCCGAAGGTCACAAGATCGTCGATGAGTTTGTGGCCGCCGGCGTCTCGCGGGACCACCCCGTTCTCGCTCCGCTCGTCGCTCAGCCTTGGCGACGCCTAACCAGCATCTCGATTCGGGGTGTGCCGATGGCGACCGCCGCGGTTGGATCGATGGCTACGTTTCCTTTCTACGCGCCGATACGGTTCGTCGACGAATCGGGGAGTCCCTATCGGCTCGGTCACTATCGGGTCGTGGTTGAGGATGGCGAAGACCGTAACCCGTTTACTACCGACGTCGCCGAGGATTCGGGTGCCGATTTGGTCATCGTCTCCTCCATAAGTGCTCCGTACAAGTACCTCCATGGGTTGGGCTCGCTCTCGGAACGTGGATACGGCGACATGCATTATCAAAAGTCGGCGCACAGTCGAGATTCAAAGCAGGAAAACGTCGTCCGGATGCACCGCGATTTCCGACGGCTGTACGAAACCGCTCGCGATCTGCTGGAAAGATCCGGATGCGGCCCGGATGCTCTCGATCAGCTACGCACCGCGTTTCACGAAGTCGCACGGATCGACAACACGCGGATCCGAATCACGCCCGACCCCGACGTGGCCGCCGAGAATCACATCCTGCGGACGCTCGATCCGCTGGAGTTTAGCCCCCGGGCCGTCCATCGCGCGTTCACGCTGGGTCGGATGGTGGCCAAACGGGTTCTAAAACGATACCGGTTCGAGTTTCTCGACTGAGGGCGGCGCCATATGGTTGTCGTCTCGGACGACCGATAGATTTCACGCGTGGCGCTAAAGGTCAACGAGATCTTCTATTCCATTCAGGGCGAATCCACCCACGCCGGCCGTCCCTGTGTGTTCGTGCGCCTCACCTACTGCAATCTTCGCTGCACCTACTGTGATACCGAGTATGCCTTCTATCGCGGGTCGGAACGCTCGATCGATGAGATCCTGGGAGAGATCGCTGCCTATCGTTGCCGGTTGGTTGAGGTGACCGGTGGCGAGCCGTTGATTCAGCGCGAGACGACGCAGCTCCTAAAGCGACTGCTGGAAGAAGGCTATGAGGTGTTGCTCGAGACGAGTGGGGCGTGGCCTGTCGAGGGTGTTCCCGACGGGGTCAGGATTATCATGGACCTCAAGACCCCGGGTAGCGGGATGGTCGCAAGCAACCGTTGGCAGAACTTGCAGCATCTAGACAGGGACGACGAGATCAAGTTCGTGGTGTGTGATCGCGCTGACTACGAGTGGGCACGCGGCGTGATCGGCGAGCACGACCTGACTGCGCGACACTCAGTCTTGTTGTCGCCGTCGCATGACGAGCTCGATCCGCGTTTGCTTTCCGAATGGGTGCTCGCCGACGGCTTGGGGGTGCGCGTTCAACTGCAGATCCACAAGTTGATCTGGTCGCCGTCGGCGCGGGGGGTCTAGCGTGACCCGCGCGGCCGCGCTCTCGCCGCGCGAGAAGGCTCGCCAGGAAGAGGCCGAGCGGCTCGACGCCGAGATCCTGCATGCGGTCGGAAGCGGTTGGCTGGACCCGATCGACGCGTCTGGGTTCGATCAGTTGGCGCGGGATATTTTCGCGCATCAGTTTCGCTTCAATCCTGTTTACCGTCAGTTCTGTGCGCTGCGCGGTGTCAGCGCGCCGCGTGATGTCGCGGATTGGAAGCAGATTCCGCCGGTGCCAACCGGGGCGTTCAAGGTCGGACGATGGGCTACCTTTCCGGAACAGCGCGAGGCGGCCGCTTTCCGCACTTCTGGGACTGTCCAACGCACGCCCGGCGTGCATCGGTTTGACACCTTAGCGCTGTACAACGCAGCGATCATTTCCTCCGCGCGGCGCTTTCTGTTTCCGGATCGGGAGCGAATCCGGTGTTTGTTCCTATCGCCTTCACCGGCCGAAGCTCCCGACTCCTCGCTGGTCCACATGTTCGCGGTCTACCGAGAGGTGTTCGGCGATCTGGGGAGCGCTTTCTTCTTGTCAGGATCGCCGTCGGGTGGCTTGCGGTTGGAGGAGCTGATCGCCGCGCTCGACGACGCCGAGGAGAAAGGCGAGCCGGTTTTGGTCGCCGGTACCGCGTTGGCGTTCCACAACGCGTTGGCGGCGCTCGGTTCACACGTGCACCAGCTACCTGCGTGCAGCCGTACGATGGTTACCGGAGGGTTCAAAGGTGCGCTTCGGGAAACCGATCCCCACGCGATCGGGAGCTCGATCACAGCCCGGCTCGGTGTGCCCATGGACTACCAGGTGGAAGAGTATGGGATGACCGAGTTATCGACTCAGTATTACGACGAGCGGCTGCGAACGGAGGCTGTCGGGGACCGCGATCGTCCTCGAGTGGGGTTTCGCGTTCCCCCGTGGGCGCGGGTAATGGTCATGGACTCTGAGACCGGAGCCGAGCTAGAGCCCGGCAGGGTCGGAGCACTGGTGCACTTCGATCTCGCCAACCGCGCCAGTGCGGTTGGCGTGCAGACGAGCGACGTGGGCGAGCGCACTGCCGATGGCGGCGTCTTGCTGCGCGGACGCGAGCCCAGCGCCGAGGCTCGTGGGTGCTCGCTGGCGGCCGAGCTGTGGCTCGAGCAGGGGTGAGGGGCGCGATGGACGAGCGAGTGGTTGGTCTTGTCGATGCCGGTCAGCGTCTCAAGACACGGCCGACCAGTGAGATCATAGACGGCTTGGCAACTGTGTGTGCCAAATGGCGCGACGATGATTGGTCAGTGCGGCGTGCGGCGATCGAAGCGTTGGCGGCGCACTACCAGGTGCCGAGGCCGTCGATCGTCGAGGTGCTGGACGCTGCGTTCAGCGGCTGGACTCGTGACTCCCTCGAAGGTTGGGTAAGTGGAGAGCTTGGTAGCACGGGGGTTCTGGACGGGTTCGTGGCAAACGGTTCAAGCTCGCGGCTCGCGGTCGGGCCGGAGTTGGTAGTGGCGGTGGCGGCGCATGGCGTCCCAACCACTCCGATCACCGATATTATCTCAGCCCTACTGGTCAAGGCGCCGGTGTGGCTCAAGCCAGCGTCTGAGACCGATGACCTGACAGCGCGATTCGCGGCGTCCATTGGGGATGACGACTCCGATCTCGGTGCGGCAGTGGTGGTTTCCGCCTGGCCAGATTCACCCGATGGACGAGAGTCGGTCCTCAGTGCCGCTACCACAGTGATCGCGACCGGTCGCGAGGACACGGTGCGGCGATTGCGATCGAGCGTCAATCCGGGTACCAGCGTGATCGTTCACGGTCCACGGCTGTCGGTCGCTCTGGTCACGCGCGAGGCATTGACAGAGAATCGGGGTCGGGTCATCGATGCGCTGGCAAAAGACACAGCGTTTGCGGGTCAGATGGGGTGTCTCTCTCCGGTAACCGCGTTCGTCGAGGGCTCCTCCGACGAGCTGGCGCCGCTCGTCGAGCCGCTGCTGGGAGCTTGCATCGACCGCTGGCCGTCCCCTCCACGACGCGAGGCGAGCACCAGCGAGCGGGCGGCATTCGGCGAATGGCGATCGCTCATGGATGTCGAGACATCGGCTGGGCTTGCCAGCCGGTGGTCAGGCGATCTCGATGCTCCGTGGACGGTAGTCGCGCGCGGCCAGTCGGAAGCGCCGTCGGTGCCTCCCGTGCCGCGGTTTCTTGCGCTGGTACCCGTCGACGGTGTGGATCAGTCGATTCGCTTATGTGCCGGGTGCAAGGGATCGATCGCCACCGTTGGAGTCGCGGCTCCCGACCAGCGGTTTGGGGACGTCGTCGGGCCGCTGTCGATGGCCGGCGTCGAGCGCATTTCGCTCCTTGGCGCAATGCAGCGACCGCCGCTCAGTTGGCGACGGGATGGTCGACCGACGCTCGCCGACCTCATTCGTTGGGTGGATCTGGAAGGATAAGGGCCTACAAAAAGCGGCCGGTCGCGAAACCAACGCAACCGGCCGCTTGGGATTGAAAGAGCTTCTGCGTTACCGCTCTTCTACGCGCTGTACTTTGACAGCCTGCGGTCCCTTGGAGCTCTTGCTGACTTGGAACTGTACTTCCTGACCTTCGGTCAGCGTCCGAAAACCGCTCCCAACGATATCGCTGTAGTGAACGAAAATGTCGCTGCCGTCAGGACGCTCAATGAACCCAAATCCTTTTTGTGCGTCGAACCACTTGACGGAACCCTGCTCGGCCAGGGCCTCTCCCCGTCCAAATAAGTTCTTTAGCATACGGCCAACCGAGAAACTCCCATTGGAACCCATGGGGAACCTCCGAGAAACAAACGAGAAAACGGTTCAAATGAAAGTCGTAAGTGATAATTGAACAGTCACTTGCGACTGTATAGCCACCGCACCTTGGAAGCTTGCGGCGGCGCGCGCAATATAGGGTACGGAACTCGATCGGGCAAAGCATCCCAGTGGATAGCGCTCCAACCCGCGCCTATACTCCCGGCGCTTATCAAGGAGGGGATTGGATGGAGCTCACCGAACGCGAACGATCGCGGTTGAGACAGTTGGTGGCCGAGGCCCGCACATCGGCCCCGGATGACGGTGTTCTAGCGGGGCTCGAGGCAAAGCTCGCCGCCGGCGGCGGACCGATGTTCGCGAAGTACGCCGAGCTGCTGGAGCCGGCGCCTGAAACGGATCCCGAGATCCTGGCTCGGCTCCGAGACGCCGTCGATTCCGCCTCACGGATCGGTATTCGGTACACCGCCCGCACAACGGGCGAGACGACGGAGCGAGTCGTACGGCCGTTCAACATTCACTTCTATGACGGTCGCGAGTACCTCGAGGCGTACTGTGAGCTACGAGCCGCCGATCGAGTTTTTGCGGTTGGCAACGTCGAGGCGATTCTGGACGTGGATGAGAATGAGGTCGGGTCCGCCGACTCGGCGTAGCCGTCAACTCGGGCCTGGGCTCCGGTCCGGTAGAACAAGCGATCGCAACCGCGCAACTCGCTCCTCGGTCGGAGGATGCGTCCTCAACAGCCCCCTCGCGCGCTTCTCGAACTCCTTGATCGGGTCAACGATATAGAGCGGGGCGGTGGCCCGGTTCGCGACCTCCAGTACCTCCGGATCGCGGGCGATCTTCTCGAGTGCGCGCGCCAACGCCTCGGGGTAGCGGGTCATCTCGGCACCGCTGAGATCGGCCAGCGTCTCCCGCCGACGGGAGACGGCGGCTTGTAGTAACCGTGCCGAGATCGGCGCCAGGATAGCCACCAGCAGTGCAACCACTATCATGATCGCTCCAGCCCCCGTGTTGCGCGCGCGCCTCGGTCCGCCGCCCCACCACATATGGCGGAGCGCCAAATCGGCCAGCAGCGCGATCGCGCCTACGCTCACTGCAACCAGCGTGGTGTAGCGGATGTCGTGATTGCGGATGTGCGACAGCTCGTGGGCGATCACGCCTTGTAGCTCATCGCGATCGAGTTTCTGGTACAGTCCGCGGGTTACCGCGATCGCAGCGTGCTGGGGGTCGCGGCCGGTGGCAAACGCATTGGGTGCCGTATCGTCGATGACGAAGATGTCGGGTCGCGGCAGGCCCGACGCCAGCGACATCTCATCGACGATGTTGATCAGCACGCGATCTCGCTCGGGATCGGCAGGCCGCGCGTCGCTGGCGGCGAGCGTCATCTGGGCACCGCCGTACCAGGTGATCGTCAGGAAGACGACGGCTACGGCCCAAGCGGCGATCAGGCCCGTAAGCGGATCGCCCCAGACAGCACCCAGCGTGGCTCCGAGTAACGCCAGCAATAGCCCGATGCCCGCCGCCAGAAACCACGAACGGCGGCGATTGGCTGTGATCTCTCCGTAAAGGCCGCGGCTCTCCATCGCGCGTGGCCGGCTAAATCCCGGCCCGATCTAGCGCAGGTCGACTTTTACCGGCTCACGCTCAGCGTCGTCGCCGGTCTCGAAAAACTCACGAGCGGTAAAGCCCAGGATCCCGGCGATCAGGTTGGTGGGAAACGTCTGAAGCCGGGTATTGAACCTCATCACAGTGTCATTGTAGAACTGACGCGAGAACGAGATCCGGTTCTCGGTGCTGGTCAACTCCTCCTGAAGCTTCAACACGTTCTCGTTGGCCTTGAGCTCGGGGTAATTCTCGACCACTGCAAACAGCGATCGCAGCGCACGGGTCAGCATGTTGTCGGCCTGTGCTTGTTCGGCTGGTCCCTGGGCCGAGACCGCTTGAGCCCTCGCTTCGGTGACCTTCGTAAGCACGTCCTGCTCAAACTCCATGTAGTCCTTGACCGCCTCCACGAGATTCGGGATCAAGTCGTAACGGCGCTTGAGCTGGACATCGATCTGGGACCACGCGTTCTCGAGCTGATTGCGAAGCTTGACAAGGCCGTTGTAGGTGAGAATCACCCACCCGGCGACGACCACGATGAGTCCGATGAACAGTAACCCGAGAAGACCGAGGCCGTAGCCGAGCATGGGACACCTCCTGGAAATAAGGGGATCAATAACGTCGTCTTTACCACGCGTGGCGACAGTGATGCCGGCCTCTATATTCGCCCAAATGCAGATCGTTGACCAAATCTCGATCTTCATCGAGAACGAGCCGGGCAGCCTCGGTGCGCTGTGCAAAGTGCTCGCGGCGGAGGGCATAAACATCCGGGCGATGATGGTCCCGAGCGGTACCGACTACGGTATCGTGCACACGATCGTCAGCGACCACGAGACAGCGCTCCAGGTGTTGGAGCAAAACAACTTCCGCACGTACACGAGCAGCGTGATCGAACTCGAGCTCGATGACGCGCCCGGTGCGCTCGCCAGATTGGCAGAGCAGTTGTTGCACGGTGATGTCGATATCAAATACGCGTACGCGGCGGTGGTAAGCGGTCGCGGTCGACTGATCCTGGCGGTATCTGACGCCGAGCACGCAAGCAAGTTATTGGGCGCCAAGCGCAAAGCGGCTCGCAGCTAAGCGTCGCGAGCCTCACCGGATCAGCGCGGCCCCCGTAGTAGAGCGTTGTTGCACCAACATCGCTTCTGCCGCGCTCTCCCCGCTGCGGACAGCCCCCTCCATCGTGGCCGGCCAACCAGTATCGGTCCAGTCGCCAGCCAGATACAGACCATCAATCGCGCCGATCGGACCGGGCCGGTAGGGAGTTACGTTTGGTCCGGCACGGAATGTCGCACGGGGCTCTTTGACGACGGCTGAGCTGATGAACTCGGCGCTGCGGCGAGCCGGAAACATACGCTCGACGGCTCGATCGCAGCGCCGCGCTAGCGCTTCCTTTGGCATGTCGACCCACTCGTTGGCAGCGCTCAGCGACACCCCGAGACAATGTCCCGCTGCGTGAGCCCCGAGGAGCTGCGAGCGATTGAATATCCATTGCAGATCAGACCCGAACGTGCCGGCAAAATCGAGGTCCGTGATGGGTCGGTCGTACCAGAGATAGACATTCACGATCGCGCTGGTCCCGACTCCGGTATAGCCCGTCGGTGGACGGGCGCTAGCGGGGAGAATCCGCTCTAACGCTTCGGGCGGTACCGCACACACGACGTTCGTCGTCTCGATGCGCTCGCCCTCCCTTAACCGGACACCCGTGACACCTCGATCGCCGGTCTCGACCGTCTCGACCCGGGTGCTGAATTTGACGACAACGCCCGCTCCCTCGAGTGCTAGACGTCCAGGTTCCCCGATCGCCCGCGTGAGTCCGACCGACGGTAACCAGACGGCGCCGCCATGGGGGCCCGCCCACAAAGCTTCGCGAACAAAAAAGGCGGTTAGCGGGACATTGGCTTCGCTGGCTGCCACGTTGAGCGCGGGCCGCACCAGCGGATCCCAGAACCGCTCGATCGAGGCTGCCGTTGCGCCTCGAGCCGCGAGCCAATCGCCAAACGGGATGCTCTCGAGATCCGCACACGCGTTGCTGTCGAGATGTGCCAACGCGCGCACATCCCGCGCAACAGTTGCTCGTTGGCGAAAATCGAGATGTCGATAGCGGAGCACGGCCGCCGCCATATGGAGCGGGGCTGGAAGCGATGCGGCTGCCAATGTGGCCTGACGGCCATCCGGATCCAGAATCGTGACACCGAGCCGGCGTTGACGCACAAACGCGCTCGCCGGAGCGCCGATCGCATCGAGAAACCCCCGCAGTCGGGAGCATGCACCGACCAGGATATGCTGACCGTTGTCGATCTCAGCACCGGTGTCAGGGTCCTCAAACGAGTACGCTCGGCCGCCGAGAAACGGTCTCCGCTCGAGGAGCGTCACCCGGTACCCTGCGTGCGCGAGCTTTAGTGCCGCGGCCATACCGGCCAGCCCGCCGCCCACAACCACAACCGACAATTGACCAGGCGGAGTTCGATTCAAGAGAACATGGCCGCTGCTGCCGACCCCAGACCAGAGCGAAGCTTGGATGTGCCCGCGAGCCGTACTTCGCCGCGAAGCGTGGACTTGGGATCGGCCGCGATCCGCTCGAGCAAACCCCGGTAAACACCGACCAGAGCCGCTGGACAGGCTCGGGTCGAACGCGGTAGACGCCGATAGAGCCGCGGTCCGGCGCTGTAGTATCGCCGTGTCCGCTCGGTAACGGAGTGTACCAGCGCGTCAAATCCGGATTCCGCGCGACCCTGCGCGACAGCAGCAGCAGTGACGCCAAACCGATCGCTCTCCTCGAGCGGCAGATACCATCGGCCGTTGCCGGCATCGTCGCGCACGTCGCGCAAAATGTTAGTGAGCTGGAGTGCGTATCCAATCTCCTCGGCTGCGGCGGCCGACTCGCGGCCACTCCCGCCAAAGATTCTGAGTGCGATCAGGCCGACCACGCTGGCCACGCTGTAACAGTAACCGAGCACCGCCTCCCAATCCTCGAACGTGCGCGGGTCGAGATCGCTGGCGCCGCCATCGAGGAGTTGCCGGTACAACTCGGGTGGGATCTCGAATCTGTCGGTCGCGTGGGCGAGCGCGGCCCACCGTGGGTCGGGTGGCTCACCGGTCACCGACTGCTCGAGCGCACCGCGCAGCGCTTCCAGACGCTGCTCTTTCTCCTCCCGCGTACCATCGCTATCAACAGCTTGATCCGCGCGCTGGCTAAACCAGTAAACGGCTGACAGCGCGCGCCGCCGCGTGGGGGGCAACAGTCGGATACCAAGTCCAAAATTGTGCGCCCATCGACGCGTGTCGGCCTCACACGCCTCGTACCCGGCGGCCACGATCGGTGTCATGGTGATCGCGCTCATGATCGTGTCGTGTTGAGTCGAACGCTGCGACGCGGGGCCCGAAGCATTTCGTTGATGATGATGGCTGTCCGCGCTCTGCGAGAAACGACCGGTCGATCACGCAGGGTATCGAACCCGCGAGCTTCGATCGCGTCGCAGATCGCCCATCCGCCGCGTGTAAAACCGCGGACGATGGGCCGCCACCGGACGGGCAGCGCGTCAGCTAACGACCACCCCTTCTGCAGCCACCGGCGCGCGGATTCGACCTGCTCTTCTACCAGATCGATAAGCGCCGGCGAGGCGGTCGCGCGACCGAGCTCCACGCTGGGATCCACCCCGTGTCGGGCGCAGGCGTCGAGCGGCAGGTAGCAGCGACCCTTATCCCAGTCGCGTCTCAAGTCCTGCCAGAAGTTCGCCAGCTGGAGCCCGATGCATGTCGCGTCCGAGAGCGGTTCTTGTCCCTGCCCATGATCGATTACCGTCAGGACCATCCGACCGACGGGCGTAGCGCTGTAGCTGCAGTACTCGAGCAACGCATCCGCGTCGGCGTAACTGTGCACGGTTTGGTCGCGACGATTGGCCTCGACGATCCTCAGAAAGAGGTCGGGTGGTATCTCGCGCCGGCTGGTGGTCTGGCTTAGCGCTACGAGAACGGGTTCATCGGCCGGTGGTTGACCCGCTAACGCGGATGTAACTGCCGTCTCCCACGCATCGAGTGCTGCGACGCGGTCGCCCGGAAACTCGTCACCGAGATCGTCGGTCGTACGACAGAACGCGTAGATCGCTGCCAGATCCTCTCGCTCGGGTCTGTTGAGCAGCGCAGACCGGACCGGGAAGTTCTCGTAATGGGTGCGGGCGAGCTCAAAGCACGCGGCCTGGGCATCAGACAGGGAGCTCATGCTGGCGGCAGAACCTAGAGCATTAGCGCGTGAGGTCGAGTCGGCGCATCATCTTCTGGAGCGATTGCCGATGCAACCCGAGAGAGCGCGCGGTCGCCGACACATTGCCTCCGTGGCGTTCCAACGCCGCGCCTAGGAACGACCGCTCGAATGCGGCCAACGCGCGATCGCGCGCCTCATGGTACGGGTACTCGGCGATAGCTGCATCAACCGGTCGCAAAGGTCCTTCGCTGGTGGTCAGTGCTTCGGGCAGATCACTGACTTCGATCGTTTCCGTGTCGCTCAACAGAACCGCTCGCTCGAGGACATTCCGCAACTCGCGGACATTACCGGGCCAGTCGTACGCCGTCAGCACTCGCTTAGCCTGATCGCTCAGCGGGCGAGCCGAACGACCATGTCGCTCTGCGAGCTCAGCGATGAAGTGCAAGCTCAAGACAGAGATGTCCTGGCGCCGCTCACGAAGTGGAGGCAAAGCGAGCTCAACGACCTGAAGTCGAAACATCAGGTCTTGCCTGAAGGCGCCATCGTCAACCATCGAGGCGAGCGGACGATGGGTGGCTGCCAGCAACCGCACATCGACCGGTCTCGAAGTCGTCGAGCCAACCGGAGTGACGCAACCCTCCTCGAGTGCCCGAAGAAGTTTCGCCTGAGCCGCCAGAGCCAAATCGCCGACTTCGTCCAGAAAGAGGGTTCCGCGATGAGCAGCTGCAAAGAGACCATCGTGGTCACGATCCGCTCCTGTGAATGCGCCTCGCGCATGACCGAAGAGCTCGCTCTCGATCAACTCCCCCGGGAGGGCAGAGCAGTTGAGTGGGATGAAGGGTTCTCCCCGGCGCTGACTCTCGGCATGAATGGCGCGTGCGGCGAGTTCCTTTCCGGTGCCGCTCTCGCCGGTGATGAGCACGGTTACATCGGTCGGGCCGACCCGCTTGATGAAGGCCGCCGTTTCCCGCATCGCCGGGGAATCACCGATCATGCCCCGGTACTCGGTCGCGATCTCCTCACGCAGTCTCCGATTCTCGGCTCGCAGCGAGAGCACTTCCCAAGCGCGCTCCAGGATCGATCGGATTTCCTCGTTGTCAAACGGTTTTGGGACGTAGTCGTACGCACCGGCCTTGAGCGCTCTGACCGCCGTTCGCTCGTCGCCCAACGCGGTGATCAAGACAAATAGCGTGTCGGGATGCTTCTCCTTGACTCGGTCCAGTAGCTCGAGCCCGTCGATGCCGGGCATTCGCAGATCGGCGAGGATGAGGTCAGCCGATTGCCCGTCGAGAGCGGCCAAGGCCGTAGCGCCGTCAGGGGCTTCTCGGCCGGTGTGTCCGGCGGCTTCGACGATCTCGAGTAGCGCGAGTCGGATCGCCGGTTCGTCGTCGACGATGAGGATTCTCACGACGTCGGCTGGGGATCCACCGCTGCAATCGGCTTTGCAGGGGACGGGATCAACAATCGAAACTCGGCTCCTCCGCCGGTTGCTTCACCGATCTCGACCTCCCAACCGAGGTCGACGGCGAGACGACGAACCACTGATAGACCGAGACCGGTTCCTTCGGCGCTGCTGTACAGGGGCTCGAAGATCCGCTTGCGATCGGCTTGGGGAATTCCGGGTCCCTCGTCTCGGACGTAGATGGTGATGGTGTCAGCGCCGTTCACCTGCTCGGCCGCCAACTCGACGCGGCCCTGGGGTGGGGAGTGATCGATCGCGTTGAGGAGGAGGTTCAGCAGAGCCTGCGCGACGTGTTCCCGTGCTGCCCTGACCGCGAGTCCTGCGGGGTCGACGTTGAGCGACACCCCCGACTTTGATGCCCGCGACCCGAGCAGAAGCCGAAGATCCTCGAACAACGGCTCCAGCTGGGTCACAGCCCCGCTCTCGGATCGAGTTTTGCGTCGCCGCGCTACGCCCAGCAGCTGAGCGACGATCTGTTCTACGCGCTCGACCTCGCGCACGATCACGCCAGCGTAGCGGCGTCGGCTGTCATCGGCGATGTCCTCCTCAGCCAGTCGCTGGGCCAATGAACGAACCCCCGTCAGCGGGTTGCGTACTTCGTGAGCGAATGAGGCGGTTAGCTCGCCGACTACCGCCATGCGCTCGAGCTCGGCGGCTTGAGTGGCGATCTCGCCGCTCCGGGCTGCCCGCACCTCGATGTCGTAGAACCGCCAGAAGACGACCCCGACAAACAATAAGACATGAAGCATGACCGTAAGCAGGGGCATCGTGTACAAGAAGAACTCGGCACCCACGACGACTCCGCCGACCACAACGAGCGGAGCGATGAGCAGCAGTATCAAGGATACGAGTCGTTGGTAGAGACTGCCGGTCCCAGCGGTCAACCGGTGCCGCAGGCCGCACCTAGCCATGACCACAGATCCAAGACCCCAACCACCAACCTGCCAGGCGAGCTGAACGGGATCTGAAAACTGGTCCAACTCGACCCCGTAGACTCGTGGCAGCAACAACGAGCCGATCGCGAGCGGAGCGAGGATCTTCGGAAAGCCCCAATTGTAGCCGTCAGCGAGGGCGAACATGAGAAAGAAGCCGGGCATTAAATGGATGCCGACGATGAATACGTCGGCGATCGGCCCGAGGGTCCCAGTGAGCAACGCCCATCCCTGACCGAAAAGCCAGAGCAGAATCGTTAACAGGAACGGCATGAACCACCGCACGCTTCGGCTCTGGGGGTTGAGCAGGAACAGGACCACCCCGCCAAGAAAGTTGACGCCCAGTGCAAAGAACGTGATGGCGGTGGCGACTGGGTACTCCATCTCAGCGTACGGCGTGGATCCCAAGGCTAGAGTGGTTTGGCATCAGAACTGGAGCTCAATCCCAGCGACCGCGGTGCGTTGGGCGAAGATCGATTCGACCGGCCGCGGGTTCTCGAACTTCGCATCGTACACGATGCTCGAAACGTTGTCGCGATCCAAGACGTTGAGCAACTCGAGGTATACTACCAGCAGACCGCTGGAGAGGCTGACGAAGCGTGTTATACGGGCGTCAAGTCGAAAATAGTCGTCGAGACGCGCGCCGGACGGTTCGCCATACAGGGGCTCGGGGAACCCGTCGCGGTTGCCCTGATCCTGCGCGCCGAGAATCGGCGTGAACGGTCGACCTGTCGCGTAGCGAGCGGTGACGCCGAGCTTCCAGGAGCCAGAATAGACCTGGCCCACAGCGGTTAGCGTGTGTGGTATGTCGTACTCTGCGGAGACCGTGCGACCGTCGACCAGTTCCACGCGACTCCTTAGATACGAATAGCTAACCCAGCCGTCCCAGTGTTCGCTCCCGATCCATTTGGCTAGCAGGTCGACCCCTGTGGCTTTGCCGGCATCGATCGGCGGCCCGTCGCCATCCGGGACGTAGCGGTCGTACTCTTTGCGATAGGCCTCCACTTTGGCGTACAAGTTCCCGTCGTGTTCGAGGCCGCCGGCGTAATGCCGCGCCCGGCGGGGTGTTCCTGCGGGTGCGCCGCCATCGGGAAGATCGTACCCCACGCGCCAGCGACCTTGTTGAAACTCGCCCGCACCCAACCGCCACGTCCAATCTCCGATCCGGTATGCGAACGCAAATCTCGGATCCACCGTCCAGGAATTCTCGCCAGGGAGGCGGTCGATGCGGGCCCCAACCGTCAGTCCGAGGGCGGGCACCGGTCGAAACTCGTTCTCGACAAAGGTGCCCAGGTGATGGCTCTTATCGTCTACCCCCGGTAGGGCTTCGGTCGGTGACCCAGGCGCCAGCTGTTCGGTCGTGGGCACACGGCCACGCTCGGTTGTAGACAGGCGGGTCGCCTCGAATCCGGCGCGAAGGTGGTTTCGCAGACCAGGGGCGATATCACCGGCGACACGAATAGCGAGGCTCCGGTCGGAGCGATCACGATCAAGCGCCCCAAACTCGAAATCGCTCTTGTGTTCTGTCCACGAGACGGTCGTGTGGAAGGCTGCGTCGGCGTCGTCTCGTAGCACCCGAGCTGAGAATAGACCCAGCGCTGTGCGACCGCTGACCCCAAAGGCTCCGCGATACCCGATGGCGTCGATGATGCGATCAGCAGTGTCGGTTTGTCCGAGCGCGAGCGCCTTCAGCTCGATCCCCGGCCGCGGTTCGTAGACCCAGCTCGCCACGCCTTCCAGCGACCGGGGGAACGACTGATAGTCGTTCGCCTGGTCGTGGAGCCGAAGCAGAAGAGAGGTCTCTGTAAACCGCAGCGAGGCCCAAGCGCCGGCTCGCTTCGAGATCGGCTTCCGCAACGTGGCTCCGCCGCCCGCGAAATTGACGCCCGCTCGCCACGTCGATACGGTCGGCCGGCGGTCGGTTTCGAGATCGACGACGCCGGAGAGCGCATTCCCGTAGCGCGCCGAGAAGCCGCCGCTCGAGAAGTACGCTTTGCGGAGCACCGAGGGGTCGAGAATCCCGAACACACTGCCGTTGAAGGTCTCGAACACACCGGAGTAGAGTAGTCGACCACCTTCGACGTAGACCGGCGTCTCCGCCGGATCGCCACCCCGAACGTACAGCTCGCTACCCTCCGAAGCGCGAGTCACCCCGGGCAGTGTCTGGAAGACCTGGAGGATGTCCGCCGCGCCACCGGGTGTCATGTACACATCCAGGCGGCTCAACGTCGCTTGGCTACGAGTATCCTCCATCTGGTAGCCGCTCTCGACCTGCACTAGGAGCGGATCGGCCTCGTAATCGATCTCGGGTCTTGTCGCGTCTCCGGCCGTGGGCGCGGCATCAGCCGCACCCACCCTCCGATCGCTCTCGTCTGCCTCATTGCCGGTCTTGCTACCGCCGGCGATCCCATCGAGCCGTTCCCGGAGTTGGTCGTCGGCGGGGAAAAGCTGGGCCCCTCGATGCCACACTTCATGTGCGTCTTCCGTCCGTTTCTCTCGCAAGTAGAGATCACCGAGGTAGGCAAATGGGCCCGCCATCTGAGGATCGTCCGTACGTGTCCCCTGTTGCTCGAGGAGCGTCTCGAACTCCCGAATCGCGTCGCGTGTTAGGCCCAGGAACTCTGGTGAGTAGTAGAAGTTGAGGGCTAGCGTGTAGCGGGCACCCCAGTGGGTCGAGTCGAGCTCGAGCGCCTCGCGGAGAATACCTGTCGCCTGGGCTGACAACGCTCCCTGCTCCATGAGCGCGAGAAACGGGACGCGACATTGAAGCATGACGCGAGCCAATCCAGTTCGCGCATCAGGGCTGTCTGGTTCGAGCTTGAGCCAACCCTGGAACTGTTCTTCAGCCTGATCGGCGAGGGTGATGGCGTTCGACTCGTCCTCGGCCTCTGCGGCAGCGGCGCACGCATCGAGTGAAGCGAATGCTGCGTTCGCATCGCGTTGGGCGTTCACGTTGACCGCCGAGAATAGCACCAGCATCATCACGGCGGTGGTGGCACTGAACGGTTTGCTCATGTCTTCCTCACGGTTGGAGTCGTGGCTCTTGCGTGGTTCTGCCACGGCCCTAAGCAATGCTCGTGCCTGAATTCTCAAGTGCTTGTTTATCAACTGGTTAGCACGTTCACGATTACGCGAAAAGTGCAGCCGCGGAGCACCAGCGCAGCCTTCGGGCTGCACCCACGATCGGGATTCACCGGCTGTCGAGTGGGTGGCATGTCCGCTATCTTGCGTTGGTGATGGCCGGCCCCGGGTCAACCAAGCTTGAGCTCGCGATGCGGTGGTTGAACGATTCTTCAATCGATCTCAACCACGAGGAGCGCGAGCTTCTCGAGGAGTACGTTCGGCGCTATCCCGACGATCCTACGCTGACGCCGGTCGACCGGCGCCGACTGGCGCGGGAGTTTGCGTTGATCGCCAGCCGCCTGGCGCACGACGCCGGCGCGTGACTCGTCCGAGGTGACGAGCCCGCGCCCCGGCGCACCCGCTCCGATCCGCCGACCATCTTCTGGCCGCGCCACGATGATCGTGATGTTCGGGATCGGCGTGAGCCGCCTCTTCGGACTCGTTCGTGAACAGGTAATCGCATACTTCTTCGGGCGGGCTGCGACCTACTCGGCGTTTGTGGCAGCCTACAAGCTCCCCAACCTGGTTCGCGTTCTGCTCGGCGAGGGGAACTTGTCGGCATCCCTGATCCCGGTCCTGGCGGAGCGAATGCGCGTGGCCGATCCGGGCGAGGCGAGACGGCTCGCGCAGAGCGTACTCGGGTTGCTGCTGCTGACCGTCGGATTGATCACCCTGGCCGGGATGATCGCTGCACCGGCGCTGGCATGGGTGGTTGCACCAGGTTTCAGCCCCGAGCTGCGATCGCTCGTCGAAAGACTCGTGAGGATCCTGTTTCCGACCGTCGCGTTCTTGGTCGCCGGCGCGTGGTGCATGGGAATCCTGCATGTCAATGGTCGCTTCTTCTGGCCCAATTTCGCGCCGCTGTTTTGGTCGGTGATTTCGGCGGGTGCGCTCATCGCTTTCGTGGGTCGAGTCGAGATGGAGCCGATCTACATATTGGCCTGGGGTGTCGTGGCCGGCAGCCTCGTCCAACTGCTAGTGCAATTGCCGACAACCCGTGTCGTTTTGGGTACGCTTCGCCCGCGCACCGGCTGGCGCGAACCCGGCGTGCAACGAGTGGTTGCGCTGTTCGCGCCGATGATGATCGGCACAGGAGTGGCGCAGTTGTCAACACTCATCGATATCCAGATCGCCTCGTTTCTTACCGACGCGGGGGTAGCCACGTTGGCGTACGCGCAACGCCTCTACTTGCTGCCGCTTTCGTTGTTCGGTGTGGCGATCGCCCAAGTCGCGCTGCCGACCCTGGCGCACGACTCGGTAGGGCAGTCGATCGATGTTGTCCGAAGTGAACTCGCCAGCTCTTGGCGACGGATGATGTTTCTCATGCTGCCGGCGAGTGTTGGGCTGGTCGCCTTTGGCCGACCGGCGGTCAGTTTGGTGTTTGAGCGCGGACGGTTTGTCGCTGACGATACGAACGCCGTCACCTGGGTCCTCGCAGCCTACGCGGCGGGGCTCGTCGCGTACGGTTCCGTGCGGCTGCTCGCAACCGCGTTCTACGCTTTTCAGGACACCCGAACCCCGGTCCGGGTCGCGGTGGGAGCGCTGTTCTTGAATGCGGCCCTGGGCATCGGTTTGGCATGGACGATCGGCTTGCCAGGTATCGGTTTGGCGACCGCATCGGCGGCGATCGCAAATGCAGTGACACTAGGTGTTTTGCTCAGGCGGAGCTGGGGTGGGTTGTTTGACTCTCAGACCTGGCACGCGGTGACGCGGATGCTTACCGCGGCGATGGTTGCCGGGCTTGTTGGCGTGATGCCGTACCTGTCGATCATGGATCGATGGTCGGCGTGGCAGCTCGGAGAGCGAATCGGTGCCTCACTCGCGCTTTACGTCGGTGTAGCGGCGGTCTATTTCGTGGTTACGGCGATCTTGCGAGTCGACGAATTGGATCAGCTGTTCGGCCGGGGGAGTTGAGGATGGGGCTCATTCACACCGCGTTCCACGAACCCGAGACCCGCATCTATCGCGTCGTCCAGACGATCGTCTGGGGTCTGATCGTTCTATCTGTGATCACGCTTGCGACCGAGTTGTTCGCCGATGCCGGGCGGCCGCGCCCCACTTGGTTGGCCCGACTCGACCGCGCCATTCTGGCGTTGTTCGCGATCGAGCTGGTTCTCAGGGTCGGCTCGTTCCAGCCACTAGAGCTGAGACTTTTCGATCGTCGCTTGATGGCTCGACTGACGACACACGTGCTGGGGCGCCTTCGCTTCTGTCTGAGACCGTTGATCATCATCGATATCGTCACCGTGGCGGCGCTGGTGCCCGCGCTGCGTGGGTTGCGCGTTCTGCGACTCTTACGGCTGATCCGAACAGCGGAGCTTTTCCGCTACAGCCGGCCATTTGGCGGTCTCGGGCGGGTGTACCGAGAGAACTCCCTGTTGTTCGGCTTTGCGTTAAGCGTGCTCGCGGTTACGGTCGTGCTCGGTGGTTCGACGCTGGCGCTCGTCGAGCGCGATGTGAACCCGACGGTCGACTCCCTCGGCGACGGCATATGGTGGGCGCTGGTGACTGTTACCACCGTCGGGTTTGGTGATATCACCCCCATCACCACGTTGGGCCGGATGATCGGGGGTGTGTTGATGATCGCTGGGTTGTTCAACCTGGCCTTGTTTGCCGGGATCGTTGGTAACACCTTGCTGAGCGTCGTATTGAGGATTCGGAAGGAGCAGTTTCGAGTGAGTGATTACACGGGTCATATCGTCATCTGCGGCTACGATGCTGGCGCGCGGGTCTTGCTGGACGCGCTGCGGCAGGAGTTCAACCCCTCGCAGACCACGCTGGTTGTGTTTGGCGAAGACGCGAGGCCCGAAGACCTGCCACCCGATTTTCTGTGGGTGAGCGGTGACCCGACGAAAGAGAGCGAGCTCGACAAGGTGCGTCTGACGCACGCTCGAGCAGCCGTGTTGGTGGCTCGGCGAAACGTGCTACCGCAACAGGCGGATGCGGCAACGATTCTGACGGCGTTTACGATTCGTTCCTACTTGCTCGCCCGTCACGAGTCTCATCCACGGCGTGAGCCGCTGTACGTCGCAGCCGAAATCCTCGACAGCGAAAACGTCGGCCACGCCATGTCGGCGGGTGCCAACGAGGTGATCGAGACGACCCGGTTGGGTTTCTCGCTCCTGTCGCATGCCGTGTCGATGCCCGGGACGGCGTCGATCATGAGTCAGGTCGCGACGATTGGCGCCCACAGCATCTTCGTCGCTCCGCTACCCACTGATGTTGAGGTTCCAGCATCGTTTGGCGACGTCGTGCAGTACGTCAAGCGATCCTCCGGTGCGCTGGTGATCGGCCTCAGAAATCGAGAAACCGGCGATCATGTCGTCAACCCCGCCGATACGACTGAGATCGGTCGCGACTCACAGCTGATCTACCTAGCAGAGGGGCCGGTCCTTCAGAAGGCTTAGCCGTTTTCTTGTTGGTCTCGAGAAGTGTCGAGGGTGCGAAAGTCGGTGAGCTGCGACCAACGTAGCTTTCATGGTTATGAGTCAGTTGAGCGAGAAAGTCGCCCGGTTGCCACGCAAGCCCGGGGTGTACCTGTTCAAGGATGAGGCGGGAGCGGTTCTTTACGTCGGCAAGGCGGCCGATCTGCGTGGCCGCGTCCGATCGTACTTGCAGGCCCCCGAAGCGCTGCCCGACAAGACGCGTGTGCTAATGGGCTACGCCACGGACATCGATTACCTGGTCACCGACAGCGACGTCGAGGCGCTGCTTCTCGAATCGAATCTGATAAAGCAGCACAACCCGCGCTTCAACATCCTACTGCGGGACGACAAGTCGTATCCGTACATCAAGGTTACGCTACAGGAGGACTTCCCTCGAGTGTTCGTCACGCGCCGTGTTGTCGATGACGGCGGTAGGTACTTCGGGCCTTACGCGCACGTGAAGCTGCTGAGACGCAACCTGGCGTTTGTGAAGGAGCTCTTTCCGGTGCGCTCTTGTCGCTACGACCTGCTTCGCGAACGGCCGTCCAGACCCTGCCTGGACTACCACATCGATCGTTGCGACGCACCATGCGTCGAGTACGTGTCCATGGGAGAATATCGGTCGATGATCGATGACGTGGTCGTGTTTCTTGAAGGCGATACGCGTGCTGCCGCCAGCCGATTGGAAACACGCATGTTGAAAGCCGCTGAGCGATTGCAGTTCGAACGTGCGGCCGGGTACCGGCGCCAGCTCGACGCTTTACAGGAAATCAGCGAGCGTCAGCGCGTAGCGGGTCTGTCGGGTGATGACCGCGACATCGTTGGCCTGGCGCGTGATCAGAATGAAGCCTGCGGCGTGATCCTACGGGTCCGCGATGGCAGGGTCATGGGGAAGGAGCACCATGTACTCGGCAACGTGGCCGGCGCTAGTGACGGCGAGGCGCTGTCTCTGTTTCTTACCCGATACTATCTGAGAGCCGATCGTTTTCCGCGTGAGGTTTTGGCGCCGTTCGAATTCGATGACCGACCGCTGGTCGAGGCCGCGATCCGCCAACAGGCTGGCCACGCGGTCGAGATTCACGTGCCGCAACGCGGCGAGAAGGCGAAGCAGGTCAAGCTGGCGGTGCGCAACGCCCGCTATCAGCTCGAGGAGCGCCGGCTGAGAGAGCAAAACGAAACCGAGCGCGCATCAGAGGCGGTGGTGGAGTTGAAGGAAAGCCTGGGGTTGGCACGAGCGCCACGCCGCATCGCCTGCGTGGACATCTCGACGATTCACGGCGAAGACAGCGTCGGCTCGGTGGTGACGTTTTTCAATGGGGCGCCGCGAAAAGCTGGCTATCGCCGCTTCCGGGTGAAGTATGCCGAGGGACAGGACGATTTTGCGATGATGGCGGAGGTGGTCGAGCGATACTTCCGCGGCCTCCTGGATCACGATGAGCCGTTACCCGATCTACTGTTGATCGATGGGGGGAAAGGGCAGCTCAATGCAGCTCGCGCGGTATTGGAGGAGCTCGGCGCACTGCCGGATCTCGACGTGGCCGGTTTGGCTAAGCGCGAAGAGGAGATCTACCTGCCCGAACGTAAAGAGCCGGTGTGGTTGCCACGCCGATCACGAGGCCTGCAGACGATGCAGCATATTCGAAACGAGGCGCACCGCTTCGCCGTTTCGTACCACCGCAAGCTTCACAGTCAGCGCCTGATCGGGAGCGAGCTGGATGAAGTCCCAGGAATCGGCCCCAAGCGGCGAGCCGCGTTGTTGCACCATTTTCAGTCGGTCGATCAACTGCGCCACGTACCGGCCGACGAGATCGCGAAGATCCCCGGGTTTTCGGTCGCCCTCGCTGAGCGCGTGAAAGCGGCGCTCGAGTGACACCTGAAGCGTTGACCGCGGCGGTTAAGTCCCACGCGCTGGAGCTCGGTTTCGATGTCGTGGGTGTCGCGGCGGCCGACCGCGTAAAGGACGCCTCGCTTCTTGCCGAGTGGCTGCATCGGGGTCATCACGCGACCATGACCTGGATGGCCAATCACTTCGAGAAACGGGTTGACCCGCGTCAGCTGGTCCCCGGGTGCCGCTCGATCGTTTGTGTCGGCCTGCTTTATCGGCAGGCGGGCCACGGTCCGCAACCGGATGGCGTAGCGGTCGCCACCTACGCGTGGGGCGAGGACTACCATCGGGTTCTCAAGGACAAGCTGCACGCACTCCTGGCGCATGGGAAAGCACTCGATGCGAGGTTCGACGGCCGAGCTTTTACGGACTCGGCGCCCGTCATGGACAAGTACTGGGCCGAGCGCGCGGGTTTGGGCTGGCGCGGCAAGAATACCAACCTGATCAATGTCAACCTGGGATCGTTCTTGTTCCTCGGCGAGCTGCTGGTGGCGGCCGAGCTCGTACCTGACCCGATCGGAGTCGATCATTGCGGCACCTGCACGCGTTGCCTTGAAGCTTGTCCGACCGGTGCGCTCGCGGAACCGTACGTGTTGGATTCGACGCGCTGCATCGCGTACCAGACGATCGAGCACCGGGATGAGCTGTCTGTGGAGGAAGAAGAGGGAATTGGAAACTGGCTCTTCGGTTGTGATGTATGCCAGGACGTGTGTCCCTGGAATCACGATGCCCCAACCTCCGGTGAGCCGAGGTTCGAGCCTCGCCATCAAGCGTGGCCGACCGATTTGGATGGTGTGGTCGGCATGACCGACGACGATTTTGTCGCCCGTTTTGGGGATTCTGCCATCGAGCGTGCTCGGCGCCGCGGCTTGACGCGCAACGCCGCGATCGTCGCTGGAAACACCGGGCTCGGTTCGGTCTCGGCGCTGGAGCTGGTCACGGTCGACGGAGATCCGGTCGTGGCGGGCGCTGCGACGCGAGCGCTCGAACGTCGCCGTCACGCCGAAGCCGATCGAGCATGTTGATCGTTCGGCAGTATGCGGTTGGACCGTTCCAGTCCAACGCCTATCTGGTATGGGATACGGCGCCAGGCGAGGCCCTGCTGGTCGACGCCGGTGCCGAGGCGCCTCGCCTCTTACGGGAACTCGAAGAACACGACCTCGAGCTAACGGCGATTCTGCAAACCCACGCCCACGCCGATCACATCGCGGCGCTACCGGAGATTGTGGCGGCGACGGGTGCTCCGGTCTATTTGCATCCGGACGCGCGACCGATGTTGATGAACGCCGAGGAGAACCTCTCGGCGTTCGCTGGCATCCCGATCACGGCACCGGTCGAGACCCTCGCTGTAACAGAAGCCGATGAGCTCAACCTCCTCGGTCGCAAAATTCAGATCTACCACACGCCGGGTCATGCGCCGGGGAGCGTGTGCTATCACTTTGTCGACGATGGGGTCGTGTTCACGGGGGACGCGCTGTTCGCGGGTTCGATTGGTCGGACTGACTTTCCGGGCGGCTCTTACGACTTGTTGATCGATGGCATCAAGAAGAAACTGCTCGTGCTTCCGGACGAGACCGATGTCTACTCGGGGCACATGGGCCCGACGACGATCGGTCACGAACGGGAAACAAACCCGTTCCTATGATATGAAGCGCGCTCTCGAGCGATACACGGAGTATCTGTTGCTGGAGAAGGGCCTGGCGAAGCGAACCATCGACGCCTATAGAGCTGACATCGAGCGCTATCAGTCGTTCGCGTCCGAGAGCGGCAGAAACCCGGAAGAGCGGGACACCGTGCGAGCCTACCTGAGCGAGCTCGATCGGCAACACATGAAGGCCTCTACGGTTTCGCGCACGTTGACGGCGTTGCGCGGGTTCTATGCCTTCGTAGCTGGCGAGGGGGGCTTGGCAACCGATCCGACGGAGGCGATCGATGCGCCCCGACGAGGCCGGCGGCTGCCCACCGTGTTGACCCTAGAGGAGGTCGAACAGATCATCGATGCTGTGGGTGGTGATGAACCCTTCCCGCTACGCGACCGGGCGATACTCGAGTTTCTTTACGGAACCGGCGTCCGGATTTCGGAGTTGATCGCCGTCCAACTCGAGGAATGCGACTGGAACGAGCGCACGGTTCGGCTGGTCCCCGTTCGACGCCGCGTGCGGCACCATGACACCAGCGTCGGCGTCGAGGTGGCTGGTCCCAAGGGCGAGAAAGTGCGTGTCGTGCCGATCGGGAGTCGTGCGATCGAGGCGCTGACTCGATACATCGAAGAAGAACGAGTTTCACTGAAGGGAGCAGAAACCCAGGGCGTGCTGTTCCTGAACTTCCGCGGTCGTCCGTTGTCGCGGATGGGCGCGTGGAAGATCGTACGGCGTTACGTTCGACGGGCTGGGATCGACAAGAGTGTCACGCCGCACACGTTTCGCCATACCTTTGCCACCCATTTGCTCGATCGCGGCGCCGACTTGAGGGCGGTTCAGGAGATGCCTGGTCACGCTGATATAACGACCACCCAGATCTACACGCATATCGATCCTCCATATCTGAGGGCCGAGCACCGCCGGTATCACCCTCGGGCGTGAGACTTGGGCCACGCACCCTCTTGGCCGCCGGGCTCTGGCTGGCGGCGACCGCCTCTGACGCGTTGGCCCAGCAGCCGGTCATCACGGTTGATCCCGAGATTCCGAGCGCCGTCCGTGCACGCATCGACAGTGCGCTGGCCGCCGTCGATCCTGTCTCGATCGCCGATAGCGTCTTTGTACCGCGAGGTCTGACACGCGAGGGGGCACTCGTCCAAGTCGGCGGCACCGTGATCTTCGAGGGTCGAGTGACCGGTGACGTGACAGCGATCGATAGCCAGGTGTACGTCCGACCGGGAGCGATGGTTGAAGGTCGGCTGACGGTGTTCGGCGGAGCGCTCTACGGGTCCACACTGGCCACGGTGAGGGACGGCGAGGAGTGGGTGCGGGACGCCCCGCTAGAAGTCGTCACCGAGGTCGATGGCGCTATTCGGATCGCCTATGTCAAGCCCGAGCGGCCTTTCCCGATCGAGCCCAAAGGTCTCTTTGGTTTTGTGCCGTATCACTACACGGGTGTCAACGGGTTGGCGTTTAGCATAGCGGTCGGGCTCCGACAGCGGCCTGAATGGCCGCGCACGAGGCTCGCCGGTGGGCCCGTGTTTCGAACTGCCCGTGGCGATGTCGGCTGGGACGTCGAGCTCGCTCGCGAGTTCAGTGATGGCGGTGGGGAGATCGGTGTGCGCACCTACTCGCGTATCGATACCAGTCAGCGTTGGCACCGGTCAGATTTTGGCAACTCTCTTCGGTCGCTCTTTTTCGCTGACGACGACCGATTGTATTTCGAACGCGAGGGGTATGAAGCTTGGGTATCGATGTTGCCCGTTCCCCAGGTGCGTTTACGGTTCCACTGGGTCGATGACGAATTCGACAGCCTTGAGACAGAAGACCCGTTTGCCTTCTTTGGTGGTGACGAAGATTGGCGCGTCAACCTGCCGATCACCCCCGGAGAGGGCCGCGCGCTGGGCGCTCGGGTGACGTTTGACGCCCGCAACTCGTCTCGGTTCGCAACGCGCGGCGTATACGCAGACCTGCAGTACGATCACTGGGGATTTGGCGGCGATTTCGAGTTCGATTGGGCTCAGGCCGAGGCGCGTGGTTACCTGCCAACTCGGGGCGGGTCGTTCGCGGCGATGCGCGTGGTCGGCGGAGGGCGGTTGGGTGGAGGTGACAGCCTGGATCCGCAGTTCCTCTATCGGCTTGGCGGCCGCCGAACCGTGGTCGGCACCTCGTCGCTCTCCGAGCGCTTGACGGGCGATCGGATGCTTATCGCGAATGTTCGTTACCACCAGGCTCTGCCGAGTCCGATAGAGCGCTTTCAGAACTTCTACGCGGTTGGCCTGTTCGATATCGGCGATGCTTGGTTTCGCGGCGAGTCCTTTAGCTCCAATGTCGGGGTTGGCGGGGGGGTCGCCTTTCACGGACCCGTCAGGTATCTGGGAGCATTTGTGGCCTACGGTGCCGACTCGGAGGAATGGAAGTTTTACGGCGTGATCTCGCCATGGTTCTAGCCGCGATCCCAGCTCGCTACGGGGCGACGCGGTTTCCTGGAAAGGCTTTGGCCGAGATCTCGGGTCGACCGATGATCGCGTGGGTGGTCGAACTGGCCGATCGGGCGGCGACCGTAGACGAGGTCAGGGTGATTACCGACAGCCCGGCCATCGCGCAGGCGGCCGAGACGGCTGGAGCCGTGGCGGTGATCAGTGAGCGCGAGGCGGCTTCGGGCAGCGATCGTATCGCGCATTTGCTCGAGCTGGATCCCGTGGCCGGCAGGGCTACCGTCATCGTTAATCTGCAGGGCGACGAGCCGCTCCTCGAGCCGGCTGCGATCGATGCTTCCGTCCGAGCGCTTGACGCCGATCCGCAGGTCGATATCGTGACGCTCGTGCGGCCGATCCGGGACACTGAGCAGACCGAGGATCCGCATCTGGTCAAGGCGGTGATCGGTGAGGAAGGCCGGGCGCTCGGCTTCCAGCGCGAGCCGACAACGGACAGCGAGGTGTCTCGGGTTCACGTGGGTCTGTACGCCTACCGGCGAGACGCCTTCGATCGCTTCGTCGCCGCGCCGCCGTCGAGGTCGGAATTGAGACACAACCTCGAACAGCTCCGAGCCCTCGAGCTGGGGTTGGTGATCCGGTGCGTGGAAGTTGAAACAGCGGCTGTCAGCGTGGATACACCGGCTGATTTGGAACGCGTCGAGGCCGTGCTGAGGCGCCTCGACGCGGAACGTATCTCGCCTTAGATTCTTGGTTTACCTGGACCGAACAACACTGGTGCGCTGATGCCCGATCGCGACCCCACGAAATACGTCTTCGTGACCGGAGGGGTCGTGTCCTCGCTCGGCAAGGGCATCGCCGCCGCGTCGCTCGGGATGCTCCTCAAAGCACGCGGGCTCTCGGTCACGATCCAGAAATTCGATCCCTACATCAATGTCGATCCGGGCACCATGAGCCCGTTCCAGCACGGCGAGGTGTTTGTTACCGATGACGGCGCCGAAACCGATCTCGACCTCGGTCACTACGAGCGATTCATCGATCGATCGCTGTCCCAGGCGAACAACGTTACGACCGGACGGATCTATCAGAGAGTGATCGCCAAGGAGCGTCGTGGCGACTATCTCGGCGCGACTGTCCAGGTCATTCCGCACATCACCGATGAGATCAAACGAGCGATCATCCGGCTGCCCGAGCAGGAACCGGACATCGATGTGGTGATCACTGAGATCGGCGGCACCGTGGGAGATATCGAGAGCCAGCCGTTCCTGGAGGCGATTCGCCAGTTTCGGCTCGAGGCGGAGCCGCAAAACGTCTGTTTCGTGCACGTCACCCTGGTGCCGTACATCAAAGCCGCCGAAGAGCTCAAGACCAAGCCGACCCAACATTCGGTGCGTGAGCTACGGGCGATCGGAATCCAACCCGACATCCTTCTGGCACGGTGCGACGCGCCGCTGACGACCGAGATGCGTCGCAAAATCGCTCTCTTCTGCAATGTGTCCGTCGAGGCGGTGATACCGGCTCGTGATGTGGCCTCGATCTATCAGGCCCCGCTCGCGCTTCATGAGTATGGCGTTGACCGATTGGTCGTCGACCGGCTGGGTCTCGATCGCCCGGAACCAGACCTCGACGATTGGCGACGCATGGTCGATCAGATCTATCACGCCGAGACCGAGCTCAAGATCGCGATCTGTGGCAAGTACGTGGACTTGCGCGACTCCTACAAGTCGATCGAAGAAGCCCTCGTCCATGGTGGGATAGCGAACGATGTAGAGGTGCGAATTCGGTGGGTGAACGCGGAGGATGTGACCGCCGAAAACGCGGAGTCGAAGCTGGGCGGTGTCGACGGTTTGCTCGTGCCACCGGGTTTTGGGGAGCGTGCGATCGAGGGCATGATCCGGGCCATCGAGTTTGCTCGTCGAACCCAAATGCCGTTCTTTGGCATCTGCCTCGGTATGCAGTGTGCGACGATTGAGTTTGCACGGCACGTTTGCGAGCTCGAGGGCGCAACGTCGTCGGAGTTTGACCCAGATGCGGAATACCCGGTCATCGCGCTGATGCCGGACCAGATCGATATCGAAGACAAAGGCGGGACGATGCGACTCGGAGCGTATCCGTGCGCGCTCGAAGAGGGAAGTCAGGTGCGTCAGATCTACGAGATCGACCAGATAGATGAGCGACATCGCCACCGCTACGAAGTCAACAACGAGTATCGCGAGGTTTTGAGTTCGCACGGGCTGAAGCTGAGTGGTACATCGCCGGATGGTCGGCTGGTCGAGGTGATCGAGCTGCCGGATCACCCGTGGTTCATAGGTTGCCAGTTTCATCCAGACGTCAAATCGCGCCCGCTGCGGCCACATCCGCTGTTTCGCGACTTCGTGCGTGCGGCCGTCGAACACCGCGAACTTCGCGGATCCGAAGCGACGACCGTGATCGAGCGAGGCGAGCGGCAAGAAGTAACGACGTGATGTCGTCCCCCCTGACGCCATGCCGGCCCGTCGTCTGCGGACCACACTCGCTTGGTGATGGGAGTCTCTTTGTTCTGGCCGGTCCCGACGTGCTGGAGAGCCGGGAGATGGCGCTCGAGACCGCACATGAGCTCAAGTCAGTCGCCGACAGACTCGATCTGCCGCTGGTTTTCAAGTCGTCGTATTTGAAGGCCAATCGATCTTCGTCCGAGGCGTACGTTGGCCCCGGTCTATCGGGGGGTCTGGAGCTGTTGGCCGAAGTCAAGGAGACAACCGGGTTACCCGTGTTGACCGACGTTCATTCGATCGAAGAGGTCGACCCGGTGGCACGAGTCGCCGACATGATTCAGGTGCCCGCGTTCCTATCGAGACAGACGTTCTTGATCCGAGCGGTTGCCGCGACCGGCCGGGTGGTCAATCTCAAGAAAGGGCAGTTTTTGGCGCCGGACGATATGCGGCTGGCAGTCGAGAAAGTCACCGCGGCTGGAAACGGCCAGGTTGTCGTGACCGAGCGCGGGACGACGTTTGGCTACCATAACTTGGTGGTCGATATGCGATCGCTGGGTCGCATGCGCGCCATCGGGGCACCGGTGGTTTTTGACGCCACACACTCGGTGCAGCTGCCGTCGGCCGCCGGAGGTGAGTCTGGCGGCGAGCGCGAGTTCGTGGCGCTGTTGGCGCGGGCGGCGGTTGGGGCCGGCGTCGATGGCGTGTTCTTGGAGACGCATCCCGATCCCTCATCGGCAAAGTGTGACGCAGCATCTCAGTGGCCGCTCGAGTCGTTCGCGGGGCTGATGGAGACGCTCCTGGCACTGCATGAGGTGTCACGACAGGGAGTGCCGGCGTGAGTGCGGATCTCGGGGGGATCCGGGGCCTGGCCTTTGATGTCGATGGTGTGTTAACGGATGGGACGGTCTACATCGGTGCATCGGGCGAGGAGATGAAGCGGTTCTCGGTCCAGGATGGGACAGCGATCTACTGGTGCCGCCTGTTGGGTTACGAGCTGGCTGTTGTCAGCGGTCGCGAGTCGGGAGCTACTCATCGTCGTGCCGAGGAACTCGGCATTCGCGCGGTGTATCAGGGTGTACGCGACAAACGAGATCAGCTCGGTTCTTGGGCCTTGGAGCTCGGCCTGGGGCTCGACGAGGTCCTTTACATGGGGGATGACCTCATTGACCTGCCGGTTTTTGACGCTGTGGGCGTTGCCGTGGCGCCGGCCAATGCGGTGACCGCGGTTCAAAGACGTGCCGCTTATGTAACCAAGCGAGCCGGAGGGGAAGGCGCCGTTCGGGAGGCGGTCGAGTGGTTGTTGTCGACAACCGATCGTCTGGAAGAGGCGACGCGCCTCTATTGTGACGAGCTTTTTCGAAGTGTAGGCAATGATGCGAGCAACCGACGACAAGACAACGACTGACGTCGGTCCCGCCGAGTGGCTGGCCCGCGCTCGCGAGACGCTGGCCGTCGAATCTGCGGCGATCGCTGCGCTCGAGACGCGACTCGGCCCTTCTTTCGTTGACGCCGTTGAGACGCTGCATGCGTGTCGCGGACGGGCGATCATCAGTGGCATCGGTAAGAGTGGGCTCGTTGGCAGGAAGATCGCCGCCACGCTGACCTCGACCGGAACCCCATCCATTTTTGTCCATCCTGCCGAGGGTGTTCACGGCGACTCGGGTGTGGCCATGGGCGGTGATGTCGTGATTGCGCTGTCGAAGAGCGGTGAAACCGGCGAGCTCATCGATCTGCTGGGCGTCTTCAAGCGCTTCGACCTGCCAGTGATTGCGTTGGTGGGGTCTCCGGACTCGACGCTGGGGCGGCACGCCGATGTAGTGCTCGACTGTTCGGTCGATCAAGAAGCCTGCCCTCACGATCTGACGCCTACCGCGTCGACCACCGCCATGATCGCGTTTGGAGACGCGCTCGCGATGGCGTTGCTCACGCGACGCGATTTCCGACCCGAGGAGTTCGCCCAGTTTCATCCCGGTGGAGGTCTGGGGAAGCGACTTCTGCTAACGGTCGGTGAGGTCATGACGGTCGGCGATGATTGTCCCCGCATTCTGGCGAGCGCAACGATGCGCGAAGCGATTTTGGAAATGGCTCACAAGCGGGGCACGGTGCCGGTGGTGGACAACGCGGATCGCGTGGTCGGAGTAGTGACCAACGGTGACCTGATGCGGCTTATGGAGAAGACGGACCAGGTTTTTGCCATACCTGTCGAGGAAGTGATGACTAGCAGTCCGCAGATCACCAGGGCCGACGCCCTAGCCGCCGCCGCGGTCAACCAGATGGAGAACTTCGGAATCGTCGCGATGCCGGTGGTCGACGACGAGAAGCGCTTGGTCGGGATCGTGCATCTCCACGACTGCATGCGGGCGGGTGTGGTTTGAATATCGTGTTCCGACGTCTCGGTCTGGTCGCTGTGGTGGTGTGCCTTCTCGCGTGTAATGAGGAGGCGGAGGTCCAAACGGTCGACCCACCGATCGGCAGGCCGGATCTCCCAACCCCTGATCAGGTGGTCGAGAACGGGGAGCACCTGATTACCGAGCAGGGAGTCAAGAAAGCGCTGCTGACCGCCGAGCAGCTTTACTTCTACAATCAGACTGGTAAGGTGTTTGGGGACACGGTGCAAGTCGAGTTCTATGACGAAACCGGTGCTTTTATCTCCCTGTTGACCTCTCAAACCGGTGAGATGGATCAGTCAAGCCGTCGAATGATCGCACGGGGGAACGTCTTTGTTCGCGGTAGAGATTCGACGATCAAGACGGAGGAGCTTTACTACGACCCCCAGGACAACCGCATCTACAGTGAAGTCGAAACCGAGATCAACCAACGCGGGAATGTCATTCGTGGACGCGGCGTCGAGTCCGACCCCGCGCTGAAAGAGGTCCGGATACAGGGTGGGTCGGCGGTGTTGCGGTCCGAGCCGGAGCTCGGGCCCAAGTCGGACCCCGCGCCGTCGGATACGGCTGCGCAGACCGAGTCGACACCCGACCCTGCGATTGACGGCGTAACAGCCGCCCCCGGTGACTCCAACTAAGAACCGGCGGACGGTCGTTCTCCGGACCTGGTGGACGTGCCTGATCTTGTCAGTGCTCGCTCCCGCGACGCCGGTGACGGCCCAGGATGACGACCCGGTGGTGATCGACCACGCCAACGTCATTCGACGGGTCGAGGAGGGCGATTCCCTGACCTACTTCCTCGAGGGGAATGTCCGTGCGCATCGCGGGCCGGTCAGAATGCGCAGCCAGCTGGCTACCATATATCGCCAGTCGGGGATAGCCGACTTCCAACGCAATGTCCGTTTCTGGGATCAGACGACGGAGATCTTCGCCGATCAGGTCGTCTACGAAGAGCTGACAAACATCGCCGTTGCGACGGGGAACGTTCAGATGGTCGATCGGGATAGCGGCTCCCAGGTGGTGGCGGATACGGTCCACTACTATCGGGATGACGAGTTGGTGATCGCTCGACCCCGCCCGCATGGCACGTTGCTCGGCAGCGACTCGACGGCTCAGAGTGAGCCTTTTGACGTCTACGCGGACGAGATGCGGTTTCGCAGCGATTCGATAGGCTCGACCGTTGTTGCGGTGAGGCGAGTGTTGATCGAGCGCAGCGATTTGACAGCGTTGGCCGACAGCCTGATCTATGACGACAGCATTGAGCGCGTCGCCCTGCGAATCAACCCCCAGGTCGAGACTGAGGAGACCTTTCTGAGTGCCAACCGGATCGACATTCATATGACCGAGAACGATATCGAATCACTGGTTGCGCTCGAGCAAGCACGGGCGATCGACAAGACAGACACCATTCCGGACGCGGTTCCAGCCGCTTTCGAGCACGTCAGCGAGACGTCGTACCTCGAGGGCGACAGCATCTACATTGCGTTCGAGGAAGAGGGAATCGACTGGTTGGTAGCACAGGGGCGAGCGCGTAGCCTCAACTACACGCGCGAGTCCTCGCCCGGGGTGATTGAGACCTGGAGCGTCAACTATCTGCTTGGTGAACGGCTGCGGCTCAACTTCCGTGGCGATACACTGGAGCAAGTCGTGGCGAGCGGAGGCCATCGGGGGCTCTTCCGGAGCGAAGATGTCCGCGTGGGCGGCGTCGAGCGCCGGCCCAGCGAGCCAATCCCGCTTCCGGATCTCTCGGTGACCGTCGGATTAATCCGAGCGACACGTCGGCGTTTGAGTGATTGGAGACGCAGTTGAGCGAACGAACATCTGATGTCGCGGATCAGGCACCGGGCGAAGGCGTGTCGGTCCTGCCGAGCGTCGAACCTCGGGCCAACTCACTTCTCAAGGCCCAGAACCTCTCAAAGCGCTACGGTAAGCGAAAGGTGGTGGACGACGTCACGCTCGCGGTCCACCCGGGCGAAGTAGTCGGTCTGTTGGGGCCCAACGGAGCTGGGAAGACGACCACCTTCTACATGATTGTCGGGCTCATCAAACACTCCCAAGGCCGGATCTTCCTCGATGGTGAGGAGATAACCGAGAAGCCGATGTTCCGGCGGGCGAGGCTAGGAATCGGCTACCTGTCGCAAGAGCCATCAGTGTTCCGAAAGTTGACAGTCGAGGAGAATATCCGGGCTATCCTCGAGACCTGTGATCTCTCTCGTGAGGAGCAACTCCAGCGGCTGGAAGTTCTGCTCGATGAGTTGGGTTTGCGACGGGTCAGGGGAACCCGCGCCTACTCACTCTCGGGTGGTGAGCGTCGCAGGCTTGAGATCACACGCGCTCTGGTCACTCGACCTCGATACATGTTGTTAGACGAGCCGTTTGCCGGTGTCGACCCGATCGCCGTGGATGATCTCCAGGGGATCGTCTCCACGCTGCGTGACCGCGGACTAGGGATCCTGATTACCGATCACAACGTCCGTGAGACACTTGAGATCACCGACCGGGCATACCTGCTCTATGACGGTCGAATCTTGAAGTCCGGTGACGCTCAGACGCTGATCAACGACCCCGAGGCGAGACGCCTCTATCTGGGGGAGGATTTCCGGCTCTAGCCCGGCGGCGGTTCGACGCTCATACCCCCTTCACGCTGGGCCGAAACCCCTGGCCCGGGTTGTATTTGCAGTTCTGTCCTGGTACAATTGTTCTTGGCACGGTTCATGCAACAGATGGATGCGCTTTTCGTTTCGTGCGCCATCGATCATTGACCTCTACCCCGTGGGCGTAGATGGCACTGAAACAACAGCTGGCCATAAGCCAGAAGCAAGAGATGAGAATGAATCCACGCCTGTATCAGGCGATGGATTTGTTGTATCTGCCCCTCCTCGAGCTCGAACAGCACCTCAAACAAGAACTGACAGCCAATCCATTCCTCGAGATGAGTGAGCCCGAGGAAGAGTTCGCTGATCAGGAAGAAGAAGCCGAAGAACCGGAAGAAGAGGAAGAAGACGAGATCGATTGGGAAGAGGTGCTGCTCGACGGTTTCGATTCCGGTTACCGCAGCGGCTCAAATCATGAAGACATCGAATCGTACGAGCGTGTTCCGCAAACCAGTGTCGATTTATGGAGCCACCTCCTTCAGCAGCTCCATCAGAGCAACGGCTACGCTGATGGAGAGGTGCAGATCGCGGAGGAGATTATTGGCAACATCAACGAGGATGGTTTCCTAACCTGTCCGCTCGAAGACATCGCTGAGTCCATCTCCGTGCCAACGGACCAGGTAGAGCGCGCGCTAAAGAGAGTACAGAGTTTCGACCCGACCGGGGTGGCTGCGCGCGACCTGCGAGAGTGCCTGTTGTTGCAGATCGCAGAGCGCATGGGCACCGACAGCCTCGCCTACCGCATAGTGGACTTGTACTTCGAGGAGTTGTCCACGCACAAGTACCACGACATTGCGCGCGCTATGGGCATTACACCGGTTGAGGTGCAGGACGCGGCGGACGAGATCGCGATGCTGAACCCAAAGCCAGGTCGGAAGTATGTCGATCTACCACCCAACTACGTTACTCCCGACATCGTGGTCGAAGAAGTGGATGGCGAGTTTGTTGTAACTCTGAACGATGGGAATCTTCCGCGGCTCAGGATAAGCAACACCTACCAACAGTTAGCTCGAAATGGTGAGTTCAAGGGCCGCGCGAAGGAATTCGCTCAAAGCAAGCTCAATAGTGCCAACTGGATCATTCAGGCGATCGAGCAACGTCGTCAGACGATGCTCAAGGTCATGTACGTGATCCTCGATCGTCAGCGAGAGTTCTTTGACGGGGGCATTCGGTTCCTCAGGCCGCTGACCCTGAAGGAAGTAGCTGACGAGATCGGCATGCATGAGTCGACCGTAAGTCGGGTGACAAATGAGAAATTCGTGCAGTCACCACGCGGCGTATTCCGGTTGAAGTTCTTTTTTTCGAGCGGGCTTTCGACCGAGGAGGGTGAGAGCGTCTCGGCGCGAGGCGTGAAAGCCCGAATCTCGGAGATGATCCACGAGGAGGACCCGCGCAAGCCATTGACCGATCAGCAGATCGTCGAGCTACTCCATGGCGAGGGCGTCAACATCGCCCGTCGCACGGTTCAGAAGTACCGCGATCAGCTCGGGATCCTTTCCTCACGGTATCGCAAACGCGTATAATCGCACCGATAAAATCTTCGCCCACCGATCGCGCGATCTTTCTAGGGGAAGGAGCGCCTCTAAATGAAGGTCACACTCAGCGTTCGTCACGGCGACGTACCCGATCCACTTCGGGCTCATACCGAGGACGGGGTCGCCGGATTGTCAAAGTACTTCGACAGATTGGTCGAGGCGGACATCGTTCTTGACCAGGAGAATCATCGACATATAGCCGAGGTCCGGCTTCGCACTTCGAACGATACCCATTTTGCAAGAACCGAGGCCGCCGACTGGCGAACGGCGATCGATGGAACGATTGGCAAGCTGCGCCGACAGCTCAAGCGACATAAATCGAAACTGACGCGACGATCGCTCACGCGTGTTGAGCGTGAGCAACTTTTTCGAGACCAGATGGAGGGAGACGTCGCGCACGATCCCAACGTGGCCCCCCTAGACTGGGATCGGATCTCGAGCCGCGAGGCGATCGCTCGACTCGAGACGTCGGGCGAAGAAGTGCTCGTCTTTGTCGACGCCCAGGATGGAGCCGTGAAGATCGCTCGCCGCGATGGTGAGGGTTCCGTGAGCGTGGTAGAAGCCGAAGCTTTCGAGGTCGAGGAGCACTAGCCGCCATGGCCCGGCTGACGGTTGAGGAGTTGCTGGCCAAGAGGGCCGGACCGCTCGGTCTCAAGCTCCTTACCGATCAAGCCACCACCGAGAGTGAGATCAGCTCCAGCGAGGTTGGCAGCCCCGGCTTGGTCCTGGCGGGGTTTGACCAGCGCTTCGCGAGCACCCGTCTCCAGATTCTGGGCGAGACGGAGATCGCCTACCTGACATCGCGATCCGAAGACGAGCGGAGGGAGGCGATCCTCCGGTTGCTGGGTCTCAACGTCCCGGTGATCATTCTGACCAAGGGTCTAGAGCCGCCGTCGGGATTGATCTCGGCTGCCAATGGGCGCGGTATTCCGGTTGTTTCGACGACCCTCAAGACGGGCGAGTTCTACTCGACGATAAAGCCGTTTCTGGAGGCGCACTTTGCGCCCAGCACCTACATCCACGGCTCATTGGCGGACGTCTACGGCGTGGGGTTGCTCTTCGTTGGTCGAAGCGGGATCGGCAAGTCCGAATGCGTGCTCGATCTGGTGGAACGCGGTCACCGTCTGGTGGCCGATGATCAGGTTCACGTGACCCGCAGGTCCGGTGACGTTCTCATCGGCAAGGGGAGCGAAGTGTTGGGTTTTCACATGGAGATTCGAGGGGTAGGGATCATCGACATTCAATCGCTGTTTGGTATCCGCGCCGTTCGCCTCCAGAAGCGGATCGAAGTAGTCGTTCAGCTCGAGGATTGGGATGAGGCGACCAACGTCGAACGCGTTGGCCTGGAGGAGGAGCCAACCGAGATTCTAGGTGTCGAGATCCCGCTCGTCCGGGTGCCTCTGAACCCAGGGAAGAACATCACGGTCATCGCGGAAGTCGTATCGATGAATCACCTGCAGAAGTTCGCCGGGCGTCACGCAGCCGAGCACTTCAACCAGCGATTGATCGAACGCATGCGCACCAAGGCGCAGACCGAGACGTATCTGGAGGAGGATTACGAGTGACCGGTCGCTGCGGGGTGGTCGTCGCTCACGGTCGCCTCGGGGAGGGGTTGATCTCGGCACTGACGCGTGTAGCGGGATCGCAAGACAACTTGTGGGCAGTATCAAACGACGATCTGGACGCTGAATCGTTGATGGCCGATATCGAGTCGTTGGTCGCCGAGCGCGGGTCCGGTCGGGAAGCGATTCTGTTCAGTGATCTCGACGGTGGTTCTTGTTGTCAGGCATGCCGGCGGTTGCTGACAAGCGGCGCGGTGCGGGCCGTGTTCTACGGGGTCAACCTACCCTTGTTGATCGAGTTCGTGTTTCTGCAAGATCTGCCCTTTGACGAGTTCTGCGAGGCGCTGTTAAAAAAGAGTCGTGGTGCCCTAGGAGTTCACTCGTGAGCAAGGTGTTATTCCGGGTCGACGAGCGGCTGATTCACGGGCAGGTCGTCGTCGGATGGGGTCGTAGACTCAACCCGAATCGAATCATCGTCGTATCGGACAGCGTCTCCCGCGAGCCGGTAGAGCAGGACATCTATCGAACCGGACTTCCAGCCTCGATCGAGGCTGTTTTTTGGAGTCTCGATGAAGCGATCAAGGGGTTACCGGCGGTGCTCGGCTCAAACGAGAGCGTCATCTTGTTGACGGAAGACCTGGAGACGATGATGGGACTGGCGAGGGGTGGTGTTCCGATCACAGAGGTCAACGTCGGGGGTTTGTACGCCAGCGAAGGGCGGACTCGGTTATTGCCATACGTGTGGTTTGGTGCTGACGACAAGCAACGGGTGCAAGAGCTGGAAGCGCTGGGGGTCCGTGTTGTCGCGCAGGATTTGCCGACCACGGCACCCGTTAGGCTTCGTGAGCGCGTAGGGTGAGCCTGGATCAAGCGGCGCTGCTAGCGGTCTTCGGTGGGGTCGTGTTTCTGGACCAGTGGCCGCTTCTTCAGAGCATGCTGTCGCGCCCTCTGGTAGTTGGAGCTGTAGTCGGCCTCGTGCTTGGCAGACCCACCGATGGTGCGCTTTGGGGTGCAGTATTCGAAGCGATCTACTTGGGAGTGCTGCCGATCGGCGTGGCGCGGTACCCGGATGCGGGTTTGGCGACGCTGGCCGGTAGTGCTGTTGCGCTCTCGGCACCAGCGGGTGTCCCGCCGCCAGCCGGCTGGGCGGTAGCTGTGGCGCTTGTCACGGGTGCTGTCGGCGACCACGCTGGGCTTGTCCTGCGGCGCTGGAACGGTCATTTGGCGGTGCGCGTGCGGGAACGAGTAACCGCAGGGGATCTGTCGGCCCCCGGTCGCGCGATCGCGGTTTCGTTGTTGCGCGGCGTAGGTTTGGGGGTCGTCGTTTCGGTTGCGGCTCTGACCGTCGGACTGGGCGGCCTTGCGTTGGTCGTTTCCACTCCGTGGAGCGGACCGCTGCCCATGACGATCGTCGTGTTGGCGGCTGCTGCAGCCCTGGTTGTCAACGGGACGCGACTCTTTGTCGATGGCCGGTGGCGTTTAACCGCCTGGGGAGCCGGGCTGGTGTTGGTTGTGGCCGCTTTCGGTCTCGTGGGTTGAAGACTTGAGCTGGCTTCATCGTCCGCTCGCCGCAGAGCGGCGTCGGATCGCTCGTCGTGCGACGTGTCTACAAGCGGTCTGGAACTACGAGACCTTGCAAGGGGTGGGGTTCGCTTGGGCAATCGCCCCCGGACTCGATCGGCTTTACCCGGATCCAAGCGTTCGTAATGAGCGGCTCTTGGCACACCTCGAAACGTTCAATAGCAACCCCTACCTGGCGACGATCGGGATCGGGTTCGCGCTTCGCCTCGAACAGGAGGTCGCACGCGGATCGGCGGGCGCGGATCAGCGGCTCTCCAGGCTGATAAAGCCGGTACGCAGCAGTTTGGGTGCGCTCGGAGACGACTTGTTCTGGGCTGCGTGGCGACCGATGCTTGGGTTAATTGGCGCGGCGGCTGCGCTGGTGACCGGTTCGCCGATCGCCGCGCTCTGCTACTGGCTCGCGTATAACACGTTTGCGCAATCGGTTCGGTGGCGTGGTGTACGCGCCGGTTTCGCCAGCGGCGCGGGCATCGCCAGAGTCCTCCAGGACCCGTTCTGGAACCGAGTTAGCGGGATAACGAAGACCGTCGGCGCATTCGCCTGTGGAGCGGTCGCGGGCGGCGCCTTATGGGCGTTGCGCGGTGGCGGCACAGAGGGCATCTCGGTATTTTTAATTGTTACAGCTTTCCTATGGCTGGCGGGCTGGCGGCGTGGCAGCAGGGGCCGCTGGCTCTCGCCTTCGGTGGCCTTCCTGGTCGTCGTGATCCTGCTCAGCGTAGTGGTCCGAGTTTCCGCGGGGGTTCTACCGTGACGAGTGAAGCACACGAGGCCGAGGTCAAGATCCGAAACCGGCTTGGGCTGCACGCGCGACCCGCCGCGCAACTCGTCCGCCTCTCGAACAGCTTCGGATCTGATATCTTTCTCAGCAAGAATGGTGTTGAAGTAAACGGAAAGAGCATTATGGGGGTCATGATGCTGGCGGCCGAGCGCGGTGCTCGAGTCCAGATTCGTGCTGTCGGCACCGATGCACGCGAGGCTGTTCGTGACCTGGTAGCGCTCATCGAGCGACAGTTTGACGAGGATGAGGACGGCCAGCCGGTTGACGCCGGTCCATCGTCCGGCACCTGAGTTTCGCCTATGCCTGTCGAGAAGATCCATGGCGGCGTACCAGTCTCTGTTGGGGTGGCGTTTGGCCCCACCTATCTGATCACGCCTGACGCGCTGCGCGTTCCGCGCTACTCAATCGATGCGTCAAATGTCGATAGCGAGGTCGAACGTCTGGAGGCCGCGCTTGCGAAGACTCAGGCTGATATAGAGCGGGTACAACAAGCGCTTGTCTCGGCTGGGAAAAAAGACGAAGCCACGATTTTCGATTCGCACCTGCTCATCGTCGAGGACAACGAATTCCTAGATAGCGTTCGCGAGCAGATTCGCGGGGCAGCTGAAAACGCGGAGTACGCTTTTCATTCGCGGGTTCTTGAAGCCATACGTCGGTTAGACCAGAGCGAGGACCCGTATTTGCGCGAGCGAGCCAAGGATATCCGCGACGTGGAGCACCGTGTTGTGCGCGCGCTGCTTGGAGAGCGCGAACCGGCGTTTGGCGACTTGATCGACAACGCGATCGTAGTGGCCCACGACCTCCCAGCAACGATCACAGCCGAGCTCGACCGCGATAAGATCTTGGGCATTGCGACCGAAGTCGGTGCACCACACAGTCATACGGCGATCTTGGCTCGCGCGTTGGAAATCCCTGCGGTAGTCGGTTTGGGTCCGGTACTCGCCGAGCTACAGCACGGCGGACCCGCCCTCTTGGACGGCCGAGAGGGGGTACTGATCAGCGATCCCGCAGAGGAAACGGTCGATCGCTACGAACGGGTGCGTGATACGATAGCGCAGCGACGGGCGGAGTTAATGACAATGGCGGGCGCTCCCAGCCTGTCGGCGGATGGCCAGTCTCTGACGTTCCAAGCCAACCTCGAGTTTGCGCGCGAGGTCGATTCCGCGCTGGCGTTTGGGTGCGAGGGTGTTGGGCTCTATCGAACCGAGTACTTGTTTCTGCAAAGCGGTGGTGAGGCAACCGAAGAGGACCAGTATGCGGTCTATCGCAAGCTCGTCGACCGGATGGGCGGTCGCTCGGTCACGATTCGGACCGTCGACCTCGGAGGCGACAAGCTGCTCGCCGGTATGGAGCCCGAAGACAATCCGTTTCTCGGCTGGCGCGCCATTCGATACTGCCTCGATCGGCCGGAGGTCTTCCGGGCCCAGCTGCGCGCAATCCTCCGGGCGGGGGCGCATGGGCCAGTGTCGATCATGTTGCCGATGGTTGCCACGATCGACGAGGCCGATGTCGCGATCGCGCACGTCGAAGCCGTGCAACGCTCGCTGGACGAAGAGGGTGTCGAGTGTGCGCAGGAATGTGCTTTGGGAGCGTTGATCGAAACGCCGGGGGCGGCGCTGATGGCTAACGAACTGGCGACACGCTTCGATTTCCTATCCCTAGGAACGAACGATCTCGTTCAATACACGTTGGCTGTCGATCGGGGAAACCGTCGGATCGCTCACTTGTTTCAACCTTTTCACCCAGCGGTTTTGAGACTCATTCGGGATGTGTGCGAGGCCGGGGAGAGAGCAGCGATCGAGGTAACCGTGTGCGGGGAGATGGCGGGCAACTCGCGCGCCGCCGTTCTCTTGATGGGGTTGGGGGTCACTCGATTCAGCATGGTGCCAGCTCGGATTCCGCGCATCAAGCAAGTGCTCAGTCGGATCACAATCGACGAAGCTCGAGAGGCCGCGAGTGAGGCGGTGGCTATGGCGACCTCCGCTTCCGCGCGGGCGGTGATCGAAGCCCGGTTCGCAGACCGTTTTGAATCGGCGACGGCGACAGCAGGCGAAGGTTCGTGAGATCGCCCTCGGCGATCGTGACGGCGGCCGACGTTGAGGCTTGGCGCGAGCGTGAAGCGGGAATCGACGCGCAGGGTATGCGCGCGCACATCGCCGGTTTTCCCGATCAGCTCGCGGCTGGAACCGATAGCGCCACATCATTTGTGAAATCTCTCGACGTGCCCATCAGTGGACCCACCGTGGTTGCGGTCGCAGGGATGGGTGGCTCGGCGATCGGCGGTGACTTGGTGGCTGCCTCGACCGCTGACCGGCGTTCTCTACCGCTGTATGTGATCCGAGGCTACGAGTTGCCGACATGGCTTGATGAGGGCACGACGCTAATCGTATCGTCGTACTCGGGTAACACCGAAGAGACGATCGCTTGTTACGAGGCCGCGCAGCAGCGCGGCCTAGCGGTGATAGCGATCGCAACCGGTGGTCGAATCGCACAGATGGCACGCGCCGCCGGTGATCCGTGGCTCGCGTTGCCGGCTGGTTTCCCGCCTCGGGCAGCGCTTGGCCACTCGCTGTCGGCGGTGGCCTTGGCGATGGCCCGATTGGATCCGGTCCTGGACGCAGAAGCCGAGGCGGATCGATTGCACGGTGCCGGCGAACGGCTGCGGCCACGCGCCGAAGAGTGGCTGGCGTGGTCGGACGACAATCCAGCGCTCGACATAGCGGCCTCGATGATCAATCGGCTGCCGATCGTTTACGGCGGTCATCCGATGTCGATTGCAGCTGCGGCACGTTGGAAGGCGCAACTCAATGAGAACGGGAAGATCCCTGCCTATTCAGGCGAGCTACCGGAACAAAACCACAATGAGATCGTGGGTTTCGAGGGTGGTGTCCCGGTGGTTCGTGATATGGTGCTGGTCCATTTGGAGACGCCGTGGGACCATCCACAGGTCCGCCGCCGGTTTGATTTTGTGCACGATTATTGCCGTGGCCGGGTGGCCGGCCAGCACCGAGTAGTGACTGCCCGCGACGTGCCAATCGAGGGTATGCTCGAGTTGTGTTACCTGGGCGATTGCACTAGTTTCATTGTTTCAATCATCAACGGGCAGAACCCCACGCCCGTAGCTTCGATCGACGCTCTGAAAGACAAACTCAAAGGCTAAACAAGTCAGTGAAGATCATTATTCCGGCAGCCGGACAAGGCACCCGGCTGCGCCCCCACACACACACGGTACCAAAGGTGATGCTGCCGGTCGCGGGGCGGCCGATCATCGGCCACATCTTGGCCGATGTCGCGTCTCTTGGGGCGTCTGAGGTCCGGCTGGTGGTCGGGTATCGAGGGGATTCGATCGAAGCTTACGTGAACGAGGCGTTTCCAGAATTGCCGGTCGAGATCGTCTGGCAGCACGATCAGCTCGGTCTTGGACACGCCGTGTTGACGGCGCTGGAACCGGAGGATCACGAACCGGCGCTGGTTGTGCTCGGGGACACGGTCTTTGACGTGGATTACGATGACATAGTGTCGTCTCCGGATCACGCGTTGGGGGTGCGCGCGGTGCCAGATCCAGAGCGATTTGGGATCGTCGAGTTGGACTCGGCTGGAGAGAGCGTGGTCAGGGTGGTTGAGAAGCCGACCGAGCCGAAGGGGAACCTGGCTTTGGCGGGTCTGTATTTCGTCCGCGACGCTGAGTTGTTGCGATCGGCCATGGCGAGCCTCGTCGATGAAGGCGACACAACCCGCGGCGAGTATCAGCTTACGGATGCGTTACAGCGAATGATCGACGCCGGCGAGAGGTTTGTTCCCTACAGCATCGGGGGTTGGTTCGATTGCGGGAAACCCGAAACACTGCTGGCGACAAATCGCGAGCTGCTCGATCGGAATCCGCCCGAGATCGATGTGTCGGGCGTTGATGCGCAGTTCATAACACCGGTGTTTGTTGGAGCAGATTGTGTTATCGAGAACGCGATCATCGGCCCACACGTCTCATTGTCGAGTGGCGTGACCGTGCGCGACGCCGTGATCCGTGACTCGATCATCGGCGATCACGCAACGGTGTGTGGGTTTGTCCTCGAGGGTTCGATAATCGGTCCCGGCGCGCGCCTCGAAGCGGCACCGGTGGTTCTCAATCTAGGAGAGAAATCGGAGTTGATATGCTAAAAACGAAGGAAGAAGTGGCGACAGCTTCACCCCATCGCGTGAGGACCGACCGGTTCCTGTTTACGTCGGAATCGGTAACTGAAGGGCACCCCGATAAGATCGCCGACCAAATCTCGGACGGGGTCTTGGATATGGCGTTGGCCGATGATCCCACCAGTCGGGTCGCGTGCGAGACATTGGTCACAACTGGTTTGATTGTGGTGGCGGGAGAGATCACAACGGAGGCGTACATCCCGGTGGCCCAGGTCGCCCGCGACACGGTTCGTCAGATCGGCTACACCGACGCACGGATGGGGTTTGATGCGGACACCTGTGGGGTGATGGTCACAATCGACCGGCAATCACCCGACATCAGCATGGGGGTCGATCGTGAGGGAGCTGGCGATCAGGGGATGATGTTCGGCTACGCGACCGATGAAACGTCCGAGTTGATGCCGTTGCCGATTGCGTTGGCGCACGCGCTCACGCATCGACTAGCTGACAAGCGCAAAGACGGAACGTTGCCATGGGTGAGGCCGGACGGGAAGAGCCAGGTGACGGTTGAATACGACGAAGGCCGAGCGCGAGAGATCCAAACGGTGGTCGTGTCGACGCAGACCGCTGACGAGGACGAGGTCTCGCCAGAAGAGATTCAGGCGGAGATCCGCAAGGAGGTCATCGAGCCGGTACTCCCGAGGGGCATGTACGACGAGAACGAACTCACGATTCACGTCAATCCGACCGGACGGTTTGTCATAGGCGGACCGCAGGGCGATGCGGGGCTGACTGGACGCAAGATCATCGTCGACACCTACGGTGGCCTCGGCCGCCATGGCGGTGGCGCCTTTAGCGGCAAGGATCCAACCAAGGTCGATCGGTCTGCGACGTATGCCGCCCGATGGGTGGCCAAGAACATCGTGGCGGCGGGTCTCGCACAGCGATGCGAGGTTCAGCTCGCGTACGCGATCGGAGTAGCCGAGCCGGTCAGCGTCATGATAGACACATTTGGTACCGGTGTAGTCGCGGACAGTGTGTTGGCGGAGAAGGCGCTCGAGGTGTGGGACCTGCGTCCTCTGGCGATCATCAAGGCGCTCGACCTTCGTCGGCCGATTTACCAGCCGACGGCCGCGTACGGGCATTTTGGCCGCGAGCCGGTAGACGGTCTGTTTACGTGGGAGCTCACTGACCGCGCCGAAGATCTGAAGGCAGCGATCTCATAACACCATTGAAGAGGAGATGATTCGATGTCAGAGACCGAGGCAAGGATGAGTGCTGTGGACGTGCCCTGTGATATCCGCGATCCAGAGCTGGCTTCGAAAGGAGCGTTGCGCACCGAATGGGCCGGGCGGCATATGCCGGTTCTGCGCCTGATCGGTGATCGGTTCGAGAGAGAGCGCCCGCTCGATGGGGTGCGTATCTCGGCATGTCTGCACGTGACTACCGAAACGGCGAACCTGATGCTTGCGCTCCAGCGCGGTGGTGCAGACGTGTGTTTGTGCGCATCGAACCCATTGTCGACCCAGGACGACGTGGCCGCGTATCTGGTTAGCCGGGGAATTCAGGTCCACGCCATCAAAGGCGAAGACCACGAGACGTACTATCGCCATATCCGGTCAGCCCTCGAGCATCGACCGCAGATCACGATGGACGACGGTGCGGACTTGGTGAGCGCGATTCACTTCATGGCGCTGGAGCGGTACGACGATTTGCACCCGGTAATCCGTGATTGGGCGACCGAGCTCGATCCGGCCGAGCGGAAATCGCTCGTCGACGGTGTCACCGCGTCGACCGAAGAGACCACGACCGGAGTCATCCGGTTGAAGGCGATGGAGAACTCAGGCGTACTGCTGTTCCCGGTGATCGCCGTAAACGACTCCAAGACAAAGCACTTCTTTGATAACCGCTACGGCACCGGGCAGTCGACGATCGACGGTATCCTGCGGGCGACGAACATCTTGCTCGCCGGGTCGACGGTCGTGGTTGCCGGCTACGGTTGGTGTGGCAAGGGCGTTGCTCTGCGCGCACAGGGTCAAGGCGCGAGCGTGATCGTAACCGAGATCGATCCGCTGCGCGCACTGGAAGCGGTGATGGACGGTTTTCGGGTCATGCCGATGACGGAAGCCGCCACAATCGGGGATGTCTTCATAACCGTGACCGGCGACACCCACGTCATCCGTGGTGAGCACTTCAAGGTCATGAAGGACGGAGCGGTGGTCGCCAACAGTGGGCACTTCAATGTCGAAATCGATCTCGACGCGTTGGCCGAGATAGCAAACGAGACCCGCGAGATCCGCGAGTACGTGATGGAGTACTCTCTTGACGACCGCAAGGTATACGTGCTCGGCGAAGGGCGACTCATAAACTTGGCCGCCGCCGAGGGACACCCGGCGAGTGTCATGGACATGTCATTCGCCAACCAGTCGCTGGCCGCAGAGCACGTGGTTAAGAACGCTGGTGAACTCGAGAAGCGCGTCGAGCCGGTGCCGATTGACATCGATGCAGAGATCGCTCGGCTCAAGCTGCAAGCGCTCGGCGTCCAACTCGACGAGCTAACCCCTGAGCAGCGGGAATACCTAGATTCTTGGGAGATCGGGACCTAGGCACCCCTGGTCATCGTCCACGGCAGGTTGTCCCTGCCGTGGGATGGCATTTATGTTGCAGTTGAAGCGCTAGAAAGGGGTAGCCGTGGAGAACGAAGTCATCGAAGTCAGCGTAGCGAGTCTTGGGATCGACTCCTCGACCCAGTCGCCGATCGTCATCCTCAAAGAGAAGGACGGTGACCGGTACCTGCCGATCTGGATCGGGCCGAGCGAGGCCAGCGCCATCGCTACTGAGTTGGCGGGCGTAAAGTTCTCACGGCCGCTGACACATGACCTCATGAAGAACATCGTTCGCGCGCTTCACGGCGAGCTCACCCAAGTCATCATCGGTGCGCTCAAGAACAACACCTATTACGCACAAGTTTTCGTTCAGAATGCCGAAGATGTGATTTCGATCGATGCGCGTCCGAGCGATTCGATCGCCCTGGCGCTGCGCTTGAATGCTCCGATCTACGCCTCTGAAACGCTGCTCGACCACACCGCCGACGAGGTGGGTGAGGTTGAGGAAGAGGCGTACGAGCCGGAAGATCTGAAAGAGTATCTGCGACGCATGAACCCGGAAGATTTTGGGCGCTTTTCGCTGTAAACACCGTTTAGCGGTGAGGTGCGAATGACGTAGCGCAATAGTCGTTTCGAGGTGCCTGTCGACGACGATCGTCGGCGATGGGAGAATATGGGAATGCGGTGTGAATCCGCAGCGGCCCCGCCACTGTGACGGTTGCCCGACCGGGCGACCAAAGCCAGGAGACCTGCCTCGAAGCGCTCGCCGTCAGTATCCTTCGCGGGAGGGATGCGGCGAGAGGTCGGCTCGCCCGGTCTCCCTCGCCTGTCCGCTCCGCGGGCAGGCTTTTTTTTTGGACTCGATCGGGCGTGAGGTGTCGACCACGAACCGACCTCTCTGGATTGTCGCTGCGGCATCGTTGGCGTTGGCAAACTGCGATCGACCGCAGCAGTCCGCCGCCGAGCAGGGTGAAGTTGCGGGTCGACCTCCGGCCCAGCGTGTGGTATCGCTGGTTCCGAGCATGACCGATGCGATCGTCGCGCTAAACGCTGCCGATCGGCTGGTGGGCCGGACACGCTACGACACGGCGCCTGAAATCGCCGACCTCCCGAGTGTGGGTGGGGGACTCGATCCGAGCCTCGAAGCGCTGATCGCCCTCGAGCCCGATTTGGTGATCGGTTGGGAGTCTGCCCAGTACCGCGGTCTGCGATCGCGGCTAGAGGCTGGCGGTATCGCGTTCCACGCGACGTCGATCGAGGATACGACGGGTGTCTTTCGGTCGCTGGACGAGTTGGGGAGCCTACTCGATCTGCCGGATCGGGCGGCGGTTTTGGCAGCTGAGGTTCGCGAGTCGTTGGTGGCCATCTCGGTGGCAGGCCTCAGGCACCCCAAACCGACCGTTTTCTACGCGTTGCTAGGCGATCCGCCGAGAACGGCGGGTCGACGCACATTCATCGGTCAGGTGATCGAGATCGCCGGTGGCGCCCCTGCGTTTGGCGAGCTCCACGAGGGTTGGCCAGAGGTCTCGCTCGAAGCCGTACTGGCCGCCCAACCCGACATCCTGGTCGTTCCGACCGACGCTACCATGATCGAAGTCGAGCGCGCTTTCTCCGAACAACCGGGTTGGCGTGATCTCGACGCCGTTCGTGAAGGACGGATTGTGGTCATTCCAACTGACTTGTTGAATCGGCCTGGCCCCCACCTGGGAACCGTCGCCAGGACACTCCACGACGCGTTGGTCGATGTTTGGGGGGCGCGATGAGCCGTGGCTTCGTGCTCGCCGCCCTGGCCCTGGCTGTGGCAGCTGCGATCGCTGTGAGCCTCCGTTTTGGAGCCGTCGGCCTGGGGTGGGGTGGCGTCTGGGAGGGCCTCTCGGGTGATGGGGACCCCATCGCCGTCGCGATCACTCGCGATCTTCGACTCCCGAGGGCGGTGCTGGCGGCGCTTGTCGGCGGCGCCCTGGGTCTGGCTGGCGCCACGTTTCAGGCGCTCCTCAGAAACCCGCTCGCCGATCCGTATGTGCTGGGCGTTTCGGGTGGAGCCGCGGTTGGCGCGGTCGTCGCGATCGGTGCGGGCTGGGCCGGCGCAGCCGCCTGGTCGTTGCCGGTTTCGGCGCTCATTGGTGCGGCGCTGGCGATCGCACTCGTGCTCAGGATCGCGACTAACGTCGAGCGCCGACTCGATGTTCGGGTGCTGCTTCTGTCGGGTGTTGTTGCCGGTACGTTTTTCAATGCCTGTATCCTGTTGGCGCTCAGCTTTCAGGAGGCGGAAGCGTTTCGCGCGGCGGTGTTCTGGATGATGGGCGGCCTCGGCGGTGCCAGTTGGCGGTTGGTGTGGATGTTGGGGCTTGCGCTCGGCGGCGCATCGATCATGCTGCTCGGGCTGTCACGGTCTTTCGATCTGATCGCACACGGTGAAGAGACAGCCGGATTTCTCGGTGTCCCCGTTCAACGGGTCCGTCTGTTGGCCTACCTGATCGCGTCGTTGCTGACCGCCGGTGCGGTCGTGGCGGCTGGCGGCATCGGGTTCGTCGGTTTGTTCGTGCCCCACACTGTGCGTCTGCTGTGGGGTGGTGGACATCGGTTCCTATTGCCCGCGACGCTGCTCGTCGGGGCGGCCTTTTTGCCCTTGGCCGATACGCTGGCCCGCGTGATCACGGCACCCGGGGAACTGCCGTTGGGTGTCATTACAGCCTTTGTCGGGGTGCCATTTTTTGTTCTCGTCTTACGGCGCCAGACGCGCCAGGCGCCGGCATGAAGTTGAGGCAGAACGACATCGTGTGGCGCGCCACTCGGCTCGGGTATCGATATCCAAGCGGGGATCGAGAAGCGATCGACGAGGCCACGCTCGGTGTGACGACAGGCGAGATCGTTGCGCTGGTTGGGCCCAACGGGTCTGGGAAATCGACGCTCATTCGATTGCTGGTTGGTGCGCGTGAACCGAACCGCGGGGAAACGGAGCTTCTGGGGCGCAAACTGGCGGCGTGGAGTGCACTCGAAATCGCACGTCGCGTTGGCATCATGGCCCAGCACGAGGAGCCCGCGTTTCCGGTGACGGTGCGCGAGCTGGTGGCGATGGGACGCTATCCTCATCTCGGTGCGTGGCGTCGACCCGGAGCGGACGACCTCCGCGCGATCGAGGACGCCCTTGAGCGGTGTCGAGTCGACACACTGGCGGACCGATCGTTCGTGACGCTGTCGGGCGGCGAGCGTCAGCGGGCCAGGCTGGCCCGGGCGCTGGCGCAGGAGCCGCTCGCGCTAGCGCTGGATGAGCCGACCGCTGCACTCGATATCGCCAGCGAGATGTCGATATGGGAGCTTCTGAGGGCCGAGGCGGCCAAGCGGACAACCGTGCTGCTCTCGACCCACAACCTGAACCTCGCGGCCCGCTACGCGGATCGGGTGATCCTCTTGCATCGTGGCCGGGTGGCGGCCGACGGAGCGCCGGAGTCGGTGCTCGATGAGCGCACGCTGAGCGAGGTTTACGGCTGGCCCGTCAGAGTGGTGCCGCACCCCGGCCCGGGTCGTGACCGAGGCGCTCCCCAGGTAGTACCGCTGCATCCGGAGTCAGCTTCGTGATGCGCCGGTTGCTCCTCCTCGCGGTGGTGGTGGCCCCATCGCTTGATGTTGCGATCGGCGACGGCGCGGCTGCCCAGTGGCCGGGCGAGATCGTGGGCACGATCGTCGATCGCGAAACCCGGCACGTAGTACCGTTCGCGACAGTCGAGGCGGCGGAATTGGGGCTCATGACCACCGCGGGCTCTGACGGCGAGTTTCGTTTCAAAGCCATCAGTTCGGGTACGCACGTGATCCGCGTTCAGCGGTTGGGCTACCGGTCAAGCGAGATCACTGTCAAAGTCGCTCATGGGCGAATCACGCGGGTCACGGTTGAGCTGACGGTCGCCACGGTCGCGGTCGACCCGGTGGTCGCTCAGAGCCTGAATCGCGACGCGGCTGGCTTTCAGCTTGATCGGGCTGCGATCGAACGGTCGGGAGCGACGACGGTGGGTGACTTAATCGACCGTGTGCCCGGCGTGGTGGTTCGACGGACGGGTCTCGCGGGACCGGAGTACGCCATGATCCGCGGCAGTGGTGCGGGGGGCGTGTTGGTGTTGCTCGATGGCGTGGCGATCAACGATCCGGTGACCGGCGCCGCCGACCTGAGCACCGTCTCTGTCAGCAGCGTCGAATCGGTGACGGTCGAGGTGGGCGCACGTTCGGCGCGCTACGGGCCGCGGGCTCGAGCCGGTGTGATCGTCGTCGAGTCGCGACGCGCAGGAACATCGACCGAGGTTGTGCTGGGCGCCGGATCGCTGGGATCTCGGGATGCGAGTATTGAGACCGGCAACGCCATTGGTGCGTGGCGGTGGTCGGCCGGGGGTCTCGTGAGCTTGGCCGACGGTGAGTTTGACTATCGACTGCCGGTCAGGGCGGGTGGTCTCTCCGGGACGCGAACAAACGCCGATCTCGGCCGCACGAACGTGTTTGGGACCGCCGAGCGCGATTTGCGGATTGGTCGGCTCGCTTTCCGTGCGGCGGTCGAGACCGGCGATCGTGGTTTACCAGGAAAGGCTTTTGCGCCATCGTTCAATGCGCGGCAAGCGTTTGACCGCGTTCGCCTGCATGCCAACTGGAATAGAGAAAGCGATGGTGGGACCAGCGAGGTCGCATTTCACAGCGCGCGGCAGCGGCTCGAGCATCGCGACCCGGAGCCGCCGCTGGGCCCCGCCTATGACGATGAGACCACCGTCGATGAGGTAGGGCTGCGCAGCTCGATCACCCGTGCAGTGCACCGGGGGGGAGTACGGGAGGTCGGGTTTGACGGCGATTTCCGGTATCGCGCCGTGGACGCCGACGGTCTGGATGAGCGAGCGTTTGACGACTTCAACGACTTTGGCGTTGGCGCTCGAGCGATCGGCGACCTCGGTGACATCGAGCTGACAGCTCAAGCGCGTGTCGATCGCGATGACGTCACCGACGCGTGGTTCTTCAGCCACGCCATCGGGGCGGGAGTGACAACAGGTCGGCTCCGACTCGAGGTCGCCCATCGAAGCGCGTTCAATCCGCCGGCGCTCGGCGATCTGTTTTTCGACGCGGCGATTGGAGTCGCCCCAAACCCGGACCTGAGACCCGAACGGGTGGTTTCGGAGATCGAGTTCGGACTGTCGGCACACCGATCTGGCGACATCGCCCTCGCCGTCGGCGCATCGATGTATCGTGCTGACGTCGACGATATGATCGAGTGGGCGCCTGACTTCCGGTTTATTTGGAGCCCTCAGAATTTCGACGTCCTGCGTAGGGGCGGAGAGGTTTGGCTGAGTGCGACGATCGCTGAGATGGACCTTACCGCGGATCTCAGCTACGCCAACGCCCAGGTTCGTTACGATTCATCCGAGGGGCGGGCCGATGTGCAGGTCGTGTATCGGCCGCAACACAGCGCGCAGTCGCGGGTAGTGTGGACACCTGGGGATTGGCGACTGCGGGCCGAGTCGCGCTACACCGGCGCCCGTACGACCGCCCCAACGGAGGCCAATCAACTGCCCGGATTCTGGACCTTTGACGTTGCCGCAGCACGGCTCTGGCGGGTTGGGTCGCTGGATGCGGAAACGGAGCTCGCGATCGACCGCGTGAGCGGTGAGACGCAAGCTCTTATCTTTGGCTTTCCCGAGCCCGGACGACGGTTCCGGGTGCAACTCAGGATCAGGCCCCAAACAAGCGATTGAGGACGATGAAAACAACGATAAAGAGCATAATGATGGCCATGATCCTGGCCGGTTTCGCCGCTTGCGACGGCGGCAGCAGCTTCGGGCCGGACATTCCAGATGACGCCGAGGTCGCGGTGGTGCTCAATAGCATCGATCGAACGCTGACCGTATTCGAAGTCGCTCGTCCGGACAACATGTTCACGATCGGGGTCGGGTTCGACGGGTCTCCAGTGACGTTTGCGGTTCGCGGGGCCACGGCGGTCGTGGCGATGGGATCGCTGCCTGAAGTCGTGATCGTCGATCTCGATGAGCGGTTCGTCGTACGTCGCGCAGAGCTGCCGCGGAATTCGGGCGCGACCGGGGTGGCGTTTATCGACGATGATACGGTGCTGGTCGGCAACCCGAACCTCGACTCTGTTTCGCCAGTCAACGTCCAGACGGGCAACGTAGGCCCGGAGATCCTGGTCGGCTTTTTCCCCGAGTTCATCGTGTCCGACGGCCAGCGGGCCTACGTGATCAACGCCGAACTCGGTGACGATTTCGTTCCCGTGCGGTTGGGGACTGTGTCGGTGATCGACATCGCATCGTTGCAGGTGATCGAGACGATCGAGCTTTCGGGCGAGAACCCGGGTGGAGCAGCGCTCGCGCCGGACGGCCAGTTGTTCATAGCGAATCGCGGTCGGTTTGGCGAACGAAGCGGATCGCTGTCGGTTGTATCGACCGCGACTCTCGAGGAGACCGAGCACCATCTCGGTTTCGACGAGTTTCCGTCACGGGTTGGGTTCGGTCCCGGCGGGCGAGTGTTGGTTACGTCCACCGAGTATGGAATCGCGGTTTGGGACTCTGCAACGCGGGAGTTCGTCTTCGATCCGTTCAATCCGGTAACGCCTGGCGGAAATCGTTCGTCCGCCGGTGTCGGTTTCGATAGCGACGGCACTCCCTACACGCTGGAGCTCGAGTGTTCCGAGCCAGGCGATGTCTTCCGCTTGTCGGAAGATCTCGTCCTGGAGCGAACGATCCAGGTCGGCACGTGTCCGATTGACATCGCGTTTACGATGCTCGGAGGTTAGCCCGGGTGTTCAGGCCGCCAGCCCGGGTCGTTTTGGTTGCCGTGCTCTTTGCGTCGGCGAGTCGAGCTGCGGCGCAGGACCAGCCCGAGCCCGCACCGGCAGACACCGTAGCTCCTTCCGATTCATTGGCCCCGGCTGATTCGGTCGATGGTGTTGGTTGGACCTACCCCGAGCCGATCACCGACCCGCGCATCACGCTGCTTGGCGACACCCTGGGCTCGGCCGATACGCTGAAGCCCAAGTTCACCGAGCTGGTCGAGATCTTCCCCGACAGCTTGATCGACTCCTATACGCTGGAGCGGCCCGGAGCGTGGCCAGCATGGGTTCTGACTGGAGATCAACTCCTCGGGCGCGGGGCGTTCAGCCTCCTCGACGTTATCGAAAGCGAGGGGTTGACCCTGGCCCAGGATATGGGGGGTGGCGGGCTCAGCACGTTCGTCGGCTCGTCGTTTGGATCGCACACGAACATCGAGGTCGTGATCGACGGGGTACCGGTTGGTGAGCCGTTGTCGGTGAACTGGGATCTGCGCCGCATCGCGCTCGAGGGGATCGCAAAAGTGGCCTGGTATCCGGGTCCACAGGGTGCGGCATGGGGAAGCGGCGCAACCGGCGGGGTGCTGGCGATCACCACGCGCAGGAGCCTGACGCGGACCTCCCGATCGATGCTCGCGTTCACCGCCGGTTCGTTCAAGGTCGAGACGTTCAGTGGCAACTTCGGTCGATCGATCACCGGACGCGGCGACGTGTTCCTGGGCGCCAACTTCGATGCCACCGATGGGTTTTTGAGGGTCGGCGACTTCACTCGCAACCAGTTCATCACCAAGCTCGGCTGGCGAATCGGATCGAGACACCGACTGGAGGTGTCACGGCTGAGCGATGGATTCTCCGGCGACGCCAGCCGCACCAATGTATCGGGTTCTCAGGATCAAGACGGCAGTGTGGTGCACTTGTTCTACGCTGGAAGCTGGGGTGACGTGGGGACTCGCCTGCACTATTCCCGCTCGCGCCAGGAGTTTCGCGAAAACTTCGATTTCCGAAGCGCCCAGGGTCTGTTGGGCAAGGGGGAGCGTGAAGGGTTCCGCGGCACAGTCGATTTCCGCAGCGGTCCGCTCTTGGTATGGGCGGCAGGAGCACGCGATGAGCTCGACGCGGAGTCACTGCATCCATCGTTCCTGAGGGTCGATGGGAGCAGCATCTTCGATCCGGTCGAGGATGATCCCGAGGCCGCGCTTGTAGAGAACCCAAGGCGACAGACGGAATGGGGTGGTGGGGTAGGGTGGGGTGAGCCCGACGATCTGTACGCGGTCAATGGAGCGGTGCGTCGGATGTCGTTTGGCGATGCGGCAGAAAGCGGCTTGGCGTGGCAGTTCGAGGCGCTGGGCCGGCCCCACCCCGAGTTCACCGTTCGAGTGGCGGGCGGCAGATCCGTACGACCGGCCAGTTTCGCCGGTCAAGCGTTGCTGGAGGCATTTGCGGCCGAGAGCGTGGAGATCCATCCTGGCAAGGCAGCGCGACCACAGCAGCTCGAGGCGTGGACCAGCGTTCGGGGTGAGGTGGCATGGAACCGTGGAGGCTGGAAGGCTACCGGACGCCTGTTCACGACCAACGGCGACGAGGCGTTCTTGTGGCTGCCGCCGACAGCGTGGTTGTACTTCGACCGGGCTGAGTTTGACAATTCCCGACTAGCGGAGATCGGGTTCAACACATTCGACGTCGTCGATCTATCGGTGAACGGGTTCGAGGGCGAAGTAGCGGGGCCGCTGCCGTGGGGGTTACGTGGACGGGTTGTCGCGCGACGTCTGAATGCGACCGAGGACGAGTCCGGTGATCGCATCCCGTACGTGCCCGAATCGCAGTTCTTGGGTCAGGTGCGATATGCGACGCGACTCTTTCCCAGTCGTGATCTGCTCCTGGAGGCTCGGGCCACTGGAAGGTTCAATGGCGAGCGGACGACGCTGACCGGTGAGACCCTCTCTTCGTACTTTGTTACCGACCTGCTCGTCCAGGGAACGATCATCAACTTCACGATCTTTGTCTCGCTCAAGAACATAACCAACGAGATATACCGGACCGAGGAGGCGTTCTCTCTTCCGGGTCGCGAGGGGTTTTTCGGGGTCAATTGGCGGTTCCGCAACTAGCTGCGCGGAGAGACAGCTACCCAGTTGAAGGCCGGCTCGGTAGCTTGAGGCGATCTCACCCGTCGACACGCAACGCAACACGAGGATAGGCATAACCCATGCGAGCGCTTTTTGTAGTTACCGTGGCGATGATTTGCGTCCTGCCGGTCGCCTGTGGCGGCGGTGGTGGGGAGGCCGACAGCCCCGCTGTAGCCGATACAGCGGCCTACACCGATTCCACCGCGGAGTTGCTCGAGCAAGGCATGGAGCAGGACGAAGTGCGGAACCTGCTTGGTGAGCCGCGCACCCGGGTCACCATGGAAGGCGGTCAGGAGCGGTGGACCTACTACAGCTATGATCCGCAAGGACAGATCGTCGCTCGGACGATGATCATCTTCGGCGACGACGCGACGGTAGCCGAGGTGTTTCACGGTCAACGGTAGGCATCACCGCAGTACACCATGGGACGCACGGTCTTCGCCTGGACGATCGGGGTAGCGTATACGCTCTTCTGGTCGTCGCTCGGGATCATCACCTGGCCGTTGAGCCCTCGCGGCGAGCTGTATCTGTCGTTCGCCCGGATTTGGTCGCGATGGATCTTGGGCACCCTCCGGATTCCGATGAGCGTCGAGTCGAAGTCGACGCTCGAGCTGGATCAGCCGTACATCTTCATGTCCAATCATCGGTCGATCTTCGACATCTTCGCGCTGTTTCTGGCGACCGAACATTCGTTGAGGATGGTCGCCAAGCGGGTGTTGTTCTTTATTCCCATCTTCGGGTGGGCGCTGTGGATGTGCCGCTTTATCCCGATCGATCGGAGCGATCGCGAGGAGGCGATCAAGAGCCTCGAGAGCGCAGCCCGCAAGATTCGCGAGGGGATCAGTGTATTGGTGTTCCCGGAAGGCACGCGTGGTCCCGGCGAGCCCTTGCTGCCGTTCAAGAAGGGGAGCTTCATGATGGCGCTCAAGGCCGGCGTACCGGTCGTCCCGGTAGTGGTCCTGGGCACCGAGGACGTCATGGAGGCTCGATCGTTACGCGTAGGACATGGCTCGATTACGGTGCGGTTGGGCGCGCCGATACCGACTGCCGGCCGTGGCACCGACGCACGGGATGAGCTAATGCGCGAAGTCCGCGTCGCGATGCAGGCTTTGATGGCCGAACCCGTTGCTGAACCCGCCAGCGGAAAGTAGGTTTCCAATCGACCTGAGATCGTAAATCGCCGCTCGTTCTTCCTTTTAAATCGACGTCCTGTGAGGCGCGGAAAGGAAGTTCCATGATCGATACGACAAAGTGCATCGTGCGTCTCCGCCAGGCGGAGACTTTTTTTTGCGTGTGAGAACAACTCGGCTACCGGCTCGATTGACCCTCGAAGACGGTTGGACCGCTCTCGGCACCGCGGTTGGCGCAACCGGTACGGCGACCGGCGAGTGCGTGTTCAACACCTGCCTCTCCGGGTACGAGGAGGTGTTGACGGATCCCTCCTACACCGGTCAGCTGGTCGTCATGACGTACCCGCTGATCGGGAACTACGGTATTACCGTCGAGGACGGGGAGTCAGACTCGCCCCAGGTGGCGGGATTCATAATGCGCGAGTGTGTCCAGGAGCCTTCCAACTGGCGGGCTGTTGAAACACTACCCGAGCATCTGGAGCGCAACGGTGTCGTCGCGATCGACGGGATCGACACGCGCGCGCTGACGCGCCACCTGCGGGAGCGAGGTGCGCTGCGGGGGATCATCTCGACCGAGTTGCTGGAGGTCGAGCCGGCAGTGGCCCGGGCGGCGTCGATCGCGGCGATGGAGGGGCAGGATCTGACCGGAGCGGTGTCGTGCTCAGCGACCAAGGTCGAGGGTGACGGCGAGCTGCTGGTCGCAGCGCTCGACTTGGGCCTCAAGCAGAACATCGTTCGGAGGCTGAATGATGGTGGTTGTCGAGTAGTTCGACTTCCGGTTGACGCTACGCCCGAGGCGGTGCTGGAACACGAGCCCGACGGGCTCTTTGTCTCCAACGGTCCCGGTGATCCAGCCGCAGTCGGGCGAGCGATCGCGACTCTCGAGTCGCTAGCCTCGCGCGCACCCGAGGTGCCGACCTTCGGCATCTGCCTGGGGCATCAGCTGCTGGCTTTGGCGCATGGTGGCGAGACGTACAAGCTCAAGTTTGGTCACCACGGCGGGAATCATCCGGTCCAGGAGCTGTCGACCGGTCGGATCGACATCACATCACACAATCATGGGTTTGCCGTAGTGGAAACACGACATGGAGGTGTGCGCGTGGTTGCAGGCGCGCCCCAACTCGAGGTGACCCACATCAATCTGTACGACGATACCGTCGAGGGCTTTAGACATGTCGAGCGGCCGTTGTTTGCGGTCCAGTACCACCCCGAGGCGGCACCCGGACCCCACGACGCTTTTCACCATCTGGATGCGTTTATCGCTGCGATGCGGGCGGCGAGGGTGGGCTAACCGATGCCGCGGCGCGACGACCTCGAGACGATTCTGTTGATCGGATCGGGCCCGATCGTGATCGGTCAGGCCTGCGAGTTCGATTACTCGGGCACCCAGGCGTGCCGGGCGCTGGCCGACGAGGGCTACCGGATCGTTCTCGTCAACTCGAACCCGGCGACGATCATGACCGATCCGGCCTCGGCCGACGAAGTCTATCTGGAGCCGCTGACGGTCGAGACGCTTCGGCGGGTGATCGAGCGTGAGCGGCCCGAGGCGCTGTTACCGACACTGGGCGGTCAAACGGCGCTCAACTTGGCCCGCGAGCTCGCGCTAAACGGTGTGCTGGAGGAGTTCGGCGTGGAGTTGATCGGGGCACGGCTCGAGGCGATTGAGCGCGCCGAAGATCGTGAACGGTTTCAGACACTGATGCTCGAGCACGAGATCGCCGTGCCGCGCGGCGGAATCGCGCGCAACCTCGAGGAAGCGATCCAGGTCGTACGTATTACCGGGTTCCCAGTCATCGTGCGCCCGGCGTACACGTTGGGTGGGGCGGGTGGAGGAGTGGCTAAGACCGAGGAGGAGTTCACCAAGCTCGCTGAGCGTGGGCTACGTGCGAGTCCGATCGACGAGATCCTGGTCGAGGAGAGCGTGCTCGGTTGGAAAGAGTTTGAGCTCGAGGTGATGCGCGACCGAGCTGACAACTGCGTGGTCGTCTGCTCGATCGAGAACTTGGATCCGATGGGCGTGCACACGGGCGACTCCATCACGGTCGCGCCGCAGCAGACGCTCACCGACCGCGAGTATCAGACGATGCGTGATATCGCATTCGAGGTGATCCGCGCGGTCGGCGTAGAAACCGGCGGATCGAACATTCAGTTCGCAGTCGATCCTGCCACCGGTCGTCAAGTTGTGATCGAGATGAACCCGCGCGTTTCGCGTTCGAGCGCGTTGGCGTCCAAAGCGACCGGTTTTCCGATCGCCAAGATCGCTGCGCGCTTGGCGGTCGGGTACACGCTCGACGAGATCACCAACGACATCACTGGGACGACACCGGCTTCGTTCGAGCCGTCGATCGACTATGTCGTGGCCAAGATCCCACGCTTTGACTTTGCCAAGTTTCCACACGCCGATAGTCGTCTCACGACGGCCATGAAATCGGTCGGTGAGACGATGGCCATCGGCCGCACCTTTGGCGAGGCGCTCCAGAAGGGGTTGCGCGGGTTGGAGATCGGGGTCAACGGGATGTTTGACGATCGTTGGGTGAAAGCTGCCGACGGTGAGTTGGCCAAGGCGCTCGATACGCCCGGGGCCGAGCGGATTTTTCAGGTCACCGAAGCGCTGCGTCGGGGGTGGGCGATCGACCGGCTACGGACGCTGACGGGCATCGATCCGTGGTTCTTGTATCAGTTGAAGAGTATCGCGGAAGTCGATGTTGGCCTTGAGACTACGCTGGGTGAGATCAGCGTGGAGCGTTGGCGGGAGCTCAAGATCGGCGGGTTCTCGGACGCGCGGTTAGCCCAGCGGTTTGGGGTCACCGAGTCGGAGCTTCGGGCCATGCGCGAGGCGGCTGATGTCCGACCCGCATTCAAGGTCGTCGACACTTGTGCGGGTGAGTTCGAAGCCCAGACACCGTACTACTACTCGACGTACGACCTCGAGAGCGAGGTACGGCCGTTGGCTGGTCCAAAGACGATGATTCTCGGCGGCGGGCCAAACCGAATCGGCCAGGGGATCGAGTTCGACTACTGCTGTGTGCACGCCTCGTTCGCCCTCAAGGAAATGGGCTTCGAGACCATCATGGTGAACTGCAACCCCGAGACGGTGTCCACCGACTACGATACTTCGGACCGACTCTACTTCGAGCCCCTGACGTACGAGCACGTCATGCACATCGTCGAGGTGGAGAAGCCCGACGGCGTCATCGTGCAGTTCGGCGGGCAGACGCCGCTCAAGCTTGCGGTCCCGCTCTCGCGCGCCGGCGTGCCGATTCTCGGCAGCTCGGCCGACGCGATCGATCGCGCCGAAGATCGGGAGCGCTTCGAAGAGCTCCTCACCAAGCTCGGCCTCGATCGACCGCGCGGCGGCATCGCCAACGGTACAAAGGACGCGTTTGCAGTTGCCGAACGGATTGGGTTTCCGGTCGTCGTTCGGCCGAGCTACGTGCTTGGAGGCCGGGCGATGGAGATCGTTCACTCCCAGGAAGACCTGGCGCGCTACATGACCGTCGCACTCGAAGCGGTGGCCGATGCCGAGACCCAGACGATCCTCGTCGACGAGTTCTTGAAGGACGCCATCGAGGTCGATGTCGATTGCGTCTCGGACGGCAGGGAAGTCGTGATCGGCGGTTTGCTCCAGCACATCGAAGAGGCGGGGATCCACTCCGGTGATTCTTCGATGGCGCTTCCAGCGCACGCACTCCCGCCAGAGGTTCTTGCCACGCTTCGCTCCTCGACTCGCGCGCTCGCGCTGGAGCTCGGCGTCGTTGGCCTGATGAACGTCCAGTTCGCCGTTCGCGGCAGCGCGGTGTACGTCATCGAGGTCAACCCGCGCGCCTCGCGCACCATTCCGTTCATCAGCAAGGCGATTGGTGTGCCGTTGGCCAAGATGGCCGCCAAGGTGATGGCAGGCGCGACGCTTCGTGAGCTTGGCTACACC
>CAMYLR010000005.1 GCA_947259315.1 uncultured Gemmatimonadales bacterium | reverse complement strand
TGCTCCGCCCGTCGTACGTGCTCGGTGGCCGAGGGATGGTCGTGGTGCGCGACGCCAGAGCGCTCGAGCATTACCTAGCAAGTGCGCTTATCGGAGACGATGGCCCGCTGTTGATCGACGAGTTCCTCGAAGCGGCCACGGAGTTCGATGTCGACGCGATCGCAGATGGCGAACGGGTGATCGTTGGCGGGGTGATGCAACACATCGAAGAAGCGGGCGTCCACTCCGGAGATTCGAAGTGCATCCTGCCACCGCACGATCTCGATTCGGATATCGATCGCGAGCTGCGTGAGCAAACGCGGCGCTTGGGCCTCGAGCTTGGCGTCCGGGGGCTAATGAATGTGCAGTTCGCGGTTCGTGACGATGGGGTTTACGTGCTCGAAGTCAACCCGCGGGCGTCGCGCACGATCCCGTTTGTCAGCAAGACGATCGGTGTACCGTTGGCCCGGCTGGGCGCCAAGGTGATGGTCGGCGCCTCGTTGGCAGAGCTCGGGCTGTTCGATGATCCGATCCCGGCAGCCGTAGCGGTGAAGGCGCCGGTCTTCCCGTTCAACCGGTTTCCGGGCGCCGACCCGGTGCTGGGCCCCGAAATGTTGTCGACTGGGGAAGTCATCGGGTTGGCCGACGATGCACCGACGGCGTACCTGAAGGCGCTTCTCGGAGCTGGGACCGATCTCGAGACGGCGCTCAGTCGCGGGGTCCTCTTCTCGCTCAACGATCGTGACAAGCGTGCCGGTTCAGAGATCGCCGGTCGCTTGGCAGCTCGCGGCGTCGCTATTCATGCCACGCGGGGGACCCGGGAATTCTTCGCTGCCGTGGGCGTCGAGAGCGAGTTGGTGCTCAAGGTCGGCGAGGGAGAACCCGATGCGGTGTGCGCCATTCGGGGCGGGATGTTCGGGTTGATCGTAAACACGCCGCTAGGGAGAGACTCGCCCTACGACGAGTTCGCCTTGCGACGGGTGGCGCTGGTCCATGGGGTGCCTTGCGTGACCACGATTGCGGCGGCCGGCTTCGGGGTCGAGGCGCTGGAGAGCGCTCAGCCGCACCCCGATGTGCAGAGCCTCCAGGGGTGGATCGCCCAAGCGCTGAGTTGACAAGCGCTTGCGGCAACGTATCTTGGTCCGCGCTTCCCACGTCGATGACCGGATTCGGAGCCAACGACGGCGCGAGGACAGGAGAGAAACCATGACCAAAGCCGACCTCGTCGAGCAGATAGCTGAGGCGACAGGGCTCACCAAGAAGGACACCGCCGTCGTGGTTGACGGCTTTCTCGAAGCGGTCAAACAGGCCTTGGCCCGCGAGCAGAACATCGAAATCCGTGGTTTCGGGTCGTTCAAGGTCAAGCAGCGTAAGGCCAGGAAAGCCCGCAACCCGAGGACCGGTGAGGCGGTTCACGTCCCCGGACGGATGGTGCCGACCTTCAAACCGTCCAAGGAACTGAAGGAACTTGTCATGCAGGGCGGGGGCGCAACCGCGTCCGGGGGCTCAGCGCCGGTCTATTAGTCAGAACCCGGGCCGAGCCGCCCTGTCAGCTTCGATCTCCCACCGACTGCGCCCGTAGCTCAGCTGGATAGAGCGACGGCCTCCGGAGCCGTAGGTCAGAGGTTCGAATCCTCTCGGGCGCACCATAAACGTCGACACAACCCGGTTTTGACGAGACCCCTCGGGTGCAGGTATGCTGCAGTGAGAGGGATATGCAGGCTATCCCGGGAGGCGATCATGAGACTCGTTTTGTCGACCGTTGTCGTGTTTCTAGCTATGACGGTGGCTTGCCAGAGCGGATCTGGTGGAACGGGAGTCGCGACCGCTGACCAAGCAGCTACCGGCGGGGAAGCGACTACCGCTGCGGGATTGAGTCAGGGCGAAAATCGGGATCGGACATCGGATCGGGAGACTCGGTCGGAAGAAAAAGCGCGAGAAGAGTTGATGAGGCAACAGGACAGAATCGATGCCGCACGGGAGAGGGACCGCGTGGCCCAGGAGGCCTGGACGGCAGGAGCCGCGGAGCGGCTTAGTGCTGAAGCCGAAAAGACGCCGCCGGAGACCGAGCCCGATCCCAGTAAGAGCTCTCCGCGCGAGTAACCACGCGGAACAACTTGGAAACAGCAAAGAGGGGTCGTCAAAGACGACCCCTCTTCCGCTTGCAGGCGTGATGAATCGGGTTCGCTGGTTCAGCCTCCTTTCATCGAGCCCAACCGAGTGCTCGATTGGCGCCGTAGTCACCATGCACGTTCAACGCTTCGCCTGCCGCCCACTCCTTTGTCTCGTTGGTGTGGCAGCCGAGGCACGTGAACTCGAGCGTCAGGTAGTGATTCGCGGTCCCACCGTCAAACGGTTCGGCGAGGACGTCGGAGTTGATCGTCACGAGATGTGACCGAACATCGCCCACATACGTGTCGAACTTGACGGCGCTCTTGGCCGCGAATGGCATGTGACACGACTCACAATCGAAGTCTGCCTTCACTGCGGCGAGAGGCGCGTCCCTGAGTGATGGGCGAGCGTCGCTGTGGCAAGCCTCACACTGTAGGCGGATCGCCTGGGCGTCCTCGAGGTCGTTGTACCGTACCCCGGTGTGTGGGTCGTGACACGTCACACACGACAGGAACTCGTGTCCGCCGGCGACCATCTCGTTGTACTGCTCGTGATGGCGAATGAACCCGCCACTAGCCGGGATCATGTTGTTGATCCCGCCACGGTTATGGCACTTTCCACACGCCTCGGGTCGCGTGTCGACCGTCAGTCTCACGGTCCCGGGCGTAGTGGCATGTAGGCTACCGGGCCCGTGGCACTCCTCGCACTGAATGCCGGGGGCCGCCCACGTGCCCTCGAGCCCGGGCAGACCGTCCTGGTTGCCGGTCGCTTGATAGCCCGTGGTATGGCAGCGGCCGCAGTTGTAGGGTTTGAGCTCGTCCTTGTGATAGTCGACGAACTCGTCGGTCGCGAGGTTGAACTGGTTGTTCCCGCCGGCAGTGATGATGAAACCATCCTGGCCGATGAATCTCGCCTTCCAGCCGAAACCGCCGATCACATAGGCGACGTCGTTCCAGCTGACGCCGGCCGGGGGGTTGGGAACCGTGGAGAACGGATAGCTAGGCGGCTGCCCGTTCACGACTCTGTTGAGCTTGTAAGGATGCCCTGACTTGCGAAACTCGTTGAAGATCGCTGAGTGACATTGACCGCAGTTCTCGGAGCCGATAAACGTCACTGACGGTCGCGGTTGCGACGGCCCAGCGACGTTACCGCCGTCATCATCATCGTCATCGCAGGCGGCGAAGAACAGCAACATGAACGCGATCGCAGCCACACAGCGAAACAAAGCGGCTTTTGCGATCATGAGAAACCCCGATTCATTAGACCCGCCGGTGAGGGTGTGGTTGAATACCTTACACACATGGTAGCTGTTACGTAGGCGTCGGTATGTCAGGGTGCGTCCCGGTCGATGTGTAAGGGAATTCCCAGACACGCCTGTAGGGCGGGGTACATTTGTCAGGGGTTTTACTACTCCGGTTCGAGCGTCGTGCTTTTCGCACGATTCTGAAAGCCGCACTCGATTCGCCTCCCGATCTTGAGAACGAGTTGGGACGACCCCGACTCGCTCGTCACGACAAAAGGGAGGTATCGAGGATGTATCGTGGATTGGTTGTTCTCACCTGTCTGGTGATGGGGGCTTGTAGCGAGACCGATGAGTTCGGGCCTACGTCTCCGGTTGAACGCGACGTCACACCCGCTCGTGCGATCGCGGCTCAGGCCAAAGGCGGGGCCCACTTTCTCACGCCGGATGGTTTCAACCGGAGGTTGAGCTTCACCGCGAACCAATACGTGGACGGCAGCGTTAAGGGACAGTGGCAGCTGGTGGCCGGCTCGGCGATCGTGCACGGGACGATCACGTGTTTATGGGTCGACGGGACGGACGCCCGTGTCGGGGGGACCGTGGACGACGCGAAGTTCACGTTCTTTCAGGAGGGTACGGATATCGCCTGGGCGGCTGTCGATGGCGGTGAGGGCGCCAACGCACCGGCAGACGCGACGACGAATCTCCGCGCGTTCCGCAACGCGCCTCCGGGCAGCGCGGCGGCATTCTGTGCGACGGGCGAGGCCCCACCGGGACTCGTTCTCGATGAGATCACGCGTGGAAACGTCCAGGTAAGAACGTTCTAAGCGCGGCGGCGAAAGTCTCGAAGCAGAAGCGAGAGTTCATCGCGGCCAGAAGGCGAGAGGCAACGCCGAGCTCGTGATGGGGGGAGGCCAAACTGCTGTCCAAACGCGGTCGTCAGGTGAGCGTGGGACGAAAACCCGACGCGCAGGGCGAGGGGTGTGAGGTCGAGCCCGGAGTTCAACGACTCGAGTGCGATCAGCAAGCGGTGGTTGTTCAGATAGCGGTGAATCGAAAGCCCCGTGTGGCGACGGAAGATCGTCGCTAGATAGAACCGTGAATAGCCAACCGAACGAGCGATCCCTTCGAGCGAGAGGCGCTCCGCGAAGCGCTCGTTGATGAGAAGCTTCACCGCCTCGACTACTTGCTCGTGCGTCGATCGAGCGCGCGTTGAACAGCAACACTCGGGCCGGGTCGTCGCATCCGCACGCAGAGATTCGGCGACCAGCTCGAGTGCCGTCTCGGCGATGTCCAACTGCGCCTCGTCGGGAACCTGACGAGCCAGGGCAGCGAGCCCGTGAACTCGCAACAAGGTCCTGGGTCGCAAAAACGCCAATCGACCCCGCAGCGAGCGCAGATCGACCCTCGCCCCGTCCGCTCCGATGGCGCCTACGATCTCCTCGATCATCGATTCGTCGACGCGGACTACAGTGCCTCGATCCCCGCCGGGCATTGGATGACTCGTCTGGAAGGCCTCCGAGGGCTGAAAGAAGAGCACCGCTCCCGGTGTTGCCGTTACTTGCTTGCGCCCCAGCACCTTGTGAAAGACGCCCTGGCGCGGGAACGCGAATCCGTAAACCGGCGCTGAGCTCTCTGAGACATCGTCCGTTCCAGGACAGTGCCAGTCGAGAACGGAGATCCCGCCACCGGTGTAAAGACGATCGAATTGAGCCAACCCGGACTCCTCGCGAGTAGATTGCCTGACGTTTGAACAGAGCTTCTGCACGCGAGGTTGAATCTGGAACCGCTTCCAGGATGATCACACACTCGTCCGCCGGTACTGATCTTCCATCGGGGACGGTCACGTTCCTCTTTACCGACATCGAGGGCAGCACGCGTCTTTGGGAAGAGGATGCTGACCGCATGAAGACGAACCTCGAGCGCCACGACGAGATCGTCCTCGATGCGGTCAGCGCCAACGGTGGACGCATCTTCAATACTGTCGGCGATGGGTTTTGGGCGGTGTTCGAGCGGGCACCGGAAGCGGTCGGAGCGGCGCTGGTCATTCAACGCGATCTTGACCGGGAAGCTCAACGTGCCGGGAGTCGACTGCGGGTTCGCGTAGCGATCCACACCGGCGCGGCGGACCCACGAGAGGGAGGCTACTACGGATCGGCGGTCAACCGAGTGGCCCGTCTCGTATCGGTGGCCCACGGTGGCCAAACGGTTCTCTCCCGAACGGCATGCGATTTGGTGAGTGGCTCGCCACCTGACAGTGTGGCGCTACGCGACCTAGGGTACCACCGGCTCCACGATCTCGAATCCCCCGAACAGATTTACCAACTGGATCACCCGTCTCTCCGGACGGACTTCCCGCCTTTGAGATCGCTCGACACGCTGCCCCACAACCTACCGCTGCAGCTTACGAGCTTTGTGGGTAGGGAGACGGAGATCGCAGAAGTTCGAGAACTGTTGGCTGAACATCGCATCGTCACGCTTACCGGTGCTGGGGGACAAGGCAAGACCCGTCTCGGCCTGCAACTGGCGGCTCAGGCATCAAAGGCGTTCGCTGACGGAGTCTGGTTTGTCGAGCTAGCCAGGCTTCGTGATCCCACGCGAGTTCCACAGACCGTAGCGAGCGCCCTCGGTTTGCGTGAGGTGCCGGGTCGGGATGTGGCCGACACGTTGATGCAGAATCTGGGTCCACAAACCGTGCTGATCGTGTTGGACAATTGTGAGCACTTGATTGATGCGAGCGCTCAGTGGGTTGAGTCCGCATTACGCGCGGCCCCGGGGCTGAAAGTGCTCGCTACCAGTCGGGAGACGCTGGGCATCCCGGGAGAAGTCGTATTCGTGGTGCCCCCGTTGGCGGCGCCAGATATCGGAGCGGATCCAAAGGACGCTTCTCCATTGGATCTAGGCGCCTACGAGGCGGTCCAACTGTTTGTAGATCGTGCGGGACTCGTACAACCGGATTTTGCTATCGATGAGGACAACGCTCGAGCGATAGGTCAGATCTGCGCACGACTGGACGGCATCCCACACGCGATCGAGTTGGCCGCCGCACGAGTTGCGGTCCTTTCTCTGGATCAGATCGCCGAGCGTCTCGACGATCGCTTTCAGCTTCTCGGAGTCAGCAGCCGGACCGCATCACCCCGCCACCAGACGCTTCGGGCGGTTATCGACTGGAGCCACGATTTGTTGGAACCGCAGGAACAGGTGCTTCTACGGCGATTGGCGGTTTTCGTTGGCGGCTGGACGCTGGACGCCGCGGAAGCGATCTGGGGCGAGCCGGGAGCGCTTGATCTGATGTCGCGACTGGTAGACAAATCCCTCGTCATTGCGGAGCCTCATGACGATTCAGGAATGCGTTACCGGCTGCTGGAGACGACGCGACAGTATGCGCGTGAGAAGCTCACCGCCGCGGAAGAGGATGAGACGATCGAGCGCCGACAACGGGACTGGGCGCTTGCACTCGTAGAGGGGTTGGTGCTTGGGTTGGGTTCGGAAGTGACACCGAGGTTGGAGTTGGTGGCGACCGAGAACGACAACGTGCGGGCGGCATTGGAGTGGAGTCTGGCGCGAAATGAAATCGAGCCGGCGCTTCGTATCGTGGCTTCGATGAAGCATTCGTGGAAGTCTGAGGGTTTGCTGACCGAGGGGATCGGGTGGTGCGAGCGGGCGCTTGTTGCTGGCTCGGAACCGAGCATCGCGAGTAGCCAGGCACTGAGTGCCTTGAGCGCGCTGGCATTCTTTCACGGCGATAAAGATCGCGCTCGTTCGGCGGCCAACGAAGCGTTGGCGGTCGCGCGGGAGGTAAGTGACAAGCGAAGCTTGGTGCTCGCGCTCTCGGCGGTCGGGAGGAACGCATCGCTCAGCGAGCGTGACTACGAGATCGGCACTGTTGCTGCCGAGGAGGGGTTGAAGTTAGCCCGGGAGCTCGGCGACCGGGATTCGGAGCTCGTTCTGCTCGTGAACCAGGGAGAAACGGCTCGATACTGGGGGCACTTGGAGCGTGCAGAAGCGATGTACGAGGAGGCGCGCGTGCGGTGTCAGGAGTATGGGAATCGCTATCGGGACGTGGATATCCTCTTCAACCTGGGTCAGACGGCGCACGCGATGGGGAACACGAATGAAGCCGACCGACGCTATCGGCAAACGGTGCAAGTGTCCGCCGAGCTCCATCATCTGGCGGGTCGTCTGCAAGCGCTCATCGGTATGGCGGAGGTCCACGCCACTCGAGGTGATTACGATCTAGCGGCGCGACTGCTGGGTGCCGGTGAGGCAGGTCTGGCGGCCCAGGGTCGGACGCTCGATCCTCCAGACCAGTTGCTCTACGACCGCTCGGTCAACGCGGCGCGGAAAGCCCTCGGTGAAGAGGTCTTTGCAGTTACTTGGGCCGAGGGGAGCGAGTTGTCGCTTGACGAGGCGGTCGCCGAGGCGTTCGGCGACGAGCAGCCTGGTGAGTCGGTGATCGAACCGGGTGAGCCGATCCCGTGAGAGGCGTCCCGGATGCCTGCTGCGTTACTCGGCTACATCGGGACGCCTTCGCAACACCGACACGACGACGCCAAATGTAGCTACGCCGATCCCGAGAAAAGCGCCAAACGCCGTTAGCCGCTCAGGACGGAAGCCATAACCCAACGGCACGCCAAAGAATAAAGACTCGGCGATCGGCTCCAGACCCTGTGCAAGCACAGTCGCAATCACGATGATCACGATACCGGCCACGCCTGCGGCTGAACGCCAACGGTGAACAGTGAGCACGGCAGTCAGCGCGAAGATCGGAACCGCGACTAACCAATGGTAGGTCCAGCCCAGACTCAGACCGGGACCGTGCCGCGCGAGGTGCCAGTCAATGTGGATCGCGGCCGCCAACCCGAGAGTGACCACGCCGGATTGAAACACACGGCTTTTTATGAAGCGGTCTCGCTTAGGCCTCAGTAGTCGTCGTCGTGCTCCTCTGCGTGTTCTTTCTCGTACTTCTCAGCGTGGTCCATTTTCTTGTGTTTCTTGAACTCGATCAGGAACACTTCTCCGGCTTCATCGGACGCATTCTCTGGCGAGTGGACAACCGCATCCGCCCACTCCACCTGGTTGGCTTCAGTCGTGTACTCGGCTGAAGTACCGTCGGGGGCGTGCATCCGCCAGGTGGTCGTCGTCAACCCGATCGACACTCCGTCGGGATGCTCATGCATCACCGATGTCTCGCCCGGTCCGTACTGAATGTGCAGGACGCGCACCTTGTCGTTCTCGAACGCTACCGTGTAGTGCTCGGGATCGACCTCGGTTGGATCTTGAGCCCATGTCGCGGATGCCGACATGGCTACGAGAAGCAGCGAAAGGAATGCTCGGACAAGCACTGCTCACCTCCGGCTGGGGCCCAGAGTACGAATTGTTGGAACCAGAAAATAATAGGTTATCCTATACCGTCCCGCAATCGAGCGAGTTGACACTCACGTTGGTTCAAACGGTGACTCAGAGTTGGACCACCACGACGGTATAGAATTAGACTGCCGTAATGGGCACTCCCATATCCCGAATCCTCTATAGGGCGCACGGAGCACTGACCGCACACGAGCTCACGCGAGGCCCCCAGCGTCGTCTAGCGCGGAGAATAAAAAGCGCCTTCAACGTGCCGGACGCGTACGGCGAGATCGTGAGGATCTGCCGATTGCTGCGTCCCGCAGCGATCCTCGATGTCGGGAGTCACGAGGGGAGTACTATTGTCCGTTATCTCGATGAGCTTGGATCGATACCCGTCCATGGTTTCGAGCCCACTCCGGAGTCGTTTCAGCAACTCCAACAGCGGTTTGGCGGATCGAACCAGGTGATTCTCCACAACGTGGCGCTTTCGAACGAGAGCGGGGTTCATGAATTCTTCTGCAACGTCGATGAGCAGACAAACTCGCTCCTCGACAATGATGCGGAGAACGAGGAATCTTTCGGAGAAGAGAGCACTCACGTGAGGCGAATCGAAGTACGAACGACCACGCTCGACGAGTGGGCAGCCAGAGAAATCCCGCGCGGACGCTTGGTACTCAAGGCAGACGTGCAGGGCGCGGAGGGGCTCCTGATCGAAGGCGGCCGAGAGACAATGCGCGAACGCGTAATTGCGTTCTACAGCGAGGTGATGCTGTCTCCCATGTACAGCGGGCAAACGGACTTTGGTGCGGTCCACGAGCGGTTGACGACAGAGTTCGGTTTCGTCCTTCGAGACATCTATCCGTGTCTACACAACGACAGCGGTAAGGCCGTCCAGGCTGATGCCCTGTGGGTCAAACCTACGGTTCTGGAGGCCTTGCGTCGCCAACGCTAAGGCTCTGCCACGTCACGCGAGTCGCGCCACAACCCACTGTAGCGGATCGTTCCCCAAGTAGCAGATCCCGTAGGACCCTGACGCTCACTCAGGGTACCTAGGGCGCTACAACGGGTGGGTCCCGATGCCCTGCAACGGGCCCATCCAGCGCCCGCCCTCGTGGCGAGTTGCCCGCCAACCCTGGTCCGACCTCCGCTTGAGCGGGCTTCTCGCCACATTTGCATGCGGTCATACGTTCCCACTGTAGAAGCCGTGAGTCATGGCCGAAGTGCATATGTCGGAGTCGTTTCTGGAGGCCTGAAATCCAGGAATTGACCACTTCTACAGCTACTCGTAGGGGACTTCGGATAGACAGGTTGGGCGCGGTCCGGTAAACTGAATGGATGCAGCGCCTGCCGCGATATTCCGAAGAGCGGAAACTATGATCAGGCTTGCGCTCATAGCCGTGATGTCCCTCGGGCCCCCTCCGGGGGACGGTTCCGTTCACGGGACGATCGAGTCCGACCGCTACGAAGCGGTCGGCGGCGTGCGGATCGAGATCCCGGCTGAGGACGTGGTGGCGTGGTCGGACTCGACCGGCGCCTACCAGATCGAAGGCCTCGAACCGGGCGAGTACAAGATCCGGTTCTCCCAGTTCGGTTATCACCCCCTCGAGCTACAGATCACCGTGCCGCACGACGGTTCGCTTAGCCTGGACGTTCGATTGCGAACCCGCTTCATTGTGTTCCCCGAGATCTCGGCGCTCGCCTACGCGTCGTTGCTCGATCCGGGCGAGGTTCTCGAGCCCACTGGATTACCCGAGATCGGCTCGAGGGTGTTGGCCGGCGAGGTGCTCTGGTCCGACCCGCTGGCCCGCCAGCCCGATGTTCTCGAGATCCTGTCGATCGTCCCTGGCATCGATATGGCCGAAGAGTCGCCGACCCAGCTTCACGTGCGTGGTGGCTCGGCTGACCAGAACCTGATCCTGTTGGACGGAGTCCCGGTATACAACCCCTACCACACGAGCGGGGTCATGTCCGCGATCAGCCCCGACGCGGTGTCGGAGGTCGCAGTCCACACCGGCGTGTTCCCGGCACGGTACGGTGGCCGGCTATCGAGCGTAGTGGATGTCGAGACGCCGGTGCCCGGTCAGAATGGGTTGCGGGTCCAGGGTGGTGCGGGGCTGGCTGATTTCCGTATGACGGTTGATTCGCCGATGCCGGGCAACACCGGCGGGGTGCTGGTTGGCGGTCGTCGAACGAGGTACGACCTGTTCCGGCGGGGCCCGTTCCTCGACAAAGGACGCACGAGTGGTTTCGACGACGTGCTCGGCAAGGTATCGATCGATGCGCTGGGGGGCCGCTTCGACGTCGTCTCGCTCACCTCAGATAACTGGCTCTTTGCAAACGTGATCGACGAGTCTCTCGTCGCGGAAGAAGATCAAGCCGCGAGGAACAGCGCCCTGTGGTCGGCATCGACTAACGCCATCGCATGGACTCGCTCGTCAGACGACACGTCCGAGATCCGTTTTCAACTCTGGCGCTCGACGACGAACTCGGACATTCACTGGGGCACCAACTCCGCGCGCTACCAGACCGTCAATGGGCTCAAACACTGGGGGGCGTCGGGTGACGTCTCGTGGGTGCGGTCCGAGACGGTAGGGCGAGCCGGGATCACGGTCGAGGCGCTGTCCTCCAAATACGTCGCCGATCCGTTGACCAGCGAGACAGCGCTGAGCTTGGCTGATGCGGACGCCGTTTTGGACCTGCGATCGAACCAAAAGATGGTGTCGACGTACGTCGAGCACCGCTGGATCGCGCGCGATCACTGGATCGTCAACAACGGAATGCGCGCCGTCTTTGCCGATGGTCATGGCGTGGCGCTCGAACCGCGGTTGTCGGTTCACTACCGGCCCGATGCGAGGATCACTCTCTCGGGTGGATACGCACGAGTCCATCAGTACGTACAGTCGCTTCGCAACGAGGAATCGCTCCTTACCGCGGCCTTTGGAGCTGAGCCATTGGTCACGGCCGATACTGAGAACGTGCCGGTAGGGCGTTCCGACCAGTTGACCGCTGCGTTGGAGGCCCGGCTGTCGGATCGTCTTCTCCTGACGGTTGATGGACACGTTCGGTGGCTCGACGACCTGGTTCTCGTGGCGCCCGTGACAGCCCAGCCGTTCGCAGTCGACGGGTTCGAACAGGGGAAGGGGCGGGCGATCGGTACGGGTGCGGCGCTGTTCTACAGGGGCGATCGAGTCGACGCTGAGGCGATCATCGAATGGAGTAGGATCGAGCGGCGGACCGGCGATATCACTTACAACCCTGGTTTTGAACGACGGCGGTCGGTGATTGCGGCAGCCTCCTACCGTCTCACCCCGCAAACCAAGGTGCGCACCGCTTTCCAGGCGGCGGCGGGTCGGCCCACCAGCCCGATCCAGGAGGGTTTTGACTGGGAGACGTTTGATCGATTGAGCGGCGAGGTCGAGTTCAGCGGAACACCGCTTCGGGTCTCGGAGACGGTAAACGACGAACGGTTGCCGGCCTACGTTCGGTTGGACGTCGGTATCCGCCGGGAATGGAACCCCTCGTTGCTCGGGCTTTCGGGCTCGGTTATGGCCTACCTCGACGTAACCAATGTGCTGGGCCGTGACAACTTTATCGGATACGGGGTTACCCCGTCGGAGTTCGAGCGCCGCGGTCTGGATCTTCTCCCGGCGTCGGCCACATTTGGCCTGGAGTGGAGCTTCTGATCGCCGAGCCGCGGTTTAGCCTGGGCAAAATCCTACTCGTATCGCCACATATCTGAAGAGTCAAGCGTTCCATTTGTGAACCGGGTCTCCTGGGAGTGAGTGAGCGCCGGGACGTGAAACGGGATGAAACATTCGAGCGCGCTTTTCGGGATGTCTTTGAGGCGCGGTTCCAGTCGCTGTTCCGCTATGTGAATCGGCTATGCGGGGACCCAGCGACGGCCGCGGACATCGCCCAGGAGTCCTTTGTGAGGTTGTACCAACGAGGTGAATTACCCGATGACCCGAGAGCATGGCTGGTGACGGTGTCGAACAACTTGTTTCGCGATGCCCACCGGCGTACGGGCAGGAGGCGGGAGCTATTGGAAGCCAAGGCGGATCGGCTATACGAGGACACCAGCTCCGATCCGGTAGAACGGTTGGAGGCTGACGAGCGGAAGCGGCGCGTCCGAAAGGCTCTGGCGACGCTTTCGGTCCGCGACCAGCAAGCTCTGTTGCTGCGTCATGAAGGCTATACCTATCGCGAGATCGCGCGGGCCCTCGATTATGGCGAAGCCGGAGTCGGAAAACTGATCAGCCGCGCGACGCTGGCTTTTCAGCGTGCTTATGAGGAGATGGTCGATGCATCTGCATGACGGCGAACTGCAAGCGCTGCTCGATGGGGAGCTGAGCGGGAACGAGGACGAGAGCCTTCGGGCGCATATTGCGGGGTGTGAGCAATGCGCGGCACGGTTGGAGACGATGAGGTCCGTGTTTCGCGAAACGGGGCAGCTGCTGACGGCGCTCGACGAGTCTCCACCCGCGATATCTGCTGACCAGCTGATCGAGATCGCTCAGCGTCGGCATATCCCGACCCGCAAGGCACCGCGTGGAATCGCTTGGGCGGCCTCGGTCGCGGGTCTGGTTGTGGCGACGGTTGTGGCGGCCGCTATTCCTGGATCGCCGGTGCGAACGATCGTCCAGAATCTGCTCGAGGAGCTCGGGACCGAGTCGTCCGAACCGATAGCTCCCTTAGAGCCGTGGGATGCTCAAACCGGCGTGGCGATGACCCCCGACGGGGCGATTGAGGTCGTTTTCGAGGCCGGACAGCCCAGCGGTTCGATCGAGATGCGGCTGATTGAGACCGACAGCGCCAGAATCGAGGTCCGCGGTGACCCGATCGGCTTCGCGGTCGGGGATCGATCGATCCAAGTCGAGAACCAAAACGCGACCGCCAGCTACCGGATCACACTGCCCGACAACCTGTCGCAAATCGTGATTCGAGTCGGCACGCGCACCGTCTTTGCCAAGCGGGGTTCCAGGGTCTTGCAGAACGAGTTTGACCAGGATGGAGAGTTTTACCGGATCGAGTTCTAAGCGTTCTCACGACTCCAAGACACTCCAAACCAACGCCACAAACTCTCGTCGTCAGGCGCTCCCTCTATAAGTAAGCGTTACTACTGCTTGGAGGGGAGGCGCGACGGAGCATGGTCCCGGTGGTGTACGACCCGGTCATCGTATCTGTCGTCGTCCCCCTCCTCGATGAGGCCGAAAATCTGCCGCGCTTGCATGCCGAGATCGTCGACGCGATGGCCGCTCTCGACGTGGGTTGGGAGGTCGTCTATGTCGACGACGGCTCCCGTGACGCTGGTCCGCGCACTCTAGCTCAACTCGCGGATCTCGACTCACGCGTTCAGGTCGTGACGTTCGATCGCAACTACGGCCAGTCGACCGCCATGATTGCCGGCGCCGAGGCGGCATTCGGCGATTGGATCGCAACGCTCGATGCAGATGGCCAGAACGATCCCAGAGATATCCCGCGCATGTGGGAGGTCATCACAAGGCGGAAATGTGATGGCGTTACTGGTATCCGCATCGATCGGGCAGATGGGTGGATCAAGAGAGCCGCATCTCGGATCGCCAACGAAGTCCGGAACCGGGTGTTGGGCGACGAGATCACCGACGTCGGCTGCTCGACCCGGTTGCTTCCCAAGGAGGCGCTCCTGGGCGTGGTACGGTTCGAGGGGATGCACCGGTTTCTACCGACGCTCGTTCGTGCTGGCGGCTACACGATTGACGAGTTGGCCGTCAATCACCGACCCCGCATCACCGGCCAGTCCAAGTATGGGATCAACAATCGATTGTGGTGCGGGTTGGCGGATCTGCTGATGGTCCGCAGGCTACTTCGGCGCAAGATCCAGTATCAGACCAAGGAAGCCCCGACAACTGCGCGTCTCGGGGCCTGGCTGTGATCTCCTCTCAAACCTGGATCGCGATCGGCCTGGCTGGCCAGGCGTGCTTTTTCCTTCGCTTCGTCGTGCAGTGGGTCGCCAGTGAGCGAGTAGGGAGAAGCGTGATCCCGCGTGCGTTCTGGTACTTCTCGATTATGGGCAGCGTAGTGATCCTGTCGTACGCGATCTGGCGCGAGGACCCGGTGTTCATCATAGGGCAGTCGACCGGGTTGTTCATCTACATCCGAAACCTCGTGCTGATACAACGCGAAGAACGGGGTCGCGTGGGAGCCGTTGGCTCTCAGGTGACCTAGCGGGGTCTCGGTGTCAGACCTGAGTCCAAGCGCGTGGCGGCTCGGCGGGGCTGTCTTGCTAACCGGCGCTCTGCTGCTGGCGACTCGCGAGCTCAACCTGGCGCCGCTGGAAACGCATGAGACATATGTCGTCCAGACAGCGCACGAGATGGGTCAGCGCGGAGACTGGGTCGTCCCGTACTTCAACGGGGAGCCGCGACTCCGCAAGCCACCGCTGAGCTATTGGTTGACCGCTGTTGCCGGCAGACTCTCGGGTGATGTCGGTTATCTCGAGCCACGACACGGCCGTCTACCTTCCGGGCTCGCAGGGTTCGGCCTCGTGGCGGTCGTCCTTTGGATCGGTGCTCGCTTGTACGATCGGCGCGCATCGCTCATGGCGGGCTGCATGTTGGTCAGCTCGCTGGCCTTCTTCTCGTACACGCACAACGCGCGTTCTGACATGCTGTACGCGTTTTGGTGTGGTCTGGGCTTGGCCGCTTTTCTTTATGGCTCGCTGATCGTCAAGGATGGAGAGCGGGTAGTGCTCGCGCCGCTCATTGGGTGGGGGAGCTTCGCGCTGGCGACGCTAACCAAGGGACCGCAGGTCCCGGCGATGTTCTTGTTGGCGTTTGCGTTGTGGATCGTTATCGAAAAGATCCCGAGGGCCAGCGCGATGCGCTGGATTCGGCCCGTAGCGGGCATCGGCGTCTACTTGGGCTTGACCGTGCCGTGGTGGTGGATCTTGCACCACCAATTGGACGGTGACGGGCTTGCTGGGACTCAGCTCGCGGGCAGCCTGTTGAGAATCGACGGGATCGCCTTCGACTACGCCTACCGGTTCCCACAACTCCTGATCCCCTGGTTCGTCTTGCTGCCGTGTCTATTTGCGGTGGATTGGCGAGGGGGCCAGAAGGCGCAAGCGTCGCGATTATTGGCGTTGGTTATCGCCGTCACGATCGTGGTCTTGAGTTTGGGACCGAAACAGAGAGTGTTCTATCTGCTTCCCGTTATCGCACCGGCGTTGCTTCTGATCGCCGCGGGAACGATGAGAATCGTGTCGACGCCGGAAGCGTGGAGTCGGGCACGTCGAGCGATCGCCTGGGTCGGCCCTGGGTACTGGATGCTCGTCGCGGCTGGCTTGGTGATCTTGCTCTCGATGGCGGGCAGGGTTCCTGACCTTCCAGACGGCGTCGTCTCTCGGGCCCGAGCGCTGCTGATTCTCTCGCTGGTGCTTGGCCTCGCGACCATGGCAACAACTCGATGCAAGCCCAACGCCCTGGTGAGTGTTTATGGTATCGTGACACTCTTTTTTGTCGGCTTCTGGACTCTGGGCGCCTCGATCCAGGCGTGGACGAAGGATCGACCGGGTCTAGCCCAGTTGGGGCGCTCGGCCGCGATGCTAACGTTTCCGCGGGAGACGATCTTCACTTGGAACGTGGCCCCTGAACCCTACGTTTACCACGGTCGACTTCCGGTAAGGATGTTGCGATCTGAGTCTGAAGTAATAACTGAGCTGGAACGTTTTCGCCGGCGGGAGATGGTGGTCATCTCGTCGCCGGGTGAGATTTCCGCTCTGCCGCCGGTGATTCGGCGTGAAGTGATCGGACAGCCAGCGGCCCACAAGGATCGCGGGTTGGCTCTCTACCACTTGATCGGTGTACCGGATCGTATAGGTCGCATCGCGAGAACCACAGAGGGTGAGCCGGCAGCGGTGCAGCCCAGCATAGGGGGTCTCGAATGAATGTCTTGGTAACCGGGGGAGCGGGCTTCGTTGGCTCACATTTGTGTGAAGCGTTGATTGACCGCGGTGATCAAGTCGTGGCGCTGGATAACTTCGACCCGTGCTACTCGAGAGAGCGGAAGCTTCAGAACGTGACCCAGCTGCGCGGTCACTCGCGCTTCAATCTCGTGGAACGAGACCTAAGAGACCTGGAGGCTGTGACCGAGGTCCTAGCTGGGGGCTCGTTTGACGTCGTCGTTCACATGGCCGCAAAGGCGGGGATCCGCGCGTCAATGCGGAATCCGAGCGCCTATGTGGAGACCAATCTTGGCGGAACGGCGAACCTGCTCGAAGCGATGACCAGGACCGATTGTCGTCGCCTCGTCTTCGCCTCGTCTTCGTCGGTGTACGGCGACAATCCTGGACGACCGTCGCGCGAGGACGACCGCGCAGTACCGGTCTCGGTGTACGCGGTGACGAAAAAGAGTGGGGAGGATCTGTGTCGCGCCTATACCGCCATGCAGAATTTCAGCGCGCTTTGTCTTCGTTTCTTCACCGTTTATGGTCCGCGACAGCGACCCGAGATGGCGATCCACAAGTTCACCCGGCTGCTGCTCGACAAAGAGCCCATACCGCTCTTCGGAGACGGATCGATGGAGCGTGATTACACCTACGTCGAAGACATCACACGCGGTGTGGTGTCGGCGCTCGCATATGTCTCCGAGAACGAAGGATATGAGGTCTTCAATCTCGGATCGGGAAAGCCACCCGTAACGTTGAACGAGTTGGTCGCGAGGCTCGGCTGGCTCTCAAAGAGCCAGCCCATAGTCGAGTATCATCCTCCCCCTGGGGGCGATGTCGCCCGTACTTGTGCCGACATCCATAAGGCCAAGAGCTTGCTCGGTTACCAACCTCAGATCGATCTGTCGGAAGGGCTCGAGCTGTTTCTCGAGTGGTACCGTGGCGGCGACGCGGACACAGACCACGTGACCGAGCCAAGTCGGGGCAGGCGCAGCAGCTAGACTCGGGTTAGATTTGAGTCTCTTTGCGACTCGATTAGCAGCAACCTTCCCGGTGGTATAGCAGGTGAAGCTCACAGTTGTCGTTTTCAGCCTGGTGCTGTTGTTGGCCATGTTGGCAACGTGCAAGAGCGTCCAACTGCCAGATCTCGAGACGGTCCGTGCGGCTCCGCCCGGAGCCTGTGTCGTGGTCGGTTTCTTGGGTGGGATGGACGCCTGGGACGACGCCACCAAGGGCGTGCGGGAGTTGGCGCTCGAGTTGCGAGACTCCGACCGGGGCATGTACGCCGAGACGTTCGAGAACCGACGCATCCCGCTGGCGGTAGCGTTTGTTGAGCGCATGTTGGATGCGGATCGCGACGGCACGATGGACGCAGAAGAGATGCAGCGCGTGCGACTAGTCGTGTACGGCCAGAGTCTCGGCGGTTGGGCGGCCGTCGAGTTTGCGCGGATGCTCGCTACTCGATCGGTTCCGGTCGAGTTCCTGCTTCAGATCGACAGTGTGGGTCTCGGCGATGATGAAGTGCCGGTTAACGTTCGTCGGGCGGCCAATTTCTACCAGGACGACGGTTGGATCATCACCGGTGAGAACCCCATCCGAGCGACGGATCCGAGCCGAACCCGCGTCATCGGCAACTGGAAGTTCGCCTATGATCAACCGCCAGGTTCAGCGATTGACATCGGAGATTTGCCGTGGTGGAAGAAAGCATTCCGAGTGGCTCACGCTCGGATGGACCGTGACCCCAGGGTGTGGGCGGCGGCGGGAGCTCTTATCGAAGACGCCTGCGGGCCCAGTGCAAGCGGGCACGTGAATAGCTAAGCTGGTTCTGACGTGGATACGGAACGCAGTCAAATACTGAGTCAGGGCGTGATCGCCGGCGTGATCGGGTACGCGACGGTGGCCGCCTGCTTCGGCGTGCTCAACCTGATCGCTGGACGACACCTGCTTCACACGGCGGCGGTTCTGGGACACCGGCTCCTCGGCACTCTAGACGGCGGCAATGCCGTCACGATCGAAGCCGCGCCGATCTTCGTCTATAACGGCTTGCACCTGGTTCTTTTTCTTCTGATCGGGCTGATCGCGTCGTGGGTCGTGTTCAAGCTCGAGAAGTATCCGCAGCTTTGGTATCTAGTCCTTTTTTTGGCGCTGTTCGTGTTTTTTCACACCATCGGAGTGGTGCTCGCCTTCGTCGAACCAGTGACCGACGCTATTCCGATGTGGCCCACCGTGTTGGTGAGTCTTGCTGCGGTGTTCATGATGGGCGGCTACTTGTGGCTGGCTCACCCTCGCCTCCGACGGGAAATCCAGCGGTTGGGCGACTTCGAGGACCCGATCGGACCCCTCTGAGTCAATCTGATTCGTCACGGCAAGGCTTTGATCTTCAGGGGTCTAGCGCTACAGCCTAAAGTCATGTATTAAGTACCCGAACCAGCGGATCCCGAGCTTCGGACCGGAGGAGACGATGACGAGCATCCCGGTACTGATCGGTGTCTCGATCGCCGCACTCGCCGTTGTGTACGCATTCGTTCAGAACCATCGGCAAGTACGCGAAGGACAAGCGATCAAAGAGTGGGTGTTGGCGAATGCACCCGAGGCGTGGGAGAGTCTCGGGACTGTGCACAAGCGCTGGCTCTCGCCCGAGGTCGGTCTTACGGTCTTATTGCGGAAAAAGGCGATCGAAGACCCGGCGTTCGAAGAACAGTTCGGACAGATGCGAGAGTATGGCCGCAAGAAGCTCCAAGCGCTGATCATCGGGACGATGGCGATACTGATCGTGCTCGTTGGGACGAAGTTGTTCGGCTGGACGTGGTGACGTCGATTACGTGCGGTCAGTGGTTCCGCCGGCGGTATCCGGCTCGAAGATCCGGTTCATCGCCAGCGTGAACAAGACCTACACCTTGTTCTGCAATCCCACCAGCTTGGCCAAATAGCCGCTGCGGTAGATAAACCACGCCAACCTGCCGGTGATCTTGAACCCCCACAGGTCCGTCAACGCCACACCGAGCCCAGCGAGATGCTCTTGCGATAGTCATAACCGATGTCGACGTCGCCGGCGCGGACAACCTGGCGCTGTAGGCCCCATCGATCGCGAGCTCGGAGCGTCCCAGGTAGGTTGCCGCGTACACACCGCCAAACCGGCCACCCAAGATTACGATGTTGGGTGGCGTTCTGGTCACCTGCCGAATGGCATCGGCTGACTCGGGAGCAGGTCAGGGTAGTAGACGATCATCGTCCCGATCAGGGTCACGATGCCGACGATCACGATGCCGGCGAGCTGCGTCGTCAGACACCACAGCATCGCCTGCCGGTCCTCCTGCAGGTACGATCGCTTGCGGCCGCTCCAATACAGGAAAACACCGTAGATGACCAACAGCAACGTAGCCAGGACGGCTTTGAGCAGCAGCCAGCCACCGAGCGGACCGCTGAAACGCGCGATCGACCCGAAGAAAGCGTCGCGCAGGCCCGCGATCATCGATAGCGCGACCGTGGCCACACCGGCGATGGTGTTCACCCGGGCGAAGCCGTAGATCCGATCTTCGAAAACGCTTGTTGCCAGGCCGCGAAAGAGCCACGCGTACATGGCGATGAACGCCATGACCAGGAACGCGATGTGGAGATGGACAAACAGCGGATGCAGGATTCTCATTGATCTCGGAGGTTCAAGATGAAGTCGACAAGAGCTCCAACGCTACGTCGGAAAACTCATTCCGGCAGTTGCTTTTCGCGGTCATCCTCGGCGCGTGTGGACCCTCGCGATCAGCGTTGGCGACACGGTAGTCTGGATCAACGATGGACAAATGGAACATACCAACACCGATGTTCCGGGCAAAGCCGCGGTCAGCGAGCAAAATGTCTTCTGTGCACGGTTCACGAGGCTTCCGGCATGGTCGCCCACCTGACCGTTCACTAGGATTGATCGTAACGGGTCTCTAGAAAAAGGTCGTACTTAGCCAGCGAGGGAATGTGAAAGCGAGCTTGTGTGTTGCAGTTTGTCTGCTCTTTGGATTGGCGTTCACTCCAGCTGTTGAAGCCCAGGATGAGGCGCCGGGGATAGTTCAGGTCAGCTATTGGAAGTGCCCGTTTGGAAACCTCGGCGATGCGATAGGCTTGGCCAACGATGATGTGCGTTCCGTCGCTCAGAGCGTAATCGATGATGGGATGTGGGTGGACTGGGGGATTCTGAGCCACGCCTGGGGGGATGACTGGAACCTCTTGATCTACACGACAGCAGCCGATCGGGATGCGCTTTTTGCTGGCTGGGACGAGTACATCCGTCGACTCGATGAGACCTACCCCGATGGGGAGCTGACGGAACAGTTCTTTGCCCTCTGCCCAGAGCACAAGGACAACATCTACAATGTGGTTGCGCCGGGCAGTGGGGATGACGATATGTAGGCGATTTCCCGACAAGACCGTTCCGCCTATCCAGCGCCTATTACACAGAGCCTCGGTCGACTCCGATCGGGGCTCTTGCACGTCACTCGCTCGGTTTACCGGATCGAGATATACTGCCGAGGAACGGTGCTTGTGATTCTGGGTACAAGAGCGACAGAAACGCGCTAACGGGTTACTCAACCGACCAAGCGGGGGTCACGACATATGAAGGTTCGACGACAGTTCTCACTGTGGACGTTAGTACTGCTGCTAGCCTTTGGGGCAACCACGGCTTACGGACAGGACGAACAACCGGCCGAGAAGGCGGAAGAGGCGACGCCCGCTGCCGAGATGGCCAAGCCAAAACCAGTATCACACGATCTGGAAGGGCGTTCCGACTGTCTGATGTGCCATTCGGGAGCCATGGAGGGAGTGGCGGGTGTACCCGAGAATCACGAGGGGCGCGGCAATGAGACTTGCCTCTGGTGCCACGGACCTGACGCCGCGATGCAGACCGCAATGGCGGCGCAAATACCGCACGGACTAGAAGGTCAGGCGGATTGCGCCATGTGCCACACCACCGGGATGGAGTCGATTCCCCAGGCGCCCGAGGATCACGAAGGTCGGCCGAACGAAAGCTGCACGATGTGCCATCTGCCGATGGCAAGCGACGCCTCTGGCGAGTAAGCCGCGTATCGCTCGCGAAGCAGCTCCGCTAGATAAGCGCTACCTGGAAGACGAGGTCGTCGACCAGTACGACGCGAAGCGCTATCAGGGTGGCTTCAAGGCGGTCAAGAGCCGGGTCTGGATTCGTGTCGTCGAGAAGGCGCTCCAACACGTCACGGCCACGGACTCGATCATCGATATCCCCTGTGGTACCGGCTACTTGACCGAGGTCGTGCGCAACACCTTTCCGCTAACGATCGCCGCGGATGTTTCGCCCACGATGGTCCATAAGGCGCTGTCCAAGGTGGATGCCGCCGGCCTCGTGGCCGACCTGGGACGTCTGCCGCTACAAAACGGCGCTGTCGACTGTGTGCTCAACGTGCGGTTCATGGTCCACTTTGGTCCGGAAGAGCGAACCCAATTCCTTAGCGAGATGGCACGCGTCAGCCGACGGTACGTGCTGGTCAACTACAATCACAAGTACAACATCAAGTACGCGCTGCGTCGGATCCGGGCAGCTTTTGGGCGAGTCGAGAGCAAGAAGGTGTCGAGGAAGTCTTCGCGGAGCGAGTTGAACGCGGAGACCACGGCAGCCGATCTGCGCGTGGTCAAGATCTTCCGCGGCAACCCGCTGCTGCCGTTCATGAACGAGCGCTGGCTGGTCTTGTTGGAGAAAACGCCAGCTAGCTAAGGCCTTTGCGCGCTCTTCGGCGTTGCCGGACGGCGACGGCGCGCTGCATCGATCGCCACAATCTCCGTCGCTCTTTTTCCGGGTGCTCGCTCATCTCCAACGCGCCCACTAGCAACCGCGCTTGATCGGTCCGTGTGACGCCGTGGATGCTGATCCAGGCTTGGGCCAGGTTTACCCCGCGCTGACGCATCGTGGGCCGACGTCCGGTGACGGCGCGATAGAGGTCCAGCAACACCACGCCATCGACGCCGTTCTCGGGTAGCCGCCCCCCAGCCGCCAGAATATGAGGCGCCTTCAAGTCGTCGTGAAAGAGGCCTCGCGCGTGAAGCGTGCCGATCAGGCGTCCAAGCGATCGCACCGCGTGCCGGCGCTCAGAGCCACGGGAACTACCGATGATCGCATCGGCTGACACGACACCATTCACCTCGCGTGTCACCAAGAAGCTCTCCCGCCTCAGGAATCCGATCTGCCGCACGCCGAATAGGAGTGGTGGGGAAACCCCGATTCCCAGATCTTTGACGGCGTGAATCGCGAGCCACTCGCCTCGAGCCCTGGTCCGGCCAAGAGCGTCTTTCAACCGCCGTCGAAGGTCGTCAAACTGGTACCGTTTCAAGTAGACCCGCTCCGGTTGGCCGTCGACCTCGAAGGGCGCGCGAATGACGATCTGATTGGGGTGGGTGCGAACGACCTCGAACTCCGGCGGGAGCCTGTCGAGCTCGAGCCAGGGAAGCGACTCGACCGGGAGGTCCTTGTACGCCGGCAGACATTCAAGGGTGGCGCCGTTGCGCTTGAACCGAACGGTCGCGCTCGTGG
>CAMYLR010000004.1:45405-210191 GCA_947259315.1 uncultured Gemmatimonadales bacterium | reverse complement strand
GAACCGCTGGCCGCGCTCGGGGTGGCGATCTTCACCGGGATCCTCGGGTTCTCGGTAGGGCCAGCGGCGGTTGAACGCTTGATCGCCGGAGCAACTCAAATCCGAATGCCGTTCTGGGCCCTGGGCGCGCTGCTGGTTTCAATGGTTGGCAATTTGCTATTGGCCAAGTACCTGCGTCGGCGTGGGGAGGCCTTGGATAGCCCGGCCATTCTCGCGAACGCGGTTGAGTGCGAGAACGACATCGGAACGTCGTTCGCGGCCTTGGTCGGAGTCGCCGGCTCGGCTCTCGGTTGGGCGCCCATCGACCCCTTGGCCGGGATCGTCGTTGGGGCCTGGATCGTCGTTGGCGGTTACCGGTTTGGTCGTCAAAACATCGATTACTTGATGGGAAAGAGTCCCACCCCTGAGCTGCTTGACCACGTCCGTCGATCGGCGGTTGGAATTCGTGGCGTAAAGGGTGTCCACGACGTGCGCGGGCACTACGTCGGTCATCGCATCCACGTAGAAGTTCACATTGAGGTCGATCAAGAGTTGCGCACCCGCCAATCTCACGATGTCGGAGGCATGGTTCGGCAAGCGATAGAGGAGCACAGCGCGATCGACCGCGCCTTTGTCCACATCGATCCGGTGCTTGATTCCACGCTGATCGTGGATACACTCGCCGGAAACGAATCGCTCGTAAGCGAGATCTACGCCAGACTCGCGATCCTGCAATCAGACCGGGCGGAGCTCGCAGGACTATGGCGGGTCTTGGCGACCCGGGCTCAAGCGCGGGCGGAGAGACTGCAGGTCGTGGGAAGACTAAAGAGCGCCGGTTGGCATTTTGACGACAGCGATTTGTCTGTCAGTCGGGTACAGGAGCGCCGACGGGTGCTCGACGGTATTGTGCAAGAACTGACTGGAGTTGAAGTTGGTCCTGGTGAGGCGGTCCGGCTAGCGCTCAAGCTCGAAGACGGTCACGCCCATCGCTGCTACGCTGCAGCAGCTACTCCGCAAGATACGACGATGACCGCTTCGCTTGACGCCGCAACGCCACCGGCCCCCTCCTTGCAGTTACTTCACGCGCGGATTCTCGCCGCCAAAACACGGTATCATGATGATCAGACAGGCGCTGACCTCGATCGGTTAGGTAAGCGCCTGGCGATTGAGTCGACCCTAGAGAACGTTGATCTGACAGAAGAACCCTGATGATACAGCCCGTAACAACTTACGGTAATCCTCTGCGGCCCGAGCCGCCGACTCTCGAGAAACAACCGATTCCCTGGCTCACGATGATCGTGGTGGGTGCGCTCGTTTTCGTAGTTGGCCATAGGCTCGATTTTTCCGTCGCGACCGATTGGTCAACCTACTTTGGTAGCGCCGCTGAGGGGATTGCGGAGGGCTCTCCGCGGCGTCGGCTCGGTTTCTTTCTCCTCGGTTTGTGGGGGGTCGCCACGATCATTCTCGCGCGGCCCCGGTACAAGCTCCGGCTGAACGGTCTCTTGCCTTTGATCGCGATGGGTTTCCTGCTCTGGGCCTTGCTCAGCTTGCTGTGGGCAGTAGACCCCGCACTTGCTCTCCGCCGATTGGTGATACTCGGCATGGTCACAGTCGCGACGATTGGGATTCTAAGGCAGTTTTCGTTGCGCGAGTTGGTTCTCTTCATCACTCTGGCGTCACTAGCCTATGCGATGATCGGGGTGGCCGCTGAGCTTGCGTACGGCACGTTTAGGCCTCTTTCTGCGGATTACCGATTCGCTGGCACGGTGCACCCTAACCGACAGGGAATGAATCTGGCCGCGGTGATCCTGGGAGGACTTTGCTTGTCGAGGATATCGGGCTCTCGACGCTGGTTTTTTGTCATAGTCACGATCACCGGTTTGCTTTTGCTTCTGCTAACACGGTCGCGAACCGCGACTGGCGCTACCCTGATTGCACTTGCGGTCTTCGTAGGTCTTCGTTCGTCCCCCCTGCGTTTGACCGCGATGTTGATGTCCGCCGGCGCGGTTGGGCTGTTGATCGCGTTTCTTCTGCAAAACGAAGCTCTTTCGACGCCTTGGCAGCTCATCTTGATGGGGCGAGAACAGAGTACTGAGCTAGTCGGCTCGCTGAGCGGTAGGACCAGGCTGTGGTCGTACCTGTGGAGCTTCGCCATCGAGCGGCCAGTTGTGGGGTACGGGTATAATAGCTTCATGTCACCGGAGCGAGCTGGCGAGATGCCCGCCCTCGTGGCTTGGGGTGTTAGCGAGACCCATTCCCTCTATTTGGAATTGTTGCTTGGTACTGGGTTCGTGGGCCTCGCTCTCTTTGTCACGATCCTGCTCGGTAGCTTGGGCCGTGCCGTTTTTTGGTCCAATCGGCTTCGAGATCCAGACTGCGTTTTCTTGGCGACGTATTTAGTCTTCTTGATCTTCAATGGTTTCTTGATCGCGATCACAATCTTCCCGGGCCCGAAGTTGTTTGGGTTTCTCGTCCTGGGTTACGTGTTGTTGCGCGACCGTGTAAGGGAGGTCCCGGAGTCAGAACCGGCTCCCGATCCTAGGCTGGCTTCGTTCGTCATAGAGTCACACGGGATGGCGAGGCCGAGCATACCTGAGTGGCCCCCGGCGAGTGGGGTTTCGCCTGAACATCGGGCACGCTAGGGAAGGCTGGCCAAGAAGTCTCGCGGCTCGGATCGAGCGGTTGACGAACGATGGCCTACGGCCCGATATTTAGGCCAGGCTAATTTCTGATGAGCGATCGAGATCCCAAGAGTAATGACCGTCGGCTGAGCCGAAGGACGGTGCTGAAGGGCGGTGCGCTAGCTGGAGCGGCGGCGCTCGGCGGCAACGCCTTGAGCAAGGCCGGCCAGCAGCTTGAGCCCCGAGCCGAGGTGCCCGATCTGCACGGTGCCGGGGGCACCGGACCGTTCAAGGACATCCAGCCGGGCGGATTCGACGCGACCGCGTTTGCGACCGAGTTCGACGGTGGTCGGGTGTCGCAGCTACCCAGCGGCCAGACCCTCCGCGAGTATGATTTCGTGGCGATCGACAAGGAGATCGAGATCGCTCCCGGGGTCTGGTATCCGGCGTGGACCTACAACGGCCGCGTGCCGGGCCCGACGATTCGGTGCACCGAGGGCGACCGCATCAGGGTCAACTTCCGCAACGGCGGCAGTCACCCGCACACGATCCATTTTCACGGCTTCCATCCCGCCGACATGGATGGCGTGTTCGAGATCGTCGACCCCGGGCAGCAGTTCGTATACGAGTTCGACGCCGACCCCTTTGGGCTCCATCTGTATCACTGCCACACGACACCGCTGAAACGTCACATCCACAAGGGACTGTATGGTGCGTTCATCGTCGATCCGGCGGTCGGCCGCGAGCCGGCGCGCGAGTACGTCATGGTGATGAACGGCTTCGACACGAACTTCGACGCCGAGAACGAGTTCTACGCCGTCAACACCGTGGCTTTCCACTACATGCGCCATCCGTTGCCGGCCGTGGTCGGCGAGCGAGTTCGACTCTACGTGGTGAACCTGCTGGAGTTCGACTTGATCAACTCGCTCCACCTGCACGCCAACTTCTTTCACGTGTACCGCACCGGGACCGCGCTCGAGCCGGATGAGTTCACCGACACGCTGATGTTTTGCCAGGGTGAGCGCCACGTGCTCGAGTTCGAGTTCAAGCACCCCGGTCCATTCATGTTCCACGCCCACCAAAGCGAGTTCGCCGAATTGGGGTGGATGGGGTTGTTCGATGTCGCGGACGCGTAGCGCCGGTCTCATCGCCGGTTCGGTGGTGATCGTGCTGCTGGTTGGTTTACTGGCCTTCCTGCTGGGTCGAAACGTGGGGCTGGAACGCGCCGCGCCCCCGATCGAGGAGTTGACGATTCAGCGGATCGAGCTGCCACAGCCGGGATTGATCCGGCTCAACCTCGTCAACGGCGGGATCGACCCCGTCACCGTGAGTCAGCTCATGATCGACGACGCGATCTGGGCGTTCGATATCCAGCCCGATCCGACGATCGGTCGGTTGGGTCGAGCGACGATCGAGATCCCGTATCCGTGGGTCGAAGGCGAGGCACACGAGATCGTTCTCGTTTCGAGCACCGGGGTGACGTTCGATGCAGAGATCGAGGTCGCGACGGAGACCCCTCAAGCGACCGGCGGGTGGTTCTGGAGGCTGGGTCTGTTGGGGTTCTACATCGGGGTCGTTCCGGTCGCGCTCGGTTTGGCGACCTACCCGTTCCTGCGCGGACTCGGATCGCGGGGGATCGACTTCCTGCTGGCGCTCACCGTGGGGCTACTCGTGTTTTTGGCGATCGACACGCTGACTGAAGCGCTGGAGCTGGCGTCAGACGTTCCGGAGGCGTTCCAGACGTCGATCCTGGTGTGGATCGTGACGCTCGCCACCGTCTTGGGGTTGCTCGCGTTGACCGGTCGGCGTCGGGCCCGCAGCGGGACGTTGAGCCCGCTCGCGATCGCCACCTTGATCGCGTTCGGGATCGGGCTTCACAATCTCGGTGAAGGCCTCGCCGTCGGAGCCGCACTCGCTACCGGGGCGGTCGGACTGGGCACGTTTCTGGTCGTCGGGTTCACCCTCCACAACATCACCGAGGGGATAGGCATCGCAGCGCCCCTGCTGCGTGGCGAGCCGCGGATCTCGCACTTCGCCGGCCTGGCACTCTTGGCTGGTGGTCCGGCGATCCTGGGGACGTGGATCGGCGGCTTCGTTTTCAGCCCCTTCTGGGGCGCGCTGGCGCTCGCGGTGGGGACGGGGGCGATCCTGCAGGTCGTCTATGAGGTGGGCCGCCTCGTGACTCGGCCCGAGACCGGCGGGGTCGGCCTGTGGCGCGGAGAGGTTCTAGCCGGTGCCGCGGTCGGGGTGCTCGTCATGTACGCCACCGCGCTGGTCGTCCCAGCCTAGAAAAAGATCTCACAAACGAACATTTTGGGTCGCTGACGCGTATCCTATTGTGGGAGGAGGCATGCTGATCCGAAAACCAACCGATATCAGATCATCCGAGATCACCGACGAGCGCGTGTATCTCGATCGACGCGGGTTCATGCGCGCCGCCGCGGGGATCGGTGCCGCCGTGGCCGCCGGGGCATCACTGCCGGGGCTCGTCGCCGGGATGGCACCCCGTCCACGGTTCAGCGACGAGGAAGAGCTCACACCGTACGAGGCGGTGACCGGCTACAACAACTTTTACGAGTTTGGCACCGGCAAGGAGGACCCAGCCCGAAACGCCGGCCAGCTCGTCACCAAGCCGTGGACGATCTCGGTCGAGGGGATGGTCGAGAAACCAGCCACCTACGATGTCGACGAGCTCATTTTCCCGTACACCCACGAAGAGAGGATCTACCGATTGCGGTGTGTGGAGGGGTGGTCGATGGTGATTCCCTGGCTGGGCTTCTCGCTTTCCAATTGGATCGACCGGTTCCGTCCCACCAGCCAGGCTCGCTACGTCGAGTTCACGACGCTTTACGATCCCGACCAGATGCCCGGGCAGCGACGGTCGGTGCTCGATTGGCCGTACGTCGAGGGGTTGCGGCTCGACGAGGCGAACCACCCGTTGACAACCGTCGTCGTCGGGGTCTACGGTCGGTCGCTTCCGAATCAGAACGGTGCCCCGGTGCGTCTGATCATGCCGTGGAAGTATGGCTTCAAGAGCATCAAATCGATCGTCAAGATTCGGTTCACCGATCGCCAGCCGGCGACCTCGTGGAACGTGGCGGCGCCCAACGAATACGGGTTCTATGCCAACGTGAACCCGGATGTCGATCATCCGCGGTGGAGCCAAGCCAAGGAGCGGCGAATCGGCGAGTTTCGCCGGCGCGAAACGCTGATGTTCAACGGCTACGGCGATCAAGTCGCGCATCTCTACCAGGGCATGGACCTGCGCCGGTACTTCTAGACGGTGTCGTCCCGGGTCGTGAGTCGGCGTCTCGGTCAGTTCATCGTCGTCGGGCTGGGCCTCACGCCGGGGGCGTGGCTGGCCGTTCGAGCGTTCAATGGCGACCTGGGCGTCGACCCCGTGGAGACGCTGAGTCAAGTGTCGGGCGATTGGACGCTCCGGTTCCTGTTGATCACGTTGGCGATCACTCCGGCCAGCCGATTCCTGGGTCTAACCCAACTCATTCGGTACCGGCGCACGGTTGGCCTCACGACCTTCGGGTACGCTGTCTTCCATTTCGCCTGCTTTGTGTGGCTCGACCAATGGTTCGTATGGGCCGACATTGTAGCTGAGATCGCCGATCGGCTGTGGATCACGATCGGGTTCGCGACGCTGCTGCTCCTTATCCCATTGGCGGTCACCTCAACCAACGGCATGGTGCGGCGGCTCGGTGCCCGCCGATGGCGACGCCTGCATCGACTGGTGTACTTGGCCGGAGTTGGCGGGGTCATGCACTACTGGTGGGCGGTAAAGGCCGACACCCGGGTGCCGCTCGTGTACGGCCTGATCCTGGCGGTCCTATTGGCGGTGCGGTTCATCCCGAGAAGAAGGCGACATGTCTGAACCCAAACTCAGTGGCGTGGCGCTCTTGCTGGCGGATATCAGCGGGTATACGCGCTTCATGCGGCAACCGCGCATGAGCTTGCTTCACGCCCAGGCGCTCATCGACCGACTGACGACTGCGTTGGTAAAGATCGTTGAGCGCCCGTTGGCGCTGAGCAAGATCGAGGGTGACGCGACGATCTTCTATGCGATGGGGGATGGCGAAACGACCCGGCGGGCGATCGTGGACTCAGTTCCAACACTCCTGACAGCGTTCGCGTCGGAACAGGAAGAGATTCAATCCGCCAAGCTCTGTCGGTGCACCGCTTGCGAAGCGGTTGACGAGTTACGAATCAAGTTCGTTGCTCATGCCGGGGAAGCGGTCGTGTCGGAGAGAGGCGGATCACCAGATTTTTCCGGTCCATCGGTCATCCTGGCGTACCGGTTGCTCAAGAACTCGATTCCCGCGAGCGAGTACTTTCTTATGACCGAGCCCTTCTTTGACGTACTGACTGAGGAAGAGCGATCGCACATGGATCAACACGTTGAGCAGGTGGAGGGATTCGAGCCCGTCGAGATCACGTACGCGCCGCTCGATCGCGAACCGGTATTTGCAGCGCCCCCAACTCCGGCGACCAAACAGAAGCTCGGCCATCTGGCGCGTGTCCACGCCCGCGGCCTGGCGCATTGGATCCGCCGGGACACTGGGCAGTACACAAACCTCCCGAGCTGATCCGCGCAGGGTGGCCAGCCTCCGCGATAAGACGCTCTTTATAACCGGTGCCAGCCGCGGGATCGGCAGGGCGATCGCTCTGCGCGCTGCAGCCGATGGCGCCAACATCGTGATCGCCGCCAAGACTACCGATCCGCATCCCGAGCTACCCGGCACGATCCACACTGTGGCTGCGGAGGTCGAGGCGGCTGGTGGACGCGCGCTGCCGGTAGCGGTCGATCTTCGCTTCGAGGACCAGATCGAGACCGGTGTCGAGCGCGCGGTCGACGCGTTCGGCGGTATCGACGCGGTCGTCAACAACGCCGGCGCGATCAGCCTCACCTCGACGCTTGAGACCGGGGCCAAACGGTTCGATCTGCTCATGGCCGTCAACGTTCGGGCAACGTACTTGTGTACAAGGGCTTGCGTTCCTCACCTCAAGCATTCTGAGAACCCTCACGTGCTCATCCTCGCGCCACCGCCCAGCCTCGACTCGAAGTGGCTGGCACCGCATCTTGCGTACACTCTCTCCAAGTACGGAATGAGCCTCTCTGTGATCGGTTTGGCGGCCGAGTTCGAGAATGAGTCGATTGGTGTAAACGCGCTGTGGCCAAAGACGGTGATCGCGACCGCTGCCCTCGCGAGGCTCAAGGGGTTGGTGTCGCCCGAGCAATGTCGGCGGCCCGAGATCGTCGCCGATGCGGCCCACGCGATCGTCACGCGTGATAGCCGTGATTGCACGGGGAATTTCTTCATCGATGAAGAGGTGCTGGTGGCCGAGGGGGTGACCGACTTCGAACAGTATGCGGTCGAGCCGGGGAGGCAGCTCAGGACCGACCTGTTTCTAGAACCCGACTAGTCTTGTAGGCTGGAAGTGGTGGAGGCGGCGGCCGGAATCGAACCGGCGAATGGAGGTTTTGCAGACCTCTGCCTTACCACTTGGCTACGCCGCCTTGCAGCGTCCAATGCGAAGGCCCTCCCAACGTAGGAAGGGCCATTCGCACACAGTTGGAGCGGGAAACGGGACTCGAACCCGCGACTTCAACCTTGGCAAGGTTGCGCTCTACCAGCTGAGCTATTCCCGCACAACAACGAGCGATAGAACTCGTTCGTTGAGTAGTGAAATCTAGATCTGGGCGGCGAGAAGTGTCAAGCAGCATATACCCAAAACGGCGCATTGGCACGTGGATCTTGGCAAGCGTCATGTCGCTAATCGTGACCCAACCGGCGAGCGGTCAGGCGCTCGTTTACAATCCCGATCGCGGTGAGTCGCTTCGCTATCGGAGCACCAATACTCTGACGGTGTCACAGCGGATCCTCGAGCGCGACACCGATTATCGGATCAGCTCCGATGGTGTCGTACGATTGACATTGATGGACCCTGGGGCGCGCATGCTGTGGCGGCTCGGTTTTGAGACGCTCGACCTGAACATCGAGGGTGCGTTCCCGACCCCACGCCGGGAGGCGCTCCGTGGAACGGTGATCACGTTGTCGACCACGCCGAGCGGCGTGGTCCTCGATGCTCGGGCCAGCGGTGTCGTTCCACCCGGCATCGGCACTCGGTACCTCGAACGATCGGCGCAAGCGTTCTTCCCGCAGTTGCCCGAAGGGGAGGCAACCGTCGGCGTGAGTTGGAGCGATACTCTGACCGTTACCGAAGTTCTTCGCGGCGTCACGACCGAGATCGAGATGGTGCTGACATATGCCGTGGCCGACACCAGCGCGTTGGCCGGTCGACCCGTTATCCCGATCGATTACAGTGGTGATATCATCGTTCGAGGCATGGGCACGATCAGTGGTTCGAGCGTGACCTTGACCGGTCGCGGTGAAGTCACCGGGAACTACTTGTTCGATCCGCAAGATCAGGTGTTCAACCTGCACGAGCGCAGGCAAGACCTGAAATCGACACTGATCCTGACAGGTCCGGACAACGAGCTCGTTGAGATTCCGAGTCGGCAGCTGCTCGAAGCCCGTGCCGTGCGGCTGTTCTGATCGCGCGCCGCCAGGTATACTGCTGCGCGCCTGAAGGCAAAGCGAAATGAAAGAGTACCTCGCGACCTCCCTGCGAAGCCGGGTGACCGGTGCACTGAGCGACGACAACGTCGGTGAGTCGGTGGCTCTATGCGGCTGGATTCACCGCCGGCGTGACCACGGTGGGCTGGTTTTCTTCGATTTGAGGGACCGCTACGGCCTGCTCCAATGCGTGGCCTCGCCTGAACGGCTGCCGGCGGACGTGTTCGCTGTGGTCGAGAAGCTGAGGGCGGAAGACGTAGTCGCTGTCGAGGGGAAGGTTCTCGCGCGTCCCCAGGAGAGTGTCAATCCCGAGATGGCGACTGGGACGATCGAGATCGACGTCGTCGCCTGTCGATTGCTCAACGAGTCGGCGACACCACCATTCCCGGTAGACGTTGAGAAAGAGGGCCGCGGGGAAGTAGCTGAAGAGGTGCGCCTGCGCCACCGCTACGTCGAGCTGCGCAGATTGATCCCGACCAGAGCATTGGGTTTACGGCACAAGATCACGATCGAGACGCGCCGCTACTTGGACGGACTCGACTTCTGGGAGATCGAGACCCCGATACTGACGCGTCGCACACCGGAAGGCGCACGCGACTTCCTGGTCCCGTCGCGAGTGCAACCAGGGAAGTTCTACGCCCTGCCGCAGTCACCGCAGCTGTACAAGCAGCTCCTCATGGTTGCCGGGTACGATCGCTACTATCAACTGGCGCGATGTTTCCGAGACGAGGACTTGCGCGCCGATCGCCAACCCGAGTTTTCCCAGATCGATCTCGAAATGTCGTTTGTCGGTGCCGAGGATGTGATCGCCGTCGTGAGCGGACTTTTCCACCATCTGTTCGAGTCGTGTCTGGATTACCAGCTCGGCGAGATACCGACATTGACATACGATGAAGCGATGTCGCGGTTTGGAACCGACAAGCCCGATCTCAGGATCAACCAGGAACTGACTGACGTAACGGGTGCATTCCGTGATACAGGTTTTCGGGTGTTCGACGATGTCGTCGGTGCGGGCGGGCGGTTGGTGGCGCTTCGGGTTCCCGCCGCCGGGGAAGAGAGTCGCGGCACGATCGACCGCTGGACTGAGGTTGCTGGCGCAGCGGGCGCAAAGGGGGTCGTGTGGGCCCGCCGTCAGACCGATGGTTGGCGAACTGCGGTCGACAAGTTCGTCGACAGCGCGTATTGGGACCGTGCCGGAGAGCTCGCGAACGCCGAACCCGGTGATCTGCTGCTCGTCGTGGCGGACCAACAGCGCGTGGCGCAACAGGCGCTCGGGGAACTGCGACTGCACATCGCTATCGAACGGGATTGGCTCGACGATCGATCACCCTGGCGACTGTTGTGGGTCGTCGATTTCCCGCTGTTCGAGCCCGGCGCTGATGGTGGGCTCGAGCCCAGTCACCATCCGTTCACCGCGCCACGAGGTGGGTTGGAGGCGTTGGATGCTTCCGACCCACTGACGATCGAGTCCGAAGCCTACGACTTGGTTCTCAACGGTTACGAACTCGGCAGCGGCTCGATCCGTATTCACCAGCGCCCAGTGCAGGAACGCGCCTTTGCGATGTTGGGGATCGACCGAACCGAAGCCGAGGAGAAGTTCGGTTTCCTGCTCGAGGCGTTGGAGCACGGTGCGCCTCCGCACGGTGGGATCGCGCTCGGGCTCGACCGGATCGCGATGTTGTTCGCGGGCGCCACCAGCCTGCGCGAGGTCATCGCGTTCCCTAAGACGACCAGCGCCAGCGCGTTGCTCGAGGGGGCGCCATCAACACCGGACGAAGGCGACCTCGCCGATCTGCATATCCGCTTGGATCAGGCCGACCCCCCGGCTTGACGGGACGGGAGATCGCTGGCTAAACTATCTGTCTAGTTGTGGTTATTGAAGCCTCTTCCCGCAGCCAGGCTATTCGGCTCGACGGCGTCGATCAGCTGGCGCTCTTCGGTACACAAGACAAAAACCTAAAGCTGATCGAGAACCTGAGCGGAACGCGCATGGTCGTTCGCGAGGGCGAATTGCGCGTCCGTGGTGGCGGCCGCGGTGTGGCACGTGCGATCGGCTTGATCGAGCACTTGATCGAGCTGGTACAGACCGGCGCTGGCTTCGACGTGCAAGACATCCGCCGTCTCTACGATCGATTGGAGGCCGGCGCGGTCGAGTTTCCGCCTGCCTCGGGCGCCGAGCGGGTGGCGATCCGCGGCACGCAGAAGATCATCCGCCCCAAGACCGCCGGACAAGAAGCCTACCTGGCAGCGATCAACGAGAACGACATCGTCGTTTCGATCGGTCCGGCGGGTACCGGCAAGACGTATTTGGCGGTGGCGATGGCGATCGACGCGCTTCAGCGGCGCGCGGTGCGTCGCATCATCCTCGCGAGGCCAGCTGTAGAGGCCGGCGAGACGCTCGGTTTCTTGCCGGGTGACTTGCAGGAGAAAGTCGATCCGTATCTCCGACCGCTTTACGATGCGCTCGAAGACATGCTCCCGGGTGATCGGGTGCGTCGCTACATCGAAACCCGTGTGATCGAGATCGCGCCGCTGGCGTACATGCGCGGCCGGACTCTGGCGGACGCGTTCGTGATCCTCGACGAAGCCCAGAACGCGACCACCCGTCAAATGAAGATGTTCCTCACGCGGCTCGGGCTCAACTCCAGAGCGGTCATCACCGGCGACGTGACGCAGATCGACCTGCCGCCGGCGGAGTTCTCGGGTTTGCTTCAGATCGAACGCATCCTGACCGGCATCGACGGCATCGAGTTCGTCTACCTGACGGCGCAAGACGTCGTCCGTCACGCGCTCGTCCAGAAGATCCTCACCGCTTACGAGAAGTTGGTGCCGCCCGACCCGGAGCGGGACAAGTGAACGCCAATCGCTGGCACCGTTTCGTTCACCGGCTGACTCTGTTTCGCGATGGGTGGAAGGCGGGTCGCGACGCCGAATCTCCGCGCGGACTCGCGTTCCGCCTGGGCCTCGTAATGGTCATCGCGTTGCTGACGCTGATCCTGTTTCCACCCGAGAGCGGCTACGAGGTACCCGCCGTGCGGGTCGGGGTGGTGGCTTCCGACGATGTGTTGGCGCCGTTCGATTTCCCGGTGCTACGAGATGAAAGCGAATTGGAGGAGCTGCAGGAGCGGGCGGCGATCTCGGTCCCACCGGTCTTCTCACACGAGCCGGCATACGCCGACTCGGCGGTGGCTGAGCTCGATGCCTATCTAAGCCGGTTTGAAGTCGACTCTCCGAGCTCAGCTGTGCTGGCGCAACTCAACCGGATCAACGGCCGCAGCGTGGGGTTACGACCCGCCGAGCAGAGGGCGTTGACCAACCCCCGCGTCCGCGCGGAGATCCGCTCGGTGGCACGTCAGATACTGCCCGCGGTCTACGTCGAGCACCTCATGTTGCAGGCCACCGATCTGAGTCGAATCGCCGGCACCCAGATCTCGGTACTGCGAACCGACGGAAGCGAGGCGGTAGTACCGCGATCGGAGATCGTCGCATTACGAGCCGGTGCCGAGATCCCGGCGTTGAGGCGATTGTCCCCGATCGATGACGCCGCGATTCAGCGCATAGCGGATCAGCTGTTACCGGCGGTCATGCCGGCGAACCTCGAACCCCATCCAACGTTGACCGCTCTGCGTCGCACCGAAGCGCGAAGAACGGTGAGCCCGGTGAAGAGCGAGGTGCTCGAAGGCGAGCTGATCGTCGCTGAGCACACCCGCGTCACGCTGGAGCAGGCCGAGCGGCTGCGCAGCCTCTCAGAAGAGCTCAATCGTCGCCGGGGTGGTTTTACGGTGGACGACATCCGCGCGGCGCTCGGATCGCTGTTCCTTGGCATCGTGTTGCTGTCCTTGTTTGGGTTCTTCTTGTTTATGTACCGGAGAGACGTCTTCGGAGATTATCGCGCCGTCGGCGTGCTGACGATGATCTGGGCACTGGTGGCTGGATTGACGACCGTGTTTGACCGGGTCGAGTCGATCCCCGTGTACGCAGCGCCGATCGCATTCGGTTCGGTGACCGTTGCGATCCTGTGGAACGCCCGTCTCAGCGTACCGTTCACGCTTTTCCTGGCGGTGTATCTGAGCGCGCAAGTCGATCCTGGTTTTCCATTGTTGTGGACCGGGATCGTGGCTGGACTCTCGGGTGCGTGGAGTGTGCGCCGCATTCGTCGCAGGACGCACTTCTATGAGAGCTTGCTGTTCATCATCGTGGGGTATGCGATCGCCATCGCCGCCCTCGGGCTGACTCAATTCTGGGGTTGGGGCGACTTCATCATCGCCCTGGGTTGGGGTGCGCTGAGCGCCGGTTTGGCGGTCTTTCTCGCGATGGGTCTGCTCCCGGTCCTGGAGTGGGCTTCTGGTCGGACCACCGACCTTACGCTGCTCGAGCTGGCCGATCTCAATCGACCGCTGCTAAAGGACTTGTTGCTCCAGGCGCCGGGGTCGTACCATCATTCGATCATCGTCGGCAACCTCGCCGAGGCAGCGACCGAGGGGATCGGAGCCAACTCGCTTCTGGCCCGCGTTGGTGCGTATTACCACGATATCGGCAAGATGACGCGGCCCGAGTACTTCGCCGAGAACCAACGCGGCGGAGTAAACCCTCATACCTCGCTGACCCCCGAGGCGAGTGCTCGTGTCGTCTCGCGCCACGTGCACGACGGCATCGAGATGGCTACCGCCGCGGGTCTCCCAGAGGACGTCATCGACTTCATTCGCGAGCACCACGGGACGACCCGGTTGACGTATTTCTGGCACAAGGCCGAGCAGGAGGAGCGCGTAGACCTCCCAACGGTGAGCGACTTCGTTTACCCGGGACCACGGCCAAGGTCCAAGGAGACCGCCGTCGTCATGCTTGCGGACTCGGTCGAAGCCGCCTGCCGGGTGGTGAGCGACCCGTCCCCGGAGGCCTTCCGGAAAGCCGTTCGTCGCATCGTGGATATGAAGCTCGACGAGCATCAGCTCGACGAGGCTGATCTGACGTTTCGCGACCTCGCCATAGTGCAGGACAAGTTTGTCTCTGTGTTGGGCGGGATTCACCACCACCGCATCGATTACCCGACGGTGTCACTGCACGCCCCCGAGGTTCGAGATGAGCCTTCGGATCCACTTTCATCCGCTGGTCGAGCCCCCGTCTGAGCTCGACCCCTTTCCCGTCCAGACGCTAGCCTCGTTACTGGCTGAGGAGGGATTGGAGGTCGGTACGGTGAATTGTATCCTCACCGACGATCGTGACCTGTCTCGATTGAACGAGCGGTTTCGTGCCAAACACGGTCCGACCGACGTGCTCGCGTTTCCGTACGAGCTCAATCGATCCGGTGGGGTGATCGGTGATATCTATGTCTCTATCGATCGCGCGCGCGAGCAAGCTGCCCGGGCTTCCGAGTCGATCGAGCGTGAACTCTGCCGGTTGTTCGTCCATGGCGCGCTCCACTTGGCGGGTTACGATCATGACACAGAGTCGGCCGATCAGGTCATGCGTGAAAAGCAGGAGCAGTGGGTTCAGCGCGCCGTCACCGAAGCGGTCTGAGCGCTTGAACGAGAGGCGAAACGGATGAACGAAGTCGCGCTCTTTACAGCCGCTATTCTCGGGTTCGTAGGGATCAGCTTCTTCGCGATTTGCGAGGGTGCGTTCTTCTCACTCAAGTCGAGCCAGCTGACGATAGAGACGACGAGCGTGGCCGAGCTCATCCGCAGTCCCGATCAGCTTCAACGCGGAACTTCGTTTGGCCGGATCGTCTTTCTCGTCTGGATGGCGGCTACTAGCTGGCTTACCGCGGATCTATTGGTGGCGGGGCGGTTTGGCGCCCTGGTCGGGTTTGGATCGGTGCTAGTTGTGGCGGTGATCGTGCTGGTATTCGCTGATCGGGTGGCACGGGCAATGGGAGCCGAGCGGCCTGAGGCGTGGGCCCGGAGGACGGCTTCCGTCTTGGCCGCGTGGACCAGAGCGGTCGAGCCGGCGACAGCGATTCTCGGACATCTGGACGACATGTGGCGGCGCGCGGAATCGGGGGAGTTGGACGATGACGCGCACGACACCGACATCGTCTCTCCAGATGCACCGTCGCTCTTTTCTTTTGGTGAGACCACCGTTCGCGAGGTCATGACACCACGCCCCGATGTGATAGCCATCGACGCGCACTGCTCGTGGCGCGACGCAGCCGAGCTGGTCAAACGGTCGGGACACTCTCGCATCCCAGTCTATCGAGATGATCTCGATACGATGGTCGGTGTCCTGTACGCCAAGGAACTGGTCGTGTTTGTTCATAGTTTGGCGACCGCGCCGAACACGATCGAGGAGCTCTTGTGGGAGCCGACGTTCGTCCCAGAGGCAAAGAGAATCGATGACCTGCTGCGGGAGTTCCAGCGCGATCGCATCCACCTGGCGATCGTCGTCGACGAGTACGGTGGCATGGCGGGGATCGTGACGCTGGAAGACATCATCGAAGAGTTGGTTGGTGAGATACGCGACGAGCACGATCGTGAAGAGCCGCGTGTGGAGTTGATTGCCGCCGGTGGGTATCGATTGGACGGTGGTTTCGATCTCGACGATTTCAACGAGTTGACCGGCAGCGATCTACGAGCCGACGAAGTCGATACGGTCGGTGGGCTGGTGGCGAGCGAAATGGGACGCATCGCTGAAGGCGGAGAGGAGATCCGCTTGGCGGATTGGCTTTTCCGGGTCGAGGCGGTGGACGGCAAACGCATCACGAAAGTGGTCGCAGAGCCGATCGAAGAGGATGAAGCCGCCACCGAGGGTGATGCGGCGTGATGGCGCTGCTGGGCATAGCGGTGGCTGTCGCCGCGGCGACCTTCTTTGCCGCGTCGGAGAGGATGCTGCTGTCGGTTGGCCGGGCGCGACTCCAGCGCTGGGTCTCGGACACGGTCCGCGGAGCGGGTTGGGCGTCGGCCCGCTTTGGCGAGTCGCCGGGTCATCTGCTGGGACCCATTCGCGCCGGTCACGCGATCGCCGCCGCAGCCGCCGCGATTCTCATGGCAGCAACGGTGCAGCGATTCGCCGGCGGATCACCGTGGGCGGTGGCGATAATCGTGACCCTGGTGCTGGGACCGCTCCTGTTCGCGGCCGACGAGGTGGCATCGGGTGTTGTCGTTAACGGCGGTCACGACCGAACGTCGAACTCGACGGCCCGAGTTCTGGGTGTGGCAACCTGGGCCTTTATCCCGATCAGCTGGTTTGCTGATCGCGTCGCGTCACTAATCCTGCGCTACGCCGGAGGAACTTCGGAGATGCAGGCCGCGCTCGATCAACGTGGCCTCGAGTTGATGCTCGTCGAAAGCGAGCGCGAAGGGTTGGTGGAGTCTGGTGAGCGGGAGATCATCAGTGGCGTGTTTGAGTTTGGTCGTACTCAAGTCGAGGACGTCATGACGCCGGCCAATCGGGTCGTCGATGCAGGGTGGGACGCGACGATCGCTGATATCACCGCGCTGGTCCGGCGAACCGGCTTTTCCCGCATTCCGATCCGCGGGCCCGACTCGATTTCAGTGCTCGGCATGGTGCACGTGTTCGATCTTTTTGGCGGTGCTCCTGACCAAAGGCCAGCGGTGCGTCCCGTGGTTCATACCAACCCAGGCACGCGCTGCGACACCTTGCTGCTCGAGATGAAGCGCCGGCGTTGCCATTTGGCCGTTGTTTCTGAAGACGACGACGTCGTCGGCATGGTCACGCTGGAAGATCTGGTCGAAGAGCTGGTGGGCGATATTCGGGATGAGCATGACACCCAGCCCGAGCCCAATCGGCGCGCGTTTGTCGTTGACGCCCAAGTACCGATCACGGAGATTAACAGTGCGCGCGGCGTGGACCTGCCGACTGATCGTGCCGAGACCGTAGCCGGATTCGTAATCGCTCGGCTTGGACGGATCCCCAGGGTGGGTGACGTGATCGTCCATCGAGGGTGGACGATCGATGTACTCGACGCCACGCCCCAACGTGTACGCAAGGTGCGGTTCCGGCGGCGTACACCTTTCCCGAGTGACTAAGCGGTATAGACGATGAAGGACCAGGCGGAGCACATCAGAGAGATGGTGTCGGCGGTGCGCGAGGTGCTCGCGCAAGGCGTCGAGGACGGCGACCTGGAGGCGATCATCGCCGAGCTCCGTCCGGCTGACCTGGCCGAGATCATCGACGGGCTTGACGACGACGATCGGGTGTCGTTCTTCCTGCGCATCCCGACGTCGATGCGCGCGGAAACGCTGACCGAGGTGGACGAGGATTCGTGGCCGGAGCTTCTCCACGCAGTTGGTGCGGCCGGCGTGACAGCGCTGTTCGAGGAGCTCGAGCGCGACGACGCGGCCGACATCCTGGCCGAGCTCCCGCCGCAGGACGCCGACGAGATCCTCGAGCACATCGAGCCCGAGGAGTCGCGCGAGATCGCGGCGCTGATGGAGTACGACGAGGAATCGGCCGGCGGCGTGATGACGACCGACTTCTGCAGTGTGTTGGCGCATCTCACGGCCGACGAGGCGATCGCGTCTGTTCGGCAACAGGGCCGCGAGATGCGCGATTTCTTTACCGTCTACGTGGTTGACCAGAGTGGCAAGCTGGTCGGCCGGCTGGCGCTGCAGGATTTGATCTTGGCCGACGGCTCCGACCCGGTCGAGACGATCATAGAGCGCGATGTCGTGCGCGTGCTTCCGGCTGTCGACCAGGAAGAAGTGGCTCGACTGATCGCCAAGTACAACCTGGTGTCGATTCCGGTCGTGGACGAGTCCGATCAATTGCTCGGACGAATCACGGTCGACGACGTGATCGACATTATTGAAGCCGAGGTAACCGAGGACATCTTTCGTTTGTCCGGCGTCGCCGAGCAGGAGGAATCGTACGCCACCCCGATCGAGATCATACGGTCGAGGACCCCGTGGCTGTTGGTAACACTCTGCACGTCGGGGCTTGGCGCGCTCGTCGTCGCTCACTTCGAGAGCACCATTCAGCAGATGGCGTTCATCGTGGTGTTTATGCCCGTCGTCGCCGCTATGGCCGGCAACTCGGCGGTGCAGGCAACCGCGGTGGCGGTGAGGCGGCTCGCACTGGCCAGTCATACCGCGAGACCCTTGCGGTCGGTCGTGCGAGAACTCATCGCCGGCCTCGTGATCGGATTCTTGATCGCCTTGATTATCGGCATCGTAGCCGGCGTGTGGCGGAACGACATCACCGTGGGCGCTGTAATCGGCGGTTCGATGTGGGGCGCCATCTCACTGGGTGTGCTTTGGGGCGCCGCGTTCCCGATCCTGCTCGATAAGATTGGGCTCGACCCAGCCGTGTCATCATCGGTGTTTCTGTCGACCATGACCGATATCGTTTCGTTCTTGTTGATTCTGGGCTCCGCCTCTTTCTTCCTCACGCAGCTGCTGTAGCCAACGGTCGATATGTCGCTCGTGCGCACCGAAGCCTTTGTGTTAAAGGCGATCCGGTTTGGTGACACGAGCGTGATCTACCGATTGTTCACGCGTGACTACGGTGTGGTGCCGGTCATGGCGCGTGGCGTGCGACGGCCAAAGAGTCGATTTGGCGGGATCATCGAACCGTTCCGCCGTCTTCAGGTGACGTACTATTCGCGCGACAACCGCGATATCCAAACGTTGTCGGGCGTCGAGTTGGTAACCGCATATCCGGCGATCGTCGAATCGTTGGAACGAATGGATGCTGCCGGCCGATGGTTTCGGTTCCTGCGCGCGGTGCTGCCCGACCACGCGCCGGCGGTGGCGATGTTCGACCTCGTTCCCGTGGCGCTCGAACGATTGTGCCGCACACCGGCCACGCGGGCATCGCGCTGGGAGACCTTTCATCGGTTGGCGGCGGTCGCGCAGCTGGGTGTCACGCCGGAGCTCGCCGCGTGCGTAGCGTGCGGCCGTCCCGTCGCCGGCTCCCAAGCGCCATCGTTTTCGGTCGTCGACGGTGGCGTCGTCTGTCCGCAGTGTAGGCGTGACCGCACCGGGTGTCGGTCACTGTCGTCAGCGGAGTACGCGCTTCTGAACCTCTACCATCATCCGGACTACGGGCTTCTCGAGCAGTTGGACGACACCGCCAACGGTGACGCCAAGGTACGCGAGCTTGTGCGCGAGTTTGTCCGGTACCACGCGGATCTGCGGTCTGGAGCCGCGTGAGCTCTCCGGTGGGCCCAGACTTTCGACCGGTGATCATCGGGACGGCCGGGCACATCGATCACGGTAAGACGGTGTTGGTCGAGGCGCTGACCGGCATCGCCACCGATCGCTTGCCGGAAGAGAAACGCCGCGGGATCTCGATCGATTTGGGTTTTGCTCCGCTCGATCTCGGCGCGGATGCGCCAGCCGCCAGCTTCGTCGACGTGCCCGGGCACGAAGCATTCATAAAGAACATGGTTGCTGGCGCGACCGGGATCGACATCGCGCTGTTGGTGGTAGCCGCGGACGAAGGCGTCATGCCACAAACCAGGGAGCACGTCGTCGTACTCGAGGCGCTCGGTATCGAGCGCGCCGTTGTCGCGATCACGAAGTCCGATCTGGTCGATGCCGATTGGTCCGAGTTGGTGGTCGAGACGACCGCCGAAATGCTCGCCGGAACCCGACTTGAAGGAGCAGAAACGGTGGTCGTCTCGGCGCGCACGGGGGATGGCGTCGATCGGTTGCGTGAGGCACTGGCGCGCGTCGCGATGGAGGTTTCCGGTGCGCGTACCGACAGACCCACTCGACTGCCCGTTGATCGGTCGTTTCCAGTGGTTGGGGTGGGAACGGTTGCCACCGGGACGCTGTGGGCCGGCACCATCGCTCAAGGCGACACGCTGCGCTCACTCCCAGAGAGGGGCACGGTTCGCGTCCGGTCGATCGAGGTACACGGTTCTTCCGTGGAGCAGGCGCGATCGGGTCAACGCACGGCGGTGGCGCTAACCGGCAGCGGGGCACAGTCGATTCGCCGCGGGACGACGCTTGTCCAGCCGGACGTGGGTTGGCGCTCGAACCGGCGCGCGGACGTACGTCTATGGCTGGTGGCGTCGGCCCCGCGGTCGGTCGAGTCTGGTGATCGGCTGCGTTTCCATCACGGGACGACCGAGGTCATGGGTCGCGTGCGCTGGTATTCGGGCCGGCGGGTCGAGCCGGGAGGAGAGGGGTACGGGCGTGTGCGGTTCGAGCAACCGCTCGTGATCGCTGCCGGTGATCGTCTCGTCGTCAGGGCGTACAGCCCGGTCGAGACGATCGGTGGGGCCGAGATCGTGTTGCGCGCGCCGCCCCGGGTGCGAGCTCGCGAGCGCGGTGAGCACGCCACCCGATTGGCCGAGATCGTTGGGGCGAGTCCGTCGGAGCGCGTTGCCCACATCCTGGAGATGGCCGCTGGACGCGGGGTCGTCGACTCGAGCCTGGTGCTCGACAGCGGGCTGGGGGCCAACCAGCTCGAGGCGGCGCTGGCGGCGATCCCTGAGCGCGTTGCGCGTCATGGGGAGCGATGGTTCGCCCGAAGTGCGGTCGATGCCGCGGCGCAACAACTCCTCGACGCGGTGACTGCGTATCATCGACGCCAGCCGCTCCAGCCCGGGATGGGTCTTGAGGCCGCCCGGCAGGCGGTCGCTGCCGACCCGGTCCTGGTCGAGGCGGTGATCGGCGCGCTCGTCGTCGACGGTCAACTCGATCGCCAGGGTGCGGTGGTCGCTTTGGCGGGTCACGCGGTCGAGTTGGAGGAGGAGGAGGAGCGCTTGGTCGAGTCGATCCGAGCCGGCTATCGAGAGGCCGGTCTCGAAGCCCCCGACACGGTTCAGTTCGCCAAACAGCTCGGTGTCGACGAGCAGCGGCTGAGAGAGCTCCAGCATTACCTTGAACGGCGTAACGAGCTCGCCAAGCTGGCCAGCGATTGGTACATCGATGTATCAGCGCTCGAGACGGCGCGGGTCGCACTCGTCGAGCGCCTCGAGGCCGACGGCGCGGTGGACACTGGAACCTGCAAGGCGATCTTGGGGGTAAGTCGGAAGTTCCTGATCCCGGTTCTCGAGTATTTCGATCGGAGTGGCGTGACGCGACGCGACGGTAACAAACGGGTGCTCGCCAAACCGGCAGCATGAGACTTTCGGTCATTCGGTACAGTGCCGCGTTGGCGCTGGTGATCGCTACGGCGTGTTCCAGCTCGCCGGAACGCAGGGCGCCAGCAACCAGTGGCGACAAAAGCGACGACGCGGAGTTCGCCGCGGCTCGGGAGGCGGCCGAGCGCGAGCGCGAGTTTGAGACACAGACCGACGCGGTCGCGGCTGGCGTCTATGAACCGTTTGTTCACCCCGACTCGGTCGGTGGGCGGCCACCACCTCCGGCGACCCCGGAGCTGACGACGCCACGGGTGGAGGGCGATCCGAGCACCGAAGAGTTGATCGGAACCCTGGAGCCGCAACCGACGTATAATCCATCGGTTGAGAGCGGTCAGTGGACCATTCAGACGGGAGCGTTCAATAGCGAGACTGGAGCCCTTGTACGGATTCGACAACTCGAGCAGGAGTTTCCCCAACTGGCGCGGTGGTTCGTCGACGGTGACGTCCACCGTGTCTACCTGGGACGGTTTGTCGACCGCGGGACGGCCGAGCAGTGGCGGAATCACGTCGCCCAGCGCGGCTACCCCGATGCCTTTATCACTCGCGCTCCTTAGGCTGGCTGTCCTGATCGGGTTGGCGGTCGCTTTGGCGGTCGCTGCGCCCGGCTCGCTGACCGCACAGACCGGGCTTCCTGAGAGCGAGTTTTTCCTCGAGCAGAACTTCCCCAACCCATTCACGCCCGGCGTCAGCCCAACGATCTTCACCTATCGATTGGACGCCGAGACCCATGCCCGATTGGTGATCTACAATCTCCTGGCGCAGGAAGTCGTCGTACTCGTAGACCAGCGTCAGGGACTCGGCCTTCATCGGGTCGCGTGGGACGGCACGACGGGGGATGGCGAACCGGTGCCCGCAGGCGTCTACTGGTACAAGCTCGAGGCCAACGGCAAGACGGCGCTCAAACGTCTCCGCGTCCGTCAAGCGGCAGAGTCGAGCCGTGTACCCAGTCCGATAGTGGTCGGTTAAGCGCCGATCAAGGAACCTGATAGATGAGTCGGCCGCAGCTCTCGCACGTCGTCGGAGTGTCGCCGATATCGGCCAGCTTGGCGGTGGGATAGCGAACGAAACACCCATAGCAGACCCCGTTGTGAACGGGTACGAGCGGTCGATCGTACTTGGTCGCGATCTTCTCGAATCGGCGCAAAACGGGCGGGTCGATCTGCGACTTCAGGCTTTCGATCTCGGCGTCAATCGTGGCCGCATCATCGGTCTTAAAACCGAGCGCCTCGTACGAGTTATCACCGATATCGCGTTGAAGCTGCATTAGATCCTGTAACGCGATTAGTCGTTCGATGCTCGCTTCCAGCCTGAGCCTCCTCTAGACCTCGGCGTCTTTGAGCACGGCCAAGAACTCCTCGGTTGTCCCGACCTCGTTGAGCCGAGCGATGTTCTGCTCGTTCTTGCAGAACTGCGCGATCTTACCGAGCACCGGCAGGTACTGATTCGAGATCTCAACTGGCGGGGCGACAATGAGAAACAAGTGGTTGACCGGCTTGTCGTCGATCGCGTCGAAATCGAGGCCAGCCGCCTTGCGAGCGTAAGCGACTCGAAGACGGTCGACGACAAGCGAGCGACAGTGAGGGATGGCGACGTGATTGCCGATTCCGGTCGAGCCTAGGTTCTCGCGCTTCTTCAAGAGCTTGACGAGCAGCTGTTGAGCGTCCTCATCGAGCCCAAACAACGCGACCATCTCCTCGAGGACCGCTGGCTTTGTGGTCGCGGCGAGGTCGAGAGTGACCTCGGTGTCGTGGAAGAATTCGAACAATCTCATGCGTAACTCCTAAAACTAGAAATCGCGTCGGAGTCTGACAATAAACCGGGGGTCGCTGTTCGGTAGGTCCAGATCGGTGACCCGCTGGGCGACGAAGAACCCCAGGTACGAGAAAAGGTTGATACCGGAGATACCCACTCCGACGTCCGCGTGCCAGTCTTCGTAGTCGCCGACCGTCCCTACATCGGCGAACCCGACCAGGTGCCACGACAGGAATATGAGCGCGATGCGCCGATTGACCGGCAGGGGAAAACGCACTTCGGTTGACGCCTGGACCCCCTCTTCACCGACGAAAGCGGTGGTCGGAAAGCCACGTAGCGAGCCCGGACCCCCGAGACGCACCAACCGCTGGGGGGGCACACCGCGATCGGTGAGTGCTCCCAGCCACAGCACCTGCCAGTCCCACCACGTGTCACGCCCGAACCGCATATAACGCCGGACATCGACCGCGCCACGCACGAAGTCGATGTCGCCGCCGATAAACCCGCCGCCCCGTTCCCACTCGCCACCGACGAACCAACCTGGCGCCGGCAATAGCGGGCTCTGGACATCCCGCCCATCGTACCGAAAAGAGAGCGTCAAGCTGTGGAGCTTGCCGGTGGCGACGCTCGGGTTGTCGCGGTAGTCGTCATCATCGAACAGCGCGAACGGGGAGCGATTCCGCTCGCTGTGCTGGGACGCGTTGAGGAACGTCGCGCGCCCCCCATACCGACCACTGGTCGCCTCGGCGTCGACCGATATCGTGTACCCCTTTTCTCGCCACCAATCGAGCAGGTCGTTTCCAGCGAAAAACGTGTCGAGGTCGTTCTCGCGCTTGGGTACGCGCCAATCGTCGAACGTCGCCTGGCGCTGGAAGTGCTCGTAACGAACGACGATGGCACCGGGAACGGGCAGCCGTTGCTCGGCCCAGCCGCTCCAGTACGTTCGCTGATGGGTCGTCGCGATCCCGATCCTGCCACCCAGGTTCGGGGTGGTCTGCGGATCGGTCGCCTCGAGCGTGAGCCCCCAGGCGGGCGCGAGGCCAGATATTCGGTTGTACCGCAGTATCGAGAACCCGTACAGACCATCAAGCGAAAAGAGCCAGCGGGGTGGGTCCTCGGCGGTCACGAGCTCGGAGAGGATCGGCAGCGTGGGCCGCGGGGTTGGCGTGACGTCGACCGGAATGGAGTCGATCGGCACCGGCTCAGATGGTCGCCGCTCGGGTTCCTGTCCCAGCGCAGCCGTGGGCGTCGACCATGTCGCCGCGATACAGACGGCGATGTTGATCCAATTAAGCGCCAGCTTGCGTCGACTGATCACCGGGGGGGAGCGATCCAATCAAAAAAGCGTGGCGTAGCACGACCTTCGACCGCCAGCGCGCCGGCGAACCCCGCCCCCACGTCGACGTCTACAAGAGACCAGCGGGTCGATTCGTTCGGGCGACCGGGCACCGACAGAATCGAGATCGACCGTTCTGGCTGCGACACGATTGAGAAACGCGAAAGCGCTGCCGGGAGACCCATCGCGAGCTCGCGATCACTGGCCTTGAGGTAGGCTTCCTTTCGTGTCCAGCAGGCGAAGAAGGCGGCTGGCCGGACGGGCTTTGGGACCTCCTTGAGTGCGGCTACCTCGCGGTCGGCGAAGAACCGATCAGCGATACGCTCGTACGGGAGACCGCGCCTCAAGCGCTCGATGTCGACGCCGACCGAGCGGCCACGTGTCACCGCGACCAACGCGACATTACCCGAGTGAGCGAGGTTGAAGTCGATCGGATCGTCGTCGCGAGTGCGGACAAACGGGCGTCCTGACGGACGCAGACCCAAACGTACCTCGGCCGCCGATTCGCCGAGGTAGCCGCCGAGGATTGCACGCAGTGCACCCCGCGCTGACACATATCGGTGTCGACGACCCAACAATCGGTACCGATCCGCTCGCCGGCGCTCGTCATTCGACAGCACCTCGTAAGCCCGCGCCAACGACGGGGGCGAAAGATCGAGCTCGATTCGCCACACGTGAACTTCGTCGTCGACGAGGCTGAGTTGTCGTGGTGGTGGGTCCCAGACCAGCGCGAGGCTCCAGCGCTTCGGTGGTACGCAATGAGAGCGAACGATAAACTTGAAGCTAATGATGCAAGACTCGTTGCGCACGATACTTCGGGCGGTTCGGGACGGTCATCTGGCGGTTGAAGATGCGCACCGGGAGCTCCAGGCCGTCTCGCCGCTCGAGACGCTTCCTTTCGCCACCATCGATCACCACCGGGCATCCCGGACCGGATTCCCGGAGGCGATCTTCTGCAGCGGTAAGACCGCGATACAGGTGGGCGAGATCGCGGCCCGGATGTGGGAGCGATCGGGACGGTTGCTGGCAACGCGAGCCGACGACGAGCATGCCGTCGCGATCCGAGCGGTAGTCCCGAGCGCCCGCCACAATCCGTTGGCGCGCACCGTCAGCGCGGGAGCCCCAACGCCGGCAGCGGGTCGTTCGGTGGTCGTGATGACGGCCGGTACCAGCGATCTCCCGGTGGCGGAAGAGGCGATCGAGACCGTGCGTATGCACGGCGAACCGGTGGTGCGGGTGGCCGACGTCGGTGTCGCCGGTATCCACCGCACGCTGGCGCACCAGGAGACGATGACCGATGCCGGCGTGGTCGTCGTCGTAGCTGGCATGGAGGGCGCACTGCCTTCGGTCGTCGGGGGCCTGACCCCCGCCCCGGTCATCGCCGTTCCCACCAGCGTCGGATATGGCGCCTCGTTTGATGGCCTCACAGCGCTCCTGGGGATGTTGAACAGCTGCGCCCCGGGGGTGACGGTGGTCAACATCGACAACGGTTTTGGCGCCGGTGTAGCAGCCGCCCGGATCAATGCGTTGCGCCGATCCGGAGTCGACTCGGGTTCGGCCGGCGACTCGATCGTTGAGGGGGAGGACGCCTGTGCCTGAGCACGTGTACCCGATCTCGAACGAAGACGACTCGACGCTGCCCGACGACGTCGATGCGTACAAAGGCCAAGAGTTGGCTGGAGTCCCACCCCAAAAAGCGAAACAAGTTCTACTCGAGTTGGCGCTGTTCCTGCCGCACTTCGCTCTGTTGCTCAAACGGTTGTTGGCCGACCCGCGGGTCCCCAAGCGGAGCAAGCTCGTTCTGGGCGGTACGTTCCTCTACCTGGTCTCGCCGATCGATGTGATCCCCGACTTTGTGCCCGGGCTAGGTCAGCTCGACGACATCGTGGTGGCGCTACTGGCGTTACACAGCGTTCTCAACCGCGTCGACGAGGAAGTCGTGATCGAGCACTGGGATGGTCGTCGGGACGTGATTCTGGCGATCAGACAGGGTGTCGCGGCCGCTGCGGCGCTGCTCCCCGGCGATTGGGATTCGAAGGTCTGAATCAAGAAGGCTTCACGCGTATTTGATCGTTGCTGATCAAGCCGGCCAGCGGTAAATTTTAAGATTGACCGGAGGCGTCTCGTGATTCATAGCATGACTGGGTTCGGACGCGGCGAGGCGCAGGTGGACGGTTACCAGTTTCTCGCCGAAATAAAGTCCGTCAACCACCGTTTTCTCAACACCAAGCTCCGACTTCCTCGGGAGTTCAGCCATCTCGAGAACACCCTGGTGGCGGAATGCGCTGAGCGTTGTGAACGCGGCCATCTAGCGGTCAAGGTCGAGATCGAACCGACTGCGGGTGGCGGTTCGCAGGTGCCGCGGCTGAACCAGCCGCTGGTGGACGAGTTCCTGGAGATCGCCCGGAAACTCGGTAGCCGGGTCGAAGGTGGCGTTAGCATGCAGACGCTGTTGTCGCTGCCTGGGGTCATAGAGTGGCACTCGGCCGGCGAGGCGCTCGACGACGACGCTTTTTTGGGTGGGGCCCGAGAGGCGCTCAGCATGGCGTTAGACCAGCTGGTGGAGAGTCGCAGAACGGAAGGAGAGGCGCTCGAGCAGGAGTTTCTGAGCCGTCTCGAGACGATCGAACGGTGGCGCAAGGTGATCGAGGAGCGAGCGCCGGAGCGCGAGCAACGCGAGCGGCATCGGTTGCGTGACAAAGTGCAGGCGCTCGTACCGGAGCTAACAGAGGAGCTCGACCACCGAGTGATGCAGGAGATCGTCCTGATCGCGGATCGGCTCGATATCAGCGAAGAGTTGATGCGGATGCGAACCCACATCGAGCAGTTTGGGTCGGAGCTCTCGAGCGCCGAAGGAGGGGCCGTCGGCCGCAAGCTGACGTTCCTGATTCAGGAGATGAACCGCGAGGCGAACACCGTCGCGGCAAAGGCGAATAATGCCGAGATGCAGCAGGCCGCGATCGAGATCAAGACCGAGATGGAGAAGCTTCGCGAGCAGGCCGAGAACGTCGAGTGAGCGCGGAAGCAACGACGCTGCCGTTTCCGATCATTTTGTCGGCGCCGAGTGGAGCCGGCAAGACAACGGTCGCAAACGAGATGCTGAAGCAGGATCCGAGGCTGAGGTTCTCAGTCTCGCTGACGACGCGTCCGCGTCGCGAGGGCGAGATCGACGACGGCGACTACCGGTTTGTCGACGCGACCGAGTTCGAGCGTGCCCGGGACGCGGACGAGTTGGCCGAGTGGGCGGTGGTACACGGGCACCTGTACGGTACGCCGAGGGCCGAGATCGCCGCTGCGCTGGCGGACGGATTTTTCGTTCTGCTCGACGTCGACGTTCAGGGTGGCGTGCAACTCATGCAGGCCTATCCGGACGCCGTGTCGGTGTTCTTGCTGCCGCCGTCGCATGCGATCCTCGAACAGCGTCTTCGGGGTCGTGGCACGGAATCGTCGGAAGCGATTCAGGGACGGGTCGATGAGGCGCTAAACGAGATCGATTGCGTAACCGATTATCAGTACGTGATCGTCAATGAAGAGGTGGAGAAGACAGTCGAAGTGTTCGCCAGTATCATCCGCGCTGAGGAGCATCGACGCGCCCGGCGTGATAGCCTACAAGAGTGGATCGACAGCCGCTTTCCCGATCGGGGACGAGTGGACGCGATCTGCGGATCAGGAGGGAATTGATGAAGGTCTATACGGCAGGAGAGATCGCCGCCGCGACCACGAGCGAGAACAAGTACGAGTCGATCATGGTCGCGGCCGCTTATGCGCGTAAGCTCAACGAGCTGCCCAAGGAGGGTGGCAAGGAGTGGAAGAGGAAGTACACCACGCGTGCGCTGGAAGACCTCGTTTCAGGCGAGATCGACTACGCAGTCGTAGATAAGAGGTCACCATAGTCGAGCCCCAACCATTCGCTGGCCGGGTGATCACTCTCGGTGTGACGTCCGGCATCGCCTGCTACAAGGCAGTCGATCTGATGCGTGATCTGCAACGCGCGGGGGCGCGAGTCCGCGTGATCGAGAGTGCGTCCGCGGCCGAGCTCGTGAGGCCGGCGCTGTTCGAAGCGCTGAGCGGCGAGCAGATCGGGACTTCGCTCTGGGAGGGGTGGTCCCACGACGAAGAGGGCGCCTACGCGCAGTTCCCGCACCTCGACTTCGCTCGCGGCATCGATGCACTGGTCGTAGCCCCGGCGACCGCGAGCCTGCTCGGTAAAGCTGCGGCCGGGATCGGCGACGATCTGTTGACGACGACGCTGCTGGCGGTCGATCCGCGAAGCACCCCGGTGGTGCTCGTGCCGACGATGAACGCGACGATGTACGGTCACCCGGCGGTGGTCGCCAACCGCGCGGTGTTGCGCGAACGCGGGTACTGGATCGTGACGCCAGACGAGGGGCCGTTGGCGTGTGGTGAAGAGGGGATCGGCAGGTGGCCGGGGAACCGATCGATCGTGGCCGCGCTCGATCGGGTCGTCAACGGCTCGACACGTCTCGAGGGCCATCGCGTCGTCGTGACCGCCGGTCGCACTGAGGAGGACATCGACCCGGCGCGCACATTGACCAATCGCGCCAGCGGACGGATGGGTTTCGCCCTCGCCCGGGCTGCATGGCTCCACGGGGCGGACGTCACCTTGATTCACGGCCCGACGGAGTTACCGACGCCACCCTTTGTCCGCACCGTCGCGGTGCGCACCGTCGACGAGATGAGTGAAGCGGTTCGAACCGCGCTGCCCGGAGCATCACAGCTCTGGATGGCGGCGGCGGTCAACGATTGGGCGCCGGATAGAGCTGAGCACAAGCTCAAGAAGGACGAGTGGGACGGCATGCTACAGCTCTCCCGAACCGAGGACATCCTGGCCCGCGCTGCCGCCGATCGTGATCCTACCACGGTGCTGATCGGGTTTGCGGTCGAAACCGACGACATCCTCGACCGCGCACGCACGAAACTGGAATCGAAGGGTTGTGACTATATCGTCGTGAACAACCCGCTCGAAGAGGGCGCCGGCTTCGGCCACGCCACGAACCGGGTGGCGTTGCTGAGTCGCGACGGAGCGATTACCGATTTTGAGTTGATGTCAAAGCACGAGCTGGCCGAACGGCTCGTTAATCACATTCTCGATAAACAGAGCGCATTGACGACGGCCGAGAGGTGAGCGACCAACGCGCGAGTCGCGAGGCGGTCGCACGATTGGCGAGAGCCCGAGCTCTCGGCGAGCGTTTCTTGTATCGGACAGACGAAGTGGGCGAGGAGACGGTAGGCTCGACCAGCACCGCCCCGGACGAGACCGGTTTTGACGCCGCCGGATGGGAGGCGTTGCAACAGGAGGTGCTGGGTTGCACAAAGTGTGAGCTCCACAAGACGCGAACACAGGGCGTCTTTGGCAGCGGCACTCCACACACCGGTTTTATGATCGTCGGCGAGGCGCCGGGCTACTACGAGGATCAACAGGGCGAGGCGTTCGTCGGCAAGGCCGGCCAGTTGTTGACCAAGATCTTGGCTGCGATCGGCTTCGGGCGTGACGAAGTCTTCATCACAAATATCTTGAAGAGTCGGCCCCCCAAGAACGCTGACCCGACCCTGCAACAGGTCGCAGCGTGTGAACCGTATCTCGAACGGCAGATCGAGATCATCAACCCAGCGGTGATCCTCGCACTCGGTCGTCACGCGGCGCGCACGCTGTTGGGCGTCGACGGCTCGATGGCTTCGCTCCGCGGTCGCGTGTTCGAGTATCGGGGTGTACCGTTGGTGGCGACGTATCATCCGGCAGCGCTGCTCCGGAACCCGAAGTTCAAGCGCCCAACCTGGGAGGATGTGCAGTTGGCCAAAAAGGTGTACGACGAGGAGCTGCAGAAGCGGGCGGCGCAATGACCGACGGCGTGGCCACGATCCCTTCCTCGATCGTCACCCCGACTGGGGCCGAACGGGTTCCGCCACACAGCGACGAAGCGGAGATCTCGGTTCTCGGCGGGATGTTGCTGGAGGAAACAGCCGCCGACCGCGCCATGGAGATCCTCGACCAGGAGGACTTCTACCATCCCGCTCACCGCCGGATTTTTGCCGCCATCAACGACCTCCGCGATCAAGGTCACGCGCCGGACGCGCTCGCGGTGCGCGAGGAGCTCAACCGGCTTGGGTCGCTCGAGGAAGCGGGCGGCGAAGAGTACCTGGCGCGCATCGTCGAGATCGTCCCGACCGCAGCCAACATCGATTACCACGCGCAGCTGGTGCTCGATTCCGCCGTCAAGCGGCGACTGATCCTCGCCGGCACCGACATCGCGAGCGACGCGTATCGCTCTACCGACCGCTCCGACCAACTGTTGAACCGCGCCGAAGAGAAGATCTTCCGCTTGTCGGAGCACCGCTTCAAGAAGTCGTTTACCGCCATTGGCCAGCTTCTCCAGGGAGCATTGATGCAGCTCGAATCGCTTTCGGCACAAAAGGAAGCGATCACCGGAACGGCGACCGGCTTCCGCGATCTGGACGAGTTCACCGCCGGTTTTCAGCTCAGCGATCTGATCATCGTCGCCGGTCGCCCATCGATGGGGAAGACGAGCTTCGCGCTGAACGTCGCCGCCCACGCGGCGATCGTGGAGGATCTCCCGGTGGCGATCTTCAGCCTCGAGATGTCGATGGAGCAGCTCGTTCAGCGGCTGATTAGCACCGAGGGAGGTGTGTCGCTCAAGACGTTGCGCACCGGTCAGGCTTCGAGCGACCAGTGGAAGAACGTCGCCGACGCCTGCGAACGGCTGCGGCGCGCGGCGATCTACATCGACGACAGCGGCTTGCTCAACATGCTCGAGATGCGGGCCAAGGCGAGACGTCTCAAACAGCAGCGCGACATCGGAATGGTGGTCGTCGACTATCTGCAGCTCATGGAGAGCGGCACCCGCGCCGAGAGCCGTCAGCAAGAGATCACCGAGATCAGCCGCTCACTCAAGGCGCTGTCCAAGGAGCTCAACATCCCGGTGGTTGCGCTGTCGCAGCTATCGCGCGGACCCGAGCACCGCGCCGATCAGCGACCGCGATTGGCGGACCTCAGGGAGAGCGGATCGCTGGAGCAAGATGCCGACGTGGTGATCTTCCTCTACCGCGACGAATACTACCATCCCGAAACCGAGAAGCAGGGAATCGCGGAAGTGATCGTGGGGAAGAACCGTAATGGGCCGACCGGGTCGGTAGAGCTCGCGTTCTTGAGCGAGTACATGCGGTTCGAGAACCTCGACCCATTCCACACCACTCCTTGACCGCGGCTCGAGTTCGGACGCGGTTCTCTTGTACAGCTTGTGGCGCGACCGCGCCCCGTTGGGGCGGGCGTTGTCCGTCGTGCGAGGCGTGGAACACGCTCGTCGAAGAAGTCGTGGAGCGGAGAGAAGCCAGCTCGGGTCCCGCACCCAAAGTGCAATCACTGGCTGACGTGGCTGCATCCGATCTCTCGCGTCGATCGAGTGGCCTCGACGAGCTCGACCGGCTCTTGGGTGGCGGCGTCGTTCCGGGGTCGATCGCACTCGTTGCCGGCGAGCCGGGGGTCGGGAAATCGACGCTGCTCCTGCAGGTGGCCGGTCAGATGGCCGCCGACGGTAACCGCGTGCTCTACCTGGCCGGTGAAGAGTCGCCGGCTCAGATCCGACTCCGCGCCGAACGGTTGGGCATCGATCGATCGGATGTCTTGATCGCCGCGGGGACCGCGGTCGACGGGCTGCTCGCCGCGTGTCGGCAGGCCTCGCCGGAGATCATCGTGTGCGACTCGATCCAGACGGTCTACGACCCGGCGTTGTCGAGCGCACCGGGCTCGGTATCTCAGGTACGGGCCGCTGCCGACGCCTTCCACCGGCACTGCAAGACCACCGGCAGCAGCGTCTTCCTGGTCGGACACGTGACCAAGGAAGGCGGGATTGCGGGTCCCAAGACGTTGGAGCACGTGGTCGACGTCGTGCTGCAGTTCGAGGGCGACCACCACCACGAGCTGCGGGTCTTGAGGGCGCTCAAGAATCGCTACGGTTCGACCCACGAGATCGCCGTTTTCACGATGCACGACGGGGGGCTCGAAGTCGTCGACAACCCGTCGGCGATGTTCCTGGGCACGGGACGGGACAGCGAGCCTGTCCCCGGCTCGGCGCACGTGGCCAGCGTGCAAGGCACACGGCCGCTGGTCATCGAGGTCCAGGCGTTGGTCGCATCGAGCCCGTACTCCACACCGCAGCGCGTGGCCGGCGGGTTTGACGCGCGCCGATTGTCGTTGTTGCTGGCGGTGCTGGAGAAGAAGGCCGATTGTGCGCTCGGGGCGAGCGATGTGTTCCTGAACGTGGTCGGCGGGCTCACGCTGACCGAGCCGGCGGTCGATTTGGGCGTGATCACGGCGTTGGCATCCAGCCGCGCGGATCGACCGGTGCGCCAGGGGACGGTCGTCTTTGGCGAGGTCGGCCTGACGGGCGAGGTTCGGCCCGTGCGATGGTCCGCGGCGCGGCTCAAAGAGGCTGCCCGGCTCGGGTTCGAGCGTGCCGTTCTGGCAACTCCCGATCGCGACGCGGCTCGGGCCTCTACCGAGCGCGGTGTAGGGATCACCCTGGAAACCGCCACCACGGTGCGCGAGGCGGTTGCGCTCGCCCTGTCGAAATGACGATGATTTGCCCTTGGATCGCATCGCCCATCATTCAATACATATGGCGATGCGCAATCAGACCGGAGGTATACCATGACTTATCTGCGCCTCGTATTCGTCGCGCTGGTCGTATTGTTCGGCGCGGCGGCCCTCCTGGAAGAGCCTAACGTCTCGACGTACTTGGTGATCGTCAGCGGTGCACTGATGCTGCTGATCACCGTCCTCTTGGAAGCCAGAATCCGACAAGGCGACCCGCGGCAGGTGCTGGCTGGTGGGATCGGGCTGATTCTCGGAATCCTACTGGCGTCGTCGCTTCTGGCAGTGATAGGACGCTTGCCGATACCGTTCATCGCCGAGATCCGAGGAACACAGGTGGCGGTGTTTGGCATCTTGCTGCTGGTGTTGGTGTGCGCCTACCTCGGAGCCGTCACCGGACGCGCGGTGGCGCTCGACCTGACGCTCTTTCGGCAGGCCGATCCCGAAGCCGGCCGGCGGGCGCGGTACTTGGTCGGCGAGAAGTCGCTTATCGACGGGCGGATCGTAAAGCTGGCCGAGAGCCCACTCTTGGCGGGCGAGATCGTGATCCCGCGGTTCGTCGTCGATCAACTGAACGAGATGATGGCCAGCCACATCCCGATCGAGCGTTTCCGCGGTGAGCGTGGGCTGGATGGCCTCAAGCGTCTGCAGCAAAACCGCACGCGACCGGTGTTCATTCGCGAGCTCGATCTGTTGCACGGGGAGATCGAGGGTGTGCTCGACTACGCGGTGCAACACGATGCCCGAGTGGTGACCCACAACGAAGCGATGATCGAAGAAGCCAAGCGCCGCGGCATCCCGATCGTCAATCTGAACGACGTGGCGACGATGCTCGAGCCCGAAATCCTATCTGGCGACGAGCTCGTCGTTCGACTCGTCAAACAGGGCAAGGAGAAGGAGCAAGCGGTCGGCTACCTCGACAACGGCAACATGGTCGTGGTCGAAGACTCGCGCGACGATATCGGCAAGACGCTGCGAGTCGCGGTCACCGGCCTTCATGAGACTCGGGCCGGCACATTGATCTTCGCCAAGAAGAGCGGCGAGGGGGCCGACCTCGGAAGCGGCGCCGCGATGAGCGGGGCGAACAGCCCCTGATCCGGGCCGCCGGCGTGGTCGTAGCCGCCGGCAGCAGCCGGCGGATGGGTGGTGAAGCCAAGCAGTTCCGCTTGCTGGACGGTCGGCCGACGGTCTGCTGGGCGGCGCGCGCGTTGCTGGGCGCGTTGGCAGGTCCGGTAGTGGTCGTCCTGCCCCGTGACGACCTCGATCTAGGAGAGGGACTGCTCCACGGTCATCTCGGGGATGACGCGAATCGAGTGTTGGTGACGGCCGGCGGTGCGCGACGGCGTGATTCGGTCGCCGCCGGGCTGGCGCTGATAGGGGAGGCTCGAACCGTGTTGGTTCACGACGCCGCGCGTCCGTTTGCCAGCCGTGGGCTGGTCGAGCGCGTCGGCCGCCGGGCCGCCCAAGGTCGGGCCGTCGTTCCAGCGTTGCCGATCCACGACACGCTCAAAGAGACCGACGGCGACCGGATCACCGCGACCCGCGATCGGGACCGATTTGTCCTCGCCCAAACGCCACAAGGGTTCCCAACCGAGGTCCTCGAGCGTGCGCACGCGAACTCAGATCCTGGGGAAGCGACCGACGACGCCTGGCTGTGCGAGGCGCTCGGTGTGCCGGTCTTCTGGATCGAGGGCGAACCTCTCAACCGCAAGCTCACCGCCAGCGCCGATTGGGAGTGGGCCGAGGAGATGATCGATCGGGGGCACGTCCGGTGGCGATGACGCGCACCGGGATCGGGTTCGACGTTCATCGGTTGGTCGAGGGTCGACCGCTCGTGTTGGGTGGGGTGACGATCGAGCATCCGCGCGGGTTGGCCGGTCACTCTGACGCCGACGCCTTGCTCCACGCGATCGCAGACGGTTTGCTTGGAGCCGCGGCGCTGGGCGACATCGGCCAACTCTTTCCACCCGACGATCCGCGGTACGAGGGTGCCGACAGCATCGAGCTCCTGCGGGAAGTCGCCGGCCGGATCAGCGCCGGCGGATTTACGATCGTCAACGTCGATGCGACGGTGATCGCTGAAGCGCCACGCATGCAACCGCACGTCCCCGCGATGCGCGACCGGATCGTTGCTGCGCTCGGCATCGACCGCGATCGGGTGAGCGTCAAGGCGACGACGTTTGAAGGATTGGGCGTGTTGGGTCGCGAAGAAGGCATCGCCGCGTTAGCGGTAGCCACCCTCGAGTCGGGCTAATGGTCGACCACCTGGCGTGCACTCGTTGCGGACAGACGGCGTCGGCCGCCGAGCTGACGAACACGTGTGGTTGCGGCGCTCCATTGATGGCGCACTACGACCTGCCCGCGCTCGCGGCACACGCGCCACACCCCGGTGCCGATCGTGAGCGCACCGATGTCTGGCGTTACCACGAGGTCATGCCGATCGGAGTTGATGAGACGCCGCTCACCTTGGGTGAGGGGTGGACCCCGCTCGTCCGTTCGCAGCGGATCGGCCCCGCACTGGGCCTCGAACGACTCTACTTCAAGGACGAGGGACTAAACCCGACCGGCACGTTCAAGGCCCGCGGGATGGCGGTAGCCGTGCATCGTGCACGCGCTTTGGGCGCGCGCGGCGTCATCCTTCCGAGCGCCGGCAACGCCGGCAGCGCCGCGGCTGCGTACTGCGCGGCCGCCGGTCTCACCTGCACGGTAGCGATGCCCGAGTCGACACCGCGGCCGATCATCGACGAGTGCCATGCGTTTGGCGCCGATCTGCATCTGGTCGCCGGGTCGATCGCAAACGCCGGTCAGTGGGTGCGCGAACGGATCGCGGAGAACGGTTCGTTCGATATCTCGACCTTGCGCGAGCCCTACCGGATCGAGGGCAAGAAGACGATGGGGTACGAGCTGGCCGAAGCGTTCGATTGGCAGCTACCCGACGCGATCGTCTACCCCACCGGCGGTGGCACCGGTTTGATCGCTATGTGGAAAGCGTTCGACGAAATGCAAGCTCTGGGTTGGATCGGTGCCGACCGGCCGCGCATGATCGCCGTTCAAGCGATCGGCTGCGCGCCGATCGTGGCTGCTTTTCGGGCCGGTGCGGATGCCGCGATTCCGGTGGCCGATCCCGAGACGGTGGCCAGCGGTCTCAGAGTACCATCGGCTCTGGGTGACTTTCTGATCCTGGCGACGCTCCGCTCTTCGGGTGGCGCCGCGGTCGCGGTGTCCGATCCTCAGCTCCTCGATGGTGCCCACCAGTTGGCGAGCGAGGAAGGGATCTTGGCCGGGCCGGAGGCCGGGGCCACGGTTGGCGCACTGAACAAGCTGCTCGACGCCGGTGCGATCGCGCGTCACGAACGGGTGGTGTGTTTTGTCACCGGGCACGGGCTCAAATACCCCGCCGTCATGAGTGCGGCGTGATGGCCGGCGCCCAGGCTACACTTGGTTCCATGCGGATCGGTTATCTCGACATGTTCTCAGGTGTCAGCGGTGACATGCTGCTCGGTGCATGCTTGGATGCGGGTGTCGAGCTGGACCGGCTCGAGGCCGCGCTCGAGCCACTGGCGCTCGAAGGCGTCAGCCTCACGACCGAGGTCGTCTTTCGTCACGGGATCAACGCGACTCTGTGCCACGTGGATGTGCCCGACCGGGTCGAGCACCGGTCACTGACCGAGATCATCGAGCGGATCCAGAACGCCAATTTCCACGCTTCCGTCACCGATCGAGCGCGACACGTCTTCGAGCGACTTGGGCAGGCCGAGGCCAAGGTCCACGGCACGACGATCGACGAGGTGCACTTTCACGAAGTCGGGGCGCTGGACGCGATCGTCGATATCGTCGGTGTTGTTTGGTGTCTCGACAGCCTCAACATCGGGGCGCTGCACGCGTCGCCGTTCACGTTGGGTTCGGGTTGGACCGAGACGAGTCATGGACGGCTTCCGGTTCCGCCACCGGCGGTCATGGAGCTCGTTCAGGGCTGGCAGATTCGCGACTCGGCGGTCCAAACCGAGCTCACGACTCCGACCGGAGCAGCGTTGGTGACGACGCTGGCGTCTGCGCAAGGGTTGCCGCCCGACTTCGTACCCGATCACGTCGGTTACGGCGCCGGCACTCGGGAGTTGAACGAGCAGCCCAACCTGTTGCGACTCGTTGTCGGCGATTCCCGCGAACCGGCTCAACGGTTGGCTGTCGTCGAGTGCGATCTGGATGATCTCGAGCCGCGGCTTTTCGGTCCGCTGGCCGATCGGTTGTACGCGGCCGGTGCGGTCGAGGTGCATTGGGTGCCGGTGCAGATGAAGAAGCAGCGACCGGGTGTCACGGTACGACTACTTGCACCGCGCGAGATGGTCGATGCGACGACCGAAGTACTGTTCAACGAAACTACGACACTGGGCGTTCGTTATTGGGACGCCTCCCGTCACACACTGGCGCGTGAATCGATCGAAGTCGACACGTCGTTTGGACGAGTCTCCGTCAAGCGTGTGCGGCGACGCGACGGTCGGGTTGAGCTGCGACCCGAGTTCGACGCTTGCCGGGCGATCGCCGAAGCCCGAGGGGTAGCCGTCCGCGACGTGGTTGCGGCACTGACGGCCGAATTGGCGCGGCTGGAACCCGGTCCCGATATGGAGGTATAATCGTGTGCTACCTGATTCTTTTCTACGGAGGACATCGATGAAACGGATTCTGCTCGCCGGGGTGCTGGTGCTGCTGAGCGCTGAACTCGGCTACGGCCAAACGTGCCAGGCCTACATCAACGGGTCGAAGGCCCGAATCTCGAAGAACAAATGGGCCGACGCGCGTAAAGTGCTGGCCGAGAACCTCGAGATGTGCACGGACAACTCAGAGTATCAGTACTTGTATGCGGTGGCGCTGGCCCGCGTATCGCCCGACTCGAGCTACAAAGCGCTCGGCCTGCTGGCGGTCGCGGACAGCCTGAACGGCAATCCCGGCGCAGGCGACGAGCTGCAAGACGACATCGATCAAGCCAAGATGGCGCTGTGGGGGCCGATGGTGAACGAAGGCGTGCGGTTGTTGTCGGCCGGCGACGTCGAGGCTGCCGAGAGTACGCTCAGGACCGCGGTCGAAGTAAACCCGACCGGGAAAGAGGGCTACCTCGGCTTGGGCGCGGTACACCAGACCAAGAAGGAGTACGATCTGGCGATCGAGAGCTTTAACAAAGCGCTCGAGTTCGATCCAGCCTACAAGCCAGCGCTCTTGAGGCTCGGCCAGACGTATCAGTTCAAGGCGGAGGAAGCGGCCGCCGCGGGGAACACCAATCAGGCCGAACGGATCGCCGGTGAAGCCGCGACCGTGTACGAGAACTACCTGGCCGATAACCCCGATGAGATCGAGGTCGAGATCCAGCTGGCGGGGTTGCACGCGTCGCTCGGCAACATGGAGAAGGCTGAGCCGATCATTCGCAAGATCATGGATTCCGAAGCCGCCAACGCGGACGTGTTGACCGAGTTCGGTTTCCGGTTGGCGAACGCGCAACAGTTGGAGCTGGCCGACGAAGTCCTGTCACGAGCCGTCGAGATGAGCCGTTCGCAAAACACCGAGCCGCTGTCGTACCTTGCATTCGTACGCATCCAGAGCGGCGATCTCGAGGGAGCCAAAGCGGTGCTCGAACAGCAGATCGAGCTCGAGCCCGACAACCACGAAGCTTGGGAGTACATGGGGTACGTCAGGCGTGATCTGGGCGACGTAGAGGGCGCCCAGGAGGCGTTTGGGTACGCCGAGGCGATCCCGCTCAAGCTCGAAGCGCTGCGCCTGAGTCAGAGAAGCGACGAGACGTGGGGTGTCGAGGTGACGTTCTCGAATCGGACGGAGGCCCCGGTTCAGGACATAATGGTCAAGTTCATGCTCATCTCTGCAGATGGCGACGTGATCGAGGCGAAAGAGATGTCGGTGGCGGGGGAGCCGCTGCCTGCCGGCGAGGCCGAGAACGTGACGGTCCAGTTCTCGACGCCGGCCGAGAATCCGCGCGTTCGGTACGATATTCTGTAGCTGAGGGTTCAGGTAGCGAGACGAGGTGGGCGATGGCTCGGTTGGGCCGTCGCCCATTTCTTCAATATCTTGGGTCCGCACGCCGCGAGCGGGCGTAATTCAGTGGTAGAATGCCAGCTTCCCAAGCTGGACGTCGCCGGTTCGAATCCGGTCGCCCGCTCCACAAACTGCCGACGCTACGAGTACTTGACCCCAAAGAACAGCGAGTAGAGCACCGGCACGACACCCAGCGTCAGCATGGTGGCGAAGAGGAGTCCGAAGATGATGGCGATCGCCATCGGCTCCCACATCGGCCCGCCGCCGAACCATAGCGGAAGCAACCCACCGATCGTCGTCGCGGTCGTCAGGAGGATCGGCCGCAGCCGTTTCTGTGCGGCTTCGACCACCGCCTTTGATGGCTCGAGACCGTTCTCCTCGATCTCGATCTTGATCCGATCGAGCAACACGATCGCGTTGTTGATCACGATTCCCGACAACGAGATGATTCCCAGCAGCGTCATAAATCCGAAGTACGAACGCGCCATGAAGAGCCCAAAGATGACACCGATCACACCCAATGGGATCGTCAGCAAGATGATCGCCGGTCGGCGGAACGAGTTGAACTGACCTACCAACAGCAAGAGGATGATCAGCCCGGCGATCGGGAGCTTTGCCATGATCGACTGGTTTGCTTCGACAGAGGTTTCCTGCTCGCCCCCGAACGCCCATGAGTAGCCGAGACCCCACTCCTGGCTCTGCTCTTCGAGCCAAGGTCGAAGTTGAGTGGTCACCTCGTTGGCTGTCACGCCCGGCTCCGTGGCAGCCTCGACGGTGACCGTCTTGAGCCGGTCATAGCGCAGGATCTTGGCCGGCTGCCAAACGACCTCGACATCCGCGACTTGTCGCAACGGTACCGATCGGCCCGTCGCCTGGGCGTAGACGTTCAGACTTTCCAGTTGATCGATGTCCTGCCTTTCAGCTGCCACCGATCGCATCGTAATCGGTATGACCTCGTCTTCTTCGCGGTACTCGCTGATCTCGATGCCGCTCAAGTAGGTCTGCAACGAGACGGCGATGTCCTGGCTCGTGACGCCAGCCCGGCGGGCCCGAGGTTGATTCACCCGCACCTCGAGTTTCTTTGATCGCGGTCCCCAATTGTCGTCGATCAGCTTTGTTCCCGGGATCTGTCGCAGTTGCGTTTTTACTTGGTCGACCAGGTTGAACAGCACATCGGGATTCCGCCCCGAGATTCGAACCTCGATTGGCGGCCATGCTGGTGGACCCAGGTCGAGCGGGCGGATCGTCGCCTTAAGGTCTGGGAACTTGCGATTCGCAAATGCCTCGATCGATGCGACAAGATCCTCCACGGCGTTGCGCGATGTTGCGTTGAGGATCATGTACGAGTACTCCGGTGCGGCCATCTCGGGAGCGTACGGCAACAGATATCGAGGTGCGCCCTCGCCGATAAAGGCCGCCCAGTTGGTTACACCCGTCTCGCGGTTGTCATTGGTCGCGAGGCTGTCTATCAGAAAACGATCGAACGCGCTTACCATGGCAGCGGTCTTTTCGATCGGGGTCCCGACTGGCAATTCGAGATCGGCAGAGAAAGTCGGTCGATCGTTCGGTGGAAAGAAGATGACCGGAACAAAGCGGAAAACACCCAACGCCAATACCAATATCACAAATACGGCTGCAAGGGTGTGCCAAGGACGCCGAAGCCCGGCGAGAAGGAGACTGCGATACCGTTGGTAGAACGGTGTGTCGAAACTGGCCTCTCCGGCCGTGGGCTTCACGCGCAGATAGCGCACCGCTAGAAGTGGGATCATCGTCAGCGCCAAGAGCCACGAGCACAGCAACGTGATCGTGACGACTAGGAAGATCGGAGCTGTGTATTCACCAACTGTTGACTCCGCTAAGTAGATCGGAAGAAAAGCGGCCGCGGTCGTCAACGAAGAGGTAAGTAGCGGTAACATGAGCTCGTGCGCCGAATCCACGGCCGATTGCACAGCGGACTTTCCAGATTGCATCATGACCATGATCGATTCTGACATCACGATCGCGTTATCGACCAGCATGCCCAGCGCGATAATGAGGGAAGCCAGCGACATCTGATCTAGGCCGATCCCCAGAAACGACATGACCAGAAGCGCCATGATCATCGCCATCGGGATTAGGCTGGCGACGACGAACCCGGTCCGGAGGCCCAACGTGAGCAGCATTACGAGCCCGACGATGGCGATCGCCTGCAGGAGACTTCCGGCGAAATCATCGACCTTTTTCTGTACCGGGTCAGGCTGGAACTGGATGTAATCGAATTCGATTCCGATCGGGTACGTAGCTTTGACTCGATCGATCGTGGCCCTCACCGCCTCCCCCAGCACGATGATGTTGCCGCCTTCCCGCATCGAGACCGCGAGACCGAGCGATGGGATTCCGTTCGCTCGCATCATCGTCTTTGGTGGGTCGACGTAGCCTCGGGAGATCTCGGCCAGGTCTTGGAGGTAGATCAACGCATCGCGGCCGGGGAGCTTTATGATCGTCTGTTTCAGCTCGTCGACGGACTCGAAGTTCCCGGTGGGTTCGAGAACGATGCGTTCGTCTCCGGTGGTAATGTTGCCGCCCGGGATTACGATGTTGCGGCTCGCGAGTATCTGCTCGAGCTGAATCGGCGAGATCCCGTACTCGGCCAAACGGGCGTTGTTGTACTCGACAAAAATCCGTTCGTCTTGTGCACCGTAGATGTCGACCTTGGCGGCGTCGGGGATGAGCAGGAGCTCGTCACGGACTTCGTCGGCCACGTCTTTGAGCTCCGCATATGTGAACCCGTCGCCGGTTAAAGCGATTACGATACCAAAGACATCGCCAAACTCGTCGTTGACAAACGGACTACTGACACCCTCTGGCAGGTCACCCCGAACCCGATCGACTTTACGCCGAAGGCTGTCCCAGATCGGTCGCATCTCGGTGTACTCTTCCTTGATGTCGACCCATATGATCGAGCTCCCGGTTTTCGACTGGCTTCTGATGATGTCGAGCTCGGGGATCTCCTGGATCGCCTTCTCAATCTTGTCGGTGACAAGCAGCTCGACTCGTTCAGGACTCGCACCGGGGAAGTTCGTGATTACAACAGCGGTCCGAATTATGAAGCCCGGATCTTCGGCACGCGGCAGGGTGCGATAGGCTGACACCCCCCCGACCAGAATGATCGCCAGGGCGGTGAACGTAATGCGGTTCTTGGCTAGTGCTTGGCTGGTAAGGCTCACTCAGCGATCCCTGAGCCGTTCAGCAGGCGCACTCGCTGACCGTCCTGGATGCGACTGACGCCGGCGGTTACGAGCAGATCACCATCGTCGAGCCCGCCGAGGACAGTCAAACCCGAAGCGGTGAGCTCGCCGACGCGAACCGAGCGACGCCGGACTGCACCTGTGCCCTCATCGGAGCGCTCCACGACGTAGACGTATCGTCCTTGACGGTCCTCGGTGACAGCGGCTGGGGGAACTTGAACCACATTTCCAGCAGACGTGGCGGCGAAGGAGAACGTCGCCGATGCGGCCATGCCCGGTCGGATCGCCGTGTCTGCGTCGTCAAACCGGACGGTGACCGGGAACGTCGCGCCCGCGGCGGTCGCGGCGGCGCCCACCTCTGTGATCGTGGCGGGGAATCGTCGATCCGGAATCGCGTCCAGCGTGACGGTCACGTCATCTCCGACCTGGATCCCCGAGATCAGGTTCTCCGGGATCGCGACCTCAACTTCTGGAATTTCTCCGGCGTTGAGCACGGCGATCGCCTGGCCGGTATTGACGTTCTCGTTGACTTCGGTCGTGACCGAGGCGATGTCGCCCGCGACCGGTGCCCGGAGGGTTGTGTAGCTGAGTTGGGATCGCGTCAATGCTAGGCGAGTCCGGGCCGCCGAAACCGATGCTTGGCCAGATTCCGCTGCCGCTCGAGCCGCGTCGAGCTCGCTTAGCGAGGCGTTTTCGTTTTCATATAGCTCTCGTACGCGATCGTAGTTGGCTTGGGTGTTACGAGCACTGGCTTGCGACTGGGCGAGCGCTGCGGCTGCTTCTTGTACCTGCAACCTGTAATCCGCTGGATCGAGAGCTGCGATCACCTGGCCTTCATCGACGGATTGACCAACTGCGATCGGAAGTTGAACGATTGTGCCTGGAACGCGGAAGCTCAGCACCGCCTCGATCCCGGCACGCGTCACGCCAGAGAACGTGCGCTGTCGAGCCCCGGCCCCGGTGAGGATCTCCATTGTCCGAACCGGCCTGAGGGGAGAGGTTTCCTCCGATTCGGCGCCGCAAGCCATGAATTGGATACAAAGCAACACCGTTGTGACCAGGACAGCACGGTGTGACGAGAATGTGCTCATTACCGAGGAGAAACCCCAACCGACTCGAAGTGAGTATCGAGGCGCTGAAACCACGCTGCGTACGCTTCCGGTGACATGAAGAAATCGAGCTGGCTGGTCGCTCTCTCGACCTCCATTAGATCGATCAAGAACTGGTAGACGCTGGCGGCCGCAGCGAGGTCAGCAGTCAGCGCCGCGTTCTGCGCGTCGAGCACGTCGAGGATCGAAACGACACCGCGGGAATACCCATCAGATACGAGTTCGAGCGATTGGTTAGCAGCGGTAGCCGCATCTTCGGCGAGCTGGATCCCCAGGAACGAGGCACTGATCCGCTCGAGGGCGGTGCGGATGCGTTGCTCGACCTTCTCGGCGGCAGCAGCCCGCTGGAGGCGCAGGTCAAAAAGCTCTTCGCTGGCCTGCACGCGATCGGCTAGCCGTGAACCGCTCGTCCACACCGGAATGCTGAGATTGACGCCGACGCTCCAGTCGGTGTCGTCGGCGGTTGGAAGCTCGGTCGGGAGTTGAACTCCGAGCCCTCCCGTGCCGGCACCACTCTCGTTGAACTGACGATCGACTCGAGCCTGCAGCGAGACGGTGGGCGAGAAGAACGCGCTCGTTGCCGAGCGAAGCGAGCGCTCGCTTGCGGCGATCAGCTCGTCTAGCTGATGGATCTCGGGTGAGGCTGCCAACCCCTCCTTGACTAGAAAGTCGGAGAAAGCATCAAAGACTAGCTGGTCCTCGACATAGCCAAAAAAGCCACGTTGCCCAGTAACGAGCGAAGGATCCTCGATCGCTACATCGGCCAGCTCGAATGTTTCGTTCAGAGGACGGTTAAGAAGACGCGCGAGAGCGATCTCCGCCTGGCGAGTTGCCGCAACCGCGTCGATGACTCGCCGGCGACTGAGCGCCACCTCGCTTTCCCAGCGATAGACCTCTGATGGGTTAGCGATCCCTATCTCCTTTCTTGATTGCGCCATCTCAAGGTTTGTGCGGGTTAGTGCGAGGTTGTCGCGCTCAACGGACTCCGCGGTCTTGGCCTGGAGTACATTCAGGTAGGCCGTGGCCGTTGCTTGGGCGATGTCGAAACGGAGTGCCTCCCGATCGTGCTCACGAGCATTCTGCAAGCGGCGCTGAATCGACAGGTTGGCCCAAGCCGATTCCGAGAATAGGAGTTGGTTCAGCGCCAGCGTGCCGGTTGAACGGCGTTCGGGTTGGACTCCGAGGCTGGCCTCCGCACGGTCTTCGTCGATCGCCGTCGAAAGCGTGGAGGCGTCCACTTGAGGGAGCAGACGGGACCTGGCGAGCGGGATCTCCTGCGCACCGGCTGCGACCGCCCGCTCATTGGCCGCCAGGTCGAGGTTCTCTCGAATCGCTTCATGGACTGCGGAGTGGAGATCGAGTTCCAAACTCGGGGCTGAAGGAGCTTCGTTCAGGGCTTCGGCTTCGATCAATACCCAGTAGGGCGGAAAGCGATTGATCGCGCGAGCGGTGGCCATGTTTATTACCAACCGTTCCTGAGTGCGGAATTCGACCGGGATCTGTTCTGGGGGCTCGCTCAGCAGGATGCGCTGAATATTGAGCGCAATGCGACGCGTTATACGTGGAAACCACGTGTCCATCTGCAACCCCACCAACGCTCCGCGCTCGACCTCTTCACGTCCGAGCACGGAGAAGCTCGGCAGGCGCCGCTCGATCAGCGTGTCCAGCAATCGATCATGCTCGCTAATCGGGATGTGCAGCAGGGGAGCCAAATAGACGGCGTCAACGGTAGTCGGGATCGCGGCGATGGCGTCGTCAATCGACGATGAAACCGGAACCACGGTCACGTCTATGCCCCACGCCTCGGCGCGCTGCGCCATAGTAGCCAGACCGTGGCGGACTCCAGTCGCGATCCCGGCGTTCATCAGCAGTGCCAGGTGCGTGATGGGGACGATATCCCGGAAGGCTTGGAGATCTCTCTCGAACGTCGATGGAAGCGTCACATAGCTCAGATTCTCAACGCCACTCCCGCCGGTTGGGGGCAGACCTAGTATCTCCGGGAAGATCGTGAATGGGGCGATCACTGGCTTGGGCAGCGGTCCTCGCTGGACGACGTCGATTGAAGCGAGAACCCCGGATGCGATCACCAGATCGACCTGCGGATCAGCAAGCAGAACGTCTAGTGCTGCGCGCACGCCCTCGGTCGTCCAGTCGGCGGTGATATCCTTGTCGGCCGGAAATCGGACGTCAAACTCACTAGCTGTAAGCGTCGCAGTCTCGCGATGGATCATCTGGCGGATATCGTCGTTCAGTTCCCACGGCCCATCGATGACGACGCCGACGCGGAGATCCGGTACCTGGGCAAGCGCGGCGGATGAGTGAAAGAAGACAGCAGCCGTGAATGCAAGGGTCAAGAAATTCATGCCATCGCACCGTGGGATGAGGTCAGTCGTGGCTCAGATGGGCGGCCAGAGTACTTATGGCTAACGTCGTTGTCAACTCGGTTCGATCCGCTGCTGAGACCACACTCGACATGTGATGACTGTTACACGAGACGCCGACGCTCCGAGCCAGATCTACCACGCCATCCTGGCTGTTCTTCTGCTCATGTTGCTTGCTCAACCCGTGATTAGCCAGACGGTCTTGGGTGTGAGGCCCATCGCGCTACTGTGGGGCGCGATCTTCGTTGGCTCACTGTTCACCGTTCGAACCCAGAAAGCGCTGTTTGTGTTGTGGCGGTGGTCTTCTTGCTCCGCGTTCTGACCTACCGCAGAATCACTGCGGCTGCGGTCAGCGCATCGTTGTGCGTCTACATCATTGTCGGAATGGTCTGGGCGATTGCATACGGTATGGTGGAGCGAATGGCTGCAGGTTCGTTCGCCGGGCTCGATCACGGCAGTGACCTAGGACGGCAGTTCGTCTACTTCAGTTACGTGACACTGACGACACTCGGATACGGTGACGTTACACCGGTGCGACCGTTGGCACAGACGATGGCCACAGTCGAGGCGATCACTGGACAACTTTTTCTTGTCGGGTTGGTGGCGTATTTGGTTGGTCGCACGGTAACCGGCGCTAGAGATTGAAGCGCAGAAATGTCATTTGGCTCGCAGCGCCATTTCTCGCCATTCTCCTCTTCATCTTCGCGACGTCGTCAGATCCTGAACGACAGCCCGTAAAAGACCCGGTCGTACTCGTTATTCTCGACGGAACGAGTGAGACGGTTTTCAGGTCGATGCTTGAGTCCGGTGAGCTCCCGTACTTGGGACGGCTGTTGGCGCCAGACTCGAGCGGTGTCAAGCGGGGCGTGTACACAGCGGCAACGTCCGTGTGGCCGAGCACTACGGGCCCAGCCTACGCACCGTTCCTGATGGGGCTTTTCCCTGAGAGGTCGCACCTTTCAGGGATCCGTCAGTATCTGCGGAGCGAGAAGTCGTTCCGGGCGTACATCGGTCAACACACGAAGGAGATCAGCCAGGATCTCACGACGGAGTTCCCGACGATCTTCGAGGTCTTGGGACGCGAAGAGACGTTCAACCAGGCAGGGTTCGTGACCCGGCGCGGGTGGCGGGATGATGGGTCTGTGCTCCGGCCTCTTCACGAGAACTACTTCAGCTTGCCGGGGGCGATCGGCATGTATGGCCTCGGGCGCGTGGCCGATAACGATCTTCAGAATTTGCTGTCGTTCTTGAACTACTTGAGCCCCGACTTCAGCATCAGGCGGTACGCCGATATCGCCGAGTTTGAAGGCGAACTGTTCCCGTGGGGTCGTCGCGGCCGGGGGCGACTACTGGTCGAAGAGTTCTTTAGCCTGGCAAGCCTCGAACGAGTGGTTCGCGAAAAGCGATGGTCGGCACGAAAGCTAGGCCACACGCCGAAATTCTCTATGATCTCACTCCGGTTGCCCGACGACACCTCGCACCAATACGGCGTGGGGAACGAGTACGCTTTAGCGCTACGCCAGACGGACGAGATCCTGGGCGCAATCGGCTATGTGTTTCAACAACGCGGTGTGCTCGATGATCTCACGATTATCGTAACCGCCGATCACGGCACGAGCACGGTGCGCGACACACCGGATGCACACTTCAACGTTATTCGACAACTGTCGCAAGACACTGCTATTCCGATTCACGATTCGCACTTGAACATGATGGGGAGTTCGGGGCGTGAGATCGAACGTTGGCGGTGCGGTTCTCATCGACAGTGGGCAGGGATCGGAGCCGTCTCTGGGAATGGAAACGTGCAACTGTATTTCCGACGGCCTGACGCGTCACTCGACGATTGGACGACGCGGCCGTCATATGAAGAGCTTCGCGCCTACGGGGTAAAGGGGCTGGCAGATGGTGACCGCAAGGTGGCAGATCTTGTCCGAGCGCTTCTGGCGTACCCCCAGGTCTCACACGTTTATGCGCAGGATCGGAGCCGGGTGGAGTACCACGTCTTCTCACGTTCGGGGGAGGCGGTGATTCGCGCTCGGCGTGACGATCGTGGAAAACGGGAATACTCGTACCGCGCGGTGCTCGGAGTGGACCCGCTCGGCTATGCGTCGTTCGAGGGTACGCGGGCGATGGTAGGCGGAGAACTCTATTACGATGGTGACGCGTGGGCCGCGGCGACGCGTGATTCCGAGTACCCGGACGGGATTGTTCAGATCGTGCAGTTGCTGGACGGACCCAACTCGGGCGACATCATCGTTGATGCCGCGCCAGGGTATGAACCATGGGACCAGATGCAAGCGGGGCTTCACGGTGGCCTCCGACGAGAGCACATCGTCGTCCCGCTCTTGATCCATGGCCCCAAGCTGGACGTTGAGAAAGCGGAGCGGTTGTTCGAGAGCGGTCGAATGCCACGCACGGTCGACATCTATCCCACGATCCTGGAGCTCTATGGTATGGAACCACCCGACCGGATTACGTGGGAGATACCCCGGCTGGGCGGGTTGTTGGGATCCTACCGCGGCGAAGCTGAGATGCGAACCGATATCGATGGTCAGGCGCTCGATATCTGGAAGCAGTGACGGATGCTGAGTCGCGCTTGACGCTCGGCCTTTCTCGCCTCTAAACTCCTGCCTTCAAGCTCAATCTGAGCTTGGCCTTCCTATCTGTTGTGACTAAAGGCGGTTAGCCGGGTTCTCCGGAGGCGGTTTCTATGGAACAACGACGCCCGACGATGATCATCGCGTGGGCCCTGCTGTTGGCCTTCTTCGTGTGGTCGATCCGCCCGGTGCTGTCGCCGATCGTCCTGTTCCTGGTGCTGGTCTACCTGCTGACGCCGCTGTTCGGGACCGAAGCGTACCGACGATTGGTGATCGCGCTCGGGACGCTCACGGCCCTGTGGCTGGTTCACGTCGCGGGCTCGTTCCTGGCGCCATTTGTGCTCGGCCTGATCCTAGCCTACGTAGCCGATCCGCTGGTCGACCGTTTGGAGCGCCAGAACGTGAGCCGAACGTGGGGGGCGGTGATGGTGGTCGGCTTGGCGGGCCTCGTGGTCGCGCTGTCGCTGGTGCTGGTCATCCCGATGGTCTTCGAACAGGGGCGTCAGTTCCTGGAGGACCTCCCGGAGATGCTGGCCGGGTTGCAGCGCTGGTACGAAGCACAGATCCAGGCATTCGCCGACAGCCCACTGCCGCTTATCCGCGACATCCAGTTCGAGCGTGCCCTAGAGATCGAGAGTCGCGACGTGATGGTGTTCATCAGCGAGCAGATCCGCTCGTTGCAGCCGTCGTGGGGTGCGGCGATCGGTCTCGGCCGCGGCGTCCAGACGGCGTTCACGATCTTGGGCTACATCGTGTTGACGCCGGTGCTGACGTTTTACTTGCTGCGCGACTTCCACAGCATCGAGCGCTGGGTTGGACGGCTGGTGCCGCGGGACCACCGCAAGCGAACGATGTCGTTTCTTGAGACCTACGACGAGCTGCTCGGTGAGTACCTGCGGGGTCAATTGATGGTCGCGCTGTTTGTCGGTTTGGCGACCGGCATTGGGTTTTGGATCGTCGGTTTTCCGAACGCCGTTCTGCTGGGCGTGATCGCCGGAGTGTTCAACATCGTACCGTACTTGGGGCTCGTGGTGAGCTTGATCCCGGCGCTCTTTATCGCTTTGGTAACGGTCCCGGTCTGGATCTCGCTACTCAAGGTGGCAGGGGTATTCCTGGTGGTGCAGGCGTTCGACGGTTACTTCCTGTCGCCCAAGATCGTCGGTGACCGCGTCGGTCTGCACCCGGTGTGGGTGATGCTGGCGATCATCGCGTTCGGTTCGTTCTTCGGTCTGACCGGGTTGTTGCTGGCGATTCCGCTCGCGGTGCTGATCAAGCTGCTGATCGAAAACACGTTCTCCGCCTACCAGAAGTCGGTCTACTACCGCAAGGCCGATTCGGTCCACGACGAGGAGACGGCATGAGTCTCCCGGTAGTCGCCATCGTCGGTCGCCCGAACGTCGGTAAGTCGACGCTCTTCAATCGCTTCCTCGGAGGGAAGATGGCGATCGTCGACGATCAACCGGGCGTTACGCGAGACCGTCACACGGCGACCGCCGACTGGAACGGTCGCAAGTTCACGCTGGTCGACACCGGTGGCTTGGTCCCCGAGAGCCAGGAGGGGATGGAGCGCGAAGTCAACGCTCAGATTCAGGCCGCGATCGAAGAGGCCGACGTGTGTTTGCTGGTGGTCGACGCGCAGGCCGGCATCGCGGCGACAGATCGGGACGCGGCGATCATGCTCCGCGAGAGCGGCCGGCCGGCAATTCTGGCCGTCAACAAAATCGACGGCACGCGTCAGCACGACCTCGTGTACGAGTTTTTCGAGCTCGGCTTGGGTGATCCTCGAGCAGTCTCAGCGCTATCGGGGATGGGGTCGGGTGATTTGTTGGATGCGATCGTCGATGCGTTGCCGCCAAAGTCCAGTGAAGAAGGGCTCGACCCCGACGAGATCGCGATCGCCGTTTTGGGAAAGCCCAACGTCGGCAAGTCGTCGTTTCTGAATCGATTGCTCGGTGAAGAACGGTTCATCGTCTCGCCGATGGCGGGTACTACCCGCGACGCGATCGACACGACGATGAAGTACGACGGACGACAGATCCGGTTGGTCGACACCGCCGGCATCCGTCGCCACGCCGCGCTCGAGGTGGGCCTCGAGTACTACACGTACTTGCGCGCCGTGCGGAGCCTGAACCGGGTGCAGGTGGCGATCGTCATGCTCGACGCCACCGACACACTGTCGCGCCAGGACATGCGCATCTTGAACCTGGTCGAGGAGCGGCGCCGAGGCATCGTCGTGTGCGCGAACAAGTGGGATCTGGTAGAGAAGGATGAGCGCACCGCGAGCGAGTACGAGAAGGCGTTCTGCGAGCAGGCGCCCCGGCTGGCGTACGCACCGGTCGTGACGTTGAGCGCGCTGACAGGGCAGCGGGTCCGCCGAACCCTCGATGAAGCGATCCGCGTGGCCGACGAATGGCACAAGAAGATCCCCACGCCGGACCTCAATCGCGTGCTGCATGCGGCGACGTCGAAGGTGCAACCGCCGCAGTCCAAGGGCCGTCGCCCGGGCCGCGTGGTTCGAATCCTGTACGGTCATCAGGTCGAGACTGGGCCGCCGCTGATCTTGTTCTACTCGAACGACCCGGCGGCGATTCCAGAACACTATCGGCGCTACATCGAGCACCAGGTCCGAGACGCATTCGGGTTTACGGGTGTGCCGCTAAAGATCTTCTTCCGGAAGGCGACATCGAAATCCCGAGCCAGGGTCGGTGCCACCGCTGACGACGGGGCACGATGAGCGCGATCGGGGGGATCGTATTGGCGTACCTGGCGGGCTCGTTTCCGACCGCGTTTCTGGCGGGCCGGGTGCGTGGCGTCGATCTATCGAAGGTCGGTAGCGGCAACTACGGTGCGACCAACGTCTATCGCAATCTCGGCGCGGGACCGGCGGTCGTCGTGCTGGTGGTCGATGTGGCCAAAGGGTTTTTGCCGGTTTGGTTCTTACCGCGATGGTTCGCCGGTGGGATCGAGCCCAACACGTTTGCCGTGCTGGTGGGTGTAGCAGCGGTGGCCGGGCATGTGTTCTCGATCTTTCTGGCGTTCAAGGGTGGCAAGGGGATCGGCACCGCGGCGGGTGTGTTCTTGGCGCTAGCTCCGTTGGCGGCCGGGTTAGCCGCGGTGGCTTGGATCACGGTGGTCGGGTGGCGCCGAATCGTCTCGTTGGCGTCGCTGTGTGCGACATTGGTGTTGTTGATCGCCGTCTGGATCCTGTACGCGGGAGGGTTACCGGCGAGCTGGCCGCTACTGACCCTGACCACGTTGTTGGCGGTGTTCGTTTTCTGGACCCATCGCGAGAACATCGGACGATTGAAACGCGGAGATGAGAAACAGATCCGGCCCAGTGGTCCGACCGGGGCGGGGGCGGCGTGAGCGATCAGCGGACGATCGGTGTGGTTGGTGCTGGCTCGTGGGGAACGGCGCTGGCGGATCTGTTGGCGCGGAACGGTCACGCCGTTCGGCTCTGGGCGCGCGATCCGGATCTGGTGGCCGCGATCCGCGATACCGGTCGCAACCCGAGGTACTTATCGCAGCACGAGTTGAGCGCCGACATCGAGCCGACGAGTGATCTCGATCACGCGGTTGGCGGCGCCGAGTTGGTCGTGTCGGCGACGCCGAGCCACGCCGTGCGCGAGGTCATGACCGTAGCGGCTCCGCACATCGGCGGCGATGCGATCGTCGTCTCGACTTCGAAGGGGATCGAGAACGAGACGCTGAAACGAATGACCGAGGTGTTGAGCGAGGTTCTGGGGTCGGGACACGCCGCACGCGTATCGGTCCTGTCGGGTCCGTCATTCTCCGAAGAGGTGTGTCGAGGGTACCCGACCGCGGTGACGCTGGCGGCCGAAGATCCGGTGGTGGCGGAAACCGCACGCGAGCCGTTCGCCGGTCCACGATTCCGGGTCTACACGTCGAGTGACGTCGTCGGTGTCGAGTTGGGTGGAGCGGTCAAGAACATCATCGCCATCGCAACTGGCATCGCCGACGGTCTCGAGTACGGTCACAACGCTCGCGCGGCATTGATCACGCGCGGTCTCGCGGAGATCTCACGGCTTGGAATGGCGTTCGGCGGGGAGCGGCTGACGTTTATGGGGTTGGCCGGTCTCGGCGACCTGGTGCTGACCTGCACCGGCGAGCTGTCACGCAACCGAACCGTCGGCGTCCGGCTCGGCCGGGGCGAGACGCTGGAGGAGATCCTGGCCGACATGCGGATGGTGGCCGAAGGGGTGCGCACCGCGCGGTCGGTGCACGATCTGGCTCTGAGCGCCGAGGTTCAGATGCCGATCGCGAATCACGTCTACGAGATGTTGTACCAAGCCAAGAGCCCACGAGTCGTTTTGGAGGAACTCATGGCTCGGGAGCTGAAGCCCGAGTTCGAACGGAGGTGAACATGGCGTTAAACCCGATTGCGAAGAAGGAGTACTACTCGATCGGCGAGGTATGCGAGATCACCGGTCTAAAACCACACGTCCTGCGGTACTGGGAGACCCAGTTCAAGGGGTTGGCGCCGGTCAAGAACCGTGCCGGCAACCGCGCCTACCGCAAGCGTGAGATCGAAATGGTGCAGCTCGTCAAGGAGCTGCTCTACGACAAGAAGTACACCATCGAAGGGGCGCGCCAGCGGTTGGCGGAGATGCGCAAGGGCAGCGGTCAGCTGTCGGTCGAGCTCGAGGAGGCGCGTGTCAAGGACACCTTCGAGACGCTGGCCCGCGACCTCGGAGAGCTCGTCGATTACGTTGATGCGTTTCATCGTGGCGACGCCGAGCCGGGCGAGGGCAACGGCGAGTAAAGGAGGCACGCCTTGAATCAAGAAGCGACATCTGTAGGCGAGCGCCGGGAAGCAGGACCCTTGAGCGGACTCCGGTTCCCGGGCAGCTTGGCGGCCGACATCGAAGGTCGGTTGGCGATCTCAGACACCGGCAATCATCGCATCGTATTCGGGCACGTTGTGGGCGATTCGTTCGAGGTCCAAAAGGTGATCGGTGGCAAAGAAGCCGGGTTCGCCGATGGCTCGATCGGTGAGGCGGCGTTTAACGAACCCCAGGGGTTGGCGCTTTCGGGCGACATGTTGATCGTCGCCGATCGGGCGAACCACGCCGTACGAATGGTCGATCTGGCGTCGGATGAGGTGGCGACGATGGCCGGCACCGGGGAGCTGGCAGGTGACACGATCGCACCCGGCAATGCGCTCGATACATCGCTGCGCTCGCCTTGGGACGTGCTGCTCTGGGATTACGATCTCTTTATCGCCATGGCCGGATCGCACCAGATCTGGCGGCTCGATCTCAAGTCGGGCGAGTTGGCACCGCATGCCGGATCGGGGACCGAGCTTATCACCGATGGTCCATCCGAGACGGCGGCACTAGCCCAACCGATGGCGCTGGCGACCGACGGTGAGCGACTGTTCTTTGCCGACGCCGAGTCGTCTGGCGTGCGAACGGTCGGGTTCGAGCCCGGCTCCGAAGTGACGACCCTGGTCGCGGCGGGCTCGTTCGCCGGTCTGGCGTGGGGTCAGGGCGTCCACCGGTTGTGGATCGCCGACACGTACAACCACAAGCTCAAGATGTTGGAGCCTGACACCAGGGCGGTCGAGACGGTGGAGCCGTTCGAGGCCGAGCTCGACGAGCCGATGGGGTTGGCCTCGGCCGGGCACATGGTGTACGTGGCCGACACGAACCAGCACCGGATTCTGCGCGTCGACCAGATCGACAAACGAGTGGTCGAGTTGGAGCCCATCGGGTTGGGCGACTGACTCGACGAGCGGTAAAATCGACCTGTTGTGGGGACTTCAACGGAGGACGGTATGGCACTTAGAATCAACGACACGGCGCCCGACTTCACGGCCGATACGACCGAAGGAAGGATCAACTTCCATGAGTGGATCGGCGATAGTTGGGCGATCCTCTTCTCGCATCCGAAGGACTTCACGCCCGTCTGCACGACCGAGCTCGGCGCTGTCGCCGGCCTCAAGAGCGAGTTCGACAGGCGTAACTGCAAGATCATCGGCATCAGCATCGACGGCGTCAGCGATCACGAAGCGTGGTCGAAGGACATCGAGGCGTCACAGGGACACGCGGTCAACTACCCGCTGATCGGCGATCCGGAGCTCAAGGTCGTCAAGGCGTACGACATGTTGCCGGCCGACTCGGGCGACACGTCGGAGGGACGCACGCCGATGGACAACGCCACAGCGCGTTCGGTTTTCGTGATCGGGCCGGACAAGAAGATCAAGGCGACCCTCACGTACCCGATGAGCACCGGTCGCAACTTTGCCGAGATCCTGAGGTTGGTCGATTCGTGCCAGCTAACGGCGGAGCAACAGCTCGCGACCCCAGCTAACTGGGAGATGGGCGGTGATGTCATCATCTCGCCAGCGGTGTCGGACGAGGACGCCAAGGCACGCTTTCCGGAAGGTTGGGAGCAGCCGCTTCCCTATATCCGAGTGGTAAAACAGCCCCTCTAGTTGGCGTAGTTTGGACACACGCGGGCCTACTCTGTTGGGAGGGTAGGCTCGCCGCCTTCGGTGCGGACCACGATGTCGCGCCGCGGGAACGGGATCTCGATCCCGTGTTCATCGAACTTTGTCTTTACCTGGTCGCCGATCGCATCGCCGATCGCCCGGCGGTCACGCGCCTCGCGGATCCAAACCCGCAGCTCCAGATCGATCGATGACTCGCCGAATTTGCGGGTGATTACGACCGGCTCGGGAGTCGCTTTGACACCATCGGTCGATTTGGCGACTTCGATGATTAGCGCTTTGGCCTTCTCCGCATCGGCGTTGTAGGCGATCCCGATCGGGAGGCGCAACCGAATGTGCGGTCCGGATGCGGTGTAGTTGATGATGTCGCGGCGCATGATCTCGTTGTTTGGCACCACGATGATCAAGTTGTCGGGGTTTCGGATCTTGGTCGCCCGGAGTCCGATCTCGATCACGTCGCCCCAGCTTCCGGTTTCGGTCGGCGCGTTCCACAGCTCGATCCGGTCGCCGACCTGGAACGGGCGGTCGACGATCAGCAGCAACCCGGCGATCAGGTTGGACAGCGTGTCCTTGGCGGCCAGCGAAACACCGAGCCCCATCACGCCGGCGCCAGCCAGGATCGGGGTGATGTTGATGCCGAGAAACGTCAGCGCGATCAGGATACCGAGGCCGATCACGAGTCCCCGCACGATCCGGTTGAGCAGCGGCAGCGCGGTGTCATCGAGGCGACTCTCGGTTTTTGGCGCCACCTTCTCTTCGATGACCCGCAGTGCGCTCGATACAAAGGCGCTGATCGGCAGCGAGAGCATCACGATCCAGACCGCGCCGATCGTGCGCGACATGTGACCCAGCTCCCAGATTTCAGCCAACCGCCATGCGCCCCAGAAGACGATCGATATCAGGACCAACCGGCGGATGAGCTGCACCACCAAGTCGTCGACGTCGGTCTTGGTGCGGGACGTCAGGCGGCGCTCAACCCGCCTCAGTATCCACCGCGCCGCCAGCCAAACGACGAGTACGAGGAGGAGCTGACCGACCGAGACGACGAGTCGCGGGGCGGCGAACGCCCATGCCGTATCGAGCCAGCCTTGAAAGTCGAACTGTCCGAGGTCGAACCCTAAGAACTCCATCGCATAGGGACGATAACAGACTGGCGTGATTCTTGTCGACCGGCTGACGGGTGGACGATAGCTTGCCGACTTCTCCAGCGTTCGATTGAGACGGGACGAGATGACGCATCCGACCCCACCTGGGACAAAGCGCATGGGCGCGATGAAGGTCGCGCTCGCGATCGCCGTTCTCCACGGCGCGAACGACGCATATACGGCGTTCGTCCACCCGCTCCTGCCGCGCCTCATGGCCAAGCTCGACATGTCGATAGCGGCCGCGGCGGGGGCGACGATGGCGCTGTCGATCGCCGCGTCGCTGGCGCAGCCGGTGCTGGGCCACGTCGCCGATCGGCGTGGCCGGCGGCTGATGATCGTGGCAGGTCCAATCGTGAGCGGGGTGTTCCTGTCGATGATCGGTTGGGCGCCGACGTTCACTGTGTTGCTGTTGTTGCTGATCGCGGGTGGACTCGGGGGCGCAGCGTTTCACCCGCCGGCGGTCGCAGTCGCCGCGAACGTGACTGGCGGACGGGGGAGCGGCATGCGCCACGCCGTCTTCTCGTCGGGCGGCACTGTCGGTTATGCCGTGGGTCCCTTGATCGCGGTCTGGATCGTGGCTTGGCTCGGTTTCCGCGGGCTTTGGGTGGCGGCGATTCCGGTCGTGATCCTGGCGATCGCCTTGTATCCAGCGATTCCGACCGGCGAGAACCTCGTCCCCGCCGGCCCCTCGTTGACGGTGGGCCGGCTGGCTCGGTCGTTGCGCGGACCGCTCGGGCTCCTGTTCGGCGTGAGTGCGATCGCTGCCTTTTTCCAGCGCGTGTTCCTGACGATGGCGCCGATCGCCAACGCTGAGGCTGGCCGTTCTGAGATGTCTGGGGCTTACGCCCTATCTTTGTACCTGGCCGCACAAGCCGTCGGCTCGTTGACGGGCGGTTACCTGACCGATCGCATCGATCGCCGTTGGTTGCTGGCGGGGCTCACGCTGATCGCGTTGCCAACCCATTTTCTCGCGTTTTGGTTTACTCCCGGCACCGCGCCAGCGCTCATCGCCATGGCGTTTGCAGGTTTCGCCAACATGTCGGTCCTGCCGCCGATCGTCGTGATCGCGCAGGAGATTCGGCCCGACCGCGCCGCGCTGTACTCGGGTATCGTGATGGGTCTGGCGTGGGCCGTGGGATCGGTGGCGGTCATCGGTGCTGGCGTGCTCGGCGACGCGATCGGCGCCCGCGAGTCGGCGCTGGCGATCACCCCGATCATGTTTATCGCGACCCTGCTGGCGATCCACCCGGCGCTAAAGCGCCACGGTCGACCAATTGAAGTAGTCTCTCATGTGACATGACGTAAGTACAGGAGGGTTGAAGAGATGAGAAACAGGCTCGCCGGAGCGCTATCCACAACGCTCGTTCTACTTGCGATCGCCGTCCCGGCGTTGGGCCAGACCACGCCGCTCGAGTACCACATCGATCTCGGCGACCCCGCGGAAGACTTATTCCACGTTCGTCTAGCGGTCGAGGGTCTCGGAACCGACAACGATGTGTACCAATTCGCGTCCACCGCACCGGGAACCTATCAGGTGATGGATGTGGGCCGTTTTGTGCGATCGTTCGAGGCTTTCGACGCGGATGGGGCGCCGCTAGAGACGGAACGCGTAGCGACCAATCAGTGGCGCATCGCAGACCCCTCGCAAGTGCGCTCGATCGAGTATTCGATCGCCGAGACGTGGGACAATCCGGTCGAGGAGCATCCGATCTACCCGATGGCGGGCACCTCGATCGAGTCGAACCACTTGCTTTTCAACCCGCACGCGGTGGTGGGTTTTCCGGCCGGACTCCAGGACGCGCCCGTCCACGTTCATCTGGAGTACCCGGACGAGTGGCAGGTCGGAACGGCGTTGGAACGCGCGGACGATGGCGGCTTTGCCGCCGACGATTACGACCATCTGGTCGATTCGCCGATCCTACTCGGCGAGTTGACGTTCGCCAGCACGGAGGTCGGTGGCGCGCAGGTCGAGATCTACACGTACTCGAAGAGCGGCGGTGTGCGATCCGAACAGCTACTCGGGTCGATGAGCGAGATGTTGAAGTCGGCGGGCGAGTTTCTCGGCGAGCTGCCGGTCGATCGTTACGTCTTCCTCTTTCATTTCGAATGGGCCGGTCAAACCGCCGGGGCGTGGGAGCATTCGTACAGCTCCGAGTACGTGTTGCCGGATATCCCGTTCTCGGAACGAGCGGGTGCGTTCATCACCGACATCGCGGCGCACGAGTTCCTGCACATTATCACGCCGCTCAACATTCACAGCGAGATCATCGAGAGCTTTAACTTTGAGCAGCCCGTTCCATCTGCGCACCTGTGGCTGTACGAAGGCGTGACCGAGTGGGGTGCTCACGCGATGCAGCTGCGATCGGGACTCACGACGATCGAAGAGCACCTCGAAACGATCGCCGGCAAGATCCAGGCGGATCGCCAGTTCCGGGCTGACTACAGCCTCGAACAGCTGTCGCTGACGTCGTATAGCGAGGAAGGCCAGCGCCAGTTTCCGAACGTCTACCAGCGGGGGGCGCTGGTCGGGGAGCTACTCGACATCCTGTTGCTCGATCTCTCCGACGGTGAGAGCGGACTGCAAGATTTGCTTCAGAAGCTGATGCGGTACTACGGTAAGGGTCGGGCGTTTCCCGATTGCGGGTTCTACGACGTGGTGGCGGCGATGACCTATCCCGAGATTTTTGAGTTCTTCGAGCGTTACGTGCGGCACGCCGAACCGCTGCCGATCGGTGAGTATTTCGGCACGTTGGGGATCGACGCGGTTACCGATGCTCGGGGACAAGTCGTCAGATTCGAGATTCAAGCCGACGCCGACGAGCGCCAGCTGATGCTTCGCCAGGCCTGGAGTGAGAACGAGTGAGCGAACCGTTGGTCCAGATCGCGGGCGTGCCCGAAACCGAATGCAACGAGCCGAAGAGGGGACTCCTCGTTGCCCCCGAGTTCCCGGCCAGCTTCTGGAGCTACCGGCACATCATGCCGATGGTCGGTCGGAAGGCCGCCTTCCCGCCGTTGGGTCTGATCACGTTTGCTGCGATGATGCCCGAGAACTGGACGTTCGAGTTGATCGATCTCAACGTCGAGCGCGTGCGAGATGAAGAGCTGCGCGAGCGGATCGACGGCGCCGATGCGGTTTTCACGAGTGCGATGTCGGTACAGAAACCGTCACTCGTCGAGGTCATGGATGGGCCGGCCAAGGGTCTGGATACTCCATGGGTGATCGGCGGACCGTACCCGTCGAGTTTTCGGGATCATTTGCTTGAGCCGCAAACCCCATCCGACGAGATCCTGCACCGGGGTCTCGATGTGCTGGTGTGGGGGGAGGGCGGCCAGTGGGTCGACGCGATCAACCGCATCCTGCACCATCCCGAAGGGCGCCACCATTCGGACGGCCGACCCACGCTGCTCATTCCGGAGGCGATCGCCGCTGAGCCTCCGGGTTCGCGCAAGGTCCTGAACGATCGGGCGATCTTCAAGGAGCTCGATTACACGCCACCGCCCAGGTGGGATCTGCTCGACATCAGGGATTATCGCGCGCTCATGATGCAGACGACCGTTGGGTGCCGTTTTCGGTGCGACTTCTGCGACATCATTCAGTTCAACGGTGGGTTCACCCGGCCCAAGACGCTCGAGTCCGTGCGCGAGGAGCTGGAGGTCTTGTTCGGCCTCGGGTATCGCGGCGGAATCTTTACCGTCGACGACAACTTCGTCGGCAACCCCAAAGCGATCGAAGTGATCCTGCGCGAGATGATCGAGTTTCAACGCGAGCACGACTATCCGTTCTCGTTCTACACGCAGGCGAGCCTCGATCTGGGCGCACCCAAGCTGGCGCACTTGCTGCCGCTGATGCAGCAGGCCGGATTTGGGGAAGTGTTCCTGGGGATCGAGAACCCCGATCCGGCCGCGCTCAAGGGGATGAACAAGAAGCAGAACGTCAAGGTCGACATCGCTCGGACCGTGGCCAAGATCCAGCGCGCCGGGATCGAAGTCATGGCGGGTTTCATCTTTGGCGGAGACGAGGACACGATCGAAACCGGCGAGGCGATCGCGTCGTTCGCCAAGGACGCCGCGATCCCGACCGCCATGGCCGGAATGTTGACGCCCATCCCGCACACGCCGCTGGCCGAACGGCTGCGCAGCGAGGGGCGGTTGCGCGAAGCCGAGTATTCGGGGAACAACACCGACGATGAGGTGCAGTTCATCCCGATGAAGATGACTCGCGAGGAGATGCGGACCGGGTACTACCAGATGCTCGAGAAGCTGTTCAGCCCGGGGGAGATGTACCATCGGGCGGCGCTGCTATTGGAGCGCATCGACCCGCACATCTTCCGTGGCGGATTCGTGAGGCGTTCCGACCTCAAAGCGGCGTTCCACTCGGTTTGGCGACAGGGCATCGTGAGCAACCGGCGCGCGCGATACTTCGGTTTGCTATTGAAAGCGATACGGCTCGATTTCGCTCACTTCCGGGAGGCCCGGCGGGCAACTTCGGACATGAATCGTCGCTTGCGTGCGCTCGGCGACAGAGCCCACGCGTCGCTGACCGATAACGACGTCGAGTCGCTGTCGGTGTTGGTCGACCGCGCGCACGATGCGATCGTTCGCTCGGATCCGAGCCGCAGGTTGGACGAGGTCAGCGAATGGGTGGTGCGGCTGAAGGAGAAGGTCGAGGCCCGGTCACCGAGCGCGGATGACGTGCGGTCGCTATACCGGTGGGGTCGCGAACACGCCCTCCATCACCGCCGTGTCCACCGCTTCCCGGGCGCTTACCTCGTTAAGGCGTTCGAGCTCGCCATCAAGGGGCTGCACTACGAGCGCGTGATGCAGGGCATCTCGCGAGGGGATCGGTCGGCCTCGGTCTGAACGGTCGTCGCACCCTAGCGGCGTCCAAACTGCTCCCCGAAGAAGTCCCCTTCATTCCACGTCGGCTGTTGTGGTTCATTCGCGATTCGAACCCCAGTCCGATACGACAGCTCGGTGAATGCGACTCCTACGTTCCAGTGGATAGGCTGGCTGAGATCGTCACTCGGCCGGTGGTACCGAGTGCCGATCCACTCGAGAACCGCCTGTCGTCCGTCGATCGACGGGTCGGTGCTCTCGAACGCGTTGACGATCGCTAAGGCTGGCACGCCCTTCTTGACGAAGGCGTACTGATCGCTGCGGACAAAGAAGTTCTGCTCGGGCATCGGATCGGGGAGCACCTCGGCGTCCATCTCCCGCGCCACGTCGATCACCAAGTCCCCGAGTGAAGAGTGCGGGCTTCCAATGGCGTGAAAGTCTTTCGACGGAAACGCCATAATGTTCCCGTCCATGTTGATGTTGGCGACGACGCGGTCGATCGGGACGGTTGGGTGGTGAACGAAGTAGTCGGCGCCAAGCAGCCCCTTCTCCTCGGCCGCGGTTCCGATAAACAGGATCGATCGCTTGGGCTTCTGGGGACGGTCCGAGAACGCGCGAGCGACCTCGAGGAGGGCAGCGACGCCAGCCGCGTTGTCGAACACCCCGTTATTGATCGAGTCGGCGTCAACCGGTGTGCTGATCCCGATGTGATCGACGTGCGCGGTGTAGGCGACAAACTCGTCTGCCAGTGTCGGATCGGACCCGTTCAAGCGGGCGACGATGTTCGGGCTCACAATGTCTTCGTGATGCGTCTCGACCTGTGCCGCTAGCGTAATGCCGAGATCGAAAAATATCGGCCTACCCGTTTGTGCGGCCTCGATCGCCTCTTCCGGGCTCATCGGCGCGCTCGCGAACACCTTGTTCGCTCCGACCATATTGACTGCCGCTCCGAACTGAAGCCCCGGGAAGGCGTTGTGAGGTGTGCCCTGGGGGTCGAGCCACTGCATGCGCGTCCCCTGTCGCGAACGGACGAACGCCTCCCACGGGAATCGCTGGGCAAGCTCGGGTGTGAAAACGACCAACACGCCGACGGCTCCGTTGGCAGCTGCAGCGGTCGCTTTCTCGGACCCCGATGAGTAGTGCGCGCGGGCGTTAGTCGGCAGCGTCTCCGGTCCGCCGGCCAGGACGACGACGATCCTACCGTCAACGTCCGCTTTCGCGTAGTCATCGTGGCCGAAGGCGGGTGCCGAGATCCCGTACCCGACGAACACCGCGTCCGCCTCCACCGAGCTACTCGTCCGCGAGAAATCGGCGGTAGGTACGAAGTCGTCACCGAACGTCAACTCAGTCCGTTGATCGCGTCGCACGATCGTAAGAGCGGCACCGTCCGGGTCGATCCTTGCGCTTCGTAGCGGGACCGACTGAAAGAAGGAATCCCCGTCACCGGCCGGCTCGAGACCGTACGCCTTGAACTGCGCCGCTACGTACGCGGCCGCCAGCGCGTAGCCCCGAGTGCCAGCCTCACGACCCTCGAGCAGATCCGATCCGAGGAACTCCACGTGAGCGCGGAAAGCGGCGGGGTGGATATCGCTCTTCGGTTGGGCTTCCTGCGCGGTCGCCAAACCGGATAACGCGAGAATCATCGATGTGACGAGTAGCGCGGGGCGAGCGATCACGGGGTTACCTCCGGTGTAAGATCGTTTCTGGTGTGGAGCCGTATGGTCGAGCCGATGCCGCTCGACCGCCAGCGCGCTAATTTGGATGAGCTCAGCTTTCCGTACCACTTGGGTCGGGGCGTGGCGCAGTCCGGTAGCGCACCTGAATGGGGTTCAGGTGGTCGCAGGTTCAAATCCTGTCGCCCCGACCAGCTAATCAATTACGGGTCAAGGTTTTGTTTCCTTCCTTCCTCAGGAGAAGCACATGAAAAAGCGGATGATGTTTGCAGCGGCGTTTGCCTCTGGGCTGGCGCTCGTGGTGGTTGCCAACTCTGCTCAGGCGCAGATGGCGAAGAGCGGCAGCTTCGAGGGCGTATTCCCATGGAGTAGCTACGGCGAGACCACGGAGAGCGTGAATGACAGTTCCTACTGGCACGGTGGGTTCAATGGGGGGTTCGTCCACAGCGACGGCTCGGGGTTTCTTCACGAGGCGGGGATCACCTGTCCGGCAGCGGGAGGAACCGTCGGGGGCAGGCAGTTCTTTCAGGGTAGTTGCACCGTGACCGATGCGGATGGCGATCAAGCCATGCTCATCTGGAACTGCGAGATGCAAGCCGATGGTGTATGCCCGGGCCCGCAGAGCTGGGTAGCCGGGACCGGAAAGTACGAGGGCATCAGCGGCGAGATGACGTTTGAGGGCCGGTTCATTGGGAACACGCCGCAGGGGATTTCGTACTGGAAGGGCGAGTGGAATCTGCCCTGATGGGGCAGTCTGTGTTCTTGACTACAAAGGTGTTAACCTCCCCTCGATTTTCCCAGCTAGGGGAACGCACCCGTGCAAAGTCGGAGGTTGGTTAATGCGCAAGACGTTGTTGTTGCTGGCGGCCTTGATGGTGGTCGGTGTTACGAGCACCGCCTGGGCCCAAGAAATGGAGGAGGAGGAAGCACCCGTCCTCCGCCTGTCGTGGTTCATGTGTGACTTCACGGATGGGGCCGGTGCTGCGGTCGAGGAGCAGGCCGAGACGCAGATCATGCCGATCTGGAAAGAGATGATCGCAGAGGGGATGGGCGTTCAGAATCACGGCTACATCTATCACTGGTGGGCCGATGAGTGGAACCTCGGGATCTACACGATCGGCGATAGCATCGAGGCGATCATCGCCGCCGTGGACGAAGCGGCTGACCGGATGGAAGAGCGGTACGGGGAGGACGCCCCCGACGCTTTCAGTGACGCTTGTGGACCCCACAAAGACGGCTTCTACACCATGGGACCCAACGCAGGTGGGAACGGGGAGTAAGCATTCAAAAAGACGAGGGGCTGCGCAGCCCTCTCGGTGGTTGGAAAGAGGGCGGCTTCCCTGAAGCCGCCCTTCTTTATGGACGGAGGTTCACATGGCCAAGGGCTCATGTCTCTGTGGTGCGGTCCAATTCGAAGTCACACCGCCTAGCCGGTACTGCGGGCATTGTCATTGCTCGCTGTGTCGCCGGGCGCACGGCGCGCCGTTTGTAACCTGGGCAGGGTTTCCCGCCGACAAGGTTGATATCCAGGCCGGTCGCGAACGGTTGACTCGTTATCTCACCGTCTCGGGTTCGACCCGCACTTTCTGCGATCGTTGTGGCAGCACACTCTTTTTCGAGGGTCCTGCATACGAGGGGGAACTCCACGTGGTTTTGGCCAACATCGACGAGCCGATCGACCGCGTGCCCGAGGCACACTTCTTTGTCGACCACGGCGCCGAGTGGTGGACGATCAACGATTCGCTACCGCAGTACGGAGGTGAAACGGGATTCGAGAAGAAGGAGTGAGCCAGGGTCAATTCCATCGGGCGTTGAGTCTTCGCGACGTCGTCTTGTTCAACGTTGTGGCGATCGTCGGGCTCCGATGGCTCTCGACGTCGGCCCAGATGGGGCCGTCGAGTCTCGTCCTGTGGGTCTTGGCGCTGGTCGTCTTTTTCGTGCCGTCAGGGTTGGCGGTCATGGAGCTTAGCACACGCCTTCCCGGTCAGGGAGGCGTCTACCAATGGGCCAAGCACGCGTTTGGCGATGTTCATGGTTTCATCGCCGGCTGGTCATACTGGATCAGCAATCTGGTCTACTTCCCGTCGCTGTTGCTGTTCGTGTCGGGGGTCTTTCTGTTCGTCGGTGGAAACGCCTGGCTAGGGCTGGGCGACAGCGTGCTCTACAACGCGCTCTTTACGCTGGCGATCCTGTGGCTGGCGCTGGGCCTCAACTTGATCGGTCTGGAGCGCGGCAAGTGGGTTCAGAACATTGGCGCCATCGGGACGTGGGTGACAGCCGTGTTGTTGATCGGTTTCGGGTTTTACGTCTGGTTGCGTTTCGGTAGCGTAACGTCGTTCGAGGGTGCGTCGTTGGTTCCCAACTTCAGGCAGTTTGGCACGTTGGCGTTCTTTGCCACGATGACGTTCGGGTTTGCCGGTCTCGAGTTGGCGCCGATCATGGGCGACGAGATCAAAAACCCCGCCCGGACGATTCCTCGCGCGATCTTCGTCTCGGGTCTCGTTATCGCCGCGGTGTACATCCTCGGCACAGCGGTGCTGCTCGTAGCGCTGCCGACAGAGACGGTGGACGTGATCAGCGGGGTTCCGCAGGCGCTCGCCGCGGTCGCTGACCGCGCGGGAGTGAACGGGTTGGCGCGATTGGGCGCGATCTTGATCGTCCTCGGCGGCCTGGGTGGCGTCGGTGCGTGGTTCACGGGTGCGGCCCGGATCCCGTACGCCGTGGGCGTTGACCGTTACTTGCCCGAGGCGCTGGGTCGGGTCCACCCGAAGTGGGGTACGCCCCACATCTCGCTCCTCGTGCAAGGGGTGTTGGCGAGTGCGCTCCTGTTGATGGCGGTCGCTGGCTCGACGGTCGAGGAGGCGTACATCGTGCTCGTCGACATGACGATCATCCTTTACTTCATCCCATTTCTGTATCTCTTTGGGGCGCTGCCGCTTCTGAGGCGACGCCGCGTGGGGGACGAAGAGAACGTCGTGCGCGTTCCCGGCGGTGAGGGAGTCACCTGGTTGGCCGGCGGTCTGGGACTGCTGGCGACGATTCTGTCGCTCGCGCTCGCCACTCTGCCGCCCGAAGGCTCCGAGAACCCGGGCCTCTTCGTCCTCAAAGTCGTGGGTGGCTCGCTGGCGATCGTTCTCGCGGGGCTCGTGTTCTATTTCCGCGGTAAGCGTGCCGCGCGCTAAAGATGAGGTTTTCGAACACAAGGGCGGTCATCTGTTCTGTAGTGCTGACATCAGTGATGACAGCGTGCGGTCGCTCGTCACCTGGTAACGAACTGCACGCCATCCTCGACGAGCACTGGGAGAACACCGAGGCCGAGCAGGTGTTCTTTCGCCGGGATCCGGACGCCTGGCGGATGAACGGCGAGCTCGCGGAGTTCACGCCAGAGGCGCGAGAGAGGAGAAGGGAATTCAACGAGACGATCCTCGCGCGCCTCGAGACGATCGACACGGAAGACCTCGATCCGGACGATCAGGTTTCGTATCGACTGTTTCTCTATGAGCGATTGACGGAGCGCGACTGGTACGATCAGAAGGATCACTTTTTCCCGTTCTCGAGTCTGACCGGCTATCACACTTACTTCGCCGAAGCGCCGGCGGCGATGTCGTTCCTGTCGGTAGCCGACTACGAAAAGTACCTGGTCAGCCTGGCTGACTTTCCGCGCTACAACCGCGAGCACATCGCGCTCCTGCGAGAAGCGATCTCAGCAGGGTATACGCATTACTGCGAGAGTATCGCCGGATACGAAGAAACGATCAGCAAACACATCGTCGACGATGCGACAGAGAGTAGCCTGTACTTTCCGTTCGCCAACTTTCCGTCACAGGTGTCGGAGGAGCAGCGAGCGGACTTCACCGCCCGCGGAGTAGAGCTGATCGAGTCGAACGTAATCCCCGGCTATCAGGAGCTGCTCGACTTCTATCTCTCCGAGTATCTGCCGGCATGTCGACAGACGGTTGGCATCATGACCCTCGACGGCGGAGCTGAGTACTACGAGTTCCTGATCCGCTACTACACCACGACAGACATGACTCCAGATGAGATTCACCAGTTGGGTCTGGCCGAGGTAGAGCGCATCCGTGGCGAGATGGATGCGATCATCCAGCAGGTCCGTTTCGAGGGTGACTTCCCGGAATTCCTCGATTACCTGAGAACCGAGCCCAGGTTTTATGCGACGAGCGCCTCGGAGTTTCTGGGCAGGGCGGCATTGATCAGCAAAACCGCTGAGGGACTGTTGCCGAAGTACTTCGGGTTGCTCCCGAGAAACACGTACAGCATCAAGGCCAACCCGGGTCGCGGCGCCTTTTATCAGCCTTCGACCGGTGATGGAACGACGTCGGGCACGTATTTCCTCGGCGTCACCAACCTTGACAGCCGACCGTTGTACACGTTGGATGCGCTCAGTCTGCACGAGGCGGTGCCGGGCCACCACTTACAGATCGCGCTGGCGATGGAGCTCGACGTGCCGAAGTTCCGGCGCCAGCTGTACCACTCAGCCTACGGCGAGGGGTGGGGCTTGTACTCCGAGTTCTTGGGCAAGGAGATGGGGTTGTACGAGGATCCCTATAGCGACTTTGGCCGGCTGACGTTTGAAGCCTGGCGCGCCTGTCGTCTCGTGGTCGATACGGGGATGCACGCCTTTGGTTGGTCGAGGCAGGAAGCGATCGACTACATGCTCGCGAATACGGCGTTGAGCGAACGCGGAGTCACGAGCGAGATCGACCGCTACATCACCTGGCCGGCACAGGCGCTCAGCTACAAGATCGGTGAGCTCAAGATCAAGGAGCTACGTAAGAAAGCCGAGCAAACGCTCGGTAACGAATTCGATATCCGGGAGTTCCACGACACGGTGCTAGGGAACGGCTCGCTGCCGATCGCCGTGCTCGAAGATATTGTCAACGGGTGGATTGAAAGTCGTAGGTAAAGCGGTTCAGCCTTTCTCAAGCCCGCTTTGCGATCACCGACCACTGCCTGCTGACTTCACGAAAGCCTAGGCGAGCATAGATCGAATCGGCCAGTGAGCTGTGCTTTGAAGCGATCACGACTGTGCCATTCGGATAGCGGTCGAGATGGTCAGTCGCGATCGCATAGACAAGGTGAGAACAGACACCTCGGCCGCGCATCGGTCTCGCGGTAATGACCTCCTGGAATCGAGCCAGTCCATTCCGCCGGAAGAAGCCGGCCGCTCCCCAAAGCTCAGCCCCGCTGAATCCACCCCACCAGCAACCATCACCCGCTTTGATTTGATGCTGGTACTCGTCAAGGCGCCAGCGATGGAACCGACGGCGTTTCTCATCCGCGGGATCGGTTTCCGTTAGCACGAGGGCGCGTACCTGTTTCCACTCTTCATCCGTCTCGACCGGACGTACGTCCACTGGTGCTTCGTATGCTGGCGGCTGCGGTGTTCTCAACACGCGAGCAGAAGCGCTGGTGACCTCCAGTGGTTTTGGCCAGCCCTCCACCGTGAGAGGCTGCTTTGCACCGCCCCAAGTTGACGCGCTGCTGTCGACCTCCCATTGGAGAACCCCGGTATTAACACTGGGCCGGTTAACAAACTCTCGCTCCCAGACACAAAACCAATGCTGCAACGAATCGGGAGAGGGAGGGGCCAGCAAGAACAGGCAGTTGCCATCCCAATAACCAGGATAATCCAGAGTCTCGAGCAAGATGTAGCCTGCGCGCTGATGGATCTGTACGGAAGCAGGCTGAACCATGCAGTCCGTCAACCACCCCAACAGGGGCCCGGATCGGGCAACCTCTACTTCACCTTCAGACACTTGCAGAGCCAAATCGTCTTGCGGTTGGGCGCCGACGCCTGCACGCAATGGGTTTGTACACAACCACTGTTTGTGCACAGATCGAGTGATTCCTGCAGGTTCTCGAGCCCTCCACACAACCGCGCCTTTGACGGGGCCTTCTTAGCCTGGCGCCAGCTCTCACCCCTGAGCTCGTAGAGACGCCCTCGTTCCCACAGCGCCTGATCCGCGGCGAACACGGACCTCCAGGGGCAGTCCGCCTGACCCACGATACAAGGGGCGACCTCTTCCGTGTCTATCTCCGGCTCCGTTTGCTGCTGCGCGAGCAGGACGTCGCTTGTGGCCACAACGGCCGCGAGAGAGAACACGACTAGGCCGAAGAACCGGAACGGCGACTTCAACGGTGTCCTCATAACACGCTCCTTGGCCCGATGAGTCTGAGAGATGTCTGTCAATCAACCGATTTCAACGTATTCCTCCGGTGGCATAGCCGCAAAGACAGCCGGCACGTGCGCGTAGCGCTGGCTGGCCATCGCGACCCTTGGGGACTAGGGTTTTTCATGTACTTTCGATTGATCGAAACGGGAGGCTGAAGATGACTCGCTATTCGATAGTCTGGTCGCTGACCACGGCGGCATTGCTGTCGGTTTTGGTCAGCTCTTGTGGTGAATCCGCCCGTGACGACGATGCGACGATGGTCGAATCCGCAACGCCACCGTCCGTCACAAGCGTGCTCGATAAGTATGTCACGGTTCCAATCACGGCCGACCTGAGTGGACTGCGCGAGCATGAGCGACAGATGCTCCCGCTCCTCATCGAGGCGATCGAGCCGATGAATTCGGCTTTTTGGATGGAAGCCTACGGTGACCCAGGCGACATCTTGGGCGGTACGGAGGATCCGAACACCAAGCTGGCGCTGGAGGCCAACTTCGGACCCTGGGATCGGTTGGGAGGGGATGCCCCTTTCCTGCCTGGCGTGGGTGAGAAGCCGGCCGGAGCGAATTTCTATCCGACAGACATGACCCGCGAGGAGTTCGAAGCCGCAGCCGAAGCGGCCCCGGACGGGGGAGCTGCGTTGCGCAGCTTGTACACAATGGTTCGGCGTAATGACGCGGGGGAACTCGAAGCGATCCCTTACCATGTCGTGTTCGCCGCTGAGCATGCGGTGGCGGCCGAGAAGCTGCGAGCAGCCGCGGCGCTCGCGGAGGAGCCGGACGTCAAGGCTTATCTGGAGGCGCGCGCAGAAGCGCTGCTCACCGACGACTATCAAGCCAGCGATCTCGCTTGGATGGATATGAAGTCGGGTGCGCTCGACGTCGTCCTGGGCCCGATCGAGACGTACGAAGATCAGCTGTTCGGTTTCAAGGCGGCACACGAAGGCTACGTGCTGATCAAGGACCTCGCGTGGAGCGAACGACTGGCCCGCTACGCGACGATGCTGCCCGCGATGCAACGCAACATGCCGGTTCCAGACACCTACAAGAAAGAAACACCGGGATCGGATGCCGATCTCGGCGCTTACGACCTAGTGTACGCAACTGGGCAGTCGATAGAGGGCGCTAAGACGATCGCCTTCGCCCTTCCGAATGACGAGGAGGTGCAACTCAAGAAGGGTACGCGGCGGGTCCAGATGAAAAACGTCATGCGAGCCAAGTTCGACCAGATCCTTCGCCCGCTCGCGGACGTCTTGATCGCCGAGGATCAGCGATCACTAGTGACGTTCGACGCGTTCTTTGACAACACCATGTTCCACGAGGTCGCCCACGGGCTCGGAATCAAGAACACAATCACCGGAAAGGGCACCGTCAGAGAAGCGCTCCAAGCGCACTACTCACCGCTGGAAGAAGGCAAGGCCGACGTCCTCGGTCTCTTTTTCGTGACCGAGCTGTACAATCAAGGGGAACCGATGGACGGCACGCTGGAGGAGCACTACGTGACGTTTCTGGCGAGCATCTTCCGATCGATCCGGTTTGGCGCATCGAGCGCACACGGCAGAGCAAACATGATGCGGTTCAACTTTTTCAAGGAACGCGACGCGTTCACGCGTGATCCGGCTTCTGGCACGTACCGCGTGGACATCGATCGGATGCAGGAGGCGATGAACGAGCTCACCGAGCTGATACTCACCGTGCAGGGTGACGGTGATCACGCCCGGGCGGGCGAGATCCTCGACGAGATGGGTACGATCAGCGACGAGCTGCAGTCAGATCTCGATCGCCTCGCCGAGCTCGAAGTACCCGTGGATCTTTTGTTCGAACAGGGCGCTCACATGTTGGATCTTCAGAGCGAAGGGTAGAGTATGGCCACGACAGATAACTGCTGCACGCTCGTTCCGTACTTCGAGGTAAACGACATGGAGGCGTTCAGAGCGCTCTGCGATCGGTTCGTGGAGAAAACGAGCGCTGAGCCGAAGTGTCTGTTCTACGGCTTCTCGTTCAATGGGAACCAGGCGCACTGCCGCGAAGGGTATGAAGACGCCGCCGGCATCTTGGCGCACCTCGAAAACGTCGGCGAGCTGCTTCAAGAAGCGCTAACGGTCTCCGACCTCACACGGTTGGAGGTGCACGGCCCGGAGCCTGAGCTTGCGCAGCTCCGGGAGCCTCTCGCCGAGTTGAACCCGGAGTACTTCGTTCTCGAGTACGGGTTTCGCCGCTAGGTTGACGCCGTGCTAAAGGGATTTCGAGAGGCGATCTTCCGGCACGTGGAATCGGTCAGCATTCACGGTCAGGTGTCGTGGGATGTGTATTTCAGCGACGCAGATGATCCGAACGGGCCGATACACAAAGCACGTGTGGATCCAGATTCTGTAGTTCGAGGTCTGGAGCCGGGCGACCGAATTCGCCTAGAGTATCTCGTCGGCAACGTGATGAGTGTTACGCGAGCAGAGCCGTGACCAACACCCGACAACACTCCGACACAACCGCCGAGCCCGACCCCAACCCGGCGCCCGAGACGACCTACGCGGAGCGGTCACGCACCCTTTTGCACGTCACCAAGGTCGGGGTGCTGTCGACACACTCACACAGGCACGAGGGGTTCCCGTTTGGCTCGGTCATGCCGTATGCACTCGATGCGGGCGGGAACCCGCTGTTCCTTATCAGCAGCATGGCGATGCACACCCAGAACCTGGTGCGCGACCCACGGGCCAGCTTGCTCGTGACCGCGCCCGAGGCTGCGCATGACCCCCTGGGAGCCGAACGATTAACGGTGATCGGTAACGTCACCGCGGTGGCGCAGGCGGATCTGGGCGCTGTGCGGCAGGCCTACCTGGGCCGTCACGAGAATGCGCGCTACTGGGTCGATTTCGAGGACTTCACGTTTTACCTGATGAACGTCGTGGAACTCTATTTTGTGGGCGGGTTTGCGGTGATGGGTTGGGTAGGAAAGGATGAATTCGGCCGCGCCCAGCCAGATCCGCTGGCTGAGACCGCGGCCGGGATACTGGATCACATGAACGGTGACCACGCGGATGCGTTGGTGCTGATCGCGCGTGACGTCAAAGGTATCGAAGCCGAGGAAGCGAAAATGACCGCGGTCGACCGACTCGGTTTTCACGTACGGCTGACGACCGCCGAGCGTGTCCGTAGCGTTCGAATCGGCTTTCCGTCCGAAGTCCGCTCACCGGACGATTGCCGCAAGGCCCTGGTCGACATGGTCAAACAAGCTCGGCAAAGTGATGGTCAGGAATCACCGTCATAAGGGGAGTCGCCCCACACGAGATGTAACCTCTTCCCGACAGACGCATGTGTCGGCGCTGACCTATGGTACAGAATACGAGAGAACACTTCAAACCTCGCGTGACTACGATTCGAGGACGAGAATGATGAAGACGCTGATCACCATGTTGTTGATCTCGATCGGATGGACGGGTTTGTTACCGGCCCAGGAAGTCGAGCTCGTCAGTACGGATATGTTCGCCGAGCATCGCGCGGCGTTTATGGAAGAAATGGATGGTGGGATCGCCATCTTCACCGGCCAGCCAGAAATTCCGCGCAATGACGACGCGGGCTATCCGTATCGTCAGGATTCGGACTTTTACTATCTGACCGGTTTTGAAGAGCCGGGTTCGGCTGCGATCCTCGCGCCGCACGCTACCGACGGAGCACAGTTCATTCTCTTTGTGCGGCCACGCGACCCACTGCGTGAAACATGGGACGGTCACCGTGCGGGGGTGGCGGGTGCACGCGAACAGTATGGCGCCGATGTCGCGTACCCGATCGACTCGCTGCCAGCCGTTCTTTCGCGCTACCTGTCGGATGCGACACGCGTCTTCTTCGATATCTCAAACGACCATCCGTGGGCGCAGACCAAGACGGCGGCGACGCTGCATGAGTGGGCTCTCACCAATGGCACCGAGGTCATACCGACCGCTGGCATCTTGGATGAGATGCGACTCATTAAGTCGCCAGCGGAAGTCGCGCTGCTGGAGCGCGCGATCGACATCACGGCCGACGCGCATCGAGCAGCCATGGCGGCGATCAAACCGGGGATGTACGAGTACGAGGTCAAAGCACTGATCGAGTACGTGTTCAAGGTTTCGGGTAGCCCCCGGTTGGGGTTCGGCTCGATCGTGGGTGCCGGTCCCAACTCGACGATCCTTCATTACGTGGGTGGGGACCGACAGCTCGAGGCCGACGACATGATGGTGATCGACATAGGGGCGGAATGGCGCTATTACACTGCGGATGTCACACGTACTGTCCCAGTCGATGGCCACTTTGATGTCGAGCAGGCGACCATCTATCAGATCGTTCTCGATGCCCAGAATGCGGCTATGGACGTTATTCGACCGGGCGCCAGCGTGGCTGAGATCAATCGCCGCGCCGTGGAGGTAGTAACCGCGGGGCTGGTGGATGCGGGACTGTTGGAAGGGACGGTCGAGGAGAATATCGAGTCGCGCGCTTACCGGCGGTTCTTCATGCACGGACCTGGTCATTGGCTGGGGCTCGACGTCCACGATGTTGGTGCCTACATGGTGTCGACAGAGTCGGACTCGGTGCAGCCAAGGACATTCGAGCCCGGGATGGTGCTGACGATCGAGCCCGGGGTCTACATCGCCGAGGGCAGTGAAGGCGTTGACCCCAAGTGGTGGAACATCGGGGTCCGAATCGAGGACGACGTGGTAGTTACCGAAAGCGGATACGAGATTCTCTCGACCGGTGCGCCGCGCGAGATCGCGGACATCGAGGCACTCATGACCGGTCGCGGGATTCCCAGCGTAGTCCCGGAGGCAGTTGGCGGAGGGAGCCATTAGGTAGAGCGTTGAGACTGCTTGAAGCGAGGTGATCAGCGAGTAAGATTCTGAAAGGGTACCGACGGTGAGTTCAACGCGCCCCGGGCCATCTGGCTGCGGGGCGCTGTTTCTTATCGAGGATCGAATCGATTGACAGGCACTGCGGTTTCGTTTTCGGTCGTTGTTGCGACGCACAACCGGCCAGCCTCGCTGGAACGGTGTTTGCGCTCGTTGGCGCAGCTCGATTATCCGCACGACGCGCTGGAGGTGATCGTCGTCGACGACGGTAGTGACACACCGCTCGACTCGATCGTCGATGGCGTGTCGGACGGGCTTGACGTCAAGCTGGTCACCCAAACTCCATCGGGGCCGGCAACCGCGCGCAACACGGGCGTGGCCAGATCGAAGGGAACATACGTTGCCTTTACCGATGACGACTGCACGCCCGCACCAGATTGGTTGGCCACGTTGGCGGCACGCCTCACCGAGAATCCGGATCTGCTAATCGGTGGTTTGACGATCAACGCACTGGCCCGAAATATGTACGCGACGGCCAGTCAGACGTTGATCGGGTACCTCTACTCTTACTACAACGCGCCCGCCGAACAGGCGAGCTTCCTCACTTCGAACAACATGGCGTTTTCACGCCGGCGGTTCGATGAGGTCGGCGGTTTCGACACGAGCATTCCCCGTCCGGCGGCCGAGGATCGGGAGCTATGCGATCGCTGGTTGTATAACGGGTTGCCGATGCTTTACGCGCCCGAGGCGATCGTCTATCACTATCATGATCTGACCCCACGCAGATTCTGGCGCCAACAATTCGGTTATGGCCGGGGCGCGTATTACTTTCATTTGACTCGCGCGCAACGTGGAGAGACCTCCGTCAGAATCGAGCCGCCCGCGTTCTATGTGGATCTCTTTCGGTACCCCTTCATGCAACTACCCGTTCGGACAGCGCTCAAGGTTGCGCCGCTCCTAGGGATCGCTCAGCTCGCGAACGCGGTTGGGTTTTTCTGGGAGCGTAGATCTCGTCGTAAGGCCGACGCCGCCGGGAGCGCGTCAGAGTGACGGTTTTGAAAGCCGCGCTATCGGTAGTGTTGGCGACACCTGGCGATTACGAGATGATTCGCCGCACGATCGGTTTCCTGCGTGCCCAGACTGTCGTCGATCGGTTGGAGCTCGTGGTCGTGGTTCCGTCGTCAATCACTCTCGATCGGGATGAGCTCGAGAGGTTCTCCAACGTCGAGATCGTCTCGCTCGGCTCGTTCGACTCTTGCGGCAGTGCCAACGCCGCCGGTGTGCGCGCGGCCCATGCACCGGTTGTCGCGCTGGCGGAGGACCACGCCTTTCCTGATCCCGACTGGGCCGAAAAGTTGATCGAGGCGCACGAGCGTGGGTGGGCGGCGGTCGGACCCGCGGTGCGGAACGGCAACCCGCGCACGCGGATCAGTCGCGCCGATATGCTTATCGGCTACGGACCGTGGATCGAACCGGTGAGCGGTGGCGAGGTCGACTTTCTGCCTGGGCACAACACCAGCTACAAGCGATCGATGTTGCTGGATTATGGGGAGGATCTTGACGCCATAATGGAAGCCGAGACGATCCTGCACTGGAGCCTGCGAGCCGCTGGACATCGTTTGCTGCTCGAGCCGCGGGCGAGAATCGCGCATCTGAACTTCGCGCAATTCATGCCCTTCACACACGTCCAATTCAACGGTGGCAGAGTCTTTGCTGCGACCCGCGCTCGCTACCAGAATTGGTCTGGACTTGACCGGTGGTTGTTTGCGGTTGGCACGCCGTTGGTACCGTTGGTTCGTCTTTGGCGCATCGTGCGCAGCCACCCGCGCGCGTCGCTCGCAGTCTTGCCGAACCTCGTCTACGGGTTGATGGTGGACGCGGTCGGACAGTGTTTTGGCTGTCTCCTTGGCGCCGGTGACGCGCGTGCGAGGCTCAGCCAATACGAGTTTGATCGCGTGCGGTATGTCGAGCCAGACTGGGATGCGGCTTCTATACCGTCGAACGACATCCCAACCCCGATGGAGATCCGATGACTCAGCTCGCAACGCCGGCGCTCTCCGTCATCGTCATCACGCTTGGCGGGTTCGATGTGATCCGGCGCACCGTTCGGCACCTTCACGCGCAGACAGCGCGCGATCAGATCGAGCTGTTGATCGTGACGCCGTCCTCGAATGGCCTGGAGTACGATCCCGAAGACGTCGCCGGGTTCCACAGTGTGCGGATCATCGAAACTGGGTCGATCAACTATACTGGCGAGGCGCATGCCGCGGGGGTGCGCGCGGCAAGTGCGCCGGCCGTTGTGTACGTCGAGGAGCACTCCTATCCCGAGCCGGGGTGGGCGAAGGCGTTGATTAAGGCGCATGACGGTCCGTGGGACGCCGTCGGTGGGGCTATCCTGAACGCCAATCCGGACAGCATGGTGAGCTGGGCCAGCATGCTGACCGATTTCGCGCCGTGGATCGCGCCGGTCAGCGGTGGAGAGGTCGATCGTCTGCCGCCGCATCACACTTCGTACAAGAAGTTAGTTCTGGAAGAGTACGGGTCGCGGCTGGCTCCGTTGCTCGAGGCGGAGACGATTTTGATCACCAACTTAAACAAGGAGGGCAGCGGGCTTTATCTCGAACCCGGAGCGGTGTCCCGCCACGTGAACGTGTCGAAAGCGAAGTCGTACGCGAAAAGCGAGTTCCACGGCGGTCGTCTGTTCGGCTCGGGGCGAGCGCGCTCGCATAAGTGGCACACGCGTCGCGTGGCATACGCTATCGCGGCACCAGCGATCTTGTTGGTACGATTGCAGCGTGTGGTGGCGCAGATCTGGCGCTGCGGGCGGCAACGCGAGCTGATACCGAAGGTTCTGCCCCCGCTTTTGCTCGGGCTGGTGTCGCATACCATCGGTGAGATGACTGGCTACCTGCTTGGTGAGGGACGAGCGGCCGAGTCTCGGCGCAGCATCGAGTTAAACCGGTTCAATCACGTTGCGGAACGCGATCGGCCTATGACCGACACAATGGGTTCTGATGCTTCATCAGGTTGAGCCGATTCGGCTGGGGATCGTGGGCTGTGGACACGCCACCAGCGGACTGCACCTTCCAGCTATCAGGCCGCATACTGATATCGAAGTCATCGCGCTGGCAGATACCGATGCTGCACGGCTGGAACAGGTGGCAGACGAGTTTTCGATCCCAGGGCGGTACGCCGACCCCGAGGCATTGATCGCCGATCCAAGCGTCGACGCGGTTGCCATCTGCGTCCCGCCCGAGCATCACGTGCCACTTGCGATGGCGGCTTTGGACGCCGATAAGCATCTGTTTGTCGAGAAGCCGCTGACGCTTGATCTGGACGATGCGCAGCGTCTGATCGCTCGAGCGGATCGATCCGACCGCGCGGTGCTGGTCGGTCATAATTTGCGGCACCACCATCATGCGGTGGCGGCTCGAAAGAGGGTTCAACGTGGCGATCTCGGATCGATCGAGTTCGTACACGCTGTTTGGAGCAGCCGCTACCGGATCGATCGCGATTTTCCCGATTGGCGCCGACGGCGCGCGACAGGTGGCAGCGCGTTATTCGAGTTGGCGGTTCACTATCTGGACTTGTGGCGTTACGTGAGCGGCAGCGAGATCGAAGATATTTTCGCGTCGAGTCGGTCCGGCGAGGCGGATGACCTGACCGCGACCGTGATCGCCCGCATGGCTGACGGGGTGCTCGTCTCGTTAGCCTTCTCGCAGTACGCCGCGACCGCTCATGACATGGAAGTATTTGGGCGGAAGGGCCGGCTTCGACTCTCGCTCTGCCGGTTTGACGGTGTCGAGTTCGCACCGATCGCACAGTTTCCGGGGTCCCCTGGTGACCGGTTGCAAGGCCTTTTACGTACGATCAAGGAGTTACCGCGGGGAGTCGCCAGCGCGAGCCGGGGTGGCGGGTTCGCCGAGTCGTATCGCGATCAATGGCGCCACTTCGCCGAGTGTGTACGGTGCGGAGAACCAACGATGTGCACCCTCGAGGATGGGAAGCTCGCCGTGCAGGCGGCGTTGGCTTGTATCGCGTCGGCGGAATCGGGTCGGCTCGTGCGGGTCGCCGACGCGCCTTCGAGCACGGCGGTGATTTGACATTGAGCGAGCAGGCTCCGGTCGCGCTTGAAACGGCATTCTTGACGAGTGGTTTGCCAGCCGATGTGCGACTCGGGGTGGCCGAGACGATGGCGACCGCTGTTCGCGAAGCGGGCGCTAGTCCAGCGTTCATCGGCGTCCTCGGGGGCGAGCCGGTCGTGGGGCTCGAATTCGAGCAGCTGGCATCGCTCGCCGACTCGGGTACCAAGCTCAGCACGCGAGAGTTGTCGTTTGCGATCGCCACCGGCGACAGCGGGGGCACGACGGTGGCGGCGACACTCTTCCTCGCGCACCGCGCCGGAATCGCCGTGATGGCGACGGGGGGAATCGGTGGGGTTCACCGGAACACGGGACCACGCGACATTTCGACCGATTTACTCGAGCTGTCCCGAACGCCTATGCTCGTCGTGTGCTCGGGTGCGAAAGCGATTCTCGACCTACCGGCGACGGTCGAGAAGCTGGAGACCCTGGGCGTGGCGTGCATCGGTTTCGGAACCGACGAGTGGCCCGCTTTCTGGACCGCGGCTAGCGGTCTTGGGTTGGGACAATCGGTTGACGCGGCGGGTCAGGTGGCAGCGGTTTGGCGTGAGCATTCTCGATTGTCGCAGCCGGGAGCGCTGTTGGTTTGCGTCCCGCCACCGGCCGACCAAGCGTTGACCGAGCGCGAATCGGCGCACGCCATCGAACGGGCTCTGGCCGAGGCGCAGACCCAAGGCGTCGCGGGCCCGAGTTTGACGCCCTTTCTGCTCGACCGGATGGTGGCGCACACCGAGGGTCGATCGTTAGCTGCCAACCAGGCGCTGCTGGTCAACAACGCACGCGTGGCGGCGTTGATCGCACGCGCGATCGACGACCCAGCCCGATGACGCGAGTCAAGGTGTGCTGCATCGCCAGCGTAGCCGAGGCCGAGCTCGCTGTCCGGCATGGCGCCGCCGCGCTCGGGCTCGTGTCGGCCATGCCGAGCGGCCCAGGCCCGATCGACGAGGCCGAGATCGCCGCCATCACACCGCACGTGCCATCCGGAGTGACGACGCTATTGCTGACCGCCCTTACCGATCCGGCGGCGATCATCGACCAACAGCGACGATGTGGAGTCACCGGGATCCAGCTCGTCGACCGGCTCGAGTCGGCCGCCCGTCACGAGCTCCGTCGGGTGCTACCCACGATTCAGTTAGTACAAGTAGTTCACGTTCTGGGTCGGGAGTCGATCGACGAGGCGTTATCGGTAGCGTCCGAGGTCGATGCATTGTTGCTCGACTCCGGTCGCCCCGACGCGTCGGTCAAGGAGTTGGGGGGGACCGGCCGGGTTCACGATTGGGCCATCAGTCGAGCGATCCGTGATGCGGCACCGGTACCGGTGTTCTTGGCGGGTGGATTGAACCCAGAGAACGTCGGCGAGGCGATCGCCGCGGTCCAACCCTACGCGGTCGATCTATGCACGGGCGTCCGAATCCACGGTCAGCTCGACGAAGCCAGATTACTCGCCTTCATGCGGGCCGTGGAGCGAGCGTCGGCGTAGCCGCTCGAGCTCCCGTCGCTCCTTCTTGGTCGGCCGTCCCTTGCCTTCATACCCCTGTACAAGGGACTGCTTCATCTGCGCGCGGCGGGCATCACGCTCGGCGACGCTATCAGCGGTTTCCGTGTAGAGCTTGACCGCTTCGCGCGCGGGACCGCGCTGTTCGGAGAGTGCGTCTACGATGAGTCGATATTCGTATGGACCCTTGCGAACCGTCACTCGGTCGCCGACGTGTACCGCCGCACCGGGCTTTGTGCGCTGATCGTTGAGCCGGACCTTGCCGCCGCCGACCGCTTTTGAGGCCATCGAGCGGGTCTTGTATTGCCGAGCCGCCCAGAGCCAGCGATCGAGTCGGATACGTTTGTCGGGCGCTTCTTCTTGTATTGGCGCGTGCAAGATCGATCCTCATTCTAGATTCGCGCTATGAGCCGTATCACGAAAAAGGTAGTGACGTGAACGAGCCGAAGCTTGTCATCCGCGGTCGACGGGTCGCCCTTCCAGATGGGATTCGCGCGGCGACGGTGAGAATCGATGCAGGTGCGATCGAGTCGGTCGACAATTACGACGCCGAATTGGGGGAGACAAAAGTCATCGATGCGGGTGATTGTGTCGTCATGTCGGGAATCGTCGACACGCACGTTCACGTGAACGAGCCGGGGCGAGCCGATTGGGAAGGGTTCGAGAGCGCGACGCGCGCCGCCGCGGCCGGGGGCGTGACGACGATCGTCGACATGCCGCTCAATTCGATTCCGGCGACAACCACGATTGCTGCGTTGCGCGAGAAAATCGCGGCAGCGCGTGGAAAGTGCGTTGTGGACGTTGGGTTCTGGGGTGGTGTCGTGCCGGGGAACGAAGACCAGCTCGAGCCGCTACTCGAGGCGGGTGCGCTCGGGTTCAAGGCGTTCCTTGTTCCGTCGGGTGTGGCCGAGTTCGAGGCTATCGGCGACGCGGAGCTGGGCCGTGCGATGGAGAGGTTGGCTCGTCGCGCGGTACTTCTAGTTCACGCTGAACACGAGCCCGCGTTAACCGCAATTGAAGGCCGCTCACGCCAACCGTACGACGAGTACCTGGCATCGCGACCGCCGGTGTGCGAGGAACGCGCGATCGAGCGGATGATCGATCTGAGCCGTGCGACCGCGTGCCGGGTCCACATCGTGCACTTGGCCAGCGGAACCGCGATCGACGCAATAAGGGCTGCAAAACAGGAAGGGATCCCGCTCACCGTGGAAACGTGTCCCCACTACTTGATGGTTGCTGCTGACGAGATCGAGGACGGAGATACGGCGTGGAAATGCGCACCGCCGATCCGCGAAATTGTACATCGGGAAGCGCTCTGGGGTGGTCTGGCCGATGGGACGATCGACCTCGTGGCTTCCGATCACTCACCGTGCCCGCCTGACCTGAAGCAGAGCGCGGACGGTAACTTCGTGACCGCGTGGGGCGGAATCGCATCGCTCGAGCTGAGCCTGGCGGTGGTATGGACGGCCGCTCACAGTCGGGGTTTCGACGTTGCTGCGATCGCTCAGTGGATGTGCGATCAGCCGGCACGGTTGGCCAGCCTCGACGATAGGAAGGGAGCGATCGCGGTTGGCCGGGACGCTGATCTGGTGATATGGGATCCCGACCGGACGTTCAAGGTTGATGGTGAGAAGCTGCACCAGCGCCACGGGCTGACGCCGTATCAGGGCCGAACGCTGCACGGCGTCGTCGAACAGACATACGTGCGTGGTCGGTGCGTCTACGATAACGGCGATTTCGCCGCGCCGTCGGGAGTCTTGCTCGAGCCGAGGGAATGATTATGGACCACGAGTCACAACACTTTGCGTTCGAGCGGTACTGCGATCTCGCAGCTGAGCGGTTCGGCGGTCAGGTGGTGGCATTCAACGACGAGTTTTTTGCGCCGGCGGAGAACCTGCTCAAACCCGCCGCGCCGATATTCGATCCCGACCGTTATACCGATCGTGGCAAGTGGATGGATGGGTGGGAGACTCGCCGCCGCCGCGATCCGGGTCACGACTGGTGTGTAGTGCGGTTCGGCGCTCCGGGCGAACCACGCGGCGTGGTGATCGACACGAGCCACTTTCGCGGCAACCACCCAGCCCGCGCTTCGCTCGACGCGTGTGTTTCGGAAACAGATTCGCTCGAGGACACCGATTGGGCGACGTTGCTGGGCGAAGTCGAGCTCGAGCCTGACACCTCCAACCCGTTCGAACTCGACGCGACCGAGGCGTATACGCACGTACGGCTCAACATCTACCCCGACGGCGGGGTGGCGCGGCTGCGCGTGCACGGGCTCGTGCGACCCGATTGGCGGCACATCAGCGGCGAGATCGATCTGCTCGCCGCCCATCACGGGGGCCGTGCTATCGGCTGCTCGGATGCGTTCTTCAGTCAGCCCAGAAATCTACTGCTGCCCGGAAAGTCGATCGGCATGTTCGACGGTTGGGAGACCCGCCGCCGCCGCGGCCCGGGACACGACTGGGTTGTCGTTCGACTGGGGCGACGCGGCGTGATCTCCGCACTCCAGGTCGATACCCACCACTTCAAGGGGAACTATCCGGCAGCTTGCTCGGTCGAGCTGCTGGACGTTGACTCCGACGCGGATGAGTTCGACGCACCGGACGGCGAGTGGGCCGAGCTGTTGCCACGCACCGAACTGCAGGCCGATAGCGAGCATCGATTCGACGTGCCAGAGAGCACACTCCGCGTGGCGACTCACTTGCGACTGAACATCTATCCAGACGGGGGCGTGGCCCGCTTCCGGGCCTTCGGGACGCCGGCCAAAGCCGAACTCTCATGACCGGCCTGGAACGGTTCAACAAGCTCTCGCTCGCTCAGACTTGCGCCGAGCTTCGCCGTTGCTGCGCTGCCGAGCGATGGGTGAAACGGGTCGCTAGCGGTCGACCGTACGTCACCGTGGAGGAACTGCGACAGGAAGCCGAGGAGGCGTGGCGCGTGCTGGATGAAGACGACTGGCGCGATGCGATCGAACACCACCCACGCATCGGGGAACGTACCCACGGTTGGTCGCGTGAGGAGCAATCGGGCGTGGCTACGGCGAACGATGAGGCGCGCGATCGGTTGGCGGTAGGGCAGCGGGCGTACGAGCAGAAGTTCGGCTATATCTTTCTGATCAGCGCTACCGGTAAGAGCGGCGACGAGATGGCGACCGAGCTCGAGAACCGGTTGGGCAACAGCCCAGAGATGGAGTTGTCGGTGGCGGCCGAAGAACTTCGGAAGATCACGATCCTGCGATTGGAGAAGCTGCTCGTTGACGAGCCCGATCACGACGCACGTACTTGATACAACGAGAGGTCGCCCGGCTGTGGGCGTCGAAGTTCGGCTTTCGAGCCGCGACGCGAGCGGAGCGTGGCTTGAGGTCGGGAGCGATACCACGGATGTCGAGGGTCGCTCGGTCGGTCTGCTCGCAACCACGCTCGAGTCGGGGGAGTACCGGCTGCGGTTCGCAACCGGCGCCTACTTCGAGCGGTTGGGCATGACCGCCTTTTATCCGTACGTTGACGTCACCTTTTCCGTTGCTCACCCAACCGAGCACTACCACGTGCCGATCTTGATCAATCCGTTCGGCTATTCGACCTATCGCGGGAGTTGATTCGTCAGCTCGATTGACGGGCGGCGACGATTTCCCCAAACGAGCGGGCTTCGATCTCGGCTAGCGTGAGGCCAGTTCGTTCGATGTCGCCAGCATCGAACGCGCCGCAGTTAACGCCCCGCAAGAAGAAGTTGAGCAACGCTTGACCGGTGGCGGCGTCATCAAAGACGTCGCCGGTCAAGGTGGCCCGGGCGGCCTGCCCGACGAATTGACTCAACCGCTCGATCCCAGCGTCGCGCTCCTGAAGAAAGAACGAGTAGAGGGCGGCATAACGGGTCGGCAGCTGAGCCGGATGCAAGTCCCACCCCTGGAAATAGGCGTGCCGCAGGCTGTGCATGACGTGACGGAAATGGAGTCGCCACGCACGGTGGACCGCGGACCGGTTCTCGTGCTCTTGCTGGAGTGTCAGGGTCGATCCGGGAGAGGGGCGATGGACCCGCGCCGGCAAGACATTCGTAGCACCATCGGAAATCCATACACCAGCGTCGCTTAGGGCTACTTGCATCATGTGTCGTGCGAAGTCACAAGCGGGGTGATCGAGATCCTGGTGGTGAGCCGTAATCTCGATGCTGGCGGTGTAGTCGTAGACGCCGAAGTGGGCCGCGATACAGCGCCCGCGACCGGCTGCCACCAGACTCGGCACAGCGCAACGGCCATCCGGGCCGATGATCGACTGCGGTGTCTCGACCATGATTTCCATCTTGAGTGACCCAGACGGTAGCGAGAGTCCCGCCTCGAGTTGGTCGAAGAGGTCGGCCAGTGCGGCCACCTGCCCGGGCACGACCACCTTGGGGTTGGTGACCACGAAGCCGGGCGGGAGTGTGCCACCGGTGGCATCCAGCAGCGTAGTGACGAAGATGTCGAGTGTGCTGATCGCGCGACCGGCGAGCGCATCGGTGAGCGGTTTTATCCGAATACCGACGAACGGCGGTAACGATCCACGCTCCAGACCAGCGGCCACTTCGCGGGCGGCGCTGGCGGCGCAACCGTCTTCCTCGTCGTCGGGACGGTGGCCGTAGCCGTCCTCGAAATCGATACGGAAGTCCTCGACCGGCTCCTGTTCGAGCTTGTCGGCGACTTTCAGGTAGACGCGCTCAGCTAGCTCGGCCGGCTCGCTCGGGATTCCAACCACCTCGGCGAACGTCTCGAAGTCTGGTGCATATCGGTTCAACGCCTGGCGCGCGAGGGCCCCCAGCTTGGCCGCTGAGTCGGCACGAAAGAGGTCGGCCCCGCCATAGACGGTATGGACCGGCTGCCGGCCTGGACGTGGCCCGGGATAGGCGGCGGCGAAGTTCCGGTTGGCGGACGCCAGCCCGTCGAGAGCCGCAGCGATAGCCGCATCTTTGAGCGTTCGTGGCGTGTCGTTCATCGGTGGCTCATTTCCTCAATCGCATAATAAAGCACGCGGCTCATCACCCGTTCGCGGTACGCCGCGGTCGATCGCAGATCATCGATCGGTGAGACATCGGCCCGAATGGCCGGCAACAGATCGTCAGGAGAGCTGAGCGGCTCGCCATCTGAGATCTGGGCTTCGATCGTCGGGCACCGCCGAATCGTTGGTGCGACGCTGCTGGCGACTACACGCCACCCCGAGCCGTTCGATACGAGCGCCGCGCCCACTTTGGCGATCGCCTGAGCGCGGCGTGACCCGACTTTTATAAACCGTTCGTGCCGATACGTCCGGTTCGGTATCCGGATCGCCACGATCAGCTCGTCTGGCGCCAAGTCCATCTCCTTGTAGCCGGCGTAGAATCGCTCCAGTGGTACCTGCCGGTGCTTGTCGTGTGAAGCGATCACCACCGATGCGCCGTACGCCATCAAGACCGGGACGCCATCAGCGGCCGGAGAACCGTTGGCGATGTTGCCAGCCCATGTGCCGCGAGACTGGATCTGTACGGCGCCGATCTGGCGCGCGGCGTCGACTAGCAACGGAAAGGCGGCACCGATCTTGGCGTCGGTGATGACGTCCCAGTACGTGGTGAGCGCGCCGAGCTCGAGCGTGTCGTCCGACCATTCGATGCGACGCAGCTCGTCGATGCCCCATAAGTCCAAGTAGTCGCGATCGTGAAGCTCGAGCTGCTCGGGCCAGTGAACGAGCAAGTCGGTCCCACCGGCCATCGGGGTTGCGTCTTCGTCGCGTTGTATCTCGAGCGCCTCGGCGAGCGTCGTCGGCATGAAGACGCTCACGGTTGACCCTCGTCGAGCGATCGACGCACACCATCGATGATTCCGTCGTAGCCAGTGCACCGGCACAGATTGCCGGCCATCAGCTCACGCAGCGTATGCGTCTCGAGCAGCTCCGGGTGCTCCCGTACCCACACCGCGGTCATGACGACGCCCGGCGTGCACGCTCCGCATTGGGTGGCGCCAGAGCTGAGCAGGGCACCGACGTCGCTCGGGTCGATCGACTCGATCGTCCGCACCTGCGCGTTGCGCACCTGATAGGTCGGGATCAAACACGAGTTCACCGGTATGTCGTCGACGTGCACGGTGCACGCTCCGCACTCGCCCTCACCGCACCCTTCCTTGCTGCCGGTCATGCCCAATCGATAGCGCAACGTGTCGAGCAACCGCTCGGCGGGATCGATCGACACCGTAACCTCCATCCCGTTGAGCGTGAATGGCACTTCGATCGGTGGCCGGCTCATCGGTGGCATGTTCGCGTCAGCGTCCATTGGAGAGGAGATCCATCAGGTGCTCGGGTGTCAACGGGATCGCGCGCGGATCGGCGTCGATGGCGCGCGCGACGGCGTTAGCGATCGCCGGAGCGGGACCATCCATCGGTAGTTCACCGAGTCCCTTAGCGCCGTGCGGACCATGAGCGAACGGGTTCTCGACGAAGCTCACCCGGATCGGCGGCACGTCGTCGCTGGTCGGGATGATGTAGTTCGTGAGTTGGTTGTTCTGCATGACACCGTTGCTCCAGGCGCACTCCTCGGTCAACGCCCAGCCGATCGCTTGAACGACACCGCCCTGTATCTGACCCCGGGCGAGTGTCTCGTGCAGAACGGTGCCGACGTCCTGGACAGCGACGAAATCAGTCACACGCGCGGTGTAAGTGCGCAGATCGACCTCGACCTCGGCGACGTACGTCGCCCAGCCGTAGGTCGCGTAGGCGTCGCCCGTGTACGTCGTCTCATCCCACTCGATCCCCGGTGGTGGTTCGTACTTGGCGTGACCGACGAGCGGCTCGTCGCGCTCGACATGCCAGTCGATGATCGCCTGCGTCACTCGATCGCCGGTATCGGAATCGTCGACCAATCGGCCGACGACCATGGTCGTTCGCGAAGCAACGGTCGGACCGCTATCGGGAACCCGACCGGTATCGGCATCGGCGATAACGACGTGTTCGGGTCGTAAGCCGAGTCGGTCACAGACCAGCTTGGTGAACACCGTCAACGTGCCTTGACCCATCTCGATGTTGGCACTCAAGACTTCGATCCGCCCATCCGGCAAACCCGCCAAGTGGAGCTCGGACGCGAGCATGACCTCACCACTGCCGGTGAACCCGGCGCCGTGATGAAAGGCCGCTAGCCCGATTCCGCGCCGCAGGTAGGGGTGGGACGCGTTGAGCGAGCGATGCTTGTCTTGCCGCTCGTGATAACTCGATAGCTCGAGCGCGTGGTCGAGCAACGCCACCCGGTCGGTGCCATCGGTGATCCGTTGCCCGGTGGCGGTGGTCTGGCCGTCAACGATCAAGTTGCGACGTCGAAACTCGTCGGGGTCGATACCGATTGTTGCCGCGATGACGTCCATGTGGCGCTCGTTGGCGAAGTGGGTCTGGGGCGCGCCAAAACCTCGAAACGCACCGTGGGGCGGGGAGTTGGTCAGCATCGCGCGACCACGAATTCGGACGTTGTCGCAAGCGTATGGTCCCGCGGCGTGGATCACGCCTCGGCTCAGGACGACCGGGGACAGCGTGACGTAGGCACCACCGTCGAGCGCGACGTCGATGTCCTGGGCCACCAGCCGACCATCACCGTCGACGCCGGTGCGGTGCCGGACCAGCGACGGATGGCGCTTGGTCGTGGCGCGCATGTCTTCGCCTCGATCGTAGATGATCCTGACCGGCTGCTCGGCCTTGAGTGCGAGCAACGCCGCGTGGAGCGCGATCATCGACGGGTACTCTTCTTTGCCGCCGAAGCCACCACCGGTCGGGGTCTGAACGATCCGCACGTGGTCGCTGTCCCTGCCCAGCGCGCGGACGGCTGCTTTGAGAACGTAAAACGGGCACTGCAGGCTGCCCTTGATGACGAGCACGCCGTCCTCTTCCCAGGCGATCATGCCTTGGTTCTCCAGGTAGACGTGCTCTTGTGATCCGGTCCGGTACTCGCCTTCGACAACGCGGGCCGCCCGCACCAGGGCAGCGTCGACATCGCCTTTTGTGATATCGATTCGTTTGAGGGCGTTGTCAGAGCCGTGCTGGATCTGGTCCTGGGTCGGTTCGGCGGTGAAGTCGAAGATCGGCGGGTCGGGATCGATCGTGACCTCGATCTCGCGAATCGCCCGCCGGACCATCTCTCGCGAACGATGCGCGACGAGCGCGATCGGTTCTTCGGCGTGGCGAACGTACTCGCCAGCCAGCAGCGGCTGGTCGGTTTCGATCAGGAGCACCGTGTTGTCGCCCGGGATGTCGTGGTGATCGACGACCACAAACTCACTCCAGTCGACGCCGGAGCCAAAATGGACGCCGGTAACGCGTCCACGCGGCGCGGGGCTACGGACGGTCATTCCCCACAGCATCCCGTCGAGCGGCAGATCATCCACGTAGCGCTCGGCGCCGGTCAGCTTGGCGAGTCCCTCGATGCGATCCACCGGCCCCCTAAGGCAAAACGACATACCGCAGAATGCGAGAGTCGGCGCTGGGCGTCCCGGCGCCGATCGGGTGACCAAGTTGCCGTTCGTTGGGTTGAGGAAGCAACCCGTGCGGCCCAGTCCCGTTGGGCATCGGCCCGCATCGTGCAACCGGGAGACAGCCTGCGACCGCTATCAATGACCCGTCGAGACGGGGGACATGATGACCCGCACCGCCGTTATTCTCACGTTTCTGCAGGCCCTCAGCTGGGCCCCGTTCTAGCCTGTGATCGCACCCCGGTGGGGGTGTACCTCAAAGCACGTAAATACTTGCAGTAGAATGAATAGGCGGCGCTCACGTCAACCTGTGATTGAACGTGATTTGCGCCCCGGTAGGATCAGTCGCTAGTGCCGCTGGCGGGCTTCCGCCCGCGCTTTCTGTGCCTGCTCCCGACTGGGCTTGAGCCCAGCCAGAATCGACGTGCCGATCAGGATCGCGATAATCTCCCACATCTCCCTCTAACCTCTCGTTCGGGGGTCGTCTATCGTTTATTACGGACGACAGGCGCGGATTGTTTCCGCGGGTTGCGCGGGCGGCCAGTCCGATGCACCATTCGGGTCCGGCAGACCGTTCATCCGTACCCATGGAAGACCCATGCCACCTGCCCTCTGATGGGCCTAGCGAGGAGCGATTTGATGTTGAACAAAGAGCTTGAGAAGGCGCTAAATGATCAGATCAAGAACGAGCTGTATGCCGCCTATCTCTATCTATCGATGTCGGCGTACTTCACGGCCGAGAATCTGGAAGGGTTCGCGCACTGGATGCGAATGCAGCGCGAAGAGGAGATCGCTCATGCGATGAAGATCTTCGATTTCGTGCAAGACCGAGATGGGCGGATCGACTTACAGGCGCTCGACAAGCCGCAATCCGATTTTGAGTCCCCGCTAGCGGTCATGGAAGCGGCGCTGGGTCACGAGCAGAAAGTGACCCAGCGCATCAACGAGCTGTACGAGCTGGCGGTCAAACACAAGGACTACCCGACCCAGACCTTGCTGCAGTGGTTTGTGACCGAGCAGGTGGAGGAAGAAGCGACCGCCAAGCAACTGGTCGATCAGCTCAAGCTCGTCGGCGACAACAGCGCCGCACTGTTGATGCTGGATCGTGAGTTGGGGGTGCGGACGACCGCCGAGTAGCTACGTCGCGACGCGGGCCGAGCCGCGGATAACCCAGCCGACGATGCGCGGCGCTTTTGTGAGCCAGTAGCGATCGATCGAAGTGACCTCGAAGCCGGCGTCGGCGATTTTTGACTCCGTGTCGCGCGTCAGGTGACAGCCGCACCCGATGCGCTTCCAAACCGGTTCGATCCGCCGCTGCCAGCGTCGGACCCCGGGCTCCGGGGCTGAGACGTGCTCCAAGAACAGCAGGCTCCCGTCAGGCTTCAGAACCCGTCGGGTCTCGCTCAGTGTTTGCTCCGGATCGGGAATCGTGCACAGAACGAAGAGCGCGAGCACGGTGTCGAACGATCCGCTCGCGAAGGGAAGCGACTGGCCATTACCGGCGACCAACCGGACGGGCATCGCTGCCTGGGCTCGCGCTCGTCGGGCCCGGGTGTTCATACCGCGCGAGGGTTCGATCGCCGTAACAGCGGTAACCGTCGATGGGTAGTGGGCGAAGTTGGCACCGGTGCCGACACCGATCTCGAGCGCTTCGCCGGTGGCGTCGCTTACCGCCGCATACCGCTCGGCTTTGAGCTCATCGGGGTCGGATCGCTCCATGAGCCAGGGAAAGATCCGTTCCGCGTACAGGCCCACGAGACCGACCTAGGAGCTTCGGTTCACGAGAGGTCGTCGAAGTCGTCGGGCTCGCTGTCGAGCAGCTCGTCGATCGGGCTCTCTTCGGGGTTGCGCTCGAGCATCAAGATCGCGCCTTGGGGGACGATCAGATACGTGCGCCCCTCGAACTTGACTTCGACGGATGCCTTGCGCAGAAAGATCGCGTAGTCACCGACGTGGGCTTGCATCGGAACGTGCCGGACCGAGCCCTCGGCGACCTTCCACGGCTCGTCCTCGACGTCGCCTGGATCTGGCAGCGGAATGCCGGGTCCGCAGGCGACGATCCGGCCAGCCTGGACCGACTCCTTTTCGACCGCCCACCGTGGCAGGTAGAGGCCGACTTCCGTTCGGTGTTCGCCTTCGTCGGGCTCGATAAGGACGCGATCGCCAACGACGATCAGGCGCCGATCGATGGGCTCACTGGAATCAGGCATAGCGCCAAGTTCGTGATGCGGCTGGCGTTTAGCAAACCGTGTGCCACTCGTATCCCGGATGCGACACCTCTATCCGGTCGGTAGATTGGGCTTCATGGCACCACCCAGCAAAGCGATCGAAGCAGGCGCCAGTGTCTCACTGGAGCTGCGCGTCAATGGCGAGCCACATGCGGTCTCCGTGCCCGTCCACAAGACACTGCTCGAAGTGCTGCGTGAAGACATTGGATTGACCGGTACTAAGCATGGCTGCGAGCTCGGTGAGTGCGGTACATGTACGGTGCTTGTTGACGGCCAACCAGTTCTGTCGTGCCTCGCTTTGCCGGCGACGTTGGAAGGCCATGACGTGACGACCGTCGAAGGCCTCGAGTCGGCCGACGGCCTACACCCGCTCCAGCAGACGTTTGTCGAGTTGGGCGCCGCCCAGTGTGGCTATTGCACACCCGGGTTCGTGTTGGCGGCGAAGGCCCTGTTGGATGACAACCCACAACCTTCACGGGCCGATATCGAAACCGCTCTTGGCGGCAACCTGTGTCGCTGCACCGGTTATCTGAAGATCTACGAAGCGGTCGAGCTGGCCGCTGCCCGCATGCGCGGTGAGCCCGGCGAACCGACCAGAGAGATGCTCTATGGCGCCGGTTAAGACCCCGCCGCGAAAGGCAGAGACCGAGGCCCGATTGCGCGTCGTCGGCACCTCGCTGCCCAAGGTGGACGCGGTCGCCAAGGTCACCGGTCGCACCAGGTTCGCCGACGATCTCTTTCTGCCGCGAATGCTACACTGCCGGATGTTGCGCTCGACGACTCCGCACGCCGAGATCGTGTCGATCGACACTCAGCGAGCGGAGGAGTATCCCGGTGTGGTGGCGGTGCTGCTAGGACGCGACCTGCCGACCCCGTATGGCATCCTGCCGGTCAGCCAGGATGAGCACGCGCTGTGTATCGACAAGGTGCGGTTTATCGGCGATCCGGTGGCGGCGGTGGCCGCGATCGACGAGGAGACCGCGTTCGAAGCGTGCGAGCTGATCGAGGTGGAGTACGCACCGCTCGATTCGGTGGTCGACATCGCAGACGCACTCGATGGCGACGATCCAGCGATCCACCCGTACGGTGACGCGCACAATGTTCACAAGGCGATCGCGCTCGAGTTCGGCGATGTTGAGGCCGAGTTGGCCGAGGCCGACCTCGTCCAAGAAGACCTGTTGTTCTACGAGGGGAACACCCATCTGCCGATGGAGCAGCACGCCGCGTTGGCCGACTACCGGCCAGATGATCGGCTGACGCTTTGGTCGTCGAGCCAGACGCCGCACTACGTCCACCGAGCATTGGCCACGGTGCTCGAAATGGCGCCCAGCCGGATCCGTGTGATCGCCACACCCAACGGCGGTGGATTCGGTGGCAAGTCGGACCCTTTCAATCATGAGATCGTTGTGGCCGAGCTCTCTCGCCGCACCGGTCGGCCGGTACCGGTGCGCTGCAAACCGTCACCTACCCGGTGGCGGCCTACAAGTTCGAAGGCTTGCGGGTGTTTACCAACAAGCCACCCTGCGGTCCCAAACGCGGACACGGGACGCCACAGCCCCGGTTCGCACTCGAGGTCCACATCGACAAGGCGGCCGAGAAGCTGGGTCTCGACCCGGCTCGGATGCGGCTCGATCACTTGGTCGAGCCCGATTCGGTGACCGCCAACTACCTGAAGATCGGATCGATGGGACTCGGCGCCTGTATCGAGAAGGTCGTCGCCGAGTCGGGGTGGAACGATCGCTACGGCAAGCTGCCCGAAGGGAAGGGATTGGGGCTCGCCTGTGGGTCATACATCTCGGGCGCCGGGTTGCCGATCTATTGGAACAACATGCCGCACTCTGGCGTGCAGCTAAAGCTCGATCGTGGCGGCGGGGTGACCGTTTTCTGCGGCTCGACCGAGATCGGTCAAGGGTCGGACTCGGTGCTCGCCTACGTCGTCGCCGAGGTCCTCGGCATAAATCCGTTCGAGATCGATATCGTCACCGCCGACACTTCGTTGACCCCGGTCGACCTCGGTTCGTATTCGAGCCGGGTCACGTTGATGACGGGCAACGCGGCGCTGCAAGCGGCCGAACGAGCGCGCGAGCTCCTCGTCCGGTCGGTCGCCGAGAAGTGGGACGTGCCAGGAGTCCGGGTCGCGATGGCCGACGGTCAAGTGTTCGACGTTCAAGATCCCGACTGCACGATGACTTTCGCTGAAGCGGTCGTGCTGGCGGAGTCGCAGTTCGGGACGATCGGCACCGTCGGCTCGTACACGCCGCCACGCTCGCCTGGGCGTTATCGCGGCGCCGGCGTCGGGCCGAGCCCGGCCTACTCGTATTCGGCGACGGTGGCCGAGGTGTCCGTCGATGTCGATACCGGTGAGACCAAAGTCGACGATGTCTGGATCGCGCACGACATCGGACAGGCGATCAACCCGGTGGTCGCGATCGGCCAGGTCGAGGGATCGGTCTACATGGGGCTCGGCGAGGCGCTGATGGAGGAGATGACGTACCGCGGGAATCGCAACATCGTTCACCACCACCCGTCGATGCTCGAGTACAAGAGTCCGACCACCCACGAGATGTGTCGGGTGCACACGTACTTGATCGAGGATCCCGATCCCAACGGACCGTTTGGCGCCAAAGAAGTGGGCCAGGGCCCGTTGCTGCCGATCCCACCGGCGATCGTGAACGGTGTCTACGATGCGGTCGGCGCCCGAGTCGATGAGGTCCCAGTGACGCCGCAAAAGGTTTTGGCTGCTCTGAAGCGAAGGGCGAAGCAGGAGGAGCCGCGAGAGGGTCCGAAGAAAGCGCCCGACTTCGATTGGCCGGAGGCGATTCAAGTGCCACCCCCGTGGGCCGGTGGCGATGGCCGTGCGCTCGACGAGCGACGCCAAATCGGTGGGGGAGGGGTGCGCAAATGATGCGGCTGCCGAGATTCCGGTTCCAAGTGCCGGCGACGGTCGATGAGGCGGTCGCTCAAAAGCGGGAAGCGCCACCCGATGCCGCGTACGTGGCTGGCGGCACGGATCTCTACCCAAACATGAAGCGTCGCCACCAAGAGCCGTCCGTCGTGATTGCGCTCCACGCGATCGACGAGCTGCAGCGCATCGTGACCGGCGCGGACGGGGCGGTTTCGATCGGTGCCACCGCCACGTTGACCGAGGTCGCGACGCACCCGGACGTGCGAGTTGCGTATCCGGCATTGGCCGAGACGATGCACCTCATTTCGACACCGATCCTCCAGAACATGGGAACGATCGGTGGCAATGTGCTGCTCGACACGCGGTGCAACTACTACGATCAGAACTACGAGTGGCGGAAGTCGATCGACTTCTGCATGAAGAAAGACGGCGAGGTGTGCTGGGTCGCGCCGCAATCGCCCCGGTGTTGGGCCGTGCAGTCGGCCGACTCTGTGCCACTGTTGGTGGCGATGGGAGCGACCGTCGATCTCGTCGGGCCGGATGGCGAGCGCTCGATCCCGATCGAGGGTCTCTACCAGGATGACGGAATCCTCTATCTATCCAAGCAACAGGACGAGCTGTTGACGCGGATCCACTTGCCGAGCCCGAACGGTTGGCGATCGAGCTACCGAAAGGTGCGCCGGCGCGGCGCGTTCGACTTCCCGGTTCTAGGAGTCGGTGCGTGGGCTCAGCTCGATGCGCACGGTGTCGTCCAGGGCGCGCGAATCGTTCTCGGTGGGGTCGCGTCGTCGCCGGTGGTGGTCCAGACCGCGGCGCAGGCGCTGGTAGGCTCATCGTTATCGACGGAAGCGATCGACGAAGCCGCTCAACTAGCGTGGAAGACAGGGAGGCCGCTCGACAACACCGACTTCACGTTGTATTGGCGGAAGGAGATGATCCGCCCCACCGTCCGGCGCGCACTCGAGGACCTCGCGAGCCACCGATGACCAGCCGGTCACGGTCGGTGGTGGGGATCGTTCTGTCCGCCGGGCGCTCACAGCGAATGGGTAGGCCCAAGGCGCTTCTCGAGATCGATGGCCTGACGTTTCTCGAGCGTGCGATCACGACGTTGCTGAGCGGAGGCTGCACTTCGGTTATCGTCGTCCTCCCGCCACCCGATTCTACGCAGACGATGTGGGAGATCGCGGGATCGACCGGCGCTCGCCTCGTCGAGAACCCCAACCCGGACTCCGAGCCGATCGACTCGCTGCGGATCGGTTTGGATGGTGCGCCGACGGAAGTTCATGCGGCAGCCGTGCTACCGGTAGACCATCCCGTGGTTCGAGAGTCGACGGTAGCGGCCTTGCTAGACGCCTTTGAATCACGTGGTTCGATCATTGTGCGGCCGGTATTCGAGGATCGGCCGGGCCATCCGATCGTGCTGGAGCGCTCGGTGTGGGGCGAGTTGGCCGAGCCCGATCTGCCGGAAGGAACGCGCACGGTGGTCCGCCGGCATCTGACCGAGATCGATGATGTGGTCGTCGACGATCCGGGTGTGCGGACGAACATCGACACCCCGGACGATTACGCGCGAGAGCTAGAGAAGCGACGATGCGAAAACTGAAGAAGAGATCCTACAAGACGGTTCCGGGAGAGTTTTACGGGACTCCAAAAGAGCTTTGGGGGTTTCGGTCGCCGCGAGGCGCAGGCCGGCCAGCTGACATCGCCGAGATATTTCTGCGCGCGAACGCAGAGCTGTTGGGATTGACTGACGACATGTCGGGCCTCGAGCTTCAAAAAGTCATTCCGAGTCTCGGCGCCCATCACGTCATCTTTCAACAGATCCACTTTGGCCGACGCGTGCACCGAGCCTACGTCACGGTACACGTCGGGAACGACGACCGTGTCTATCTCACCAAGAACCGAGCTATGCCGCGGGAGCTTCTACCGCTCAAAGCGGAGTTTCGACTCGGGGAGAAGGACCTGATTCGCCGCGCGCGTTGTTGCTTGAGCCGCAACCGACGTCGGGTTCGAGTCCAGGATGTCGAAGAGATGTGGTTTCCCAAGGGGGCCCGGCTCATGCCGGCTTGCCGCGTGCGGTTGGAGCGCAGCCGACCGGTCGAGGAGTGGATCGTCTACGTCAACGCCAAGACAGGTCGCATGTTGAGCAAGTGCGACAATCTGGCTGCAGCTGCCCGCGGTAGGGCTCGCGTCTTTGAACCCAGTCCCGTGACCGCCATTGGTGGTCATGAAACGCTGCTGACGGAGAAGCTCCGCCCGCGACGACCGCCGAGTGCGGCCTACAAGACTGTGACTCTCTGGGGCCTCGCCGGGAACGGGTACCTGGAGGGCAAACGAGTCACGACCCGACCGACGGGGTCTAAGCGTCGTGTCCGGCGTACTGGTCACCAGTTCCTGTTCGATTCGACCGACAAGGGATTTGAAGAGGTGATGGTCTACCATCATATCGACAGCGCTATCCGTTACCTCGAACGGCTGGGCTTTCGCGGGCGGCGCGCCATCTTTCGCGCACCGGTACGCGTAAACGTCAATGGTACGCGCGACGACGACTCCTGGTACAGCCCTTGGTACAAGCTGTTGACGTTTGGGATCGGCAGCATCGATGACGCCGAGGACGGGGAGACGATCGTGCACGAGCTGGGTCACGCATTACAGGACGCGATCACACCGGATTTCGGGCAATCCGAGGAAGCGGCCGCGATGGGTGAAGGTTTCGGTGACTACTTCGCGGCGAGCATCTTCGCTGATGCCAAGCCGGAGAGGTATCAGCCTTGTGTCATCACGTGGGACGGATTGTTGATCGGGTTGGCGGACGGTCTGGATCCGCCTTGTCTACGTCGCGTGGACAACGATTGGACGTACGCCGACTTCAGAAAGAAAGACAGCGAGCACAACAACGGTGAGATCTGGTCAGCGACATTATGGCAGGTGCGAAAGGAGCTCGGCGGCGAAGAGGCGGATCGTCTGATCGTGGAGAGCCACTTTCAGCTGGATGGGTTCACGACCTTCGCCAGGGGTGCGAGGGCTATCATCGATGCAGACCAGAACCTCAACGGTGGCGTTAACCGCACGGCGTTGCGGAAAATCTTTAAGGACCGCGAGATCGGACCGGTATGAAGACGATCGGGCTAGCCGAAGTCGCGCGGTTAGCGGCACAGGCGCTCGACGACGGTCGAGTGACCGTGCACGGTGTGGTGGTCGAGGCGCCGGGACACGAGGAGCTGGTAGGTCAACGGCTGGTTTGGGATGGCGAGCAGCTCCACGGCGACCTCGGGGACGCGAAACTGACGCCGGCCGCGCAGGCTCTCTTGGCGAGCGGCCCAGAGAGCCCAACGTGCGCCGCGATTCCGGGCTCAGACGTCGAGTTGTACGTCGAGACGCTGGCGCCCGAGCCGGAGCTCGTGATCATCGGCGCCGGTCACATCGCGATTCCGCTTTCCAAGCTCGGCACGCTGCTCGGGTTCCGGGTGACGGTGCTCGACGACCGACCGGATTTCGCCAGGAATGAGCGTTTTCCAGAGGCAGATCGGGTGATCGTCGCTGACTTCGACGATCCCTTTGCGGGAATAGCGATCAACGACCAAACGCATATCGTGATGGTTACCCGCGGTCATCGGTACGATTACGATTGCATGTTGATCTTGGCGAAAGGTGACGTTCAGCCTGCGTATGTGGGGATGATCGGCAGCCGGCGGCGGGTCAAAGCGACGTATGAGCAACTCGCTGGCGAGGGCATCGACGCTGAGTGGCTGGGTCGGGTTCACGCTCCGTTGGGACTCGACCTGGGTGCCGAGACGCCGGCTGAGATCGCGGTCGCGGTGGCTGCCGAGATCGTGCTTCGGGCTCACGGCGGGACTGGCAAACCGCTGCGCGACATCGCCGACGTCGTCAAGTATGTTCAGGCGTTGTCGGACTCTAATGCGAGGCGATCATGAGTGAGTCGAGAACGATCCTGGCTGCGCTGGACGATGCCGCGCGCGAAAAACGCTCGGTGGCGCTGGCGACGATCGTCCGGGCGCGCGGATCGACCCCTCGCGGGGTAGGGAGCAAGATGGTGATCGACCCCGAGTCGGGGGCGATCGGCACGATCGGCGGGGGGTGTGGCGAGGCTGAGGTCATCACTGAGGCGTCTGCCGCGTTGGCCGACGGTCGACCCCGGCTGGTGCGCGTCGATCTGACCGCGGATCTCTTTTCATGGAGCCCGGCGATCTGTGGCGGCGTATTCGATGTACTGATCGAGCCGCTCCGTCCTACCTAGCGCGGCGGGACCGTCGTTCCTACGTTCGGGCAGATGCTGTTTCTCGTCACCAACGATGATGGTTACCTCGCTCCGGGCATCAAAGCCTTGGCTCGGGCGCTCGATCGCGTCGGCGATGTGGTCATCGTGGCCCCCGACCGCGAGCAGTCGGCGACCAGCCACTCGCTGACCCTGCACAACCCGCTCAGGATTCGACAGACCGGCGACAACGAGTACCACGTCGATGGCACGCCGACCGATTGCGTGATGTTGGCCGTCAGCGCTGTCCTGGATCGGCAGCCCGATTTCGTCTTTAGCGGCATCAATCACGGTGGAAACATGGGCGAGGATGTTCTGTACTCGGGCACTGTGTCTGCAGCGATGGAGGGGACGCTGCTCGGCATCCCGTCGATCGCGATCTCGCTCTCGCAGGGTAACGAGCGATGGATCGACGGCTACGAGTCGGTGGTACGGCGGCTGGCCGAAGAAATCGTGAGCGGGCCAGTGGATGCGACGTTCCCTTCAAACACGTTGCTCAACATCAATCTGCCCGATCGCGACCCAACGGAAGTCCAGGGCACCCGGGTGACCTCGCTCGGCAAGCGAACGTACGAAGACCCGATCGTGACGGATGTCGACCCCCGTGGCAAGACGTACTACTGGATCGGCGGTGGCGCTCCAACTTGGGAGGGGCCAGAGGGCTCGGACTTCTTGGCGGTCCAGGCGGGCTACATCTCGATTACTCCAATCCAGCTCGATCTAACCAACCATCGGGCGATCCCTGGTCTGAAGCGCTGGGAAGACGTATCACTGCGGGGGAAAGACTGACCACCGTCCGGCTCCCTTTGTTGGCGGTGCGGAGTGCGGTTGGCGGCGTGCTGATGGGGCTGGCCAATCTGGTGCCCGGGATCAGCGGCGGCACGATGTTGCTCGCGGCTGGCGTGTACCCGCGTTTCGTGCGTGCAGTGGCCGAGGTCTCGACGCTGAGGTTTGTGCGCTCCTCGGTGGTCGTGCTGGCGACGGTCGTCGGGGCGGCGCTGATCGCCGTGCTATTGTTCGCCGGGGCGATCAAGGAACTTGTCGTACACCACCGCTGGATCATGTACAGCCTCTTTATCGGGTTGACGCTGGGCGGGGTCCCCGTCGTCTGGCGGATGGTTCGTCCGCCGACCCGGGCGATGTGGATCGGGGTGGTGGCCGGGTTTGGAGCGATGACCGTTCTCGCGATTCTTCAGCAGGGTGGCGCCCCGACCGCGGGCCTGGCCGCGGGGAACACGTTCATGTTGCTTCTCGCTGGGGTCGCGGGTGCGAGCGCGATGATCCTTCCCGGCGTGAGCGGTGGTTACCTGCTGCTCGTTTTGGGGCAGTACATCCCGATCCTCTCGGCGATCGACGGTTTCAAGCTCGCGCTCGAGGCGCGTGACGTTGCTGCCGCCCTGGAACCGGCGCTACACGTGCTTCTCCCGGTCGGGATCGGCGTCGTGATGGGCGTGGTGGTGGTCAGCAATCTGCTGCGATGGCTCTTGGCGCAACATGCAAAGCCGACACTCGGCGTGCTGCTTGGATTGCTGCTCGGGGCGGTGGTGGGCTTGTGGCCGTTCCAGCGACCGGTCGATCCGGTGCTCGGAGAGACGATCATCAAGGGGCAGGTCGTGACCGCGGAAAACATCGGCGAGCTCGATCCCGAAGATTATCCGACGACGGTCTTCTCACCTGTATCATCTCAGGTCGCCGGGGCGATAGCACTGATTCTGGCGGGCGGTACCGTGACCCTAATGATCTCACGTTTTGGCCGCGAAGAGGAGTAGCGGGTATTTTGCGGTTCCTACCGTCGGGGAGTAGCTCAGCCCGGTAGAGCACTACGTTCGGGACGTAGGGGTCGCAGGTTCAAATCCTGTCTCCCCGACCACGGTGTGAAGCGCGCGGCCGTATGGCCGCGCGCTTCCTTTTTGCTAGAACGTGAAGGTCACCCCGCCGATGGCACGGGATCCGAGGATCGAGCCACCGTAGATCTGGTAGTGCTCTTTGTCGAGCACGTTTGTCCACACCAAGTTGACCCGGGCGTTCTCTGTGAAGTTGAATCCACCGGTCAGATCGGCCGTGACGTAACCGGGGACGCGCCCCGCGAAGATGCCGGCCGCCCAATCCATCGCGTCTTGCATGTGGACTTTGACACCAGCGTGGAACCGATCCGGTTGGCTGTACGTAATGCTGATGTTGCCCTTGGTCTCGGGCGTGTTCGGGAGCAGCTCGTCCTCCGGAATCTCGGCCCCTTCGGTGCTCGTGTTATCGTCGATCTCGAAGTCGAAGTAAGTGAAGTTGAGGTCGACCTCGAGGTTCGGGGTTGCGAGAAACGAGAGACCGAACTCAACGCCTTGTTCGCTGACCTCGCCGGCATTGGTGTACGACACCACAAACGCCGGAGTGCCATCAGCCAAGTTGGTGAATGCGGCACCTCGAGGTCCGAGGGCCTGTTGAATTCCCGCCAGTACGGTCGGTGCGAGCGGTTCCAACGGCTCACCAGGGCCAAAACCGGCTGGCAGCTGGTACGGGGCGAAGTCGTTAGGGTTCACGCCTGGCAAGAGATCGGTGACGAAATCGTCGATCTGGTTGAAGTAGACGTCCACGGTGAAGAACGCCCGGCCCCCGCCAAACGCCCCCTTGTAGCCTACCTCGTACCCGGTCAGCTCTTCGACATCCAAATCGTCGTTGCCGCGCGCAAGTACTGGCGTTGTGGAACTGAAGTTTAGAGGGAGTGCGGGCACACAGGTCGGTGCCGCCGGGCAGCCAGTGGCTTGAGCGACCGATGCTTCGATCCCCGCCTGGAGGGGCGTCAAGTCGACCGGTGCTCCGGCGGGCACGTTGAGGAACAGCTCCGAATAGTTCGGGATCTGGTATGCCTGGTTGAACGTGAACCGGATCGAGTTGTTCACGTCCGGTGACAGGACGATCGCCGCCTTGGGGGCGACCTTGTCTGTGTCGATCACCGAGAAGTGATCGTACCGCAGCGCGAACAGGCCGGTGAACATCGGGTTGAATTGATACTCGGCCTGGCCGAACACGCTGGTGATCGTGTCGTCCTGTTTGTCGTCCATCAACGTTTCCTCGGTATCGACCGAGTACCAGCGGTTCGAGACGCCACCAACCAGCTGAAACGCTCCGTCGTCAGCGGTGACGTTGCCCTGCAATTCGAGGTGGAAGATGTCCGACACCTCGCGCAGTTCGCGCCCTGACGCTAGTGCGGTCTGGTTGTTGCCGCCTTCGCCGCGGTCGTTGCTGCGCCGCCCGCTGTACCAGCCCATCACCGTGAATCGCTCGGAAGCGTACTGACTCCGGAACCACGGGCGGTTGGCGCCATTGACTTGAACTCGTCCGATACCGGTCACGAAGATCTCGTTCTCGACGTGCGTTGATCCGCCTTCGACCGACCACACCGACCCGTTGTCGAGGTTGTAGTCGAGGCGCGCGCTGCCGTAAAGCATGTTGATCGCGTCCTCGTCGATGGGTACGACCTCCGTCGGCAACGGACCGTACTCGAACTGGCAGTCCGTTCCCGGCCCTCCGCAGTTGCCGACCGCGTCTGAAAACGTTCGGGACTCGGAGAACGAATTGCCCACGGCTGAGAATCCGATGTTCCCCTTGTAGCCCCACTTACCGGTCTCGGTTTCACCGGCGTGTCGGAAGTCGACGCGGCTCGTCTCACGCTGGCCACCGCTGGCCGACAGCTTGCTACCGATGATGTCTCCGGGGGCCGGCGTGGTGATGTTGAGCACGCCGCTAAACGCATTTGCGCCGTAGAGCGCCGAGCCCGGGCCACGGACGAAGTCGAGCCGGCCCAGGTCTTCGAGCGGCATCGAAAGCGCGGTCCACTCCTGTGACTGCAGGAACCCGAGCGATCGGTCGATGCCGTCTTGCAGGACGAGTACCCGGCGATTGAGCGACGAGTTGTAGCCCCGCGCGTTGATGTTGAAGTCTTGCACGCCGCTCTGAACGACATCGATCCCGGGCTTACTCTGGAACAGCTTGGGGAGCTGACCGTGCGACGCTTCCCGCTGGAGCTCTTCACCCGAGACGACGCTCACCGCGGCCGGTGCCTCGACGATTCGTGTCGGTCGACGTGAAGCGCCAACGACCGTGATCGTCCCCATTTCGAGATATCCCTTGGCGAGGGCTACATCAGCATTCGCCACGCCGTCGGCTTCGACGGTAACCGACTCGCGCTGGGTTTCGTAGCCGAGGATGTTGAAAACGAGGGTCTGTTCGCCGGCGGGGACGTTGGCGATCGAGAACGTGCCGCGTTGACCGCTCACGGTCCCGAGCCCGGTTCCTTCAACGGCGATCTGGACGTTTCCGACGCCCTCACCCGACGCGGCTTCGGTTACCACGCCGGTGATGCGACCGGTGCCCTGACCCTGGGCCAAGTCTGCCGTGCCGACGAAGATCGCAAGTGCGGCAAGGATCGAGGTGCTCCAACCAAGGTGTCTCATAGCGGCTCCCGGTAGAGTTGAGCCATTTGAAATCTCGGCTTGAACTAGTGTGTATATAGGGAGGTTAAAGACGAAAGTGCAAAAACTCAACGGCCAGAACCTATCGAGGTGGGTAAGAACTGACCATTTTTGGCATTATTAGACTGCTACCGGCCCTGATCTTGCTGATCGGGTGCTCGACGGTGTACACGCGTGCGCCGGTCGGGGAAGGGGCTCGTCCGCCGGTTGCGGTCGGTTCGCTGAGCGGGATCCTGGGTTCGCTAGTTTGGCCACTGGCATCGGACCAGCTTGCGATGCTGAGCTCCAGATACGGTGTTCGACGCAACCCAAACGGAAACGGGAGGCGGTTTCATGCCGGACTCGACTTGCGCGCCGATCAGGGAACGCCCGTGCACGCAGTTGCCAGCGGTCGAGTGTTGACGAGCGGCCGATCAGGCTCTTACGGGAACCTGGTCATCATAGATCACGGGGCCGATCTTCACTCACTTTACGCCCACCACGTTCGGAACCTGGTACGGGAAGGCGATAGGGTGCGACGCGGCCAGGTCATCGCGCGAGTGGGGCACACAGGAAATGCGACCGGTGATCACTTACACTTCGAGTTGCGTTGGCGGGGCGGAACGGTCGATCCCCTAACCGTGTTGCCACCGCTCGGACATTCGAACCGGTAGTGATCTAACGGAGGAGATGTGCGAGACGAGAGTCTGGAGAAGCGGCTAAAGAGCGCGATTCGGAACATCCCCGATTTTCCACAAACGGGCATTCAGTTCAAGGACATTACGCCGATTTTGCTCGATCCGGCGCTGTTCGAGGAATCGATCGAAGCGTTCACTCGGTTCGCCAAAGCCCGAGACGCGCATAAGATCATCGGCGTCGATGCGCGCGGGTTTCTGTTTGCAGCGCCGGTGGCGAATCGACTCGGGGTCGGGCTCGTGGTCGTTCGCAAAGAAGGCAAGCTCCCGTATGACACTCACCGCGAGTCGTACGCCCTCGAGTACGGAACCAGCACGCTCGAGCTCCACACCGACGCGATCGCTGAGGGCGAGAACGTCGTGGTGATCGATGATCTACTGGCGACGGGTGGAACGACCGAGGCGGCGATTAGTCTCGTTAGAGCGGCGGGGGGCAACATCTGTGGCCTGGGCTTTGTGATCGAGTTGGAGTTTCTCCAGGGTCGCGATAAGCTCGATGGTTGCGACTATCTAAGTCTGGTGGCCTACGAATGAGCCTGAATCGCGCCGACGATCGAGAGCACCGATGACCGGACGCCCCTACCGAGTCCTCAACGGCCGGTTCGAGAGCGCGGCGATCGGACCGCTGGCGCTGTCAGACGATGCGTCGTTGTTTGCGCTGTTATTGCAACATCCAGACTGGCTCTCACCGGATGTCGTATTCGTCGCCGACGGTCGCGTGCTGTTGGAAAGCGATCCAGCCAAGCGCTCCGTGATCGGCTGGCATCGCTACGGCGGACCGGTCTTGGTGGGAGCGACGACCGGTGTCGCCGATCCGACGTTGTTGGTCGAGACGATTCAGTTGGCCGAGACGAGCGCTGAGTGGCAACCCGAGCGCTGGGACGAGGCGCTGGCGGCTTTTTGGTCGGGCGCCGATGAGGAGCTGAAACAGCGCGTCGCTCGGTGCTGGCAGCTGTCGTCGGAGCCCTGGCGACTCGAGGACTGGACACGGGCCGCCTGGGGTGCATCGCCAACAAAGGGGCGCGCTACGGTGGGCGTAATCGCGGGAAGCGTTCCATCACGTGTGCGCAGGACGATCGATTGGCTGGCGGCCGAGGGCCGCGAGATCGCCGGTTACGAAGTGCGTCGCATGCAATCCGGCGAGGCGATTACGTACTGGACCACCCCGGTGGCGGGCGCATGGCCGCACGCTGCTGCGGAGGTGGTCGCCGTGCCCGAGGAAGCGAGTCAGCGCCGCGAGACGTACGTACACCATACCGGGGGAGTGACGGCTGGATTGCTGTCGGCGGTCGAGTTGCGTTGTCGCGAGCTCGAGACCCGGGTCGCGTGGAGCGGGGAAGATTGGGTTCGTTTCGATGGGCAAGAGCACTCGCTGCGGGTTTTTCCGGGAGCGGCATGGGTCGACCTGCAACTCGTGGGGGCCGACGAAGGAACACTCAAAGGGCTGAGCTATCGATACGGCGTTTCGGAGAGCCTGACGCCAGGCGAGGACGCTCCGCCCGAGGTTCACTTCAGGTTGGCGTCGGCGAGCGATCTGAGCCCTAGCATCCACCTGTTGCTCGGCGCGTGGTTGGGGGAGGGCCCACCGGATGAACCCGAGGCTCCACCCGAGCCGCCGCTCGATCTCGATCGCTTTATGACAAAGCCCGAGCCCGCTTCAAGTCATCCCGATCATTGAGGTTCAAGAGCACTCGTTCGGGATCGGTTAGCGCATCGATCTCGGCCGCGTCGATGACGCGGTGAGGGACGCATTTCAGCAACGTGTGGACGGCCAGCTTGCCGGCCGCGACCGCCCGATCGCATTCGACCCACAAGTCGGCGCTCCAGACCGCGTGCAATGGATGCGTTCTACCGCCCCAGCGGGGAAGTACCACGGCGGCGTCGGGAGCGAGTTCGACCAGAGCTTCGAACACTTTGGGGTGAGCGAAGGGGTAATCGCAGCCGACGACCGCTATGTGGGCGTCCGTTTTGTTTTTGGCGTGTTTGGCCAGACCGGCCGCCAGGCCGGCTAGCGGGCCGGAATCGGCGATCAGATCGTCCACCCGCCGGTACTTGCCGTTCGGAAGTTCTTGCCCCGGTTGAGCGACGACGATCGTTGGCTCGGGAGCTAGCGACGCCAATCGGTCGAGGATCCGCAGCAGCAGCGGTTGACCGTTCCATTCGAGCCACGCTTTGGGCATGCCAAGCCGGTGGCCGCGCCCACCGGCGAGTACCAGCAGTCCATCGATCATCAACGCAAGGTATCCTTCGCGTCGCGACTTTACCGGCAGCACGCCGGACGATTAGATTGCTATTTCTCGTTTACGCCCCCGTAGCTCAGGTGGATAGAGCAGCGGTTTCCTAAACCGCAGGTCGTGCGTTCGAATCGCGCCGGGGGCTCCAGGAACTTCATAACATTTAAAGTGATTTCGAGACGATGAGCCGTAAACGGTTAGCAAAACATGAGTTAAAGCGAGATCGGTTTGTCGAACAAACGTTCGACTGGGCGCACTGGGCAGAAACCCACAGGCGCCAGTTTATGGCCGGGGCAGCGGTGCTCGCGCTGGCTTTGGCGGCCTTTTTCGTGTTGCGGACGATGTCGCGAAGCGCCGAGGAGGACGCTTCAGGCGCCTACCTGGAGGCCCGGCAGGCGTACTTTGCCGGGAACTTCCCGCTGGCGGCGGCCGATTTGGAAGATTTCGCGCGCCGACACGGCGACACATCGTTTGGTGACGATGCCCGGTTCTTCAGGGCCGACGCGCTCTATCAGGCTGGGAACAACGAGGCCGCTGCGGAGGCGTTCGAGGAGTTTTTGAGCCGCCACGAGGATTCGCCTTTTGCCCAGACAGCGCGGCTTCTGAGCGCCGCGGCTTACACGCGACTGAACCGCTACGGTGACGCCCAGGCGGCGTACGAGCGCGCGGTCGAGACCGCCGGTTTTGATGGCGAACGGGCCCGTGTGCGCGAGGAACTGGCGCGTTTGCATGAGAGTCAGGGCGACAACGCGTCTGCTGCCGAGGAGTACCGCCGCGTAGCGGAGTTGGTCCCTGGGACCGAAACCGCAGCCCGTGCGCTGCGCCGGGCGGCTGAGCTGTCCGTAGAGCCGCTCGCGGTCGGGGGCAACGGGGCCGGCGGCTCCTAGGGGGCCTGCTGGGTCGAGATGGGCGCTGAGAGCTGTATGGCGCATAACGTATCTTATGTAAACTCACGTTTCGAGAGGCCTCACCCGGTCCACTCCCCTCTAGACCGTTTCCACAGATTTCGCTCCACAATCGGCCGGTCCATGTCGGGATCGACACTCGGTCTGTGTGTACCGGCGGGTGAGTTTCCGCCGCCTGGGTGAACATGACACCCCTCCCAGTCGCGGGGGAATAGTCAGCCCCGTGCTTGCGTAGCAGCCCTCCAGTGGGGGTTCTCCCACAATCTGACAGGAATACTGGACAAACTTTATCCGGTTTAGCTATGTTCTTCGCCTTGAGCCCCGTGAGAGCGGGATCTGAAGCTATGAATACCGTGACCCTGAACCCCCCGCGGGCGGTGGACCAACTCGCTTGCGTGGGAAACACGCCGCTGCTGCGTCTTCGATCGCTCGAGGCGGAGGTCGCTCCGGCTCGAATCTACGCCAAGGCCGAGCATCTGAATCCAGGTCATTCGGTCAAGGATCGCGCAGCGCTGCGCATGATCGTTGAGGCGGAGCGAGAGGGCGCCCTCTCCCCCGACAAATCGATTCTCGACGCGACGAGCGGAAACACCGGGATCGCCCTGGCGTGGATCGGCGCTGGGCGCGGGTATCAGGTTGCGCTCTGTCTGCCGGCCAATGCCAATGCCGAACGACTTAGGACACTCCGCGCGCTGGGAGCCGAGTTGTTCCTCACCGACCCGCAGGAATCCCACGACGGGGCGTACCGAGAGGCGCAGCGACTGGCGGCTGCCTTCCCGCGCCGGTACTGGTACGCAAACCAATATGACAACCCCGAAAACTGGCGCGCTCATTACGCGACGACGGGGCCTGAGATCTGGCGCCAATCCGAGGGACGAGTGACGCACTTTGTGGCCGGTATCGGGACCAGCGGGACACTGATGGGGGTTGGTCGATTTCTTCGTCAACAACGGCCCGATGTGAAGCTCCTCGGGGTCCAACCTGACTCCCCGTTACATGGGCTGGAGGGGCTGAAACACCTCGCGACCGCGTTTCAACCAGGGATATACGACTCCACGTTGCCGGACGAAGTGCTAACGGTCCGGACCGAAGACGCGCAGGCTATGGTGCGTCGGCTGGCTCGCACCGAGGGGCTGCTGGTCGGGAGCTCTGCTGGTGCCAATGTCTATGCGGCGCTCGAGCTCGCCCAAAGCCTCCAAAACGGGGTCGTTGTGACGGTTCTGTGCGATCACGGCAGCAACTATGCAAACGCACCGTTTTGGGAGGTGTAAGGCGTCATGAAGGTACAAATCGAGAGCGACCTTTTGCAACAGATCAGGGCTCATGCGGAATCGGGTTACCCGATGGAGGTTTGCGGGTTTCTGCTGGGCACGCTCGATTCCGAGAGACACAAAGCCTGCGTAGAAAGAAGACGCCCGGCGGCGAACGAACGGGCCGACGCTGCCCATCGTCGATACCTGATCGATCCTGCGGAATACCGGGTGGCGGAGCGGGAGGCGGCCAACGCGGGCGGGCAGATCGTCGGCGTATACCACTCGCACCCAGACGTTTCAGCGCAACCGTCGACGTTCGACCTGAACCACGCCTGGCCCAATCAGATTTACATCATCGTCTCGGTGAATCATGGTGCGGCCAGTGACTTGAAGGGCTGGGTCTTGGCCCACGATCGACAGTCATTCAACCAGCTAGAAATCTCGGACCATAACGCGAAACGATCACCGGCTCGCGTGGAAGGAGCGACATGCCTGAGGTGCTAGTCCCCACCCCGCTTCGACCCTACACCGGCAATCAAGCCCGGTTGCGTGTCGAGGGAGAAACCGTTGGCCAAGCGCTGGACGCGCTGGTCAGAAGACATCCCGACCTTCGATTGCACTTGTACGGTGAAGACGGAGCGCTACGCAACTTCGTCAACGTTTACGTGGGCGAGGAGGATATCCGTTACCGCGAGCACGAGGATACCGCCGTCGGTCCGGATGAAGAGATTTCAATCGTGCCCTCGGTTGCCGGTGGCATCGACGGTCTCGTCGAAGCGCCGCCGATTCAGTTCTCAAACCAGGAGATCCGGCGCTACAGTCGGCACCTCATCATGCCCGAGGTGACGCTCGATGGTCAACGCAGGCTGAAGGCGGCGAGCGTCTTGATGGTGGGTGCGGGTGGGCTCGGATCGCCGCTGGCGCTCTATCTAGCAGCGGCGGGTGTCGGTCGTCTGGGGATCGTCGACTTTGACGTCGTCGACGAATCGAACTTGCAGCGACAGGTCCTTCATGGCACGCGCGACGTCGGCCGTCCGAAGCTTGAATCGGCCCGTGATCGATTACGCGACGTCAATCCGCATATCGTCATCGAGACACATGAGACGCGGCTGATGAGCGTCAATGCTCTGGAGCTGCTGTTGGACTACGACATCGTAGCGGACGGTACGGACAACTTCCCCACTCGGTATCTCGTTAATGACGCGTGTGTCTTGTTGGGCAAGCCCAACGTCTATGCGTCGATCTTTCGGTTCGACGGTCAGGCATCGGTCTTCGGCGCACCCGGTGGCCCGTGCTACCGCTGCCTGTATCCGGAGCCGCCACCGCCAGGCCTCGTTCCGTCGTGCGCCGAGGGCGGTGTACTCGGCGTGTTGCCGGGGCTCTTGGGCACAATTCAGGCGACCGAGACGATCAAGCTCGTTCTCGGAATCGGTGAACCGCTCGTGGGTCGGCTGCTGCTGATCGATGCGCTCAACATGTCGATGCGGACGCTGCGGCTCGAAAAGGATCCAGAGTGTCCAGTCTGCGGGGAGAACGCGACGGTACGAGAGCTGATCGACTACGAGGAGTTCTGCGGGATCGGGACGGACGCTGGACCCATTAGTGCGAACATTGAGGAAATCACCGTCCGGGAGCTGAGCGCCGCCCTGAGTCGCGGTGACGACGTGACCCTACTCGACGTGCGCGAACCACACGAATGGCAAATCTGCCACATCGACGGAGGAAGGCTGCTACCGTTGTCGGAGCTGGATGCGCGAATGCACGAGCTCGATACGAGCCGGACCTACTACATACACTGTAAGTCGGGTGTGCGGAGCGCAGAGGCGATCGAGCGGCTTCAAAAGGCGGGTTTTACCCGTCTAAGAAACGTGACCGGCGGTATCTCGGCGTGGGCGGAGCAGATCGATCCGACGATGCCGACCTACTAGGGTCTTGAGTCGTCAGACGATCCGGAAGTAGTCGACGAGCGTACAACGCCGACGGCGGACGAATGTCCGAGCCGACGTTGGTCCTTCACCGGTCGGTGTCGAGATCGTCATCGCGGTCGGCCCCTCACCGCCAAAGCCCAATCCCGCCAGGTTGGGTCCGTTTTTGACGAAGATCGAGCAGTTCATCTCGACCGCCATGCGATGCAGGTGATCGAGCACCTTGAACCGTGCTCGAGCTCGACCGCCCAGTCGATAGCCGTATCGACGTCGGGACAGCGGATGAGCGGCAAAACAGGGGTCAGCAGCTCCAGCACGGCGAACGGGTGATGACGATCGGTCTCGGCTAACAGCAGCTTGGTCCCTGCTGGGACCCGCTTGTCGATCAACTCCGCCAAGACCGCGGGGTCCTTGCCGACGTACTCCTTGTTCATCCGCGGCTCGGGGCCGGGGTAATCGTTTAACATCGCTCGCGCCAGAGCTTCGGCTTCGTCCGGTGTCAGCAGCACAGCTTCGTTCTGTTGTAGCTCCTCGAGTAGCTCGTCGGCGATCGGCGCCTCGGCCAGAATCTCCTTTTCACACGTGCAGACGACGTTGTTGTCGAACGATGCGCCGGCCACGATGTCGGCTGCGGCGCGAGCAAGATCGGCGCTCGCGTCGACGACCACCGGTGGATTGCCGGGCCCGGCCGCAATGACTCGCTTGGTCGACTTCTGGGCCGCCCGAACGACGGCTCCCCCGCCGGTGACGACCAGCAGGTCGATCCCACGGTGGTGAAAGAGTTTTTGTGCGGCTTCGATCGACGGCTCGGCGACCGCTGTGAGGAGGGTCTTTGGCCCCCCCACCTCGACTGCCGCTGCGTTCATCAGGTGGATCGTCCGGTTGGTGACGCCTTTGGCTTGGGGGTGGGCACCAAACACGACACCGTTTCCGGCGGCGATCATCGAGATCCCGTTGTTGATGATCGTGGCCGCCGGATTGGTCGACGGCGTGACCGCGCCGATGACGCCCCATGGCGCCAGCTCGGTCAGCGTCAGACCGTGGTCACCTGACAGTATCTCGGGTGACAGGTCCTCGGTGCCCGGGGTGCGATCGATCACAAGCTGGTTCTTGAGGACCTTGCTCTCGACGTTTCCGAGCCCGGTCTCGGTGACCGCTTGCTCGGCTAGCGATCGGGCCTGCTCGGTCAGCCGGCGGCGTTGGTTGGCGATGATCTTGTCACGCAGCTCGAGCGTGCGGATCTCGGCCTGTGCGCGATGCGCCGCTTCGACAGCTTCATCTACGGTAGCGAAGATGCCCAACGAACTGGTGGGTGTTGGGCTGGGTAACGTTGAAGGCGCCGGTTGGCGTTCGGCGACCTCGACCGCCGGGGTCGAGCCGCTTCCAAGCTCGCCGGTGATCCGATCTACGATAGCACGGATTTCGCTCTCGGTGAGCGGCACTATGCTCGCCTAAGAAATCGGAGTTGTTAACGACCGCTGTTTTGCTAGCTGGTCGTAATTGGGAAATGCGCGTCCAAGTCCGAGTGCGGCCGCGGGATGACGTGTACCGAGACGACCTCGCCGACCTTCTTGGCGGCGGCCGCGCCGGCATCGACAGCGGCCTGGCAAGCGGCCACGTCCCCACGCACCAAAGCGGTCACGTAGCCGGCACCGATCTTCTCGTAGCCGACGAGTTTGACACGCGCCGCTTTGACCATGGCATCCGACGCCTCGATAAGAGCGACCAAGCCGCGCGTCTCGATCATCCCCAGTGCTTCCACCATTCAGCTCCTCCTCCAAATACGGAGTCGTTCGGGTGAGCCCGTGATGCGCCGGCGCGCGGCGCGCCTGAACGGTCGTCTGTCAGCGACGGCCGGACGGCTCGCGTTCAATCGCTTGCAGGCAGGCGATCGCGGTGACGTTGACGATATCGTCGACCGAAGCGCCTCGTGAGAGATCGTGCATCGGAGCCGCCAGTCCTTGGAGCAACGGTCCGAGCGCAATCATGCCCGCCAATCGCTGTGCCAGTTTATAACCGATGTTGCCGCTATTCAAGTCGGGAAAGACGAGGACGTTGGCGCGTCCCTCCACGGGGCTGTCGGGCGCCTTCGAGCGAGCCACCTCAGAAACGATGGCCGCATCGACCTGCAGCTCCCCATCCACGATGAGTCCCGGTCGGCGAGAACGCGCGATTCCGACCGCCTCAACCACCAGATCGACCTTGGGATGAGAGGCGCTCCCCTTGGTTGAGAACGACAGCAGCGCGACCTTGGGCTCCTCTCGGACCAGGGCTCGGTGGGTTGCCGCCGACGCGATCGCGATGTCGGCTAACTGGTTGGATGTTGGTTCAGGAACGACACCGCAGTCACCAAAGGTGAACGCGCCCTGATCGCCGATAAGGAGGAAGACCGACGAGACCGTGCGGATCCCACTCGCGGGCCCGATAACGCGGATCGCGGCCCGAACCGTTTCGGCGGTCGTTGACAGGTTGCCCGCCACGCAACCATCGGCCTCACCGCGCTGAACGAGATAAGCGCCAAACACCAGCGGATCCTCGAGCGCCGTCCGCGCTTCATCCACGCTCAGCTCGCGGTCGCGGCTCGCTTGTAGGGCGCGAAACCCTTCGGCATAGGTATCGAGCCGTGGCGATTGCGCCGGCGCGATGACTTCGACGCCCTCGAGGCCAACGCCGGCCTTCTCAGCGGCCTCGCGGATGGCGTAACCGCCACCCAGCAGTGTGACGTCGGCGATGTTAAGCTCGCGAATCACCTGGGCAGCTTGCACCGCCCGCGGGTCCGCACCATCGGCGAGCACGACACGATGTTTCTCGGCCGCCGCTCGGCTTCTCAAATCGGCGATCAGTTGTGAAGGGTTCACCGACCCCAACGTGTTAGGACGCGCTCCACGATCTGACGTACTTGCGTCGCATCCGCTTCCGGCACTAGACCACGGACTCGTTCGACGACCCGCTCCACATCGCTCGGGTCGCAGGTTGGGATGTGACGATCAGTGGCCGGCGGGTTTGGGGTGTCGCCCCTCTTGACGAGCTCGATTCCGTAGCGGTCAGCCTCTTCCCTGGCCAGCGGTGTGATGATCGCATGCTCGGGGACGAGCAGTTGAAAGCTCCCGTCGCGGTGCACCGCGCGCACGTCATCGGCGGAGACGATGGGCCGGTTGCCGCGTCCGCGCACAGTCACGACGCCTGTTTCACGACCGCCTCATCACGCCGGGCGGCCAATCGTTCAGCGATCTCGGCGGCCACACTGTAATAAGCGGCCGCACCGGTGGAGTTGGCGTCGACCTCGAACAGCAACCTTCCTTCGCGGGCCGCTTCGGCGAGCGCGATGTTGATCGGAATCGGTTCTCGGAACAGGAGCTCTCCCCACGTGTCTTCCATCGTCGCCAGGCATTCGCGACCGACGCGCGTGCGGCGATCGTAAAGCGTGGCCAAGTAACCCAAGAGATCCAGCCGCGGGTTGAGTCGCCGTCGAACCTTGTCGATGAGGTCGAGGGTGCGGGGTACTGCATTGAGCGCGAACGGGTGCGTCTGGACCGGAATCAGGACCGTGTCGGCCAGCCGCAACGCGTTCACGGTGTAGAGCGACAGCGCCGGCGGGACATCGATGATCGCCATGCGGTACGGTAGCTCCGGCCCGGCGTCCCAGGCGTCCGACAGGAGCTCCTCGCGGCCCGGGACGTTGGCCAGCTCGGATTCCATCTGGCCCAGGCTCTCGTGGGCCGGAACGCAGAACAGCCGCTCGTAGCGCGTCGGCACCGTTGCGCGCGCGAGTCCTCCGGCCGGATCGATCAATACATCGGTGACGGTGACTTCCAGGTCGTCGGGATCGACCCCTAGGTGACGGGTTGCCGAAGCTTGAGGATCAAGGTCAATGAGCACCGTCTCGATGCCGGTTTCGGCGAACGCGCCGGCGACGTGGACCGCCGACGTGGTCTTCCCTACCCCGCCCTTCGCGTTGGCAAACACGAGCGCGTACGGTTGCCGCATCACTCGTTAGCCGGGTAGTAGCGGCTCTCGACCTTTTCGATGGTGCCACGATCGAGCAGCTGCTTGACTGGGCCGATCAGTCTGCGCCACTCCGTCCCGAGCGCTGTCCCGAGCTCAGGCAGCGATATGCCCTGCTCCCCAGCACGCCGTATCGCCGTCAGGCATCGCGCTTGGAGGTCGGTAACCGATACCGGTTGGGCGGCGGGCTTCGTCGTGACTTCGGTTGTCGGAGCGACAGTCGGTTTGGGAGGCGTTGGCGGTTCCGCACTCGGTTTGGACCGTTGCCCGATCGGATAGGACGGCGATAAGGAGTAGTTCTCTGGCAGGACGTCGATCAGTTGGTCGGTTCCTTGATGCGGTCGCGGTATGACGTGGACGGCGACGAGCTCACCGACCTTTGCGGCGGCCACCGCACCGGCATCGGTCGCGGCCTTGACCGCGGCCACGTCGCCACGCACGAGGATCGTGACCAGGCCACCGTTTGCATACTCACGCTTCAGAAACTCGACCGGGGCGGCCTTCGCCATCGCATCGGTGGCCTCGGTGGCGCCCACAAAACCGAGGGTCTCGATCAGGCCGAGGGCGTTTCCAGCCATCTTCAGTACCGTACCGGGTCGGCGCAGACGGACTTGACGGCGGCTTCAAAGGCCTCGCACGCTGCGCGGCAGTCGGCCTCGGTGCCGGTCACCAGGGCACCGCCCATGTTGGTCGGTGTCGGCGGCTCGATCCACTCCCCCACCTGTACGTCGGCGGCTTTGAGCGCCTGGTCAAGCCCGAAGACCGCCTCAAGCGGCGTCGCCTTTAGGTACCCCAGCGCCTGGCCGCGTTCGATTCCGGCTCGCTCCGACAGATAACTGCCGGTCTGAGCGACGAGGTGCGCCAGGTATGGAGAACGCCCTTCGTCGTCAGCCGAACGATAGCTGATACGCGACTCGAGGTAAGTCAGCGTAGCATCCATTCCGGCTTCGACTTCCCCGAGGCGATCTCCAGCGATTATTACCAAGGTCTCGGCGGCGGGTGACCCCAAGATCGAGCGCGCTGAATCGCGGTAGAAGGTGCGCGTGAAGACGACGTCGACTTCGGCCTTCTTGGTCGCGTCGTCGACCGCCACATATGTGGGATCGTCCTGATCTACGGTGAGGAACCCGATCGCGGCGTGTGAGGGCCGCAACCCCAGCGCATCGACCAGCGACGGCGCGATGTTCGGGATTTTCCGGACCGCGAGAACACGCGGCGCGAGTGTAGTGGTCACCATGCAGTCGGATCCGGGTTTGGGGGTTGCTCGGTCAAGCTCCGAGGAGTCTAGGAGCGCGGTCTAGGCGGGTCAAGCGGTGAGGCGGTCCTAGAAGCGCATTTCCGCGCGGGTCCATTGAACGACCCCGCTTCCGCCGCGTTGGGCGGGCATGTACAGCATCTGCTTGGCGGCTGTCAGCGCGGCCGTGTCGAGCACCGCGAAGCGACTCCCCTTCTCGATCCTGACTTCGCCTACTGAACCGTCGGCGAGCACCTCGACCAACAGGTGGACCGTCGAGCCGCGGACCCGCTTCTTGTCGAGGCCGTCCGGGATACGCGGAACGACCAGATGCAGCGGCCGTGGCGAGCTGACGATCCCGCCCCCTCTGCCAGCAGCCGGTTCGGTCGTACCCTCCCCTTCCGGCTCGCCGTCATCGCGACCCTCGCCTTCGCTGGGAGCGGCCTCGACCTCGGCCACCGTTTCCTCGATCGGAACCTCGGCGATCTCCACCTCGACGACCTCTTCGACCGGTTCGGGCTCGGGCTGCGTCTCGGCGACTTCCTCGGATGGCGGTTGGAGCGCTACCACCTCCATCTCGCTGCCGGGCCCACCCGGGATAATGAACACGTTTGGTGACGGGATCAGTGACTCGTGGATTCGATCGGCGATCACCCGCGGCAGGGCCAGCAGGATTATCGCGTGCAATCCGATAGCGACCAGCAAGCTCCAGCGCCGAATGCGGTCATACGAATCGCGCCACGCCGTGTTCTTGGTCGAGAGGACTCGCATTATGAGAAAACTCCTGGCGGGTGCGCCGGGTTAGACGACCAAGCTCACCAGTTTGTTCGGAACGACGATCACCTTCCGAACCTGTTGACCGTCGAGGAGCTCCGGGATCCGACCATGGGCCAGGGCTCGGGCCTCGACCTCTTGATCCGGCAAGTCGCGTGGGACACGCATCTCGTCGCGCACCTTCCCATTGACCTGAATCACGATCGTCACCTCGTCGGTGCGCAGGATCTCGGGATCGTAGTCGGGCCATCCAGCGTCGATCAGCGGTGGCTGCTGACCGGTCATGACCCACAGCTCTTCGCTGAGGTGGGGCGCGATGGGTGCGAGGAGTCGGATCACCGTTTCGATCGCCGTGCGCATGAGCGACGGATCCTCAGGTTCACCTGTTTCTTCGACCGGTGCGTATTGGTAACACTCGTTGACGAGCTCCATGATCCGTGCGATGGCGGTGTTGAACTGCCAGCTGGCGAGATCCTCGGTCGCTCCCTTCACCGATCGGTGCAGAACGAGGCGCAGCGCTCGTGCTGCGTCCGAGTCTGTGGGTTCGTGGTCGCCGCCAGCGTCTTTACCCCACAGGTCCCGATGCCGGTCGACCAGTCGCCACACCCGCTGCAGCCAAGCGGCGACAGCCTTGATCCCCTCGTCTTTCCAGTCGCCACCCTCGGTGAACGCGAAACCGAACATCAGGTAGGTACGGAAAGCGTCGGCGCCGTACTCATCGATGTAGTCGTCGGGGCTGATCACGTTGTCGCGGGACTTGGACATTTTCGTCCCGCGGTTGGTGATCGTGCCTTGATGAACGAGCCGTTGAAAAGGCTCGCTTATCCCGAGGTGTCCCAGGTCCCGCATCGCCTTGACCATGAATCGAGCGTACAACAGGTGCAGGACCGCGTGCTCGATCCCGCCTGAGTACTGGTAGATCGGGCACCACCGATCGACCAGCTCTCGATTCCATGGCCGCTCGTCGTCGTCAGGTGACAAATACCGCAGGAAATACCATGCTGAGTCGACGAATGTGTCCATCGTGTCGGGGTCGCGGTGCGCCTCAGCGCCGCAGCTGGGGCAGGCCACGTTCATGAACGACTCCGAACGCTCGAGCGGGCTCTTACCGGCGCCCAACGAGAAATCGACATCGTACGGTAGCTCTACCGGCAGGTCTTCGACCCCCACCGGAACCTCCCCACAGGCTGAGCAGTGGACGATCGGGATCGGCGCTCCCCAATAGCGTTGCCTCGATATGAGCCAATCGCGAATGCGGTAGTGGACGGTCGCTTTCGCGTCTCCTTTGGCGACCAGATCCGCCGTGACCTGTTCGAGCATCTCCTCTGATCGCATGCCGCTGTAAGGACCCGATGCGATCACCCGACCGTGGCCGGTATAGGCTTGGTCGCGTCCGTGATCGGTGGACTCGGGTTCGATCACCCAGACGACCGGCAGATCCATCGCCCGGACGAAATCGAAGTCGCGCTCGTCGTGTGCGGGGACACCCTGAATCGCTCCGGTTCCGTACCCAGCGAGCACAAAGTCCGCAACCCAAATCGGCACCTGTTTCCCCGTCAAGGGGTGGATAGCGTAGGCGCCGGTGAACTCGCCCGTTTTTTCGGCCTCGGTTGATGTACGCTCGATCTCCGAGAGTCGCCGGGCCCGCTCGCGGTAAGCGTCGACTTTGGCTCGATGCGCATCGCTCATGATGTCGTCCAACGCATCGTGCTCCGGTGCCAATGCGAGGAACGTGACGCCATAGAGCGTGTCCGGCCGCGTAGTAAACGTCTTGATCGTCGCCTCTCGGTCAGTCACTTGCCAATCGATCTCGACCCCAGTCGACCGCCCGATCCAGTTGCGTTGAAGCGTCTTTGTTCTCTCCGGCCAGTCGACCTCGTCGAGTCCGTCCAGCAACTCGTCGGCGTAGTCCGTGATCTTGAAGAACCATTGGGTGAGATCCCGCTTCTCGACGTCAGAGCCACAACGTTCGCAGACGTTGCCTTCGACGACTTGCTCGTTTGCAAGCACGGTTTGGTCGGTCGGGCACCACCAAACGGGCGCGGCTTGCCGGTACGCCAGCCCGGTCCGATAGAGCTCGAGAAAAAGCCACTGGGTCCACTTGTAGTACGCCGGCTCGCTGGTGTTTAGCGTGCGTTCCCAGTCCCACATTGCGCCCATCGTCTTGAGCTGCTCGATCATCGTGGCGACGTTGCGATCGGTCGAGTCTTTGGGGTGGATTCCGGTCCGCACGGCATAGTTCTCGGCTGGTAGACCGAATGCATCGAACCCAAAGGGCTCGAAGACCGATCGCCCACGCATGCGCTGAAACCGGGCCCACGTGTCGGCTGGCCCGTAGTGGTACCAGTGGCCGACGTGGAGTCGATCGCCGGACGGGTAGGCGAACATGACCAGCGCGTAGCAAGGGTCCGTGGCGGCCTCGAGGTCGGCCCGGAACAGATCTTTCGCTTCCCACTCGGCACGCCACTTGGGCTCGATGGCGTGGGGGTCATAACGATGCTCGGTCATGTTTCGCTTTTGTGGGGGTAAAAACGGAGAGCGGCGGGAACCTGCTCCCGCCGCCAGTGATCACGCATCAGACGGGTGTCAAAGTACTGTCGCCATCGTGCTCGATCAACCGACGGACCGGCGTTTTGCGCGTTGTGGCGTCTTAGATCTCGTCCAGGACGCCGGAGTACACGATGCGCGCGTGACCGGTGAGATGTGGAGCGAACGGAGCTGCGCCGTCCTCTCCACCAGTCGCGTTGAAATCGACCTCGAGCGGGTACCCACCGCTGGTTTCGACTCGGATCGGGGGTTCTGCGGACCCCCAGAGGGATCCCAGTATCGCCGCCGCCACGGCGCCGGTTCCACACGATAGGGTTTCCGCTTCGACTCCACGCTCGAAAGTCCGCATGCGGATGTGGTGGCGATCGACGATCGTCACGAAATCGACGTTTGTGCCGGCGGGCTGCCATCGCGGGTCCAGCCTCAGACGCTTCCCTTCCCCGCGAATATCGTGGCTGGCGACGTTCTCAACCGTGGCCACGACGTGCGGGGTCGACGTGTCGACAAAGCCGACGTGTGCGTAGGTGGAGCTCTCCAGGTCCGGGTAGCTCGTAACGAGGCCGGTCGGCTCGGGAAGCCGTAATCGCACGGTCGGTTTGGCGGGGTCGTCCACACGGGCCTCGAGGATTCCGCTTCCGGTCGCTACGTGGATCAATGGTTGGCTCGCGAAACCGATCATCCGCGCGTAACGGGCGACACACATCACCCCGTTTCCGCACATTGGGGCCTCGCTGCCGTCGGCGTTGTAGTACACCATCCTCAGGTCGGCCTCGGGATCCGCTTCCAGCAACAGCACCGCGTCTGCGCCGACCCCCAATCCCCGTCGACATAGGCGGACAACCGGCTCGCCGCCACCCGGAAACCACGCCGAACGGTTGTCGAACACGACGAAATCGTTCCCGCCGCCCGACATCTTCAGGAACGAGCGTGACTTCACGACCGATCAAGCGAATGTTTGATACGCCACAAACGCATCCGCCATACCATCCAAATCGCTTCCCAGACGATCGACCGGTTCATCTTGCTGCTGCCGACGTTACGATCGACAAACACGATCGGGATCTCTACCAGCCGAAAGCCCGCCCGATCCGCGCGGAACACGGTTTCGATTTGGAACGCATAGCCGGTGGAGTGGATACGGTCGAGGTCGATCGTTTCGAGAACCTTGCGCCGATAACACTTGAACCCGCTGGTCAGATCGTTGAGCGGCAACCCGGTCACCGTTCGGGCGTAAGCATTGGCCAGCCACGACAACAACAGCCGCCCCATCGGCCAGTTGACCACGGTCACGCCGCGAGTATAGCGCGAGCCGATCACCACATCGAAGTCGTCGGCTAACTCCAGAAACTCCGGCAGATGGCGCGGATCATGTGAGAAATCGGCGTCCATCTCGAACACCAGCTGGTAGTTGTGCTCGAGCGCGAAGCGAAAACCGTCGATGTAAGCCGTTCCTAGACCGAGCTTGCCCGGCCGGTGGATGACGTGGACCCGTTCGTCGTCGTTCGCCAGCGCCTCGGCGATCTCTCCGGTACCATCGGGAGAAGCGTCGTCGATGACGAGAACTTCCAAGCGCTCACTCTGGGTTAGGATTTCTTGTACTAGCGGTTGCAGGTTCTTCCGCTCGTCGTAGGTGGGGACGATGACGAGGGCGTCACGCATCGTGATCAGAGCTGATAGATCCAAACCTCAGCGGCATCTCACTCGTCGGTTGTAGTTCAGGGGTATCGGGTTGATCGCGCATCGTGTCAGCGTGTCGAGCATACCAAGCGGCTCCCGGGGTCGCCGTGAGTCCGTGCGCCACGATGCTCACCAGTACCGTGAACACGACGACACCAAAAATGAGATCCGTTGACAGTATAGCTGAGCGTTCGACGATCAACAGGCCAAAGAGGATCGACGCCAAGCCACGTGGGCCGAACCAGCCAACAAACGCGATCGTGTGCCAGCTGAGGTTGAGTCCCAGCAGACTCAACCAGACCGGGACGATGCGGACGACACCCAAGCTCAGCAGGCCGTAGAGCACCACGCGGATGTCAAACAACGTAGACATCTCCGGCACCAGGACAGCTCCGAACACGAGAAAGACGAGCAACGTGAGCAGTTGGCCCTCTGCTTCGGCGAACTCGTACAACCCCTGGCAATGATCGCGCACCGCTGCGCCCAATGCGAGACCGGCAGCGAAGGCGGCGATGAACCCATTGCCTCCCAGCGACAACGAGACGCCAAACGCCAACAGGGCGAGCCCAACCAGCGATAGGTCGCGGAACACGTCGTTCATCCAGCCTGTCGAGACGGCCCGGTCGACGAGCCATCCGCCGGCCAGACCGACGATCACTCCGACTGCCGGGCCGACGGTGAGCTGGAGCGCCACAAACCGAACCCAGCTCACAGCTCCGTCCGCCGTTTCAGAGGCACCGGCCAGAGCCAGACAGATCAGCAACACGGGAAGCACGAGCCCGTCGTTGAGCCCGCTCTCGACGTTCAGTGCTTGGCGAACTCGTACCGGCACTCGAGGGTTCGACACGACCGCATGGCCCAGCGCCGCGTCGGTGGGGGCCAGCATCACGCTCAACACCGCGGCCTCCCAAATAGAGAACGAGGGGAAAAGAACGGCTGCCACGAACGCCCCCAGGACGATCGTCAGAGGCAACCCAATGCCCAGCAGGCGGACCGGCATGTCGTGATCGCGGATCAAGGTTCGAACGTCGATTCTGGCGGCATCGGTGAAGAGGACCAGCATCAAGGTCACCTCGGCCAGCGTGTGGATCGCGGCGTGCCCGATCTCCGGCGTGGCTAGAGCGAAACCGAGTGGACCGATCACCAGCCCGGCGAGCGTAAAAATCATCGGAGGGGTGATGGCGGTGCGCTCGATCCGGTTTGACACCAGGCCGTAGCCCACTATGCAGGTCCCGATCACGATGAGGGCGAGTGCCCCGCTCACTTCTTGGGATCGCTGTTGGTGGTGGCCGAGGAGAGGTCTCGGTACCCGAAAGCGGTGGCCAGCACGGCCGCGACGGCGACTTCGACCGCGGTCAACCACAAGCGCGACAGGATCGCGGCTGCAGCCGCCGCTGACGGTGGTAGAAACCGGGCCAAGAGAAGCGCGTATACGCCTTCGCGCACACCGATGCCACCCGGTGCGAAGACCGCCAGCCACCCGGCCGCGTAGCCAGCTGCGCTGACGCCCACGAGTGGCCAAAAATCCTCAACTGCTACCGCTGTGAGACCCGATAGAAAGAGGTAGAATCCGGTGCCAAAGGAGACCCAGGCGATGATGTAGCTGGCGGCAAGCAACCCGCGTTGGCGCATCCCGATCGAATCGACCCCAGAGAACGTGTCGGGCCGCCAACGCATCAGGGTGGCTTGGAAAGTCTCGAATAGCGGCGTGAAGACGAGGGCCGCCAGGCCGACCAGGACAACCAATGGCAGCCACGCCGGCCCGGGTAGCGAGCCGCCACCCAGCGTCGCGACGGCCACGATCACTGCACTGCCGACAACGAACGCTTGCGCCAGCACGCTGGCTGCGACTGTGGTCGATCCAGGAACACCCTTAGCGCGCGCGAGATACGCCGTCCCAGCGAGCTGAAACACCTTACCGGGTATGTACCGGGCGAGATTGCCGAAGTACCAGATCCGGTGAGCATCGACGAACGCCAAGCGACCGCCGAGCGCGTGCAAGAGCTGGCGCCACAATACCACGAACAGACTGTAGGAGATGACGACGCAAAGGGAGCCCAACAACAATCGGGGCCAACGAAAAGACCATGCGTACGCCTCGACCTGGTTCCAGTGGCGAGCGACGTACCAGGCCAAAGCGACGAGTACGGCTGCCGCCCCGACCCGCTCGGCCCAGGCCAGCCGTCGGTGATCGCTCGCTGGGCCGTCTGCGGGCCTCAGTGGGCCGACTGGATCGTCGAACTGCATCTCGATCCGGTGGGAGCCGGCCGGAACGGCGACAGCTCGTAGCGCGATGTCGACTTGAAGCACCGCTGTCGGCTCGCCGTCGATCGTGGCTCGCCAGTACGGGTGATAGATCTCGCTCATGACGAGCAAGCCATCGGCCCCCATCTCCGCGTCGAGGATCAGCTGATCGGTGTCACGTGTGACCCAATCGACCGAACCCGATCCGGGTTCGGCTGGACCCAACGCGGGAAGGTTCACGTCGTTCATTACGATCGCCGTCCGTAGTGGGTCAAAGCTGGGGTCAAGCAACCTCGCCCGTGCATCAGATGCGGCACTGACCGACTCCACGTCGTGAACCACCCAGGCACGTGGCGACGCCGCTTGCCTGGCGTAGACATGGCGGCCCTCGTCCTGATGAACGAGGTCGAAGCCAGCCGCCTGCACAGCGGGTCCTGAAATCACGTACCGGATGTTCAGCAATGACCAGATCGCGGGCTCAGCTAGGCCTGATTGGTCTTCGCCCACCAGATCGTCCCACCAGGACAACCGGAAGTTCTGTGAGCCGGTGACCGATTCGACTTCGAACAACATGAGGTCGTTTGGGCCATACGCGTTCGGTAACGGCCAGACCCGGAACGGCTCGGGCTGTTGCCGCAGGTAATTGACGGCCGGGTCAGCACTGGTGACACGGTCGATCGGCAACGTGTCGTAGAAGTCCTGGTCGACGCGCCACAGATCGGCCAGAGCGATCATGGCCAAGATCGCGCACGCCATCAGTGGCCCGATTTTCCGCCGGACAGCCAGCCAAAAGATCGCTGCGCTGGCAGCCCAGAACACCGCGAACAGACCCAGTCCGGTGACAAACGCTCCCATCGCCTCCATGACCTCAGGGGTACGCTGGGCGTCGAACCGCGTGCCGTACAGAAGGCTCGTCCACAGGTTTGCGAAGCCATCGGGTGCAGCGGCCGCCCAAGCCCAAAGGGCGAGCCAAAGGAGACCCAGGCCGCCAACGATCTTCCACCCGGTATGGTGAGGATCGGCCAGTTCGTCTCGCCGATCGTAAAGACATTGCGCACCAAACCCAGCCAAAACGCAAGTCGACAACGCGACAACCGAAAACATCATCGCCGGCGCGCGAAACGACTTCATGATCGGCAGCGTCCAGTAAAAGACCCGGTGGACAGGTGTTGCCGCACCCCAAGCAAAAAGAAGGCCCCCGAGAGCGAGCGCAGCGAAAAACCATACCCGAGCCGATCGCCGGCCGATCAGCGCAATCAGCGCCAGTAGTACGGGGACGGCACCCAGGTACTCGGTGTGGAGCTTGAACGGATTGGTTCCCCAGTAGGAGCGCAGATACCCCTGGAACGCGGGCCAAATCGTGGCCAGCGTCTCTTGCACCGGCATCGACCACGAGGATGCGTATTCGTAGCCGCGGTCAACGCGATGCGAGAATTGCAGCATGTTGGCGGTCGGCCATATCTCGACCAGCGCCAACAAACCGGCCAGCGCATAGGCGCCAGCGAACGATGCGCCGAGAAGCGCTACGGTTCGCGTGGCTCGCGTTTCCCGATAGAGCTGAGCCAACCGAAACGCGACGTACGCCGTCACACCCATAGCTGCGAAGTACATCATCTGGACGTGTGGCGTAAACGCTTGCAGTGCGACGACCGCGGCCAGCCACAGAAACCAGTGTGGGCGACACCGTTCGATCGCGCGCTCGGCGAGCAGGAACAGTGCTGGGGTCCAGCTCATGGCGAACATCCGCCCGTCCTGGCCGGCGTATAGATGGCTCATGAGATAGCCGGTGAAGCCATACGCGACGCCGGCGACGAGCGCGGCCCCTGGCGCGAGCTTGAGCTCGCGAGCCAACCCGTACATGAGCGCGCCGGCGAGGATCACGTGGAAGACAAACCCCCAACCGATCGCGCGGTGAAGCGGCATCGCAAAATAGAGGAGCGACGTCGGATAGTAGACCGGATAAGGCAGGGTCGACAGGTAAGGCAATCCACCGAATACGAACGGGTTCCACTGTGGCAAACCGTCACCAGACCGAACCTGCTCAACGGCAAAGGATCGGCTCTGATACGCTTGAGACAACATATCCGTGCCGAACATGACGGAGTTTCGGTCTGAGATAAACGACCCGAAGAACATAAGCACGGCGATCGTCAGACCGATCAAGAAGAGCCACCAAACGCGCCGCGATGGCATGGTCCGAGGGGGTGGTGGAGGAGGTTGAGTTTTTCTGCGCCGGTTGCGCTGCTTTTTCTTCCCCTTCTTGGCTGCTGTCATGAAACGTTTCCGTGGCGTATGAGGAAAAACCATTGCGGCGACAGCAGCTGGAGTGCCCGCCGGCGCGGTGCGGTTGGGAACGAACGAGCCAACCGCCCGACCAGCCGGCCGGTGCGACTGATGTAGCGATCGATCTCTGTCATGAGCACTCGATCCGTCAGATCGTCGAGTACGAGGCCGTGACGATTGGCCGCAGCCACGAGCCTACGATGGGTGGTGAAGTTGATACCGGCGTAACGCTCTCCGCGTCCAGTCCACCGCAGAATCCGCGTCGCCACTGACTCGGGCCACCACGCCAACGTGGGGACGCGGTAATGGGGCTCCATAATGGCGTATCGATTGCCGGCTGTCATGTATGCGCGCCCATTTTGGGTCAGTACCCGAGCAAGCTCAGCAAAGAGCGCGTCCAAGTCGCGGACGTGCTCGTAGACGTGGTTTGCGATCCCGAACGCTACGCTTTGACCGCGTAGCGGTAATCGCTCCAGATCAGCGATTGCCATCCGTTCCGGGTCTTCGACGAACGCGAGATCGATCTCGAATCCAATAATCGGCCGCCCGGCCAGCTCCTCCAGTCGCTTTCGTATCAGTCCGGTGCCAGCGCCAAGATCGACGACCGTCTGTGCCGGTCCGAGCCACGGTTCGCTGATGGCGTAAATAAGATCTGCTTTTTGGCGACGCGATGCTCGATACTCGGGGTCGGCCAGCCACCGGGTGTAATAGTCGGCTGTCAATCTTGAATCGGTACCGTTCCGCTGTGTCCCGCGTACACTCGATCCAGACGACTCAAGATCGTCTCCCACCCAAATGCCGTGCGTACGTGGAGGCGGCCGGCCGAGCCGATGCGATCAGCCAGTCCGCGGTCAGCCAGCACGCGTCGAATGCCTTCGGCGATCGCCGGCACTGTGTCGTCGACCAACAAGCCGGTACGACCATCCTCGACGATGTCGGTGATGCCACCCCGTCGCGTCGCCACGACTGGTGTGCCGTACATCATCGCTTCGAGCAGCACCACACCGAGTCCTTCGGTATCGGCACGTGCGTCGAGCGTAGCCGGCAAGACGAAGCACGCAGCGCGGCGATAGGCGGCCACGAGGTCCTCTTGGCTGACTTTACCGAGAAACTCGACACGTCCGGTGATATCGAGATCTCCGGCCAGCTTGGCCAGGCGGTCGCGCTCGGGCCCAAACCCCACGATTTGCAGTCGCCAGCGCTGGTCGCGTTGCGTCGCCAGTGCCTCGAGCAGACGGTCAACGCCTTTGCGCTCAACGAGACGACCGACAAACAAGATGACCGGGTCACCTGTCGTTGGTTGTGGTCCGGGGTCATGGCGATCCGCAGGCAGTGGGACGCCGAATGGTATGATGTCGATCTCATCCGGCGCGTAAGGCGCGAGCGCGGCCCGGGTGCTGGCTGAGATCGCGATCAGCCTCGACCGTTGGCAATACCACCGCAGGAATGGCTTGGCGGGTGGGAACCGGCTCTCCGCCCAGCGGATCTCGGCCCCGTAGAAGGTGGTCACCAGCTTGGCCCCAGCCGCTCGGGAAGCCGTCCAGCCTATCACGCCATGCGGCACGGCCCAGTGGACATGCACCACGTCGAATCGTTCCCGCCGACCCAGGCGAAACCCGGCAGCCATTCCGGCGGCTGCGTATGAGGGCAACAGAAGCGCGTAAGCCGGTTGTCGTTGGAGCCGGTCCGGAGTCGCCTCCTCGTGCGTCAGTCGTTCCCACTTGGATGGCGCGTAGCGGAAGCGATGAATGGTTATCGTATCGTAGCGCTGCTGACTCGACCCGCGATAGGCGGGGACGAGCACGTGGACATCATGTCCGGCGGCAGCTTGTTTCCGACACAGGGTCACGAGCCAGGGCGTGATCACGTCATCCGCCGAGCGGGGCCAGGCGGTAGCGATGTGGAGGAGGCGGGTCACCCTGCTGGCGCCTGACGTACGGGGTGGGTCACCCCTCCGTTCCCGGTGGTTTGTCCGCGTCGAGCAGTCGGCGTTCGAGATGCTCGACGCGATCCCGTACCCCGGCGATCCCCTCGGCCAGAACCCCCAACGAGAAAAACAGCACGCCCAGGACGATTAACAGGATGACGAGGTAGAGCAGCGGGCGATACCCTTGGCCAAGCCCGAACCGGAGATAGAGCGCCACCGCTCCGACCACGACCCCGCTGGCACCGAGAACACTCCCGAGCGTGCCAAAGAACACAAACGGTCGGCGAAGGATCGAAGTCAGCATCTTGACCGATAACAGGTCGAGCACACCCGCGAGTATGCGTCCTGCCCCAGAGTACTTGGAAGTTCCGAATTGCCTCGGATACAGCCTAATTGGTATCTCCGCCAACCGGTAGCCGCGGTCATGCGCCAGAACGACGAAAAAACGATGCCAGTCGTGTCGCAGCGGGATGACGTCAAGGATGTCGCGACGAAAGGCTTTCATCGAGTTGAGGTCGTGAACCGGAACCCGGAAGAGCTTCTGCGACAACCAGTTGTAGACGACCGATACGAAGTGTTTCTCGTACGCACCTTGTTTCCACCCCGTGACCACATCGTATCCCTCATCGAGCTTGTCGAGAAAGCGCGGAATCTCGTCCGAGGTGTGCTGGAGATCGGCGTCAAATAAGACGATGTGCGGTTGCCGAGTAGCGGCCGAGGCGGTCACCATGGCTTCCGTTTTTCCGAGGTTTTCAGTATGGCGCTCGACTCGCACGCGTACTGGGAAACCCCGCGCCGCTTCTTGCGCCGCTGACGCCGTGCCGTCGGTAGAACCGTCATCGACGAGCACGACCTCTCCGCCCAGGTCATGGTCACGCCACGTCTTACGCAATGCATCGAACAGTGGGACCATGTTCTCGACCTCGTTGAACGCTGGGATCGCTAACGCGAATCGGCCTCGAGACCCGCTGGTCATACGCTCTTTCCGCTCGCCGTCTCGAGCACCGCCAAAGTCTCGGCCGCCGCAGCGTCCCACGTGTAACGCTTGGCCCGCTCGATACCCGCCAGCTCTAGCCGATGTCGTTCCTGTGGCTCTGAGATCGCGCGTTTCATCGTTGCGACCAAGCTCTGCACGTCACCGTGGGGCACCGCCCACCCAGTTTCACCGGCCACGATCGTATCCCTCAACCCCGGCGCGTCGCTGACGATGGCGACCGTGCCGACGCGTTGGGCCTCGAGGCTCGATATGCCCCACCCTTCGTTCGGGCTCGTGTAGCACAGCGCCCAAGCGGATCTGAGCAGCTCCCACTTCTGCTCTTCCCCGATCCAGCCAATAAACTCGATCCGGCCCGCTCCGGTCGCCGCTGCGCGCCGCTCGAGCTGCGAGCGGTGATCGCCGTCGCCGGCGATGACCAGTCTCGCGTCCTGATAGTCGTCGGACAGCAGCGCGAACGCTTCCAGGATGAGCTCGATCGCCTTGTAACGCTTCAATCTGCCCAGGTACACGAACAACGGTGTCGGTGACTTCTCCTTGGTGATCAACTCGTCGAAAGGTCCGTCCGAGATGCCATTCGGGACTACCGTGATCTGCTCCCGGCGTACGCCGCGTCGTACCAACTCGTCTTCAGTGGACTTGGAGACGGCGATAAACGGCGCGTGGCGATAGACGCGCGAGATCGGCCGTTCGCCGAGCCAGACATAGGTCGCGAAGGCCGGGTTCGTCTCATGGTAAGCGGTTCGGCCGAGAAGATGATGCACCAGCGCAACCACTGGTTTATCAGCGAAAAGCGGTGACAAGAACGGAATCTTGTTCAGATCATCGACGATCACATCGTAGTCGTTGTGGCGCAAAATCCGGCGGTAGAGGCCTGGCACGAGGTAGTTGAAGAGCCGGTATCGTTGTCCGCGCCTGAGGATATTGATCCCCTCCAACTGGTCGTCGTTGGGTGCCCCCGGATACCCTGTGCACAACAGATCCACGCGGTGACCCAACCGCGCGATTCGACCGAACACCTCACGCAGGTGAAACTCCGCCCCGCCGGCAAAGGGATGTGTCCAGTCTTGCCAGTTGATCACGAGGACGCGCATCAGGTATCGCTCGGCTTACGGGCTACGATTCCTATCGTGTGTGCTGTGTAGCGGGCGACACGCGGTGTCAACAAACGATCTCGAATACCGCGTCTCGCACGTCGCACCACCTGTGGCCCGCGGGGCTCCAGCGGTAGCGACGTCACCGGCTCGGCCACGTGACGAAACAGCCGATAGGCCAGGCTCGGCACCATCCAGTCACCGTAGGTCTCGATCACCTCGTAACCTGCACCTGACACTACCCGTTCGAGCTGGCCGATCGTGTACTCGGTTTCCCATCCCGCAAACCATCGGTCGAAACGCAGTGACACTCGCTTGATGACCGTCCATGGATGAAAGGTTTGCGGCACGTCAACCACCAGCAGACCTCCCGGCCGGGTAACTCGGCGGTTCTCTAGTAGGAACGCGGCCGGGTTTCCGAAGTGTTCGAGCACACCTTGATGGAATACGAGGTCGAAAGTCGCGTCCGCAAACGGGAGGTGTAGAGCGTCACCACCGACGATCCCCCGCCCGACCAAGCTCGGCACCGTTTGCGCCATGAGCGACCACGCCGACGGAGAGCTGTCGAGCGCGATTGCGAGCAGCCCTCTCTCGGACAGCCACGCGGTATCACGCCCCGTTCCTGAACCCACCTCCAACACCCGCTCACCCTTCGGCGGTAGCGCTCCCATGACCGCCTCTAGCACCCTCGGGCTCGACCGGTAGACTCGCTCGAGTTCTTTCTTCTGCGACCAGTACTGGTCCCAGCTCGGATCGGGTTTCTTGGTCACAAACCCATCGCCAATCTGGCGGCTTCGAAACGTGGGAGTCCACGCCGATCGATAGCGTCCTGTGCAGCCTCGATATCGTACTCGAGTCGCACCATGCGCACGGTATCCAAGCCAAGATCGAGCACCGCACAGGCAGCGCGAGGATCTCGGTCCCGCGGTTGACCGACAGCGCCCGGGTTTATGATCGCCTGAATGTAGGATCCGAACACGAGATCTATCTCGGCGATTTCGGCCGCCTCTTCTTGGCGCTCGAGGCCGATCCAGCGGACTTCACCGCCGGCGGCTTGGGCAAACACGGCCGGGACGTGTGTGTGTCCGATAAGTCCGAAGCGTGTTGTCAGCGCTTCGAACTCGAGCGCGACGTCGGCCTCATCCCGGATGTACGTGTAACGAGCGGGGTCAGCGAAACCGCTATGACCCAACGTGACTGCGTCGAACTCGATCGTCGGCGGCAAACCTGCCAACCAATCGAGCTCTCGCTGGCCGAGTAGCTCGGCCTGCCGCTCGACCGCGCGGCGTGCGTGCTCGTTGAACCATCCTCTGAGCGATGGATCGACGACCGCGTGATCGTGGTTCCCCTTGACCGTGCCCGCGCAGCGGTCGCGTACGATCCGAATGCATTCTTCGGGGTCGCCACCATAACCGACTACATCTCCCAAACAGTAGATCGCGTCTACATTCGCGCCGTCGAGATACTCCAGGACCCGGTTTAGGGCTTGGAGATTGGCGTGCACGTCGGCGACGACGCCGTAGCGACCCCGGATACGCTCAGTCATGACAAGAGGTTGTCAGCCGAGTTGCGAGGCAACTCAGGAAGGAATGAGATCGAGCCGCCGCGCTGCCGCGTCGAGCACTCCGTTCACGAAGCGTGCGGAGTCCTTTCCGCCGTAACGATTCGCCAACTGCACAGCCTCGTCGATCGTCACCCTGGCTGGGACGTCGCTCATGTGGCAAAACTCGACCAGCGCGAGCCGTAGGATGGACCGATCGATGACGGACATCCGAGCGGGATCCCAGTTCTCGGCGGCTTGATCCACCAGCAGATCGATCTCGTCCATGTTGCTCTCGAGTGCCGCGAGGATCTCCTCGGCGAAGTCGCGCGTACCAGCAGCGATCTTCCGTCGAGCGAAAAACCGCTCCGCTTCGTCCGAAAGCGAGAGTGGACGGTCCTGTATCTCCCATGCGTATAGTATCTGAAGCACCCATCGGCGTGCCTTGTGACGACGCTTCATGGAGTCCGAAAACCTCGCACAGCGGGCTCAGTCTCGGCCAAACGACTGTAAAGCGCGAGTTGAGCGAGTACGGCACCAACGGCCTCGCCGCCCTTGTCGCCGCCATGCCGGCTCGCACGTTGCTCGGCTTGCTCCCGGGTATCGGTTGTCAACACGCCGAACCCTAGAGGGATATTCAATTCGACCGCCAAACGTTGTAGCCCTTGCGCAGCAGCCTCGGCTATGATGTCAAAGTGCGGGGTTTCGCCACGAATAACCGCACCGAGCGCGACGATGGCGTCAACGTCCGGTCGCAAGCCAACGACCTGGCGGCACGCCGGAGCCAGCTCGAAAGCCCCGGCCACTTGGTGCTCCTCGATATCGGATTCGATCACGCCAGCCGCGAGCAGCGCTTCGCGCGCGCCAGCGGCAAGCTCACTCGTGATGGACTCGTTGAATTGCGAGACCACCAGCGCCACGCGCTTCCCTGTGGCGTCGATCTCTCGCTCGTGAGCGCCCCCGGTTACCACGTAATCAGCCGATCAGTGTCGAAGGAGGTGGCCAAGCTTGTCGCGCTTGGTCTCTAGATAGCGGCGATTGTGGGCGGTGGGCTCGATCTCGATCGGAACGTGCTCGCTGATCTTGAGCCCGTAGCCCTCGATCGCGGCGCGCTTCCGCGGGTTGTTGGTCAGCAACCGCAACGTGGTCAGTCCGAGATCGACCAAGATCTGGCATCCGATACCGTAGTCGCGCGGATCGGGTCGGAAGCCAAGGTGTTCGTTCGCCTCCACAGTGTCAAAACCCTTATCCTGGAGCATGTACGCCTTTAGCTTGTTGACGAGCCCGATGCCGCGACCCTCCTGGTGCATGTACAGGACCACTCCGCTCCCCTCTTGTTCGACTTGGAATAACGCCTGATTGAGCTGGGGACCGCAATCGCACCGCAGGCTGCCCAACACGTCGCCAGTAAAGCACGACGAATGGACGCGCGTGAGGACGTTCTCCCTGCCTTTCACATCGCCTTTGATCAATGCTACGTGATGCTCGTCGTTGATCGTTGTGCCATACAGGATCAATCGGAATTCCCCGAACTCGGTGGGCAGCATCGTCTCGGCCATACGGACGATCATCTTCTCCTTGATCCCGCGATACTTGATGAGGTCCTCGATGGTTATGATGCCGAGATGGTGCTGGCGCGCGATCTCGAGAAGTCGCGGGAGCCGCGCCATCGTCCCGTCGTCGTCGATCACCTCGCACAACACCGCGACCGGACTCAGGCCGGCCAATCGCGCTAGATCGACCGCCGCCTCGGTATGGCCCGCGCGCCTCAGCACGCCTCCATTCTTGGAGCGCAATGGAAAAACGTGCCCGGGTCTAGCGAGATCGCTCGGCTCGGTCGTTCGATCGACCAGCGCACGGATCGTTGTCCGAGCTCGTCGGCTCGGCTCACCGCGATCGGCGCACAGATGAGTCCGCGACCTTCGCACGCCATGAAGTTGACCGTCTCCGCCGTCACCCGTTCAGCCGCCATGATGAAGTCGCCTTCGTTCTCGCGATCCTCATCGTCGACAACGATCAGAATCTCGCCCCGGCGGATCGCCTCGAGCGCTTCCTCGATCGGGGTAAACGTCGCTGGCTGGATCATTCTCGGGCCTCCATGAGGCGCTGAACGTAACGGGCGACCACATCGTACTCGACATTGACCGGATGGCCGACGGCGAGGTCCGAAAAGTTCGTTGCCACCCAGGTGTGCGGCACAATCGACACTCGGGCACCGGTATCGGTCGCCGACAGGACCGTGAGGCTTACTCCATTGATCGCGATCGACCCGCGATTTGCGACCAACGCTCGCCCTTGTTCCGGCAACGAAACAGAAATGTACCGGTTCTCCTCACGCCGTTCAATCGAGTCGACCGTGCCGATATCATCGACGTGGCCCTGAACGAGGTGCCCGTCGAGGCGGTCACCGAGCACCAGCGACCGCTCGAGGTTGACGCGACTGCCCAGCTCATACTGACCGATGATCGTTCGCGCGAGTGTCTCGCGAACGGCCTCGACACGAAACGTGTCGTCTGTGTGACCCACCGCCGTCAGGCATGTGCCATCGACAGCCACCGATTCGCCGATCTCGAGGTCAGCGGACCACTCAGCAGAGATCTCGAGCGTGCGGCCCTGACCCAACGGCTCGATGGTGGTTACTACCCCGATTGTCTCGATGATGCCGGTGAACACGTGCCCCCCCCCTAAACGCCCGGAACGCTCTCGACGAGCCCGGTCACAGCGGCGTCGCGATCGTGCAACTGCCACTCCGTTTGTGTGAGCCGGAACCCGTTGTGTGGAGCATCAGACAAAAGCAGCGGAAGAGCCCCCTTCGTGGCTACCCAATCAGGTGCGAGAAACATCGTCCAGCGATTCACGAGACCGGCTGAAACCAATGCCGTTGCCAGGGTCGGACCGGGCTCGACGAGAACGCCCGTCACGTGACGCGCAGCCAGGGTGCCGGCGACGGCCTCGAGATCAACCCCTTCATCAGATGTTGCGATTGGAATGATGTCCACGCCTTTGGCCATTAGAGCTTCGCGCCGAGACGCGTCGGCCGACTGTGAGCAGAAGATCCATACCGGTTGTTCAGCTGCCGACTTCACCAATCTCGAATCGCGTGGAGTTCGTAGTCCGGAATCGAGGACGATTCGAATCGGTTGTACGTTGGGCCATGCGACCTCGCGATCAGGATGGTCAGCGCGTGGCCATTCACGCACCGTGAGCAGTGGGTCGTCGGATAGCACTGTGCCGACACCGACCATCACCGCTGGGGCGAGCCGTCGCAATCGATGGACCTCGGCTCGGGCCGTCTTGCCGGTGATCCAGCGATCGCCCTCGCGACCCAAGGTCACGCGACCATTGAGTGTTTGAGCGGTTTTCATGTGGAAGAACGGTTGATCGGTATGCACAAAGTGGAGCCACCCCTCATTGAGCCGCTCGGCTTCGGCCCTTAGAGTGCCCCCGGTTACGGAGATCCCCGCCGCTTCGAGTACCTGCTCCCCGCCCCCACCCGCCGCTGGGTCACGGGCGCCATAGAAGACGCTGCCGATGCCTGCGCTGGAGAGAGCGTCGGTGCATGCGGGTGTTCGCCCGTGCGCGGCGCAGGGTTCGAGTGTGACGACGGCGATCGCTCCCCGAACGTCGTGCGCGGCGTCGCGCGCATCTTCCAGCGCCGCGATCTCGGCGTGCGGGCCGCCAGCCTGGGCGTGGTACCCTTCACCGAGGATGAGACCCTCCGGATCGGCCAGGACACACCCGACCATCGGGTTGGGTGTCGTCTTGCCGCCCCCACGCTCGGCGAGGGCGAGCGCCCTGCGCATGAGCTCCTCGATACGGTTGGACTCCAAGCCGCTCATTCAGGTGCCGATTCGGGTCCCGACTGCGGCGAACCAACCCCCGTCGTAACTACCGCCTTCGATGGCGAGACCGAGTGGTGCCAGGCCCAGCTCCAACCCGAGATACACCTTCCCATGCGTGCTGGAAGTCTCTATGTCGCCGTTGATTTCCACACCGCCAGTCGAGCTGCCGGCCGGAATGCGATACGCCGCGTCGATGTCGGTTCGATCGACACCCACGCCAGCGTACGGTGTCAGAACTACAAACGCCTTTGACACGTCCAGGCGAAACGACCACGAGCTAACGTCGGCGTCGTATGACACGACGTCGGAATCGAATTCCTCGAAATCGAGTCCGGTTACCCACGATCGAAAAACCGAAGCGGTCAGAGCCGGCATCACGATCGACTCTTCCAGGATGGCGACGCGACCGCCGAGCGCCAGCAGCCCAACGCTGCCCTCGAGATCGCCGGTTCCGGTGAGGATGCCAGCACGGCCCATGATGTCGACCGACCCCAGACCCGGGCCCCACAGCCCAACAGCACCGTTTAGCATCCCCATTGGAACGTGAAAGTCGACGTCCCCGGTAGGTCGTCGCGGATCCAGTATGCCGACATTGGTCACACCCAAAGCCGCACCGATGCGAAATCCCCCCAACCCGCCAGTCGTCGGAGCCGGCCCGGTGAGCGGACTGCCACCGGCGATAGTCTGCCCCAGGCCGCGGGATGCGTCTTCGATTGCGGTCCGCACTCGGAGCTCGGAAACAGCTTGCCCGAAGACCGGGGCAGCAAAACCCGAAGCGCAAATCGCTAGAACGATGACACCGCGCTGTCGGCGCGTCAGACCCATTGCAGACCTTCTCCGGCAACGACTTCGCCGATAAAGAGCGCAGGCTGATCGGATGCCCGACACCGCTCAGCGATCTCGCTTGCGTGTTCCGCGGAGACGATCAAACAAAAGCCGATCCCCATATTGAACACGCGGTACATCTCATCGCGATCGATGTTGCCAGCGTTTGCGAGGTAGTCGAACAACGAACCCGGTGTCCAGGCTGAGCGATCGATAGCTGCAGCTGATCCGGGCGGCAACACGCGCTGCAAATTGGTCGCGAAGCCTCCACCGGTTATGTGAGCTGCCGCGTGCAACGCCTTGTTCCCCAACAACGGTCCCACCGACTTCAGATACGATCGATGAACCGCCAATAGCTCATCGGCCCAGCTCGTTTTTGCCCACGGCACGATATCGTCTGGTCGTTGGCCAGCGGTGTCAAAAACGATCTGCCGCGCCAACGAGTACCCGTTGGTGTGAAGACCGGTCGAGCCCAGCCCGAGAATCACGTCACCGATCTGCACTCGGTTCTCGGAAGTCTCCCATTGAGCGACCATCGAACCGACGGCGAAGCCTGCGAGGTCGTACTTTCCGGCTGGGTAGAGATCGGGCATCTCAGCGGTCTCGCCCCCGAGGAGCGGAATCGAATTGGAAGCACAGCCACGCGCAAAACCGCTAACGATCGATATGACGATCTCGGAGTTGAGTCTCCCGGCGGCGATGTAGTCGAGGAAAAAAAGCGGTCGCGCACCCGCGGCCAAGAGATCGTCGACACAGTGGTTCACCAAGTCCTCACCGACAGTGTCGTGTCGGTCAGCGAGCTGCGCGACCAGCACCTTGGTGCCCACCCCATCGGCAGAGGCGACCAGAATCGAGCCCAGGTCGGGGTTCGAAGAGAGGTCGTAGCCACCGGCGAACCCGCCGATCTCGGTTACGACCCCGTCGTTGAAGGTCGGCTCGACGATCGACCTCAGACGTCGCTTGATCCGATCCGCGGTGGCCAGGTCAACGCCCGCTTCTCGATAGCTGGGCGCCGAGTTGATCGAAGATTCAGGCATCCTGGAGGAGCGGCTCATAGTCAAATCGCGTGAGATGCTCGAATTCGCGGAAGCGAGTATCGATTTGAGCGGGCTCCAAATGAGCCAATCGGTCGACGGAAAACGCCTCGCAGCAGAACGAGCCCATCGCGGAACCGTAAATCGCCGCCCGTCTTATCCCCTCGGGAGTGATCTCCCCTGTTGCCGCGAGGTAGCCAAGAAAGCCGCCGGCAAAAGAGTCGCCAGCTCCGGTTGGATCCACGATCGTCTCCAGCGGTAGGCCCGGAACGGCGAATAACCAGTCGTTCGCGAATGCGATCGCGCCGTGTTCGCCCTTCTTGACCACGAGCAGTTGCGGTCCCCAACCGAGGATCGAGTTGGCGGCTGTTCGGATGTTGGGCTCTTGCGCCAACTCTCGTGTTTCGGAGTCGTTGATCAACACGATGTCGACGCGTTCCAACACTCTACGGAGTTCGTCGGGTGTGCCCTCGATCCAGAAGTCCATCGTATCGAGCGCGGCCGATTGCGGCGCTGTCATCTGATCGAGGACGTTCAACTGAAGTGACGGCGCGATATTGGCGAGAAAGACGTTCTCGGTAGCACGATACTCTTCGGGTATGGTGGGGTTGAACTCGGCAAAGACATTGAGGTCGGTGAACGTCGTCTCGCGGGCGTTCAGATCGTAGCCGTACCGACCTCCCCATCGAAACGTCGCTCCTTCGCGCACTTGGAGACCCCTCAGATCGATCCCGCGATTGGCCAGCAGATCTAAATGCGGCTGAGGGAAATCGGTGCCAACCACACCGACGATCCGGACGTCAGTGAAGTATGAAGCCGCCAGTCCGAAGTATACTGCGGCTCCGCCCAGAGCCGAGGTCCGCTTCCCAAAGGGCGTCTCGACGTCGTCAAGCGCGACTGACCCTACCACCAGAATCGACATTAAAGTTTACGGCTCCTTATGCAGAAGGTTATGGTGTAGCTCACATAGACTCCGGTGCGGTGACCCCGAGTTGGCCCAATCCAGCTCGAAGTACGTACTGGGTGGCGCGAGCGAGCGCGAGGCGAGCGCGTGCCAGCGGCTCGTCCTCGACCAGGATGTGCTCGCCGTGGTACCAAAGATGAAACCGGCGGGCCAAGGACTCTAGGTAATCCGTGATTCGGTGTGGCTCGAGCGCATCGGCGGCGTCGGCGATTACATCCGGATAGTCATCGAGCATGCGCAGCAGATCGATCTCCGTTTGCGCGGTCAAAAGATCCAGACTGTCGGGTACACCCGCTGTTTCGGGGTCCCATGCAGGCTCCTCCAGACGTCCAAATACGCTCGAGATTCGAGCGTGTGCGTACTGCACATAGTAGACGGGGTTCTCCTCCGTTTGACGTCTCGCCAGATCGAGGTCCAGAACCATGTGCGTGTCGCCCTTGCGCATGACGAGAAAGTAGCGGGTCACGTCGACGCCGATGTCATCCATGAGGTCTTGGAGCAGCACCATGCGGTCGCTGCGAGTCGATAGTCGAACCTCCTGGCCGTCTTCTAGCAGACTGATCTGTTGGTAGATCACCGGGCGCAACCAATCCGGTGGGTACCCGAGAGCGCCAAGAGCGGCGCGCATTCTGATCGCGTAGTCGTGATGATCTGCACCCCAGATGTCGATCGCCGTGTCGAAACCGCGTTCGTGCTTGTCCCGATGATAGGCGATGTCTGGTAGTAGGTACGTCGGTTGGCCGGTACGCTTGACGAGCACGCGATCTTTGGCGTCGCCGAACTCTGACGCCCGGAACCAGATCGCATCGTCGTCCTCGTACACGGCACCAGCGTCTTTTAGATCGGCGATCGTGGCCTTCAGTCGGTCGTCGGTGTAGAGCGCCGACTCGTTGAACCAGACCTCGAACGCGACGCGGAAACGGTCCAGATCAGCTCGAATTGCTGTGTTCATACGCTCGCCCGCGAACTCGCGAAACGCCGTGCTACACTCTTCGATCGGTGTCTCCAGCCAGCGATCCCCGGCTTCATCACGCAACGCCTTCGCCAAATCACGGATGTACTCGCCTTGGTAGCCGCCCTCGGGAAACGGAAACGATGGGTCCCAGAGCTGCTGATAACGAGCGTGGACGGAGGCGCCCAGCATATCCATCTGTCGTCCCGCGTCATTGAAGTAGTACTCGCGGGTTACGCTCGCCCCCTGACTCTCCAACAGAGATGCGATAGCGTCCCCCAGGGCAGCGTTACGGGCGTGACCGATATGTAGCGGGCCAGTCGGGTTCGAGGAGACGAACTCGACATTGATCTTTCGGTCTTTCAGACGATCAGACCGCCCGTACGACTCGTGCTGCGTGAGGATGTCCCGCACCACTTCCTGGAGATAGCGAGGTGCCAGCCGGACGTTGATGAAGCCCGGGCCGGCAACCGAGACCTCTCCAAAGCTGTCGGGATTAAGGTCCAAATCCGCGACGAGCTCGGCGGCGATCTCACGCGGCGATCGCTTCAACGGTCGCGCCAGCGCGAGCGCTATCGGCGATGACCAATCTCCGTGCTCTGGGTCACCGGGACGCTCAACGACGATCTCCTCGCTCGGCCAGCTCAATTCCGCGAGTCGTGACCTGATCGCGGTCCGGAACTCCTCACGCGGACGTATTCTTACTGTTTCCATTCGATTTCTTTCTTGCCTTTTTTTGTTTTCCCTTCTTGTCGCCCTTGCCGGGACCCGTTCCTTTCTCTGCCGATGCTTTCGACCGGTACTCGTCACTTCGGTAGTCCGTGATGTAGAACCCCGAGCCCTTGAATAGGAGGCCCGCCCCGCCGGAGATCTGACGTTCGGCGCGCCCCTCACACTCCGGACAGCGCCGCGCCCGGGCGCGAGTCGCCTTCCTCTGGAAGATCTCAAACGTGTGATCGCATTCAACGCATTTGTACACGTAAGTCGGCAACACTCCTCCTTGTGATCTGGACCCTCAGGGGCGACCGGCGGCGGGGTCTCTGTACGTACCCGCGATGTCGCGAAACACATCGGCGATTTCGCCGACCGTGGCGCCGGCGGTGCACGCGGCTCGAATCCCGGGCATCACGTTTTCTTCCCCGTTTGCCATCACCGTCAATGCATCTAGCGCATGTTCCACATGCGTCGAATTCCGATTTGCCCGCCACTCTCCAAGTCGGTGGGCCTGGCGCTTTGCGAGGTCCTCGGTATCAACCGTTCGGATATCCGACGGCGCCTCATCCGTCTCGGCCCAATGGTTGACGCCGACCACGACTTCTTCACCGATCTCGACTCGCTGTTGGTATTGGTATGCCTCGCGTTCTATCTCGCTGTGAAAGAACCCCGTCTCGATCGCCGCGACAGAGCCGCCGATGTCCTCGATTTGATTCAGGTATGTGCGGGCTCGCTCTTCAAGGTCGTCCGTCAATCGTTCGACATAGAACGAGCCGCCGAGCGGGTCGGCTGTATCGGCCACACCGCTCTCATGAGCCAGAATCTGCTGTGTCCTCAGCGCCAGCGCTGCCGATCGCTCCGAGGGCAGAGCCAACGCTTCGTCGTAGCTGTTCGTGTGGAGGCTCTGGGTCCCGCCGAGCACCGCGGCCAGCGCCTGCAAGGCGACTCGGACAACGTTGTTTAGCGGTTGCTGAGCGGTCAGCGTCGCACCGTCGGTTTGGGTGTGAAACCTGAGTCTGGCGGCTGAAAGGTCGGTAGCACCGAAGCGGTTCCTTACCAGGTCGGCCCAGATCCGGCGCGCGGCTCGAAACTTGGCGACCTCCTCGAAAAGATTGTTGTGAACGCCAAAAAAGAACGACAGCCGGCCTATGAAGGTGTCAACGTCTATCCCCGCCTGGCGGGCCGCCTCCACGTAGCAGATCGCGTTGGCGAACGTAAAAGCGATCTCCTGAGCCGCATTGGCGCCAGCCTCACGGATGTGATAGCCCGAGATCGAGATGGGATTCCACCGCCCCATTTCCTGTGCGCACCAGGCGAAGGAATCGACGATCAAGCGCAGGCTAAACTCTGGAGGATAGATATACGTTCCGCGGGCGATGTACTCCTTCAGAATGTCGTTTTGAATCGTTCCCCGCAGCGCACCTAGCTTGGCCCCCTGTTCCTCACCGACGAGGGTGTACAACGCCAAGAGCGTGTTTGCCGTGGCGTTGATCGTCATCGAGGTCGATACGTCGCTCAGTGGGATGCCGGTCAGCAGTCGTCGCATGTCATCCAGCGTATCGATCGCCACGCCAACGCGGCCGACCTCACCCGCAGCGCGTGGATCATCGGAGTCCATACCCATCTGGGTTGGGAGATCAAACGCCGTGGAGAGGCCCGTCTGGCCGCGGTCGAGCAAGAACTTGAATCGCGCGTTGGTCTCGGATGCGGTTCCGAAACCGGCGTACTGGCGCATCGTCCACAACCGACCCCGGTACATGTTGGGATAGATGCCCCGGGTGTAGGGTGGTTCGCCAGGGTAGCCCAGGACCGAATCCTCATCGGAAACCGACTCGGCCGCATAGCAGGGTTCGATAGAATGCCCGCTAGTCGTTTGGAACTCCGGTTTGCGTTCCGGATGTTTTTCCAGGTGGGGCTTCAAGGTTCCCCTCTCCCACTGGTCGTGGTCGCTGCTTCCTGTCGGAGACGTCATTCCGGTTCACCCGCCGGTTCGATGACACAGATGAGGGATCCCTGCTCGATGGGCTGTCCAGCTCGTACGCTCAGATCGCAGACGATCCCGTCGGTTGGTGCGGTGATCTCGTTTTCCATCTTCATCGCCTCGATAATGGCCAGACCCTCACCGGCACGAACGCTGTGCCCCTCCTCAACCTCGACCAAGAGTACCAGACCCGGCATGGGGGCACGAATCTCCTGGGTCGCGTGAGCCACCAGGGGCGCCAGCGACCTGAGCCTGTGGCGCGCCTCGCTGACTACCGTGAACCGATAGGGTGCTCCATCCAAGACCAGGGCACCCGCGTCCCCGTCGCTCGGTCGCCATTCCACCCGCCGAGGTCGGCCTTCGACCCACGCCTGAGTATCGCTCGCTCCGGCTGCAACGCTGAAAGTCCACGACTCATCACCGTGTTCGACTCGGATCTCACAACCATCGTCGGTGTCCAGCAGGGTGACCCGATACGACGTCTCAGCGCCATCGCGCGCTACGATATAGTGCTTCTGCGCGGTCATCGCTGCGGCCGCGAGAGCACGGCTACGGTTTCGACGTGTGCCGTTTGGGGAAACAGATCGAACGCGCGCAGGGATTCGAGTGTCCAACCCGTCCCCAGCCTGCGCACGTCGCGCGCGAGTGTCGTTGGATCGCATGCCACGTAAACGAGCCGCTTGGCCGACGACGCCGAGATTCCCGCAAGAACCCGTTTTGGACAACCGCCTCGGGGCGGGTTTAGGACAACGATCTCCGGCCGAGGTCGAGCCCACTCGACGCGATCGGCGGGCAGCTCCAAGACGTGAACTGATCCGGTGGTGACGTTCGCGTGCGCATTGGCCCGTAAGTCGGAGGCGGTCCCCGGATTGGCCTCGATCGCAGTGACGAGCGCTCCCGCCGCCGCGAACTCGCATGTGATCACTCCGATCCCGGCGTAAGCGTCGATGATGCGCGCGTCGGGCCTCGGTTGTGCGGCTTCAATCACCGCGTCGTACAATCTGTCGGCACCACTCAGGTTGGCCTGGACAAAGCTGTCGAAGCCGCACCTGAGGTCGAATCCGCGGTGCCGGAAACGGCTCGTCAGTCGTGGAGCATCGCGCGCAAGGGCAAGCCTCGATTCGGCAGACCACCCTCCCCAGGTGGTCTCGATATCCGTCTTTTCTTGGACCTCGCAAGCCAGGTAGCGTGCGAGATCGACGGGATCAGCAAACAGCGCCGCCTGGGTCGAACCCGGGGGCAGTCGGCGGAGTGCCAGTCGACCCTCGGTGGCTCCGAGCTCGAACGTGGCTGGCGCATCGCGAAGCGCCCCCTCGAGCGCGATTCGCAAGGTCGGTAGTTGGGAGTCCATGCGATCGTCTACGATCGGGCATCGATCGATCGACACGATCCGATCGGGCTCGTCGGTATGGTGATATCCGAGCTCGAGCTCGTCGTCTGCCCAGCACCAAGAAACGACCGCGCGCTCGCGATACTGCCAGTCGCTGGAAGCCGGCTCACACGCCAAGCGGCCAAGCGCGGGCTGACCACCAATCCGCTCCATAGCATCGATCACCGCCTGAGTCTTCGCTTCGCGTTGGGCCACCGCGGTCAGGTGTTGAAGCTGACATCCCCCACAGCGCCCAAACACCGGGCAGCGCGGCTCGACCCGAGCGGCGGAGGGTTCGAGCACAGCGTCGAGTCTGGCCCTCGCGTAGCGCGGGTGCCGCTCGACAACGGTCGCTCGCACCTTTTCTCCGGGCGCGGTCCAAGGCACGAAGACCACCAGCCCGTCGACATGTGTCACGCCCTCACCACCGTAGGCGAGTCGTTGGATGGGCGCCTCGATGGTCGTTTCGAGGGCCGCTTGCGCGATCACCGGTACCACACCCAGGAGCGGCCCGCTCTCCACCTCGCTCGACCATCGGAGGCGGCGGTGCTGGCGGGGCCCGTCGTAGGCACCGTCGTCAGTGCATCCTGATGCCATGCCGCAAGCGCCGCAGCGAGCGGCTCCTCCAACTTCGCCGCGTCGGTCATTCGCGCGACGATCGCCTGTGCGCGTGTCTCCAGGGTCCGCGTTGTGACCTGCCCTTCGATGACCATCGGCTCGGCCAGCAACGCGCGCAGGAACCCAAGGTTGGTAGTGACCCCCCCAATCGCCGTCGCGGCGAGCGCTCGATCGACTCGGTTCAGAGCTTCAGCTCGGGTTCGTCCCCAACCGACGCACTTGGCGAGTAATGGGTCATAATGCGGGGTGATCTCGACGCCCGTTTCTATGCCGCTGTCGAACCGAACGCCTGGTCCACCGGGTTCGCGGTACGACGTAACCGTTCCGGTAGCGGGAAGAAAACCTCCCATCGCGTCCTCGGCCGCGATTCGGCACTCGATGGCGTGACCCCGCAATTCGACCTCGGCTTGATTCAGCGGCAGCTCGCCTCCAGCCGCGATCTCGAGTTGAAGGCCCACCAGATCTACGCCGGTGACCATCTCGGTTACCGGGTGTTCGACCTGGATTCGGGTGTTCATCTCGAGGAAGTAGAACTCACCGGTCGGTGCCATGAGGAACTCCACCGTGCCTGCACCGACGTAGTCAACCGCTTGGGCGGCCGCGACGGCGACACGTCCTATCTGTTCGCGCTGCTCTTCGGACAGTCCGGGCGCCGGCGCCTCCTCGAGCACTTTTTGATGCCGGCGCTGCAACGAGCACTCCCGCTCGCCGAGATGAATCGTGTGTCCGGTCACGTCTGCCAGCACTTGAATCTCGATGTGCCGAGCCTCGGGTAGATATTTCTCCATGTAGACGTGGGCATCGCCGAAAGCGCTTGCGGCCTCGCGCGAGGCGGCCGCCAAGGCACCATCGAGATCAGCTTCTCGGTCCACCACCCGCATCCCTTTTCCACCGCCACCGGCGGCCGCCTTGAGCAACACGGGGTAGCCGATGCGCTTTGCCTCCGCGCTGGCCGCAGACAAGTCGTCGACCGGTTCCAGCGTGCCGGGTATCACTGGCACTTCTGCCGCCGTCATCAGTCGTCTCGCGGAGGTCTTCTCCCCCATGATGCGGATGCTTTTCGGTGGTGGGCCAACCCACGTCAAGCCGGCTGCCTCGACCGCCTCCGCGAAGGCCGCGTTCTCGGCCAAGAAGCCGTAGCCAGGGTGCACCGCGTCGGCCGCGCTTCGATCGGCAGCGTCCAGAATCCGCTGCGGCGACAGGTAGGAATCGGCGGCAACCGCGGGTCCGATCTCGATCGCTCGGTCCGCCAACCATACGTGGGGCGAACGGTGATCGGCCTCCGAGAACACCGCTACCGCCTCGAGCCCGGCCGCATGGCACGCCCGGATGACGCGCACGGCTATCTCGCCGCGGTTGGCGATCAACACTCGGCGCAAAGTCTTGGTTCTCGATCTAGATCTCATACCACACTTGATATAGCAAGCCTTAGTGATTGCTGCAACGAGACTTACAGGGGGAGGTTGCCGTGCTTTCTAGTCGGGTTGGCGTCCCTCTTGTTGGCCACCGCGATGAGGCCGCTGACGAGCCTCGAGCGTGTCTCGACCGGATCGATGATGGCATCCACGTAGCCTCGTTCGGCGGCGATATATGGATTGGCAAATCGCTCCCGGAACTCCTCGGTGCGACGCTCGATCACGGCGTCGGGGTCATCCGCGGTTTGGATCTCTCTCTTCCACAGGATCTCGGCTGCACCCTTGGGTCCCATGACGGCGATTTCAGCCGTCGGCCACGCCAGATTCAAGTCCCCACGGATATGCTTCGATGACATGACGTCGTAGGCACCACCGTACGCTTTTCTCAAGATCACGGTCAGCTTTGGTACGGTCGCTTCGCAATAGGCGTACAGGAGCTTGGCGCCGTGCTTTATGATGCCGCCCCACTCCTGGCCGGTACCAGGCAAGAACCCGGGCACATCGACGAGCGTCACCAACGGGATGTTGAAGGCGTCACAGAACCGGACAAACCGCGCTCCTTTGAGGCTCGCGTCGATATCGAGCACCCCAGCGAGCACAGCCGGCTGATTGGCGACGATCCCGACCGAGCGCCCTGCAAGGCGGGCAAAACCGACGACCAGGTTCAGCCCGTAGCCAGCCTGGACTTCGAGAAACGAGCCTTCATCGACGATCTTCTGAATGATCCCGTGGACATCGTACGGTTTGTTTGGGTTGTCGGGAACGGCGTCAGCGAGCTCCGGCACAAGCCGGTACCAATCGTCGCCGGAATCGACTGTCGGGGGGTCCTCCTGATTGTTGGCCGGCAAATACCCGACCAGGTCACGGATGCCTCGAAGGCAAGCGACCTCGTCGCCAAAAGTGAAGTGGCTCACCCCGCTCTTTGCTGCGTGTACCGCGGCCCCACCGAGCTCGTCAAACGACACTTCCTCGTGCGTGACTGTCTTGACCACGTTCGGACCGGTCACGAACATGTAGGAAACGCCCTCGACCATGCACACGAAATCCGTGATGGCCGGCGAGTACACAGCACCGCCCGCACAAGGACCGAGAATGGCGCTGATCTGTGGCACGACCCCGCTGGCCAAAGTGTTGCGCAGAAAAATCTCGGCGTACCCACCGAGGGATGCCACGCCCTCTTGGATCCTGGCTCCTCCCGAATCGTTGAGTCCGATGATCGGAGCTCCCACCTTTAGCGCCAGATCCATCACCTTGCAGATCTTCTCGGCGTGAGCCTCCGACAGCGAACCGCCGAATACGGTGAAGTCCTGGCTGAATACGTAGACCGTTCGACCATTGATCGTGCCGTGGCCGGTCACGACGCCGTCGCCGGGGATCTTCTGGGACTCGAGTCCGAACTCTTCAGTGCGATGAGTGACGAGCATGTCGAGCTCGAAAAACGAGCCTTCGTCGAGTAGGACGTCGAGCCGCTCGCGGGCCGACAGCTTTCCCTTGGCATGCTGGGCCTCCAGGCGGTCTGGACCGCCGCCGAGCATCGCTTCCTGCTCGCGGACACGCAGATCTTTGAGTCGGTCGCTCACGGTGTGCCTACCAATCGACGGCCGTCGCTTGGCCGCGTTCGATTCGGTGAACGATCACAGCGCGCCGGGGACCGGCGTCGGTGAAGCGGAAGAGGCCCGAAGCACCCCGGTACTCGCTCCGCACCGCGGGCGTGGCCGGCCTCCCGGCGACGACGAAGTGCTCGATCGCCAAGCGGGTAGCGTCATAACCCCACGCAGCAATCCGATTATCGGCAGGTTCGCCGTACCGAGCTTCATAACGGTTGGCAAAGGATCGCCAGTCTGTGATCGCTGGATCACGGCTAAATGTGTCGGTGAAATAACCGCGGGCGAAGCGCCGCCCCTGAACGGCGAACGCCTCGTCATTCCAGGCGTCGGTACCGAGTGGCAGTAGGTCGCGAAGCTCGAAGAACGCCATCTGATTGAGCATCCTCAGAGCCTCATTGGATCGGTTTGTCGCCAGAAAGACGGCATCCGCTCCGGCCCTCACGATCTCACCGAGCCGATCCGTAAACGCGGTCGATCCCGGTGGATACGTGCCACGGTAAACGACTCGCGCACCGACCGATTCAACCGCGGTCACAAAGGCATCGGTTTGGATGCGGCCGTAGGCGTTTTCCGGTGCCAGTATCGCAAACCGGCTGCGATCCAGATTTTGCGCTGCGTAGAGGCCTATGGTGTGACCAATCGCTCCGTCGAGCGCGTTCACGGTAAACACCTGCGGCCCGATCTCCAACAAGCGGGCGTCGGTGGCCGTCGGGCTTACCAACGCGATGCCCTCCTCTTGGGCCACGCGACCTGCGGGGAGTGCGAACTCGCTGGTCAACGGTCCCAGAACCGCTTGGACGCGATCCCCACGAGCGAGCGAGCGGATCACCCCGATTGTCGAGTCCGGGTCACTCGCCGTCGAACGAGCCACCAGCTCGTAAGGTGGCGTCCTGCCCCGATTGACCTCGTCCAAGGCGAGTTGAACGCCTCTCTGGATCTCCTCTTTGACGCTGGCGAACCGTCCCTCGATGGGAGCGATCAAGCCGAGCTTTGGAGGCGCAGTTGTGACCGCGCCCGCCGCCAGCGCCGCAGCCTCGGCACGCATGGCGTCGGGCAAGCCAACAACGTCTTCGACCTGCCTCGCCAGCGAGCGAGCGCGTCTCGAGTCCCCGGCCGTGTAGGCCCACCGGGCCGCTTGCAGGTAGAACGGCGCGAGCCAGTTGCGACGAGATTCGAACTGCGAGGTGTCTTCGATGACTTGTCGTGGGAGGCGTTCCAAAAGGTCAAACGACAGATCCAAGTATGCGCTCAGCCGCTCACGCGAGGCTTTTTCGATCCCTAACGCGGTCGCGAGCGAGTTCTCGAATTCGCCTTGGCCGTAATAGCTGTTGGCTAACAAAAGCGTCGCGTGCTCTCGGCGGGGAACGGTTGGTGACAACCCCAGGTATCTGGCGAGCGCCATGGTAGCACCCTGATCGTCCCCTAGCTGATAGTGGGACCGACCTTGCCAGTACAACGCGAGCGCGGCGTTTTCGCTGGACGGGTACTCCTCGACAACGCGGGTGAACTCCTCCAGCGCGGCTTGATAGCTCCCGGCCTCGATCAGGCTGAGGCCGCTTTGGTAGGCTTCCTCGGCGGCTCGTGCCTCGGCCCGCGTGAGCGGGCGATCACTCAGCGTCGGTATGCGATGAGGGGAAGCACAAGCAGCAGCAATGCCGACCCCTAAGATGGCCCAGGGTCTAAGACGGTCTAGGAGAGAGTTGGGGGTAGAGATCGGTATCATGCGCCGAACGCCAGCCCGAGGAGAGCTAGGCTTCGGCCCCGTCCCCGGCCACGTCCTCCCCGGCTGTGTCGGGGCCGGCTTCAGCGAGCGCGTCCGCCGTTTCGGTAGGTGGCTTCTTCTCGTCAGACGACTCTTCTTCCGGCGCGGCCTCGTCGGTTTCCGTGGCCTCAACGGCTTCGCTCGGCTCCTCGGCCTCCGAATCGTCGATGTCCGGTCGATCGCGGTGACTCGGTATGTCGATCACCGACAGAACGATTCGGCGGTTATCCGGATCCGACTCGATGACTTTGAGAACCATGAGATCGCCTTCGCGGAACTTATCGGACGGGTTCTCGAGGTTGCGGTAACCGAGCTGCGATATGGGAACGAAGCCCTCAACCTCACCGTCGAGATCGACGACGACCCCTTTGTCGAGCAGTCGCAGCAGCTTGGCTTCGGTTTCGATACCCACCGAGTACTTCTCACCGAGCGCTGGCCATGGGTTCTCCTCGAGGTCCTTTATGCTCAAGGAAATACGCTTGTTCTCCGTATCGATGTTGAGAACCTGCACCCTCACGGTCTCGCCCTTGCGAACGACCTCGCTCGGGTGGTGGATCCGACGCGTCCAGGACATATCGCTAATGTGGACCAACCCGTCGATCCCCTCTTCGATCTCGACGAATGCACCGAACGTGGTGAGGTTCCGAACCGTCCCGTTCAAGATCGTCCCCTCGGGGTATTTTTCGGCCAAACCGGTCCAGGGGTCTTCCTCGATCTGTTTCATCCCTAGCGAGATCTTCTCTTCTTCTTGATTCACATTCAGTACGACGGCTTCAATGACGTCGCCGATCGAGACGACTTTCGAGGGGTGCTTTATGTGACGGGTCCACGACATCTCCGATATGTGGACCAACCCTTCAACGCCCTTCTCGAGCTCGACAAAAGCCCCGTAGTTGGTGATCGAGACCACCTTGCCCTCGATGCGCGAGCCTACCGGGAACTTCTCGGCCACGTCCTTCCACGGATAGGGCTGAAGCTGTTTGAGGCCCAGAGAGATACGGTTGTTCTCGAGATCGAGATCCAGAATCTTGACCTCGAGCTCATCGCCGATCGACACGAGCTCGGATGGATGACCCACCCGGCCCCAGGACATATCGGTGATATGCAATAGTCCATCAGCGCCACCGAGATCGATAAACGCGCCGAAATCTGTGATGTTCTTGACAACGCCCGTCCGTACCTGTTCGACGGCGATCTCAGTAAGGAGCCGGCCGCGCTTCTGCTCCCTGATCTGTTCGAGGATCGTTCGCCGGCTGACGACGATATTCCGCCGCCGCTTGTTGAGCTTGATGATCTTGAACTCCATTGTCTGGCCAATGAGGGCGTCGATGTCGGGGACGCGGCGGAGGGCGATCTGCGATCCCGGCAGGAAGGCGTCGACGCCGAATAGATCCACAATCACTCCGCCCTTGATCTTCCTCGCCAGCGTGCCCTGAACGATCGTGCCGTCGTCGTAGGCCAACCGGATCTTGTCCCAAACCTTGAAGAAGTCCGCCTTCTTCTTCGACAAGACAACGCGGCCTTCTTTGTCCTCCAGGTTCTCGAGGAAAACGTCCACCTCGGCACCAACGTCGAGCGAATCCGTCTCCTTGAACTCATCGAGCGAAACCGCACCCTCGCTCTTGAAGCCGACGTCGAGAACAACCACATTTTCATCCACCCGTAGAATGTGCCCGGTAACGATCTGGCCTTCCTTGATGTCCTGGATCGACTCCTCGTAGAGACCAAGAAGCTCCTGGTACTCATCGAGGGAGTACTCGTCTTCGTCAAAGAGATCGGGGCGGATGTTTAGGTGCTCGGCGGGAGCATCGGGGTCCACGGGAACCGAGTTGCCGGCAGAGACTCGCGCGGGCACCTCGCCCGCGGCGCGCGAGTCGATGTCGCCCGGCTCGCGAGGATCCACGGCAACGCCGCTAAACTCGGGACCACCGACTGGGGTGGTTTCGTTCGGGTCACTCATAGACAAAAAGACGTCCAGGGCCTGGTTTCAAAGTGTGCGTTTGTACCCGCAACTCGGGGAAAGATATAAAGATACCGGCCCTTTTTACCCTCTGTCAAGCGATTCCGGTCTAAGATGCCTGATTCATCCGATCCCGGGCCATCCGAACCACCCGCGCGATCTGGGTCTCCAGGTCCAGGTTGGTCGTGTCCAAGTGGACCGCATCCGGTGCCGCGACCAGCGGTGCCTCGGCCCGCTCTCGATCACGCCGATCCCGCTCAGCCAGCCCCTGCTCGTAGCTAGCCAGCAGCGCACCGTCCAGCTCTCGCCCCCCAGGCTCGGCCTCGCGAGCCCGCCGGCGGGCTCGTTCCTCGAGCGAGGCGACCAGGTAGATCTTCAGAAATGCCTCAGGGAAGACAACCGTCCCTATGTCGCGCCCATCAACAACTGCCGGCTCCTCGCCAACCCGCCGCCGGAGATCCTGATTCACGATCGATCGCACCGAGGGGTCCTCGGCCACTCGGGAGACGGCCCGCGTAACCGCCTCAGATCGAATCGCACCGGTTACGTCTGTGTCGTCCAACCAGGTTTGAAGCTTTCCCCCCACCATACGTTGGTCGATGCACGCATTTTCCAGGCGCTCGCGCAGTTCCACGCGCCCGGTCGTCTGTTCGAGATCGACCTGGTGGCGAAGGGCCAACAACGCCGCTGCGCGGTAGAAGGCACCGCTATCCACGTATGACCACTGCAGCGCGGAGGCAACACCCTGGGCGGTCGAGGACTTTCCCGTACCCGCCGGCCCGTCAATAGCGATGATCGGTGCTTTCAAACGCTTGCCAAGCCCCGGGGGTTAGCCGGAATGCCTTATGCAACGAAAGGCGGTGGGGATCTCTTCGAGACGGGCGCGGAGAATCGGTCGCCCGCACACCTGACACTTTCCATACTGTCGCGAGTTAACGAGCATCAGAGCGGTCTGGATCCGGCGCAACTCCTCCTGCTCGCGCTGTTCCAGCCGAATCAAGATATCGCGGTCCTTCTCCTCCTGCGCCCACTCCTCCAGTTCCCGCGGTCGCTCCTGAATGCCCCGTAGCTGGTCGCGGAAATCGTGCAGACGGCGCTCGATTCGGCCCCGCTTCTCGAGCAGTTTCTCTCGAAAGTGATCGAAGAACGCTTGGCTTCGGTACGCTCGGGCCCCGCTTTTCTTGGCCTTCTTTTTGGTCGCTTTCTTCTTGCGAGTGGCCTTCTTCTTCTTGGTCGCCTTTTTCTTGCGAGTGGCCTTCTTCTTGGTCGCCTTTTTCTTGCGGGCGGCCTTCTTCTTCTTGGCCGCCTTTTTCTTGCGAGTGGCCTTCTTCTTCTTGGTCGCCTTTTTCTTGCGAGTGGCCTTCTTCTTCTTGGCCGCCTTTTTCTTGCGAGTGGCCTTCTTCTTCTTGGTCGCTTTTTTCTTGCGAGCGGCCTTCTTCTTCTTGGTCGCCTTTTTCTTGCGAGCGGCCTTCTTCTTCTTGGTCGCCTTTTTCTTGCGAGCGGCCTTCTTCTTCCCCGCTGTCTTACGTCTCGTTTTCTTCTTAGCAGGCATTCACTTCCCCGTTTATCGATGGCTCTAGACGGCCGCGTAGTGTAGTTGCGGCCAAAGGCCTCGGCAACAAAGGTCGATGTTCTATCCGCCGGTTAATCGGTCCAACCATCCGCGCCAGCGTGATCCTCGGCGTGAGGCCTCGTTTCTCGAGCGTACCAGTACTGATTCGAGATCGTGGCCGATCACGATCGTCACATCGAGGAAGAGAGTCGGATCAGGACCTGATTCAATCGGTACGCCGGGAAGCAATGTGGCTACTTCCCGCGCCGCGGCCGAAGAGCCAACACGATCGATGATGTGGGTGCGCTCATAGTCGAATCTGTCGGCGTTGCCGTAATCGACCACATCGAACCCTTCGTCGCGCAAGAAGGTCGTCACTTTTCCAGCCGCACCCGATGCCCCCGAGCCGTTGCGCACTTCCACGCGGATTCGAGACCGATCCATCGCTGGTACCGACTCACTGCTGTTTTGGTCAAGCCCTGGGCCCCTCTGTGGGCCGGACCCTGTGTGTCGGGCGATCGTGGACATCAGAAACGTGCCCACCAGGGCCGCAAAGAGCGCGATTGCGCCGACCTCGAGAATCCCTCGTCGAATTATCCTCAACACTGCTCAGGCCTCGGAGCGAGCGGCGAGCGCAGCCAAACTCAACGGGTGAACCGCCCGGCCTCTCTGGACCATCCACTGCACTCGATGGTTGAGCACTCGAGCCGCCGCGCGTTCGAGCCCCGCTGGGCCCTGTCCCGCGAGAACGATCAGAGAAGCGGTATCGATCTTCTCCGAGTGGTCGCGCAGTGGTTCGCAGAAATCTGCCACGTAGAGCAGCCAGCCAACGGTTCCCCAGTCTGGATGGCTGGTCGGGTGGTGTTGTACGGCGGTCAGAACTTCCTCGTCCCGTTCGGACCACTCTATAACCGCCCACGCCGCCGCTGCGTGCGCGTGCAACAGTTTGGGCGCCTCGGTCGCGGCCCAACTATCCGGTTCTTGATCGACTGCGGCGATCCAGCGCAACCAATCGTCCACCGAGTCGGCCTTTAGCGCGTCGTGGTACCAAGCCGCACGGACCGTCGCTTCGACTACGGTTTTCGGCCAGTCGCCCCGGGTGCCGATTTCTTCCACCGTATCCGCTACCGAGCGCACATGCTGCCAACGATCGGTAGCGCCACGGTCGGCCAGCCGGGCAGCAACGGCCTCCGGGAGTGAGGCGTGCGGGTTACTCTGTGCCCTGCTGGACATACGGACCGATGACCGATTCATCTGGGATGTTCGTGCGGACGATATAGTTCCATCCCCCGAGCTCGACGCCGTCCCCAATGATGGCATCGACCAGGTGCGAGAATGGCCCAACAACTGACTTGGACCCGATAACGGATTGCCCCTCGATGATGACACCGGCGTGGATGACTGTATCGTGCCCGATGCGCGCGTCAGCATCAATGAGTGAGGTCTCTGGAGCGAGAAGAGTGACCCCAGAACGCATGAGTCGTTGACGGACCCGGTCGCGCAGCACCCCATCCGCTATCGCTAACTGCACTCGATCGTTGATACCCTGTATCTCCTGCCCGTCCTGAGCTTCATACAGGCGTCCCGGGGTACCGGCGGCGGACAACAGCTCCATGATATCGGTCAGGTACTGTTCGCCTTGGGTGTTGGTAGTTCCCAGCCGCGCAAGCAGAGGCTGCACGGTGGGCCAATGAAAACAGTACACGCCGGCGTTGATCTGACGGATCCCCAGTGTCTCAGCATCGGCATCGACCTCTTCGACGATCGCGACGACGCCTTGATCGCCGTCGGTCACCACGCGACCATAACCACTCACGTTTTCGAGTGTCGCCCCGAGCATCGTGGCCGGAGCATTCGTGCGGCGATGGTCATCGACTAGCGCCTGCAGCAACTCCCCGGTCAATAGCGGAGTGTCCCCGCAACAAACCAGCACGTCGCCGTCAAAGCCGACGAGGCTTGGGCCTGCGCATTCGAGTGCATGCCCGGTTCCCAGTGGCTCCTCCTGAATTGCCAACTCGACGTTTTCACGATCGGCCAAGACTTGGCGGACCCGATCGCTCTGATAGCCAACCACGCAGACCGTTTTCGTGGCGCCTGCTCGCTCCACGGCGTCGACGATATGCACGATCATCGGGCGCCCCGCCAACGGATGCAGGACCTTGACGAGTTCCGACTTCATCCTGGTCCCTCTGCCTGCTGCCAGGATGACCGCCGCTAGTGACCCGTCACTCAACATCGGGCACCAGCCAGGCGTTGTCGATCAAGCGGGTCGAGCCGATCCTGGCGGCAACGGCGGCGAGCGCCCCAGGCATAACGGACTCCAACGATTGAAATGTGCGACCGTCCACCACTGACGCGTACTCGACCCGTATTCGTTCGTCAGACGAGAGCACGTTGTGCATCGCGGCCTCCAGCCGCACCACGCCTCGCTCACCCCTTGCGACCAACTCTCGGGCGCGGTTGAGCGCAGCATACAATCGAGTCGCGGACTTACGTTCCGGTGGGCTAAGAAAGACATTCCGGCTCGAGCACGCCAGGCCATCCTCCTCTCTGACGGTGGGCGCAATCACGATTTCTACCGGGACCGCTAAATCCGACACCATTCGACGGATTGCCGCGGCTTGTTGCGCATCCTTTTGGCCGAACACTGCGACATCTGGCTGAACGATCTGGAACAGTTTCATCACCACGGTCAGGACACCGTCGAAATGGCCTGGACGAGCGGCGCCTTCGAGGCCGTCAGTCACACCACGCATCGTAACGCGGGTAACGGGAGCCTGTGCGTACATCTCGGCCTCCTCGGGCGCGAACACGAGGTCTACTCCGTGATCGGTGCACAATTCGAGATCGCGATCAAGGTCCCTCGGATAGGTTTCGAAATCGTCAGCCGGGCCAAATTGCAATGGGTTGACAAACACCGACACGACGATGCAGTCGGACGACGCGCGCGCGCGGTCGATAAGCGATAAGTGTCCACGGTGGAGGTGCCCCATGGTGGGGACAAACCCGATCTGCTTCCCGGCCGCGCGCTCCGATTCAAGAGCGCCACGACACTCCGAGATCGAATTGACACGCGACGAAGTCACTCGAACGATTCTGCTTCTCCCGGAAATCGTCCAGCTCGGACATCGGTCACGAAATTCTCGAGAGCGCCTGCAACAACTTGGTCCAAGTCGGCATAACGGCGGACGAATTTCGGTTCGAAATCGGGTGTCATTCCCAGAACGTCGTGGGTGACTAAGATCTGGCCGTCGGTTTCAGGACCCGCCCCTATGCCGAGCGTGATCGCCGGGATTTCGGCGGTCACTCGCGCACCCAGATCGCGCGGGATCTTCTCCAGCACGATGGCAAAGCAACCGGCTTCGGAAAGTGCTGTCGCGTCGGCCACCAGCTCGTCGCCCGATGCCTCATCGGCGGCCCGCAAGCCGTAGCCGCCAAACGCATGAATCGATTGCGGCGTAAGACCGAGGTGGCCCATAACGGGAATGCCGATGTCCGTCAGGCGGCGGATCGTTTCGGCCAATCGGGCCCCGCCTTCGAGCTTGACCCCTTGGGCGCCGGTCTCTTTCATCACTCGGCCCGCGTTGCGGAGCGTATCCTCCGGCGAGATCTGAAACGAGAGAAATGGCATGTCGACAATCAGAAAAACATCCGGAGCGCCGCGTCGGGCAGCCCGAGCGTGATAGATCATCTCGTCAAGAGTCGCTGGCAGCGTCGAGTCATGCCCACCAAACACTTGGGCCACGCTGTCTCCAACCAGAATCCCGTCGACCTTGGCCTCAGCCACATAGCGAGCCAGCATCCAATCGTAGGCGGTGAGGAATACAACCTTCTCGCCTTCGGCCTTCATGCGGCTGAACGTGTTTACGTTCACACCCATTGTCGTTCCGTCTCGACGTGGGAACGCGGGAACTCCGGCAATTGAGATGCTGGTACACCAACCTGACGGCACAGCTCGATCAGAAAGGCGCGCTCGGCGAGCCTCGCGTGAGGAATCGTCAATCCGGGTTCATCGATTTCGGTATCACCGTACACGAGAATGTCGATATCGATCGTTCGTGGCCCCCCACGTGGAACAGATTCTCGGTCGCGTCCCATCTGTTGCTCGATCTTCAGGCACGTTTCGAGCAACTGGCGCGGTTTCAGTGCGGTGTCCAGCCCGATCACCTGATTCAGAAAATCTGGTTGCTCGAGATAGTCAACCGGGGTGGTTTCGACGACTGCCGAACACGAAACCATGCGCACACCGTCGACGGCCAGCAACGACGCCCTCGCCACGCCGAGGTTCTGCGCCCGGTCGCCGAGGTTGGCGCCCAGACTCAGGTAGGCTCTCACACGATGCATCTGCGTCATGGCCGGCAAACCTCGACTTCCACCCGATCCACGGGACCGGGCAAAGCAGCCCATGGCTTGCGGCAGCAGATTCGGACTTTCTCGACCCTTTCCAAAGCGATGATTCGATCCGCGATTCGTGCGCAGAGCGCCTCCAGTAGGCGCGGCGCGTGCTCCGGATCGTCGCTGATCGTATCGCGAACCGCTTGGTATACCTGCCGATAGTCGATGCCCACGGTCAGTGAATCGGTATCGGCTGATTCGTCGAGATCGGCCATCACCTCCACGTCGACCTCGATTGGCTGGAGCATCTCGCGTTCGTGAGGCAGATCCCCGACCATGGCGTGGAACCGGATCCCGAGGAGCCGAATCGAATCCATCTATCTAGCGAGCCACGAGCACGCGGATGGTCCGCTCGGCGCCACCAGTAACCAATCGCACCACGTAAACACCGGCCGGTACGAATACGCCCGAATCGGCCTGACCGTCCCAGGCAACAGCTTGCTCCCCGGCGATAATGTCGCCGTCGACGAGCGTCCGCACGCGCTGACCCAACAAATCGTAGACAATCAACTCTACCCGGGCGCCGTTACCATTCCCCGGTACGGTAAACGGTATGGTGGTCTGTTGGCCGATTCTGAACGGGTTCGGGAAGTTCTGATCGAGCGCCACCGCGCTAGGTGGTGGCGGTGGTGGCGGTGGTGGAACGCCGAGTACGCGGTTGAAGTACGCCTCACGGGCAGCCTCCGCAGCGGCCTGAAGGGCCGGACGATCGGCCCCGGCGACCAGCGCCACAGCTACAGTGTCTGAAGCGCTCACGCCCAGCGTCAACGGACCGCGGCCGATGATCTGAAAAGCGTCCTGGGGTTGTGTCACGCTGGTTTGGGTTTGTCCGCTCGTAAGCGCATTCCACTTTTCTTGGTCCGAAAACTCTCCACTGAATAGATCCGGCGCCTCGGCTGGTACGAGCGCCGTACCCGGATTGCCGACCGTACTGCTGACGATCTCGGCGCGCGTAAGCGCCGAAAAAGAGAGTTGCGCTAGCGGTGCATCGTCGAGCCAGACCACGCCCAGCGCCGGCTGACCGACCTGCGTCCCTGCGGCGAGACCCAACCGACGCGAGGGGTCCCAATCGACCGTTTCGGCGACACCACCTAACCCGTCAGGCAGGTCCCAGTCGACGAAGAGCCCGGCACGTAGACCGCCTATCGTCTGTGATGACGTGTTCGTCAGGACGAACTGGAGCAACACAAAGGTGTCCTCGCCCTGCTCGGCGAACGCAAAGCTCTCCTGACGCACGTCGATACCGAGAGGCGCCAACGCGTGCCGATCGTCATAACGCGCGGTAATGCGTTGACCTCCGGCGGCCTCATCGACGACCATCGGTGAGCCAGCCAGCGGGAACCAATCGGTCGCGTTTTGCGTGTCTTCGCCGTAGGGGACGTCGTCGGATAGCTGGTTCGGACCGACACCGACCATTAGGCCGGCATGAAAGAGCCAATTCTCGCTTGTTGCTGGGAACCGGAACCCATTACCACGCAGCAGGAAGCCACCCTGGTGAATTCCGGTGTAAAAGCCGAACCCGCCGAAATTCGTAACCGTCAACCGAACCTGACCTCGATCGTGCGTCGCGAACGTCCCCTCCACCGGATCTCCGGCCTTGAGGATCGTCCGGAATGGGCCCACCTGCGCCCCTTGGATCGCAACGTCCAGGACGATGTCCGAACCCGGGTCGACCGCGGTTCCCACGTCGATCCCGAACGTCGAGTTGTCGGCCGGCTCGATCACGCCACCCGGGCCGGCCGGGGTCAATGGGATCGAAGATCGAGTGATCGTGATCCCCGGTGTCGGGCTCGAGAGCACTGCGGTCGTAGCCGGCACGGAAAGGCCATGATTCGTGAGAACCGGGTTCAGACTCACGCTCATGCCGGGGTTGAGGACGAGCGCATCCTCGATCCCGGACAGACCGAGCTTGGCACCGCTCGTAGCCTCGGAGAACCCGACAAGGCGCACGAGTTGCTGATTCGGGCGTTCGACCCTTTCCAGCGCGGCTTGTGCGTCGACGAGCCCCTCTCCGGTGTCGTTGTCGTCGCCTGGAACTCCAAGATCGACCGCCGTGTCGAGCAGGATTCCCTTCGCTTCTTCGGGTGTGATGGTGGGGTCCTTCGAACGCATTAACGCCAGCACGCCCGCAACCATCGGGGTTGAAAACGATGTTCCACTGACGGTCCGAAAATCGTTGAATAGTCCGCGACTTATGACGCTCTCTCCTCGCGCCACCACTTCTGGCTTGGTGGCATTCGAACCACCGCACGAGGACGGGCCCCGACCGGACGATTGCGCAACGACGTTGTTGCCGTCGACGGAGCCCACGGCGAAGGCGTTGACTCGCGAATCGGCTCGGCTCGCCGGCGAGGTCACCCCTTGCAGGCCCTGGTTCCCGGCTGACCAAACGACGATCGGCCCGGCCGCTTCGAGCGCGTCGAGCGCGTCGTCGAAGATCGTGTCGCAGATCAGCTGCCCCGCATCGTCCGTGTTCGTCAAACCGTACGAGTTGCTCACGACGTCCGGCACGTCGCCTCGCGTCGCCGGGTCACCGTCAGGGTCGCTCAACCACTCGAAGATCTTGATCACGTTGGAAAGGCGTCGCCGGCGATCCACGTGGCGTCAAACGCGACCCCATACGTCTGGTTGCCGCCGGTTATCAGACCCATCGTCGAGGTCCCGTGGCCAGCCCCAATCGAGAAGTCGTCCTCTGGGAACACGGTAAGCGATACCGGCGCGAGCCAGCCCGCATCGCTTCCGGCGAAGCGGCCACGCCAACGATCGCCAAAGGTGTCGTCATCCCCGTTGACCCCGGAATCGACATTGGCCACGATCGCACCCCGGCCCGTCACTCCCTGAGCCCAAACCTGAGGTACGTTGAGCTGCTCGAGCTGCTCTTCCGGTACGGACAGCTGATCCGCTTCGACTGGTGTGGAACGGAAATCCCCACCCAAGGTCAGGCGTCGATCGGGAACGACCTGGGCTATTGTCGGGTGGGCCTCGAGCCGCGCTCTCCATTCGGGGTCTATTTCAGCGACGACACCGTTGATGATCCATAGTCGATCGATCTCGACCAACGCACCGGCGCGTGTCGCTTCCTCGAGCGGTTGCCGGGCAGCGGTGGCCGAGCGAGCGTGAATCGCCTTGAGCCCAACGATCGCTCGCTGATGGCGGACGTCGAGCGTTACACCGCTTCTTCGAACGTCCGCCAGCAGGCTGACCCGCGCTCCGGCCGGGTCTGCAAGCCGGATGATGACTCGTTCGCGCGCACTATCGGGTGCCGGACTGGCAGCCAGACCGATCGCGCTGGCGATCCCCAGAACCACCCACCACCGGGCTTGCTTTGAGTTCACAGCAGCTCCAGTTGAATGTCGCTGTATCCGCCGGCGCGTATCCGAGCCAGGCTCTGCAGCCCGGCCTCGATCGGCATCTCGATCACTTTCATCGCGTCGGGCGCGTAGCGGAACAGGTTTTCGAACACGCTCTTCCAGTCGATCGCTCCATCACCGAGCAGTAGATGATCGTCTGAGAACGTGTCGGTGTCATGTAGATGGACTTCGCGGATATCGGTCCCCAGCTCCTGCCACCACGTATCCAGCGAGGCGGTGCCGAAGATGTGCACGTGGGCGACGTCCAGGGTGAAGCCAACATGGCGCGCGTCTAGTTGATCTCGAATATCAAGTAATACACGAGGTGTCGGCTCGAACATATTTTCAAACAATAACATAATGCCGGCATCAGCTGCGAGACCGACGAGCCGCTCCCAGACCGCGAGGCTGAGCGCCATCCACCCTGGAAGCGTCGACTCCGGCAGCAGGGGCAAGTACCCAGTATGGAAGTTGGCGTGTCGAGCTCCTAATGCCCCGGCGACGTTGATCGCGCGCTCCCAGCAGAGTCGCGTGTGTTTGCGGATGACGGGGTCCAAGCTGCCCGGGTTGAGGTCGAAGATCGGAGCGTGTACCGAGACCTCAACCCCGCGCTGGGCTAGCTCGTCGCCGAGTTTTCTGACCCCGGTGGTCTTATCCAGATTGAGCAACCACTCGGTGTCGTAGAGCGTGATTTCGACGCCCAAATCCCGTTCCGCCAGTCGATCGAGCTGACGACTGACGTCGGAGAAGGAGGTGCTGAGCGCGAACCGCTGTGCCATGAAGGACGCCAATCTACCGGTCCCTTTTGGCCCTCGTCCAGCAGATTCCTAATCTATCGTTTGACTAGCGCCGGCTGGCGCCCATGCATCACGCCTCGGCGAAGTGGCTCGGGATGTCTATTCCGTACTTGTCTGGGTCGAGCACCTTGACGATCGACCTGGAATACCGTCCGGCATCATCCTGCTCCGTCAAGCTCAGCTCCGGCCCATCGATTCGGACCCCGTCTGCTGCCGCGATCAGTCTGACTCGGGGCCGACGGAGGTTCTTCGCGCTCGGATCCGGGGTCATCACGATTGCGACCTCACCCGTGTCGAGCAGGCACATCGACCCAACGGGAACGATACCCAGCACGCTGATGAAAGCCTTGACCAGGACGGGGTCGAAACGAGTTCCACTTTGCTCCTCAAGAATCTCGACCATACGCGCTGGGGTGATCGGATCGGTTTTGTAAACGCGCGGGGTCGTGCCAGCGTCAAAGGCGTCGGCGATCCCGACGATCTTCGAGTAAAACGAGAGCTCGCGGGGGGTGTAGAGCTTCGGGTAGCCGGACAGATCGACGTTGAGATGGTGCTCGAAGGCGACCAACATTTCGTGGGCCGGCATCGTACCCGGGGTGCGTTCTGAGACCAACCGCCACGCCCCATACGTCGTGTGGCGCTGCATGACGCTCCATTCATGGTCGGTCAGGCTGCCGGCCTTGTTCAGCACTTCCTTGGGGACGTCGACTTTTCCGATATCGTGCAGCAACGCCGCCAAGCCGAGCTTGTAGAGCTCGAGCCGAGTCAATCCGATTTTGTGGCCGAGTGACACGGATAGGATGCACACGTTTACGGAGTGCGTGAACGTGGGCTCGTCGTAGTCTCGAAGGCAGGTCATCCCCAAGATCAACATTTGCTCGGTCAGGACCTCGTCGACAATCGATTGAACGGCGCGCCGGATTCGGTAACGCGGCGGTAAGCGACCTTCGCGTTGGCTCTCTAGCAAGTCGCGAACGACCGCGACGCCCATCCGATACGTCACGCCGACGCGTTCCTTGGTGAGGGAGTCGGCTTCGGCGAACGGATCGTGCACGATCTCACCACCCCGGGTCAGCACCTTCACGTTCTGGATCCCGGCCTCGGTCAGGCGTGCGCCGAGCGTTACGTGTTCGCGGCCTCCGTTGGTCGTGTAACGACCGACGACGGCTGCGAAGTCCGCGGCTTCGTCGGCGTCGATTAGCGCCGTCCACTCGAATCCACCGACCCCGAGCTCGTTCACGAATGTCCGCAGCTTCGAGTACAGCTCGTAGGTGTGCAGTTCCATCCGCACGCGGACCCCGTTGACCTCGATGATGTCGTCGCCGACCTCGAGCTTTGCCGCCTGGTCGAGTTCGTGCAGCGAGCGGATGCAGGCCGCCAGTTTCTGCCCCGCCGATTTGAGCGTCTCGTTGGTGGGCTCATACAGCTGTGCCGAGCGGAACGCGACCCAGAGGTCCTGGACCAGTTCGGTGCCGAGCCCGTGCCGGGCGTGGATGATCGGGCTCACGCTCACGGTCGCTGACCTACCTTTTCCAGGTCGCCGTCCAGTGCCCTTCTGGCGGCCTGTCGGACATGCGGACTACCGGATTCGCTGGCCTGTTCGAGGATTTCACGGCCGGTGACTGTCTGGGTGGCGAGCAGCCCGACGGCGGCATTGAACGCCCCCTCTGGGTCTACGCGGCGGAAAAAGCCGCCGCGCCGTCTCAGGCGTCTCGACAACGAGTCGACGACCGTTGAACCGCCGAGCTTACCGTAGGCCTCGAAGAGGAGTCGCCGCTCGGCCGATGACCGATCCGACAACTCGCGTGAGCTGATCACTGAGGCAACACGCTTGAGAGCGAGCGTGTACCCGTGACCGATCACATGTCGCAGGGCGTAGAGGCGAATAGCCGGATCACTGTCGTCGATTCGATCGGCGATCAACTCGAGTGCGCGTGGGTGGTCGAAGACCTTGAGTGCCAGCAGGGCCTCGCGTCTCAGCCTTGATTCAGGCCTCGTGAGCATCTTCCCCAGCGGCTCGATCAGGCGCGAATCGGACATCAACCCGGCGAGATACGCGGCTGACTTCGCCGCGCTGTGATCGGTACCCTCCATAGAAGCCACCAACGCTTCGGGATCGGATTCGGCAAGCTCCACGAATGTTTCGGCCAGGATCGGACGCTGACAGAGGCGCTTGAAGTCGGGCAACCCTGCCAACAGGGCGGACACGTTCCGGTTGCCAAAGATCCGATAGTAGGCAGCTACATCAACCTCGGTGCTCTGACCCGCTTCGAGTCGCACGCTCAGCTGTTCCAAGACCCTCGTTCCAAGCGACGCGGCGCGCATCTGGCCAAAGGTTTCCTTGGCACGTGGATCGGCCTGGCCCTCATCGACGCAGGGTTGGAAGAGTTCGTGCATCTCTTGTACGGCCTCGAATTCGTTGCGCTCGAGCAACCCGTGTTGGATCTCGTTGAGGGCTTCGAGGATCGGGGTCGGGTCTTCGTGCGGTGGATTGAGCACCAGTTCGCGCATACAACTCAACACCTGGGTCAGAGCCCCTCGCTCTTGCTCGCGATGCAGCTGCTGCTCGAGGTACGCCATGTCTTTGTCGTCGAGCCGGTACAAGTTTGGCTCACTCTCGTGAATCAACGGAAGCCGAGTGACGTCGATTCGATCGTCGTCGTCGAGCTCGAGTGTTGGCACGTCCTCATCCGATCCCACGTCCGGGACCAGGTCGGGCTTGGCGGGCACCCACTCGCGGTCGGCGAGCCGCTCGACGTACGAATACCGGATGTGCAGCAGCCGCTCTTCCCAGAGCCGCGCGATCAGCTCGGACTCAAAGCCAGCTGTGGCGGAGGCGGCAACGTTGTCAAGGAAGATCGCCAACTCGTCCTCCACAAGTCCGGGATAAAAGGCGAGTTTTCGCAGTCCCTCGCGGTACATCAAGAAGGCGAGCGAATCGGTGCCCGTCGGGCGCTGATAGACGATCTCGTCGAGCCATTGGAAGGTGTCTTCCCTTATCTCTAGCTCGAGCGGGCCGAAGGTGTTGAGGAGCTCGTCGATTCTCGCGGTGGCAGCGGATTCGGTCTCGAGCCGTTGCGGATGTCCGGGATCGTAAAGCCGTCGCACCTTGAAGACGCGCACGAGCTCATTCATGAGCTCGGCCGCGGCTTGCGCATGGGGAGAGGTGATCCCGGCAGCGAGCGACTCGCTGCTCACGAGCTTGACTTTCGGGATTTATTCGGTAAACTTGCTATCGGCATTTACCACCAGCCGCGAGGTCAACGCATGAACCTAACCAAGCGCCAACGTGAAATATATGACTACATCCAGTCATTTCTGGAGCAGCATGGGTACGCTCCGAGCCTCGAAGAGATCGCGTCCGAGTTCGGTCTCTCCTCAGTGGCCACCGTTCACGAGCACATTCGCAACTTGGAGGCCAAAGGGATCCTCAAGCGTGACGCCCACCGGAGTCGCGCGCTGGAGCTAACGCCTCCGGGATCAGCAGCGGCGATCGAGTTGCCGCTGCTGGGTCAAGTCGCCGCCGGTGAGCCGCTCGAGGCGATACAGACCGAGGACACGATCGCGATTCCCGAGCACCTGTTGGGGCGCGGCGAGACTTTCGTGCTCCGTGTCCGCGGTGACTCGATGATTGACGAGCAGGTTCAGGACGGTGACTACTTGATCGTCGAGCGGCGCCAGACGGCTCGCGACGGGGAACGCGTGGTGGCGCTCATCGATGGCGAGAGCGCGACGTTCAAGACCTTCTATCGCGGCCCGGATCGCACGATCGTATTGCAGCCCGCCAACGAGCAGCTAGAGCCGCTGCGGCTGGATTCCGAAAGAGTCGAGATCCAAGGCGTGGCGATCGGGATTCTGAGGAAGTACTAGCCGATCAGACCTTGGTTTCTGAGGTCCAAACTGGCTCTTCACCACCTGGCGCGACGGGCGGGATCGTTGCCAGGTCGCCTTCCGAGGCCGCCACGACCACGGCGCACGATGAATCACCGGTCACATTGACCGCGGTCCGGCACATGTCGAGAATCCGATCGACGCCGAGGATCAGCGCGATTCCTTCGAGCGGGATCCCTACGGTACGAAGCACCAACGCCAACGTGATCATTCCCACGCCCGGAACTCCAGCCGCGCCGATCGAAGCCAACGTGGCGGTCAGCACGACGAGCAGCTGTTGCGTGATCGACAACTCGAGCCCATACACCTGCCCGATGAAGATCGTAGCCGCTCCCTGATAGAGGGCGGTGCCATCCATATTGATCGTCGCGCCAAGCGGGAGCACGAACGCCGAAACCTCATCCCCAACGCCCAGGTTCTCCTCGGCGCACTCCATCGTCACCGGCAGAGTGACGTTTGACGACGACGTACTGAACGCAACCAGTTGAGCGGGCGCGATTCCCTTGAAGAAGTGGATCGGGTTCATCCCCCCCAGGAACCGGACGGCGGTTGGGTAGATAACACCGCCATGGATGATCAGGCCGACGACCACCACGGCCGAGTAGACAAACAAAGTTTGGAGAATACCGATGCCGTACTGTCCGACGATGGCGGCGATCAGGGCGAACACACCGTAGGGCGCGATCTTCATGACCAGGTGCACCAGCTTGATCATCGCCTCGTTGATGCCTTCGGCGAGAGCGACGATCGGTGTGACGTGCTTCTTATCGAGCTGGGTCAAGACGACGCCCAAAATCAAAGCGAAGAAAATGACCTGCAGCATGTTGGCTTGGGCCAACGACTCGACCGGGTTCGTGGGGATAATGTCGAGCAGCGTGTCTATCACGCCTGGCTTGTCACCCAGCCGTTCGATGTTGACCTCGGCAGCACCCGAAAAATCGGTCAACAACCGATCCTTGATCGTCGGGTCGAGGCGCGAGCCCGGCTTGACGATGTTCGCCAATACCAACCCAATCGTGATCGCGATGGAGGTTGTGGCCAAGTAGTAGCCGATCGTCTTGATCCCGATTCGCCCGAGTTTCGCCAGGTCACCGAGGCTGGCCACGCCGAGCAGGATCGACGCAAAAACGAGTGGCACCACGATCATCGTGATGAGCTTGATGAACGCGTCACCGATCGGCTTGATGACCGCAATGGGGGGACCGATTAGGACCCCGGCGACCGCGCCGAGGACGAGGCCGAGGAGAATCTGGGTGTGGAGTTTCAACCGCACGGCAGCCGAACGTAGTGACCCGTCGCTCGACGTGTCAAACACACTACGGAAATTGCTTCTCAACAACGGCGCCGATATTTTCCTGCTTTACCTGGACGAAGGCATGTCGAAGCGCCTCAAAGGTGTGCTCCAGTACGATGGCACCGATTACCGCGGATGGCAGAGGCAAGCCGACGCGCTCACGGTGCAGGAGGTTTGCGAGCGCGCGCTCGAAAAGATCTTCGAAGAACACGTATCGGTGGTCGCTTCGGGCCGTACCGACACCGGCGTTCACGCCCGTGGCCAAGTGGTTCACTTCGAACACGAAACGACGATCGGGAATCCCGAGCTGAAGCGCGCCTGGAACGCACAGCTACCCAACGACGTATGGGTCGAGCGTTTGACGACCGCCTCAGCAGACTTCCATGCTCGGCACGACGCGGTGACGCGCACATACCGGTACTTTATCGCTGATGGACGTCTCGCGCGTTCACCGTTTGTGTGTCGCTATACGTGGGCCCTCGATCGGCGACCCGATTGGGACGCGATCAGCGAGGCAACGCCACCGATCGTTGGAGCACACGACTTTCGGCACTTTGCCAAGGGCGTCTCGGAGGGCCAGTGCTCGGTGTATTCGGCCGACTGGCATCGCACCCGGAACGGACACGCCTTGGAGATCACCGCCAATCGTTTCCTTCGTCACATGGTGCGCGCGCTCGTGGGGGCGCTGGTCTCGGTAGGCCGCGGACAGGTGCCACCCTCCTCGCTGTCTCGAGCGCTCGAGCCCCACGGCGAGCCCGTCGCAGCAGCTCACGCACCGCCCCAAGGCCTCTTCCTCTGGAAGGTCAAGTATGCGCGCTGACCGGCTGACCGCTGGCCTACTGCTATTGGCCCTTTTGGTTGGGGTGTCGTGGTGGCGTTCGGAGAACTCGATGTCGGGCAACGAGCGATCGCTGGCTAGCGCTCGGGCGCAGTCCGCGAATCAAATCGCCGAGTCACGCCGCACGGCGATCGTCGTGGCTGCCGAAAGCGTGGGGCCAGCGGTCGTTTCGGTCAACGTGGTCTCCACCCAGGTCGTCCGTGAGCGGAGTCCATTCGATGATCCTTTCTTTCGCGGTTTCTTCCCACCGCGAGAACGGTTGCGGCAGGTTCAGAACTTGGGCTCCGGTTTCATCGTCTCCGAGGATGGTTACGTGATTACCAACCAGCACGTCGTGAGTGGCGCGACTGACATCGTGGTCACGTTGATGGACGGCCGCCAACTGGATGGCGAGTTGGTCGCCGCAGACGAGGCGACCGATCTCGCTTTCCTCCGGGTTGAAGGCGAAGATCTGCCGGTAGCCACGCTGGGCGACTCCGACGACGTGTTGATCGGTGAGTGGGTGATCGCGATCGGCAATCCCTACGGCTACCTCTTGGCTGACCGCAACCCGTCCGTCACGGTGGGTGTGATCTCGGCGCTTGGCCGCGACGTACAACCCGAGGTTCGCGGCGCGGGGCGCCAACCGCAGATCTGGTCGAACATGATTCAGACCGACGCCGCCATAAACCCGGGCAACTCTGGCGGCCCGCTCGTCAACGCCCAGGGTGAGGTGATCGGCGTCAACGCGTTCATCTTCTCGGGCGGTACCGGAGGCTCGATCGGTCTCGGATTCGCGATTCCGATCAACCGTGCCCAGCGGGCGCTCGATGATATCGTCAGCTTTGGCTCCATCCGGCGTCCCTGGACGGGGCTGCACCTATCAGAACTCGATGGCGACGGCCAGCCGCCACGCGGTGTCGAGGTGGAACGCGTG
>CAMYLR010000004.1:0-45266 GCA_947259315.1 uncultured Gemmatimonadales bacterium | reverse complement strand
CAATCACGATCACGGCTGAACGCGACGGGGCAGTTTTCAGTGTGACCCTGGTCCCCGAGGAGGACCCGCTCGTGGTCGCGGAGCGTCTCGAAACTCCCTTCGATGCTTCGGTGGTGGTGGTCACGCCGACGCTCGCGTCTCACTTGAGCCTCGCCAACGATTACGGGTTCTATCTCGATCGGGTCGACCTGAGTTCCGGTTTCAGGCGGCTGGGCCTGCGCTCCGGTGACATATTGCTGGCGGTCGGTCAGCGCAGGCTCGACGGTCCAGAAGATCTGAGTGAGTTTGTCGCCGCCCTTCAATCGGGGCAGCCACTCACACTGTTCATCGAACGCAACGGCGTCGTCTCCCGGATCTCAACGCGCTGAGAGGATAAACATGCAACCAACACTGACGCCCGAGGTGACATCCGTCATCCTCCCCGTCCCCCACTTGGCGAGCGGCAAGGTGCGCGAGATGTTCGCGCTTGGCGATGAGCTGCTGATCGTAACCACGGATCGTTTGTCGGCCCATGACATCGTGTTTGAGCAAGGCATCCCAGACAAGGGCGCCGTTCTCACGCATCTGTCCGACTATTGGTTCGATCGGCTCGAAGCGGCCACTCCGCACCACCGGGTTACGAGCGACATCGATGATCTCGTCGAACGCGCACCCGAGCTCGCGGACCATCGCGAGACACTCGCTGGACGCTCTATGCTCTGCCGCCGGGCCGAACCACTGCCGGTCGAATGCGTGGTCCGCGGATACCTCGAGGGTTCCGGTTGGCGTGAGTACCGCGAAACGGGAGCCGTGACGGGCATCGAGTTGCCGCCGGGCCTCGAGCGTGGGAGCCGCCTTCCGGAACCGATCTTCACTCCTGCTACCAAAGCGGAGAGCGGTCACGACGAGAACATCTCGTACGATGAGCTCGAGTCAAAGGTCGGCGCTGAGTTGGCGGCCCGCCTGCGAGACCGCTCGCTGGCACTGTACGCCGAGGGACGCGCACACGCTGTCGAGCGGGGGCTCATCGTGGCTGACACCAAGTTCGAGTTCGGTTGGAGCACGGATGGCGAGCGCGAGTTGCTGCTGATCGACGAGGTCTTGACACCTGATTCGTCGCGCTATTGGGACGCCAAGGAATGGTCACCGGGTGGTGCCCAGGCGTCGTTCGATAAGCAGCCGGTTCGAGATTTTCTCGATACCGAACGTGCCGCGGGTCGCTGGAACGGCGAACCGCCCCTGCCCCACCTCACCGAATCCGCGGTTCGCGCTACCACTGAGCGATACCGCGAAGCCCACCGGCGCATCACCGGTCGTGATTTGCCGAGGTATGCGTGACGGCTCAGGTCGAGGTCCACATCCAGCTCAAACCAGGCATGTTGGATCCCCAGGGCGAAACGCTCGAAAACGCCTTGGCCGCTATTGGGTATCAAGGGGTCCGTGGCATGCGGGTCGGCAAATGGATCACGTTCGAGATCGAAGCCGACAACCCCGATACGGTCGAGGCTCAGGTCGACGAGATGTGCAGCAGGCTGCTCGCCAACCCGATCATCGAACGCTACGAGTATCAAGTCACTCGAGAAGCTCACACGTGAGTAAAGTGTCCATCGGTGTCGTTCGCTTTCCTGGTACAAACTGTGATCAGGACGTGTTCGATGCCGTGGCGGACATCGAACTGGCCCGTCCGGTCTGGTTGTGGCACAAGGAGACCAACCTGCAAGACGTGAAGGGTGTCGTGCTAGCGGGTGGATTCTCGTACGGCGACTACCTGCGCGCCGGAGCGATCGCCAGGTTCAGTCCGATCATGGAGGAGGTCATCCGGTTCGCTTCCGACGGTGGCCCCGTACTCGGAATCTGCAATGGGTTCCAGATATTGACCGAGGCCGAGCTGCTGCCTGGTGCTCTGATGAGGAACAATCGATTGACGTTCGTCTGCCGACCGCAGCGCTTAAGGGTCGAGGCCCGCGATACGCCCTTTACCCGTAGGTACGCGCATCGACAAATCGTCTCATTCCCCGTCGCGCACGCCGAGGGCAGTTTCGCTGCCGATGCGAGCGTCATCGAACGTCTCGAGGACGAAGGCAGGGTCGTGTTTCGTTACGTCGACGAGCGAGGTGGCAACGGGCCGGATGCGAATCCCAATGGCTCGATGAATGATATCGCCGGCGTGATCAACAAAGTCGGTAACGTGCTCGGCTTGATGCCGCATCCCGATCGCGCGATGCACGAAATGGTGGGCTCCGCTGACGGGCGTGGCATCTTCGAGGGCTTGGTGGAAACGGCAGCATGACGATCACACTTCGAGATCCCGAAGTGACCGCTGACGTCGTTGCCGCCCACGGAATCACGACCGACGAGTACGAGCAGATCTGTACGCTCCTAGGCCGTGACCCCAACCTGACTGAGTTGGGCGTCTTCAGCCTCATGTGGAGCGAGCACTGCGGTTATAAACATTCCCGCGCCCGTCTGGCGGATTTGCCGTCCAGCGGACCACGGGTACTGCAGGGCCCCGGCGAGAACGCTGGTGCGATCGACATCGGTGACGGATTGGCGATCGTCTTCAAGATGGAGTCGCACAATCATCCCTCGGCGGTAGAACCCTACCAAGGCGCAGCCACCGGTGTGGGTGGCATCCTACGCGATGTCTTCACCATGGGAGCCCGACCGATCGCGCTGCTCAACAGTTTGCGCTTCGGAGAGCTCGACGATCCCCATGTTCGGTATCTCTTTCGACACGTTGTAGCCGGAATCGGTGACTATGGCAATTGCGTCGGGGTCCCCACCGTCGGTGGCGAGGTTGTCTTCGACAACGCCTATCGTGGCAATCCGCTCGTCAACGCGATGTGTGTCGGTCTCTTGGCTCAAGACGATCTCACGCGTGGATTTGCGAGTGGTCCTGGCAATGCGGTGTATGTACTCGGCGCGTCTACCGGCCGCGACGGAATCCACGGCGCCAGCCTGCTTGCATCCGCCGAGCTCGGTGACGACACAGCCGAGAGTCGACCCACAGTGCAGGTTGGGGATCCGTTTACGGAGAAGCTGCTGCTCGAAGCGACCTTGGAGTTGATCGGCTCTGGGGTCGTGATCGGCATCCAAGACATGGGCGCCGCAGGCCTAACGTCGTCGAGCAGTGAGATGGCGACCCGGGCCGGAACCGGGATCGAACTCGATATCTCACTCGTCCCGCGCCGCGAGCCCGCCATGTCTGCCTACGAGGTGCTTCTCTCGGAGTCGCAGGAACGGATGTTGGTCGTCGCCGATCCCCATCGCGAGTCCGAGCTCATGACGATCGCCGACAAATGGGATCTCCCCTGTACTCGGATCGGATCGGTCACCGATGATGGAGTATGGCGCGTTTTCGAAGGTCACGACGAGGTGTGCGCGATTCCGGTCGAGGCTCTGACAGAGGCTGTACCGAAGTACGTGCGTGAGGTCGAACCGCCGGCCTACCTGGCTCCGCTCCACGCCTGGTCGCCGGACCCCGGTTGGCTGGACGACATCGACCCGCTGACGGCCCTGACGACGTTGATCGCAGCGCCAAGCCTGGCCAACAAGCGGTGGGTGTTCGAGCAGTACGACCATCACGTCAGGACCGCGACGGTCATTGGACCGGGCGCCGATGCGGCCCTCTTGGCGATCAAGGGCACGAAACGCGGGTTGGCGCTCACCATAGATGGGAACGGGCGCTACGTCTACTGCGATCCGTATCGGGGTGGGGCGCTGGCCGTAGCCGAGGCCGCGCGCAACCTGACGGCGGTGGGCGCGACACCGCTCGCGATCACCGATTGCCTCAACTTCGGGAACCCCGAGAAGGACGACATCTACTATCAGTTCGTAGAAGCGCTGAGGGGTGTTGGGGACGCGTGCCGTGCCCTCGACACGCCAGTGGTGAGCGGCAATGTCTCGTTCTACAACCAGTCGAGTGCCGGCGCTGTGTACCCGACGCCCACGATCGGCATGATTGGGCTGTTGCAGGATATCGAAAAGCGAGTCCCCCCCGGACGAGCTGCGGCTGGGGATCGATTGCTGCTGGTGGGCGCGGACGGCGCCCATTTGGGTGGTTCGTCGTTGCTCAAGGAAGTGCTGGGCCAGGTCACGGGAAGACCGCCCGCGGTCGATTTCGAGGCCGAGCGCACAAGCGCCAAGGCGATCCGGGCACTCAACGACGCGGGGCTGATCGGCAGCTGTCGCGACATCGGCGATGGTGGACTCGCGGTCGCTGCGGCGGAGCTGATGTTTGGCCTCGGAGCCGATCTCGGTGTCGAGCTTGAAACCTCAGATGATAGCGATCTGCACGGCGTGCTCTTTGGCGAGGACAGCGCGCGTTACCTGGTGACCGTAACCGACCAGGATCTTGTCAAAGCAACCCAACTACTGGCGGAGCTGGAGGTGATGCACCGCACTTGTGGGCGGGTAGTCGCCAGCGCCGCATACGACATCGTCGGTGTTGGGCTCGTTGATCGCGGCACGCTGGAAGATCTTTGGAGGAACGCGATCCCGAACGCTATGCAACTCTCGGAGTCGAACCGATGAGCGGACCACGCGAAGAGTGTGGCATCGTCGGGGTGACGAGTCACCGACGCGCGGCCGAGTGGGTGTACCTGGGGCTCTACGCGCTTCAGCATCGAGGACAGGAATCCGCTGGCATCGTCGCTGCGAACGCTGGTAACGCTCTGGCGCGCAGGGGCATGGGGCTCGTAGCTGAAGTGTTCGATGAGGCCTCGCTCGAGCGCCTCGAGGGAACGGCGGCGATAGGTCACAACCGGTACTCGACCACCGGGTCGCCGACGCTTGCCAACGCGCAGCCGATTTTGGTCAACTACCGGGATGGTTTTCTGGCCGTTGCTCACAACGGCAATCTCGTCAACGCGCGGACTCTCCGAACCCGGCTCGAGGACGCCGGGTCGATCTTCCAATCGACGATGGACACCGAAGTGCTGGTCCATTTGATCGCCGCGTCGCGTCAGCCGTCACGTGACCTGGCCGTCCTCGAAGCGCTCGACCAGCTGGCCGGCGCTTTCTCGTTCTTGATCCTCACGCCGGATGCGCTGTATGCCGCGCGCGATCCGTATGGATTCCGGCCGCTCTCCGTCGGTCGTCGTGGTGAAACGATTGTCGTCGCATCAGAGACGTGTGCACTCGATCTCGTCGGCGCCCAGTTCGAGCGCGAGGTCGAGCCAGGCGAAGTCATCAAGGTGACGCCGGGCGGGAATGTGGCGACCTTGCGACACGAACCGGCCGATGTCGAGTGCATGTGTGTCTTCGAGCAGATTTACTTTGCACGTCCCGACTCGGTGGTGTTTGGCATGAGCGCGGCCGACGCACGGCGTGGTATGGGCCGCGAGCTCGCCCGTGAGCATCCTGCCAATGGTGACTGTGTTTTCTCCGTCCCCGATTCGAGCAACGCGGCCGCGGCCGGTTTTGCCGAGCAGAGTGGTCTGCCGCTGGAGCATGGTTTGATCCGTAACCACTACATCGGTCGAACGTTTATACAGCCTGCTCAAGACGTGCGCGACTTTGGCGTCAAGATCAAGTACAACCCGGTAACGAGCGTCATCAAGGGGCAGCGAGTTGTAATCGTTGACGACTCGATCGTCCGCGGGACTACCTCGGGCGCGTTGGTGCGACTGGTTCGTGAGGCGGGCGCAGAAGAGGTTCACTTGAGGATCGCATCACCACCGTTACGCCACCCCTGCTACTATGGGATCGACATCCCTAAACGATCGGAGCTGGTAGCCGCGCAGATGTCAAGCGACGAGATCGCCGCGCGCGTCGGAGCCGACTCGCTGGCGTACCTGTCGTTTGACGGACTGTACCGCGCCGTAGGAGCCCGCGACCGCCATTGCGATGCTTGCTTTAGCGGCAACTATCGGGTATCGGTTGAACCCGGGATCGACGACAAGGCGGCTTTTGAGCCAACGATCGCGACGGGGATTCCTTCCCCGCTCGGGCAATAACGGACGGGAGGCGTTGTGCCGGTAAGACATCGTCGCTACGGGGGAACACCCCAGACTGCGCTCGCGGATTACATCAAGCAGCACTCGCGTCGCTGGGTCGAGGCGTGGCTTGATGCCGTCAAGACCGATGGGGGCACGGAGCATTATCACGATATCGAGGACACCGCGGAGCTGATCCGCGACACCGAGGCGCTCTATCACTATCTGGCGTTATGGCTCCGCACGGCCAAATGGGACCCGCGGATCGATCCCCATTACGAGCGGATCGGGCGTTGCCGGCGCGAAGCCGGCTTCCCGATGAACGAGGTCATCCGCGCCAGCTTGCTCGCCAAGCGCCACTTGTGGGACGGAATCGTCGCTGGGCGTCAGCTGTCAACCGGGCTCGAGCTAGAGGCGGCAAAGGCGATCGGTATGTTCTACGACCGGGCGATCTACCACACCATCGTTGGTTACGAGCACGACCAGGGCTAGGGTTTGTCCCGAGCCATCTCGGGCTCGACGATCTCGACCCCGTTCTCGATCGTTGTGGGCTTGTTGTCACCCCGCCGCAGCAAATGATCCACGTAGAGAACGGTCGCCAGAAGAACGATCAACGCTACCAGCGCCAGCGTCCACCGGTTCGGGCGGCTATGCACCGTTCTCGCCGCCTCCACCGGTTGCTGACCGGCGCATCGCCTGCCGAACCGCCGCGGCCAACTCCGACACCGCTGGCATCGGACGCTGATAGCCAACGACCCGGTACGCCCAGTTCGGTTCTGTAGTCAGAATCTGGACTCCGAACATCGTCCGCTGGACATCCAGCACGCGGTCCCACGGGATTCGCCGGTAACGCCATAGATACTTGACACCGAGGCCCTTCGGCCCGACACGGATAGCTGGCGCCACGTACGCGCCCAAGCCGACGCTAAAGAGCGACCACAGGAGAATAAACCACCGGTGGACGAAGACGTCGATCGAGAAGAGGTAGAGGAAAAGCACGGCGCTACCGAAGAACCACCCCTTCAACAGCCAGCGGACTATCGGATAGGCAAATTCCATCGCTACGTCTCTCGCTCGATGAGTGCAAAGTCGATCTGACGAGCGTCCTTGTTGACGGACTCGACTGAGACCCGAACCGGGTCAGCTAACCGAAATCGACGCCCAGTGTTCTGACCGAGCAGCGCGTAATGGTCCTCGTTGAACTCGTAGTAGTCATCGTCTAGCCCGCTCACGTGTACGAGGCCGTCGACGAAGTAGTCGTCGAGCCGAACAAAGAACCCGAACGAGCGCACGCGGCTGATGCAACCCGAGAATTCGTCCCCGATGTGGCGCTCCATGAACTCGACTTTTTTGAGATCGATCGAGTCTCGCTCGGCATCATCGGCGATCCGCTCTCGAAGCGATGCGTGATCGGCGGTCTTTTCGAGCCTGGCGATCAACCGCTCTCGCGGCGCAGCGTCCTTCCACCGCTCTCCCGCGTTGTGTCGCTTCAGCACCCGATGTGCGACCAGGTCGGGATAACGGCGAATCGGCGACGTGAAGTGACCGTAATGCTCGGCAGCAAGGCCAAAATGGCCGTTGTTCTCGACTTGATAACTGGCCCTCATCATAGAAGTGAGAACGACGCTATTGGTCAGTTCTTCCTCGGGTTTGCCCTTGACGTCAGAAAGAAGCTTGGCCAGGTGTTGCGGTTCGATTTCGTTTCCGCGACCCGTCAGCGGGCAGCCACAGACGGCAGCAAAGCGGCGGATCCGCTCGACCTTCTCCGGCGATGGTCGTTCGTGGACCCGATAGATGAACGGGATCTTGTGCTCGCTTGCGTGCCGGGCAACGATCTCGTTGGCGAGCAGCATGAACTCCTCGATCAACCGCATGCTGTCGAGTCGCACTTTCTCGTTGATGTTGATCGGGAACCCTTCCTCATCGAGCTCGACGGCCGCTTCAGGTAAATCGAAATCGAGGCTCCCTCTCTCTGCGCGCCGATTCTTGAGCACCTTGGCGAGCCTCCTCAGCGTCTGCAGCTCCCACATAACCTCCTTGTGCTCCTCCACCTCGGGCTCGCTTTGAATCATCGCCTGGGCTTCCACGTAGTTCAGCCGGAAACGACTTCGGATCACCGTCTCCGCGATTTTGTAGTCCCGAACGTTGGCCTCACCATCGACGGTCGCGATGACCGAGTACGTGAGCCGATCCTTGTTCGGCACAAGCGAGCAGAGATCATTCGATAGGCGCTCGGGGAGCATGGGGATAACGCGATCGACGAGGTAAATCGATGTCGCGCGCTCATAGGCCTCATCGTCGATCTCACTGTCCATCGCCACGTAGTGGCTCACGTCGGCTATGTGGATACCGATCTCATACAGATCGTCGTCCAGTTGCCGCACCGACAGGGCATCGTCGAAATCTTTGGCGTCTGCCGGGTCGATCGTAAAGGCGACCCTGTCTCGCAGATCGAGGCGCCGGCCAGCCTCGAGCTCCAAGTCCACGGTGATTTCTGTGGCCGCAGACTCGACGGCGCCGGGAAACTCGGTGTCGAGCCCATGACCCATGATGATCGATAGGATGTCGACCCCGGGGGCATCAGCATCGCCAAGCACCTCGGTGATCCGACCCTCGGGGCTCTTTGTGCCGTCACCCCAGTCATCGATCGTGGCGACGACCTTTTGTCCCTCGCCAGCGTCTTGCAAGTGTTCACCCGCCACGAACACGTCGAAACGGAGTCGCGGGTTGTCGGGGCGAACAAAACCGAAGTGCTTCCCGTGCTGGAGCGTTCCGACGACCTTTGTTCTGGCGCGCTCGAGAACGCGGATGACCTGGCCCTCGGGATTTCCGGCCCGCCGGCGATGCTCGGTTCGAGCCACGACACGATCGCCGTGGCGAGCCCCGGCGAGCCTGTGCGAAGGCACGAAGATGTCCGGACCCGGGAGCCGTCGCTCCGGGACCACGAATCCGGCTCCCCCACGAGTTCCGTCGAGCCGCCCAACCACCAAGTTGATCTGCTCCGGTAAGGCGTATCGCTGACCCTTGATCCGGTAGATCACGCCCTCGTCGGTGAGACGGGCGAGCGTGGCCTTGAGGGCTTGATAGCCGGCGTCGCCGACCCCGAGGCCGCGTGCGATCTCCTTTAGCTTTAGCGGCCGCTTAGCGCGTTCTCCGAGGTGTTCGACGATCCGGGGCTCGAGAGCGTCATGGCTCAAAAGGATTCCGCTTCGTCGATCAACATGATCGGGATGTCGTCTTTGATCGGATAACGCAACCGACAAGCCCCACATTCAAGTACCTGTTCGCTCTCCTTGTACTCGAGGTCCCCTTTGCACTTAGGGCACGCGAGGATCTCCAGCAACTCCTTGTCCAGGGCCATCGAGGGCTCCTTTCTCTGCTATTGTTCGATCGATCGATGCAACTCATGGCTTGTAGCCAAAGAACTTGAGGTCCGCCTCGCGTCGCGACCACTTTTTCCTGACCTTGACCTGCAACGATAGGTGAACCGGGCCGCCGATCAGCGCCTCGATTGCGTGACGGGCGCGGATCCCGATCGCTTTCACTTTCTTCCCCCCCTGTCCGATTACCATCCCCTTCTGGCTTTCGCGCTCTACGTACAACGTTGCCGCTAGTTTGGTCTTTCTTCGGTCGTCACCCGGCTCGGTCCAATCGGTGACCACGGCGTGAACGCTGTACGGAAGCTCTTCGCCCAGCTCTCGATAACAAGCCTCACGGATGAGCTCGGCGCTCAAGAACCGGACACTCAAATCGGTCAACTCTTCCTCGGGATAAAAAAACGGTTGCTCGGGTAGCAACTTGCGGGTCGCGGTGAGCAGGTCGTCGACCCCTTCACCAGTAGTCGCGCTCACCGCGTAACAACCGGCCCACGAAAACGCGTCGGCCCATATCGCGGTCCTGGCATCGATCACGCCCTGAGGTTCCCGATCCGACTTGGTGAGCACCAGAAAGACCGGGGCGGACCCGTTCTGGAGCACCGCCAAAAGCTTGCGCTCCGGATCGGAGACTTCGTCCGCATCGACCAGCCAGTAGATCGCGTCGACACCCTCGATCGCCGCCCGGGCGCTCTGGACCATTGCCGTCTGCAATGCGTACCCCGGTTCGAGTAGGCCAGGCGTATCTACGAATACGATCTGGGTGTTTGCCTCGACGTGGAAGCCGGGTATCCGATGGCGGGTCGTCTGCGCCTTGGGGCTGACCGCCGCCAGGTGCACGCCGACGAGTCGGTTGAGTAGCGTCGACTTGCCGACGTTCGGTCGACCGATCAACGCTACAAACCCTGCCCGGGTCGTTTGGGGGTTCATCGTGAGGAATCGTAATAGATTGTCATTTATCGTGTTGCATGCTTCTCATGAGAAACGACCTTACAGGGTGACGTGGCGAACTTGTTTGTGCTCGGCGGCTCTGTCACCGGTCGCGGCCGCGCTAGCCCTTGTGGCCAGCACGGCGCTCGGACAGGAGCTGTCGCCACCGGCCGTCTTTCCGATGGCGGTCGGCAACACCTGGGTCTACACCGGAACGATACGCTGGACGCCGGCCGGCTCCAATGAGGTGCTCGAAAAGGAGATCGACTGGACGATGGAGATCGTCGACGTGATCGAGCGCCGCGGGCTGCGAGCAGCTGTACTCGAGGGTCACCCGAGTGACCTCGCGTGGTACGAGGAGGGCCGCCAGCGGCGCCGACGTCTAGTAGTCGCGATCGGCGAGGGCCAGACCGAGCAACTCTACCTGTTGAGCAACGAACGGGCCGGAGAGGTCGAAGAACGGCTGCGCGACTCTGACGATTCGCTAATCGACCTGCTCGCCGATTATGAGCTTTTCCTGGATCTTCCACTGTCACACCTCAAGCGGTTCTGTGATCTTCGAACCCGAACTCGTCAGGACTACCTATACTGTTGGCTGGTCGAAAGCGTGCAGCCGCTCGATGGATTTGACGTCGAGGGCATCGACCCGGAGATCGCCCGGACTCAGTACCGCGTCAGCCATCGTACCCTGCCCGACCACCGTATCATCGAATACGTCTCGGGCGTGGGCATCACATCGTATACCTACGGCCACCACGGGACCGTGTCTGAGGTCGACGTGCGGCTCAGCAAAGCCAAGTTGGAGGCTCGGTGAACGCCAAGGTGATCCCGGCCGACAATCGGCTCCGCGTCTACACAGCGATCGCGCTGGTCGTCATCGTGGTCGCCGGGTTTGTCACCTACGACTGGTCCCAGCGGGTATTGGTAGAGGTCGAAAAGCTGGCCCAGTACGATCGCCAGCTCGCCTTCGACCGGGCCGCATCGTTCCTGAAGATGGCAGCGGCGCTGGTCGGCGTTACGACCGCTCTGGTGGCGGTGAGCGAGGCACGAAAGGCCCGCCGTTCGCTATCGGCGGGAGAGTGGCCACCACCAGGAACACGGGTCCTCGTGGACACACCCGTCATCGACGGTGAACCCGCTCGTCGCCGGGCCAGGTTCATCATCATGTTGTCGACGGTCATGCTCGCGATGGCTGTTGGACTGCAGGTGTTCACCTGGCTGCTCGTGCGATCGTACGTGACTCCGTAACCCAGAGAGAATGCCCGAGCTTCCCGAGATCGTCGCTTACCAGCGGGCGCTCGAGCCGCGGATCGTGGGCGCGACGCTGACCGAGGTTCGCCTGCGGTCGTTCGCACTGCTCAAGACGTTTGAACCATCGCTGGACGCGCTCGTGGAACGGCAGGTCAGGAACGTCGACCGGATCGGCAAGCGTCTCGTAATCGGCTTCGACCCCGATCTGTTTATGGTCCTGCACCTCATGGTGGCCGGTAGGCTGCGGTGGGCGGAGGCGAAGTGGGAGATCCCCCGAAAACGCGGATTGGCGGTGTTTGACTTTTCGACCGGCTCGCTGCTGCTGACCGAGGCGGGCACGAAGCGCCGCGTGGCGCTGCACGTGGTGCGCGGGGCCGACGCGCTCCAAGCACTCGACCCTGGTGGCATCGAGGTCATCGACGCGTCGCTCGAAGCGTTTCGCGAGGGCCTCCTTCGTGGACGCCACACCCTGAAGCGGGCGTTGACCGACCCCCGGGCCTTTAGCGGAATCGGGGGTGCATTCGCTGACGAGATCTTGCACGCCGCCAAGCTGTCACCGCTGCAACTGAGCACAAACCTCGACGCCAGTGAAATCGAGCGCCTCTGGGGAGCGGCGCGGCGAATCCTCAAAGAGTGGATCGATATCCGGTGCACCGAGGTCGGAGATGGCTTTCCCGAGAAGGTGACCGCTTTTCATCCCCAGATGGCCGTCCACGGCAAGTATCGTGAGCCGTGTCCCGTCTGTGATACTCGGATTCAGCGCATCGTGTACGCCGAGCGTGAGACGAACTACTGCCCGACGTGCCAGACGGAGGGCCGCGTGCTGGCCGATCGCGCACTCAGCCGATTGCTCAAAGACGACTGGCCGAGCTCGGTCGAGGAACTCGAGGAGGGCTGACGGCAGCGTCGCGAGTCGAGACCCAGCCCGGCCCAGAAGCCGGCGATCGAGCCCACTAGCGCGCCGACGGCGCAGAACCCTTCACCACATCCGTCATGGATGAGAGCCGCTAAACCCAGCCCACCGACAGCACCGATCCCGGCGCCGATCCACGCGCCATCGAAGTCCGAATCACATCCGTCGTTCTCGACTTGCAGGAGCACCGAGTCGTCTTGAATGGCGTTGAACCCCACCGGGCCGAATTGCGCCCGTGCACCACCGTGCAAGAGCAACGTCAGAACCAACGCACTCAACCCTATCCTCATTGGGACACCTCGACATCCAACGTTTGGTACGTCAGCAATCCGAAAGACGGAAGCTAAACGACTTAGGGCGCTTGACGTAGTCGTGATCACAGCTGTTGTTGTACTGCAGCGGTCCCTTGGGGCTGCCGCTGCTGTCTCCCCACTTACCACGGAATCGCTGCAAGATCTCTTTCTCGTCCCGTGCCTGGCCGAACCGAGTCGACCAGTGCGACACCATAAAGCGCAACGGGTTATCGAGTGGGTCGTCGGGTGATCCGGCGTTGCTGTTGTGTGGCCCGACCGGGCCGCGACCCGGATTGCGGTACATACCGTGAGCTCCGGCCTCAACGTAGACCCGAGGATGCTTATGGCCCCAGTAGTCGGTGTGATACGCGTACGCCGTCGAGCTGACGTCGAGATCGCCGTGATGATGGAAGTGGAGCTTGACCGGCGGGCGCTGCCGGATACCGGCGGCACTGCGCTCGACCAGAATGCAGATGTGCTCCCAATCGCCCCGATGTCGCAAACTGTTGGGCCATAGGATCAGCTTGGCATCGTCGCCGAAAAACAGGTAATAGTGAAGCCAGACCAAGTTGTTCTTCCCACCGACCGAAAAAGTCTCGGGCATCGGTACCGCATCCACGTAGACCGGCGCATTATCCTCGCGATTGCCGACGATGAGGAACTCGATCGGCTTCATAACGCCTCTGCTCAGGGACAGCGCAGCATTCTTCAGCGTGTAGAGGTTGTTGTACTGAATTCTCGAGCTGCCCTGCGATATGGAGCCCGTCGCTAGGCCCCACTGAGCGATCGAGATCGGGAAGATGAATTCCTGTCCATCGAAGTACCAATAAGGTCGAAACTGCCGCAGCAGGATCTCTTCCTCGGTGTCTGGCAGGCCGTCCCGATCGGTATCGATCGTGTTGGGCAGTTGCGGATCGGGTGGGAGCACGGCGACGTCGGGTCGAGTCGCGTCTGGACCGGGATCGATGGTAGGCCCTGTGGCATCTTCGTTGCAGGCCGCGAGGACGATCAGCGCTCCCGCTAGGATTGGTATTGCTGTTCTCATTCTTGAAACATTCCTCCCCTCCGTTCGGGCTCGTTCTACGATCTTGTGCGTGCCCCATGGGCAACGCGTGGGCCGAACCAGGGGAAGGCCGGCTACTAGATTGCGTTGCAACGAGCTACGGAGAACGGCTCGCGCCCCCGAGATGAGGCCACGCGAGGATATCGGCGAGTGGCTGACGATCGGCTCGCGTCCCGAATCGCGCTTTTTACTCAGGTACCCACAGCCGTGAATGACCTAGAAACGATCTATGAGACCGAGCGCCTGCTCGTGCGTCACATCACCGATTGGGATGTCGGCTCCATGCAGGCGGTCTACGGTGACGCCAAGGCGATGCGATGGGTCGACGACGGTCAGCCACTCGACCGAGAGAGTTGCATCAGGTGGATCGAGGTGACGAAGCAGAACTACGCCGCTCGGGGTTACGGGATGTCGGCTTTGGTGCTGAAGCAGTCTGGTTCGGTGGTCGGGTTCTGCGGAATCGTTCACCCCGGTGGTCAACCCGAACCTGAGATCAAGTATGCGCTCCTGCGCGCATACTGGGGTCGTGGCCTGGCCACCGAAGCGGTCGACGGGATGCTCACCTACGCGGTGGAGCACCTCGGCCTGCGGAGGATCATCGCCACGACCGCCCCTGAGCATGTCGCATCACATCGCGTTCTCCTGAAGGTCGGTATGTCTCACCTGGAAACCACCCACGACTCGGATGGTGGCTATACGAACGTGTTCGTCTGGCACGCTGAGGATTCCGAGGGTTGAACGAGGGCGGCGCGGCCAATCCCGAAAGATCGACCGCGCCTGAGGGAGAAGCGGGGGAAGCCTGGGTTACTTGCTCAGCCGGACCAGGATGTCTTGGGCCACGGCTTGAAACACATCGTCGAGCTCGGCAGCGGTGGGCGCGAAGTACGCGCTCCCCTGCGGCTGGCTCGCATCGGTGACGCCGTCCTCGTTCGCCAGCTCGCGTAAGTAGTTCATGTCCGGCGTCAGGATCGGATCCGGGTTGTTCGGGTTCCCGAGCCCGATCGTGAACAGATAGATGTTGTTCTGTCGGATTCGATTCGCCTCTTGCCGTCCGTTGGCCTTGCCGCGGGCGCGGACCGCGTTCTCGTTCATGCCAAAACACGACGGCACGCCCCGACACCCGTCGGCTCTCGCGATTTGATTCAGTGGCAACGCATCGGGGTTGTCGAAGTAGCCTCTTACTTTACCGGTAATGCGAGTTGACACCGCTGCGGCGCGGTCCTGGCCGCCGATCTTCCCACGGAATGCTGTCGGCCGGCCGTCGGTGAAGAACACGACCACCTGAACCGAACCGTTCCGTGTCGGACCATTGATGAGTGTCTCCTTGCCGACCCTCAACCCCTCACCGGTGTTGGTGTCGCCGACCGAAGTCATGGCGTCGATCGCTGCCCGGATGTTGCTCCGGAACGGCTGGCTCAGGGGCACGTGTTGGCCGGCTCGAACCTGGAACGAGACCAACCCGACCTGGTCGACCGATTCACTGAAGTTGTCGATAAAGTCCTTGGCTGCGTTCTGCAGGTCGTCCCACGCACCTTCACGGGCGATCGAGCCCGACTGATCCAAAACCAGGACCAGGTCGAGCGGCGGAACCGTCGCCTCGGCTGCTGCCGCGACGCCGACCTCATCCCGCCCTAGGACGCGCATAAAGGTCGTCGGAACGATCTCGTTGGCGCTGACAGAGACAGTGTTCTCACCAGCAGCGTTGACGCCGAACGAGTAGTTGAGCATGGCCGGATCAACGCCATTGGCCTTGGCGAGTGTTATGATCCGCTGCTCTGCATCGGCCTGGCTTTGACGCAGCGCAGCAGCGCCGCCGAGCGCAGCCGCATCCACCGCACGTGACAGCTCGGATCGCTTGACGTAGGCGCGCCCCGAATCGAGCGCCAAACCGGCGATCCCGAGCAGCCCGACCAGGCTCACTGCGACGAACGCCAAAACGGTTCCTCGCTCGTTGCGTATCACTCGGTGCCAGAAAGCGCTCTTCTTTCGCATGGACGAACTCCCCATCCCGTTAGTCATTATGGTGCCCCCGTGAACGGCTCGTTCTTCATAGCCGTCGCAACGGTGAAGTCATACTTGCCACCGGGGAAAAACGTGCTGACGCCAGGGGTCACGAACTGAAACTCGAAGTTGCCGGTCACCGTCACGACCTCGCTCGGGCCGCCACCGTCGGCCGGATCAACGATGAGCTCATTCACGTCGAGATCGAGCGCTATCGCCTCTTTCGTGATTACGCTCTTGATCGACTCAGCCCGCGACATTGTGTTACCCTGGCCATCATCGAGCGCGGCGCCAGTGACCGCGAAACGCGTCGCCTCATGAATGGCGTGTTGCAGCGTTAGCTGAGTGTAGAAAAAGCGCGAGAAATCGAAGATCCCCATAAAGAGGAGTGCCACGATCGGGATGACCATTGCGAACTCGATCATCGTCTGTCCGCGCCTACAATTGAAACGTCCTGCCCTCATTACTCCCTCCGGTTCTTCCTCGACCAGCGGTTCGTCCGGCTCTGCCTAGTCCGGTTTCGGTGCCGCTTCAAACAGTTTTCCTCGGGGGATGTCTCACTCTACCCGAACGATGAAATGCGTTCAATAGTTTTGGCGCGGTGCTTCCGATTATGAAAAGTCTCGTGGCCGAACGGGCACTTTCTTGCCGCGAATAGGAACCATGCTTCCACACCCGGGATAAAAGGCTTTCCACCTCACAGCGCGGATGAGTGTTGGCAGCAAACTGAAAAGGGCGACCCATCAAAGATGTGGGTCGCCCCTCCCTGTGTTCTGGCACATTTGAGCTAAGCTCGAGGCTACATCACCCCTCACTCCGACCAATAAACTCGACAACCAGCGCGGCGAGCTCTTCACCCTTGTCTTCCTGCAAGAAATGGCCGGCGCCTCTGATAAGCGCGTGCGGTTGGTTCTTGGCGCCTGGAATGCGGTTCTGGAAGATCCTGTCCAGCCCGCGCATGATCGGATCGCCATCGCTAAACGCCGTTAGGAACGGCTTTTCCCATTTCTCTAGCGCCCTCCACGCAGCGCGGTTGGCTTCCGAAGCCGGGTTATCCGGGACAGTCGGCACAAGCAGCGGAAACACCCTTGCGGCGACCTTGTACTTCCTGCTGGGGAACGGTGCGTTATACCCATCCACGATTCCCTTCGTGAGCTTTGTCTTGCACGCGAACTTGATTAGCCCGCCTACGGGAAAAACTGGGGTCGCCTGAGAGAAGGCTCTCCAGACCTTGAAAGCAGCGGGTATTCTCTCGTCTCCGGTTGGAAGAGCGGTATTCGCGGCCACGATCCGGGAGAATCGATCGGGATGCTCGGCGGCGATCCGCAAGCCAATCAACCCTCCCCAATCCTGACAAATCAGAGTGATGTTTTTGAGATCGAGGGTTTCGATCAAGTTGACGATACTGTCGACATGCATCTGGTACGTGTACCTCCCGGGATCGGTGAATTTGTCGGACTTTCCGAAGCCGATCAGATCGGGGGCCACAACGCGGTGACCGGCAGCTGAAACGATCGGTATCATCTTGCGATACAGATAGCTCCAGCTTGGCTCCCCATGGAGCATCAACACGGTCTCGCCCGATCCGCCGGGTTCGTCGACGTAATGCATTCGTGCTCCGACGAAGTCGACGTGATTCGGCTCGAACGGATAACCCGCAAGGTTCTCGAATCTTTCCGCGGGGGTTCTCAATATCACGGTGCCAATCCCTCGCTTTGTCGGGTCTACGCTGTGGGAAGGAGCTCTGGTGGGCCGCCCAGGAATCGAACCTGGAACCTACTGGTTAAGAGCCAGTTGCTCTGCCAATTGAGCTAGCGGCCCACAGAGATGTCTGCTGGGATACCGTCCGTCGTTGTTGGGGTGAGCGAGGGGACTCGAACCCCCGACCCCCAGGGCCACAACCTGGTGCTCTAACCACCTGAGCTACGCCCACCACCCGAGATCAATGTATCACTCCGGGTCACGGTGCGTCACCGCTCATCGTCACGTGGCCGGGCTGCGCGCGCACCCTGTCGAGCCAACACTGGATCGCGGGCCGTGATCCCAGTTCGAAACCGCCCTCGTCCGCCACGTGGGTATAGGCGTAGAACGCGATGTCCGCGATCGAGTAGCAACCACCGACAAAGAACTCATGCTCCGACAGATGACGCTCCATCGTATCGAGCGCCCCCACCCCGCGCCGGTGATTGAACGCGATGACGTCGGCGAAATGATCAGCGCGATCCAAGTACGAGATCAGGAAACGATTCACGGCGATCGTAGACTCGTGGATGTTCTGCTCGAAGAACAGCCATCTGAGGACCTCCGTGCGATCGTCCTCGTCATCCGGCAAGTACGGTGTTCCCCGCCCGAAGTGCCAGAGAATAGAGTTCGACTCCGCCATCCCGCGTCCGTCATCGAAGATGAGAACCGGCACCTTGCCGAGCGGGTTGTGGGCCAGAAGTTCGGGCGGCCGAGGCTCACTGCTGGTGACGTCGATCTCGACTGTGTCGTAGGGAACGCCCAAGTGGGCCAGAATGAGCCGCACCTTGTAGCAGTTCCCCGACGGCGTGGCGTTGAAGAGCTTCAGCATGTCGGTGTCTGGTATGTCAGTAATCCGATACTCATTCGTCGCTACTCGCCCGGGATCAATCGGAGCACGAATACCTCGCGATGCGGTCCGGCGTACGCCAGCGCGAGGTTGTCGACCTGGCGCTCGAACATTGGCGCCAGAAACGATTGCGTGAGCGGATCGACGATGATGTGCGTCACGCCCCGGCGGCGCAGAAACGCCCATGTCCGATCCGGGTCGCCGTGGAAAGGATAGACGAGACTAGGGCGTTGGCTCCAGTACCATGCGAAGGTCGGCTTGCGGGCCGTGATCACCGCCTGGGGGTTGTTCTCTCCGATCCATTTGGCGGATTCAAAGTAGTCCTGCCAAAAAACGGGGTACCCTGCCATCTTATTGCCATCCAGGTAAGCTCGCGTGTAAGCCCACTGACCGGGCACGGTGCGCAGAGCTCCCACGACAAGAACGAGCGCCAGCGCAACAGCCACGAGTGGCGCGGCCCACCGTCGACCCGTGATCGACAAGACCCGATCCAACCCGGTCAGCACGTAGAGCCAAACGAACGGGACCAGAGTCAGAAAGAACCGGTCGCCCCTCCACGGCCACAAGAGCAGCAGTGCGAGGGTCGCCAGCAAGTACAGGTCCCACACCGCCACACCACGTCGTCTCAAGAGCGACCAGCTTCCGATAATCACTAGCGCGACACCGATAACCGCGCCGACCAACCGCACCGAGGTCGGAATCGGAAACGTTGGCCAGAAAAGCTGGGGCAGATCGATTTGCACGTAGTACGAGAGGTTCTCCCAACCCCGCTCAACGAACTCGGCTACCGAGATCGCTCCGCTCTCGGGATCGAGACGATCAGCGGCCCGGGCTTGTTGCAGGTAGCCACCCGTCGCCGGCGGACGGCGCGCGGTCCACCACAACCACGGTAAGGCGCCCCCCACAATCGCGACCACCACGACGGCGACGTGCCGCCAATGTCTGTACAGCAGGGCCCAGCACAGAACCGCGCCGATCAACGCTACGCCGGCCGTTCGCACCCAGAAGCCGAGCAGCATGACCAGGCATCCCACCACCCACCAACTCATCGAGGGTCCGTCTCCGGAATCGTCACCATTGGCGCGAGAAAACGCCCACAGCGCCAGCAGCGCAACCGCGGTATACGACATGTCAGAGAGCACAAAGTGAGTGTACAGAAGGAAGACCGGTGCCAAGCCGACCAGCCACACAGCCGCGACCGGTGCCCAGGGCGGCAAGCCGCGATCCCGAGCTGCGATGCCCCAGGTTGCTACCAGGACGATCGCTCCAGCGAGCAGCGATTGGATCTTGAGCGCCACCAACGATCCCCCGAACACCCAATAGAACGGAACCAGGAGCGCCGGGTATCCAGGCGGGTACACTGTCTCTGGCCGAGCACCCGGTGCGATCAGGTTCACGTACCCTTGACCGGTCGCGAGAGCGCGCGCGAGGGCGTAGTAAGCGACATTGTCGCCCCCGGTGAACAGGTAGGGGTCGAAAACCGCCAGCGCGACGGTCATCGCTACGGCCCCCCCGACCAGAGCCCAGTAGCCTGACGGTTTCGCTCTCCCAGTCAGGGTTGATTCTGTGCGATCGTTCATAGCCGGTTTCCCCTTCGGGGATTACATCTGGGGCTCACAATGAGGGTAGCCTACACCAGCCAGGGTCATAGATCACCTTGCGATTCGGGCTCAATCCCGTTATTAGGATAGCCGTCAGGCTGCTATGAATCCCACTGTTTCCGTCGTCATCCCGAGTCACAATTCCGCCCGCTTCCTCGGCGAAGCGGTCGAGAGCGTCCTGTCGCAAGAGTACCCGAGCGTCGAGCTAATCGTCGTCGATGACGGATCGACGGACGACACCCAACGTCTCCTCTCGGGCTATGACGGCCGGATCCGACACATAAGGCAGCCCAACCAGGGCGTGTCGGCAGCTCGTAACCGGGGCATGGAGATCGCGACGGGGGATCTGGTCTCGTTTCTCGACGCGGATGACCTGATGCTTCCCGGCAAGCTTCGAGATCAGGTGGCCTGCTTCGAACAATCCCCACACGATCCCGGGATCGTCAACAGTGGCTGGCGAACCATAGATGCCACGGGGACCCCGATCAGTGACCACGAACCCTGGAAGGAAGCCCCAAAGCTCGATCTCCGCACATGGCTGTTGTGGAAACCGATGGTTCCCGGGGGCCTTATGATCGAGCGCAGCTGGCTGAATCGGGTTGGCGGGTTCAACACTCGTTACTCGCAATCGGAGGACGTCGATCTCATCTTGCGCCTCTCGCTGGCCGGGTGTCGGGCGGCTTGGCTGAGGCAACCGACTGTGGCTTACCGTCAGCATCCGAACAGTGCGATGCAAAACGCACCTGCCCAGGCTGCTGGGATCTTGACGGTCCTGCGAGAGTTCTACGCGACCGAGGGATTGCCGCGATCGGTGCGCAAGCTCAAGCGGACGGTCTTCTACTACACCACCTTATGGACGGCCTGGCATCTGTATCGTTGCGGGTTCTCCGACCAAGCGGCATCCCATCTCGCCAAGACCGCGATCATGACCCGTCACAACAGCGAAAACATCGTCTACCATTGGTTCGCTCAATTCGCCAGGTTTGCTTCGCGCGAGGGATGCGACCACCAAGAACTCATCGGAAGTGTCGATCTGCTGCGTCGCGCTAGCGGCATTCATGCCTCGCGGTGGCCGATCGTGGAGCGCACGATCGTCCATTGCTCGGACGTATGGAGCCTGTACGAGAAGAAACGTTATAACCGCGCCAAGGCGAGGCTCGCCTCGTACGCCGACTGGGAGTACGAGGAGATATTCAAGATGACGCAACACTGGCTCCTTGTATCGCCCGAACCAGTCGGAGTCGAGGCGATCAATCGTTTTTGGAGAGATCTCACGCGGGTCAGCGTGCCTCCACCACCACGCCACCACGACATAGCGCTGTTGCACCTGAGCGGAGTCGCCCAACACGTTTGGAATCGACGCTGGCGCCAAGCGATCCAGGCCTCTCATTGGGCGCTCCGGACTGGCTTCCGCCCACGCGCCGGCTACGTGTGGCGACGTTTTTTCCGAGCTACCTTCCGCCACTATGTACTTCGAGCGCGACCTGCCGTAGGCGCGTTCGACACCTAATCCCCCACCGCCACGGATCGACTTGGCGACAGAACTAGAGCACAACACAGCCCCACCCCGGGAGCCCAGGGCCGACATCGGAACGTTGATCGCCAACGGCCGTTGGGCGCTGCGGCTCGCTTGGTCGACAACACCCGGTCTCGTCACAACGCGTCTTTTTATTGCCGTCATTACGGGTCTGGTGCCAGCCGGTTTCGTATTCGCCATCCGGGAAGTCATCGATGCTCTTCGTACGTCGGCCGCCTTGGCCGACGCCATGCCGTGGATCGTCATCGTGCCACTGCTCTCCTTTGTGTCGGTCGCGCTGCGGCCGATCGCTGCATTTGCCAGCTCTCGTCTGTCCGACGAGCTCCAGCTGAGCACGAGCCTTCGAATCCTCGAGCATGCGGCTCGTCTCGATCTCGCTTTCTTCGAAGATCCGGCCAATCAGGACATGCTCGCGCGAACCCAGGCCAACTCGGCCCGCCACATGGAGGCGCTGGTTCGTGATCTAGCCGCCCTGCTCCGACACACTATCCAACTGGTAACGCTCTTGTTGGTGATTCTTCTGATCGAACCGATCGTTGTCGCCGCACTGGCCGTTCTCGCTCTCCCCTACTTGTTGTATCAGACGCGGCTATCGAGCACCCACTATTGGATCGAGCACAATCGGGAGGGACGTCGACGCTGGACCCGGTACTTCTCGGGCTTGCTCATGGGTCATGGGTCGGTTCCCGAGGTGAAACTGCTCGATCTAGCCCCGCATCTCATGGACCGCTTTCGTACGCTGATGCAGACGATTCGTGATCAAAACACAACGATCTACCGTCGGCGCGCGCTAGGCGGGTTGTTATTCGGGGTTCTCGGCGGCATCGTCGTCTATGCGGCCGTGTTTCACCTCGCCGGCGAGGCGCTGCGCGGAGAGGCGACGCTGGGTAGTGTAGCCGCATATCTCCTGGCGGTGGAGCGCTTCGCGGCCACCGTGACCGGGCTCGTCAACCTCATCGCGCACTCGATACATAGCTCTCTCATGGTGTCCAACCTCACGCTTTTCCTGAGTACCGCTCCAAGGGCGGTCGCACCCGTTGTGGCCGGAACTCCGCCACCGATCCACGGCGGGGTCGAGTTTCGCAACATTTCGTTTCGGTACCCAGGGTCCGAGGAGCGTGCACTGGACGGTGTGTCGTTCGATGTTCAAGCCGGCGAGGTTGTCGCCCTGGTCGGTCCAAACGGCGCGGGGAAATCGACCCTTGTCAAGCTCCTGGGCGGGCTTTACGAGCCCGAGCGTGGCACGATCCTGCTTGATGGACATGAGTTGAGTAGCATGTCCCCCGAGCACCTGAGGTCCCAGCTGTCCTTTGTCTTCCAGCAGTTTGCCCGGTACGAGGCGACCGCCCGTGACAACATCGCGTATGGTGACTGGCGGCGGCTGCTCGACGACCCCGACGCGATCGAGGAGATCGCGGTTCGGACCGGAGCGGCCAAAATGATCGCCCGCCTGCCCGACGGCTACGACACACATCTAGGTCGCTCTTTCGGCCACACGACACTGTCAGCCGGTCAATGGCAGCTCTTGGCCATGGCGCGCGCACTGGCGCGTGAGGCTCGGGTTCTCGTTTTGGACGAGCCGACGTCAAATCTCGACGCCCGAACCGAACACGAGATCTTCTCGACGTTTCGCGAGCTGGCCCGCGGCCGAACGACACTACTGATCTCACATCGCTTCTCAACCGTGCGCATGGCCAACCGTATCCTAGTCTTGGAGGCTGGCCGGCTAGTCGAGCAAGGTAGCCACGACGAGCTGATCGCAACCGGAGGCGTGTACGCCGGCTTGTACCAACTGCACAGACAACTCTATGAATCGCACCCCCCGCAGAAGCGCACAGAAACCCATGTCACTCCGGGTTGACCCAGCAGAGCAGAGCCCGGGGCCCGTTGCAGCGATCATAGGTGGTCTCTCTCGATCGGGAACCTCACTGCTCTGGAAGACCTGCCACCGCCACCCAGCGATCGCATTGACATATGAGTTCGCCAATTTTCGTAATTTGGGACGCAACTACTGGAAGTACCGCCGCGATCTCTTGAAACGTTGGAAAACCCCCCAGATGAGTAAACGAGAATGGCGTGCACCGTCGTTCCGTCGTGCCTACTTGGGGCGCCTCAGGCGCTACTGGTATCGCTCGATCGATGCAGCCGTGGTCGGCTCCCTCCTGCAACCAGCCTTTCCCGCTGGCAGGGTCGTTGGTGACAAGTATCCTCGTTACGTCTTCAATCTGAGAGAGCTGACCAAGGACAAGGGTCTAAAACGGATCATCATCTACCGAGACTGTCGTGACGTCACGAGCTCCTTCTTGCATCGTGTACGTACCGACTGGAAGGGTCTCGATTTCATCAAGGGGGTCTCAACAGCTGACCAGATCGCTACGCGCTGGGTCGAGGCGATCGAGACGATGGAAAAGTACCGGCAACACTTGCACGTGATCCGATACGAGGATCTCGTCCGGGACCCAACACCAGTCCTCAGGGGGTTGGGAGAATACCTCGGGGTGGAGCCAGCGGGGTTCCCGACCCAACACATACACGCCGACAGCGTGGGCAACTACCGTCGCGGGTTGTCATCAGCCGAGCTAGAGAGCGTTATGGCGATCGCCGGGCCGACGATGCGACGTCTCGGCTACCGCTGATCAGCGCCCAGGAGACGTCTTCCTCAGCACCGAGCTGGCCCAACGACGATTCTCTTCATACCCGGTTTCAATCAGCGTGTCGCCAGCGGCGAGATTGAATTGAACGGCGTCCAGGACATTGAAATGCGTTCGCCAGTCGCCGACTCGGCCGCCACGGCGAAACCCCTCTTCGTTCGATTTGTAGTTACTCGCAAAATCAGTCTGATCGTGGATTTGTTGCAGCAATGAGTCGTCATACGATATCTCGCAAAACTCCAGCAACCGCCGATAGGCGCCGAGCGGATCTTGCTTGATCTCTTCGAAACGAACCTCGAGAAACTGATCACCCAGCTCAGCACCGAGCTTCCGGGCCCGTCGCACGGCATGGCTCCACGCTCGCGCAGACGTAAGAACAGAGCGGCCGAACGCCTGGCGCCACTGTGGCACCCATGAACGCGCGGCTGCGCGTACCGAAACGGTTACGTCGCGACCGTCGCGCAGCACGTGGATGAACCGGGAACGCGGGTAGAGCTCATGAATTAACGGCACTGCAAAAACATGCGACGGACTCTTTTCTATCAAGAAGCGATGCTCGGGCTTTAGGGCCCTGGCAAGCAACCTGTCCGCGAAGGCCCGTGTCTCTTCCAATAGAGCTTCACGTTCGAGCAACCCGCTCAAGCCGGATCGGTTTGGAGGCCAATGCGCTGAGTTGAAGACTGCGCCCAGACCGTTATTCCGCGTGAACAGCCAGGACTCATAAACCCCGGCGACCTGGGGGTGGCTCGTCAGGATATCGTAGACCCAAGTCGTACCCGATCGCGCCGCCCCAACTACGAAGATCGGGGGTTGATCGAGCTGAGCTAGCGACGCGCTGGTCGTTCCAGGATCACGCTGTTCTGACAAAACCCTCCCGCTCTAGATATTCCAGCACCTGGGCAGCGTTCTCTTCCGGAGTCACGTCCACGGTGTCCAAAGCCAGCTCCGGACTTTTTGGACGCTCGTAGGGATCGTCGATACCCGTGAGATTGGATATCTCGCCGGTTCTCGCTCGTGCGTACAACCCCTTGGTATCCCGTTGCTCGCAGACGTCGAGCGGGGTATCAACGAACACCTCGACGAATGCGCCCGTCGGCATCAACGCTCGCACCTCGTTTCTGGCGGCCCGATACGGACTGATTGCGGCACAGATCACGACACCGCCGTGTCGTACGATCTCCGATGCCACGTAGCCTATTCTGCGCACATTCTCATCTCGGTCGCGCTTAGTGAAACTCAGTTTCGCCGACAGATGGGTGCGTACGACATCACCGTCGAGAACAGTGACCTGCCGACCGTTCTCCAGGATTTGAGCCGCCAATGCGTCAGCGATGGTGGACTTCCCAGCGGCACTGAGCCCAGTGAACCAGATGCACACCCCTTGTTGGTAGCGGGGTGGACGCGATCCCTTGACTATTTCGATGATCTCTGGCCGCATGATCCACTGCTCGTTTGGCTGGGTGCCCGGGTCCGCTTCCAGCGCCTCCCGTGCAGCCGTACCGGAAAGTCGTCGAAATGGTGCGTCGGGTGGAACAGCGCTTCGCTCCTCATAGAACCCAGATCGACCCCGTTGTGGAACGTAGACGACCTCATCGAAGGCGATGGGCTTGATTCCGATCTCCTCGCTGTGCTCTGCAACGAGCGATTGGGCAGCGGCGGGCTCATAGAAGCCGCCAATTCCCCCGTGGTCGCGCCCAATCACGATGTGGGTCGCCCCGTAGTTACGTCGGATGATCGCGTGCCAGAGGGCTTCCCGCGGGCCAGCAAAGCGCATCGCAAGCGGACACAGGGCGAGAAAGCTGGGGCCAGCCCGGTTGACCTCGAGAAATCGCCTGTACGTCCGGACCCGAGTGTAGTGATCGATGTCGTCGGGGCGCGTCATCCCGACCACTGGGTGCAAAAAGAGCGTGCCGCTCTCCCGCTGGGCGGCGCGCTCGGCCATGAACTCGTGGGCCCGGTGGAGCGGGTTTCGGGTCTGGAACGCAACGACATTGCTTGCGCGATCTGGGTCCCCAGCTTCAAACACACGTTTCGTCTCGCGGGGGGTAAGACGCAGATCCTGGAAGTCGTAGTGCTTTGGAAGCTTGAGGACGGTTAGCTCGCCGGAGACGTTGAGACGGCCCCAACTTTCCATCTCGGCGACCAGCGGATGGCGAACATCCGTTGTGCCAAACACGGCCTGCGCTACCTCGGTGTTGTTCCAGGTATAGGTTTCTTCGATTCGCATCGTCGCCAGGACCTCGTTCCTGCTATCCCTGAGAGCGACGACCTCGCCCACGGCACAGCCAGGCTGATCGGCATGCAGGGGCAGCGTTATCGGGATCGGAAACAGTGAACCGTCGGCGAGCCGCATCTCTTCCGCCACGCGCGCATGGTCCTCGGCCCCCATGAAGCGATCGAGCGGCGCGAAGGCTCCCGAGGCCAGCATCTCGTAATCGCACAGTTGCCTTGGTGTCAGCCGAACCGATGGCAGCTCGGCGGCCTCTCGCAGCTTGTCTGAAAGTGCTGTCAACTCCAAGAGTTCAGGCATCCTTGTCCGATCTATCTTGAGGTTCGCCGCAACGGCCGAAAATTCTGGCGCCCCGGGGAGGACTCGAACCCCCGACCAACGGCTTAGAAGGCCGTCGCTCTATCCAGCTGAGCTACCGGGGCAGCGCAAACACGCCGATCATCGTGGACGGCGTGCCTAACGTTGTAAGATACGAAAGTCGGGCCCGAGTTTCAGGGTAGGGCGGCTACGATCTCGTCTCGGAGCTGTAGGAGCTCGGTCAGTTCACCATCCGAGACTTTCCGCGAGGCTCTGTTGACTGCGCGGTCGAGGAGCAACTTGGCCTCCGAGAGGCGGGGCTCGCGCGGAATCTCGCCGCTAGAGATCCGTTCCAAGATGTGACTGAACCCGAAGCGAACCGCTTCGAATGTCCAATGGGGCGGAGCGAAGTTGGCCGCTGAATCGACGTCGTTATAGATCGCCGAACTTCCCATCGGCCTAGCGACTTGGGAGCGCAATGCCACAAAGGTGGCGTGACGGTCGAGAGCGAAGTTTGCCAGGCCAAGACCGGTATAGACGCTGGCGTGTCGGCCGGGGTCGAACATCCACCCCAGATACATCCATGCAGCCCAGTTCTCCTCGCGATTCTCGAGCAGGCCGGCGCGCCGGGCTGTCCGCCGGGCGACGTTGCCGACATTCCACCACGCGTCGTGAAGCTCGGGATGGACGTGGTCGTCGAGATCTTCGCGCAGCATGTGCTGGCCGACGAGGTTGGCGGTCCACCGTCGGGACTCAAAACACCCCACTGGATCGATGAAGCCGACTCCGTCGACGTGTTGACATACGCCACCGGTATCGAGGTTCTCGCGCTGACTTCGGCGCAGCAGCCGAACAGCCCGAACCAATCGATCGAGCTCTGGGTTGGCGTAGTACGCCGCCAGAACATCTTCCACGGCCCCACCGCCGTGTTCCAAGACCTGCGCGCTGAGCGGCTGACCGGGCATCCAGTCCCGGTTGGTGGCTTCATCCGACCACAGAGGCATCGGCACCGCGACCGGGACATTCAACGGATCGATCGCGCGCAAGCGCTCGGTCGTCAAATCGGCAGGCCATTTGTCGGTCCCAAACAGCTCGAGCGCGAACGCCACATCGCCAACCACCATCCGGCCACCGGGTTGGAACACCCGGGTTCCGCGACCCACGGTCTCCGCGTCCAGGCTCCGCACATGGGCGGCGATGTCGCGTGCTGTTGCCGAGTCGACGTGGAAGACCGCTCGGCGAACAATCGTTGAATCGGGAAAGCTGAAGAAGGCGAGGTCAAACGCATCTCGTGAGCTGTGGCATTCGGCGCAGCTCTCGACAAACGCCGTAGCGCCAAGGGTGGCGTTGCCGGCCGGAGGATCCGGATCTACCGGCGCTCCTCCAGGAGAATCGCCATCGCATCCGATGAATGCGAAGACCAGCACGCCAAGCGCCACGGGGTTCGAGAGTGCTCGCATGAGCATGTGACGCCTCCATCGACTCGATTGTTAAGCCACGGGTTTGATCGATCGACTCACGATGTAGTAGAAACGTAACTTGTCACCAAGAATGACCGACTCGACGAACATCATTGGCTCTGTCGGCGAGACGCCGCTCGTCGAGCTCACGCGTATCGTTCCCAGCGGATTCGCTCGCGTCTTAGTCAAGATCGAGAGTCAGAATCCGACCGGCAGTATGAAAGACCGGATGGCCCTGTCCGTCGTCGATGGCGCTGCCGCCTCCGGGCGGTTGGTTCCGTCCGGAACACTGGTGGAGTACACGGGTGGCAGCACGGGGACCTCTTTGGCGTTTGTCTGCGCAGCTCGAGGGTTCTCCATCACGCTGGTGACGTCGGATGCGTTCAGCCAGGAGAAGCGTGACCACATGCGTGCGCTGGGGGCGAACGTCATCGAGATCCCGAGCGACGGGGGTGGTACAACGAGAGAGCTAATCCAGAGCATGATGGCGAAAGCCGCGGAGCTCAGTGCTGCTCCGGACGTTTTCTACGCCGACCAGTTCAACAATCCTGACGCCGCTGCCGGTTATGGGCCTCTAGCCGAAGAAGTGTGGGATCAGACGGGCGGACGAATCGACGCCTTCGTGCAGTCGGTCGGCACCGCGCAATGCATCACTGGAGTTGCCAGGCTGCTTCGTGCCCGCAATCCAGCGATCGAAATCGTGGCCGTTGAACCAGCCGAATCGCCGGTGCTTTCCGGTGGGGATCCCGGCACTCACAAGATCGAGGGTGTGGGTCCAGGTTTTGTTCCTCCACTTTGGGACAACAACCTCGTCGATGACGTCCTGCGAGTCTCCACCTCGGACGCCAAGGGCATGACCCGTAAGTTGGCGCAAAAAGAGGCGCTCTTTGGCGGTACATCATCCGGAGCCAATGTCGTCGCGGCTCTGCGCGTCGCCGAACGGCTCGGTTCCGGTATGACCGTCGTCACGCTGCTTTGTGACTCAGGCCTGAAGTACCTCTCGACTGACCTCTATGCGTTTGAATAGCGCAACGATCGGGAAGGCGGACGCGTAAGGGACCACCCGCATCATTCGAAGCGTGGTCGGTAATCGTCGAGCACCGAGTACGGTTTAGGCCAAGGCAGGCGGTATCCGAGCTTCTGGGCCGCGTTTCGCGTCCAGTACGGATCCCACAGATGCGCCCGCGCCAATGCGCACAGGTCAGCCCGGCCGGCGGCTAAGATCGTGTTGACGTCCATGTACGACGAGATATTGCCGACCGCCATCGTCGGGATCTCTGCCTCGTGACGAATCCGGTCGCTAAACGGCGTCTGGAATTGCCGGCCGTAGATCGGCTTGGCGTCGGGAACCGTCTGACCAGCCGAAACATCTACGATGTCGCAACCGTGAGCCTTGAGCGTCCGCGCGATCTCGACCGCGTCGGTCACCTCGGTCCCGCCGGGTGCCCAATCGACCGCTGAAATCCGAACCGAGATCGGTTTGCGCTCGGGCCAAACCGCGCGAACGGCGTCCAACACCTCGAGTGGGAACCGCAGGCGATTCTCGAGCGATCCCCCGTACTCGTCGCGCCGTTGGTTGGTCAGCGGCGAAACGAAGCTGGCCAAGAGATAACCGTGCGCAAAGTGCAGCTCGACGATGTCGAACTCGGCTTCCTCAGCCATCTCCGCGGCGAGCACGAAGTCATCCCGGATCGCGTCCATGTCGTCGCGGTTCATCTCCCGAGGTATCTGGCTGTGCGGGAAGTACGGGATCGATGATGGACCCACGATCTCCCAGTTGCCGTCGTCGAGCGGCTCATCCATCCCCTCCCACGCCAACCGAGTCGATCCTTTCCGACCGGCATGGCCGAGTTGCAGGCCGATTTTGGCCGCGGTGTTGTCGTGTATGAAATCGACGATTCGCTTCCAGGCCGTGACGTGCTCGGGTCGATACATACCGGCGCAACCGGGCGAGATCCGTGCCTCGCGGCTGATATCGGTCATCTCCGAAAACACCAGTCCGGCGCCACCAACGGCTCGGCTTCCGAGATGAACGAAGTGCCAGTCGGTCGGACTGCCGTCCTCGGCCGAGTACTGGCACATCGCCGAGACGACGACCCGATTGGTGAGCACCATCTCGCGTAGCTTGAACGGCGTGAAAAGCGGAGGAGGAGGATCGTCCAAATCGATCGGGACCCCGCTTTGTCGACTCGCCTGCTCGGCGAACCACCGATCGATCTGCGTCGTCAGCTCAGGGTCACGAAGTCGCAGATCCTCATGCGTGATGCGTAGGCTTCGGGTCAGCAAGTTGAAACCGAACTGGATGGGCTCGGTCTCCATGTAGCGCTCCGTGCCCTCGAACCATTGCAGACTGGCCTGCGCTGCCCGTTGCAGGCTCTCGACCGGGGGTCTGCGCTCCTTTTCGTACGTGGCCAGGGCGGCCCCCACGTCAGGCTCTGCGTGCAGCGCGTCCGCGAGCGCGATCGCATCCTCCATCGCCAGCTTTGTCCCCGATCCGACCGAGAAGTGCGCGGTGTGAGCGGCATCGCCGATAAGAACGATGTTGTCGACCGACCACGAACCGTTTCTCACCGTTGGAAACCGGCGCCAGATCGAGCGATTCGATATCAGCCGGTGGCCCTCGAGTTCGGTCGCGAACATCGCCTCGCAAAAGGCGACCGTTTCCCTCTCGGAGGCGTCTTCCAACCCCGCTGCTCGAAGCGTCTCCTCGGTGGTTTCAACGATGAACGTCGACCGACCTTCTGCGTATCGATAAGCGTGTACACGCCAAAGCCCATGACCATCGTACTTAAAGTAAAAGGTGAAGGCAGGAAACGGGCGTGTCGTCCCCAGCCACACGAATCGGTTTGGGCGCCAATCGACGACGGGCTCGAAATCGGCCGCATGCTCCTCGCGGAGCACCGAGTTCGCACCGTCGGCAGCCACCACGAGATCGACATCATTCATCGGTGTGACAGCCGTCAGCTCAGACTCGAACTCCAGCTCAACACCGAGTTCGTCGCACCGCTCAGCCAGAATCTCGAGTAAGCATTGGCGATCAAGGCCGGCGAACCCGTGACCTGTCGAGCGCACCACCTCACCCCGATAGTGGATCTCGATATCGTCCCAGTGCGCGAATTCAGTTGTAATACGAACGTGGGTCTCGGCATCGGCTGCGGCGAGGTTGTCGAGCGTCGCATCCGAGAACACAACCCCGAAGCCGTACGTATCGGCCAACCGGTTGCGCTCGTGGACGGTTATCCGATGCGCCGGATCGGCCCGCTTCATCAGGATCGCTAGATATAGGCCCGCCGGACCGCCGCCGACGATCGTGACCTTCATGAGCCTTCGTTTTGTAGTAGGTGGCGAGCGATGATGAGGTGTTGGATCTCGGTCGTGCCTTCGTAGATCCGCAACGCGCGAACCGAACGATAGAGTCGATCGACCGGATGGTCAGCAATTACGCCGCGTCCACCGACTATCTGTACCGCGTCATCGACGATACGCTGTGCCTCCTCGGTAGCGAACGCCTTGGCCATGGCCGATTCAACCGTTACCCGCTCGGCACCCTGATCTTTCTCCCATGCAGCGCGGTAGACGAGCAATCGCGATGCGGCGAGCCCGACGGCCATCCGCGCCAGCTTCTGTCTCACGATCTGGAACTCGGCCAACGGCTTGCCGAACTGGACGCGCTCCAGCGCGTGTCGGCGGGCTTCTGCGAGCGCGCGCTCGGCCATGCCGCACGCCGCCGCGCCCACGGTGGCTCGCAGCTGATCGAGCGTCGCCAGCCCGATCTTGAACCCGTCTCCTTCTTCCCCCAACCGCGCTTCCTTGTCGACGCGGCAGCCGTCGAACCGAATCTCGCCCAGCGGATGGGGCGCGCTCATGATCTGGGGACGGACAAAGTCGAGCCCCGGTTGATCGGCCCCGACGACGAAACACGAGATCCCCTTGGCACCGCGATCGCGATCGGTGGCCGCGAACACGGTATAGAAATCGGCGATACCGGCGTTAGAGATCAGCGTTTTGGTGCCGTCGAGGACGTACTCGTCGCCATGTCGCTGAGCGGTAGTCGCTAGCGACGATACATCCGAGCCAGCCTCGGTCTCGGTCATCGCGAAAGCGCCCATCACGCGCCCAGCGCAGGCGGGCTCGAGCCACTTCTCTCGCAGTCGATTATCGCCAGACAGCAGGATCGGCGTCGCGCTCAACCCCTGGAGGGCGAAAACCGCATCCGCGAGCGGCGAAACGCCAGCCAACGCCTCTCTCACGAGCGAACAACCGCGCAGATCCTGATTCTCGATCGGTCGAAACCAGCCGGCCTCACCGACGAGCGTGAGTATCTCGCGCGCCTGCAGACGACAGGCCGCGTCGTCGGGTGGCTCGGGGAGCGGTGCGAGCTCGCTGTCTACGAACCGTGAGACGTCTTCCGCCAGCTGAACGTGTTCGTCTTCGAGGAAAGCTCTGACCGTGGTGACGTCGGGCACGGGCATTACGTGAAGCGCGGATCACGCTTCTCGCGGAACGCCGCATATGCTTCCTTGAAGTTGGGGTGTCGCATGCAATCGGCCTGGGCACGGGCCTCGGCGTCGAGGGCCAGATCGAGCTCCATCGACGCTTCCGCGTTCAGCGCCGCTTTGGTGACCGCCAGTGCCTCTGAAGGGCCCGTCGCCAACCGGGCCGCCAGCGACTGCGCTTCGGCCACGACGTCAGCCCCTTCAGCAAGGACTCGATTGTAGAGCCCGATCCGGTGCGCCTCCTGGGCGTCAATGAAGTCGCCGGTCATCAATAGCTCGGTCGCTCGACCCCATCCGACGAGACGCGGCAACAACCACGCTGCACCCATGTCGGCTCCCGACAAGCCGACTTTGGTAAAGAGGAACGCGATCTTGGCTGATTCGTCGGCGATCCGAACGTCACAGGCGGTAGCGATCACCGCGCCGGCACCGGCCACCGTGCCGTTTAGGGCCGCGATCACCGGTCGTTTACACGACCGAATCGCCGCTATCAGATCACACGTCAAGTGCGTGAACGCCAACAGACCCTCAGCATCACGATCGAATAGCGCACCGATGATGTCCTCGACGTCGCCGCCGGAACAAAACGCCCGTCCGGCACCGGTGATGACGATCGCCCTGACTTCGACTTCTTGGTCGATGCACCGGAACGTGTCGGTCAGCTCTTCGTACACCTCGAACGTCAGCGCATTCAGACGATCGGGGCGATTGAGTGTAAACGTCGCCACTCCGGTGTCGCTATCGACCGCGTACAGGAACGATCCGGGGTCCAACATCACGACCCTCCTTTCTCGGACAGGACGGCGGTGGCCTCGATCTCGACGACCGCGTTGTCCTCCACCAGGCCGGTCACTTCGACCAGCGCGATCGCAGGGTAGTGAGAACCCATGAGCGCCCTGTACTTCTCGCCCAGTGGCTTGCGGCTGGCCAGATACTCCTCGCGATCGGTGACGTAGATCGTCAGCCGGCCGATATCCTCGGGTCCTCCGCCGGCATCCCGTACCACAGTCAACACATTCTCGAGCGCGCGGTCGAACTGCTCGAGAAATCCGACCGCCTCGACCTGCCCTGTCTGGTCGCTCCCGACTTGTCCGGCGACAAAAAGGATTCGGCCACCGGTTGGGGCCAGCATACCGTTGTTCCACCCCTTCGGCGGCCCCAATTCGTCAGGGTTTATCATCTCGAAGCTCACGCCACCAACCCTCCGCCATCGATCACGATCGCCTGCCCATTGACGCCTCCCGCGCCATCACGACAAAGCCAGAGCGCCGCATCGGCGACTTCCATCGGTTCGATCAACCTGGTTTGGCGGGCCGACTTCAACATCGCTGCGAGCGTGTCTTCGCGTGAGCGACCCGTCTGCTTCATGTTGCGCTTGAGCCACGTCGCCGTCATGTCGGTGTTGACGTAACCCGGGCACAACGCGTTCACCGTAACACCGGTGGCCGCCAGTTCAACCGCCACGCTACGGGTAAGACCGACGACGGCATGCTTTGCGGCCGCATAAGCAGCGATGTACTTGGCCCCGGTGAGCCCGGCGATCGAAGCGACGTTGACGATCCGTCCCCAACCCCGGTCGACCATCGGGCCCACAAAAGCCCGCGTGCAAAGGAACGTCCCGTTGGCATTGCTCGCCAACACACGGTTCCAATCGTCGAGTGTGGTCTTGGCCAGCGGTGCGGCCTCAGCGGCGCCAGCGTTGTTGATCAAGATGTCAACTTCGTTTCCGGCCTCAGTCGCGCAGTCCATCAGACGTTCCACGCTCTCCGGGTCCGTCACGTCACACGTGATCGCCGATGCGATATGGCCTCCCTGGGTGATCTCGGCCGCGACAGCCTCGACTTCGGCCTCAGAGCGAGCCGTTGCAACCACCGCTGCCCCGGCTTCGGCTAGCGCCCGGGCGATCGCCGCACCGATCCCGCGCCCACCACCCGTTACCACTGCGGTCTTGCCGTCAAGCCTCATCGGTGTGTTCGCTCCTCTGCTCGATCGCCTCCACCAGGATCGCCCCCAGTACTCGAATCGTGCCCTGACCCTCCTCACGGCTGGCAGCCGCCGGATCACCAAAATAGGCTGCCGGTCCACCGGCCTCCTCAAATGTCTTCTGACCGGCCCGGATCGCGGCGGAGAGCGAAATCGGGTTTGGCGCCAACCCGCAGCGCCGATCTTCGGCCACGAGGCTCGGAGCCGCAGCCATCACGATCGAGCTCTCGTACTGACCCGCGTGACACGCGCCACTCTGGAACTCCTCGGTCAGCTCGAGCGCCCACGGTTTTTTGGTGATATCCGGAAAGATGACCTGAATCGCCTCGTCACCGCACGTTTCAACCGCAGCGTGCAGCGCCGCGACATGGTCTGGATCGAGATGCGCGTTGGCGATGGCGAGCATCGGAAAGCCGTGCCGGGCGAGGCTCCGCGCGATATCGCCGATCATCGCGGTCACGGTCGCCGGCGATACCGTTATCGTGCCCGCAAAACCGGCCGCAAAGCCAGCCGACGTATAGCAGATCGGTGGCAGGATCACGACCTGCTGGTCGCGATTCACCAGCTCCTCGGCTGCGGCTTCGGCCATCGCGCTCGCGATCACGACGTCGGTCATCAACGGCAAGTGGGGGCCATGGGCCTCGATCGCGCCCACCGGGAGTATAGCGATCGCCCCTGCACGTCCCTGGTCACGGGCTTCTTCCCACGTCATATCAGCCAGTTTCCGCATCGCCATGCCGCGCCTTTCCCCTCGCTCGCGTACTGCGTATCATCGGCGAATGTCGTATCGGCCGCCGCCGGATCTCAACATCGCTGAGTACTTCCTGGATGCCCGTGTCGCCGAGGGACTCGGTGATCGCAAGGCGGTGTTGACCGATGACGTGCGGTACACCTACGCTGAGATCCAGGCCCTCGCCAACAGGTTCGGAAACCTACTGCGTCAAGCCGGCGTCGAGCCCGAGCAACGGGTCATCATCGGTCTACCCGACGGGGTCGAGTTCGTCGCCGCCCTGTTCGGCATCCTCAAGATTGGCGCAGTCGTGGTGATGGTCAACCCGGATCTCAAGCCCGAAGCCATCACCTACTTTCTCAACTATACGCGAGCCCGACTCGCAATCGTGCATGAAGACGCGCACGCGCGATTCGCAACCGCCGCTGAGGCAGCGCCCCACTTGGACACGATGCTCGTCGTCGGCCGCCCCTACTTTACCGACCAGTTGGGAGACGCCCTGCCGACGCTCGAGAACTTTTCAACTCATTGTGACGATCCTGCGATCTGGCTTTTCTCCGGTGGGACGACGGGCCAACCGAAAGCGGTTGTGCAAACCCATCGATCGTTCGCGAACACCACCGAGTGCTATGCCAAGCAGGCGCTGGGTTACAAACCGGAGGATGTCACGCTGTCGGTACCCAAGCTGTTCTTCGGTTATGCCACCGGTTCGAACCTGTTGTTTCCGTTTGCTGTCGGCGCATCCACGGTTTTGTTTCCCGATCGATGTACACCCGACGCGCTGTTCGAGAGGATCAATCGTTTCAGACCAACGATTCTCGTCAACGTGCCCACGATGGTGGACCGTATGGTCAATCATCCCTCGGCCGCCGACGAGGACCTATCGTGTCTCCGGTTCGCTACCTCGGCTGGCGAGGCGTTGCCGATCCCGTTGCACGAGCGTTGGAACGAGCGGTTTGGTGTCGAGCTTCTGGATGGGCTAGGCACAGCCGAGATGTGGCACATCTTTATCTCGAATCGGCCCGGTGACGTGCAGCCCGGCACGCTTGGCAAAGTCGTGCCGGGTTTCGAGGTTCGGGTCTGCGACGATGACGGGAACGAACTCGCGGAAGGTGAGATCGGGTGGCTCTGGGTGCGCGGCGGATCGCGAGCCATCGGCTACTGGCAGGCGATGGACAAGACTCAACGCGCATTCCGTGGCGAGTGGTACGTGTCGGGCGACATGGTGCGCCGTAACCCGGACGGGACGTTTGCGTACTGCGGCCGTTCCGACGACATGCTCAAGGTGTCGGGAAAGTGGCTCTCGCCCCAAGAGGTCGAGAGCTGTCTCCGCGAGCACCCAGCGGTCAAAGATGTGGCGGTGGTGGGTATTCAGGACGGCACTGGCCTGGTCAAGCCGCACGCCTTTGTGGTTGCCAGCGAGCCCAGCGCCGAGCTGAGCGCCGACCTACAGGAGTTCGTGCGCCAACGTCTCGACCCCTACAAGTACCCTCGCGCGGTTGTCTTTTTGGAGGCGCTGCCGCGAACTCACCTCGGCAAGGTCGACCGCGGACAGCTGCGCCACGACCACTCACCGTAGTCGGCTCAGTCGCGCAACCCGAATGCGACGTCGGCCAATGCGTCCATCGCCATGACCAGCTGATGGTCCGATAGGTACGGTGCGGGTCCGAGTCGCAGCGTCGTTCCTCGGTAATCGGTGTGCACTCCACGATCGAGCAGAGATCGCCAGACATCGCTGGCATAGGGTGTCTCCAGCGCCAGAAAACCACCCGTCCCCTCGAGCGACGCCGACCGATCGCGGGTCATCAGCTCAGGCTCGAGGTCCAGTTTGTCAAATGCCCCGGCGAGCAGCGCCACCTGGTGCTGGCTGACTTCCCGCAGCAGCTCCGGCGTCAGACCTCGCTCCTCGAAAAAGTCGAACACCGCCGCAGCCCGATAATGGCTGGTTGGGTCGTAGGTGGCGCCCGCAAAACGGTCGGGACCCGCGCCGTACACGACGGCCTGCGCCGAACCTTCCGACAGCGCCGAGAACTCGCTGTACCAGCCGGTGACGACGGGCCGCATCGCGCAGTCAGCCGGGAACCTTAGAAACGCGTTCCCCTCCCCCAGCTGGCAATACTTGTAACCCCCGCCCACCACGTAGGCGCCTACCAGACCTTCCTTGGCGAGCGAGAACGGCACCACGTCGAGTGCGTGATAGGTGTCGACGACCAGCTCGGCACCAACCCGCTGCGTGGCTGAAAGCACATCACCGAGACCGGCCACGATGCGGGCGTTCTCGTAGAGCACACACGAAACGAACACCGCGGCGGTTTGGTCGTCAATCGCTTCGACCAACAGCTCCGGTATCCTGTCTGGTGCGGTGCTCGAGACCTTGATGATCTCGATCCCTTCTTCAGCCAGCCGATCGAGTTGTCGCCGCAAGGTGTGAAACTCGCCATCCGTGGTCACGATGCGGGGACGTTCTCGCAGCGGTAACCCGGAAAGAAACCGCACCAACACCTCGTGGGTGTTGGCCCCGAGTGCGATCTGCTCGGGGGCGTCGTCCAGCAACGCGGCGTAACCCTTTCGAACGCGTTCGGCGGCACCGAAAGCAAGCTCCCACTTGAGATCGACCTGCTCCGCCGCATCGCGCCACGCACGGACCTGACCGTCGAAGCCGCGATCCGGCCACGCTTGATGGGAGTGTCCGGTGAGCAACAGACGCTCTCCGACGCGAAACTCGGAGTAGTCGGGCGCCAATGTGTTGGGGTGCCGGTACAGATCTGCGGGTTGGATCACCGCGTCAGAGCTCGCTCCGAATCGCCCATAGATCGGGAAACGCCGGGTTGAACAGCGTACGCCTCAAGAACCGAACTCCGCTCGACCCACCCGTACCTTGCTTTGCGCCGATCGTCCGCTCGACCATCTTGACGTGCCGGTAGCGCCACTCCTGGACGCCTTCATCGAGATCGACCAGCCGTTCGCATAGCTCCATCGCCTCCGGGTCCTCCCGGTAGACACGCAAGAGAACCGCCTGCATGCCGGTCGACGGCTTGACTTGCTGAGTCACATCGCGCTGCAACAAATCGGTCGGCACGGCATAACCCCGACGCAACAAGTAGCTACCCAGAGCGTCCCAAACTGTTGGTTCGACCAGTCGTTTCTTTAATCGATTCCGGCCTTCGCTATCGGGATCGAAGTCCTCCAAAAAGCTGGACTGCTTCAGACCGAGCAAAAACTCGAGTTCGCGAAACTGAAACGACTGCGACCCGCTCGCGGTCTCCAATCGATCGCGGAAGGAGACAAACTCGAGCGGCGTCATCGTCTCGAGGATATCGGTCTGCGCCACGGCGAGCTTGAGAATCGTGAGAATTCGCTTCAGCGCATGGAGTGCCGGCGGCGCCTCACCCTCCCGCAGCAAGCGACAGAGTCGGTCGAGCTCGTGTAGCAGCTGCTTGAACCACAGCTCGTAGACCTGGTGGATGATGATGAACAAGACCTCGTCGTGCTCGTCGCTCTCTGGCTCCTGGAGCGTCAGCAGCTCGTCGATCTTCAGATAGCTCGTGTAGGTGAGCGTCATCCCGGTCGGGGTCCACGCGTCCGGGTGAGTTGGTCGTAGCTGCGCAAATACCTAAGCGCCGCCGAGCGATCCCCGGACTCTTCGCACAACCGGGAAAGATTGTAGTAGGCGTCAGCCATCGTTGGGTCGGTTTCAATCGCCTTCAAGTAGGCCTTGGTGGCTAAGTCGGTTTGCTGTAGGTCTTCGAGCACGACGCCGAGATTGAAGGCTGCGGTCGCATGCATTGGATTGATCGCCAGCGCCCGTTCGTAGTGCTCGCGGGCCTCCTCGAAGGCGCCCTCTTCGTGAAACAGACGACCCAGATTCACCAGCGCGTCAGCGTGATCGGGATCGAGCTCCAGCGCTCGCGCGTACATCTCTCGCGCCTCACGGGTCGACGATCCCTCGAACGAGAACGCGAGCTCGTACCAGTCGTCGGCGGTTCGATCGTCGTCGTCCCACGGTCGCTCCCCTCGGTCAGGAGCAAACGGCTCGACGTCAGCCGCGAAGTCGGCGACCCGAAAATCGATTTGGACCTGGCCCGATTCGGGGCTCCACGTCGTATCGCCTTCGCGGACTACGATTCGATCGCCCTCGGCGACGATTCTGAGCGCCGTGAGTGGCCGCTCGGCTGGAAGCTGGCTTCTCAAGTCCCGCAACGCGCGATGGATGCGACGCGGCGGCACCTCGGCCACCTCGAGTTCCCGGGCTGTTCGCATCAGAACCAGATCGTGGAAGGTGAAGCGGTACTCGTTGCGCGGCCCACGCTCGGGAGCCATAAAATCGGCCCTCGCGTAGCGCCGCACCTTGTCCGCCGGAAGATCTAGGATCCGGGTGACGTCGCGGGTAGTGAAGTGTTCCATCTCGGGGACCTTGGGCTTCCTGCTCCCCGCCCTGCTCAACCTCGACTCGACTTACGTGCTTTGGTCTTCTTCCGACTCGCCGTTCGCTTGGCCGATTTGCGGGCCTTCTTTTGCGGCTTCTCGGGCTCGGAGAGGCTGGCCTTCAAGGCATCCATGAGGTCGATGATCTTGGTGTCTGTCTTGGGCTCTGGGGCGGCGGTAATCTCCTCACCCTCGATCTTCTGCTCGATCAGCGCCATCACCCGTCCGTACACCTCGTCCGTATACTGCTTTGGATCGTACTCGTCGTTCGATCCCTGCTCGACCAATTGAACGGCTAGCTTCATCTCTTCCTTCTTCACCTCGCCGTCACCGATCGGGACCTCGGAGAACGGGCGGATCTCGTCCGCGTACCGAAGTTGCTCCATCACGAGTCCATCTTCGATCGGCCGTACCAGGACCAGATATTGCTTGCCACGAGCAGCGTAGCTCCCGAGGGCCGCGCGGCCGGTCTCCCGAAGCGTCGCGCTCAGCAGCCGATAGGCCCGCTCGCCCCCACCTTCGGGACCCAGATAGTACGCCCGATCGAGGTATAGCCGTTCGACCTTGTCGAGCGGAACGAACTCGGCGATATCGATGCTGTTGGTCGCCTGCGCATCGAGCACCTTGAGCTCCTCCGGTGAGAAGAGCACATACTGATCCTTGGCAAACTCATAGCCCTTCATGAGCTCATCTCGCTCGACGATCTGTTCGTCCACCGGGCACCAGAAGCGCTGCTGGACGCGCGAATTGCACTCGGCGTGAATCCAGTTGAAAGCGATTCGGCGAGAGCTTTCCGAGGTCGAGTAGAGCTTGACCGGCACAGAAACCAACCCGAACGAAATAGTTGCCGATCCCATGGGGCGCGCCGCCATATGCGATTCCTCCTGGTTGATCGTCCGCCAGCTTGGGTGGTCGACACGCACCCGGAGCTGTGACTCGTGAAGGATGGAACACAAGAATATAAGCTAGGGCCGTGCCAAAACGCGATCCTCTAGGTGAGTACCGCGCCAAGCGGACGGCCGCGAAGACGCCCGAGCCGGCGGGGCGAGCCTCGACACCCGACCGCCATCTGGCTGGTGGAGGGTTTGTCGTTCACAAGCACGCCGCCCGGAGATTGCACTACGACCTGCGACTCGAAATGGGCGGCGTTCTCAAATCGTGGGCCGTTCCCAAAGGTCCATCGTTGGACCCGGCCGACAAACGTCTCGCCGTGCACGTCGAAGATCACCCCATCGAGTACATCAACTTCGAGAACGTGATTCCCGCCGGCAGTTATGGCGCCGGCGCGATGATCGTCTGGGATCTTGGAACCTGGCGTCCGCTGGAAGACCCGATCGAGGGACTCGAAACGGGCAAGCTCTTGTTCGAGCTCCGCGGCTACAAGCTGCGCGGCGTGTGGACGCTGGTAAAGCTCAAGAAGAGCGACAACGAGTGGTTGATGATCCGTGAAAAGAAGTACGCCCAACGAGGGACGGACGACCCCGGAGGCGTAGACGACCTGCCCCCGGAGTCGGTCCACTCGGGGCTCACGGTCGAGCAGCTCGGTGACGAGTATGATCCCGGCGTGGACCTCAAACGACGCGTGGAGGAGCTCGGTGCGCCCCGACGCGCCTTACGCGCATCGACAGTCAAGATGATGCTGGCCCGGTCGCGTCGAGAACCGTTCTCCAGGCCGGGGTGGATCTTCGAGCTCAAGCTTGACGGCTACCGAATGCTGGCCGGTAAGTCGGCCTCCGGCGTCGAGCTGATAACCCGGAACGGAAATGACGCCACGCCGAGCTTCCCCGAGCTGGCAGCGGCGATCGCTGCGCTACCCTACGACGAGCTGGTACTAGATGGCGAGGTCGTCGCCCATGACGATGCCGGACTGCCCAGCTTTCAGCGACTTCAGAAACGTGCGCAGCTGACACGAGCGATCGACATCGAGCGTGGTTCAAGGCATCAGCCGACGACTTTCTACGCCTTCGATATCCTGAGCGCGCTGGGTCACGACCTGAGATCGCTCCCGCTGACCGAGAGAAAAGAACTCCTTCAGACAGTTCTCCCCCCCACCGGACCGCTCCGTTACGTCGAGCATTTCGACGATAAAGGCGAGGACCTCTATCACCAGGTCGTCGGTCTGGGACTCGAAGGCGTCGTCGGCAAGAAAGGGGACAGCCGTTACCGGGGCGCTCGATCGGGTGACTGGATCAAGGTCCGCGCCGATCACACCGCTGATTTCGTGATCGTCGGATACACGTTGCCCAAGGGATCACGCTCCGGGCTCGGCGCGTTGCACCTCGGTGGCTACCGAGATGACGAGTTGCGTTATGCGGGTCGGGTCGGGACCGGGTTCAGCAACGCGCAACTCCGTTCCCTGCGCGAGACGCTCGATGAACGCCAGCGCGAGACCCCACTCCTCGCAGGAGCGACACCGACCGGGGCTAGCCACCGTTGGGTCGAGCCCGATCTGGTGTGCGAGGTCCGGTATCTCGAGGCGACCGAGGAGGGCTTGCTTCGACAACCAGCGTTCCTGCGTTTGCGCGATGACAAGCAGCCCACCGAATGCGAGCTGCCGTGGGTCGACGAAGATCAGCCGCCCCGCCCAGCCGATTCGGTCCGAGAATCTGAATCCGCAAGCCGTGGAGTCGAACAACCGGCCGCCGCCGAAGTCCGGCTGTCGAATCCCGATAAAGTTTTCTGGCCTGCCGATGGGTATACGAAGCGCGACTTGTTCGAATACTACCGCAAGATCGCCCCGGCCTTGCTTCCCTACCTTCGCGACCGACCGTTGGTCTTGACCCGTTTCCCAGACGGGATCGAGGGCAACTCGTTTTATCAGAAGAACACCCCGGGCTTTGTTCCGGATTGGATCCGTACGGTCCCGATCTGGAGCGAGCACTCCGAGCGCGAGCTTGCGTATGTGGTGTGCGACGATCTGGCGACGCTGCTCTACCTGGCCAACATGGCAACGATCCCGCTCCACATTTGGGCCAGCCGGGTCGAGTCGCTCGACCACCCCGACTGGTGCATCCTCGATCTCGATCCCAAGGATGCCCCGTTTGAGAATGTGATCGAAGTCGCCAGGGCTATCCACCAGCTCTGCAAGGAGATCGAGCTGCCGACATATATCAAGACGAGCGGATCGACCGGTCTCCACGTCTTGGTGCCGCTTGATGGTCGCTTCGACTACGCCATGTCGCGAGCGCTGGGTGAGCTGTTGTCCCAGGTCGTCGTCGCCCGCCTCCCCGAGATTACGACGCTGACGCGTACGATCGCCGACCGCGAGGGCAAGGTATACTTGGACTACCTACAGAACCGTCGCGGCCAGCTGCTGGTGGCGCCGTTCAGCGTGCGGCCGATCGACGGAGCGCCAGTGTCGACGCCACTCAAGTGGAGCGAGATCAAGAAGGGTCTGGACATTCATCGCTACACGATCCGCTCGGTGCCCCGGCGCGTCGCCCAACTGAAGAGCGACCCCTTCCGCCGCGTACTCGAAGACTCTCCCGATCTGCTTGCGGTACTCGAGCGACTGCAGGCGAAACTCCCTGGCTAGAACTAGACAGAAAAAAGAAGGGGCCCTCGGGTCGAGAGCCCCTTCGCACAGGGGAATTGAAGGTGCTGTTGGCCACGCCGATCGTTAGCGATCGGTGACCAGGTCAAATCACTACCGGGTTAACGAGCAACCGAGGTTGTTGAAGTCGTCGAGCTCGTCCGCCAGGTCGGTCAACGGACTCGTATCGGTCGGTGTCGCAGCCGCGATCGCCCCATTGACCATCGCAATGATCTCGCCTGGCGTGAGCGGATAGGCAACGTCCGGATGCAACGCATTGAGGAGAGCCCCAACGGCTGCCCGCAACAGGATCTCCTGCTTGCCCTCGATGCCCGAGCCACCGCCGCCCTGCAAGGCCTGTAGCCAGTTCTCCCCGGCGAGACTTGCGACAACGCCCACAAACGTGGCACCAACCGCTGGACCTGGCGGAGCAACACCCGTCGCTGACCAGTTGTCGGTCTGGTTTCCGCGACCGAGACCGGTCCAGTTCTTCCACCTTCCCGGCGTGCACCCTTCGCCGCCGCGATCGGGCGAGAACTCGATGTCGTCGATCGCACCTGACGTATCGAACGTCACGACCATCGTCTCGACCCCGGAGGTCGGGCCTAGACCCACAGTGGCGATGCCGCCATCACCTGAGGGTGGGGGCGAGGTCACCGGAAGAAAAACGGTGAAGAGTAATGGCGCACCTCCGCTGGCTGGTCCGAACAACTCGATCTTGCTGACACCAGCCGCTTCGATGTCGAGGACCTTGGCCGCCTCGAGGGTCACCGTGCCGAGTGGACCTACGCCCGAGAAATCTAGCGTCAGGGTTCCGCCGGAGAAGCAGTCGTCCGGGCTCTCAACGAACACGCCATCGCCATCGTTCTCTTCGACGATGAGGACGTTGCCTTGCTGCGATTGATTGTCGAGGTCGGGATCAACACCGGTGGCCGCGGCAGTGTCATAGATGGTAGCTATGTCCACGCAGCCCGTCGCCGCCGTCGTGACCGTCCCCGTATTGACGTTGATAACTGGATCGACGGTTCCGGCGGGAATTGCCGCAAAACCGATCGTCTCTTCAGCAGCAAGCTTGAGAACACTCGGCGTGGTTCGGTCGGCAGCAGAAACGCCAACCGGATTCGAGCTATCCGAACAGCCCACGGTAACCCATCCCAGGACGGTAAGTCCTAGGACCGCACGTGCAGTTCGATTCATGTTGTGCCTCTTTAGTGAAGTGTTGAAGGTCGTCGGCCGACAACCCCCATGTTCGGCAGCCCGGCCATCTCGATGAGATCCGTGGCTTTGCGGCCCGGCCTTCCAGCCGGATCGCCCTTATCGGATGGGGTTTAACACCCGTATTAGACAGCAATAGGCGTTAAAAGTCAAGAAGTTTGTTAGGAAAACCGCTTCCACTTGGAAGCCAAACTGATGCGCAATCAACGACTTGCGGCGACCTTCAAAACTTCCGGTCGTGTCAAAATGCACGGCTCTGTGGCGAGGCGCCTTCCACCCGACGAATTGCGATCCGATGAGGTGCGGTCGCCTCCAAGCAAGAAACCGAGGATCAGCATCCGACCGCGCAACGATTCTCGAGAATCCTGTACATCTAGTGGTCGTCATGCTTTTTGGGCGCCATAGGAAGCACGCTTCCACCCTCGTGAAACTCGGTTACCACTGAGAGTGGAAGCCGCCTTCCGTCGTTCCGCGTGAAAGCGTCCTCGTTGGCGGCGTTTGGTACGTGACTTGCCCAAATGCCAAGCGCTCCCTCTGGGGAGCAGATGGCCAGGGTAGGGCAAACTCCACGAAAGTGGAGGACGCAAAGCCACGGGTCCTAGCCGGAAGCGGGTTTCCAGCGGACAGCCGGGCTACCTGGAGCTGATGAACATGAACAGCTCGCCTTAGGCAGCCCCCCCCAGCTCCACAGGCAGCGGAGCGATCTAGGAGGCACAATCTTGAAAACGATGAATTACCTGCGCCCGACACTGGTCGCGATGGTCGTCCTCGGCCTCGCC
>CAMYLR010000003.1:174020-218702 GCA_947259315.1 uncultured Gemmatimonadales bacterium | reverse complement strand
CTATTCCGCCCAAACCGGCGGAACCAACCTCAACTGTTCATCAAGGACCGTCGTCAAACCACGTCCCAATGCTACGGGACCGAGCGCAGGGTCGGAGTTCGGATATTCGGTCACGATATAGAAATCCTCGACTCTAAAGAAAGTTGTGAAGAATCCAGTCTTCGGTGCGCGTGTCCAACCGGCCCAGATGGCCTGGCAGGTAGAATCGTCCGTGACAACCGCGAGCTCATTGGCATTCACGTCTGTGAGGCCCACTCGGGTTCTCCAGTTTTCATAGGCCGGATCGGTTAACATCTTGAAGACGTGGTCTCTGTGATTGCGCGGGTCGTCTGTGCAGCTTACTTGCCACGAGGCGACCACAGCTGCGCTACGTTCTTCCGGTTCCGGCTCATCCGAATCGCCGTTGCCAATGCGCGAGCCGATTCCTGCTCCAACGAGACCACCGACGAGTGCACCAACGACCACGAGTCCATCGGTGCAGACTTCAGCGCTGGCACACGCACCCCAAGTCAAAGCGAAGCCAATTCCAGCTCCCACAACTGCTCCGATAAGATCACTTCTTCGAGAGTCGTCGGAGTTTCCCATCAATAGGCTGGTGTCCTTTGGTCCACAGGAATTAGGGCATCCAGCAGACTGCAGCTCAAGTGGTGGGCTACTTAACGATGCGGTTAACCTTGAGTCGCCCCTCTCCTGCGCAATCGCCCCAACTGGCGAGAGCATGACGGTTGCGCCAAGAACGTACAGGAGGGCCTTCATAAGCGAGTCCGCGGTCTCTCCTCTGAGGATATTGTCATTCTATCGAACTCTAGTGTACACCCGCACCGTCACCTTATCGTCACCTCCCCCGACCCTCAGCCTTGTTACCGTCTTTGTTACCACACCCCTCAATCCCCGCCAAACCATCGACCCTCCAACCCAAAGAAGCCCCGCCGTGACGGGGCTTCCTCATGGTGGGCCTGGGTGGAGTTGAACCACCGACCTCACGCTTATCAGGCGTGCGCTCTAACCAGACTGAGCTACAGGCCCACGGGAAAAGCAGGCACTCTGAAAGTACGCGGAACTGCGCCCTCTAACCATCTCCGAGGCCGCTCAGGATCGCGCAGGTAGATGCCCGTTCCTGTGCGACCGCCTAGAAGAAGTCCTCGTATTTCTGCAGGTTCACGCCCCGTCGTCGCAGGGCATTCTTGACCTGCGCCTTCATCATCGTCGACGCGGCCTTGACGAACCCGACGGTGGCGGCATCCTCGTTGACGACGCGCAGCCCGTGAGCCCGCGCGTGAAGCTCAGCGGCCTCACGCGCCCTGGGCTCGTGACCCTCGCGGTCACGCCGATCGAGCTGCAGAAGCAGCTTCCGCATGGCTTCTTCTGCGCGTGATTCCCACTCCATGCTACGACTCCGTTTGCATCGGCTCGAACACGTCGTCGCTGGGGTCGATGTCGGCGAACAACCCCTCGGGGTCGAGCTGAACCCGGGTGACCGCCCCGTCGATCTCGGCCCTCACCTGCGTCTCCTTGCGTCCGTCGAACCACACCGACGCCGGCACTTCCGCCATCACCTTCTCGCCCGACCCATTCGTGATCTCGGCTTTGATCGGCGATAGCACGGTGCCCTCGTTGCGTACGGTGATCACGACCTCGTCGCCGTCGCGCTCGACACCGCCGATCGCGTGGTCGCTGATCCCCGGGCCGTAGAGCCACGGCACCCAGAACCAATCGAGATCCTGGCCGGCCACCTCCTCGAAGGTGTTGAAGAAGTCGAACGGCGCCGGGTGCTTGTAGAGCCACCGGTTGGTGTACTCGTTCAGCGCCCGATCGTACGTCTCGTGACCCAGGATCTCGCGCAACGCGAACAGAGCCGTCGCCGGATGGCGATACCCGAGCGCCCCCAGGTTGGCGCCACCAGCCGAGATCCCATCGGGAGGCGCCATCGCGCCCATGAACACGTTATTGGTGCGCGCGTAGCCACGATACTCATTGCGCACTTGCTCCCGCTCATTCGAGTCGGGGTAGTAGTCCTCGGCCGCGAAAACTGTGATGAATGTGGTGACGCCCTCGTCCAGCCAGGCGTACCCAGTCTCATCGGAACCGACCATCATCGGGAACCATTCGTGGCCGATCTCGTGGGCGATCACCCGCTGAGTGTAGTTCGCGCTGCCAAAGTTCCGCACGAAAACGAGCATCGGGTATTCCATCCCGCCGACCAGCCCTTCGGTGCTAGTGATGTGCGGGTACGTGTACGGATAAACGTTGCGGCTAAACGTCTCGACCGCGTCCTTGGCCATTTTGGCCGAGTCGACCCAGTTGTTGGCAGTGGGGCGGAAGAGCGTATGCACCGCCGTGCGACGCCCGCTCTGCTCATCGACGAGACCGCTGGTCGCATCCCACAGATAGTGATCGCTAAAAGCGAATGCGGTATCGCGAACGTCCTCGGCATGGAACCGCCAAGTGAGGGTTTCGCCGGCGTTGCCGCGGGTCGCCTTGCCGGGACCGAAATCGTCGGCAGTGATGACATGGACGACGTCATCATTTCCAACAGCCTGGGCCAACCGCTCGCGAATCGGTGCCGGTAACACCTCTTCCGCGTTTGTGAGCTCGCCGGTCGCCACCACGACGGTACCCGCGGGTACCGTGACCGCCAGATCGAACGTGCCGTACTCCAGGTAGAACTCACCGTTGGAGAGGTAGGGCCGCGTGTCCCACCCGACCAAGTCGTCGTACGCCGCGACCTGTGGATACCACTGCGCCAACTGGCCGGTGGTCGCATCGGCCATCCCCATCCGTGGCACGCCCTCGCCCTCGGGGATCGTGAAGTGCCAGTCGATCTCGATCGTGACCGATCCACCGGAAGGCAAGCGGTCGGGCAGTTTGGCCGCCATGATCGTCCCGGATTGAACCGTTTCTCTGTGATTGGCCGGGTCGACCTCGCGCTCCACACCCTCGATCGCCAACCGATCGAGCGTCATGCCACCAGTCAACGGCACGCCGCGCGTCCGGATCGCACCCTCGGCGAAGAGGTTCTGGTACAGATTGAAGAAGATGTTGTTGAGCGTATTCGGCGAATTGTTGGTGTACGTGATCGTTTCGCTGCCGGTCAGCAGGCGGGTCGTCGGATCGACCGTGACGTCGATGTCGTAATCGACTCGTTGCTGCCAGTAGTTCTCACCCGGCACGCCCGTTTCCGTGCGCGTGCCAGCCTCGACCGCAGAGGCGAACGCCGGTGTCGGGCGCACTTCGAGCGGTGCTACGGCCCGGTCACCGTCCTGCGCAACCAACGGGATCGCCGTGAGCGTTGTCAGCATTATGACGATCAACGATCGGACGGCTATCGTTCGCCAACTATGAATATCCTGGTGATCGGCGGCACGCGGAACGTGGGACATCATCTCATCCTCCAGATGGTTGATCGGGGACACCGCGTGACGACGTTCAACCGCGGACAGACCCCCGATGAATTGGGCTCGGCGGTGGATCGATTGCATGGTGACCGTAGCGATCCGGGTCAACTCATGAAGGCTCTCGGAGGTCGCGACTTCGACGCGGTCGTCGATACGATCGCGATGCGACCGGAAGAGACCCAAAGCGCCCTCGATGTATTAGATGCCCGGATCGGCCATTACGTTCACTTCTCGACAGGCCAAGTCTACCTCGTCCGAGAGGGGTGTTCATCTCCCGCTCGAGAAGCCGAGTATGAGGGCCCGCTTCTCCCGCGGCTGGGCTCCGAGTGGGAGACCCGCGAGTGGCAGTACGGCGTCGACAAGCGGGGCTGCGAGGACCTGCTGGCCGAGGCGTGGGAAGCACAGGGGTTCCCGTCGACCCGGCTGCGGTTGCCGATGATCCACGGCGAGCGCGACCACTACGGCCGGATCCACGGGTACGTGCTGCGTCTCCTGGATGGCGGCCCGATCGTCATCCCCGAGGAGTCCGGCCCCCCACTCAAGCACATCGATCAGCGCGACGTCGTGACCGCGATCGTCAAGATCGTCGAAGACGGGTTGGGTCACGGTGAGGCGTACAACCTGGCGCAGGACAAAGCGTGGACGCTGGAGGTCTTTCTCGAAACACTCGGTGAGATGGTCGGTGTCCGCCCGGCGGTCGTCCGACGCCCGCGCGCCGAGCTGCAACATGCGGGAGTCTTCCCCAGCTGCTCACCACACTCGAACCCTTGGATGTCGGTGCTCGACAATGAACGCGCCAAAAAAGAGTTGGGGCTTTCGTTTGCGAACTTCGAGGGTTACCTGCCGCGGCTTGCGTCTCACTTTGTTGACCCCGACTTGCCGCCGCCGCAAGCGTACTCCGATCTGCGCGAGCGCGAGCTCGCGCTCGCGCGCTAACAGAAAGCTTCTCGCACCCGGTCGGCGAGCGTAGTGCCGTCGCGCTCCTCGAAGCGATACGTCACGCGTACGGTCGGCTGGGCGATCGTCAGCAACTTCGTGATGTTGCTCGGCGTGCCGATGATGACGGCGTCGCACTCGGCGCGGCGGATGCTCTCTTCGAGGTCGGCCAGGTCTTGAGGCGCGTACCCGATCGCGGGAAGCACCTTCTCCAGGTGCGGGTAGCTCTCGAACGCCTTGGCGATCCCGCCGACCGCGTGCGGTCGTGCGTCGACGATCTCGGCGCCCGCTCGCGTGGCGGCGATAAAGCCCGCGCCGTAACCCATACCACCGTGGGTTACCGTCGGCCCGTCCTCGACCACTAGCACCCGTTTCCCAGCGAGGTCCGCGTCTCCGATATCAACCGGTGAGCCCCCGTCGACCACGATCGCTCCCGGGTTGACCGTGGCGATGTTGCTCCTCACGGTTGCCAACCCGTTTTCGGTCGCCATCTCGCTCTTCGCGATGACAACGACATCGGCGTGCTCCAGGTTCCATCGACCCGGGAAGTACGTGAGCTCATCGCCAGGGCGCAACGGATCGACGAGCGTAATCAACAAGTCCGGACGGTAGAACGGCGTATCGTTGTTGCCGCCATCCCAGACCAACACATCCACTTCTTCCGCGGCGGCCGCCGCGATCCGTTCGAAGTCGATGCCGGCGTAGACCAAGTTGCCAACGTCGAGATGGGGCTCGTACTCCTCGCGCTCCTCGATCGTGCAGTCCTGGGCCACGAGATCCGCCTCAGAGACAAAACGCTGGACCGCGCGTTCCTCGGTCAGCGCACCGTACGGCATCGGATGCCGGATCGCGGCGACTCTCAGTCCGCATTCACGGAGGACCCTCGCCACATAGCGGCTCACCCCGCTCTTGCCGCAACCGGTTCGCACCGCACAGATCGCCACACACGGTCGCGGCGGATCGAGCATCGTCCGGTCCGGGTCAAACGGCGTGAACCGCGCGCCAAGCGGCTCGACTCGCTTCCGCAACGCATGCAGATGGTCCTCGTGGACGTCGCTGTAGGCAAAGACGACCTCGTCGACGTTGTTCTCCTCGACGATCGCTTCCAGCTCCGTTTCGGGCCGGATCGGAATCCCATCCGGATATCGCGGACCCGCGACCTCGTATGTTCGCGAGTCGATGTGCGGGATCTGCGCCGCGGTAAAGCAAACCACATCGGTCTCCGCATCATCCCGGTAGAGCATGTTGAAAACGTGAAAATCGCGCCCACCGGCGCCGCAGATGACGATCTTCATCGTGACCGTTTCCTCCCTGTTCTGTATGCTGGGTATGGCATAACCGCTCGTACTCGTCGGAGTGACAAATTAACCTCTTCGGAAGGACTCGCCTGTGAACACGCCCAAACGCCTCGCCGAGATGATCACCGTCCAGCCCGGAGCGGTCGTCAGCCAGACCCTGATCAAGAACCGTGGGGGCTCGTTGACGCTCTTCGCGTTTGACGCCGGCGAGGGGTTGAGCGAACACAGCACTCCGCACGAAGCGGTGATCCAGATCCTCGAGGGTGCTGCCCGAATCACGATCGGGGAGCAGCCACACGTGGCGACCGAGGGAGAGGCGCTTCGACTCCCGGCCGCCGTTCCCCACGCCGTGCACGCGGAAACCGCGTTCAAAATGCTCCTCATCATGCTCAAGACCGAAGAAATCGATGGTTGATTTCGGAACCCCGCCCACCCGACAGGAGTACCACCCAGAGGCCGAGGTAGCATACGGATAGGCCTTACAGGAGGGAGAGATCAGGCATGTCATCGAATCGCACGGTCGCATTGCTCGTTGGTCTTGCCATGTTGATCTCCCCAACAGCGGTGCGCGGTCAGGACGGCGAGGTCAACTCGCCAGGCCTCTCAAACGATTGTGCGGACGCAGAATCAGACCCGCGCGACTTTCGGCTCCTGGCAACCAAAAAGACTTCCACCATGGAACAGGAGCTGAACCAGACGGCCAACGCTGGTTACCGTCTTCAGGACGTCATGGGAGGCGAAACCGCATTTGGGGGGTCAGAGGTAGTCGCGGTGATGTGCAAGCTCCGGGACGCCGAGGATCTGGGCAGATACCAATACAAGCTGCTGGCTACGAATAAGACGTCGACGATGCAACAGGAGCTACAGGCGGCGGGAAACGCGGGCTTCGAATACCGGGGCCAGACTGTGTTTGAGACCGCGTTTGGCAATCAGGAGGTCGTCGTCATCCTGGAACGCGACCGCGAGGCCAACTTGAACGACACTTACGAATACAAGCTCCTAGCCACCAAGAAAACGTCGACGATGCAAAAGGAGCTTCGAGGGGCGGGAGATGCCGGCTATGAGTTCGTCGGGCTCACCGTCGCATCGACTCTTTTCGGTGGCGAGGAAGTGGTTGCGATCATGAGAAGGCGGCCGCCCGAATAGGAGGATTATGAAGAAAACACTGTTTGTCTTATTGACCATCATGCTCGCTGTACCAACGGTCGTGACCGCCCAGCATCAGGCGACGATCGGATTGTCGATCACCGACCCGCGCGGGGAATTCGACCGCAACACCGACACCGGTTTCGGCTTCACCGGGTCGTACCTGTATGCGCTGACGCCCAACCGATCGTTCGCGATCGGGGCGACAGGAACGCTGCAAACATACGGCAGCGTCGATCGGCGGGCAGCGTTGTCGGGCACAATACCCGATATCACCGTCGACGTCGAGACCGACAACCAGACGTTCTTCTTGCAGGGGCTTCTGCAACTGAAGGCACCGACCGGCGTCGTTCAACCGTACATCCAGGGGAGCGGTGGGTTCGGGTGGTTCTTTACGACAACATCGATCGATGATCCGCTGACCAACGTGACAGTCTTATCGGATACCAATCAAAACGATTGGACCTGGATCTGGGGCGGCGGCGGCGGGCTCATGATCCGCGTCTACGAAGGCCAGCCCCGTCCCGGCTTCTCCGGCGGTCAGCTCAGCGAGGGCGCTCGCGATCCGGTGCGGGCGTACATCGATCTGGGTGCGCGATACGTCAGGGGAAACGAGGTCGAGTACCTGCGCGAAGGCTCGCTCGTGACCGACGATGGAGAGTTCAACATCGATCGGCGGCTGGCGCGATCGGAGATCGAGTTGATCCAGTATCAGATCGCCGTCACGTTCGAGTTCTAGCCTGCGATCGTTAGCGCAAGCTCGCTGCGGTCAGTAGATTACGGGGCATGGCGGATAAAGCCGGCGTAATCGAAGTCCAGGGCACGGTCGAGGAGTGCTTGCCGAGCACGATGTTTCGCGTGCGGCTGGACAACGACCACCTGGTCCTGGCCCACATCTCGGGCAAGATGCGGAAACATTACATCAAGATCCTGACCGGCGATCGCGTGACCGTCGAGCTGTCGCCGTACGATCTCACCCGCGGCAGAATCACCTACCGCTTCAAAAACTAGAAAACTGCTGATCTCCGGTTCTCCGTTGGGTTGGCTGGCGTGACGACCTTTCTGGAGCGGCTCGACGCCGCGAACCCAGCTTTCGACGATCGGCGCTGGGTGTTCGTAGCGTACGACCAGCTGAGCGACGAGATCGGTCCATTAGCTGACGAACCGGCTAATTCGCTCGGCTTGATCATGATAGAGAGTGCAGCGAAAGCCGCGCGCCGCCCCTACCACCAGCAAAAACTCGCACTCGTTCTATCGAATCTCCGGCACTTCGCTCTCGAGCAGGCTGAGCGTGGGGTGGCGGTTAAGTATCTGACTACGGACAAATCTCACGGCGAGGCGCTCAAGGAAGTGGCCGGCGACCTCGGCCGAGTACGCGTCATGGAGCCCGCGGAGCGTGAACTCCGCATCGAGTTGGAGCCGCTAATCGAGGATGGCTTGCTCGAGATCGTCCCTCACGGCGGGTGGCTCACGACCCGTGAACAGTTTGAGCGCAGCACTCGCAAGGGCCCGCCGTGGCGCATGGACGCATTCTATCGACTGGTGCGCAAAGAGAGCGGCATGTTGATGGACGACGGCAAACCGGTCGGCGGGAAGTGGAGCTTCGACACGGCCAACCGGAAGCGTTGGCCAGGTGAGCCGGAGGCACCCGAGCCCCCGCGCTTCAGGCCCGACGACATCACCCGTGAGGTCGGCGACCTGATCGACGCTCGCTTCGGCCATCACCCTGGAGAGGTCGATTTGTCCACGCTGCCAGCGACGGAGAACGCCGCCAAGCGACTGTGGAGCTGGGCGATAGAGAACTGTATGGAGCATTTCGGTCCATACGAGGACGCGATGTCGGTTGAATCGAAGAGCCTGTTCCATACTCGGGTATCGCCGCTGCTGAACCTGCACCGGTTGTTGCCCGGCAAGCTTGTGCACGAGGTAGCCGCGCTCAATGCGCCGCTCCAAAGTCGTGAGGGGTTCATTCGCCAGATCGTCGGTTGGCGAGAGTTCATGCGCCACGTACACGTGGCAACGGACGGTTTCCGCGACGTGCCGGACGTGAAGGTTACCGCAAAGAGGCGACCCGGCGATGGTGGATGGGCACGTTGGACCGGCGACGAATGGCCACGCGCCAAAGAGCCACCGAGCGGCATGGGCGGCGCCACACCCTCAGAACTGGACGCCGATTGGCCATTGCCAAAAGCGTTTTGGGGCCAGCCATCGGGAATGACTTGCCTCGATCGCGTAGTTCACGACGTATGGGAGGATGCTTATACCCACCACACCCCCCGGCTCATGGTGTTGGCCAATTTGGGCACGCTTCTGGGAGTCAAACCGCGCGAGCTGACCGACTGGTTTTGGGTCGCCTTTGCAGACGCTTACGACTGGGTGGTGGAACCAAACGTGCTCGGCATGGGCACGTTCGCTTTGGGCGACCTGTTCACGACCAAACCGTACGTCTCAGGTGCGAACTACATCCGCAAGATGAGCGACTTCTGCGACGATTGCCGGTTCGATCCGAAATCGACCTGCCCGATCACTTCACTCTACTGGGCCTTTCTCGATCGCAACCGAGGGCGACTCGAAGGCAATCCGCGGATGAGCTTGCCCGTACGTAACGTTCAGCGCCGCTCCAAAGAACAGCGGGCGAAAGACCAGCAGGTCTTCGACCGTGTTCGCGATCAACTAGATCGTGGTGAAGAGCTCGATCTAAGGATCGCCGAGTAACACAGAGCTAAACGGGGTTATAACGGCCAGTCGCGCAGAATCCGCTCCGTCTCCTCGGCGTGACCGCTCTCATCGCGTACCATGTCCTCGAGCTGTACCGCGAGCCCCTTGTCTCCGAACTCCTCGGCTTCCGTAGCGCGCGCGGTATAGTTCTTGACCGCATCGCGCTCGGCAGCCAATACCGCTTCCAGCATCTCTTGGTTGGTGCCCGCGCCCGGCACTGGTGCCGGCGTCGTCGTCGGCTCCCCGCCCAGCGCTACGATCTTGTTTGCCAGAAATTGCGCATGGCCCTGCTCGTCAGTGACTTCGGCCAGGTAGAAGGCCGCGAGCTGCGGTCGATACGGCCCTGTCGCCTTTGCCGCGTAGGTGATGTACTGAGTGATGGCGGAAAGCTCATTCGCCAGATCTTCGTTCAGATGGTCGATCAAAGTCTCTTTGTTCACTTTACCGTACCTCTAACAACTCAACGTCGAAAACCAGCGTCGCGTTGGGTGGAATGACGCCGCCAGCCCCAGCCGCGCCGTACCCCAGCGACGGTGGGATCACGAGCTTGCGCTGATCGCCGACCTTCATCCCAGCCACGCCCTCTTCCCAACCGGCGATGACACTGCCCGCGCCCAGCGGGAACATGAACGGCTCGCCGCGATCACGGCTGGAATCGAACTTCGTGCCGTTTGGCAGCCAACCGGTGTAATGGACGACGACGTCTTTGCCGTTAACCGCTTCTTCGCCCTCTCCTTCTGCCAACACCGCGTAGTGAAGCCCGGATTCGGTCTTTGTCATGGCTTCAAGATCAACATTCAGCTCAGGTGCGTACATCGCAACGACCTCCGTTACTACGGGTGCGGCAGCAGCCGGCTCGGGCGGTGCATCATCGGATTCGGCGACCCGGCCCCCGCCGGGATCGCCGCACCCAACCACCGCGAGGGCGAGAGTGAAAACCGTGAAGCGCTTACCGTTTGTTGACATGAGTTGCCTCATCTTGGTGAAGAGTAATCATTCGAATTCGATGATCAGGAATCGAGCAGCAAGCGGGTCGGATCCTCGAGCCGTTCCTTGATCCGGACCAAGAACGTCACCGCCTGCTCGCCGTCAACGATCCGGTGGTCGTACGACAGCGCGACGTACATCATCGGTCGGGAGACGATCGGTCCGTCTTCGAGGACGATCGCGCGTCGCTCGATCTTATGCATCCCGAGAATCCCGCTCTGTGGCGGATTCAGGATCGGTGTCGACATGAGCGACCCGTAGATCCCGCCGTTCGAGATCGTGAACGTACCACCCTGCAGCTCTTCGATCGACAGATCGCCATCGCGGGCACGGGTAGCGAGCTCCTTGATCGCGAGCTCCATCTCGGCGAACGACATCCGATCGGCGTTGCGCAGCACCGGGACGACCAGCCCGCGCGGCGTCCCGACCGCGATCCCCAGGTTGACGTAATCATGATACACGACTTCGATGCCCTCGATGTACGCGTTGAGCTCGGGGAAATCGCGCAGCGCCAGGATCGAGGCCCGACCAAAGAGCGACATGAAACCGAGCTTGACACCGTGCCGGGCTTCAAAGTCTTCCTGGTGCTCCTTCCTGAGCTCGAGCACGCCGGTCATGTCGATCTCGTTGAACGTGGTCAGGATCGCGGCTGTCCGCTGGGCCTCGACCATCCGCTCGGCGATCCGCTGCCGGAGGCGGGTCATCTTTTCGCGTCGCGTGCCGGGCAGATCGGGTTGAGAGACGACCGGGGCCGGTTTGGGGGCCGGCGGCGGCTCGGGTGCCGGCTGCGACACGAGTTTGGGCTGCGGCGTGGGTTCCGGAGCTGCGGGTGGTGGCTCGGGTGCGGGTGGCTCGGGTGCGGGTGGCTCGGCCGGCTCGGGCTGCGGCTTCACCGGTTCGGGCGCGGCTTCCACCGCCCCTTCGGCCTCGGCGATCCGTCCCACCACATCGCCGACCTGCACCGTTTCGCCGGCCGCAACCAGGATGTCAACCGTGCCGCTCGCCTCGGCCGCGATCTCGACTGTCGCCTTGTCGGTCTCGAGCTCGAGCACCGCCTGGTCCCTTTCGACCCGATCGCCGCTCTTCACGAGCCAAGCGCCGATGTCGCCCTCGGTGATCGACTCGGCGAGTGGGGGGATCGTAATATCCACGCGGCTCCCTTCTTCTACTCGCCCAGCGCCTGATCGATCAATGTCTGCTCTTCCTTTTCGTGAACGGTGTGCATGCCCGTCGCTGGAGACGGGGCCTCGGGCCGGCCGGCGTACGACAACTTGACGCTCGCCGGGAAGTTCTCCTCCAACCGGTGCCGAATGTTTCGCCAAGCGCCCATGTTCTCCGGTTCCTCCTGGACCCAGATCACTTGCTGCGCGTTCGAGTAGCTCGCCACGAGGTGTCGCAATGCTCGACTGGGGAACGGGTACAACTGCTCGACCCGGACGATCGCCGTGTCCTCGATCAGTCTCGCGCGCCGCGCTTCGATCAACGAGTAGTAAATCTTGCCCGAACATACAAGCAGCCGGCGGACCGCTTCCGGGTTAGCGAGCTCGACCTCGTCGAGGATCTCCTGAAAACCCCGGTCGGTGAAGTCGCTGATGCGGGAAACGGCGCGCTTATGTCGCAGCAGGCTCTTGGGGCTCATGATAATGAGTGGCTTTCGGAAATCGCGTCGAATCTGACGCCGCAGCGCGTGAAAGAGCTGCGCCGGCGTGGTCAGGTTGCAAACCTGGATGTTGTCTTCGGCGCATAGCTCGAGGAATCGCTCCAGCCGCGCGCTCGAGTGCTCCGGGCCCTGGCCCTCGTAGCCGTGCGGCAGCAGCATCACCAAACCCGACATGCGGCGCCACTTATGCTCGCCGCTCGCGAGGAACTGGTCGATCACGACCTGCGCGCCGTTGACGAAATCGCCGAACTGCGCCTCCCACACGACCAGCGTCCACGGATCGGCGGCCGAATAGCCATACTCGAAACCGAGCGCGGCCAGCTCCGACAGCGGACTGTTGATCATGTGAAGCAGGTTTTGTTGCGGATCGAGATGGTTGAGCGGGACGTACGACTCGCCGCTCTTCTGATCGATGTAGATCGAATGCCGATGGCTGAACGTGCCGCGGCCGGTGTCCTGACCCGAGAATCGAACCGGGGTCCCTTCGAGCAGCAGCGAACCGATCGCCAGCGCCTCGCCGCACCCCCAATCGATGTCACGATCCTCGAGCACCATCCCGGCCCGTGCTTGCATCACCTTCTTGAGCCGGCGGTGCCAGTTGAATCCATCCGGAACGGTCGTCAGGCCGCGGGCGATTCGCTCCAGCATCTCGCGTGAGACGACCGTTTCCGAGCTCGCGTCCCCGCTGCTCATGCTCAGGCCCTTCCAGATACCGGCCAGCTTGTGGAGCGGCTGTTCGGGGAGCTCCTGCGCTGCGCTGTGTGCCGTGTCCAGCTCGGCTACCAGCTCGGATCGGATCGAGTCCACCTCTTCTTGAGTGGTGACACCGCTCCCGATCAGCTCAGTGGCGTAAACCGTCGAATTCGAGGGGTGCGGTTTGACGAGCTCGTACATCAGCGGCTGGGTAAAGGTCGGGTCATCGAGCTCGTTGTGGCCGTAGCGACGGTAGCAGACCAGGTCGATAACGACGTCACGCTGGAACTCCTGCCGGTACCCGACCGCCAGCCGTGCGGCGTGGACCACCGCCTCTGGGTCGTCGCCGTTGACATGGAAGACGGGCGCATGAACCGTTTTCGCTATGTCCGACGCGTAGCGGGTCGAGCGTCCTTCGTCGGGGTCGGTGGTAAACCCGACTTGATTGTTGATGATGACGTGAATCGTGCCCCCGGTCCGGTACGCATCGAGACGACTCAACATCAGCGTCTCGGCAACCACGCCCTGGGCGACAAACGCCGCGTCACCGTGGATGAGCACCGGGATCGCGCGCCGCCGCTCGGCGTCGTCGAACACCTGCTGCTTGGCGCGCACGTTACCCTGGATGACCGGGTTGACGGCCTCCAGGTGGCTTGGGTTGAACGCCAGCCCCAGATGCACGTTGCGGCCGCTCGACGTCTGATAGTCGTTGGAGTAGCCGAGGTGATACTTGACGTCGCCATACCCCTGCGCCTCGGCGGGCATCGGTCGGTCCTCGAATTCGGCCAGTAAGTGCTCGTAAGGTTTGCCGAGAACGTGTGCCAGCACGTTTAGCCGACCGCGATGCGCCATCCCCATGACCAGCTCGTCGACACCCGAGGCCGACGCTTGTTCGACGATCGTCGTCAATAACGGGATGAGCGTCGTTCCGCCCTCGAGCGAGAACCGCTTGGCGACCGGGAACCGCCGCTGAAGCGTTTCCTCGAACGTGTCGGCAGCCAGTAGCTGACGCAGTACGGCGCGCTTCTCCTCGGTCGACAGCCCGGGGTCGTTGCGATCGGGCTCCATCCGGGCCTGCAACCACTCGCGCTCATGAGTGTCAGCGACGTCCATGTACTCGACGCCGATCGTCCCGCAGTATGTCGCCTTGAGGGCTACAAGAAACTCGGCCAGCGTCCCTTCCTGCATCCCCTTGTAAGCCGAGCACTCGACGATCTGGTCGAGATCCGCTTCGGTGAATCCGAACTCGGACAGCGCCAGCACCGGGTGGTCGCGCTCGCCGCGGCCCAGCGGATCGAGGTCGGCGATCAAGTGACCGAACTCGCGATAGGTGTGGACCAGGTCGTAGCAACGCAGGTGGGCGGCTTCGGTCGGGACGACGCCCTCGGGGATCGCGCCGCTCGAAGTCAGTTCGACCGGTCTGCCGTTTCCGGTCTCGGTGACGGCCCGGTCAGCCCCGTTCTCGTCGCCTACCCCGTCGCCCTTCCACTGAAAGCCGGCGAAAAAGAGCGCCCACGTGGGGTCGACCGACTCGGGATCTTGCAGGAACTGTCGGTAGAGCGAGTCGACGTAGTCGGGGTTCGCCCGCAGGATGGCATCAAGAGATGGCATGTGGGCGCAAATCTAACGGATCGGATTGCGCTGGTCAGGGCGATCGCTATCCCTAACCATGGCGCGGAAACCACGGAAAGAACGCGTTCGTGGTTCTTTGGTACTCGCGGTACTCATCGCCGCGACTCTTAATCGCTCGTAGCTCGGTCGGCGGAATCCCAGTGACGAAACGGATGAAGACGTACATGACGGCGGGCGCGATCAGCGTTGCCCACCACCACGGCGCCTCAACCGCCACGATCGCGAAAGCCAACCAGTAGATCCACTCGAAGAAGTAGTTGGGATGGCGCGAGTAGCGCCAGAGCCCTTCGCGACACGTCTTGCCCCGGCTGTCGGGGGAAGCCTTGAAACGCTCCAACTGTCGGTCGGCGAGCGATTCGCCGCCGATCGCCCCGAGCCCGACCAGCGCACCCAGCCAGTCCCACACGCGCAGCTCGGTCGACGGGTGCAGCATGACCAACAGAAAATGGATCGACAAAAGAATCGCCAGCGCCGCCTGACCGAGGAAAAAACCAAGCAGCTTGGGTTGCACGGTCGACCCCCACCGTTGGCGCAGCGCCTGGTACCGGCCGTCCTCCTCGGGGGCCAGGACGCGGTCCACGATGATGTAGCGCGTCAAGCGGAACGACCAGATCGCCACGACCGCGGCGACGAGCCAGCGCCGAGCGCCCAAACCGTCGGCCAGCATCGCGGCGTAGAAGATGGCCAGAAACCCAAGACCGGCGGCCCATCCTACGTCCGCGACGCCAGCGTCCTTGGTCTTGAGCTGGAGCGCCCACAGAGCGACCAACAAGAGCAGGACGACGATCCCGCCGCTGAGAACCGCTTGGGTCGGGCTCACGTCGCGGCCATAGCGCTCACCGCCGGCACCCAATCCCGGAGCGGCGAGTAACCGCCGTCAACACCGTGCGGGGACAGGACGATCTGCCACAGCTGATTGCGCCGTGAGCGGAACGTGCCCGCCGACGAAAGCAGGTAGTACTTCCACATCCGGAAGAAGCGCCGCCCATAGCGCGCCAGGTGCTCATCACGCCGATGGTCAAAGTTCGCCCACCACGCTAACAGTGTCTTGTCGTAGTGCGCGCTATAGTTCTGCCAATCCTCCATCACGAACGATCCTTCCATCGCCGCACCGAGCTGAGCGATCGACGGCAGCATATAGTTCGGAAAGATGTACTTCTGGAGCCACGGCTCGCCGCGGGTCATCGAGCGACTCGCGCCGATCGTGTGCAACAGAAACAGGCCGTCCTCGGCCATCACTCGTCGTACGGCGCGCATCAACGATTCGTAGTTCTTGTAGCCAACGTGCTCGATCATCCCGCACACGAGCACCTTGTCGAAGGTTCCCTCGAGGTCGCGGTAATCGATCTTGACGATATCGACCGGTAAGTCGCGACAGAACCTGCGGGCGTACTCGAGCTGTTCGTCGGAGATCGTGATCCCGGTCACGTGACAGCCATACTGCTCGGCGGCAAAGCGCGCGAATCCACCCCACCCGCAGCCGATGTCGAGCACACGATCGTCCGGCGACAACGCCAGCTTACGACAGATCGTGTCGAGCTTTCGCTCTTGAGCCGCGTTTAGGTCGTCACCCTCTTCGAAAAACCCGCACGTGTACTGGTTATAAGGATCCAGGAACGCCATGTAGAGATCGTTCCCGATGTCGTAATGCTCCTCGACCACGTCTCGAGACCTTCGGCGAGACTGCAGGTTCATGACTCGCGCCTTGGCGTCGGCCAGCAAATCGGTCGCGTTGTTCGACACGCGACGATCGATCTCGGCCGCCAACACGCGGGTGAAAAACTCATCCAGCTGCTTAACGTCCCACCACCCATCCATGTAAGCCTCGCCCAACCCCAACGAGCCGTGCAAAAGAACTCTTTGGTAGAGCGCCTCGTCGCGGACCTGGATGTCCCAGGGACGACTTCCGTTGATGACGATGTCGGCCTCGGCCAGAATCTTTTCCGCGAAACGGCGCGAACGGTCAGCGATCATGGCACCTCACAGAATGGCGATCGGCCGGCCCGGAGAGCCGGTCCCGCCCACAAAGGGAATGGGGGCGAATACGAACAAAAACTCGTAATCGGAGCCTGGCACGAGAGTATCAAAGCTCAGGTTCTCCAGATTGAAGATCCCGTTCTTGGTGACGAGCTCCTGGTGCACGGGGAAAGCGAGGTCGGGGTCGGGGTTTGGCACGACCTCGCTGGTGTACGTATCGGAGCCGATCATCGATACCTGCTTGTCGATCAGCCAAGCCGCGACCGCCAGACCGATGCCGGGGACCGCTCCGTTGTACTGCTCCGGGTCGTCCCAGTGCGTGGACCACCCGTACCGAAAGAATATCGCGTCGCCAGCCGCGATGCTCGCCTCGTCGATCCCCTGTCGAGCGAGAGCACCGCGGACGTCCTCCACTGTAACCTCATAGCCTGGTTCCAAAACCTCGACGCTCTTGTAGCCCGCGATGTCGATCAGGATGCCACGCGTGATGATCGGCTTGATGTGCTCGATCCCAAGCTTCTGCAGACCGTAAGCTCCGCGCATCTCCTCCAGCGGGATGCCGTTGTAGTAGACGTCCTTGACGGTCCCGTCCGCCATCTCGAGCCGAGTGCCGATGTGACCGAGCCCGTCGAACTGGGTGCCCACCTGGCCCAGCTCGCCGCAAATAAACTCGTCGTGACCGACGAGCTTGTTCTCGCCAAACGGCTCGTAGGTAGGCGAACCGGGGATGTGGAGCGCGTAGGTCCGCTGACCAAACAGCGGCATGCCCTGCTCGTAGGGTTGGCCTAGGTCGTGAACGACACCCGTGGAGACGAGTTCCATGGCGGCCAGGACCTTCTGCGGCGTGATCCAGTTGGACGCGCCAGCCTGGTCATCGGCCCCCCAGACGGGGTGCGGCCACCACGGGCCGGCCTCGCGGGTCTGGGCTGTCAACAGAGAGGGGCTACTCAGTACGATCGCGATGAGAACAACAAAGATCGAGGTGTTGCGTGAGGCTCGCACGAGGTTCCTCCGGACGCTTGTGTACCACCAATCGACGTCCGGGCGAACCTAAAGCGAACTCCTCGTCACCGTCTACCGTTGGCTTCGTGCAGCGCGTCGCGCAGATCGGCGAAGTCGTTCATGACGATCGCCCCAACGCTGCGAAACCGATCCGCGTGTTTGGTGGCCGCGTCTCCGCCCACCGCCAGGACGACATTCTCGTCGAGAGCCCGCGATAGTTCCTCGATCTGCGGCACCAACTCAGGATCATCGTCCGGGTGTACGACGCTGAGCGCGACCATCCTTGCGCCTCGATCACGGGCGGCGCGCGCGATCGACGCGGCGGGTAGATCGGCGCCCAGATACGTGACGCTCCACCCCTCGCCCGCGGCGCACAGGGCCGCCTCGAGCGCCCCGATCTCGTGCATCTGGCCAGTCGGCGTCGCGATCACGATTCGCTGATTGCCGTTCGAGGGCCCGATGCTCAGCGCCGCGTCGACCAAGACCTGCCGCACGATCACCGTTGCTAGATGCTCGTGGGCTGGGTCGACCTGACCCTGGGCCCACATTTCGCCCAGTCGTCGCATCAAGGGGCTGACGACTTCTTGCACCGCCTCGATCGCGCTGAGCCCCAGCAATGCGCGGTCGAGTGAGTGCCGCAGCTGATCGACATCAGACCGCTCTACCGCGTCCAGGCACGCGCTGAGAATCCCGGCGGACCCTTCGACTACTCCGAGGTCGCCGCCAAACCTGCGCGTGGTCTCGCGCCGATCCTCCTCCACGATCGCCTCGAGCTCTGCGCGCTCGAGCGAGGCCACGTCGCCGATTCGCCGGCCGCCTTGGACAGCCTGCTGAAGTAGCCTCAGTTGCTCGATGTCATCGTCCGAGTAGCGGCGTTGACCCTTCTCGGACCGCCCCGGAGCGACCGCCCCGTAGCGAGACTCCCACACGCGCAGGAGACCGGGCGTCAAGCCGGACCGGCCAGCGGCCACCCGGATGGGGTGACGCTTTTTCGCGTTATCCGCGTCCTCAACCATGACAACAGCTTAGCTAACTGTACAAACCTTGTCAAGAAATTTCTTATACAAACCTTGACAACGCCCCGCCTACATGGTAGCATTCGTTCGACAACAGTTGAACAATTCCCTACAGATTGATCAAACGACGGGGGTTTCAAATGAAAACAATGGATATCGCCGCTGCGATCCTGCTGGTAATCGGCGGCCTCAACTGGGGCCTGGTGGGCCTCTTCGGGTTTGACCTTGTGGCGGCGCTCTTTGGGCCCGCGAGCGGTGCGAGCCGCGCCATCTACTCACTGGTCGGGCTGGCCGCGATTTACCAAGCCGCCACCCTGCCTGCGATCCAACGGCGCTGGAACGTCCAGCCCGCACTTTCTCGATAAAAGAACACGTAAACGAAGGAGTAAGAACGATGCGTGCACCACGAATCATTACCACAGCGCTTGCGATGGCGATCATCGCCACCAGCGTCGTCGCTTGCGACGATGACGATGACGGTCCCGTCGGCCTGGACCCGCAACCCAACATCGTCGAGGTCGCGGCCGGGGCCGGTGACTTCGAGACTCTCGTCGCCGCGGTTACGGCTGCCGGGTTGGTCGAGACGCTAAGTGGCGCGGGTCCGTTTACGGTTTTCGCGCCAACGGATGCGGCGTTCGCGAAGCTGCCCGCGGGCACGGTAGAAACGCTGCTTCAGCCTGAGAACCTGGCACAGCTGCAGGCGATTCTCACGTATCACGTCGTCGCGGGCGAGGTGCGGGCCGCGCAGGTCGTCCAGTTGAACGCCGCGACCACCGTGCAGGGCGATGACGTCACGATCGCCGTCAACGACGGCGTCGTTTCGGTCAACGACGCGACCGTGTTGCAGATCGACATCGGAGCCAGCAACGGCGTGATCCACGTCATCGACACTGTGCTACTTCCACCGGCACCGGCCGAGTAGCGACCCCCCGGCCGGAAAGGGCGGGGTGCCGGGCTCGGAGGCGCTCCGCCCATGCCGACTTCACGATGTATCGACTCGACGCCGCCATACACGAACGCATGAGGCCGCTAATCCCCGGCGCGGGATACCGTCTCGAGGCGGAGGTTTGGCTTCCAGCCCCGCGCGACGAAGTATTCGAGTTCTTTGGCGACCCCTCGAACCTCCAGCTCTTGACCCCGCCGTGGCTCGACTTCTCGATTAAGACCGACCTTAAGGCGATCGATGCTGGATCGACGATCGAGTACCAACTCCGGGTGCACCGGGTGCCGGTGCGCTGGGTGAGCGAGATCACCGTCTGGGATCCGCCCAAGTCGTTCGTCGACGAGCAGCTCACCGGTCCCTACCATCGTTGGGTCCACACCCACCTGTTCGAAGAGGTGGAGGGTGGCACGTCTTGTATCGACAGGGTCGAGTTCTCGGTCCCCGGGGGCGAGCTGGTCGCTCGCCGGCTCGTGCTGCCGGACCTCAAACGGATCTTCGAGCACCGTCAGCGCCAGCTGGTGACGCGGTTTACCGGATCCCAATCCGACGGAAGAGAACAACCCGCGGGGAAGTTCCCCACTCTAGCTATATGGCCCGAGCCGTGAGGAGGCTCTGTCTCTCAATCGCGTTGACGCTCCTGTTCACAGCGAGCTCGTGGGCTCAGACGAATGAACCGCAAGTCCGATCCGTAGCCGGTGTCGATTTGGAGCGCTACGCCGGGTTGTGGTACGAGATCGCGCACGTCCCGAACCGGTTCCAGCGCGATTGTGTGCGCGATACCACTGCGCGTTACGCGCTTCGCGACGACGGTAAAATCGAAGTTATCAACGCGTGTTACCGGGAGAACGGAAAGCGGAAAAGGGCCAAGGGGTTGGCGCGCATCGTAAAGGGATCTTCCAACAGCCAATTAGAAGTGAGCTTTTTCAAGCTGCTCTTCTTCCGACCGGTCTGGGGTGACTACTGGATCCTGGGTCTCGACAGCGAGTATCGCTGGGCGGTGATTGGAACACCGGACAGAAAGTACGGCTGGATCCTGAGCCGAGAGCCGAGCCTAGATGAGGACGACCGAGAGCAGATCGAGAGCATCCTGCGCGAGCAAGGGTACGACCCCGAGAGCTTCAAGCCGACCACCCACTCACCAGCCTGACCAGAATCGAAAACCCCCGGCCGCAATCGCGACCGGGGGCTCGAACCCTCTCACTTTGGAACGCCTCCGTGATCTCCCGGAGGGCTCTCTTAAAACCGAATCGTGCCGCCTGAACGCCGAATGGTCAACTCTAGGTGCGACGCGATCGGCAGCGGGTCCCGAAGGACCATACCTATCGTTTTCGTCGGCACTCCCTAGAAAGGAGGTGATCCAGCCGCAGGTTCCCCTACGGCTACCTTGTTACGACTTCGCCCTAGTCACCAAGCTTACCTTCGGCCGCTTCCTCCCCGAGGGGTTGGATCACGGACTTCGGGCACTCCCAGCTTCCATGGCGTGACGGGCGGTGTGTACAAGGCCCGGGAACGTATTCACCGCGGCGTTGCTGATCCGCGATTACTAGCGATTCCGACTTCATGCAGTCGAGTTGCAGACTGCAATCCGAACTTAGACCAGCTTTTTGCGATTCGCTCCCCCTCGCGGGTTCGCAGCGCATTGTACTGGCCATTGTAGCACGTGTGTAGCCCTGGACGTAAGAGCCATGATGACTTGACGTCATCCCCACCTTCCTCCGGTTTGTCACCGGCAGTCTCTGCAGAGTCCCCGGCATTACCCGCTGGCAACAGCAGACAGGGGTTGCGCTCGTTGCGGGACTTAACCCAACATCTCACGACACGAGCTGACGACAGCCATGCAGCATCTGTGCAGGCGCCCCGAAGGGAGACCGTGTTTCCACGGCTGTCACCTGCATGTCAAGCCCAGGTAAGGTTCTTCGCGTTGCTTCGAATTAAACCACATGCTCCACCGCTTGTGCGGGCCCCCGTCAATTCCTTTGAGTTTCAACCTTGCGGTCGTACTCCCCAGGCGGAGTGCTTAATGCGTTAGCTTCGGCAGTGAAAGCGTTGAAACTACCACCACCTAGCACTCATCGTTTACAGCTAGGACTACCAGGGTATCTAATCCTGTTTGCTCCCCTAGCTTTCGCGCCTCAGCGTCAGGTACCGTCCAGAAAGCCGCCTTCGCCACTGGTGTTCTTCCTAATATCTACGCATTCCACCGCTACACTAGGAATTCCACTTTCCTCTCCGGTCCTCAAGACTTGCAGTTTCAGAAGCAGGCTCAGGGTTGAGCCCCGAGTTTTCACTCCTGACTTACAAGTCCGCCTACGCGCCCTTTACGCCCAGTAATTCCGGACAACGTTTGCACCCTCCGTCTTACCGCGGCTGCTGGCACGGAGTTAGCCGGTGCTTCCTCTGGAGGTACCGTCAGCGGTGACCGCTATTAGCTGTCACCGGTTTCTTCCCTCCTGACAGAGGTTTACAACCCGAAGGCCTTCATCCCTCACGCGGCGTCGCTGCGTCAGGCTTTCGCCCATTGCGCAAGATTCCTCACTGCTGCCTCCCGTAGGAGTCTGGGCCGTGTCTCAGTCCCAATGAGGCCGAGCACCCTCTCAGGCCGGCTACCCGTCGTAGCCTTGGTGAGCCATTACCTCACCAACAAGCTGATAGGCCGCGAGACCCTCCCCAAGCGATGGCTTGCAAGCAGAGGCCACCTTTAACAACTGTCCCATGTGGGATGGTTGCGTCATGCGGAATTAGCCACGATTTCTCGAGGTTATTCCCCACTCGAGGGCAGGTTCCTCACGTGTTACGCTCCCGTTCGCCACTTTACTAGGGTCGCTTTCGAAGTTCCCAGCAAGCTGGGATCAAAGAGAGCTTCCCGTTCCCGTGCGACTTGCATGTGTAAGGCACGCCGCCAACGTTCGTCCTGAGCCAGGATCAAACTCTCCGTAGTAGAGAATTCGATTGTCCTGACAAGAATCGTCAGTACTAAACCTGCTTTGAAACCCCCGATGCCGCGCGAAGCAGTGCGCACGGCGGGGCCCATTCAGGCTGTCCAGGCTAAGCACGATTCGGTTTTCAGAGAGCAGAGTCCCGTTTCGAAGGGATCATGAACATACGGTTCCCCGTGGGGAACGTCAAGTCGAGGGGTCTCAGAAACCGAGTCCCAGCGGGGCTTTCGGTGGCGCCAGAGGGCTGCGCGGGAGGTCTGGCTGGGGGTCGGGGGCGTTGTATTCGCCCGGTGCGACGTCGTTCGGCGCATCGTGGTAGAAGAGGCTCGCCAGCGCCTGGATCTGGAGGCGGCCTGGGCCGAGCTCGAACTGGCCGCCGCCATACATCGCGATGCCTCGCTCGAGGCATGCGTCGATCGTTTCGAAGAGCCCCTCGACCGAGCCGAACCGCGACGGCTTGATGTTGATGTACCGGGGTTCGAGCCCAAGCCCATCGATGTCCGCCAGCGAGTGGATCGGCGCATCCCACGAGAGCCGGTCCTCGAAGCCACGCAACGCGGCGATCGTCTCGTCGGTGCAGGCGACGTCCTCCAGAATCGCATCGGGGAATGTCTCGGCCACCCGACGGTAAAGGACCGGGTCGGGTTCGGTGTCGACGACGGTGCCTTTGTAGTAAGCCTTGAAATCGAGTGTGCGCACGCGATCGGTGGCCGCCACCGACGCCATCTGCTCATCGTCCCAGTCCGAGCTCGGATCGAGCTTGAACTCGAGCTCGGGGCAAACCTTCAGCCACGACTCGATGTCGAGCCGCGTCGAGACGACGAACCGCACCGGTTTGTATTCGCGACCCAATGTCGCGCCGAGGTTGGTCCCCGATTGGCGCAGCGCGAGGTCGAGCGCTGCGCTTTCGAACGCCCAGCGACGGTAGTCGTGCGATCCGTGCTGAACGGGTGCGGTCGGGAATAAGACGTGTTCGTCCATGTGCCGCGAGAAGCTGTCAACCGTCCAACGCCCGGCGAGCTGGAGATCGGTCGGCATCGTCTCCTGATCTTGGGCCTCGTACGTGATGTCTTCGCCCTGGCCGCGCTCGCCGACACCTTCGAGGCACACGGTGTGCGTGATCCGCTCGAAGCCGCTCGAGACTTCGAGCTCGCGCCGCTCGATCTCGTAACCGTCGATCTCCAGCTCGAGATCGCGGAGACGATCGTACGTTGTGGAGCCCACGCTACCGCTCGAGCACGAGACGGGCGAAGCGCCGTTTTCCGACTTTGACGAACACGGTCGATCCCGCCGCCAGCCGGTGAGCCGGGTCTTCGACTCGCTCGTCATCGATCGACACCCCACCCTGGACGACGAGCCGTTGCCCCTCGGTGGTCGAGCTCACCAACCCCGCGGCCTTGAGCAACCAAGCGATCGGTGCGTCTTCTTCGGTCAACTGGATCGTGATCTCGGGCACTTCGTCGGGGGTTTCGCGGTGCACGAACAGCTTGTCGAAGTGCGCCTCAGCCGCTTCCGCGGCCTCGGCGTCGTGGTACGTAGCAACGATCGATCGCGCCAACTCCCGTTTGAGATCGCGGGGGTTAGCGCCAGCAGCGAGCTGCTTTTGGACCGCGGCGACATCATCCGGCGACGCACCCAACCCGTAGCGGAAGTACTTCACGATCAGCTCGTCGGGGATCGACATCGTTTTGCCGTACACTTCTTCCGGCGGCTCGGTCAGACCGATGTAGTTGTCGAGCGACTTCGACATCTTCTGCACACCGTCGGTCCCCTCGAGCATCGGCAGCGTCAGAATGACCTGCGGTTCGACGCCGAACTCGCGCTGAATGTCGCGCGCCACCAGCAGATTGAACTTCTGATCCGTACCGCCCAGCTCGACGTCTGCCTCGAGCGCCACCGAGTCGTACCCCTGGGCCAACGGGTACAGAAACTCGTGGATCGAGATCGGCGTTTCGGCGGTGAACCGCTTACGGAAATCATCGCGCTCGAGCATCCGCGCCACGGTGTACTTGGCAGCCAGCTTGAGCACGTCCTCAAACTTGAACTCGTCCAGCCACTCCGAGTTGTAGCGGATCGTCGTCAGATCCGGGTCGAGCACACGAAACACCTGATCGCGGAACGTTTCGGCGTTGGCGTCGACTTCTTCGCGTGACAACGGTGGCCGGGTAGCCGACCGGCCCGACGGGTCCCCGATGAGCGCGGTGAAGCTACCGATCAGGAACGTGACGTCATGCCCCAGCTCCTGAAAATCGCGCAGCTTGCGCAGCGTCGGCGTGTGGCCGAGGTGTAGGTCAGGGCGGGTCGGATCGTAGCCACACTTGACGATCAGCGGTCGGCCCGACTCGAGCGAACGCTCGAGCTTTGCCACCAGCTCGTCTTCGGGCAGGATCTCGTCGGCGTCACGGCGGATCTTCGCCAGCTGCTCGTCGACCGGGGGGAATGTTTGCGCGGCCACGACACCAAGGTATCGACCGCGTCCAGGCTGGGAAAGCGGCCCCCTGGCCGCGTACTAGACAGGGCGTACGAAACGGATTAGGATAGCGCGATCCAGGGTTCGCTCATCTTCGGCGGGGGGGCCAATTGAAGAAGCTCGCCACGATTCTCACGATCATCGCAGTCACAAGCATCGGCGTCGCGCCTGTCGCAGCGCAGGAGCAGCGGCCAGCCGGTGTTCTTCCCGACGACGATCCACAGCGCCCGCAGCCACCGGACGGCTTTCAAGCCGAGCGCAAGAAAAAAGGCGGCTTGCTGTACGCCGCCGGGAAGTACGTCGACGACAATTGCGGCAATCTGGCGGCCGGGCTTGGAGGCGCCGGGTTCGCGGCATGTTTCCCACGCCACTGGGAGCCGACCGCGTTCTACGGTGGGAAACCGGGGCTCTCGGTCGGCCTCAACGTCCACAACGATCGCCTTCGGACTACCGGGCCCCAGTTTGGGATTACGAGCAGCATCTCAACGGCTGTCTATCAACGGTACACCGGTTATTTCGGGTGGAATAACCCCGTCAGCCAACCCGCGGTCACGCTGATCGGCTACTACGACGACCAGACGCGGGAGCAGTTCTGGGGGTTGGGCTCCGACAGTGACGAAGACGATCGATCGACGTACGGCTGGGAGCGGTACGGCGTGGAGGCGAAAGTCAGCGTCCCTCGACACCACCGGATCTCGGGCCACGCCGGAGTTCGGTACGAGGAGTCGGATATCCACGACGGGCGAAGCGCGGGCTCCGACCCGAGGGTCGAGGAGCGGTTCGATCCCGACGAGGCTCCGGGGTTGGACGCCAGTCGCCAGGAGTACGTCGTCCCCAACGCCACCGTCGTCATCGATCTGACGCGAAACCCGGGAGGACGTCCAACCCTGGGCGCGATCATCAAGGGTTGGTGGGAAATGTACAGCACACAGAACGACATCCCGCTCGAGTGGACGACGTTCGGCGGCTCAGCCTCGGTCCATCTCGGAAGCGAGTTTCATAACCTGTCGTTCATGGCTGGTGTCGAAGAGGCCGATCCCGACGGCAGCGAGGACGAGATTCTATTCTCGCATCTACCGTCGCTCGGGGGCAGCACCACGCTGCGCGGCTTTCCCTCGCGCCGTTTTCGCGATCGCGCCGCTGGGTGGGGAACGGTCGCGTATCGCTTCGCGTTATGGCGTGGCCGCACCGACGACCCGCACGCGAGGGCGGCGGCGATCGAGACCCAGCTCTTTTACGACGTCGGCGGCGTCGGCGACGATATCGGCGACGTCGATTTCACCGACGAGTATTCATACGGCATCGAGTTCCGCGGTTACGGGCCCATGGGGCACCTGTTTGGCATGGGGCTCGCCAGGGGCGGCGAGGGGATCAGCCTAAACTTCACAGTATCGGACGTGTTCTAATGCGCGCGAAAACGATGTCCAAAACGACCCTGTTTTTGATCGCCCCGGCGTTGACCGTAGCCTGTGGGGGCGGCCCGGGCGTGCAACCTTGGCAGTACAACGACCTGCGACCGATGGCGGATACGCTGGCGATCGTCCAACCCGAGGAGCAGGTACTCCCGCTCTTCTACGAAGTAGCGATCAGCAGCTTCTTCGGCGGTGGCGGGTCGGGCGACGGCGAAGCATGGAACGCGGACCCGTCGGACGGCGTCGTCAACTCGACGTGGTTTACGCACCGCAACAGCGTATCACCGCTGGCACCGGACGCTGTCCGGCGCGGCCCCCGGCGGCTCGAAGGCCCGGCCAGCCCGTTGACGGTGACGTCGATCAAAGCCGAAGGCGTGACCCCGGGCTTCAACGCTAAAGATGCAGACGGCGTGCGGTGGATCATCAAGTTCGACCCGCCCGATATGGCGGAGCTGGCGAGCGCTGCCGAGGTCGTGGCGACCAACCTCGTGTGGGCGGCCGGCTACAACACGCCCGAGAACTACGTCTACTTGCTCGACCCCGACAATCTCGAGCTGGACGACGATCTCGAGATGGTCCTCGTCGACGACTTGGCCCGCCCGGTCGTTTACTCGGTGACCGGTGAAGGCGACCGGCGGTTGACCAAGGCGCTCTTTCTGGAGCAAGTCCTGGCCCGCTACCCGCGGCGTTCAGACGGGACGATTCGCGCTCTGGCGAGCCGTTTCCTGGACGGAATCCCGATCGGGCCGTTCAGCTATTCGGGCGTTCGCTTCGACGACCCCAACGACGTCATCCCCCACGAGCATCGCCGCGAGCTTCGCGGTCTCTACTCGATCGCCGCCTGGCTCAACCACACCGACGTAAAGGGCGGGAACTCGCTCGACATGTTCGTTCGCGCGGCGAACCAACCTGCGAGTGGACCCCGCATCGGTTACGTCAAGCACTACCTGATCGACTTCGGTTCGACGCTCGGGTCGGCGGCTGCCGATCGACACATCCCACGCGACGGCGTCGAGAACCTGTTCGATCTGAACATGATGGGTCGGCGACTGACGTCGTTCGGCGCGTATCGGGCGAAGTGGCAGAAGATCCCGACACCGGAGACACCACCGGCGTTGGGGTACTACTCGCTCGACAATTACAACCCGGGTGATTGGCGACCGAATCTGGCCAACCCCGCGTTCAACAAAGCCACACCAGCCGACGCTTACTGGGGCGCCAAGATCGTGATGTCGTTTACCGATCAGCAGCTCGCGGGAGCGGTCGACGCGGCCGAGTACTCCGATCCGGCTGACGCCCGGGCGTTGCTCGATGCGCTGCGCCAGCGGCGGGACGCCACTGGACGCTACTGGTTCGCCCAGGTGTCGCCGATCGAGAACGTGGCGATCGAGGACGGGGTCCTGACGTTCGACGACAACTGGATCGACACCTTTGGTGGCACCGGCGAGTACCGCTGGGAATTCGACTGGGACGCGCCCGATCCCGACCTCGAGGCCGAGGGTACCGTGACCCGGCGCCGGATCACGATCCCGGTACCAAGCGGTGACGTTGAGCGCCGTGGCCGGCCCGAGGACGATCTCGGCGTTCTCGAAGTGTGGAGCCGCGACCCGCTAGGCGGGTGGGCATCACGCCCGGCGACGGTGTGGTTGTCGTGGAATCAGGGACTGCGGGAATGGACGATCGTCGGGTTGCGGCACTAGCGGTCTAGCACGCCGACTCCACCTCGGGTCAACGCCCGCCCAAAACCAAACGTTGCGCTAAATTAGCGCCTCGAAATGACGCCTCGAGTTCAACTCGGTCGTTTGTCGCGCAGCGCCAACGTCATCACGCTGGTGGTGCTCCTCTTCGCCTGTCTCGGGATCGGCGCCTTCCTCGGCGTCTACCAACGCGTGCGGGAAAACCTGCCGTCGATCGCGCGTCTCGAGAACTGGCAACCCAGCTTGATCACCAAGGTGTACTCGCGAGACGGTGAAGTGATCGCCGAGTTCGCCAGCGAGCGCCGCGAAGTCATCCCGCTGGAGCGCGTTCCACAGCACTTCATCCAGGCTATCCTGGCGACCGAGGATCGAGCCTTCTACAAGCACGACGGGATCAACCCGCGGCGCGTCTTGAGCGCTGCGTGGAACAACGTGATCACCGGGCAGCCGACCGGTCAGGGCGCGTCGACGATTACCATGCAGCTATCGCGCAACTTGTTTCTCACACCCGAGAAGCGGTTCGTGCGCAAGTTCAAAGAGATGATCCTGGCGCAAGAGATCGAGCACCGCTACACCAAGAAGCGAATCTTGGAGATGTACATCAACCAGGTGTACTTCGGGAGCGGTGCCTACGGCATCGAGTCGGCGGCGCAACTGTACTTCAACAAGCCGGCGACCCAGCTGACTTTGCCCGAAGCGGCGCTTTTGGCGGGAATCGTCCAAGCCCCGTCGCGGCAGAGTCCGCGCGTCAGCATGGATGCCGCTCAAGCGCGGCGCTCGATCGTGCTCAACAACCTGGTCGCTGTCGACGCGGTCGATCGAGACGCCGCTCAAGCGGCCAAGCAGCAACCGATCGAGCTGGCCCCGCGACGCCCGAGAGCCGGCCCGCGGTCGTATTTCGCCGAGCACGTTCGTCGCCAACTCGAAGAGATGCTGGGCAGTGACGAGGTGTGGAGCGGTGGCTACCGCGTGTACACGACGCTCGACAGCCGGCTGCAGGCCGAGGCCGAGGCGGCGGTCGAGGCCCAGATGGTCAACATCGAGCAATCGCTCGACCGGTCGAAGGTGCGGCGCGATGACTGGCGGACCGAGCACGCGGCTGAGCTGGCGGCTGACGAAGACGCAGTCGCACTGACGACCGTAAACGATACGCTGCAAACAGCGACGCCCTATCTGCAGGGCGCGTTCGTCGCCATGGACCTCGATACCGGCGGCATCGTGGCGATGGTCGGCGGGCGCTCGTTCGAGGAATCAAAATTCAACCGGATTACCCAGGCCCAGCGGCAACCGGGATCGGTTTTCAAGCCGTTCGTCTACACCGCCGCTATCCGCAACGGGTATCCGGCCAGTTATGTGGTCGATGACGATACGCTCTCGATGGAGACTGGGGACGGGGAGACTTGGACACCGGGCAACTTCGATGGACGGTTCCGTGGACCCGTCACGCTGCGTCGAGCGCTCACCAGCTCGATCAACGTACCGACGATCCGATTGCTGCTCGACGTCGGCGCACAGGCGGTCATCGACTACGCACGCGATGCCGGAATCAGCACTCCCCTGCCCCCCTACCCGTCGCTGGCCCTCGGCGCGGCCGAGCTGATCCCGCTCGAGGTGCTCCGCGCGTACACGATCTTCCCAACCGGTGGTGTGCGGATCGCGCCGATCTCGATCACCCGCATCGAAGATCGCAACGGCTCAGTCGTACGCACGTTTGAGTCGCCGACGACACGCGTTCTGACGCCCCAGGAGACGTTCGTCGTCACCTCGATCCTGACCGACGTCGTCGATCGGGGCACCGGGAACTGGGGAGTCCGGGGTCACGGCTTCCAATGGCCGGCGGGTGGGAAGACGGGCACGACCAATGACTTCACCGACGCATGGTTCGTCGGGTTCACGCCCGAGTACGTCGGGCTCGCGTGGGTCGGCTTCGACGTCAAACAGACGATCCGCCACAACGGCACCGGCGGCGTGCTGGCGGCACCGATCTGGACCCGCGTAATGAAAGTCGCCCATGAAGGGCTGGAGATCCCGGAAGTCGGGTTTCCCAAGCCGCTCGGGCTGGAACGCGAATGGGTGACACTGGAGACCGGCATGCGAGCGGCCGATTTCTGTGGGATGCCAGCCTACGAGGAGATCTTCCTGCCGGGGACGGTCCCCGAGCATTACTGCCACTCGCCGGACGAAGGCTTCGACCCCGAGCTGATCGAGGTCGAGGAAGATGAAGCCCCGGTTACAGAAGACGGCGAGCGTCAGGTCGACGAAGACTTCCTGTTCTAGTCGGCCGTCAGTCGAGTGGTCACGACCGGGGCCACGTTGACCGGCGCATCGGACCAATACACGATCGATTCGAGCGTGGCTTGAGCAGCGTCAGCGTCCGACTCCTTGGCCGCATGGATGATGGCCCAAGGCTCGCCGCGCTCGACCTGCTCACCGATCGATCGCGGAAACTCGAACCCCACCCGCGGATCGACCGTTTCGCCTTTGGTCCGGCGACCGCCGCCGAGCTCGATCAGCGCCAACCCGACCGCCCGCGCCGGTAACTCTCGCAGGTAGGCGGTTCGCGGCGCTTGCAGCGTGCGTGTGCGATCCGCTCCGGGCAGCAGACTGGGATCGTCGACCACCCTTGGGTCGCCCTCCTGAGCCGCGACGTTGGCCCGGAACCGCTCCAGTGCGTCACCGCCATCGAGCGCGGCCGCGATCCGTTGCCTGGCCGCGGATTCGTCCCCGGCGACACCGGTCAGCACCAGCAAGCTCGCCGTCAGTGCCACCACGACATCCGAGAACCTCTCTTCGGTTGTCTCACCGCGCAGCATGGCGATCGCTTCGCGTAGCTCGAGCGCGTGGCCCACGGTGCGGCCCAGCGGGGACTCCATATCGGTCAGCACGGCCTCCGTCTTGACGCCAAACGCACGCCCGGTCCCGATCATGTTCCGAGCCAGGTGCTCGGCTTCTTCGCGCGTGTGCATAAACGCGCCGTTACCCCACTTGACGTCGAGGACCAGGCCGTCCGGGCCCTCGGCGATCTTCTTGGACATGATGCTGGCCGTGATCAGCGGCACGGACTCGATCGTGCCAGTCACGTCGCGGAGAGCGTAGAGCTCCCGGTCGAGTGGTGCGAACGACCCGGTCTGGCCACCCATACCGTATCCGACCTCGCGCAGCAGCCGATCAAAGTCGTGCTTATTCAGGGCGGTGCGGTAGTTGGGGATCGACTCCATCTTGTCGAGCGTGCCGGCGGTGTGGCCCAGCCCGCGCCCCGAGACCATCGGGACGCGCACGCCGCACGCTGCGGCCAGCGGCGCCAGTACGAGCGAGACCTTGTCCCCCACGCCCCCCGTCGAGTGCTTGTCACCGACCGGCGAGCCCGGGTCCCAACTCCAGCGCTCACCGGAATCGATCATCACCTCGGTCAGCGCCCGGGTCTCGTCCTCCGAGAGCCCCTGGAAATAGATCGCCATGAGCAGCGCCGCGACCTGGTACTCGGCGACTTCTCCGCGCGCGTACGCGGAAAAAAAGGCGGCCCACTCGCTAGGGGCGAGTGAGCCGCCATTGCGCTTGCGGATGATCAGTTCGGCGGGGATCAGATCAGCCGCTACCCGCCAAACGTTCAGCCCAGTCCCCAAGGACCGGCAGCTTCCACTTCTCGCCCGAGTAGCCCTTGATCATCAAGACAATCCATAGAATGAAGGCCGCCAACCAGACCAACATCATCAACAGACTGAAGAGGCTCCCCAGGGTCCAGGAGATGGCACCGAGGATCACGTTGAGGATACCGAGCCCGATCGCCAGCGCGAACATCGCCAGGCTCACGACGATCGACTGGGCAGCGTGGAATCGCACTACCGAGTTCGTTTTCTCGATCAGAAAGAAGATCACTCCGGTAACAAGCCCCAGTATGTAGCACAACAGTCCGGCTAGCTGTGGGTCGAGGCCCGTCGACGTGGCCTGCCCCATTGAGGGGGGTGTCGGCTCGGAGGGCTGCGGAGTCGGGGATGTCTGGTCCGTCACGGTGCCTCCTTGGAGCGCGGAAATCAGCCTGCATTGAAAGACTCGCTCTGTTTATCGAAATTACATGCCATAGGCCGGGTTTCACAAGCAATCGTCCCCGGCGGCACATGTGCCGGCTTGCAGGGTACGACCCTCCCCATCCGCACGGCATCGATAGCGCGCTTCGTTTACGTACATGACCGTCTACCTGGAGGACTCATGCCTCGTACGCCCTACGTGTTGATCTGCGCCACCGTCGCCATGCTGGCGGCCGCCCCCAACGTAGCCCGGGCCCAGAACGGCCTCGAGCTGATGGGTTACGGGTTCCGCGCCGGCGCCTCGCTCGACGACGAGCTCACGCAGTTCCTGGTTGGCGGTCATCTCGATTTGGGTCGACCGTACGACAGTCTCCGCGTCCAGACGATCATCACGACCGGATTCGGCGACGACGCGTTCTCGTTCTTGCTGGGCGGCGAGGCGCATTACCTGTTCCCGGTGGGCGCCACGGCGAGCATCGAACCGTACGCCGGTGGCGGGCTGGGGCTGCACCACATCAATCGCGATCGCGACAACGATGACGATCGCCGGCGTGACAACGACACGACCGAGGCCGCGTTGCTACTGGTCGCTGGCTTTGACGTTCCGGCCAGTCGGTGGTGGGGGTATTTCATCGAAGGTCGTTTCCTGGTCGCCGACGAGTCGGTGTTTCGACTCGAGGGAGGCGTTACCTGGCTCTACTGATCGCGGGGGGCGGCCTAGCGTCCCGAGGACGGGCTGGGCGGGCGAAACAGGCTCCGCCGGACTATCAGAGCGGTCGCCGAAGGTTGTGATATCTCCTCGAGCCTGACGCGCGGCACGCTGCTCTGCCGTACCGATCCGCTTTTCTCGAGCGGCTCGCCCTCACGCAGGATCTCGAACCGCACTTTGGCGCCGGGTTTGGCGTCGCGGATGTAGTTCGTGAGCGCATAGCGCGTGGCGACGGTCTCATCGGGCCCGACCGGGGTGCGATTGATCTTTAGCAACAGGTCGCCATCCTGAAGGCCGGCGCTGGCCGCCGTCCCACCCGGCTCGACGTCACGCACGACAAACCGACCGACGGGATCGACGAGCAATCGCGCCCCCAGAGTCTTGCGCCGCTCCGGGCTTTCTACGATCTGGAGCCCGGCTCGCGCCAAACCAGCCCGAATCGAGAGCCTCGATCCGGCGACCATCGGGCTCAGCGCGTCCACCCCGACCCCCAGCGCCTCAGCCGCCTCGGGCCACACCTCGTCCTCCGCATAGCCACCGTCCTGCCCCTCCTGTTGCAAGTAGTACAGCAGATTGTCGAGACCCCTCAATCCGTGCGTGTCGCCGCGGATCGCGATGTCGACGACGAACGCCGCCAACGCACCGCCGACGATCATCCGGGCTGCTGAGTCGTCGTCGCTTCCCGAAGCGCGGAGCGTCGTGACGTCGATCCGCCGCCCGCCTCCTAGCTCGCGCCACCACGTGAGCAGCTCGCCCATGGCGGCGTAGAAGCCGTCCGGCCCGCCCGCGTAGCGTGCCGGCAGCAACCGCGCGTAGTACTCGGCGGCACCCTCGATCAACCACTGCTCGGTGACATCCGGGGGCGCGGAGAAGTCGGGTTGGGCCACATCACGGGGGCCGAACTGACCCGGGTACCAGGCGTGCAAATAATGATGTAGCAACAGTTTACCGAGGCCGGCCCGGCGCATGTGCTGGGTATCCATGATCGGCAGGTAGTACACCGAGCCCGCCGCCTGCCCGGTTGCGCCGATCCCCTCGGTTCCGGGATCGACGAAATGAAAGACGAATACGTAACGCTCGTACGGCGGTGCACCAAAGAACCGCGTGCCGTGCTGTATCGCCTCTTCGACGAGCGTCAACAACGAGTCCGGCGCAAAGTTCCGTCCGACACCGTGGACGACGACGCGATGCGGTCGGCCTTCTACGAACAGTTTGTAGTCGAGCAGCCGATCACCGAGTGCGAACACGGTGCCCGGCAGCGCGCCGAACGAAGGCGCCTCATAACGACTTTCGGAGGTCGGCGTGAGCGCGGTTTGAAGCTCCCACCCCGTCGGCAGCTCGAACGAAATCGTTACCGGCCGGCGCTCGTGGCCATCGACGAACCCGAACAGGCTGGCACCAAGCGCGTAGCCGCTGCGACGATCGACGCGCGGGCCAAGCGCCAGTGGCACCTCATTCTCGCTGTTCTTTACGTGGTAGCCGATCGTCAGGTACTTCTCGCCATCCGGATAGAGCCGCCAGCGATTGACGTCGATCTGACGCGCGGTAACCGGTTCCCCATGGCCATCGCGAGCACCAAAGCCCTCGATCGGTGCGGGCTCGAACGGCTCGAAACGTCCCGGAAGCCAGGCCGGCAGCACGTAGTCGATCGAATCCCGCCGAACGTGATCGAGCGCCACCGAAACCTCAAACCGATCCGGCTTGGCCCGCTCCACCCGCACGTAGTAGTTGACCGGGGTCGAGGGAACGTCGGTCCCGACCGAGCGAGTGGCGCATCCGCCCAGCGCCAGCGCTAACACGCCGAGGCCGAACGCTTGGGGGTAGGGGAAGCATCGCATCAGCTGCAGCGAACTAATGTGGGGAACCGGCCTCGTCTTTCGCAATACCCAAAAACTAAATGGATAGTTATGGGGCGTATCGCATATCTCTGGCATGGCGGGTCAAACACGGTCTTGACTTTCCTCCGACAGACGGTAAACTGCAAGAAGCTCGACGGCCCCGGTCCCGGTCGACTACGGCGCTGTCGAGATGAGTTAGGCCTGCGGTTTCCTCCTGGCCTAATGACCGAAGGCCTCGCCCAAGGCGAGGCCTTTCGGTTATCTGCCCCTGTTTTGCTCCAAATCCGCCATCAACGCGTCGATCTGCGCAAACAACGCCTCAAACGCGCCGTTATTTTCCAACCGATAGTCAAAATCTACGTGTTCGAGCTCGACCTCCGTCTCGTGTTGCTGCCGGGCCAGCTCCGGTGGGAGAGTCGTGATCAGCTCTGCCGCGCGGACGATTTGAAGGCACACAAACCCAAGCTGCTCCAAGTATTCAACTTCGAGCGCCAGCCGCAGGTCGTCGACGACGAGCCGCTCGCCATCATCAGCTGAGATCTTCTCCGCGAACCGGTCGAGCCACAACTCCGGGTCGTAGTTTCGTCCAACGGTGCCTATCTCTTGGAGCAATCGCCGGCCTCGATCGTCTTTCGCACCATCCCAACCGAACGATTCAGCCGCGATTTGCTTGATCGGATCGGCGAGCGCGTACTTTCGAAAACCGTAGCGCTTCACGAGATAGTCGGCGGCGGTCGTCTTGCCGACCTGCATTCGCCCGCCCACAGCCAGCCGTGGGACTCGCGCCGCCTTGTGGTGACTCTCAACCCGGCTACCTTCCGTTGCCGCCATGGTTGCTCAAACTACCGTCCCCGCGATCGCAATCCACGATCTCCACAAGCATTATGGATCCGTCACCGCGCTGAGCGGGATCGATCTCTCGATCCAGCGCGGGCAGTTCTTCGGGTTGCTGGGGCCCAACGGCGCCGGCAAATCGACCACGATTCACATTCTGACTGGACTGGTGACCCTCGAACGCGGGTCGGTCGACGTATTCGGTCACGATGTCGTTCGCGATTATCGGTATACCCGCCGGGCGATCGGGCTCGCTCCCCAGGAGTTCAACTTCGATCGCTTTTTCCCGGTGCGTGAGATCCTGGAGCTCCAGGGCGGTTACTACGGCGTCCCCAAGCGTCGCGCCGCGCGCCGCGCCGACGAGTTGCTCGAGCTCTTTGGACTCGCCTCCAAGGCGGACGACAAAGTGCACAAGCTCTCGGGTGGCATGAAACGCCGGCTGCTCATCGCCAAGGCGATGATGCACGAACCCGAGATCCTCATCCTCGACGAGCCGACCGCCGGCGTCGATGTCGAGCTTCGGCGCACGCTTTGGACGTACTTGCGCCAACTGAGCGAGCAGGGCACGACGATCCTACTGACCACGCATTACATCGAGGAGGCCGAGGCGTTGTGCGACGAGGTCGCGATCATCGATTGCGGTCGCATCGTGGCCCAGGGCTCCCCCCAGCACTTGATCGAGACGAGCGGCGGCCGGCACCTGGAGATCGTGCTCACCGAGCCACCCACCGACGGGCTGCCGGCAGCGATAACGAGCCGCGACTACGTCCTCGACGGAGCCCGACTCATCGTGACCGCCGACCGGCCGCGGCAGTTCGTGGCCGAGGCACTTCAGGCGTTATACGAAGCTGGGCTCATGATCAACGAGGTGCGGATCGTCGAGTCGAACCTCGAAGAGGTGTTTATCCAGCTGACCGAGCGGGCCAAAAAAGGTGAGTCACATGCAGTATAGTCGCGAGTGGGCGATCGGCTTCTGGACGCTGACCGGTCGCGAAGTAGGACGATTCATGAAGCTCTGGAAACAGACCGTTTTCCCGCCGATCCTGTCCGCGGTGCTCTACATCTTGATCTTCGGGGAAGCGCTCGGGTCCCGAATCCGGCTGATCGACGGGTATCCGTACACTGAATACATCCTGCCCGGATTGGCGATGATGGGTGTCCTGACGAGCGCGTACTCGAACAGCTCGACGTCGGTGTTCGTGGCTCGCCACGAGAAGTACATCAACGACATCCTGGTCGCACCGTTGTCGTACTGGGAGATCGTACTCGCCTACACGCTGGGGGCGATGGCGCGAGGAATCGTCGTCGGTGTCTTGATCCTCGGGGTCGGGGTCTTGGTCGCCGACCTGCCGATCACGCACGCCTCGATGGTGCTGGCCTTCCTGATCGTAGTTAGCGCGCTACTGTCGTGCGCCGGCATGGTGATGGCGCTGTGGTCGGAGTCGTGGGATCAGGTCGCGCTGCTACTCAATTTCATCATCACGCCGGCGGTCTTCCTCGGCGGCGTCTTCTACTCGATCCACATGCTGCCGCCCTTCTGGTACCGAGTCACGTTGTTCAACCCGATCTTCTACATGATCAACGGTTTGCGGTACGGCGTGCTCGGCGTCGCCGACGCCTCCCCCGCGTTGTCACTTCTACTCACCGCCGGATTGGCGGTAGCGGTGTTCGGGCTGACCGTGTACTTGTTCCGTATCGGGTACGGGCTCAAGGCTTAGGCTTAGAGAAGACAACATGATCTGGACCGCGGTATTCCTGGCGATCGCTCTCGTTTTCGGGGCAGCAGTTCTGCGCTGGGGAATGCGCTGGGGATCGACCCCCGAAGAGCGCGCTCGTCAGATGCCTGGTGACGAGTATCTCGCCGAGGGGCCCAGCACCCGAGTGGCGATGACGCGGGCGATCTCCATCATGGCTCCTCCGGAAAGTGTCTGGCCGTGGGTTCGTCAACTTGGGCGCGGTGCGGGATTCTACAGCATCGATTGGCTTGACAACGGTCGAAAGAGTTCGGCGCGGCACATCGTCTCGTGGATTCCGGAGCCGCAACTGGGGGATGCCACGGCGATCGGTTACATCCGTCACATAAGCCCCGGGCGGTCGATCGCCTGGTGGGTCGGCGGCGGACCCTTCCTCGGCTCTAGAACCCGCTTGGTGACGTGCTTTGTTCTCTCCGCAGAAGGGCCGGGCACCCGGCTCGTGAGCCGGATGTCAGCCGACGCAGCCGGGCTGAGCGCCCCGATCGCGCTACTGGTGTTTCGCGCTATCGACTCGATCATGGCATGTCGACAGTTAATTGGCCTACGCGAGCGAGTCGAGACCACCGACGCGGGCCAGACGAGCCCCCCAGATCCCGAAACCGGAGACCGTGATCAGTATCAACTCTACGAGATTCTCTACGCTGCCGGAGACAGTGCGGGCGTCAGCGGGAAGGAGGAAGCGCCCAGGTGGCGTCAAGCGGCCATCGAAGACGGCATCCTCAGGAAAGGAGATTAGATCGCAACAACTATCATTGCTCTCGGCCGAACGCGTAGCCGACCGCAATACCGATCTCCCAAAGCGAAGCGTCACGACCCGTCGATACGCCGTCGATCGACTCCTCGTCAACGCTCAGGAAACGGTTCCTCACGGCGGGTTCGATCGTCCAACGATCGAATCGCTTCTCGACGCCGACCCCGAAGACGAGCGCCGGCCCGCGGTCGAAATCGTCATCCACGGAAATGAAGTCAACCCCAAACAGGATCTTGGGCTGAACGGTGAGCGGACGACCGCCCCACGGGGCGAGCGACAACCCGACACCCGCAGCCAGTATCGCGGGGTCAGCGCTACCCCACCAAAGAGCGGTGCCGAGCACGAACTTGGGATCGGCCTGGTAATCGACGCGAAAACCGACCGCTGCTACCCACTCGTCTTCGAGCTCGTCGCCCAGTGCGTCGTCGACGCGCAGCGCGGCCGCAGTCGCAGCGAGCATAAGCCCACGTTCTTCCTGAGCGCCGACCGGTGCGGCGGCGAGAAGAAGCCCACCGACGACGAGCGTCGTCATGAGCATAGAGGTTAGCTGTTGGATGTTTCCGATTGTCGGAGCTTGCGTCGCTCTTTGCCCAGCGCCAGCACGACCAGGGTCGCGAAACCGCCCCAGATAAAGCCGGCGACCACAGCGAACGTGATCCAAGCCGCGCCGGTCACGCCGCCTCCTCAGCGTTATTCGGTGCCAACCGCCGGTTGAAGATCAAGAGCAGTGCGAGCATGACGCCCCACTGCAAAACGAACGTGCCCAGGCTCCAGCTCGCGAACGGGTCGAGGCTGGCGCGCAACCCTTCGCTCGACAGCGTCTGACTCAACCACCACACCAGCAGCACCACCGCTTCGACGACGACCAGCACCATCGCCACGTTCCACCAACGGCCGATCGTGAAGTCGCTGCCCTCACTGTTGACGTACTTCACGCGGAAGTGGTCAACACCGTGCTTGAGGATCGCCACCCCGAAGAAAAGACCCGACAACATGAGCCCCACGCCCCACACGTTGTCCTGGTTTTCGAAGAACCCCATCCGGAGCGCGCTGGGAACTCCCATGACGAGCGCAGCGCCTCCAACGATCGCCAGCGCGCGACCGCGCTTCGTGCCGCGATCGACCAACGCCCGAGTCGCCAGCTCGAGCATCGAGATGAGGCTCGTCAGCGCCGCGACCAGCAGGGCCAGGAAGAAGAGCGTCATGAACACGCGGCCAGCGGGCATGGCGGCAAAAAGCTGTGGCACCCAGATAAACGTAAGCCCGTTGTTGCCGGCGCCGACGATCTCGCTGGCGGCGTCGGGGCGGATCGAGAAAACCGTGCACAGCACCATGATGCCGGCCAAGAGCGAGATCGAGTTGTTTCCAAACCCTATGATGAAAGCGTTGATCGTCGTGTCCTCGCGCATCCGCATGTAGGTCGCATACGTCAACGCGAGCCCCCACCCGGCACCGGTATCCCACGCGTTCTGGGTAAGCGCTTCCAACCAGATGCGGCTGTTGCCGAGTGCCGAGAGGTCGGGCGTGAACAAGAACGCCAGTCCGCGCGATGCGCCGGGCAGCGTGATCGCGCGGACGGCGAGCACCAAGACGAGCCCGATCAGCACCGGCATCAGGATCCGCGCCGCGCGTTCGATCCCGCGGATGCCGCGCGACACGATGAAAATCCCCATGCCGAGGCCCAACACGAGTGTCACCACCGGCCATCCGGAGCCAGTGTACGTCTGCCAGAAGGCTTCCGGGTCGGCACCAGGCACGTCGCCGCGCGCAGCCGCCACCAGGTAACGCATGCACCAGCCGGTCACGACGGTGTAGTAGAACATGATCAGCGTCGAGCAAAGCGTGATCCAGGCGCCCATCCACGCCCAACCAGCGCCGCCGAGCTTGGCGAACGCGCCGATCGGGCCGCGCCGAGTGCTCTTGCCGAGCGCGAACTCGCACAGCAGCAGTGGTACCGACCATGTGATCAGGAAGATCGCCCACGGGATCAGGAAAGCGCCGCCACCGTTGGTGGCGGCGATGCGCGGGAAGCGCCAGATGTTGCCCGTGCCGACGGCCATGCCGAGCATCGCCAACAGCATGCCCCAGCGACTGCTGAAGCGGACCGCACCGGCAGCGGCGCTCACGCCAGCGCGTCCCGTCTAACGCGAGTAATTGGGCGCCTCTTTGGTGATCGTGATGTCGTGGGGATGGCCCTCGATCTGGCCGGCGAGTGTAACCTGTATGAACTCGGTGTTCTCCCGCAGGCTGGCCAGGTCGCCGACACCGCAGTACCCCATCCCTTGCCGCAGACCGCCGACCATCTGGAAGACCGTTTCGCTGACCGGCCCGCGATACGGGGTCCGGCCCTCGATCCCTTCGGGCACGAACTTCGTCTCGTCGACCTGCTGCTCCTGGAAGTAACGGTCACCGGAGCCCTCGGCCATCGCGGCGACCGAGCCCATCCCGCGGTACGACTTGAACGTCCGACCCTCGAACAAGATCGTCTCGCCTGGGCTCTCCTCGGTGCCGGCGAACAGTGAGCCCATCATGACGCTCGACGCGCCGGCGGCGAGCGCTTTGACGATGTCTCCCGTGTAACGCACTCCACCGTCGGCGATCAACGGCACGTTGGCTTCGAGACACGCTTCGGCGCAGTCGAGAACCGCCGTCATCTGCGGCACACCAATCCCCGCAATCAGCCGCGTTGTGCAGATCGATCCGGGTCCGATCCCGACCTTGACCGCGTCGACGCCACGCTCGATCAAGTCCCGTGCGCCGCTTGTGGTGGCAACATTGCCAGCCGCCAACTGAAGATCGGGGTAGCGCTCGCGCACGCTGGATACGGTCTCGAGCACACCCGCCGAGTGACCGTGCGCGGTGTCGACTACGAGCACGTCGACACCGGCGTCAACCAGTGCCGCCGCGCGGTCCATCGTCTCGCCGCTCGTGCCGATCGCCGCTGCCACTCGCAACCGGCCGCGGTCGTCTTTCGACGCGTTGGGAAACTGTCTCCGCTTCAAGATGTCACGGACGGTGATCAAGCCCTGCAGGTGCCCCTCGTCATCGACGATCGGCAGCTTCTCGATCTTGTGTTCGCCCATGAGCCGCTCGGCCTGCTCGAGCGTCGTCCCGGTCTCAGCGGTGACCAACCGCTCGTCGCCGGTCATGACGTCGCGCGCGAGACGCTTGGGGTCCTTCTCGAAGCGCAGATCGCGGTTCGTCACGATTCCCAATAACTGACCGTCCTGGCGAACGATCGGCACACCCGAGATGCCGAACTGATCCATGAGCTGCCGGGCTTCGGCGATCGGCCGATCCGGCCCCAGTGTGACGGGGTTCTGGATCAGGCCGCTCTCGGACCGCTTGACGCGATCGATTTTGGCCGCCTGGGTATCGATCGAGAGGTTCTTGTGGAGCACGCCGATCCCACCCTCGCGGGCCATCGCCACCGCCATTCTGGCACCGGTGACGGTGTCCATCGCCGCCGAGACGAGTGGTGCGTTGAGCTCGATGCCGCGGGTAAAGCGCGTGGTGATGTCCACGTCCCGGGGGTGAACGATGGAGTGCCCCGGGACCAGGAGGACGTCGTCGAAGGTGAGCCCCTGGCGAATCGGTTTCATGCGGACCGGGAAATGTGAGGAGCGAGTACGGAAACGTGGAGTTTAAGGACGTCCCCGGTGGCTGTCAAAACCGCCCTGCAGGGGCGCGTTGCTCGCTCGCCGACGGGCTCCTAATTTCCGCACTTGGCGTTGACTCTCGACGACACGATCACCCGTCTGGCGCATCTGCCGCCGTCATCGAGCCCGGTGATCTCGTGTTTCGTCAATACCCGGCCTGACGGCCGCGGCCGATCGACACACCCCGTTTTTCTCAAGAAAGCGTTTGCCGACCGGCTGCGCACGTTTCCCGAGCGCTCGGTGGCCCACCGACATCTGATCGCCGATCGGAATCGCATCATCGAGTACTTCGAAGAACAGATCGAAACCAGCACCCACTCGGTGGCGATCTACGCCAACGCGGCCGATGGCCTCTGGGAGACGCTGACCTTCCGCACCACCTTCGACGAGAACCGGCTCGTCGTCGGTCCGGTACCGCACCTCTACCCGTTGGTAAAGCTCGTCGACCAAGCGCCCCGCTACGCGGTCTGCGTGGCTGACGTCCACCAAGCCCGGATCGTCGTCGTGGGGTTGGGCGAAGTGCTCAACGAAAGTGACTTCGAGCCACCCCAGCCGATCGACCGTACGCGCGTCGCTGGGTGGGCGGAGGTCCGCTACCAGGCGCGTATCGATCACCATTTGCAGAAGTACACTCACGAGATCGCCGAACGGCTGGCCACGATCGTCGACCGAGGCGAGGTCGACTACGTGATCCTCGGTGGCGACGACTTGATGCTGGGCGGGCTGCGCAAACAGCTGTCGCGGGGCGTCAAGGAAAAGGTGATCGACGAAGAGCACATCCCGATCGACGAATCGACGAGCGATATCCTCAAGCGGACAATCGCGGTGGTGCGCGAAACCGAAGCCGCCGATAGCAAGAACTTGGCGGATACGGTCGTCGATCGTTTTCGAGCCGGCGGGTTGGCGGTGGCGGGAATCGAGGGGACGGTACACGCGCTCAACCGCGAGCAAGTTGATCGACTGTTGATGGCCGAGCGGTTCAACGATCAGTTGGGATGGCAATGCGCCGAGTGCCGCGTGCTTGGTCACGCGCCGACCCCGGAGGCGTGTCCGTTCTGCGAGGCGCCGTTGCCCGAAGAGATCGATCTCAGAGAGGCGATGGTCCGTCGCGCCGAGCGGACGGGTCGGCGGGTCGAGATCGTCGAGTCGCACGCCGAGTTCGAAGCGCTCGATGGTGTCGGCGCGCTTTTGCGCTACAAGACGTAGTCCCCTTGGGTATCCGACCGGGTACCTCCGCGCGCGGTACCGTTTACCGACTGAAGCTAAACGTTCCTGCTATCGGACCGCTGCAGTCGTCTTCGATCTGAATCTCGCCCGACACCGATGTCCCACCTTCGATGATGACGCCCGACCCGTTCACCGTTCCACCGCACCCGCCGGACCTCGTGTAAGGACCTGAGTAGGTGAACTCATTCGCCACGATCGCACCACTCACCGACCCTTCGACCATATCGGGGTTGACCAAGAGGTACTTGCCGGTCACGACGCCGCCGCGGGCCGTCTCCAGATCGATCGTTCCTGTGTACGTCCCGACGTCCAACACGTACGTCGCGTCATAGGCGCCCGAGAGGTTGTACGCGTAGCCCGGATCCCCCGGCTGGGGGTTTCCTGCGCACGCGCCGTATAGGACGGCGACAACGATCGGGATCACTTTTCGCATGTGAACCATGCTTCCTCCTGGCTGGATCTTATGGTGTAAGATTACTCTTCTCTTCCTACGAGTGTCTTTGAACGCTGGTTTCCCGGTCGTTGCCACCACCCGGGGTACCTCTCCAACCGGCCCGTTTGCGCGGGAGCGAGCGGAGACCCCGCAGCGCAACGAGGAGGCTCCGCGAAGTGGAGCGCCGGCCGCGCAGGGAAGTACCCCGGGCGGAACCGACGACGAGCTAACCGCCGATTTGCGACATCGTGCCCAGGACTTCGATTTCACCGGCTGTAAGATCGGGGTGCGCGGCCCACTTGCGATCCAACTCGGCCTGGATCGCCGCCGCCAATTCGAGGTCCGATCCCCCGCTTCTGAGGACCGGCTTGAGATCCGCCCGCTTGGGGCCGTAGAGACAGTTCACGAAGTAACCGTCGGCGGTCAACCGCAATCGGTTGCATGCGCCGCAGAAGTGGTGGCTGACCGCGGTGATGAACCCGACCTGTCCGACATGGCCCGGCACCTGGAACGGTCGCGCGGGACCGCCGTCCCACGCGAGCGGCTCAAGCGTGTAACCGGCGGCTTCGATCGTCTGTCGGATCTCGTCGCCTGACACGTACTCCGGCTGCAGCTCGTTTTGCTGGCCGTACGGCATGTACTCGAGGAACCGAACATCGAACTCGCGATCGCGGGTCAGCTCGACGAACGCCGCCGCTTCCTGGTCGTTCAGTCCACGCATCACCACGCAATTGAGCTTGAGCGGTCGGTACCCGAGATCGTACGCGGTCTCGATCCCGGCCCACGTCTGGTCGAACCGATCGCGCCGCGCCATCTCGCGAAACGTCGCTGGGTCGAGCGTGTCGAGCGAGATGTTGAGGCCGGTGAGACCAGCCGCTCGGAGCTCGGTCGCCAGCTCGCCCAAGCGCAGCGCGTTCGTCGTCATGTGAAGCGAAGCGTCCGGGCACCGTGCGTGAACCATGCTCACTAATTCAGGCAGATCACGACGCAGTGTCGGCTCGCCGCCGGTAAAGCGGATCTTGCGAACACCGCGATCGTAGAAGATCCCAGCCAATCGGGTCGTCTCTTCAAAGCTCAGGATCTCGTCGCGTGGCAGCCACTCCAACCCTTCGGCGGGCATGCAGTAGCGACACCGGAGATTGCACCGATCGGTGATCGATATCCGCAAGTAGTCGTGCGTCCGGCCGTGCGTATCAGACCACACCAGGGGCCGCTCCCGCGCGGGTTGGAGCCGTTCCAGTTGTGCTCGTGTCGGGCTCATCACAGACACGTAAGTTAGCCTCCGAAACCGCTGGGCCGCACGATCCACGTAACGCTGGGATTGATTGTGATCACGATCAAATCACTACGCCCCGAAAAAGTCCGTGTCATCACGTTCGATTGCTACGGCACCTTGATCGACTGGGAAGGCGGCATCTGGAAAGCCTTTCGCAAGGCGGCGGCCGAGGACGGCGTCCAGCTCGATCGAGAGCAGGTGATCGATGCTTACCACGCCGTAGAGCCGATGATCGAGAGCGCGGAGTTTCGACCCTAC
>CAMYLR010000003.1:0-174000 GCA_947259315.1 uncultured Gemmatimonadales bacterium | reverse complement strand
GAGTGCGATTGGACGATCTCACCCGAGCGAGCCGAATTCCTGCCTCGCAGCTTGGCCGCGTGGCAACCATTTCCCGACACCAACGCGGCGCTGGTCAAACTGGCCGAGCGATTCCGACTTGGGGTGCTGTCGAACGTCGACGAGGATCTGTTCGACGCGACCCGAGCGTTGCTCGACGTCGAGTTCGATTTCTGGGTCACCGCCGATCGAGTGGAATCGTATAAACCCGATCTCGCCCATTTCGAGGCCGCGCGCCCATTTGTCGGCGATTCGGGTGGGTGGCTGCACGTCGCCCAGAGCCTGTTCCACGACGTGGCACCGGCGAACGCCTTGAACATCCCGGTCGTGTGGGTAAACCGAAAAGCCGAGCAACGACCGGCGGACGGTCCGCTACCCGATCTCGAGCAGCCCGACCTCGAGTCACTCGCCGACTGGCTCGTCGGCTCGGTGGGGGATCGCGTGGAGTGAGGTTGGCGCGGGTCTAACCCGCCGCCGAGCGCTCCAACGCTTCCAGGATCTCGCTCTTTTTGTAGCGGCGGCGGCGCGTCGGGGTGTAGTAGACCTTGACCCCGTATTCACCCAGCCGTCCGTTCTTCTCGAGCCGGCGGAGCGTGCTGATCGAGACTCCAAGCAGCCGAGCCGCGTCGCCGATTCTAAGAAAAACAGGTTCTTTCTCGGTCATTTCTACCTCCCTGCTGCACCAATCGCCCCTCTTGTTACGATCTCGTCCGAGCGAGCTTGAACAGCTATGATCAATTATAGTTAGGAGTCCGTTCATGGTCAATTCCGCGGCTTCGTGTCTGGACCCGATCGAATCAAGTAGCTAAGGTGGTTTCCAGCCGATGAGCGCCAGGGTCGATCTTTCGATCGTCGTCCCTTTTCTCGACGAGGCGCCGAACCTGGGCCCCCTCCACGCCGAGCTGGTCCCAGTGCTGAACGGGCTCGGGCCGCAGTGGGAGATCATCTACGTGGATGACGGGTCGACCGATGAGGGGCCGGCGATCGCCGCCGCGCTGGCCGCGGCTGACTCGCGGGTCCGATCGGTATCGCTAGCCCGGAACTACGGACAATCGACCGCGCTGGTCGCCGGCGTCGAAGCGGCCAGCGGCGACTGGATCGCGACGCTCGATGGCGACGGCCAGAACGATCCCGCCGATCTGGCGGTTCTGTGGCCGGTCATCGAGAGCGGCGAAGCCCAGATGGTCAACGGCGTTCGCGTGCGACGCGTCGATTCGTGGGTGCGGCGGGCATCCTCGAGGATCGCCAACACGACGCGAAACCGATTGAGCGGAGACAGCGTGACCGATGTCGGTTGCTCGCTCAGGATCTTCCCTCGCCAAGCGTTCTTGAGCGCGGTCCAATTCGAGGGCATGCACCGCTTCCTGCCGACACTACTCAGCATGCAAGAAGTGACGATCGCTGAACGCGAGGTGTCGCACCGGCCACGCTGGGCGGGACGATCAAAGTACGGGATCCACAACCGTTTGTGGCGCGGGCTGGCGGACCTTCTGATGCTACGACGGCTACGACAACGCTCCATCGACTACGAGGTCCGACAGACTTCGGGCGCTACCCCGGGAAAGGAGGCCCCCAAGTGACGACGGTACAGCTGTGGGTCGCGATCGGCTTGCTGGGCCAGGTGTGTTTCTTCAGCCGTTTCTTCGTCCAGTGGGTAGCCAGCGAACGCGCCGGAAGAAGCGTCGTGCCGCGGGCGTTCTGGTACTTCTCGATCGCCGGCGGGATGATCCTGCTGAGCTACGCGATCTGGCGTCGCGATCCGGTGTTCATCCTCGGGCAATCCGGCGGTCTCTTTGTCTACTTACGGAACTTGGTTCTGTTACGCCGTGAGGACGCTCGCGCGTGAGCCGACCGCTGCCGGCTCTGTTGGTGGCGGCGGCAGCGCTCCTGCTGTGGCATCTGGGGGGGTACGGGCTTTGGGAGTCGACCGAAGCGCGGTACGCCGAGATCGCTGCCCGGATGGTGCGCAGCGGTGACTGGATGACCCCACGCCTCAACCACATCGTCCACTTCGACAAGCCACCGTTCGCGTACTGGGCGACCGCGGCCGGCATGACCGTCTTCGGGATCGACGAGTTTGGCGCCCGGATCGGGCTCCTCGTCGCGGCGCTGGTCGTGCTCACGGTGACGTACCGGTGGGCGGCAGCCGCTACTCCAAGAGCGGGGTTGTACGCGCTTCTTTGCTTGTTGAGCGCGCCACTGTTTTTGGCGCTGGCGCGCAGCGTTACCAGCGACCTGTACCTGACGATGTGGGTCGTGCTGGCGGCCGATGGGGCCCGCCGTGGCACCGGACCGACACCGGCCCGGGGTTGGCGCTGGCTGGCGTGGGCGGCGTTGGGGGCGGGTTTCTTGACCAAGGGCCACGTCATGCTGTTGTGGACCGTCTTGCCGGCGCTCGCGTGGGCCGCGTGGAGCGGTAACTGGAGTCGGCTGCGACGGTTGTGGGACCCCTTTGGCGCAGTGCTCGCGATCGCGATCGCGCTCCCGTGGTACATCTCGTCTATCGCTCGCCATCCCGAGCTGGTCGACTTCTGGCTCGGGCTCCAGACGGTCGGTCGCGTCGCGTCACCTTACGAGGGCGAGCGTCAACCGATATCGTTTTTCGTGGTCACGATCGCGTGGGCGGCTGGGCCTTGGATCGTACCGGCTGTGCTCGAGCTCGTCCGTCGGCGCCCGAGACCGAACATCCCGTACGTCGTTGTCTGGGCGGTCGTGCCGCTGCTCGTCTTTTCGTTCTTCCCGACTAAGCGTGTCAACTACGCGCTGCCGATGCTCCCCGCGGTGGCGCTGCTCGCGGGATCGTGGTGGGCGGCGGCGGAGCGGCCTGGCGCCCGCGCCGTGACCCGAGCGCTGGGCGTGGCCACGATGGCGCTTGGTGTCGGTTTCTTGATCGCTGCCTTCCGCGCCGAGCTGCCCGATCCACTACGCACGGTCGGTCTTATCGCCGGTCCGGTATCGGTTGGCGGCGGACTGCTCGCCATCCTGGCAACTAAACAGCAGCGGTTCGACTTGGCCTTTGCGGGTTGTCTGGTTCCGCTGCTGGCTCTCTACGTGTCGGGCTACGCTACGCTGGGCGACCCACGCGTCGAATCGTTCTTCAAGATATCCCGGCCGCTGGCGGTCGCGGCCGCCGAGCACCAGATCGGGGACGAGCCGATCATCGCCTTTCGGGGCTGGCCCAGAGCCTTCCCGTTCTACCTGGACCAACGTCTGATCACCGTGACCGCCGAAGGTCGCGAAACGCGGTTCGAAGATGATGCGTCGTGGAGGGCGTTTGTGTTTGCGGACGACGACGTTTTCTACAAACGCTTTCGTGAAACTCGGAGAGCGCTGTTCGTCATTCCGCGTCGAGCGAAGGAACAGATCGCTGAGCGAGCCGGCATACCGGTCGTGACGCTGGCGTCCACGCGTCGCAACCTGCTGGTCACCAACCGTCCGACGCCCGCGGAGATCGAAGCCGACCGCTAAATCAAGCGTAGCCAAGCTCGTCCAGGCGATCTTCGTCCAACCCGAAGAAATGGCCGATCTCGTGGAGTACGGTGACCCGCACTTCCTCGACGACTTCGTCCTCCGATTCGGCCCATTCCAGCAGCGGTCGCCAAAAGATCGTGATCTGGTCGGGAAGCAATACGTCGTCGTGGTGACGTTCGGTCAGCGGCACGCCCTCGTACAGTCCGAACAACACATCTTCTGGATCGTCCGGATCGAGACCCACCGACGCCAGGAGATCCGGATCAGGCGTCTCTTCGATCACGACCGACACATTCTCGAGGTGCTCGACGAATTCGGCCGGCAGGCGGTCCAACGCCTTCGACACGAGGGCCTCGAACCGCTCGGCTGATACGTCGAGCAAGGAGCCGTGTGGCTAGGGGCTTGCCGGCTTGGGGGCCACGATGCGGTCCGCGTACTGCGCCAGCAACGGCATGCGCCACTTCTCCCCAGAGTACCCCTTGATCAGGCAGATCACCCACAGGATGAACGCGCCGATAACGAGAACGATCCAGATCAAGAAGCCGATCAGCGTACCGAGGATCGGGACGATGGCCGACAAGATCGTCGAGAACACCGTGAAGATGACCCACAGCGCGACCCACGCGACACCGAACACGATCGACTGTGCGGCGTGCCAGCGAATGACTTCATCCTTTTTCTCCATCAGAAAAAGGACGATCCCGGTGATCGGCGGAACAACGTAGCTCAATAGCCCCCCGAGCTTGGGGTCCAAGCCGGTGGTTTCTGACGACGAGGCCTGTTCGTTCAACGCATACCTCCCTGCTGGATTGCGAGTCGATCAAGAGAATAACCGGTCGTGCCCGCCACGGGGAGGGTCGGTAGCGCATGGCGACCACGGAAACGTCTTACTAGGATCGCTCAGCGACATGGCACCTACGGCAACCCCAGACGAGATCGCTTCGTCTTGGCGCAGAGAGTTTCTCGCCGGGACGACGACGTTTGCGACGATGGCGTACATCATCGTCGTGAACCCGAAGATCCTCGAGGCGGCCGGAATCCCGTTTGGCGCCTCGATGGTCGCGACGATCGTGAGCGCCGCGTTCGGGACGCTGTTGATGGGTCTCTACGCCAATCGACCGTTCGCGATCGCCCCCTACATGGGACAAAATGCGTTTATCGCTTACACCGTCGTCGGCCGCATGGGGCACAGCTGGGAGACCGCTCTGGGAGCGGTGTTCGTGAGCGGTGCCGTGTTCACCATGTTGTCGATCTTCGGCATCCGGAAGTGGTTGGCGGAATCGATCCCCGAGAATCTCAAACGCGCGTTTGCAGTCGGCATCGGCCTCTTTCTGGCGATGATCGGACTCGCGACCGTAGGCATCGTCACCCCCGGCACGGGTGGCGTGCCGGTCAGGGTCGGTGACCTCAACGAGCCCTCGGTCATGCTGGCGACAGCGGGTTTCGTCCTCATCGTCGCGCTCTTGGTCCGACGCGTCCCCGGCGCCATCCTGATCGGAATCTTCACCGCCGCGCTGGCGGCCATGGCGACCGGGCTCGCGCCGATCCCCGCAGCGATCGTCAGCGCGCCGCCGAGCCTCGCCGCCACGTTCCTCCAACTCGATGTGGGGGCCGCACTGAGCTGGGGGTTCATCTCGGTGATCCTGACGATCTTCGTGCTCGACCTGGTCGACACGATCGGCACTCTGATCGGTCTCGCCTACCGCACCGACATGCTCGACGAGCAGGGTCGTCTACCGGGGATGGGGCGGGCGCTCCGGTGCGACGCGCTGGCCACCGTCGCCGGTTCGATCCTGGGGACGACGACATGCGGAACGTACATCGAGTCCGCGGCTGGCATCGAAGCCGGCGGCCGGACGGGCCGGACCGCGGTCGTCACCGCGGGTTGGTTCTTGGCGGCGCTCTTCTTCGCCCCGATCCTGTCGGCGGTGCCGCCGGCCGCGTACGGTCCGGCGCTCATCGTCGTCGGCATGATCATGGTGGAGCCCGCCGCCGCTCTCGACTACCGAGACCTGACCGAGCTGGCACCGGCGTTCATCACGCTGGCGCTGATGGCGTTCACGTATGACCTCGGAATCGGTCTGACGGCCGGATTTGTATCGTACGCGGTATTCAAGACACTGTCCGGGCGGGCGCGCGAAGTATCAAACGGGATGTGGGTGCTGGCGGCGCTCTCCGCGCTGTTCTACGGTTTTTACCCGTACTGAGCCTGGCGCGCTAAAACGGGACCGCGAGTCGAGCGTTGACCTCGGCCTCAACAGGGAACGGAGCCGCTCCATCGGAAAACCGCCGCTGGAGATCGAACGCGTGGCGTTCGAGCCCGATCGACCAGTAGCTGTAACCGGAAGTCACCCACTCCTCCAGGTACCGGCGCATGAATCCGACCAACCCGAGGTGTGTGTACTGAACCACGTGCACGCATTCATGGAACACGTTTGGGATCTGTTCTTCTTCCGATACCGCGTCGGTCGCGACGAGGATCGTGTCGACGAATGTGATGCCCCACAGGTAATCGAAATCGAGCGGTAGCTCACGAACGCGGTCGATCATCGCCAGCGGCCAAGGCGGGTCGATGCGTGGAACCTCGCGCACCCGAACCGGTGCCAGTGTTCGGGCGTCGAAGTAGGGTTCGAGTCTGGCCTTCATCTGGCCGTCGAGGGGCTGGGCGAACGGTCGGTGCGCATCGCGCTGCCGGGCGACCCACGCTGCTGCCCGTCGAGCCAGCCACCGACTTTGGACCACCCCGTCGGTGACGCCCATTACGCGACCATCCAATCGAAGACGGCGATCTCCGGCGGAGCGCCGAGCCGCACCGGCACGAGGACCGTCCCCAAACCGGGGGACACATAGAGGTGGGGCTCGCGATCACGGTACCAACCCTGGACGTACCGTCCGCTGCCGCGCGGTCGCACCGGGGCGACTCCGAGGAGCTGCACCTGTCCCCCGTGGGTGTGACCGGCCAGCATCAGGTCTGGGTTCCGCGTGGTCGAGTCGAGATGGTCACGAAACTCCGGACAGTGCTGCAGCAAGACGTGGTTGGTCGGTGCCGGATGATCGCCGACCGCCAACTCGTAATCGGCTTCGCCGCCGATGTAGTCGTCAAGCCCGGTAATGAGCAGTGAGCGCCCCCGATGCTCGTGCTCAACGGACTCGTTGACGAGCAACCGCGTGTCGCGGGCGGCGTAGATCGATTCCAGTGGTCCGATGTCGTCGCCGAATATCCACCGCTCCCAGTTCCCGAGGATCGCGTATTTGTGCGGGCTCTCGAGCCAATCGAGAAAAGTACCCAGCACATCCAACCGCTTCTGTTGATCGATCGAGTCACCCGTCAGCACGAGGACATCCGCGTCGAGGGTGTTGACCTCGGCCGCGATGCGCTCCTGGTACTCGCCCAGCCCCCGCAGGTGGAGGTCGGTCAGCTGAACGATCCGTAGCGGGGTCCCGGACTCTCCCGCGGGGCTTGCGACCTGATGTCGGGTGATCGTCAAGCGGTGTGGCCCGAGCACCAAGCCCTCCACGCCGAGCACCGACCCGACTCCGGCTATCGAAAGCGCGGTCAGAAACCGGCGACGGGTCATCGCCGTCGAGAGCTTGTCGTCACCTTTCAAGGATCAGGTCAGGGGGAGTTCGGGCGGCTCGTCCGTTCGACCAGTTCGACGAGATCCATCGTCTCATCGACGGCCGCGTCCAGCATCATCTTGCACTCGGGGCAACCCGTGATCAGCACTTCGGCCCCAGAATCCACGATCTCGCGCTTGCGTTCCTGGTCGACACGGAACTCCACGTCCTGTTCACGAATGAAACCCGCGCTGCCACCACCGCAACAGAACGATCGTTCCCTGTTCCGCGGCAACTCCGCGATCTCGAACCCGGCTTCGCGGATCACGTCGCGCGGCTCGTCGTAGCTGTCTTCGTAGCGACCCAAGTAGCAGGGATCGTGGTAGGTCAGCTTGCGTCCGTTCATTGACTTCGACTCGAGATTGATCTTGCCGTCACGGATCAACTCCAGCAGCAGCTCGGAGTGGTGAATCGTCTCCACCGAAAGATCACTGGTGACGGTGGGATACTCGCGTCTGAACGTGTGCAAACAGTGGGGACACGGTGCCACGATCTTGCTGACCGCCTGGTCGGTGAAACGCTCGATGTTCTCCGCGGCCAGAGTTTGAAACTGGAGCTCCTCCCCCTGACGTCTCGAGTGGTGTCCACTGCACGACTCCTCCTGTAAGACGCCATAGCTGACCCCGGCCTGCTCGAGCACTTTGATCATCGCCATCAAGCTCGTACGAGCATCCTGGTTGTAAGCCCACGTGCAGCCCATCCAGAGCAAATACTCGGTTTCGCCTTTGCGGTAGAGCGGTATGCCGAGCTCTTCGATGAGATCGCGCCGCGCGCTCGCCGGTTCCGAGAACGGATTGCCGTGCCGCTCTATCGTCTCCAGAAATTCACCGGCCACCATGTCCCGACCCGAGACCAGCGCTTGGGCGCGTTTCGCGCCGATCAACACGTCGAGGTGCTCGATCCCGGTCGGACAGACGTTCTCGCAGGCGCCGCAGCTCGTGCATTGGCCCAGCGCGGTCGTGCTAATGACGTTGCCGATGACCTCGCCTTCCTTCCCGATCATGCCACGACCATCGAGTATGAACTCCATCGGGCTGAGCTCCTGACCCGAGATCGCAGCCGGACATTGCTCCGTACATCGCTTGCACTCGACACAGGTGACGAAGTCCATACGCATCTTCCACGGCGTATCGTTCATCGACTCGAGCCCTAGCGTCACCTCTTCCTCGCTCTCCGCCAGCGCATCGAGGTCCAGATTGAGGGGCAGATAGTCTCCGAGCCGGTCACGCCGGAAGAACACATTGATCGGCGCCATCAGGATGTGGAGGTGTTTCGACCGAGTTATCAGCGGCGGGAAGGCCAGGATGACGACCGCATGCACCCACCAGTTTGGTTTCTCCAGCCCGGTCGCCTCGGTGAGGCCATACAGATACGTCGCCATCAGTACGACGATCATGACCGCCACCAGACCCGAGCTCCACGACTTGGGATCGGGCGAGATAGCCACCATGAAGAAGCGGCGGATAAAAAGCCCGGTGATGCCGATGATGACGAGCACCGCCACGGCGGCCAAAAAGAGCTTGACCGCTCCTTCCGCGCTGCCAAACAGGAACGCCAGCAGCGGCACGTGAAAAGGCTCGAGAAAGTGATCGGTCGTCTCGAGAGCGAACAGGACGAAGCCAAAGAACACCAAGGCATGCAGCGTGCCGACTATCGGCCGTCCCTTGATCACTCTCCACTGCAGGAAGACTTCTACGATCACCCGGGCGATCCGCCTGCCCAGGTGGTTCGTTCTCGCGCGGTCGGAGTGGCCGGCGAGGATGAAGCGGAACTTGGGGGCCAGCTCGTTGAGCGTCAGAGCTAGCGAAACGGCGAGCAGCACCCCGAGGAGAGCTTTCTCCCAGCCACCAAAGGTCATCCTTGTACTCCTCCGTGACAGACTCGCACGTACGGATCGGCCATGGAGACGGACAGTAGCCAGGGGGTCGGAGATCGGCAAACGGCTCCGGCGTGCGAGCCGCTACCAGGGATCGAGTCGGGTGGAATAAACGCCTGCCGGGGGTCGTCTCTTTTATCGGATGCCAGGGGGCGTCACGTCCATAGCCTGGCCCGATTCCCGGGAGCCCCCCTTCCGGGGATCACAAGCGGTTTCTGTTTGACCCGGCAGAAGCCGCATTTGGCGGCCCGTCGATATATGGCGGGCCGCCTATCTTTTTGGCCCCCCCGTGACCCGCCGGGTATCGTTCCCTCGACCCGAGAAAACGGAGGGCCACAGTTGTACCGGGACGCACTGGTGCTCGACGGGCACATCGACACCCCGCTCAGGATCGCAGACGATGGGATCGATTTTGGTGCCCGAGGGACGTCCAATCACGTCGATCTGCCACGCATGGTCGATGGTGGGTTGGACGCGGTCTTCATGGCCGCGTGGGTCGACCCTGATGTTGGACCCGATCGCGCCTTTGAGCGGGCTCGGGACCTGCTGTCGTTAGTCCAAGAGACCGCTGCTGCGCATGCCGACCGCCTGGTCTTTGCCACCACCGCCGCCGATGTCGTCACTGCCGCCGCGAATGAACGGATCGCCCTTCTGGCCGGCGTCGAGAATGGCGACGCACTTGAGGAACGCGTGGCCAATGTCGAGTTGCTGTACGATCACGGCGCTCGCTACCTCACGCTGACTTGGATGCACACCAACGCTTTGGGCGATGCCGCCGGCGATGAGCCCGTTTTCGGTGGGCTATCCCCGTTTGGAGAAAGCGTCGTCGACGCGATGAACGACATCGGGATGGTGATCGATCTATCTCACGCGGCGCCAACCACGTTCCGGGATGTCATCGAGCGCACGAGCCATCCGATCGTAGTGAGCCACTCAGCCACCGAAGCACATGGGCCCCATCCACGTAACGTCTCCGATGATCAACTGCGCGCGATAGCCGGGAACGGCGGCCTCATCGGGATCAACTTCTTCTCCGATTACCTCGCACCCGGGAGCCCCGACCCAGACTGGACGGTGATCGTCGACCACATCGAGCGGGTCGTCGATGTAGCCGGCGTCGAACACGCCGCGCTCGGCTCGGACATGGATGGCGTCCCGAGGTTGCCGTCCGGGTTTCACGGAGTCGAGGATCTTCCGCTCATCGCCGCCGAACTCGAGCGTCGGGGCCAGACCGGCCAGAATCTCCACAAGATCCTCGGTGGTAACTGGTTGCGCGTGCTCGACCAGGTCGTCAAAAGGTAACACGGCCCGACCTTTTGAATCGCCGCGGTGTAGATTGTAGACAGCCGTGCTGCGCCTCCCGCATCTGAAACTGGATTCGCGTATGATCAACCGCATCAAGTGGCGCCCACCCACGTGGGTGCTGGTCGCGTTCCCGATTCTCATTATCGGCGCCGTCTCGATCGGGGTGTACTCGGTCATGCTCGAACGCCGGGTGACGTCGAAATGGGAGGGCCGCAAGTGGAATGTCCCGTCGAAGGTGTTCTCCGACGCTTTTCTGCTGTTCCCGGGAAAACCGCTGAGCGACGAGGACTTCGAGGCACGTCTCAAGCGGTTGGGGTACCTAGAGCAGGCGGGTGAGATCGATGAGCCTGGCGAGTACGCGCGCAACGACGGCGAGTGGCTCGTCTACCTGCACGCATTTGACTATCCGGATGGCACCAATCCGGCGTATCCGATTCGCATCCGCACTCGGCGTCAGGTCGTTCGCAGCATAACCAACGCACGCACGGGCAATGAGCTGAGCAACGCCGCACTCCAGCCGGAGGTGATCGGTGTCATCTTCGATCAGCACATGGAGGACCGCACGCCGATCGATCTAGAGGAGATCCCAGCCTACGTCGTTCAGGCGATCCTGGCGGTCGAGGATGCGCGCTACCACAGCCACCCCGGCCTCGACCCGATACGGATGGTCGGTGCCTCGCTGGTCAATCTCCGCGCTCGACGCACCATGCAGGGCGGATCGACGATCACTCAGCAGCTGGTCAAGAACTACTACCTGACCTCCGAGCGCACATACCGCCGCAAGCTGATGGAGGCGGTGATGGCGTTGATCCTCGAAGCCAAGTACTCGAAGCACGAGATCCTCGAAGCGTATCTGAACGAAATCTATCTCGGTCAGCGCGGAGCTTCGTCGATCATGGGAATCGAGCAGGCAGCGCGTCACTACTTTGGCAAGTCAGTGCGCGAAGTCGATCTTCCACAGGCCGCCACGCTGGCCGGGCTGATTCGCGATCCCGGCAGGTACAATCCGCACCGACATCCCGAGCGTGCGAAGGGGCGACGCGATCTGGTCCTGACCTTGATGCACCATCAGAACAGGCTCACCGACGATCAGTTTGCACGCGCCAGGACCGAGCCGCTCAACGTTCGGGGTGAGGACAGACGCTTCAACGACGCCCCCTATTTCGTCGACTTCGTGCTCAGCGAGCTGGCGAGTCGGTATCCGCGGGAGCTGCTCCAGACCGAAGGACTCAGGATTTTCACGACCCTAGACATGGGGGCTCAGATCTCCGCCGAGCGAGCGTTGGTGGAAGGCCTCGAAAAGCTCGAAACCGACTACCCTCGGCTCGCGAACCGCGCCGGAGAGCTCGAGGGCGCGCTGGTCGTAGTCGATCCACGTACCGGTTTTGTGCGCGCGATGGTTGGCGGGCGGGACTACCAGGCGTCCCAGTTCAACCGCGCCGAGCAAGCTCAGCGACAACCAGGTTCGACGTTCAAGCCGTTCGTCTACCTGACGGCGTTCCTCGAGCCTGATCGCTGGAGCCCGGCGACGACGATCGATGACACCCCGTTCGAGGTCGTTTCCGGCGGCGAGGTGTGGTCGCCAAACAACTACGACAACGAGACGCACGGTCCCGTCTCGTTGCGCGCGGCGCTCACCAAATCGATGAACATCGCTACCAGCCGATTGGCGCTCGATGTGGGGCTGAACCGAGTGACGCGAACCGCCCGCGAAGCCGGGATCGGAAGCCGATTGCAGGCCGTTCCCTCGATCGCGCTAGGCGCCTTCGAGGTGACACCGCTGGAGCTCGCATCGGCGTACTCGACGTTCGCCAACGGCGGTATCCGAACCGAGCCGCTCTCGATTCTCGCGGCTGTCGACAACCGCGGCCGGGTGCTGCAGCACCGCGAGGTCAACATGGACCGCGTGGCGCCGGCCGACGCAGTGTACCTCGTCAACAACATGCTGCAGGATGTGTTCGACTCCGGCACCGCCCAACGCGCCCGTGCGCTCGGCTACTCTGGTCGCGCCGCGGGTAAGACCGGGACAACGAACTCGACTCGCGACGCTTGGTTCGTGGGGTACACCCCGGAGACTGTGGCCTTGGTCTGGGTCGGTTACGATGACAACCAGCCGATCGGTTTGTACGGCGGCCGGGCGGCGCTGCCGATCTGGGTCGACTTCATGAAAAGATCGGGGATCGGCGATCGGAGCCCGGCGTTTCCGGCACCCAGGAACATCGTGATCGTCGATGTCGACGCAGAAACTGGAGAACTGGCGACCCCGGGCTGCCTGGAAACGCGTTACGAAGTTTTTGTCGAGGGCACCGAACCGCAGTACCGATGTCATCTGCACGGGGATCAAGACGACGGATGGTGGATTTTCTAAGCCCGCGCCTAGCGTACTTTCTCGGACTCATGGTGATCGTCACGGCCAACTGTGCGCATCGTGGTGGCGATCGAACAACTGCACCTGACAGGGAGTCGCCATCCGAGAGCGCCGCTACCCAACCGGCGGTCACCGAGACCGAGCCTCGGGAGATCTCGATCGACCGCGCCAACGCGATCGATCCCGGCGCAAACACGATAGCTCGCGACGCCAGCCAACGAGTCGTCGAGGAGGGCAAGGGGTTCCTGATCGCCGGACGGCCAAGCGACGCAGCGAGCCGGTTCGAACGCGCCACGCGTATCGATCCGACGAACGGTTTCGCGTACTACTACCTCGGCCGCGCGCGGGCAGAAGCGGGCGACCGTCGCGGGGCGATCGGCGTGCTGGAGAAAGCCGAGTCGCTGCTCGGGCCGTACCCCGAGTGGCGCGATCGAGCCGCTTCGCTCGCCGAGTCGTTGCGCGGCGGATAGATGCAGGAACGAGTGATCGACTGGGGCCGCGCCCGCGAACGAATGGTGCGACGACAGGTCGCCGCTCGCGGTGTGCGCGACCCGGCCACGCTGGGTGCTATGTGGGTCGTCCCACGTCACGAGTTCGTCTTGCCGGAGTACCTCGACCTCGCCTACGAGGACCGGCCCCTTCCGATCGGGTTCGACCAGACGATCAGCCAGCCTTACATCGTGGCTTACATGACCCAATCCGCGGAGCTGGGTCCCGATGATCGAGTGCTCGAGGTCGGGGCGGGCTCGGGCTATCAGAGCGCCGTCCTGGCAGAGATCGCGGCGGATGTGTTCTCGATCGAGATCGTCCCTCAGTTGGCGGTTCGCGCCGGGCGCACGCTGCACCGACTCGGTTACCGCAACGTGCACCTGATCGCCAGCAACGGCCACGCAGGGTGGGCGCGCGCTGCGCCCTTTGACGCGATCGTCGTCGCCGCCGCGCCAGCATCGATACCAGATGCACTGCTCGAGCAGCTGGCCGAGGGTGGCCGCCTGGTGGCGCCCGTCGGAACCGGCGCGGACCAAACGATTTTTCGGTTTCGCCGAACGGCCGAGGGCATCGTATCAGAAGAGCTAATCGCGGTTCGCTTTGTGCCGATGACAGGCGACGCTTGATGACGCCGGGGCGGCGTTGGCTCGGCGTAGGAGTCGTCATCACCGTGGCCGTAATCGCTCTCGCGCTCTTCCTCGGCCGACCCGACCCACGTGTCCTGCCGGTCGATCCTACGAACCACTTCACAGCCGATTTTGGAGAGACCTCGAGTCTCTATAGCGGAGTCAAGTACGCGTTCTGGGCAACAGCGACGCTGCTGCGCTGGGGAACACTGATCGGTCTGCTCGTACTGGGGGGCGGACGCGTGCTGACCACCATTATGGGTCGTGTCTCCAATCGATCGTCGGTCATCGCGTTCGGCACTATGGCGATCCTGCTAGCGGTCCTGGCGTTGGTTACGCTGCCACTCTCGTACGCCAGTGGCTACCGCATCGAGCACGCCTTTGGCTTGTCGACGCAGACGCGCTGGGCGTGGCTACTCGACTACGTGAGGGTGCGCGGCTTCTGGATCCTCGTCTACAGTGCTGCCGCGGCTGGGTTCTTGGCCGCAATCGGACGTTGGCCGCGACGCGGATGGGTTGTGGCCGCCGGTGCCGGGATCGTGATCGCGGTGTTTGGCACGATCGCCGCGCCACGCATCATCGACCCCCTGTTTCACGATTTCACACCCCTCGCGGACCGCGAGCTCGAGAGCGAGATCTTCGAGTTGGGTGACACTGCGGGAATCGACATCCAACGCGTCCGAGTGATGGACGCCAGCCGGCGCACGCGCCGGCTCAACGCGTACGTGACCGGGATCGGTGCCACTCGTCAGGTCGTCCTCTACGACAACTTGGTGGCCAACGCCCCGCGCGAGGAGCTGTTGCTGGTCGTCGCCCACGAGATCGGCCACCAACGAGAGCGCCATGTGACTCGTGGGTTGATTTCGACGTTTCCGGGAATCGTCCTCGGGGCTTGGGCGTTGTCGGCGCTGGCCGGATGGCGGGCGCGGCGAGATCGCATGCTCGATGGCCCAGCCGACCCGGCCGGGCTGCCACTGCTCTGGCTCGCCGTTTCCGTGGCGCTTTTTCTATCGAGCCCCATATCGGCGACGATCTCGCGCCGGATGGAAGCCCAGGCCGACTGGATCTCGCTCGAGCTGACTCGCGACCCGGACACGTTCGTGGCTGCCGAGCGGCGGCTCGCCGAGATCAACCTGTCGTGGATCACACCGCCGGAACCGGTCGTTCGGTGGTTCTACAGCCACCCGCCGGTACTCAATCGGATCGGGATGGCTGAGTACTGGCGGACTGTTCGCGAAGATCCCGCCCCGTCATCTCGGTCGGCGGATTGATCTCCTGCAACGCCAACAGCGTGGGCACCGCATCGCAGAGCGCGCCACCTTCCCTGAGTTGGCCACGGAACCCCTTCGAGATGAGCAAGCACGGCACTGGATTCGTCGTGTGCGCGGTGTGCGGGGTGCCGTCCTCCTGAACCATCGTCTCGGCGTTCCCGTGATCAGCCAAAACGAGCAGCGCGCCATCGGGCTCGACGTCTAGAAACGCGTCGACGACCTTCCCCAGACACCCGTCAATCGTCTCGACGGCACGGATCGCGGCCGCCAGATCTCCGGTGTGTCCCACCATATCTGGATTGGCAAAGTTGCAGACAAAGACGTCAAAGCGCTGCGATCGAATCGCTTCCAACAAGCGGTCGCGGACCTCCAGTGCCGACATCTCAGGCTGCAAGTCGTAAGTCGCTACCTTTGGCGACGGCACGAGGATGCGCTCCTCCTTCGCGTATGGCTCTTCTCGGCCACCGTTGAAGAAATACGTCACATGGGCGTACTTCTCGGTTTCGGCGATCCGCAAGTTCGAGCAATCGTTGGCCTCCCACACTTCCCCTGCGACTTGATCGAGCGTTCGAGTCGAAAAAGCGATCGGCAAATCGAACGTCGCGTCGTACTCGGTCATCGTAGCGAAGTACAACGACAGGATTGGGTCGCGCTCAAAGCCGTCGAATCCTGGCTCGGTAAAAGCTCGCGTCAGCTGACGCGCACGATCGGCCCGGAAATTGAAAAACAGGATCCCGTCACCAGCCTTGACCCGCGGGGTATCCTGAACGATGATCGGCTTGATGAACTCATCGGTGACGTGTTTGTCGTAACTTTTCTGGACCGCCTTGAGTGGATTGCGAGTCGATCTTCCTGACTGTCCGCTGGTCAGTGCGTCGTAGGCTATCCGCGTACGATCCCAGCGACGGTCACGATCCATGGCGTAGTACCGGCCCACGATCGTCGCCAGTTCACCAACATCTTTCTCACGCATCGCGTCTCGAAGGGCTTCGAGGTGCACCAAGCCCGAGGTGGGCGAAGTGTCGCGTCCGTCCGTAAAGGCATGCACCGCAACGCGGACCGGCCCCTTGCGGCGAACGAGCTCGAGCAGCGCCACCAGATGTCGCTGATGGCTGTGTACGCCGCCATCCGAGACGAGCCCCAACAGGTGCAGCACGCCGTCGTTTTGGCTCACGTGCTCGATCGCCTCAACAAATGCAGCGAGGTCGAAGAACGCGTTTGACTCGATCGCCTCGTCGATCCGCAGGATGTCCTGCGCGATGACTCGACCCGCGCCCAGGTTTAGGTGGCCGACCTCCGAGTTTCCCATCTGGCCGGCCCCCAATCCGACCGCTTCGCCCGACGCCGCCATTTCGACGTGCGAGTACTTCTCCCACAGCGTGTCAAATACCGGCGTCCTGGCGAGCGCGACGGCGTTGTTGTCACGTGCCTCACGCAGCCCCCATCCGTCGAGGACGATCAGTCCAACCCGGCGCACTTCGAAACCTCCCCCTGGATGTCAGCCAAGACTGCGTCCGCCTTTTCCAGCAATAGCTCGATCGGTCCGTCATTGACGATCACGTAGTCGCTGCGATCGACTTTCTCCTCATCGGGCATTTGCGCCGCCATCAACTCTTCGATCCGCTCGGAGCTCAGGCCTCGCTGCTGGGCGAGCCGTGTGGCGCGCACCTCGCGTGGTGCCGTTACCAACACGATCCGATCGAGATCTTCGGGTATCCCGAACTCGAAGATGAGCGCGGCGTCGACCACCACCACGCGATGTCCCTCGCGTCGGTTGGCGTCGATCTCACGGTCGAGCCGCTCCAGGAGGGGCGGGTGTACAATCGCGTTGAGCCGCGCTGTGGCTTCCAGCGAACGGAACGCTCGCCCACCCAGCGCGACCCGGTCGATCGATCCATCCGCGTCGACGATTTCGGTTCCAAACGCCTCGATCAGTGTCTGCTGGACCTCGCGGTCATCGGTCAGAACAGCGTGCCCCAAGCGATCGGCGTCGATGACGGCGACACCCGCATCTCGCCACCGGTCGGCGACAACCGTCTTTCCGCCGGCGACGTTACCGGTCAACCCGACGGTGATCACTTGGCGTCGTACCAAGTCGAGCCGGTCCCGGTCTCGACGACAACCGGGACGTCAAGATCGATAGCACCCTCCATCTCCTCACGTACCAGTGACTCCAGAACATCGCTCGCATTTCGTTCGACCTCGAATACCAGCTCGTCGTGAACGGTGAGCAACATCCGGGCCGCCAACGGTTTGCTATTCAGTCGTTCATGAATCCGGATCATCGCGATCTTTAGCACGTCCGCCGCCGTGCCTTGAATCGGGCTGTTTATCGCGACCCGCTCAGCGAACGATCGGATGTTGAAGTTCTTGCTTCCGATCTCCGGCAAATACCGGCGTCGCCCAAACAGAGTGGTGACAAACCCTTGCTCTCTGGCGCGGGCGATCGTTTCCTCCTGAAACCGCTTGACACCGGGGAAACGAGCGAAGTACCCGTCGATGAAGGCCTTGGCTTCGCTGCGCGGGATCCCCAGCCGTCGGGCGAGACCAAACGCGCCCATCCCGTAGACGACGCCAAAATTGACTTCCTTGGCCCGGTTCCTGAGATCAGAATCCACGTCTGCGGGGTCTAGGCCAAACACGAGCGCAGACGTCTCGCGATGGATGTCTCGCCCGCTCCGAAAAGCCGCCAACAGGTTCTCGTCTTGTGACAGATGAGCCAATATGCGGAGCTCGATCTGCGAGTAATCGCTTACGAACAGCACCCAGCCATCCTCGGAGGGGACAAAACCGCGCCGAATCTCCCTACCCAGCGGCGTGCGGACGGGGATGTTTTGGAGATTTGGATCGCTGGACGAGAGCCGTCCGCTCGAGGTCACGGTTTGATTCCAATTCGTGTGCAACCGTCCGGTGGCGGGGTGGGCGGCGGCCGGCAGTGCGTCAACGTAGGTCGATTTGAGCTTCGCGAGCTCGCGGTATTCGATCAACCGGCGGGGCAGGTCGTGTTCGGCGGCCAGCGTCTCCAAAACCTCGGCATCCGTCGAGTACCCGGTTTTGGTGCGCTTGATTACCGGTAGCTCGAGCTTCTCGAACAGTATCGAGCTGAGCTGGCGTGGCGAGTTGAGATTGAACTCTTCCCCGGCCAGGATGTAGCACTCCTTTTCAATCGTCTCGAGCTCGGCCGACATTCGCTCGCTCATGGCAGCGAAGAAGTCGAGGTCCAATGCCACCCCGTGGCGTTCGATGTCAGCCAGCACCCGAATAAGCGGGAGCTCGACGGTTACAAAGAGCTCCATCAAACCCTTGTCCTCGAGCTCGGGCAGCAGCCGTTCGGCTAGCCGCAGCGTCACATCCGCGTCCTCGCACGCGTAGTTGGCCACCGCCTCGACCTCGACGTCGATCAGCGGAAGGGCTTCCTTGCGTCCCTCGGGCTTTGTCACTTCGTCGTAACTGGTCATCTTGTGACCGAGCAGCTCGAGCGCCAGCACATCGAGGCTATAGGAGCGGCGGGCTGGGTCGAGAAGGTAGGCCGCGAGCTTTGTATCCGCGCAAACGCCCCTCAGGCCGATCCCGTGACTGTCCAAGACCAGCATATCGTACTTTACGTTGTGTCCGATCTTGTCCTGCTCCGGATCTTCCAGCAGCGGGCCCAGCGCCGACAAAACCTCAGCTAGCGACACGCTGCGCTCGCGCGTGTCACCCACCGGCACGTAGCGCGCCCGGCCCGGCGCAACGCCAAACGCCAAGCCCACGATCTCCGCCGTCAGCGGATCGAGGCTGGTGGTTTCAACGTCCACGGTCCATCGCTCTGTCGCCGACAACTCGGCGGCGAGTTCGTCCAGCGCGGCTGAAGTGTCAACAACCTCGTAGCGAGCTTCGGCCAAAACCTGTGAGTCTCGACCCCCAAACCGTTGGAGCAGCGGCTGAAACTCGAGCTCACCAAACAGCTCCCCCGCCATAACGGTATCGGGCTCCTCCAACCGCAAGGCGTCGAGGTCCAGATCGATCTCGATATCGGTGCGGATCGTGACCAGGTCCTTCGACATGAGCGCGGCATCACGATGCTCGGTCAACCGTTCGCGCAGCTTTGGCGTTCCAGCCTGATCGAGATTGGCGTATAACTCCTCTACACTCCCCCACTCGGTGACGAGCTTACGCGCGGTCTTGATACCCACGCCCGGAACCCCGGGGATGTTGTCGGACGAATCTCCCATCAGCCCGAGGACGTCGGTCACCTGATCGGGGCCGACGCCAAACTTGTCGGCGGCGTTGGTGACATCGACAACTTCTTCGCCGACCGCGGCGACTCCACCCCGGCCGGGATTCAGAAGCTTCACGTGATCATCGATGAGCTGATAAAAGTCCTTGTCGCCCGAAACGATAAAGACGTCGAGACCGCCCTCCGCTCCACGCCGCGCCAACGTGCCGATCACGTCATCGGCTTCCTCGTGGGCGATCTCCAGCACGGGAACCCGAAACGCCTCGAACAGCTGTTGGATCCTCGGGAGCTGGGCCTTGAGCTCGTCGGGCATCTTCTCGCGTGTCGCCTTGTAGTCGGGAAACTGCTGATGGCGGAACGTCGGCTCGCGGGAATCGAGGATTACGCCGAGGTAATCGGGGTGGCGCTCGTCGAGCAGCTTGACCAAGAAGTTCGCCATCCCGAAGGTCGCACCTGTCTCTTCGCCGCTGGAGGTGCGAAGCGGGTTCCGCGCAAAAGCGAAGTACGAGCGATAAATGAGCGCGTAACCGTCGATCAGATAGAGCGTTGGGCGACCCATGGGTCTACTCAATCTGGCTCCGGCGCTCGACGAGAACCACGTCCCTCCAAACGCCGTTCAGCCGGCCGATGCGCTGGCGGCGGCCGACAACGCGAAAACCGCACCCTGTGTGGAGCTTGAGGCTGGTGAGGTTCTCCGGAAAGATGGATCCCTGGAGGGTCCAGATCCCGTTGGCCTCTGATCCGTGTACGAGCGCTTGAAGGAGCGCTCGCCCCACCCCGGCGTTCTGCGCGGCCGGCGCCACGTAGACACTCACCTCGGCCACCCCGGCGTACGCCGGCCGTCGTGAAATTGGCGCCAGCGCCGCCCAGCCGACGATATCGTCACCGATCCGCGCCACGAACCGGCAGCAATCGAGATGCGCCGCGTCCCACCCATCCCATGACGGCACCTCAGTCTCGAATGTGGCGTTCGCGGTTTCGATCCCGTGGCGGTAGATCTCCTTCACCGCCGCCCAATCGGCGGGCCCCAACTCGTCGACGTGAACGCCACCGGCGATCATCCGGTGAAGTCTCGGGTGGCTGCGCGAGATCTCGCTCTGCTCGGCGTGCGACCGCTCGCGGAGCCTCCTCGTTTCACTTGTGGGGTCTCCGCTCGCTCCTTCGCAAGCGCCTCGACGAGCGAATCCCGCGCAGCCAAACCAAACCCCTCATGCATGATCATCGATGACCGCCGTCCGCTCCCGCTGATGAGCGCTGGTGCGCCACCGATCGACTTCGCTGTCGCCGGCGATCTGGTCGAGCGCCTGAGGAGCGATCCAGCCGTTACCGACAGCGTGTCGGGCGGCGGCGAGCGTGTCGTCGGCTAAGACCAGGGAGCTGCCAGCCGACTCGACTTCGTCCGCGAGATTGCGAATCGCGACAGCGCGCAGCGGATCACGCTTGAGATTTCGGATGTAGACCGACAACACCCGATCCGGAAACTCATGGATGAGATCGCGATACGTCTCCGGATCCTGCTGACCGCTGTCGCCGATCAGAACAAACGGCAGTGACGGAAACATCTGAAAGATGCGGCGAATCGCCTGCAGCTTATGCTCGCGGTGCCGGTCGCGGCGCAGCTCCTGCCGCAGCGAGCCCCAGTCACGCAGCTCGAGCGGTCCGATCGGAATCTGACGCAACTCCAAAAAGTGGAGCAAGACATCGTACAGATTCCACGGGCTGCTCGACACGTAGAACACGGGTCGCGTCGCATCATCACCGACACCTCGCTGGAGAGCTCGGAAGAACGGAGCCACGCCTGGGAACGCCAACCGCGTATGGGCGTTGCCGAACAAAACTCGTCCCACCATCAAGGCTGTTCGCGCTACATCCGACCGCACGATCGTGTCGTCGATATCACTGATGATCCCGAAATCGGCTTGTACTTTGGGCACCATCACGAGTGTCTCTTCGACCACCGGGGTGGCGCTCTCAGGCTGGCGCAACGTCAGCTGGGCGGAGTGCCACAGCCGATCCTGTGACGGCGGATCATCGACGGGTAGCAACGTCCGGAAGTGCCCCTCGTCGTCAGCCACGACCTCGGTGACCGCGCGACGAAATCGCACTTCGACCTCGGCGTTGGGAACCTCGGCGCTGGCGAGCCGACGCCACGTGTTACGCATGTTGGTCCAGCGCGAATCTTCGGGGGTCGATGGACTGATGCCGCGATCGCGGAGCACCCGGCCGCGCACAAACACCTGGTCGGCGGTCCCGTAACTCCGATAGGCGTCGATAAGTAGCTGGTTTCTGCGACTGCGCTTGATCGGAGACCTACCGGCCCGCTACGACGGTCAATGTGATCAGTGAGATGTTACGCACAGTTATCAAGCTATCGTGAACCCGGTACCAGAAACACGAACGCCTCGCAATCGCGAGGCGTCGTGCCTTGTTTCAGCGCGTCGGAGAAGCTTAGACCTTTAGCACGTTGGACGCCTGGGGTCCCTTCTTGCCATCATTAACATCAAACTCCACTTCCTGCCCCTCTGCCAAGGTCTTGAAACCCTCGGTCTGAATCGCGGTGAAGTGAACGAACACGTCGTCACCCCTGTCTTGTTCGATAAACCCGTACCCTTTGGCGTCGTTAAACCACTTGACTTTGCCCTTCGGCATGGTGGTGGAACTCCTCCAGTTGAAGCTGCTACTGTGCGGATGGACGTGGGCGAGTCTACTGATCCTCGGAATGGGGTGTCAAGTCGTCCGCCCACGCAAGTTCGAGATCCCGAATTCGGCTGAAGCGACGGCGGCTCGAGTAGGTCGGTCGGGCCTCCACTAGAACCCGCACGGCTCGCTCGTACCACCCGTCCTTTGGAGGCGATCTCCACTCGTCGGGGGCCCACGACACGGTCTGAGCGCCAATGCCGTGGACCCCGGCATCCACGATCGCCAGCGTATCACCCTCGGCGCTGACAAAGGCGGCGGTGATCAGCGCCGCCTCGGTCAGGAACAGATCGAAAGCGATGTCGCGATCGCCCTCGCGTCGGACCTCGATCGGCCCGCTGCGAGGCTCGAAGTCGGTCCCTACAAAGAAGTACTGGGCCCCTTCCCGCTCGGCTACGAACACCTGCCCAAACCGTCTCCAGATCGCGACACCGCGTGGCTCGTCGAGAGCGTCCTCGTCGGGACCTGGACCGGAGAACGTCACCAGTGGTCGGAGCTGAGAGTCGAACTTGTAGAGCACACCGGTGAGTTGGTCGCTGACGTAGATGTTGCCGTAGAAGTCAAGCTCGACATAACCGAAACGACCCGGTTCATCGGTCGGGCGATCGAGCGCATCCGGAGTCGTCTCAGCCAACACCTCGCCGGTCGCGTCGATCGCGCGCAGGCGACCTCCGTTCAGGTCGATCAGATACAAGCGGTATTCCTTCGGGTTGTACCAAGGGTCGAGCGAGTCGCCGACCGCCAGCGCGATCGGCGAGTGTGCATCGGGTGGGAGCGGCCACCGATCCCCCTCGATCGGAGATGGAAACAATAGAGCGGTGTCTGCGCCAGCGGTCGAGTCGGCGAAACGCAGCACCGCGCCCGACTCGTGATCCGCCACGAACAGATGGCCGCGGGCGTCAGCTGCTAGGTCGTAGGGCTCACCGGCCGGCCACGTGCCGACCCAGGCCAGGCTGCGGCCGATCGGATCCCACCGCAAACGGGCCACGCGACGATTTCCCGTGTCGGCGACGTAGATACGCCCATCGACGGTGGCCTCGATCCCGCGCGGCGATCGGAACTTCGCTTCACCCTCGCCCTCGCCACCGTAGACGGCGAGCGTTTGCATCGTCGAGTTGTAGAGGATCTCTCCGCGACCGGAGTTTACTCCGAACAACGTGAGTTGGAAGTCGTCGCCTTTCACCTCGGGATCGTCGTCGGAAGCGAACTTGACCGCGGTCACACCTTGCGGGTCGTCGAACCGGGTCCGATCACCGAGGAACAACTTGAGGTGCATCGATCGTGCACGGTGGATGCCCAACGTGTGCGCGAACGGCGGGTAGACGAGCGTCGTGTGCGGCGGACCTCCGACCTCGGATTGACCATTCAACTGGCTCGCTGCGACGATCGACAGCACCACCGCGATCGCGAATCCGCGTCGTCTCGAGGGGGCGGGTCTCCTATCGAGACGCAGCGCTATCATCGTATAAGCTCCGGTAGAGAGCGTAGTGGACGATCACCTTCTTGACGTAGTCGCGAGTCTCGTGGAAAGGGATCCGATCGATCCACAGCTCGGGGTCAAGCGTCCGTTCGGGGTACCACCACCAAACCTCGACGTTGTGAGGGCCCCCGTTATACGCGGCCAAAACCGCTGGTATGAAGCCCTCGAATCGGTCGATCTGCCGCTCCAGGTAGTGGGTGCCAAAGTGGAGGTTGACCGCCGGGTGGTTGAGGATCGAGGGATCGTACTCGGGCCAACCGGTGGCGGTGGCGATCTCCTCTCCGGTGTCGGGAATGATCTGCATGAGGCCGCGAGCACCGGCGCGCGATTCTGCGTCGGCTCGAAAAAGACTCTCCTGTCGGATGAGCGCCAGCATCAAATACCCGTCGAGGCCGTGCGCCGAGGCCTCGTTGTTGACCGAGTTCGCAAACCCCCTGGGGAAAGCGTACCGCTCGCCGGCTGTGCGTTCGCCCAGCCAGACACCCGCCCTAAGGGTCAAATCCGGAAAGCCCCACGCCTCCAGCTCTCGTGCCCACCGCTCCAACTCCGTCGGGTCGCCGCGTCTGCGGGCGAGCGCACGCTCGAGCTCTGCCCGAGCGTACCGCCACTCGCCGAGCGCCAGCAACGCAGCCGCCGTCTGCCCGGCGGAATCGGCGAGCGACGCTTCGATGAGCAGTGTCTGAGCGCCCCCAACCGAGCGGTACTCCGGCCCCAAACGACCTAGCCACGACCCACCGGCCAAGCGCTCTCCCGCCAACAGCGCGTAGTAGTCAGCCGGCCGTTCGCTAGCCAGTCTACTGAGAATCGCCTCGGCGCCGTCGCTGTCGCCCTGCTCCTCCAGCGCCCGGGCCAACCAGTAGCGCGCCTCGCGCGCGCTGCGACGGCCGCGGTATCCAGCGTACCTGTCCGCGGCTTCGGCGTAGCGACCGAGCGCAAAGGCGAGGTGTGCAGCTCGCAGGTAGGCGCGATCGGCGTAGAAGGAGCGACTGTCTTCGCGCGTTACTTGGTCAAAGTACTCGATCGCGCGATCACCGTACGATGGATCGGCATCCCGATCGTCCTGATACGAATCAGCGATCAAGTACCGCGCCGCAGCGACCCGACGATGGTTTGGGAAACGAACGATGAAGTTCTCGAGTCGGCGTCTCGCTGTTTCTCCGTCTCGGGCAGTCACCGCCAAGCGGGCGCGGGAGTATTGCGCGTCGGGGGCTCGCGGGTCGTTTGGCCAACGGCTCAGGAACTCGGCATAGTCGGCCTCTGCGCCGGCACGATCCGCGGTCGCCGCTCGCGCCCGCGCGCGTGCCAGAAAAGCAGCGCCCAAAGTCGTTTCGTCGAGATCTTCATCGATCGCCGTGGTGGCAAATCGCTCCGCCTCTTCGTGCCGGCCGGCAGCCACCAGAGCCTGAGCCGCTTCGACCGCAGAAATAGCGAGTCGCTCGCGCTGCACCGGATCGAGTACGATGCGTGACGCTGCGGCTGGGGTCTCAGCCAGCACTCGGCGCCGGGTCTCGTCGGCGGCGGCACGATCGCCGATGCGATCTTCGAGCTCCGCCACCGCCAGCCAGCGCTGACCGCGCTGGACGCCTCGCGCTTCGCGCGCGATCGCGATCTGCAACTCGCGAGCCCGGTCGAGCTCACCCGCCCGCTCGTAGAGCAACGCCAGCAGCACCCGGCCGTGCTCGTGTACCAGCGACGGCAAATCGGCTTCAGCCACCGCTGCCCACGCGCCTCGACCGCGAACCAGATCACCCGACTCGACTGCGGCCTCCAAGCGCCACAGATCGACATACGCGCCGAGACCTGGGGCGGCAGCCAGCAGCCGGTCAAACGCGCGATCGGCCCGGATCGCTTCTCCCGACGCCATCGCGGCATACGCACTCCAACGTTCGACCAGCGGCGCACATCCGTCCGGCAGGAATCCGCTGGGCGTGGCAGCCAGCAGATCCTCGTACTCCGCCCAGCGACCGAGCGCCGCCAGTGCGGCCAACCGATAGACGCGCGGTGCCGGCGCGTCTGCCGGTGCCGACTCGAGCCACTTGAGCGCGACCTCCGGACGACCCACTTCGATCCAGTTGCGGGCCGCTCGCGATGCGACCTGTCCGGTCACATCCAACAACGCGCTGGGCGACTCGACCGCTGCCACGTTGTGGGGATAGAGCGCAACCGGATCACCCGGGTCCCAATAGATCGGACATCGCTCAGCTGCCGTTGCCAACCCCGGCAACAACGCGGCGATCGAGATCGCCCAAACAACGCGCATGACGTCAATAAAAGAAAAAAGGCCCGGATCGCAACCCGGGCCTCTCTTCGGCTCGATTCGGTGGATCGTCACTCGATGGATCGATCCCACTCCTGTAGGCTGATCCGGGTCGCACCCGCCAGTTTGACCTCGTCCAGCACGTTGACCATGTCGACGTATTTCGCGTCCGGTGACGTCTTGACGCTCACGATCAGCCTCGGATTGGCCGCCAGCTCCTGGCGCGCGACCGCTTCAGTCTGATCGTAGTTGATCGTCTGCTTATCCGGAGAATCCCCTCGCCGTAGCTGGACCACGCCGTTCCCAACGACGTAAAACGTGATAATGTTCTTCGGGTTGACCTCGACTTCCTCGGTCGCCTTCTCTGGCAGCACAAGGCTCAGTCCGCGATCCTCGGCGAACACCGTTGTCACTAGGAAGAAGATCAGCAGCAGGAACGCGATGTCCGCCATCGAGGCAGTCGGGATCTCGTCCGAAACCCTAGACTTGCGCTTTAGGATCTGCGCCATCGATTAGGCCCTCGGCGGGGCTGCTGGCGAAGGTGCGCGATCGATCTCGTGAAGCGTCTCGATCAGGTTTTGCGAGGTCTCCTCCATATCGATTACCAGCCCATCGATCTTCGACACGAAGTAGTTGTGTGCGATGTTGACCGGGATGGCGATCGCCAAACCGGTAGCGGTCGTGATGAGCGCCACCTTGATACCACCAGCCACCAACGTCGCGTCGACCTCACCAGCCAACTCGATCGCACCGAAAGCGATGATCATTCCGGCAACCGTTCCCAAGAATCCGAGCAACGGAGCGACGTTGGCGATCGTCGCCAGCCAGACCAGCCCGCTCTCGAGCCGCGACATTTGAATCATGCCTTCGTTCTCGATCGCGGTCATCACCCGCTCGGTTCCCTGGTCATGTTTGTCGAGGCCAGCCAATAGAATATTGGCGACCGGCGTGTCGCTCTCGCGGCATCGAGCCTTTGCTTCCTCCAATCGGTGATTAGAGATCAGGCCGTCGACGTCCTCGAGCAGAGAACGCGTCTTGTTCGATGTCGACATGAGCGATGAGAGCTTCCAAGCGATCAATAGTAGACCTATGAGCGCCAGAGCCAGGAGCGGCCACATGAAGACCCCTCCATCCTGGAAGAATTTCAACGGATCCAAGGCGGCCTCCACACGAGAGGGGTTCGGACGTCACTAAACGATCAGGGCGGCAACATTAGTAGTCCGCGCGAAGGGCCGTCAAGTCGCCGCCGGTAGCGCCTCCGCGTGCTACAAGAGCGGCGCTAGACCTTTATACACGCCACGTGGTGGCCGGGCTCGACTTCCCGGAACTCGGGGACGATCTCGGCGCACTCGGCTGTAGCGATCGGGCAACGCGGGTGAAACGGGCACCCCGAAGGCGGATTGGCGGGGCTCGGGACGTCGCCCTCGAGCATGATCCGCTCGCGCTTGACGACCGGATCGGGGACCGGGATCGCCGACATCAGTGCTTTGGTATACGGGTGTAGGGGATTCCTGTACAGCTCATCGGCTTCCGCCAGCTCCATCAGTTTCCCCAGGTACATGACCGCCACGCGATCGGAGATGTGCTCGACCACCGCCAGATCGTGAGCGATGAACAAGAACGTCAGGTCGAACTCTTGCTTCAGGTCCAGGAGCAGGTTGATGACCTGCGCCTGTACCGAAACGTCGAGCGCCGACACCGGCTCGTCACAGACGATGAACTTCGGATCGACTGAAAGCGCGCGGGCGATTCCGATCCGCTGGCGTTGGCCACCCGAGAACTCGTGCGGGTAGCGGTTCGCGTGCTGCGGTAGGAGGCCGACGACTTCGAGCAACTCCCTGGCGCGTGCTTTGCCATCCGCACCTTGAGCGATGCCATGTATTCGGAGCGCCTCGACGAGCATCGATCCCACCGTCAACCGCGGGTTCAAACTCGAGTACGGATCCTGAAAGATGATCTGCATTTCACGGCGCAGGCTCCGAATCTCGCTTCGGTCGAGGGCGAGCACGTCCTGCCCCCGAAACTCTACCTCGCCACCGGTCGGCTCGATCAACCGCAGAATGCAGCGACCGGCGGTCGTCTTACCGCAGCCCGATTCGCCGACCAACCCCAACACCTCGCCCGGCTGGATCGAGAACGTAATCCCGTCCACCGCTTTCACCGAGCCCACCGTGCGCGACCAGAACCCGCGCTTGATCGGAAAGTGTTTTGTGAGATCACGCACAGCGACCAATGCCGGGCCGCCGTTTCCGGATTGCGTTGCGTTACTCAAAGAGAAAACACCTCGCCACGTGGCCGTCGTCGCCGACCTCCCTCAACTCCGGCAATTCACGCTTGCAGATGTCCATCACGCGAGGACAGCGGTTGTGAAATGGGCAGCCCACCATCTCCTCGAACGGCGACGGCACTCCACCGGGTATCGTGTTCAGCCGCTCGACCTTTTCGCCGAGCTTCGGGATCGCGGCTTTGAGCCCTTCGGTGTACGGATGGTTGGGGCCTCCAAAGACCTGTTCGGCGGTGCCGATCTCGGCCACGATTCCGGCATACATGACGACGACTCGATGGGCGGTTTCGGCGATCACACCCAAGTCGTGCGTGATCAGCATGATCGCCATCCCGAAGTCGTCTTGGAGCTTGTTTAGCAAATCCAGTATCTGTGCCTGAACTGTGACGTCCAACGCCGTCGTCGGCTCATCGGCGATCAGCAATGCCGGGTCACATGCCAGCGCCATCGCGATCATCACACGCTGACGCTGACCACCGGATAGCTGATGTGGATACTCGTCGACACGGTGCTCAGCGTCGGGGATGCGCACCCGAGTGAGCATGTCGATCGCCTTTTCCCGTGACTCGTCCTTAGACATTCCACGATGGAGCCGCAACACCTCGCCGATCTGATCGCCGACCGTGTAGACCGGGTTGAGCGATGTCATCGGCTCCTGAAAGATCATCGCGATCTCGTTGCCGCGTATCCGGCGCATCTCGCTTTCGGACAGTGTCAGCAGATCGATATCCTCGAAGCGAATGTGTCCACCCTCGATCCGCCCCGGTGGGTCGGGGATGAGCCGCAGGATAGACAGTGCTGTGACCGACTTGCCGCACCCCGACTCGCCGACGATGCCGAGCGTCTCCTGCGCGTTCATATCGAACGACACGCCGTCGACCGCTTTAGCCACACCTTCATCGGTATAGAAGTAGGTCTCGAGATCCCGAACAGTGAGCAGCAGCTCGCTCATAAGCGCTCGTGTTGTCGTAGGTAAACAACCAAGTGCGCCAGATTCGCACTCAGGAAAACGTCCCTCGGTGTCCGGTTGCCAAGCGCCGGTATCCGCGCATCAAACCATTCCCGAGACCGCCGCCGCGAGCGCAAAGACTTCTGTACTTGGTACAAGAACGCGTCCAGCAACTCCAAACGCTCCAAGTACTCTTTGGACGGTATCTGCTCACCTCTGCGCCAGCGGTTCAGTGTGCCTGCGGTGCAGCCGACGGCACTGGCGATCGCCTTTGTGTCAAGGTCGAACAGCTCCATCAGCCTGCCAATCGTTCCTTCGCTGATGCCGGTTACCATTGGACTCCTCCTCAGCGCCGGGGTCGGGAGTCAGTCGGTCAATTACGTAGCCTCGGGTCGAGCGCGTCACGCAATCCATCCCCGAGGAGGTTGAACGAAATGACGGTCGCAACGATCGCCAGGCCAGGAAAGGTCGAGATCCACCACGCAGTGATCATCGCATCTCTGCCGTCGTTGACCATTGATCCCCAAGAAGCGGTCGGCGGCTGAACCCCGAGCCCAAGAAACGACAGGCCCGCCTCGAGCAGAATCGTGTTGCCGATGTTGAGGGTCGCGATGACGATGATAGGCGCCAGAGTGTTGGGCAGGATGTGGCGCATGATGATGCGCCTGTCAGAGTAGCCCAGGGCGCGCGAAGCCTGCACGAACTCCTGTTCGCGCAACTGAAGGAACTGGCCGCGTACAATGCGTGCGCTTCCCTCCCACCCGGTGAGACCCAGCACGGCGATGATGAGCCAAATTGAAGGCTCGAATATGGCGATGATCACGAGTACCAGAATGAGCCGCGGAATCGAGAGCAGCATGTCGATAAAGCGCGCGATCCCGGTGTCGATCCAGCCCCGGAAGTAACCCGCCAACGACCCCAGCAGCGCGCCCAACGTGATCGAGATCGCGACCGCCAGAAAACCGATCGTCAGCGAGATTCGCGCCCCATATAGGATTCTGCTGAAGACGTCGCGGCCAAACTTATCGGTGCCAAAGTAGTGCTCAGCGCTGGGCGGCAGATACCGATTGAGCACGATGTTGCCCTGAAAGTTGGGATCGAAAGGCGCGATGAACGGCGCCATCAGGGTGACCCAGTATAGGAAACCCATGACGCCCAGCCCTGCCATAGCGAGGTGGTTCTTGCGAAAGCGGCGCCCCGCCAACCGCCATTGACTGACGCCGGTGCGACGGATCGGCTTGGTAGCCAGCACCGCCACGTCGTAAATGCCCCACGTCCACAACGCGATCAGCGTCGCCACCAACGTGACGAGCGCGATCTGGTCATCGAGCCGACCCCCGCTGAGGGTCCGCGCGATGTCCTCGCGTGACAACAGTAGCGTCGCAAACGCCAACACCCAACCATTGAAGATCCAGATCCCCGCCTGTTTTCGTCCGATGGCGAGTGAACCGAGCCCGGGCACGATCGCTGACAGCGCCACCGCCCACCCCTTTCTCGGCGCTCCCTCCCGTCCACCGTCCAACACCGGCTCGGGCGTGGTCGGCGCACCGATCACCAGACCCGCGGTTTCGACTTCACCGGCATGAGTCTTGGGATCCACTACGCTTCGCCTTCCTCGACGCGCACCCGCGGGTCGACGACCGAGTAGAGGATGTCAGCAACGAGGTTACCGGCGATCACCAAGATCGCGATGACAAAAGCGCTCGCCAGCACAACTGGGTAATCGCGTTGAAAGATCGCGCCGATGATCGTGCGTCCCATTCCGGGCCAGGCGAAAATCGTCTCGATCAGGACCGCGCCGCTGATCAGGAACGGGATGTACAAGCCCAACAACGTGATGATCGGGATCAGCGCGTTCCGCATCGCGTGCTTGAAAACGACCTTGCGTTCGTCCAACCCTTTGGCACGAGCGGTGCGCACGTAGTCCTGCCGGATTTGCTCGAGCATCCCGCTTCGCATGTACCGCGCGACCGCGGCAGCGCCACCGAGCCCCAGAGCGAGCGAGGGCATAATCAAGTGTTTCGCTCGATCGACGAGCTTGTCACTGCCGCTCATGAACTCGTGGTCGACGGCCGTCATCTGGCTTGCCGGAAGCAACTGCAGTTTGTAGGCGAAGAGCAGGATCAGCATCAACCCGAACCAGAAGGAGGGCATCGAGTAGAAGAAGAACGACGCGACGGTCGCTGTGTTGTCCATCCACGAGTACTGCCGCACGGCCTGGATCGTGCCAACGACGACGCCGACGATGAAGATGACGATCAGCGCAATGGAGCTGAGCAGCAGCGTGTTCGGGATGGCGTCCTTGAGGATGTCGGAGATCGGTCGATGCTGCGAGAACGAGTAGCCGAAGTCACCGGTCAGAAATGACGAGATCCAGCGGAAGTACTGGATGTGGATCGGCTGATCGAGGCCCAGATTCCGCCGCATCTGCTCGATGACAGCGGGATCGATGTTGGGATCGGCGAGATAGATCGAGGTCGGATCACCGGGGGCGGCGTGCATCAGGAAAAAGATGATCGTCGACGCCCCCAACAAGATGGGGATCGCCTGCAGCGTGCGCTTTATGATGTAGCCGATCAACGGCCAGTCGAGCTTAGTGCGCCTGACGACCCTTGACCGGCTTCAGCAATCGGTGACGCTCCAACAGGTACCTTGTATCGTTGCCGTCCCTCTGGCACGAACCACTCCTCGAGGTTGAATCCCCAGCCGTAGGCGTTCATATCGGTATTCTCGAACCGCTCGTTGATCGCGTGAAGATCGTTGAGCTGGAACAGATACGTGTAGTACGACTCGTCGACCGAGATGCGCTGCATCTCGGACCAGAGCCGTTTCGCCTTGTCCATGTCCCGCTCGAGCTCGGCTTGCGCCATGAGCTCGAGCATCCGTTCATTGTCCGCGCTCACGAAGTTGAACAACGCGTCCTTACCGAACATCGACGTCAACGCCGCCTTGATGCCCACCGACCAACCGCCGACGGCCGATTGGTAATCCTTGGCCAATAGCTGGTCGATGAAGGTGTTGAACTCGAGCACGTTTGGCGTGACCTCTGCGCCGACATCTTTGAGCTGTTGCTGGATCACGGTCACGATGTCGACCCGCATCCGGTTGTTGCCGTTAGTGGCCATCTGGAACTTGAACTCACGACCATCCTTCTCGCGCACTCCGTCGCCGTCGGAATCGGTCCAGCCGGCCTCCTCCAGCAACGCTTTCGCGCCTTCGGGATCGAACGGGTACGGTTCGATCGTCGGGTCATGAGCCCAGATCGTCGAGATCAACGGTTGCGTACCCACCGTTGCCTGTCCATACACCAGCGCATCGACAATCTGCTGGCGGTCGATCGCCATCGTCAGCGCCTGCCGCACTCGCTTGTCCTCGAATAGCGGATCGAGCCGGTTCCACGCCACATAGGTGTACGACCGGCCGGGGTACGAGTGGACGGTGAGCCCAGGTGCTTCGCTCAGCTGCGGGTAGAAAGCGGGTCCGAAGCGCGTCCACAGATCGATGTCGCCGTTCTGGATCTGGGTCGTCAAAGATGTCTGATCGGGGATGATGCGGAACGTGACGCGGTTGAGGTGCGGCCGTCCGAGCGCGAAGTCGGGGTTGGCCTCGATTACCACCTCCTGCCCAGACTCCCACGAGACAAAACGGAACGGCCCGTTGCCAACCGGCTCGCGGGCGATCGGATGTTCCGACATCTCGGTGAACGGAACATCGCCCAGGATGTGCTTTGGAAGCGGATAACAGACGTTCGAGTCTTGAACTTGATACATGTACGGTTCATCGAACGTGAACCGCACGGTGAGCGGGTCGAGCGCCTCGACGTTGGTGATGTGGTCGAGCCAGTCGACCGCACTCCAGCCGATCTCTGGTGCCTTGCACACGTCGTGCGCGAAAACGACGTCATCGGCCGTGAACGGCTCCCCATCGTGCCAAGTGATGCCAGGGTGAATGAAGTAGTCGATCTGGAGCGAGTCTGCCGAGAAGCGGAACGAGTCGGCGAGACCCGGTCGGACGGTGATGAAATCCGGATTGGATCGCATCAAGTACCAGTAGATGTGGCCGTAGACGTCGCTAGCGGATACCGAGTTCGAGGTCGGCGGGAACATCGTGTCGAGGTCGACCTCGAGACCGACGACCAGCATGTCGCCGTCCGCGGGTTGCAGCTCCGGGGAGCCGGTGTCCCCCACGTCGCCGCTTCCACCACCACCACACCCGATCAAAAACATCACCGCACCAATCGCGGCCACGTGCCAAACGGTTGTGCGCATTATCGCCTCCCGCGTGAATTATCTAGCTTCGCTACTCGCTCGACTTGGACGCCAGTGGCTTATCTCCGCTTCGCCGCTGCATCGACTCGGGAATCCACCAGTTGGTGATCCCCACCAGGTAGCCGCGCGCATCCGCCTCGACGTTCTGCAACCGTGTGCTGACACCGACGCGCTCTTCGAGGTAGTAGAGAAACGTGTATGGCTGATCACGGTGGATGATCTCCTGGTACTCGTGCCAAAGCGGTTTGGCCTTCTCGCGATCGATCGTCGTCAGTGCTTGCTGCATCAGGGTGTCGGCGCGCGGATTCGTGTACGACGGGTAGTTGTACTGCCCGTCGATCGCGGCGGTCGAGAAGAGGTCCGTCGGGTCAAAGTTGAAATCGACGGCCCAGCCACTGACCGCGGCGTCAAACTGTTTCACCTTGAGATCGTCGATGAACGTGTTCCACTCCATCAGCCGGGGCTGAACGTCGATGCCGACTTTCTCGAGATCGTTCTGCACGATCACGACGATATCCTCACGCAAGTCGTTCCCCTGGTTGGTCCGCAAGTTGAAGCGGAACGGTCGCCCATCCTTGTCGACAACCCCGTCATCATCTGTGTCGGTCCAACCAGCTTCACTCAACAGCGTCTTCGCCCGCTCCGGATCGTATGGCCAGGGCTCGAGCGTCTCGTGGAAAGGCCATTGAAACGGCATCACGTCGGCCACGCCGATCTGACCGTAACCGTACAACAGAGCGTCGACGATCTGCTGGCGATCGATCGCCATCGTAAGCGCGCGCCGCACCGACGGATCGTCAAACAACGGGTTACGTGTGTTCCAAGCCAAAAATGTGTACGAGCGGGTCGGGTACGTGATCGAATAGGCCCGATCGCTCGATTCGACGCGAGCCATCTCCTTCGGTGGTATCGCTCGCATGTAGTCGATCCCGCCAGTCAGGAGCTCGGTTAACTCGGTCGTCTGTTCCGGAATGACCCGGAAAACGACCCGGTCGAGGTGCGGCCGTCCGAGAAGAAAATCATCGTTGGCCTCGAACACGACCTGCTGCTCGGGCTGCCAGGACACGAATCTGAACGGCCCATTGCCGACCGGCTTACGGTTGAACTCAGCGTTCTTCATGTCGGCCGGGTCGACATCCTCGAGCAAGTGTTTGGGCATCGTCTGCCACTGCGTGTAGTTCATCGGTGCATCCGCATGCGCCTGGGAGAAGTTGAACCGAACCCGACGCTCATCAATCCGGTCGATCGATGTGACGTACTGGAAGTACGCGCTGTTGGCGTAGGCGATCTCCGGCCTCTTGATCATCCCGTATGACCAGATGACGTCTTCAACCGTTGTAGGCGTGCCGTCGTGCCAGGTGACGCCATCCCGGATCCGGAACGTGATCGAGAGCCCGTCCTCTGCGACGCCAAAGGAATCGGCCAGGTAAGGCTCGAAGTTCAGTTCTTCGTCGAGCCGCAGAAGCGGCATGAAGAGCATGAAGTTGCGAACCTGGTTGGTCTCGAAATCGGTCGAGACGAGATCGTTGAAAGCATCGAAATCGCTGACGGTGGCGACGACCGCCGTACCCCCGTCGACCGGAGCCGATTCGGCATCCGGGCGGCCACCTGCTGATTCGCCGCCCCGGCTACAGGCTGCCAGCAGCGCGAGGCTGAGCGCAAGAAATGAGATCGGATGGGATATCACGATTCGGGGCAAGAGTATCGTCCTCCGCGTCAAAGAGTGTCAAGTCGTGGCAAGCGCACCACGATCGATCGTTGCCTCTTCCTCGGGCGTGAGTACCCCGGGGGAGAGGTTCACGTTCAACATCCGTTCGAAGGCTCGGACTATGTTCGCCGTCAACTCGCCATAACTGACGTTGCGGCCGGCGGCTGCGCTCACCGTCGTCGCGGCGCCCCGGTCGAGGCTGCCCGGCCATACAGCGTCCAAGATGGTGTGATCACCGGCCAGTGGAATCGAGCCATGCTGCAAGAACGCTTTCCGGGTCCTTCGTTGCGCGCTGCCGACCAGCTTCTTGCCGTCGGCGGTGATCTCGTCGCCGACTGGAAATGCAAAACACGCCAACCGGTCGTCGGGGCGAATCGGACCTACTCGACGCGCTTCCCCGTCAACGGCCAACCTTGCGGGTACTCCGAGCTCGACGAGCGCCGCCGCGAGCGCGGAGTGAATTCGTCGATGCGCATCCGCGCCGCGACCAGCCAGCGGCCCGATCCGGGTCGGAGCCACCACACTGTAGGTCAGCTCTTCGGTTATATCTCCGTGGTAAACCGCCCGACCGCCCGTCGAGCGGCGCACGCAATCGATACCCCGGGCTTCGAGCATGGCGAACGCCGCCGGATCGGGTTCAGGTTGGTGGCGTCCGATCGAGACCGCAGGCGGTGACCAGCCGTAGAACCGGACGGTAGGTGGAGCCACACCGCTCTCCACCGCGCTCAGGATCGCCCGATCGCATGTCATGTTCCAGGCGCCAGGCCGCGCGCCCGTCTCGAGCAACCGCCAGCCCGGGCTCAGAAATCGACGCTCTCGCCGGGGGTCAGCACCGCGCATTGGGTCGACGTCTCGCCCTCCACCCGTGCTTTCCATGCCTCCGCGTCCTGCGCGATAAGGTCGAACGTGTCGTAGTGCATCGGGACGACCAGCTTGGGTTCGAGGAACTTGACCGCGTGGAGAGCGTCATCGGGTCCCATCGTGAAGTTGTCGCCGATCGGCAAACAAGCGCAGTCAAACGCGTATAGACGCCCTAACAGCTGGATGTCAGCCGTCAGCGCGGTATCGCCAGCGTGGTAGAGAACTCGCTCATCGGCGGTGATCACGATTCCGCAAGCTGTCGTCGAGTACTTCGGATCGGCCTCGGTCATCGAGCCGTGCGCCGCAGGAACCAGTTTCACGTGCCCGAACGGAAACTCGTGACCGCCCCCACACGCCAGTGGATGTGCCTCGCAGCCTTGCTCCATCGCCAGTTGTGCCAGCTCGTAAGCGGCGACGACGAGCGCCCCGGTACGTTTCGCGATCGACACCGTGTCCCCCCAGTGATCGCCGTGCCCATGGCTCAGCACGATCGCATCGATCTGGTCTAACTCGTCGGGACTCACGTCAGCCTTTGGATTGTCGGATAGGAAAGGGTCGATCAAGATCTTCCCGTGCGTGGTTTGATACTCAAAGCACGAGTGGGCGTGCCACGTCAACCTAGCCATCAAACCCTCCTTTCACGACGAGTGGTGCGCTGAAGCAACCGCCGGCTCGGCCTCGTAAGCCTCCATCGGAGGACACGCGCACACCAAGTTTCGATCGCCGAAAGCCGCATCGACCCGCGCCACCGCGGGCCACACTTTGCGCTCGTGCGACGCGGGGGTCGGGAACGCCGCCCGCTCACGTGAATACGGATGGGTCCACTCGTCCGTTGTGACGGCGGCCAGTGTATGGGGTGCGTTGACGAGCAGGTTGTCGTCCCTATCGGCGACACCGCTCTCTATCTCCCTGATTTCCTCACGGATCGCGATTAGCGCGTCGCAGAATCGATCCAGCTCTTCTTTCGATTCGCTTTCAGTCGGTTCGACCATCATCGTGCCTGCTACCGGGAACGATATCGTCGGCGCGTGAAAACCATAATCGATCAGGCGCTTGGCGATGTCCTCGACGTCAACGCCGCTGGTTTCACGAAACGGTCGCGGATCGAGAATGCATTCGTGACCGATCAAACCATCCGCCCCCGCGTACAGCAAATCGTATTCGCCTTCCAACCGACGGGCGATGTAGTTGGCATTGAGGATCGCGACTTGGCTCGCCTTCTTTAGGCCCCCCGCCCCCATCAGCCGGATATAGGCCCAAGAGATCGGCAGGATCGATGGGCTGCCCCACGGCGCTGCCGAAACGGTTCCAAACGACTCCGGCACACCCATTTCGACGATCGGGTGATCTGGCAGATAGGGCGCCAGGTGTTTGGCCACGCCGATCGGCCCCATGCCTGGCCCCCCGCCGCCGTGCGGGATGCAAAACGTCTTGTGGAGATTCAAATGCGCGACGTCGGCACCGTAATCGCCGGGCCGGCACAGCCCGACCTGCGCGTTCAAGTTGGCGCCATCGATGTAGACCTGTCCGCCAAACTCGTGGATGATGTCGCAAACCTCACGGATCGAGGCCTCAAAGACGCCGTGCGTCGATGGGTAGGTGACCATCGTCGCGCCGAGCGTGTCGCGGTACTTCTCGGCTTTGGCGCGCAGGTCGTCGATATCGATGTTGCCCCCGTCGTCGGTGTCGATCGGTACGACCTGCATGCCCGCCATGACCGCGCTGGCCGGGTTCGTCCCGTGGGCCGAGTTGGGGATCAAGCACGTCGTGCGGTCGTTCTCGCCCCGCGCCCGGTGGTACGCCCGGATTACCAACAGACCCGTCAGCTCTCCCTGTGAACCGGCGTTCGGTTGCATCGATATGGCAGCGAACCCGGTGATCTCGGCGAGTTGATCTGCGAGTTGGGTGATCAGCGCTTCGTATCCACGCGCCTGATTGCGGGGCGCGAACGGGTGGAGGCTCCCAAACGATTCCCACGTGATCGGGATCATCTCGGTTGTGGCGTTGAGCTTCATGGTGCAGGAGCCCAACGGGATCATCCCGTGGGTCAGCGAGAAGTCACGGTTCTCGAGTCGTTTGAGGTAACGCAACATCTCGGTTTCAGAGCGATAGCTGTGAAACACCGGATGCGTGAGGAAACGCGACGTTCGCTGATGGTCGACCGGGATCGCCTCGGAGTCGCCCGAGGACGCGCTGCTGGCCTCTGACCGGGCCCCGTCCGGGGCGAACACCCGAACAATGTCATCCACGTCGCTCGTGGTCGTCGTCTCGTCGAGCGATACGCCGATCCGCGTGTCGGAGATCGGTCGGAAGTTTATGTGGTGCTCGGCAGCGGCACGATGGATCTGTGGCCCATCCTCGACCTCGATCGTCAGCGTGTCGAAGTACGTATCGTTGACGACGCGATGACCGAGCCCGCGCAGACCCGCGGCCAGCTGTTGCGTCAACCCGTGTACCCGGCGGGCGATTCGTTCGAGCCCCTCGGGACCGTGATAGGCTCCATACATCGCCGCCACCACGGCGAGCAGGACTTGCGCCGTGCAGACATTGCTGGTCGCCCGCTCCTTGCGGATGTGCTGCTCACGCGTTTGCAGCGCCATCCTGAGCGCTGGATCGCCGGCGGCGTCACGGGTGAGGCCGATGATTCGCCCCGGCACCTTGCGTGCGAATTCGGCACGCGTCGCGTAGAAAGCGGCATGAGGACCGCCATATCCCATCGGCACCCCAAAGCGTTGGCTGCTGCCGATCGCGATATCAGCGCCCCACTCGCCCGGTGGGGACAACAGCGTAAGCGCCAAAAGATCGGTTGCCACTGTTACCAATGCGTCGACCTCGTGAGCACGCTCGCACAATGCCCGATAATCGACGATCGCTCCCTCGGTCGTCGGGTATTGCACCAAGACACCGGCCGTATCGGGACCGATCTCGGCTTCGAGCGCATCGACCACGCGGACATCGATCTCGCGCGCCGCGGCTCGCGTCTCTACGACCGCGATCGTCTGCGGATGACATCCCTGATCGACTAGAAAGACGTTGCGTTTGCGTCTCACGCGAATCGACATCGCCATCGCCTCGGCCGCCGCGGTACCCTCGTCGAGCAGCGACGCGTTCGCGACCTCGAGACCGGTCAAGTCCGCGACCATCGTCTGGAACGCTAGCAGCACTTCCATGCGACCCTGTGAGATCTCCGCCTGATAGGGCGTATAGGCGGTGTACCAACCGGGGTTCTCGAGGATGTTCCGCAGAATCACCGGCGGCGTGACGCAACCGTAGTAGCCCATCCCGATGTAGGAGCGGTAAACCTCGTTCTGGTCAGCGATCGTACGTAGTTCGGAAAGAACGTCGTGCTCCGGAACGGCGGGTGGGAGATCGAGCTCCTTGGTTGATTGAATCTCCGCCGGCACGGCCGCAGTCGTTAGCTCATCCAGACTCGAATACCCGAGCACTTCGAGCATCGCGTCGATGTCACCATCGCGTGGTCCGATGTGTCGGTCGGCGAACCGGTCCGGTAGCGGGATAGCCGTCATTGGGTGAGAGCCTAGCCGATGTGTTGTTGATACCCGTCGGCATCAAGGAGTCCGTCGACGACGGATGGGTCGTCGACTCGCATGCGGATCATCCAACCCTCGCCGTACGGGTCGGTGTTGACTATCTCCGGACGATCGTCGAGCACTACGTTGACTTCGGTGATCTCGCCGCCAAACGGCGCAAACAGATCGGCTACCGTCTTGACCGCTTCGATTGTGCCTGCCGAATCGCCCTTGGCGATCTTGGCGCCGATCTCCGGGAACTCGAGAAAAACGACATCGCCCAGCTCTCCCTGGGCGTAGTCGGTGATGCCGATCGTGGCCACGCCACTTTCACTATCGAGCGCCACCCACTCGTGATCTTCTGAATAGCGCAAGTCGTCGGGAATATTTGACATGGGGCTCTCCTGAGAAGTTTCGCCAGGCGGAGGGCGTGAGTGGGGAAATGTTAGCCGCCGCTTTTTTGACCGTCAACGAGGCCGGAGCCCGTCACAGGCCCGTTTGAACCCTCATGAACGGGGTCGAGCAGGGCGCCCCGTCGGCGTAGTGGAGCTCGATCGCGGTGGGCTCCCTGGGCGAGCCCACTCGCCACACCGCCGCGCTCCGAGTCCCGTACCGCTCGCCATGCAGACACAACGCGTCGTCTCCACCGCGACCGTGGTCACCCAGTATCAGGGCCAGTTTTGACATCAACGACTCCGGCGCTTGCGATCCGGGTCCCAGATCCCACAGATCGGCTGCACCGAGCAGCTCAACCGCGCGCTGCACCTTGGGCTCCGAAGCGGTGTCGTCGATCGCGCGGTTGGTCACGATGTAGCACCCGGGCTCGAGGGGTCGCGGAGTCGCGTGACCCTCAGCATACTCCACCAGATGGGCCCCGTCCTCGCCAGCAGTGAAGAGGTTGAAAGCGTTGTAGGTCTCGTCCAGTCCACCCAACCGTGCCACGACCTCGCGGCTGTCGACGCAACTCAGCAACTCGCGGCACAACAATCCTCGCGAGCACCGATCGCCCTCGACCGGATGGCCCTCGGCATTCGTCAACCCAACCCAAAGTCCCACCGCGTTGGCACCCATCCACGTACCACCCGCCTCATCGTCGCGCGGCGCCAGAATCCGAGGCCGATCACCACCCCACGCTGGGGGCGATGCGGGTCGCGCGTACGCCTCGTCCCGGTTCGTCGCCACGACGAGAGGCGCGTCTTCAAAAACGCGGTGATAGGCGATCAGCGTGCACACAAGAGTATTACGCCGGTAGAGCTCCCGAAGAGGCGCTTGCGTAGGAACGAGTGGAGACCCCACAGGTGGAGCCGAGGAGGCTCCGCGAGTGGACGCGCGCCGAAATCGGGAGCTCTACCGGCGTCATCCCAACTTGTGTCCACTGCCTAATCGTCGTAGAGGCGGTACTCGGCCCACGAGTCACGCCGGGCCATGCGCCGGAAGCCGGCGAAGATCAGCACACCGATCCCGAGATGCAGTAACAACAGCGCCAACGCGATGATCGAAAAGGAGTCTTCGAGCAGCGTCTTGAGATAGATCGCCGAGTAAACGAGGTACAGCGCGCCCAGCGTGAGCAGCGCGAACTTACCGAACTTCGACGGTTTGGCGCGGCCATGGACGGCCTGCCGGACGACGGCTGCGTTCTGGTGGATGGCGACAAACGGATCGTAGACGCTGCGGTCGAGCGGGACGCCACATCGTTCACACGCCGCCTGGACACCTGGCTGCAGGTGACCACACTGATCACAAAACGTCAATGCGGTGTCGTCTTCCCATGATTCGCTGATCATCGGGTCAATATACGCGCCGGGTGCTAGTGTTGTATGACTGCGAGCTACAAGCACTAATGCACGTCGATTAGGAGAAAATCATGAAAGCCGGAATCCCGATCCTATTGACGCTGGCGACGCTCGCGCTGGTGACGACGTCGGTCCACGCGCAGCAGCGTTCCAGCGACACGTTCGACACGGTAGTCGACGCTTTTCTCGATCGTTACTTCGACTTTTACCCGACCGCCGCGATGGCGGCTGGCCTGCACGAGTACGACGGCCGCCTTGGCGATCGAAGCGCAGACGCGATTGAAGCCTACTTGACAGACATCGACGCGTTCGAGAGGCAGATCCTCGCGTACGAGCTCACGGAACTCTCGCCGGACCAGCAACTCGACCGCGTCGTCGTGCTGCGGCAAATCGATCGTGATCAATTCTGGCTGGATGAGCTTGCCTCGTGGCGCCAGAACCCACGCTACTACTCCGGCCAGATGGATCTTTCGTTGCTCTTATTGCTCGATTACGCTCCGCTCGAGACACGCATGGTGTCGATCGTCGAGCGGCTCGAGCAATTCCCAGGCCTGGTCGCAGCGGCGCGTGCCAACATCGACAACCCACCGCGTCCTTTTCTCGAGACCGCGCTGATCACCTATCGTGGCCTGCCCCGTTTCCTGGAGAACGACCTAGTCGACGCGCTAGCAACGGTTGACGATCCGGAGCTCCAGCAACGGTTCCGGCGCGCGATGAGCCAAGCGGCAGGCGCGCTCGATGACTACGCCGGCGAGCTCGAAGCACGACTCGACACCCCTCCCTTCGGCGAGTTCGCAATGGGCGCCGAGAGCTATCGACGCATGAACGAACAACTCTCCGTGGTCGACCTGCCGCTCAACGAGCTGAAGGCGGTCGGCGAGGAAGAGCTCGCTCGATTGCAGAACGTCGCTTACGAGCTGGCGCTCGAGATCACCGGCGACGTCGAGAACCCAGACCGCGACGCCGTCGTGCTCGCCGCGTTTGACGCCATCGGTCAAGACCAACCCACGGCGGAAAAGATCGTCAGCACCGCCGCCGACGTGATCGGCGACCTGAGAACATTTGTAGCAGACTCACAGATCGGGACGGTGCTGCCGGGTGACGTAGAGGTTCGAGAGATCCCGCCATTTCGACGCACGAACTTCGCGTACATCTTCATCCCCGGTCCGTTCGAGACGGCGGCAACCACGGGGTTCTACTTCATTCAACCGGTCGAAAGCGAATGGTCGGAAGCGGTAAAGGCAGAGTTTCTCACGCGCAACAACGACTGGGCGATCTTGAACACGAGCGGTCACGAGGCCTATCCCGGCCACTATCACCACCGCAATCACATCAACCGCGCTCCGACCCGGGCCCAGCAGCTGCTGACCGCGTACGTCACGACCGAGGGGTGGGCCCACTACGGCGAGGAGATGAGCTGGCGTCAAGGGTTGGCTGGTGGCGGGCCCAAGCTCGGGCTGGCAGTCGTACAGGACGCGCTGCTGAGGGTCGTCCGCTACCTGGCGTCGATCGGTCTCCACACCGAAGGCATGTCGGTCGAGACGGCCGAAGAGATGTTTCGAGCCGTGGCCTATCAAGACTCGGTCAATGCACGCCAGCAGGCACTGCGCGGGACCTACGACCCGGAGTACCTGAACTACACCTTGGGCAAGCTGATGATCTTGCGCCTGCGAGACGACGCGCGGGCCGCTGCCGAAGCCCGCGGCGAAGCATTCGATCTCAAAGCGTTCCACGACGAGCTCATGAGCCGCGGCGCCCCACCGGTGCCATGGATCGGCCGGCGAATCCTGAACGATCCGGAGTGGCATCCGTTTCGCTGATGCAGGCTGTCTACATCGAGGGCCACGGTGGGCCCGAAGTCGTAGCTGTCGGTGAGCTGCCAGTACGCGAGCCCGGTCCCGGACAGGTTCGCGTCAAGATCTTCGCAGCAGCACTCAACCACCTCGACTTGTGGGTACGGCGTGGTATCCCGGGCATCGAGCTCTCGATGCCGCATGTACTCGGTGCCGACGGAGCGGGCGTGATCGATGCGCTTGGCGACGGCGTCGAATCGTTCACAATCGGCGACCCGGTGTACCTGCAACCGGGTCTCTTCTGTGGGCGTTGCGAGTTCTGCCAACAGGGCGAGGAGTCGCTGTGCGTCCAGTATGGATTGCTGGGCGAACATGTCCCGGGGACGTTTGGGGAGTTTGCGATTGTTCCTGCGGTCAACGCGTATCTCAAGCCCGACAGTCTGGCGTGGGAGACGGCGGCTGCCTTTCCGCTGGCGTACGAAACCGCCTGGCGGCTGCTCATGTCGGCTGGCGGGTTGAAGCCCGAGGAGAGCGTGTTGATCCACGGTATCGGGGGAGGCGTCGCCGGCGCCGCGCTGCAGATCGCCAAGCACGTCGGCGCTTACGTCTATGTGACGTCGTCAAGCCAGGCCAAGCTCGATCGAGCGACCGAGTTAGGCGCCGACGTCGTCCTCGATTACACGCAACAGGACATCCCGACGGCCATTCGGCAACACACCTCGAAACGCGGTGTAGATCTCGTCATCGATAACGTCGGCGAAGCCACGTGGCGTGACTCGATCGAGAGCGTCCGACGCGGCGGGCGAATCGCCACCTGCGGTGCGACCACCGGCAACAATGCCGTGACGCCGATCAACCGCGTATACTGGAAGCAGATCTCGATCCACGGCTCGACGATGGCCAATCGAGCCGAGTTTGAGGCGATCTCGGAGCTCGTCATCGGTGGCGATATTCAGCCGATCATCGATCGCACCTTCCCGCTCGAGGACGCGCCAGTGGCTCTGGAACGCCTCGCGAGCGGAGCTCAGTTCGGGAAAATCGTCTTGACCACGGGAGCCACCGCGTAGGCGCGGAGGGACGAATGCGATTTCCGTTTCTGTCGATACCGATGTCGCTGCTAATCGCAGTCGGACTTGGTTTCACCGCTTGCCAACGTGGCGACCCGGCAAACCCGGTCGATGACCCCGAGGTCGAGCTGCCCGACACTCTCAGCGCGGAAGAGCAGAGCGCGTTCGCCGTGGACCTGGAACGCTACCAGGAGATGGCGGGCGGTCGTTTGGATACCGTCGACATGCTCGGACGAGCTGATGATGCGGCGTGGCACGTTCAGGTGTTGAATTATCGGACCGATCTAATCGCGATGACCTATGCGACTTGGTTTTCCGGCGCGGACAGCGCGGCGCTCTTGGCCGCCGATGGGCAGCCGCACCTCGAGGACAATCTCGGCAACGTCTACAGCGGAGTCGTGATCCCCAGCAATCCACGTTTCAAGGTCGACTCCGGGACTACCGCCGTTGGGGTCTACGTTTTCACCCCTGAGGTCGACACGCAGGCTGACTCACTGACGCTCTTCATCAACGACTCGACGTCACCTACGATCCGGGTCGGTCCGTTCGGCATCTTCCACGATCACTCGTCGAGTCCAGGGCCGTTGGCGACAGGCATCAGCAGCGGTCTCGAGTCCTACCAGCTCGAGATGGTGTCGTGGAGATGCTCGAAAGAGGGCGGCTACGTACGCGTGAACGGCGAGGTGCGAAACATCTCGAACGAACCGTTGGAGGACGTCGAGGTGGTGGGGAGCTTCCGGTCCGCGGACGGAACGCTGGTCACATCGGGCAGCGCGACGATCGACTTCAACCCGCTCCTTCCGGGCCAAAGCTCGGCCTTCGAGGCACGCGCCGAGGACGACCCCGAGGTGTCCGACTGCAATGTCACCTTCCGAAAACTCGGTGGCGGAGAGATCCGGGCCCGAATCCCTTAGCTCTCACTACGCAATAGACTAACCGACTCCGCTCGCGTACTCGTGATAGAAATGCGCGGCGGCCGCGATCCCCCGATGGAAGTTGTCCAGGTCCAGGTTCTCGTCTGGCGCGTGGGCGTTCTCATCGGGCAGGCCGAATCCCATCAGAATCGACGTCAACCCCAGCGTGCTCTGAAAAGAGTTGGTAATCGGGATCGAGCCACCCTCGCGTGTGAACACGGGCTCGGCACCAAATGCTGCCGCTAGCGCGCGTTTGGCGGCTTGATTGGCGGGGTGATCGAGCGGCGCGAGGTATGCTCTAGCGCCGTGATGAGGGGCGACCTTCACGCTCACGCCCGGCGGTGTGACCCGTTCGACATGAGCCGCAAAGAGGCGCGCGATCTCCTCCGGATCCTGATCCGGAACGAGCCGCATCGAGACCTTCGCCGACGCCTCGGCCGGCAGCACCGTTTTCGCACCATCACCGGTAAAACCGGAGATCATCCCATTGATGTCCAGCGCCGGCCGAACCCAGGTACGCTCCAACGTGGAGAAGCCCGCCTCGCCGACCAATTCTGATACATCGAGCTGTCGCTTGTACTCCTCTTCGTCGAACGGGAGCCGGGCGAATTCGTCGCGCTCTTCGTCGGTCAACGGTCGAACACGGTCGTAGAACCCGTCGATCGTGATTCGCTCGTCTTCATCTTTCAGCGACGCCAGGATCTTGGCCAACGCTTGCGCCGGGTTCGCAACCGCACCGCCAAAGGAACCAGAATGAAGGTCGGTGTTGGCACCCCGAACGTGCAGCTCCATGTAGCACAGCCCGCGCAATCCGTAGCAGAGCGATGGCACGCCGCGGGCGAACATCGGGCTGTCGGAGATCAGGATCACATCGGCGGCCAGGTCGGTTTTACGCTCGACCAGGAACGGCTCGAGACTCTCGGAGCCGATCTCCTCTTCGCCCTCGAGCAGCACTTTCACGTTACACGGCAGCCGTCCGTTAACGGCGAAGTGCGCCTCCCACGCCTTCCAATGCGCGAGCACCTGACCCTTATCGTCGACCGATCCGCGGCCGTAGATCTTTCCATCACGCACCGTCGCCTCGAACGGGGGTGATGTCCACAGCTCTATCGGGTCCGGCGGCTGAACGTCGTAATGACCGTAAAAAAGCACTGTCGGGGCGCCTTCCGCTTCGAGCCACTCGGCGTACACGATCGGATGACCACCGGTTTTCACAACCTCCACGGTCGTGAATCCGACATCCCGCAGCGAGTCATGACAGTGATCCGCGCACCGTGCAACGTCACCCGCACGCTCAGGATTCGTAGATACGCTCGGGATCGCGATGAACGTCTTGAGGTCTTCGACGTGCGCTTCGCGCCGTGACTCGATGTGATCGATTACCGCGTTCATGGGCTCACCATAAGGGTTCGGGACAGGTATGCTTGGAGCCGCCGCCAAGCATCGGCCGCCGGAGCGTGGCGACGCTCCGGCTCGCGATCGACCCACAGCCAAAAACCGTGATCGACCGCATCGTATACGTGAACGTCGTTTGGAACACCGGCTTCGCGGAGTGCCGCCACAAACCGCTCGACTTCGTCGGGCGGGATACCGCTATCCATCTCGGCAAACGTGCCATAGATCTCGTGGTCGATGCGGGCCAGCTCCGCCGGGTCCGTGAGCAGCTGACCGTAGAAGATCGCCGTGCCCTCGTGGTGCTCACCCCCGAGCGCGTAGCTGAGCGCGATACCGCCACCAAAACACCAGCCGATCGTGGCGACGCCACCGGTGACATCGGGGCGCGTGCGCAAGAAACGCTGGGCACCATCCAGGTTCGCGATAACCGTCGCCATGTCACCACGCGCCTCGCGCACCAGCGCCATGTTCTCGTTACGGTTGCTACCGGTACGAGACCGATAGAGGTCGGCCGCCAACGCGACGTACCCCTCTTCGGCGAGCGCATCCGCTACTTGCCGCACGCGATCGTTCAAACCGTCCCACTCGTGGATCAGGATCACGGCCGGATGCGGACCGTCTCCTGTCGGCACAGCGAGATAACCGGTGGTTTGAGAGTCGGGCGCGAAGTACCGCACAGCTTCTCCCGTTGGCGGAGACGCCGTTCCGAGCAAAGCGGCCGGCAAAGAGTCCCCCGTTGTGGCGATCTCCGTTGGTCGGGCGTCGACCGCTGGAAGGGCATCAACCCCATTCGATTCCGAGGCCGCATCGCCGCACGCGGCGCAAACCACCAAACTCGCGCTTGCAACTAGACGCACCCACTGATCCCGGTATGAACCCCCGCGCATCGTACCTCCTTTTTTCAACTAGCGGAGCAGCTCTCCCCGTAGCACCGTTACCGCTTGCCCGCTGAGAATCACGCGATCATTGGCCAATCGCGCGCGAACGATACCACCCCGGGTCGAAGCTTGATAGCCCACCAAATCGTCGGAGCCGAGCTTTGGTGACCAATACGGTGCCAACGCGCAGTGTGCTGAGCCGGTAACCGGGTCCTCGTCGATCCCATAACGAGGAACGAAGAACCGGGATACGAAATGGTGCTCCTCGCTGTCGGCCTTGGCGGTAACGACCGTCCCCCGAGCTTTGACGGTTGCCAAGCGCCGGAAGTCGGGGTCGAGGCCCCTGACCTGGGCCTCGCTATCGACCTCGACCAGGTAATCTTGCTGCTCGCTCTTGCCGACGAACAGGGGCTCGACGCCGAGCGCGGCTAGCAGGCCCGGCGGCGGTTCGGTCGCCACGGCGGGAGTGGCGGGAAAGTCGAGCTCGATCCAATCGCCCAAGCGCGACGCCACCAGCTCGCCGCTCCGAGTCTGGAACCTCACCGCGACCGACTCCTTCACGACGCCGCTCTCCCACAAGACGTGTGCGCTGGCCAGGGTCGCGTGACCGCACAGATCGACTTCCCGTAAAGGGGAGAACCAACGCAGCCGATAGGTGGCGCCCTCGGGCCACAGAAACGCGGTCTCGGACAGATTCATCTCGGCCCCGACCGCCTGCATCCAACCGGTGTCGGCCGGCTCTTTGAGCAGGCACACCGCGGCCGGGTTCCCACCATATGCGCGGTCTGAGAAGGCGTCGACTTGATAGACCGGGATCGGCTCGTGCATGGGTTCAATGGTAGTCGCTCCTGGTGCCGCGACAACTCAGCTGGTTTGACGGTTCCGACGGCCAAAGGTCACATTGATGAGGCGATGGTCGATGACCCGATCCCTCAGATCACGCCACCAATCGAGGACTACCTCAAGGCGATCTACACCATTGGTCGCGAGCGGGGCGAGCCGCGTGCCTCGACCTCGGCGATCGCTGCGCGGATGCAGGTCTCCGCCGCCTCGGCAACGAACATGATGCAGAAGCTGGCTGAGATGCGGCTCGTGGAATACACACCTTACAAGGGTGTTCAGCTCACGGTCGCGGGCGAGAAGATCGCCCTCGAAGTCGTTCGGCATCATCGGCTGATCGAGCTCTATCTGGCCGAAGCGCTCGGATACTCGTGGGACACCGTGCACGACGAAGCCGAGCGACTGGAGCACGTCATCAGCGAGGAGTTTGAGGATCGCATCGATGCGATGCTCGGCCATCCAACCATCGACCCGCATGGCCACCCGATACCACCCAAGGAGGGCCGGCCGCCCGAAGACGTGCACCGTCCGTTGAACGAGGTCGCGACCGGAGACCGTGTGATCGTGCGTCGGGTTTCCGATCGTGATGGCGAGTTGCTGCGCTCACTGTCATCGCTCAACCTGGTGCCTGGTGCTCGCATCACGATCGTCGAACGCGCTGGCTATGGCGGCAGCATCACGCTCGAGCGCAACGGCGAAACCGTAGCCATCGACGAACGGCTGGCCAGCAAGGTGTTCGTCGAACCGGCATGACCGTCGAGTTCCCACTCCATTTCATGCTCCAGGGCGAAAAGGGCCGCGTGGTCGGGATCCGCTGGCGCGAACAGGACGTGGCCGACCGACTGGCCGAGATGGGTTTTGAGAGGGGTGTCGCCTTCGAGGTCGTGGCCCACGATCCCGAGCGTGGCATCACTGTCCGACTCGACGACCGTGAACTTTCGCTCGTTCCGTGGTTAGCGCCGGTGATTTACGCGACCGAAGAGCCTACCGACTGACGCGCTCGCTACCAGGTCGGCTCAACAACTCCGGCTTGGTGGTTCACATAGCGGGCACACACGAACAAGTAATCGCTCAACCGATTGATGTAGGGCAGAATCGTCTCCGGCAAATCATCGACCTGGAGCGCTACGATCGCTCGCTCCGCGCGCCGACAGACGGTACGCGCGACGTGGAGGAAGGCTGCGGGTGGACAACCACCCGGCAACACGAACGCTTCGAGCGGCGACAGCTCGTCCTGCCACGCGTCGATCTGTTGCTCCAACGACTCGATCTTATCGGTGGCGAGATCGAACTTCGATCGCTTGCGACGGTCGGGGTTGGGCGTAGCCAGGATCGCCCCCACTACGAACAGGTCCTGCTGCACCCGCTCGAGGGCCGCAGACACGCCCTCGTCGATGCCATGAGAGCGGACCACACCGAGCCATGCGTTGAGCTCATCCACGTCGCCGTACGCCGCGACGCGCGCATCACTCTTCGTCACTCGGCCACCCCCGAACAGCGCGGTGCCACCGTCATCTCCAGTTTTCGTATAGATCTTCATGCCTTGACCGTCGTCATCGGAAGATCGACGACCTCTGCCACCAGCTCGGCGCCGCCGAGCCGCGTGCCGGCCTCACAGTAGTCCCGATGGACGAACGCGAGTGCAACCGAGCCCAGCTCGGGGCTGACCCCGGCGGCTGTAATACGCGCCACGCCCGACTTGTCGTCACCGTCGAGCAGCGTGCCCGGAGGTGGCGGCTGATCGGTCTCCAGGCGCAGCCCGCGCAACTGCTTGGCCGGTCGACCACGAGCCCACAATCGGGCGACGACCTCTTGGCCCGGGTAGCACCCTTTGTCGTGACTGACGGCGTTTTCGGTTGGCGCTTCGAGCGGAATCGTCTCCTCGGTCAACTCGCGACCGAAGGCGGCGATGCCAGCTTCGATTTGGAGCACCGTCCACGCGTCATCGTCGCCTTCGATCGCCCCAGCATCGACCAGCGTCTTCTTTACCGTCTCTTCTCCGGACCTCGGCGTCCACACACGGAAGCCGACCTCTCCGGTATCCGTCCATCGAACGACGCGTACCGCGGTCGATCCGATCACGGTTTCGATGTGTGAACCGACAGGATCGGTCGGGAGGGTCGCCCCGGAACGAGTCAGGATCTCGCCGCCCAGAGGCCCTTGAAGCGACGCGATCGACCACTCATCGCCTTGATTGCGAAACTCGACGTCCTGACCGAAGTAATAGCGTTGCAGTAGCGCTTCAACCGTCGAAGCGCAGCCGCTTTCGCAATCCAACCACAGCGCGTCGTCGGTAGCTACGACGAGAAAGTCGGCCAGGACGCGGCCTTTGGTCGGGTTCAGCATGAAAGCGCGGGTGGCTTCGCCCGGCATCAACCCGGCGACGCGATTGGTACAGAGATTGTCGAGGTACTCTTCGCGCTCCGATCCAGCGACCTCGATCAGCTCGTTATCACGACGCGGAAAAAGCGCTGCGCTCTCGCGCACGGCGCGGTACGGTGTGTGCCACTGCGGAACGTCGTCGTACATGTCGATCAGGGGTTGGCGGGTTCCAGGACGAGCTCCAGCCCCTCGGATCCGAGCGTGATGGGTTCACTCGCCGCACGCCAATCGCCCGGTCCCTCCGTCATCGCGTTGCCGTCGCTGTCGAGGCGCGCAACGACTCTCACTTGGTCAGGAAACTCGACCCCGGCGATCATCGCATCTTGTCGACCGATCGCGAATGCGAACGGGAAGCGAACTCGTTCGTAGCGTTGGACCGCCAACGGTGGTCCGCCCTCGCCCTCGACTCGACGAATAAAGAGGAAAAGCACCCCGTCGCCAGTGTCGCCCGCGTCCGGCGGCAAGACGATTTCACCTCGCAACTCGTCACCGGCCGCGCTCGCCGGTGGCGTCTGCGCTCCGGTTGCGCTGAGCGCAGGTGGCAATCCGCTTTCGGAAACGAGCGGCCGGTCGCGCGCTTCTTGAGCGAACTCCTCCTCGGGTGTGACGCGCTGACTGCACGCGATAATCGAGAGCCCGACGACCATGAATGTTTTGAGCGCCAATCGCATGGCCGATAGTCTACGATTTCGCTATATAAATCGCATGCTCACCGATCGCGTGCTCGCGGGCCTCGCGGAGACGACGTCGCCGGCTCGCGTGTTGACCGCGCGCGAAGACCTCCTCACGTACGCCTCCGACGCCACCCCTCTCCATCGGTGTGTACCCGAAGCGGTCGTTATCCCCCGCGACACGGAACAAGTGGCCCGCATCGTCAAGCTGGCCAACGAGGAGGGGTTTGCGCTCATCCCTCGCGGGGCCGGAACCGGGCTGTCAGCCGGAGCGGTGCCGACCACCGATAGCGTCGTCATGCTGTTCCCTTCGTGGAACCGGATTATCGAGGTCGACGCAGTCAACCACACGGCGTGGGTCGAGCCGGGGGTGATTACCGCCGATCTACACGCCGCCGTCGAACCGTACGGCTTGTTCTACCCTCCCGACCCGGGTTCGATGCGAATCTGCACGCTCGGTGGGAACGTGGCCGAGAATGCCGGTGGGCTTCGCGGCCTCAAGTACGGGGTCACAAAGGATTACGTGATGGGCCTCGAAGCGGTCTTGCCGACCGGCGAGTTCCTCTCGCTTGGTGGCAAGTCGATCAAGGATGTTTCCGGATACAACCTGCTGGATCTATTGGTCGGCAGCGAGGGCACGCTGGCGATCTTCACCAAGATCCTCGTGCGGTTGGTGCCGAAGCCGCAGTCGACGCGCACGATCCTCGCGTCGTTCGACTCGGTGGGTGCCGCGGGTCAAACGGTGACCGCGATTCTCGCGGCTGGGATCGTGCCATCGACACTCGAGTTCCTCGACCAGGTCACGATTCGGGCCGTGGAATCGTTCGCCGGGCTCGGACTGCCTGCCGACCTGGCGGCGCTACTGTTGATCGAGGTCGACGGACGAGCCCACGCCGTGGCTGAAGACGCCGACGCGGTAGACCGGATCTGCCGGCAGCAGGGCGCCCGTGAAGTCCGCACCGCTTCCAATGCAGACGAAGCGGAAGACTTGCGCGCTGCGAGGCGAACGTCTTTTACCGCCCTGGCGCGGATCGGCCCGACCACGATCCTCGAGGACGTCGCCGTTCCGCGCAGCGCGGTGGCATCAATGCTCGTCCGCATCGAGGACATCGCGGCCGAGCATCAGCTCCAGATCGGCGTGTTCGGGCATGCGGGTGACGGCAATCTGCACCCCACTTGCATCACCGATGCCCGCGACGCTGAAGCGGTCGTCCGCGCCGAGGCCGCATTGGAAGAGATCTTCGACGCCGCGGTGGCATTGGGCGGAACGATTACCGGCGAGCACGGAGTCGGGCTTGCAAAGCGGAAGTTCCTGGAGCGTCACACCGGTGACCCGGCACTGCGTTTCATGCGTCAGATAAAAGCCGTGCTCGACCCCAGCCAAGTGTTGAATCCGGGCAAAGTGTTGGGCCGCTCGGCGCGCTGTGAACATCCGCCACTCGGTCATCCGGCCTACGAGGAGGCGCTCGCCTGAAGGCCGACAACACGCAGCTGGAGCACGCTTTTCATCCCGACAGCGATCTGCTGGCGGCTTGCATTCAGTGCGGTTTCTGCTTGCCCTCTTGTCCAACGTTCGCGATGACGCCACGCGAGCGAGCCGGTCCCCGTGGCCGAATCACGCTCATGCGCGCCGCCGCGAGCGGTGAGATCGAGGTCAGCGGTCCCCCGTTCGCCGAGGCGATGTACTACTGCCTCGGATGCCGGGCCTGCGAAACCGCGTGTCCAGCTGGGGTCGAGTTCGGGCGGTTGCTCGAGGCGGCTCGGGCAGCGATCGACAGCAGCAACGGGCGCGAACCGTGGCAACCGGAGCCGGCCCAGAAATGGCTTCTGGATCGCATCGTCGGCTACCCCGTGCGACTGCGGTGGACCGCACGATCGGTACGGTTCCACCAGCGCGTGCTCGCAAAGCGCGGTCGGTGGCGGCGGTGGGCTGCAAACCGATTCCCAGACCTCGACCCACTCGAGTCGCTGACACCCGAGGTCCCGCGTCAAGGCCGCCGGTGGCGAATGCCAGCCACGCTCGGGCCTTCTGATGTGGTGATAAACGGTGATGCGCCGTCGGTGCGTGGGACCGTGGCGCTTCACCCCGGTTGTGTGCAGTCAGTGTTCTTGCCTGACGTCAACGCCGACACCGCTCAGGTCTTGGCTTACAACGCGTGGCAGGTCGTGGTCCCCGCAGGGTTTCGGTGCTGCGGCGCACTTCACGCTCACTATGGCCAGCCGCACGTCGCTCGTTCGTTGGCGCGCAAGAACATCTTGGCATTCGAAGCGTCGAACGCCCCACGATTGATCTCCAACGCCGCCGGGTGCGGCGCCCACATGAAGGCTTACGGACACCTCTTAGCTGCTGATCAGGGCTGGGCGGACCGCGCGGAGAGACTCGCGGCCGCAGTCGTAGATGTCACCGAGTACTTGGTCGATCGGGGGGTGCGCCGACCGCGTCGCCCAATCGGCCTGAAGGCGACCTATCACGACGCATGCCATCTGATCCACGGCCAACGGGTAGTCGAAGCCCCGCGCCTGCTTCTGGGCTCGATCCCAGGGCTCGATCTGGCCCCGCTCCCCGAATCGACGTGGTGCTGTGGATCGGCCGGCCTGTACAACGTGACCCACCCCGAGGCGGCAGCCAAGCTGCAGCAGCGGAAAGTCGGCCACATCCTGACTACCGGTGCCGAGTTAGTCGTCACGGGCAACCCTGGCTGTACGATGCAGATCGCCTCCGGGCTGCGCTCTGCCGGTTCGCCAGTCCGCGTGGTTCACCCGGCCACCGTATTGCGGATCGCCTACGAGCTACCGCCGCTGTTGCCGAGGCGGCGCTGGCGCTCTACTCGGTCGCGGCGGCCGGTGTAACCCTCCGCCCCGTCAGCTCCATCACCTGGTACTCCGTACCATCTTCGCTCTCGGTGTACATCTCGAAGACGAACGTGTCGGGATCGGTCCAATGGGTGACGGACCGCACGGGGACGTCCTCGCGGCCGGACATGAAGTCGTCAGCGGTGGCCATCATCGCTACCGAATTGGTCGCCGGATCGTGCTTTCCGCGCGAGACCATCGTTGCGGTGGACATGTTGTCCATCCAGATCGAGACATACTCTTCTCGATAACTGTCGTACCCGTCGAGCCCGATGCCGTGGAACGGTCGACCCATCATCGTGCCCCGGTGTTCCGACCGCACCCAGCGACCGTCCAAGATCCACTCAGCGGTCATCGTCGCCTCCATCGTCATCGGAGGCGCCCCGGGCGCGAACCACATCACGATCGTCTCTTCCCACTCACCGATCATCGGCTCCATCAGCTTGTGGTTTTCACCCGGCATCGCGTACTTGTCGAACATCGCGATTTCTTCAGCGCTCATCTCTTGCGCGGTCGCGGTACCTGAGAAGATCGCCATCGCTAGCCAACCCGCGACACCAAACCATGCTCTGCGTTTCACGGTCCGTCTCCTTTCCGCTCGTTTGTTCCCTTCGTCATCTCTCTCCAACATCGTACTCCACTGCATCGCTCAGCCGGAATACGTGGTTCAAGGTACGCGCTTCTTCATCACCTCCAGGCGCCGACCCACTCATGATGTACACCTTTTTTGAATCCGGATACTCAGCGACCTCGGGCTCCTCCATCGTCGACAGCGTAAAGATCTCGAGCGGCGCGTCCCCGTTGTTCTTGATCGCGTGCGCCCCATCAGCCCCGGTCGGGCACAAGATGACGTCGCCAGGCTTGATGTCGCGGGCACCGGCCACCGTGCGAAGCTCACCGTAACCCGATCTCACCCAGAAGAGCTCCTCGTTTACGTGGTGGAGGTGAAACGGCCACATCCGGTCACCGGGGGCCAGGCGGTAAAGACTGTAACCCAGCATTTCCGCGCCCGCTGCTCGGCCAAGACGTTTTCGCTCACCGCGAAACGGGCCCGTCTCGTACGACTCCCAGGCCATCTCGTCGATCGACACGATGTGCGGGTGCTGCATCTGCACCGGAGCCGCCTCAGGGAGCGGTTCATCAACCGGCTCACCGTCGAAATACTCGGCCACCTCACCGTCACGAATCAACAGCTTGGCGTTCGAATCTTCACCAGCCAAGTCTTCGATCCAGTACATCTGCTTCCCCGAATCCGGGTAGATCGCGATGTCTCGGGCCGGCATTGTCGATGCCATCAACAGATTTACGGGCCGATCGGCGCGGTTGAGAACCTGGTGGGCGCTACTGGCACCGGGAGGTAGCGCGACGACGTCGCTAGCTTCGAGCTGATATTCAACGTCATCGAGCCGGATCGATGGTTCGCCCCCTAGCACCACCACCAGCTCTTCGATGACCAGATGATAGTGGTACGGCACGTTCGCCCTGCCCGGCGGTACGACCCACATCCCACAGCCGAGCTTCTTCCCGCCAAGCGGTCGTGACACATCTCCCCACTCGGCTCCGAACCGGACGCCGGTTCCGAATTCTCGTAGCGAGAGCTCCGCCAGATTGGCTACGCCTACCGCCATCGAATACCTTGCCCCCCATGCCTGACCAGATCGAGATCGAACGCGCGATCGCTGCTGTCTTCGCCGCTGACGATTTGCAGGAGGCCGGCTTGCGTCAGCGCCGTGCTCTCAAGCTGCTCGACCAGGGTGTCTGGGAAGGTATAGTGACGCCGTTCTATCAGGCTCGCGCAGAGCAGCGAATCAACAGTCACATTCGTGCGCTGTGGGACACTGTAACGTTGGAACGGCTGGCCAACCCCAACAAGTAGTCACTCGCCTTCGCTCGACGGCGCCTCGTACACCACCTCACCGCCAATCACCGTACGCAAAACCTCCACCCGCCACACATCACCGTCGGGTATGAGCATGAAGTCGCGGTCGAGCACCAAGTAATCGGCCCACTTGCCCGGCGAGAGAGTTCCGACCTCGGTCTCCATCCCCGCTGCGTACGCGGCGTCGCGTGTAAAACAGGCCAACGCTTCTTCGCGGGTCATACGCTCTTCCGGATACCATCCGCCTTCCGGCCAACCCTCTCGATCCTGCCGGGTCACCGCGGCGTAGAGTCCGTAGAACGGGTTCGCGCTCTCGACCGGAAAATCGCTCCCACACGCGATGTGAACTTCGGCGCGTCGTAGCTTTCGCCACGCGTAAGCGCCACCGATCCGGTCCGGCCCCACCCGATCCTCGGCCCAGTACATGTCGCTGGTCGCGTGGGTCGGCTGCATCGAAGCGATCACGCCGAGATCAATGAATCGATCGATGTCATCGAGGGCTATCACCTGGGCATGTTCGATGCGAGGACGCTTCCACGCCAGATCGACGTCGTCGTGATCGGGCGGATAGACGTCGTATGCGGCTGCGATCGCAGCCAGCGCCACGCGGTTGCCACGATCGCCGATCGCATGAATGGCCGGCTGGAGCCCAAGACCAACCACCCGCGTCAGGTCGGCTGCCAACGTGTCGGGCCGGGTGCGCAACAAACCTTCGTTGGCGGGATCATCGCTGTAAGGCTCGAGCAGGGCTGCGCCCCGACTGCCGAGCGCGCCATCCGCGTAGAGCTTCACACCCGCGACCCGAAAGTGAGGATCCTCGAACGCTGCCGGGCCGCCGTGCTCGCTCAGCCAGTCGAGGATCTCCTTGTCCCACCCATCCACGTACACCACGATGCGTGGTTTGAGCTTCCCGGCTCGAGCCCACGCGTGGTATGCCTCGACGCTCTCGCGACCGTCGCCCATCGTGTGCACGCCGGTGACACCGAGCGAGAGCAAGTGGTTCTGCGCCGCCTCGAGGCGCGCCGCGTACTCAGCCTCGTCGGGTGCGGGGATCTCGTCAAAAACCAACGCCATCGCGTTATCGACGAGCACGCCCGTCGGCTCGCCGTCATCGTCGCGCAAGATCTTGCCGCCGTCCGGCTCGGGTGTCTCGGCCGTCACACCTGCAAGCTCGAGCGCCCGCGTGTTGACCCACGCCGCGTGGCCATCGACACGCGTCAGATAGACGGGTCGATCCCAAGCGACCTCGTCGAGCAGCTCGCGTGTCGGGAACTCCTGCACCGACCAATCGTTCTGATCCCATCCTCTGCCGGTGATCCACTCGCCGGCGGCGCGTGTCTCCGAGACGGCGCCTACCATCTCAGCGATCTCTTCGGCACTCGACGTGCCCAGCAGATCGAGCGCCCGCAGCGCAAACCCCAAGCCGATCGCGTGCGCGTGCGCATCGATCAGTCCCGGGATCATCGTGCGACCGCCGAGATCCTCGACCCGGGTGTTGGGACCGCGGTGCGTCTCTATCTCGTCGGCCGCTCCAACCGCGATAACTCGTCCACCCGAGATCGCCATCGCCTCAGCGCTGGGGATCTCTTCGTCCATCGTGTAGATGACACCGTTGGTGATGATCTGATCGGCCGTCTCTTGAGCCCCGGCGGTCGTCACCGTCACCATCACGACGCAAAGCGTCAATGCCCAAGCCAGCAGCCAGATGCGATGTGAGCCTCGGGGTGGAACGTGCTCAGTCTTCAACGGCCCTCATCTCCTTAGCCAACTCCTTGATCTCCGTCAGGTCGCGCACCATCTCGCTCCACCCGTACCAGAGGGCGTAGTCCGGGCTCGCGTGGAACGTGCCCTGGAACGTTCGCATGCGGTGCTCGAGGAACATGACGAACAGTTTCTGCTCGATTGCCGTAGGGGCGTCGTGGAAGGTCAGAAGATCCGGGAACGGGTAGGCGTACGCCTCCGGCTTTTCGAGCAGGCCGTCCTTATAAAGAGCGGCCACGATCCGGATCGCCTCGGCCATGAGCCGGTCAGCCTGGCGGATCATGTCGTCGCCCTTCTCCAGTTCGCCCTTGGCGAAGTTGGCCGAGTGACACTGGCCACAGGTGGCGAGCATCTTGTCGCGTTCCCGCTGCCAATCTTCCTCGGTGAGCCGGGCCACGTCAGCGGCTCTTACCACGTCGAGCCGGTCGGTGGGGTTCCCGTCCGGGTCGAGCACGCCAAGCGCCTGGAGGACAGTCGCGCGGTCGGCGGCCCATTCTTCGTCGTCCGGCATGGGCAGCCGGACGGCCAGGAACCCCCACGCGGTCCTCACCTCGTGGTTGCCCTCCTGCATGTGGCAGGTCTGGCAGGTGGGGGCCGCGGCGGTCTCGGGCAGAATGCCATTCTGTTTCAGGAGATAGCGCACCCCGTGCTTCGACCCGGAGTACATCTCCCACTGCGGATGGTCGAAGCCCATGTGGCAGGTCTGGCAGGCCTGGGGCTGTCTGGCTTCCTCCACCGAGAACAGGTGCCGGGTGTGGCAGGCGTCGCAGGAGGCCACGCCGAACCCTCCGCCCTCCTGCTTGAGGGCCGCGATTTCTTCTTCCGTCTTGATCCCAATCTTGTGGCATCCGCCGCAACCCTTCATGCCTTGGCTCAGCGCCATGGGCATCCAGTGGGTGGTGGGCATCGCGTTCAAGGCGGCCCATGCGGCGGCGTGCTTACCGCTCTTGAACTGCTCGACCCGATCGGCGTGACAAGTGGCACAGGTTTCCGGTGTGGGGATCTTGGCCAGCTCCACCGTGGCGGCCGACGTATGGTCGCCACCATGGCAGACAGCGCAATCGACGCCACGGGCGCCATGCTTACTGGCCTCCCAATCGGTCACAATCCCAGGCGTGTTCTGTGCGTGGCAGTCGCGACAGATCGAGGACTGTGCATGGATGAGAGTTGGAATGGAGACGAATGCGATGGTCAAAACGGCGAACACCGGCAAGCGCTTCACGAGACCCCCCCTCGGCCGAACCCATGAGAATACGATTGTAGTGGTAGTTTAGCGCCGCCCGAGTACCGAACACAGGGCACGGAGAATACCTTGGCGCCGCGACCATCACGCGGCCGTGACCAGTGCTGACTTATGAGAGGCCATGCAAGAGCGCATCCTAGAGCTCGTCGTCCCGTTTCTCGACCAATACGGATACCTGACGCTGTTTCTCGTGACGTTCCTCGAGACGAGTGCCTTTCTCGGTCTAATCGCTCCGGGCGAGACGGTGATCGTGTTGTCCGGTTTCTACGCTTTTCGAGGAGTGCTCGATCCCTGGGCGGTGGGATTGATCGCCATCGTCGGCGCGTTCGCTGGCGACCAGGTCGGCTATTTGCTTGGTCGCACTTACGGTCACCAAGTAATCAGCCGTTTCGGTCGGTATTTCTTCTTCGACGCAAAACGGTTACGCGCCACCGAGCACTATTACAATCATCACGGTGGCAAGACGGTCTTTATCGGGCGCTTTATGTCGATCCTTCGATCATTCGGACCGGTAGTCGCCGGCATCAGCCACATGTCGTACTGGAGATTCCTGCCGTGGAGCGTGCTGTCGTGTATCGTTTGGGGCACGACGTTTACGTTGGTCGGCTACTTCTTTGGCGCCTCGTGGAACGTTATCGAACGCTATCTCGGTTGGGGTGGCACCGTCGCGTTCGTGGTTGGCGTTGTGCTCGTGATCTGGCTCCTCCACCGTAAGCGCGAGCATCAGCTGGAAGAGGAATATGGGCAGGACGAGTAGTATCGCATTTGTCATGAGCGCGCTAATCATGGCCGCCTGTGGCGCCGGCGGGCCGCAGTCCAGTGTCGTCGACCGCAACGTCCTGAGGCTCTACCTCGAATCCGATCCAGCGAGCCTGGACCCCATCCAGGCGGTTGACGTGTACCGCGGCCGGATGGTCGTTTACCTGTACGACGGCTTGGTGCAATACGCGAACGACGAGATTCAACCCAACCTGGCGTCGGAGTGGGAGATCTCGGACGACGGGACTCGCTACCGGTTCACGCTTCGCGACGACGTCGTCTTCCACAACGGCCGTCGGCTCACCGCTGCGGATGTCAAGTACTCGTTCGAGCGAGCGCTAAGACCGGAGAACACCAGCCCGTTGACCTGGGTGTTCGAGTTCATCGTCGGCGCCAAAGAGATGCTCGACGGCGAAGCCACAACGCTGACCGGTGTCCGCGCGATCGGTAGTGACCGGGTCGAGATCCGGTTGACACAGCCATTCGCTCCGTTTCTCTCGTTGCTCGCGATGCCGGCGGCCCACGTCGTGCCTCGCGAGGAGGTCGATAGCAAGGGCGATGGCTTCTCGGAAGCCCCGGTCGGGACTGGCCCCTGGGTCTTCGAGTCGTGGGCCCACGACGACGTCATTCGATTGACCGCGAACACGCGCTACCACGGCGGCCGACCAAAGGCCGATGGGATGGAGATCCGCATCATCCCCGAGACGACCACCGTCATCGCTGAGTTTGAACGTGGCAACCTCGACTGGGCCGATCTGAACGAGTTTCCCAAGCCCGAGTACGACCGGTTCGCCACCAACCCGGGCTGGGAAGCTTACGTCCACACGCGACCCGCGTTGATCACCTATTACTTGGCGCTCAACAACGACAAGGAAAAGTTCAGCGACCCCAGAGTGCGACAAGCGCTCAACCACGCCATCGACGTTACCGGGATCGCCGACGCGATCTACCCCTCGGAGATGGTACGATCGCACGGCCCGATCCCACCTGGCTTGCCGGGTTTCCGGGATGGTGGCGAGCCGTACCGTTACGACCCCGACAGGGCTAGGGATATGCTGGCCGAAGCCGGCGCGACCGATCTTTCATTCGATGTTTTCTTTAGAACGCTCGCCCTGAACCAGCGATTTCTCGAGGCCGTGCAAGCGAACCTAGCCGAGGTCGGGGTCTCGATGAACCTCCGTCAACGCGATTGGACCGCTGTTCGTCAAGCGATGGAGCAGGGAGAGCTCGACGCGTACCTCGCGAACTGGTATGCCGACTACCCCGACGCCGAGAACTTCCTCTACCCACTCTTCTACAGCCAGATGGCCGGCGCCGGCGGCAACGCGGCGTTCTTCTCGAACGCCACCGTCGATTCGCTGATCCTGACCGCTCGAGCCACCTTGGACGAGACCCAGAGAGTTGCGATGTACGCCCAAGCCGACTCGGTGATCCAATCCGAAGCGCCGTGGATCTTCACCGTGCATCCGGTGGACGCCGACATCGTTCAGCCATGGGTCGACGGGTACCGGATTCCACAAGTATTCTACGGCATCAAATGGATCGACGTGGGGTTGAGAAGCGAATGACATGAGTGGCCCATGCCCAGCCCGGCTCTGGTGGGTTCTCGACAACCCGCTGCGCCGCGTCTTCTCCGACCCTGCCAAGGTGGTCGGGCTGTTGAGCCCATCGCCGGACTCGCGAGTGCTCGAAGTCGGTCCCGGGCCAGGGTTCTTCAGCGCCGAGATCGCTAAACGGACCGGGAACAGCCGGCTTCAGACAGTCGACGTCCAGCGCGAAATGCTGGTCAGGGCGCGCCATAAGTTGCGCACCCAGTTTCTCTGGAACGCCGACTACGTCCAGGCCAACGCGATGGCGCTGCCGTACGGGGATCGTTCGTTCGATGGTGCGCTGCTCTTCACCGTGCTGGGCGAAGTCGAGAATCGGGCCTTTTGTCTGCGCGAGATCTGGCGCGTCCTGAAAGCCGGCAGCCCACTCGTGGTCGGTGAGATGCGCATCGACCCTGACTACATCTCGCCGCCGATTCTCCACGAGCTGACCCGCCGCGAGCGGTTCGTGTTCGACTACGGTGCTGGGCGACCGTGGGGCTACACACACCGATTCCTAAAGCCGGAAGTCACCGACTTGGCGTGAATAAGACTACGTCGCTGATTAGCTCTGCCGTGCTTGCCTGCCGAGCCGTCGCTGTCTGATAGCCACGACAGCGCAACTCATCGTTCCGCCGAGAAGAAACCAGCTGCCCGTGAGCAGAAACCAGATGAGAAAGAACGCCGAAGCCATCAACATCCCAGCCGCCGAGATCTCGAGGCTCAGCCAACGATCGAACCTGACACTGCCCGATACACCTTGGCCGCCGACTGCGTGACGAAATAGCACCAGGTTGTGGATGTGCCGGACGTGGATAGGACCCTGCAGGCACACGAAGGACCCCAGCACAAAGAAGTAGAATTCGACCGGGAGTACTGACTCCCAGCCCACGCTGAGGAGCCAGACCAGGACGAGGAACGCGATCGTGAGAGCCATGATCAGAAACAGTCTTGGACTCAGCAGCCGCAAGGAGTCGATGTCCGCCTCGAAGGTCGGATTGAGCTCATAGCTGCCTTCGACTTCCATGTGGTCTTTGCCGCCGGCGTGATACAGACGCGCGGAATGAATGGTGAGGTAGTAGTCCGAAACGTGGACCGCTACCGTGGCCAACGGTCCGAGCCACCAGTTCTCGATCAGCGCCAACTCCAGAATCGTCACCGGCCCACCACCATGAACACCCCGCGCTCAGAATCACGCGTCACCAGAACGACCTCACGCGGGGCCGAAGTCTCCTAGCCGCTAGCGCTCCCAGGTGTTGTTCTGCGGGTTGATGTCGCCCCAGTCAGGACCACCATTGACGGTGATTCGTTCCGCGCGGTCCGGAAGAGTGAGCGTGGCCGCCGCGCGATCGGTGCCATAGAACGCATCAACGGGAATCGTGACGGTGTCACTCGCCCCATCCACCGTGGTCGCCACGACCACCGCCGGCATCAGAAGATCCCCGCGCTGGTCGACCGACACGACCACCGTCCAACTCTCGCTGTTGCGGTTTTGGTCGACTCCCAGGATCGCCACGTCACTGGTGCCGGTCGTGTAGATCCAATTGTGCCAGAACCAACCCAACTCCATCCCGACCTCATCTTCGATCAATCGGAAAAAGTCAGCCGGTTGTGGGTGCTTGTACGACCATACCTCGAAGTAACGCTTCAACGCCGCGTCAAACGGGTCGGCGCCGACCAAACCCCGTAGCGCATTCAGCATGACCGCCGGTTTGGTGTAGGCCGCGATCCCGAGCGCCGGCGTGCGCGGATCGTAGGCGTCAGGCGCGATCCCCATCGGCTGCTCCTCGTAGGTCCGGATCGCGGTCGCGTACTGCGCCACGTTCAGGAGCTCGGGCTCACTCTCCGGGAAATACTCCTGCTTGCTCAACTGGTTGATAAACGTGTCGAACCCTTCGTCCATCCACGCATAGCGTCGCTCGTCCGTGCCGACGATCATCGGAAACCACATGTGGCCCCACTCGTGATCGATGATGTCGAACAACGTTTCGCGGTCGGCCTCGGGCGCCACAAAGATGACCATCGGGTACTCCATGCCAAACACCGGTCCCTCGATCGCGGTCGCCGTCGGGTACGGATACTCGCCCAGGTACTCGGAGTAAAACGCGATCGAGTGTCGGCTCATCTGAGCGACCTCGCGCCACGCTCGCGCGCTGGGCCGATAGAGGGAGTGGATCAGCGTGTTGCCGTGGCTGGTGGCGTCCCAAGCGAACCGGGGACTCGCTCCCCAAGCGAAATCGCGCACGTTCTCGGCCCGAAAGCGCCACGTCAGTGAGCCGTCGGTACGCGGTCGGATCGCTGTTATGTCGGTGAACTCCGACTCGGTGACCACGTTTACGACCTCTCCACCTTCACGTGCCAGGACCAACCTCTCGCGTTGGGTCGCGGTCAACACCTCCTCGGGATTCAAGAGCGACCCGGTGGCGCCCACGAAATACGTCGCCGGAACCGTCAACTCCACATCGAAGTCGCCGTATTCGAGATAGAACTCGCCTTGGCCCAGGTAGGGCATGGTATTCCACCCGTTCACATCGTCGTACACCGCCAGCCGGGGATACCACTGTGCCAAGAGGTACAGATTGCCATCGCGCCCCATCCGATCGGCGCCGCTCACGGGAACCTGAAAGCTCCAGTCGATCGACAGCGTCGTCGTGCCACCGGGCGCAACCGGGCTCGCCAAGTCGACCCGCATGAGCGTGTCGTTGATGCGATGGTCTAGTGGAGCCCCGCCGGATGTCACCGCCGAGATCTCATAACCACCACCCGGGCCTGCACCACCAAACCGGCCTTCTTCCGGGAACGCTTGCGCGCCGCGACTACCGAGCGCGAACAAATTTTGATCGAGCTGTATCCAGAGGTACGACAGCGAGTCGGGTGAGTTGTTGGTGTATGTGATCGTCTCCGATCCCGACACCCGAGTGGCAGCCGGATCCAGCGTTGCCCGGATCTGATAATCGACACGCTGCTGCCAGTAGTCCGCACCGGGTAGACCCGCCCCCGTCCGGTAGCTGTTCGGGGTTGGAAGCGGCGGCGTCTGAAACCGCGGATCGTCGCCGTTCTGTGCGAACCCCTGAGACGTGAGCGCGACGATAAAGACCAGCGCGCCGAGAGTCGTTCTTGGTATCACGTGTCCTCCTTAACGTTCAAAGCGAGATATACAATCTCATGTCTGGGGCCATCGACGTCACGGACGAATTGCTCCGGCCGGCCCACCATCCCTACGTTTGACGTTCACGATGCTTCAATACACTCTCCGCCGCGTCGTCCACACGATCCCAGTCCTGCTCGGCGTTCTCATCGTCACCTTCATGCTGCTGTACATCGCGCCCGGAGATCCTGTGCTGGCGATGGTCGGCGAGCGGTTCGATCAGGCCACGATCGATCGGCTCCGGGCCGAGCTCCATCTCGATGAGCCGGTCTGGAGTCAGTTCTACCATTATGTCGCCGGTCTGATCCGTGGCGATTGGGGCACATCGTACATCACTGGCCAGCCGGTGCTCGACGGTATCATGGATCACTTCCCAAAGACGCTATACCTGGCGTCGGTTGCGATGGCGTTCGCCATCCTGAGCGGGGTGCTGATCGGCGTCGTGTCGGCGGTCAAACAGTCGACGTGGCTCGACGGTTTGGGGATGACCGTCGCGCTGGTCGGGATTTCGTTCCCGGTCTACTGGGTGGGGCTGATCCTCATCCTGGTGGTCAGCGTATCGTGGCGCTTGTTGCCGCCATCCGGTTTCGGCGGCGGCGCGCTGCCCTATCTCATTCTCCCGGCGCTCACGCTGGGGATGCGATCCACCGCCTACATCGCCCGGCTGACGCGCTCGTCGATGCTCGAGGTGATCCGCCTCGACTACATACGCACCGCCCGCGCGAAGGGTCTCGGCGAGACGCGGGTGATCGGAAAGCACGCGCTTAAAGCGGCTTTGATCCCCGTAGTCACGGCGATCGGGCTCGATTTTGGCGCCTACCTGTCGGGGTCGGTGCTCACCGAATCGATCTTCGCCTGGCCCGGTATCGGCCGGTTTGCGCTCAACGCGATCCTCAAGCGTGACCTGCCGGTAATCCAGGGCACCGTGCTCTTCCTGGCGATCGTGTTCGTGCTCGTCAACCTCGCCGTCGACCTGCTGTACGGATACCTAGACCCGAGAGTGAGGTATGAGCGTGGCGCGAGATAGTCGACTGGTCAGCGCGCTGAGCCAGAACCGACTGGCGATAGCTGGAGCGGCGATCATGCTGATGTTGGTCGTAGTCGGGCTCACCGGCCCTTGGCTGGCGCCCTACGATCCGCTCGCGCAAAACCTCGCCCGGGGTCTGGAGGGCCCGTCGCGTGATCACTGGTTCGGCACCGATTCGTTTGGGCGCGACATCCTGTCTCGAGTCCTCTATGGGGCGCGCATCTCGCTCCTGGTCGGCGTCGCATCGCAGACGATCGCCTTCACGCTGGGTGTTTTTCTAGGCGTCATCTCGGGTTACTACGGCGGTCGAATCGAAGGTTTGATCATGCGGCTGGCCGATGTCACGCTCGCCTTTCCGACGCTGCTCCTCCTGATCGCGATCACGGCCGCGTTCCAACCCGGGCTCGGCGTCGTCTTCGTGGCGATCGGCGTCGTCGGCTGGGCCGGGCTGGCGCGACTCGTCCGGTCGCAGGCGTTGGTCGTGCGCGAGCTCGACTTCGTACAGGCGGCACGCGCGCTCGGCATGAGTGACGCACGCTTGATCACGCGCCACGTGCTTCCCAACTGTATCGCCCCGGCGATCATCGCGGTGACGCTCGGGATGGCGAGCGCGATCATGCTCGAGGCGGCGTTGTCGTTTATCGGGCTCGGCGCGCAGCCCCCGACCCCATCGTGGGGGTCGATGATCGCTGATGGCCGGGACTTCCTGCGCACCGCGCCGTGGATCTCGATTTTCCCGGGTCTCGCGATCGGCGCCGTCGTGCTCGGGTTCAATCTCTTTGGGGACGGTCTGCGCGACGCTATGGACCCACGCCTCCAGGGCGGCGCTCGAGCCCCGCTACCACGCACCGAGTAGCGCAGGAAGTGCTTGCCAGGCTTAATATTGAGCGTTCGACGGCGTCCAAATCGTGGAAGGGAAACCCGGAACGGGACGACCCCATGGGCGACGACCAGCTGGTCAAGCAGGCGCAGGCCGGCGACGCGCAGGCGTTTGGCCAGCTCGTCGACCGTCATCAGCCACGGATCTTCGGGACGCTGGCCAAGATGACCGGCGACCGGGATCTGGCGATGGATCTAACCCAGGACGCGTTTATTCGCGCCTGGGAGCAGCTTGGAACGTTTGAGCGCCGATCGGCGTTCTCGACCTGGTTGTACCGAATCGCCGTCCGGCTGGCGTACGATGCGATGCGGAGTCGCCGGCGGCGCGACCATCGCGAGATCGACGACCGCATCGCCGACCCTGATCCGGGGCCCGATCGACGGGCCGAGGTCGCGGCGCTGAGCGAGGACCTGAGGCAGCGGATCGAAACGTTGCCCGAGATGCAGCGAGCGATCGTGATCTTGAGGGTGTACGACGACCTGCCATATAGGGAGATCGCCGACATTCTCAAGACTACGGAGAACAGCGCTCGGGTTTCGTTTCATCACGCTGTGACCCGACTGCGCGACGGATACATGAAGGAGGCACCACCATCATGAGGCACCTGACCGACCAAGAACTGATCGGTTGGCTGGACGAACCGGAAGCACCCAACGTTCCGGACACGATCCCAACGCATCTCAACACGTGCGATCTATGCGCCCGGCGGCTGGCTGAGCTCAAGCGCGTGTTCGCCGCGTTGCGAGGCGAACAAGAACACCCCTCCGCCGCTGAGTTTGTCGCTCAACGTGAACGCATCCTCGACGCCATCGCCCCCGTGGAGCAACAACCGACGGTGCGGTCACTTCGACGCGGCGGATGGTGGATTCCGATCGCGGCCGCGGCGGCAGTGATCGGTGTCTTCGTGTTGGCGCCCGACGAGCCGGCTGACGGCGGCCGGTTAACCGTCATCGACGAAGCCGACCGCGCCGCCGAAGACGCACTCGACGCGCTGGATAACGAAACCGAATTGGACGCGTTGCTGGCCACGCTGGACGGCGGGCTCGAGATCCGCGAATACGACATCACTTCGCTGGAAGACGAGTTCGCATCTCTCACCGAAGAAGATCAGACGGCGATCTTGAGCGAACTATCAACCACGAGCTTCGACCTATGAGACCGACATCGTTTGCATTCTTGATCGTGGTCGCGCTCGGGTTGTCGGGCGGCCCGTCGATCGCTCAAGAAAGCGACCGGCCAACGGATATCGGTCGGCTCGAGCGAGCGCGGCTCGAGCGGCTACAGGGATTGCTCGAGCTGAACGACCGTGAGACCAGCGAACTGGAAGCGGTCATGCGTGATTTCCGGCGTCAGAACCGTGAAGCCGGCGCGGAGCGACGACAGGCGATGCAAAGACTGCGACAGGCGCTGGGGAGGGAGCCCGTCGACGATGACGAGGTGCGTCGTGCGCTCGATCAGCTCGAAACTCAGAGACGATCGACGGAGCTGTTACGCGAGCAACAGCGCCAGCGGCTGGGACAGCTCCTGACGCCACAACAGCGCGCCAAGTTCATGCTCTTCAACGAACAGTTTGACGCCCGGGTGCGCCAGCTGATGGCCGAGCGACGAAGCGATCGTCAACAGGACCAACGTCGCGACCAGCGCGGCGTGCGTCAGCCACGCGGCTCGAACGCGCTTCAAAACCAGCCCGATCGAAGACCCGGCCAGCAGCGCCCCAGGGATTAGGCCTGCTCCTCCGGGGTCGTTCCCCAATGCTCCGAGAACGACCTCATCCTCGCCCGTAGCTCGGGCTCGATTTGGCGTCGCCTTCCGGTCTTGTGGTCGATCATGACTTGCACCGTCTCGCCGCGCGCGACTAACCGCTCGCTCTGTTCGTCAAACAGCTCGTAATTGAGCACGAACGAGCTGGTCCCGATTCTCGACAGACGCACCTCGACGCGCAGTGTCTCACGAAGCTCCACCGCCGACACGAAATCACACGCCGCTCTCGCCACCACGAAGTCGAGCACCTCATACGAGTAATCGTGATGCAGCTCCTGCCAGTATGCGGTGCGCGCTTCCTCGAGGTAGGTGAAGTAAACGGAGTTGTTGACATGACCCATCGGGTCGAGGTCGCGGAAGCGCACCGGGATCTTGACATTGAAATGACGCGTCGAGGGGTGGCGGCTCATGGGAGCGGCAAGCTAACCGCTCCCCCGCCTCTACGCCGACCGATCCTGGTTGCGACGATTACCGCCGCTGGCTACTGTTCGCGCCGACGTGCTCGTCCCAAAAACCGTCACCGTAGTACTGCTCGGTATCGTCCTCATCGTCACACCGGGGACGACTCGCGCGCAGGCCTTTCTACAATGGGATCTCGCCGCTCGACCAGCGGCGCTGGGCGGAGCCGCTACCGCCATGCCCGACGACCCGAGCACTGTATTCTACAACCCGGCCGGCATGGCTCATTTGAGCGGCACGTTCATCCAGGTCGGCGGCTCGCTGGGCGCAGACGCGAGTCAGTTCCGAGGATTCGGGACCAAGGAATTCGATCGCGAGTCGAGCCCGACTTTCGGCGGCTCGCTCTACATCTCTCACACCGTGGCCGAAAAGTTGACCGGCGGGATCGCGGTCAACACGCCGTGGATACTGGCCGTCGAGTGGGAGAACCCAAGCGACTTTGTAGGTCGATTCCACTCTTTTGACGCCGACCTGCGCTCGATCAACTTCAACCCCGTAGTTGCGGCCGGACCCTACAACGGTTGGAGCTTCGCGATCGGTGTCGATGTGTTGAATACGAGGTTTGACGTCCGTCGTTTCGAACAAGATCCAGATATCAGCGCTCTGGGTGGGCTGGCGCCGATAGATCTGGCGCGCTCGAGAATCGACGCTGACGGGACCGGTATCGGCTGGAATGGTGCCGCCATGTTCGTAGCGTCGGAGCAGCTCGTCTTCGGCGCTCAAGTGCGAAGCGAGATCGAGATCGATCTCAACGGTGTGGCAGACTTCATCGACGTCGCACCCGCAGAGCTGCGAGCCGTGCCACTCGGGGAGGGCACGGTCGGCGACGTGCTCGATGAGCGGTTTGTCTCCCAGAACGCGCGCATCCCGTTCACGTTCCCGTCGACGGCGGTCGGCGGTGTAGCCTTTCGGCCGATCCCCGAGTTGTGGGTTCGGGCTGACTTGCAATGGGTCAACTGGAGCGCTGTCGACGCGATTCAGTTCCAGTTTGACGACCCGACACTCGATGGTTCGATCGGGTTGGATTACGATGACGCATGGTCGGCGCGATTCGGCGCTGAGGTCGAGTACCTGCCGGGGACGACTTTCCGCGTCGGTTATGCCTGGGAAGAAACCCCAGCCGACGTTACCTCCGTCAATCCCATCGTCCCCGACGCGACGCGCAACAGTTATTCGATCGGGCTTGGTTTACGTCGGTCCCAATTCGATCTCGATTTTGGTTATCGATTCTCGCTGCTGGACGACCGCGAGGGCGTCGCCTTTCCCGAGAATGACTCGACGATCGATGGAGTTTACGAAACGGTAGAGCACTGGTTTGGCGCCGCGATTACGCGTCGTTTGTAACGTCCGGCCGTTTGCTGGGGAGACTCCACCCGGCTATAATCCGAAGTCACTCATGAGACTATCCAGCGAACAGCGCGACGGTTTTATCGCCCAATGCAGGACGGCTGGGCTGTCGGTCACTCACCAGCGGCTGGCGACTTTTGAGGCCGTGTTGGCGAACTGCAACCGCCACCCCTCAGCCGAGATCATCTACCAGACCGTCCGCGAGCGATACCCAACGATCTCATTCAATACGATCTACAAGAATCTCGAGATCTTCGAAGAGTTGGGGATCGTGGTGAAGGTCAACCCGCTGTACAACGAAGCGCGTTACGATGTCGACGTCCGGCCTCATCATCATTTGATCTGCCGTCAGTGCAAGAAGATCATCGATGTACACGATGAAGAGCTTGGCCAGGCGCTGCCGCCGGTGGACGCCGAGAATGGCTTCAAGGTCGAGAATTGGACCGTCCAGTTCACCGGGCTGTGCGCCGATTGCCAGCCCGCCCAGGCGACCGCGTGAGCGGACGTTGACAACCAACGTAGTGACAATCAACGCGGAACAAAAACCGCTTTCGCCCCGTCTAACTGGGGTAAGATCGTGTTCGCCAGCCTCAACCGTACCGCTTGGAGGTTGAGATGTCGTTGAAGCTAGCTCGCTTTGGAGTCCCACCTTTGGTCATCGCGGTGGGCACGGTCGCGGCGTTTGTCGGCGATCGTGACGACCCGGTGTACGAAGCCAACCTCGCGCCGTTCGCGGCCCCAACCGTTGTCAACGACGAACCGATCGACGGGTTTGCTCTGGGTCCGGCCGACGCGGCACCCGAGCTGGTCGTTCTCGACGACATGGCAGCCGAAGAAGCGAAGTCGACGCCGCGCAGAGTCGTAGCTCCCCAGGGACCAGCCGTCCCGGTCAAACCCGTGGCAGCAACCGCAACCGTGGTCAACAGCGAGGCGTTGACGATCGACGCGCCATCGCTGGCGCTGGAACAACCCAATCCGCGGCGCTCCATTCGCGTCGATCCGCGGCGCGATACGGCGCGCGGTGGGATCTCGACCGTCTCCGACACCGGTGGACGGCGAGGCGGCTTCCGCATCGGCATCTCGGTTGGTGGCGGAGATTGCCGCCCCGGTGGCATCTCAGGGGCGACGCTGGTCTTCGACCGCGGTGCCGGGCTGAGCGGGGTCGGCCTCGGTGGGCGACGCGGGGTCCGTTTCTAGCCGCAACCGTCTACGGTCGAAGCCGACTCCTTTTGAAGTCGGGAACCCCCAGCGGACCGAGGCGTACAAGACTCGTGTCCGTAGCCAGCCGAAGTCCCCATCGGAGGTTGTAAGATGACCCGTTCGCGTACGCTGATCCCGGCCGCGGTCTTGATTGCCGGCGTGCTCGCCTGCCAGGGCGAGCCCGCGTCACGCGACACCACCCCGCGCGTGGTGTTCAAGCCCTCGCAAACAACAGCACTGACGAACGCGGATCAGGGTATGCCAATGGGCCCCGATGGTGCCGCACCCGAGGTCGTGTTGCTCGGCGACCCGGCGCCAGAGACCCAAGCCAAGAAGCGCACCGTCAAGCGGCCCGAGCCGGGCCCGACGGTGATCTACCGAACGGTGTACATCGAGGCACCGGCCGAGGCTACGACCGAGCCCGAGGAATCGGGCGAGCCGGTCCCCGAGATCGTCGACGAGCCGATCGTGGAGCCGGCGACGACGCCAGTCGTGCCCGACCCCGAACCGGCCGACGCGCCTGACGTCGCTGACGCCCCGAACACGCCGGACCCGGTCGCGACCGTACCCCCGACGGTGACGCCAACCACGTTCCCAGACGGCGGCTCGAACCGCGCCGAGGACGCCATCGTGGGCGCCGCGGTTGGCGCTTCGATCGGCGCGATTTTGGGTGGACGCGGTGGCGCCGTGGCGGGCGGTATCGGCGGTGCGATAGGCGGCGCTACCAGCGGACGGGGCGGCGGCATCCTGGGCGGCATCATCGGTGCCAGCTCCCGGGGACGATTGCCGCGTCGCGGCGGCGGTTGCTGATCTACCGACCCGAAACGCTTTTCCGTTAGCAGACTAAACCGGGAACCCGCCCTCGCGCAGGAACGTCAGCGTGCGTTCGGTGGCTCCCGCCATTTGCTCAACCGCGGTCCTGGCGGCCACGCCGGCCCCGTCCCCTGGAAGCCACGCCCGCCAGCGAGCGGCCAGTTCGGCCGGCGAGTCGATGACCGCCAATCCGCCAGCGCGCTCCAGCACATCGACTTCATGCGGGTAACCGTGGTCGGCCCCGATCGTGACCGGGACCCCGTGCGCGGCGGGCTCCATCACATTGTGGACCGCGCCGCCAAAGCTCCCGCCGACGTAGGCAAGATCGGCGACCGCGTACAACCGGTACAGCAGCCCGACCCGATCGACGATCACAACCGCGCAATCGGCTCTACGCTCCTCCCGACCGAACCGGCAGGTCGCAAAACCAAACCCTCGAGCCCGCGACTTTAGCCGCGCGATCGCCTTGTCGGTCGGCTCGTGCGGTGCGACGATCGCGACCGCGTTGGGGTGCGTCGTCCTGAGCCGAGCCAGCGCCGCCAATACCACGCGCTCATCTGCCGGCCAAGTGCTGCCGGCCACGATCACCGGACCCCCTCCTTCGGGCAGTTGCCACTCTACTTCATCAGATGGTGCCTCGCGCACTCGTTCCAGTGTCACGTCGGCTCGAGTGTCTCCCGCGACACATACCCTCTTCGCATCGACCCCTAGCTTCGCCAATCGCTCAGCGTCGGCGGTTCCGATCGCCGCGACGGCATCAAAACGGCGATAGAGATCCCGGGTCAGGCTCCGCACCGGCCATTTGACCCGCGCCGAACCCACTAGACGACAACACACTTGTCCAAGCATCACACCTGCATCCGACGCCGCCCAAACGAGGTTCGGCCACGTCTCGCCACCCACCAGCACGAGCGCATCGGGCGCCAGCAGACCGACCAGCTGACGCGTCTGCGCCGGATAGTCGAGTGGGAGATAATCCACCGCGTCGGGCACGTCCCATGACTGGACGAGCCGTTCGGCGGAGGGTGAGAAATGGGTAAAAAAGAGCGCCGCTTCGGGACGGGCGTGGCGGATCGCCATCGCCAGCGGTCGCGCCTGGAGCGTCTCGCCGGCGCTGGCCGCGTGCAGCCAGATAACCGGTGACCGCCCAGCGGCCGCCTCCGCGGCCCGCTGCCATCGCGCGATCACGCCCTGGCGCGCGGCTATCCCGCGACCGACCTTGGGGACGGCCCGAGTCACAACCGGCGTCGCCACGCGAGTGACCGGGACGATCAGCCGGTTATAGAGCTGGCGCTGCCACAGTGGTTTCACCGGAGATCAGGAGAATATAGACGTTGACCGTGCAGAACCGGCGCCAACTTTGGAGTTTTGGGATTCTTCGGGGGGCGGTTAGATGGCGTCGACGCGAGTGATGCCGCGCACGGTCTCTCTGAGCCGCTGCTCGATCCCCTGCTTGAGCGTCATCGTGCTCATCGGACATCCACCACATGCACCCATCATCCGCAGCGTCACCACCCCGTCTTGGATGTCGAGCAATTCGACGTTGCCGCCGTCCATGGCGATCGCTGGCCGGATCGTGTCCAGTGCGGCCTCGACCTGGTCCCACAGCGCCTGGCTCTCGTCCACGTCGGCGGGGGCCTGCTCGGTCGGGTTGTCGATCTTGGTATCGGTCATTGTCGTATCGTCCTACGTTGAACGTTCTAGAAACACGAAATTACCGGTTCTTACACCCGACAGGCAACTGCGTGCCGTACCGCAACCGCGGGTTGCACGGCACCAGACCGGCCACCTCGGGGTATCCGTGGATTCGAGCCCCTATGAATGAAGCCAAGCGCATACTCTGGGTCGACGACGAAGTCGCCGGCCTCAAGTCGCATATCCTGTTTCTCCAGAACCGAGGGTTCGAGGTCACCACCGCGCCCAACGGCGAGGACGCCCTCGCCCTCATCTCCGAGAACGGCTACGACTGTGTGCTGCTCGATGAGCAGATGCCTGGCATGCGCGGGATGACTGTGTTTCAGCGCATCCGAGAAAACCATCCGCGGCTGCCCGTGGTGATGGTTACGAAGAGTGAAGAGGAAGGTCTCATGGACCAGGCGATCGGCAGCCGGGTCGACGACTACCTCGTCAAGCCGATCAACCCGAATCAGGTGCTTTCAGTCCTCAAGCGCTTGCTCGAGGGGTCGCGAATCCGACATCAAACGATCGCACAGGCTTTCAGCCAGCGTTACGTCGAGCTCGACGAACTACGGAAGGGGCGCTCGTCTTGGAGCGATTGGGTCGAGCTGTACCGTGAGCTCCTCAGTTGGGAGCTGCGGTTGCTCGATGCCGGCGAGCAGGGGCTGTTGCAGAGCCAAGCCGAGCTGAGCAAAGCCGCCAACGCCGATTTCAGCCGCTTTGTCCAGACCCACTACCCTGAGTGGGTGGCGTCAAAGCCCGGTCACCGACCACTGCTGTCGCCGGACCTGATGGAGGCGCACGTGATCCCGCTGTTGCGAGCCGATCCAGGGCCCGTTTTCTTCGTGTTGATCGACTGCCTGCGACTGGATCAGTGGTTGACGATTCGTGACACGCTGGAGAGCGATTTCACGATCGAGGAAGCATATGCGGGTTCGATCCTGCCATCGGCCACACCGTACTCGCGCAACGCCATCTTCAGCGGTTGGCTGCCCGGCCAGATCGCCGAGAAGCGACCCGACCTGTGGCTCGGCGATGCGGACGTGGAGGGCTCGCTCAATCCACACGAGCGCGAGCTGTTGGAGCTTCAGCTGGCGCGCAAGGATGTCGGTGACATCGGACCGGTACAGTACACCAAGGTTTTCACGGCCGCCGAAGGCACAGCGGCGCTCAAAAAGCTGCCGCAATGTTTCCAGAGCCGGCTGTCCGCGTTCGTCTTCAACTTCATCGATGTGCTCACGCACGGGCGATCGGAATCCGAGATCCTGCTCGAGATCGCCCCCGACCAACAAGCGTTTCGATCTCTGACCCGCTCGTGGTTCTTGCACTCACCGCTCTACGACCTGTTGTCGCAGTCCGCTCGTCAGGGTGTGCGGGTCGTGCTCACCACCGACCACGGCTCGGTTCACTGCCTGCGCCCGGCTACCGTTTACGCCCGACGCGACGCCTCGCAGAACCTGCGCTACAAGTTCGGAAACAACATTCGCTCCGAAGAACCGGAGACTGCCTTTCGGATCGCAGACCCGGGCAGCATCGGCCTACCCGACATGGGCTTCCACGTCGCTGCCCTTATGGCGGTCGAGGATTACTATTTCGTCTACCCGACCAAGCTGCGCGAGTACCAAAGCCGCTACTACGGGGCCTTTCTTCACGGTGGGATCTCGCTCGAGGAGCTGATTCTCCCGGTGGCCACGCTGACGCCGCGCTAGACCGTTAATTTCCAGCCCATGAACACGTATCTCCGCATGCTGGGTTACCTGAGACCTCACGCCGGGCTGCTGGGCCTGTCGTTTCTCCTCATGGTGCTGTTCGCACTGGTCGATGGGTTTTCAATCGTGGTCCTGATCCCGTTTCTGCAAGTGCTTTTCGGCGGCCCGTCGGTGACCACGGTTCCTATCGCTCCGGATCACTTCATGGGGCGAGTCGAGCACTTCTTCAAGTACGAGCTGTTCACGTTTCTGGAGGAGCCGACGGCGTTGGGCACACTGACCAACGTGTGCCTGGTGATCCTCGCCATCTACTTCGTCAAAGCGGTGCTGGGTTACTTCCAGCAGTTCCTGCCGCAAGTCGTTCTGGAGCGCGCGCTGCGTGATCTGCGAAACGAGTTTTTTGAGCATATCCAACGACTCTCGTTCCGATACTTCCAGCGAACCCGCTCGGGCCAGCTGATGTCGATCCTGACCCACGACGTACAGCTCTTGAAGAGCGCTATCTCCACCGGCGTCTATCGCGTCACCCAACACACGCTCGAGGTAATGGTGACGCTGTTCATCCTGGTCGCGATCTCGTGGCAGCTGACGCTTCTTGCGATGTTGATACTGCCACCCATCGCGTGGATCACGGTTCTTATCGCGCGCAAGCTGCGTCGTGTCAACCGGCAGCTGCTGCGCAGGCTGGGTGATATCACCAGTGCGCTTCAGGAGAACGTTGCCGGTATTCGGATCGTACGAGCGTTTAGCGCCGAGCGGTTCGAGCAGCGGCGGTTCAACCGGGACAACGAAGCGTATCAGCGCAACATGGTGAGATCGAGAAAGTACGCGTTATTGGGCACTCCGGTCTCCGAGTTCCTACTCGCCGGCGCAGTGGTTTTGATCCTCTATATCGGCGGACGGATGATCCTGCTCGATGGCTCGCTCGCGCCAGAAACGTTTTTCGTGTTCCTTGTCGCATCGCTCAAGCTGTCGAGTCCGCTCAAGTACCTCTCCAAACTCAATGAGGACGTACAACCAGCCTTGGCGGGTTGCGAACGCATCTTCGCGGTACTCGACACCGAGCCGGACGTCGTCGAAGCGGTGCACCCAACACGTATTTCAGGGTTCGAGCGTCAGATCCAGTACGACAACGTCTGCTTCTCGTACGAACAGGGCGACGGCCCCGTACTGCACGATGTTTCGTTTACGATTCAGAGAGGCGAGGTCGTGGCGCTGGTCGGGCCCTCGGGCGGCGGCAAATCAACGCTGGTGGACCTGCTGCCGCGATTCTACGACCCGACGTCGGGGCGGATCGAGTTCGACGATCACGATTTGCGGGAAGTCAGCCTCAAGGATCTGCGGCGTCAAATGGGGATCGTGACACAAGAGGTCATCCTGTTTCACGATACCGTAGCCAACAACATCGCATACGGCGAGCAACCGGATCGAAAGCGACTGGAAGAAGCCGCCAGCGCGGCCAACGCGATCGACTTCGTCGAGGCACTCCCACAAGGCTTCGATACCGTGATCGGCGAGCGCGGCGTTCGGTTCTCGGGCGGACAGCGGCAGCGGATCGCGATCGCGCGTGCGATCTACAAGAACCCCCCGATTCTGATCTTTGATGAGGCTACGTCGGCGCTCGACTCGGAGAGTGAGATGCTCGTCCAGCAAGCGGTGGCGAGGTTGATGGAGAATCGCACCGCGATCGTGATCGCGCACCGACTCTCGACCGTGCTACATGCCGACCAGATCGTCGTCATCGAGGGCGGCCGAATCGTCGAGACCGGCTCTCACACCGACCTGCTCGCCCGCGCCGGCCGCTACAGCCGTTTATACGAGCTTCAGTTCGCCGAGCTGCCGGCTTAGAGCTGTCGATGGTCGACCCCCCCGACACGCGGATCAGCAAACCAAAGGGCGATAGCTACGCCTACAGGAAACATTTCTATCGTGACCGCGATGTCGCCACCCATTACGACGCCGAGCGGTTCGTCGGACGGAGCAAGGAACGCCGCAATCGCCGCAAGTGGGCCGCGATCCAACGCGCGCTGACCGAAACCGACGGCGTGCGATCGGTCCTCGACATACCGTGCGGGACAGGTCGGTTCACCGGGCATCTGGTGAGTGAAGGGCACAGCGTCGTCGGAAGTGATATCTCGTTCGAGATGATGCGCGTGGCCCAGGACAATCTGGGCGCCCCGTCCGGGCTGCATGGATACGTACAGGCGGAAGCGGAGAACCTTCCGTTTCGCGACCGCGCCTTTGATTGCGTCATGTCGATCCGGTTCCTTTTTCACGTCGATCCCGCCGTGCGCGTCGAAATGCTGCGTGAGATGGTGCGGATCAGCCGTTGGTTGGTAGTCGACTATCGCCACCGCTACAGCTACCACTACGCGCGTTGGAAGGTGGAGCGCGCGCTGGGGCTGACTACCCGAAAGTTCGTCCGGGTGTCACGCCGGCAGCTCGAGGACGAGCTGCGTCAAGCCGGCGCCGTTCTGAGGCGAGTCCACCCCGTCGGGCGGATCTTTTCTGACAAGTGGATCGTCGTCGCCGAGGCTCCCGATTCCGACTGACGCCGACCCCGGCGGCGCGTTCGATCTCACCGCGTTGGGCGAGTTCCAAATCGTGGGCACGCTCGGCGAGGGCGGCCGGAGCATCGTCTATGAGGGAGAGCGGCGTGGTGAGAGGGTCGCGATCAAGGTGTACAAGCCGTACGGGATGGAAAAGCATCGCCGGAAGCATCCCGAGCCGCTGGCCGAGTTCGAGTATCGACGCAATCGAGCGTTCTTCGAAGCCCCGGGGTTGTCGCGCTATGTGGCGCGACCGATCGGTTTCTTTCACACACCAGGTGTTTCGGCGCTGATTCAAGAGCCGCTGGACGGCGAGCTCTACTATTTCTATTACCAGGAACGGAAGGGGGCGCTACCGACTGGGCTGTTCGGTCATATCGAGAAGATCGTGGAGCGTGCTCACGCCGCGGGACTGTTCGACATCGACCTGCACGCGATGAACGTCATGGTCGTCGAAGAGGACGGGCAACCGATCCCAAAACTGTTCGATTTCAACCTCGTCCCCTGGCACGAGCGGATCCGCACGCCGTGGGTGACGCTGTTGCTCAAATCGGGGCTCAGGAACTCGAAACGTCGCGACCTGCGCATGCTGCGTGACTTTCACGACTTCTCGCGCAAGGTCCCGCGGCTGTTGCGTTACTTTCCTTCGACCGGCTGAAGAGCTAAGCCGCTCCTTACTCCCTTTCCCGCATATCCAGATTGTCGGATACAAACCCCTCGGCGTTGTGCGAGCCATCGCAGAAAGGCTTTGTCTCGGAATGCCCGCAGCGACACAGCCAAACCTCGTCTTCGGTGACCTTCTCCGTGCCGTCGCTCAGCGTGATCTTAAACTCCCCGCGGACCCAATAGGGCCCATTCTCAGTCGGAGTGATCTCGGCCATGCCCACCTCCCGTGCGAGTTACGTCTCAAAACGGAGTACCCATTGCGCCAGCGCGTCGAGCAGCTTGCTGACGTACTGGCGGGTCTTGTCATCGACCAGAACGCCTTCCTCGTTGACGAGCTCATGTGCCCCCGCGACCAACACTTCCGGACCTGGCATCGTTGGGGATCGCGTCGATTGGAGGGTCTGCCGCAGCTGAAGTTGGCTTCGGGCTGTCCCGGTGCGCCCGGGACTCGCGCCCATGATCGCTGCCGGCTTGCCGCTCAGTGGCGACTCGGGCGGCCGCGAAGCCCAATCGAGGGCGTTCTTCAATACTCCTGGTAGGCCGTAGTTGTATTCCGGCGTCGCAAACAGAAGCGCGTCAGCGTCCCGGATCGCCTGTTTGAACTCCACCACCGAAAGCGGATCACCCTGTTCCTCGACATCGGCATTAAAGAGGGGCAAGGCGTTCAAATCGAATGTTTCGATCGTCATCCCGTCCGGCGCCAACTCGACGGCGGCCCCGATGAGCGCCCGATTGAAGGAACCCTGACGCAAACTGCCAGCGATCCCGAGCACCTTCAGGTTGGAGTTGGTCGCGACCATCACTCGCCGGGGACGATCTTGTACACGTTGCCGGTGTTTGTCATGATATAAAGTTCTCCATCAGCGTCCTCGCCAAACGCGGTCACGCTTCGCTCGGACGGCTCGAGCTGGGGCCACTCCCGCTGTTCGGTAGCGGTGCCGCCAATCAACCGAAAGCTGCGCACAAAGCCACTGCAGAAATCGGAGTACAGGTATACGCCCGTCAACTCCGGTAAGGCTACCCCGCGATAGACAAAACCGCCCGTCACCGAGCATCCATCATCGTGATCGTAGTCCAGCACCGGCAGCGTCAACCCCGATTGATCGCACCCCTGAGGCGGATCGAAGCACTCCGAACCTTCCATCGTATTCCAACCATAGTTAAGCCCCGCGGCGTCACCCGGCGCCGCGTTTACCTCCTCGCGATCGTTCTGGCCGACATCGGCGATGTACAGCTCTCCAGTCTGACGATCGAAGCTGTAACGCCATGGGTTGCGGAGCCCATAGGCCCAGATCTCACCTCGTGCACCGGCCTGACCCACAAACGGGTTGTCGGAGGGAATAGCGAATGGGTTCCCGCCGTCGACGTCGATCCGTAGCAGCGAACCGAGCAGCGTCGCGAGGGATTGGCCGGCTTCTAGCGGATCGCCACCACCACCCCCGTCACCCAACGCGATGTAGAGCATCCCGTCAGGACCAAAAGCGATCAGCCCGCCGTTGTGGTTTCGAGCTGGTTGATCCACCGACAGGATCGTTGCGACGGGGTCCGGCTCAGCTCGGTTGGGGTCGGCTGAAACGCGATACTCGACTACTTGCGTGTCGTTGCCGCGATCCGTGTAGTAGACGAAGAACCTGCCGTTTGCGTTGTAGGCGGGGTGAAAGGCGACTGACAACAACCCCTGCTCATTGCCATCCGAAACGAGACCACGAACATCCAGAAACGGTTCCGCGACCAGCGCACCGTCCTCGAAAACCCGTATCGTGCCCCGCTTGTCGACGATAAAGAGCCGCGGGTCACCCGTCGGGGCGACAACTTGGACCGGAAACCCGACCCCGCTCACGATCCGTTCGAGCGTCGGGCCTCCGCCGTTGGGGTCGGGACCGTTTGGACCGTTGGGGGCCGCTTGGCTGGCCTCACTGTCACAAGCGACAAGACACCAGCCGCCCAGCAACACGAGACAAATCCCCAGATTTCGAGCCACAAACATGTAGGTCAAGCTAGCGCCGCGGTTTGCCCTGAGCATACGCTGTTTCTAGTCTGACTGCGGTCATCCGGTACTTGGGACGCACGCGTGGGGAGCTATGATCGAAGTCGCTCAACTGCGAAAGGAATACGGCGATCTCGTGGCCGTGGACGACATCTCGTTCACCGCCGAAACGGGGGCGATCTTTGGGCTCTTGGGTCCGAACGGCGCAGGCAAGACAACCACCATAGGGTGCATCTCTGGTTTGCTCGAGCCAACCGCCGGCACCGTCCGCGTTCGCGGTCACGACGTCGTTCGAGAGAGCGCGCAGGCCAAGGCGTCGCTCGGTGTCGTGCCCCAGGAAATCGCGTTGTACGGGGATCTGTCGGCCGGCGAGAACGTGCGTTTCTGGGGCCAGGCATACGGCCTCAGGGGAGCCAAGCTCCGAGCTCGCATCACCGACGTGCTCGAGATTACCGGGTTGTTGGACCGTGCGGGGGACCGTGTGGACCAGTTCAGCGGCGGAATGAAGCGGCGGCTCAACTTCGCCTGTGGCATCATCCACGAACCCCAGGTTCTGTTGCTCGACGAGCCGACCGTCGGCGTCGATCCTCAAAGCCGCGTGCGTTTGCTCGACCTCGTTCGCGAGCAAGCCAACCAGGGCGTCTGCGTGCTCTACACCACGCACTACATGGAGGAAGCGCAGTCGATCTGTGACCGACTGGCGATTATCGACCACGGCCACGTCATCGCTCAGGGTTCCCTCGCGGAGCTTCAGGCACAGATGGGCGAGCGCGACCTGGTCAGGGTGTCCGGATCGTTTGACGAGAGCGAGCTGCACCGTGCGTTCGGCCACGACGCGGACGTCGAGATCGTCACCGTCGATGACGCCCAGGCCACACTCTCGGTCCGCAAAGCCTCCAGCAAGCTGCCGACACTGCTGGCGGCGCTTACCGGGGCGGGCTCCGAAGTCCGCGACATCACGGTCAGTCAGCCCAGCTTGGAGAGCCTGTTCATTAAGCTCACCGGAAAAGAGCTGCGCGAGTAGCGGGTGCGGTTTCTCCTCGCGACCGCGGCAAAAGACCTGGTCCGCCGACGACGGGACCCGCTCGCGCTGCTCCTGTGGGCCGGTATCCCGCTCGCGATCGGAGGGTTGATCTTCCTGGCGTTTGGCGGTGATGACGCCGGACCGAGCGGCCGACTGCTTGTCGTCGATCAGGATAACACGGTGCTCAGCGGGCTCCTTTCCGGCGTTTACCAACAGGGTCCGTTGGCCGAGATCATCGAGGTCGAGGCGGTCGACCTGGAAACAGGACGCGATCGGATCGATAGCGGCGAGGCGTCCGGGCTGCTCATCATCCCCGATGGATTCGGTACCGCTGTCCTGAACTCCGAACCGTTCGAGATCTCCCTTGTTCGCAATCCCGCCCAACGCATCGTCCCAGGCATCATCGAGGAGAGCTTGTCGTTGGTCGTCGAGAGCACGTTCTACGTGCAGCGGCTGTTCGATGAGCCCCTAGACATCATCGCCGCGGTGCAACCCGTCGGCGCGAATATCGTGCCCGACTCCACTGTGGCCTCGATCAGCGTAGCCTTCAATCAGATCGTCGATCGCGCTCAGCCCTACTTGTTCCCACCGGTGATCGAGCTGGAAACGAAAACGACGGGGGAAGACGAAGATGGTCTTGACTTCGCCCGCTTGTTCTTCCCGAGCATGCTTTTCATGGCGCTGTTGTTCATGGCTCAGGGTTTGAGCGAGGATATTTGGCGCGAGCGGTCGCATGGCACCCTCCGCCGCGTCATCGTCACACCCCAACGTGTGGCGATGTTCTTGGCCGGCAAGCTGCTCGCCGGCGCGATGCTCATGCTGATCGTGATCGGACTCGGTTTGGTGGTGGGCAGATGGGTCTTCGGGATCGATCTCCAAGGCCTGCCGATCGCCCTCGTCTGGGCCACAATCGCCGGCATGATGTTGCTGGCGATGATGGTGCTGGTACAACTGTTTGCCTCCAGCGAGCGCGCCGGGAACATCTTGACGGGGGCGGCGATCTTCCCACTGGCGATGCTCGGTGGGAGCTTCTTCCCGTTCGAGGTGATGCCCGACTGGTTGGCGAGCGTTGGCCGGTACACCCCCAACGGATGGGCACTGGCAAAGCTCAACCGGGTTTTCGCCGGCGACTTGGCGGCGCTCGACCTCGTCCGCGCGATCGGTTTCGTCACGCTGATCATTGTGGCTCTCACTTGGCTCGCCATGCGACGCATCCGCGGTCGCTTCGCCCACAGTTGACGACGCTGCGCGCGGCCTGGTTCATCGCCCGCACCGACGTCGCGTACTTGCTCCGTCAGCGCGAGACGCTGCTGTGGACGTTCCTGATGCCGCCGGCGTTCTTCTTCTTTATCGGGTCCGTCACCAGCGGTTTCGGCGGGGGCGGAGACGTGGCGCCGAACATTACGATCCAGACCGCTCGTAACGCCGGGTTTCTCGCCGACCACGTCGTGCGCCGCATCGAAGAGCAAGGGTTCGAGGTCACCTTGCGCAGCGATCTCGACACGTTACCGACGGGACGCCGTCAACTGATTCTGCCGGCCGGCTTTACCGATTCGATCGCGGCCCAGAAACCGGTAAAGGTCGAGTTCGCCACCGAGAGCGATGTCGGAGTCGACTCACAGTACGACCAGATCCGGGTCGCGCGTGCGGTCTACGGTGTGTTGGCCGACGTGATCGTTTCGGCTGACGCAGAGGGCGCTTTCGATCAGAGTACGATCGAGCGCCTTGCCGTCGCGCCGCGACCGTTGCAACTAACCGTATCCCAAGCCGGGAGTCGAGCGGAATTTCCCACCGGATTCGAGCAATCGGTCCCGGGGACGATGGTCATGTTCACGTTGCTGGTCATGTTGACCAGCGGATCGGTGCTGCTGGTCATCGAACGGAACCAGGGACTGCTGCGGCGGCTCGCGTCGTCGCCGCTGCCACGCCGGGGGGTCGTGCTCGGGAAATGGGGTGGCAGGCTCTTCCTCGGCCTGGTCCAGATCAGCTTCGCGATGGTGGTCGGCACGCTCTTGTTCAAGATACGGTGGGGGCCGGACCTCCCGATGCTGTTCGTGATTCTCCTGGCTTGGGGCGCGCTGGCGGCGGTCCTGGGGATCGTGCTCGGCAATCTGGCGCGCACCGAAGGTCAATCGATCGCGATCGGGGTGTTGGCATCCAATATTTTGGCCGCTCTCGGCGGTTGTTGGTGGCCGATCGAGGTCACACCGCAATGGATGCAGAGCTTTGCGCTGACGTTACCGACGGGATGGACGATGGACGCGCTTCACAAGCTCGTCAGCTTCGGGGCTGGCGCGTCGAGCGCCGTCCCACACCTGCTCGCATTGATCGTCGGGACGCTCGTTCTGGCATCAGCTGCCGTACGGACGTTCCGCTTCCAGTAGCAGTAACCTGTGCTACCAGCGTCGAGCGACACCAAAGCCGACAAACACGTCGGGCGCATCGTCGGTGAGTCCCGCGCCAACACGCGCGTCGAGTTGGAAAGAGTTGTTGACGAGGTACGTGATACCACCGTTTAGCGTAACGTCGTCGTCGGTGTCGTCGCCCGCCGGGAAGATGGTGAACGTTTCGACGTAAGCTCCGGTTCGCTCGGTAATGCCAACGCCGAGAGCCACGCTCGCCGACCCCTGATCGAACCGCTCGCCGTCCTCGCTGGCGTACGTATAGCCGACGTTTGCGCCAAGCCCCAACTGGTCCGACAGGTCCCAGGCGAACGCGCCGGTGATCCCCGGCTGCCAATCATCCTCACCGATGTCATCATCGCCAATCGGCACCGTGGTGCCGGCGAGGATCGCGATCGCCGGCCGCCCCCCCTGTGCCGTAACCAGCACCGCTTTCAGACCCAACGACGGGTCCTCGATTCCCGCTTCGTCACCGTCGTCGACCCAAGCGATTGAGTTGACCCCGATTCGGCCTTCAATCCGATCCCACAATCCGATCCGGAACAGCAGTTCACCCAGCGTGTGCTCATCCACGTCATCGCTGTGCGTAAAGGTGTAGCCAGCTTCGAGCTGTACATCGCCCGGCGCCACCGCCGAGGCGCTCTCGGTGAAGTCGGGTCGATCGGTGACCAAAGGTGGCGATGTCGCCTGTGCGGAGAGCGTTCCGGCGCTGAGCACGACAAGCGCCAACGATCCAAGAGAAGCCCACATAGGGCTTAATTTAGTGTAAGCTAATTATCCTTGCAAACCCATGACTGACAACGAACTGCAACATCGCTTGTAGGGTCTACTACTCCATACAGAGAGCATAACGCGAGAAGTGGCTCACCTCGGCGCGAACGACGCCCTGCGCCGAGTCGTAGACCGCTTCGTCGACGATCGCCCAATCATCGACGTCGTCCCGAGCCACCGCGATTCTCAGCTTGGAGAGATCGACGCCGGTGAGCTCAGCGCTGGCGGCGTTGATCTCCAAGATCGCGGGTTGGCTGAACTGCAGCCCATCGGGGCCATACAGGAACGAGACCGTCCCGTCGGTTGCCTGGGCCATGCTGATCCAGAGATCTTCGGGGATCGAATTGGGCAGAATCGTCAGCGACGCATCGTCGGTTGACAGCGTCCCGCCGACCTCCGCCTCGATCCACTTGGCTTCTAGATCGTTGGCGACTCGCAGCTCCATGCCGTCCTTGAAGGTCAGCAGCTTGACGCCGTTAACGGTGACGAACTTGGGGAACGTCTCCGTCGGATTGGTCGGGCCCGTCTCATCGCCACAGGCAGTCAGCGACAATACGGCGAGGGCCGTGACGATTCCGCCTAGGAATTGCCCGTGCTTCCTCACTTCGAATCGGCTCCTCTGGGGGATCGGTTCCTCGGGGGTCACCCAATGCAAGGGCAACACTCACGCCAGCTTGGAGTCTCCCCCTCCCAGTCCGAGCTAAACCCTAACAGGACAGAGAGTTAGGCCGATCAACGGAAAGCGTTTTCCCTCCCGAGAGGAATCTTTTTTCCTATCGTTTTGAGATGCTTTGTTGCAGCTAGAGCGTAACGAAACATTACGCCCTCACGGGCCCACCCAGTCGGCTACGAAGACGTTTGTGTCCCCCGGCTTGGCGTTATCCCGATTGGAAGCCCAGACGAGCTTCGAGCCGTCCGAATTGAACATCGGAAAACCATCGAAGTCGGGGTGGGTCGTGATCCGAGCGAGACCGGTACCGTCAACGTTGATGACATAGAGATCGAAGTTCCGACCCTGCGGGTCGTGCATGTTGCTGGCGAAGATGATCCGCTCGCCATCGGGGAAGAAGTAGGGTCCAAAGTTGGCGGCCCCGTTGTCGGTGATCTGCCGCTTGTCCGAGCCGTCGGCGTTCATGACCCAAAGCTCCATCACGCTCGGCCGCACCAGGTTGTCGGCCAACAAGGCGCGATAGTCGGCGAGCTCTTCCTCTTCCACAGGGTGGTGTGCGCGGTAGACGATGCGTTGGCCGTCGTAAGAGAAGAACGGGCCGCCGTCGTACCCCTCTTCGTGAGTCAACCGCTGGACGTCGCTCCCATCGGCATTCATGGTGTAGATCTCCAAATCGCCATCACGCACCGACGTGAAGACGATCTTCGATCCATCGCGGCTGAACGTCGCCTCGGCGTCGTAACCAGGGACGTCGGTCAATCGTTCGAGTTGGGTTCCATCCGGTTGCGCAGTGAAGACGTCAAACCCCGGATGCACGGCCCAAACGTATCCTTGGCTGAAGTCAGGCCGTGGCGGGCAGGCGGTTTCAGCCAGATGGGTCGAGGAGAATAGGATCCAGTCTCCCTGTGGGTAGGCGAAGTAGCTGCACGTCGTGACCCCCTCCCCGGTGGACACCATTCGCTTCTCCGACCCGTCGGTCCGCATGGTGAAGATCTGGTCGCAGCCGAGCGAGTCTGGTGTGGACTGGAAGATGAGGTGCTTGTCGTCGGGGCTGAAGTACGCTTCGGCGTTCTGGCCCTCGAACGTGAGTTGCTGGAGATTATCGAGGTAGTTCGCCTCCCCGGGCTCGGGAGCGGTCGTTGCGATCGCGGGCTCGGGCGGCGGCGGTAGCTTTTTGGCTGCTCCGCCGCACGCCATCGCGGCGGCGGCCATGCAGAGGGCGCTAATCTTCATCTGGTGGGCCATGTTTTCTCACTCCCCGTTTGCTGACGTGAATCCCTATCGACGGAGTATCATGAAGTCGTTTACGATCGTCTTACCTCTCATCGCGCTGGCAGCGCCTCTCTGGGCGCAGGGTCCGGCGGAAGATACGTGTGGAACCGAAGGCGGTGCCGCGTCGGCACAGCTGGAGATTACTGTCGCCGAGATCTGCGCGACCATTGCGGTGCTGGCGGCTGATTCGCTCGAAGGCCGGGAAGCAGGTAGCCCGGGTAGTGAGCGTGCATCGCGGTATCTCGCCGAGCGTTTTCGATCGATCGGACTGCAACCGATCGAGGGCGACTATCTCCAGCGATTCACCTTTTCACCAGCCGTCCTTCGCGATCCACATGCGAGTCCCGAAGCGTCGTCCGGCGGCGACGAGATGCTGTCAACCTCCAATATCATCGGGATCGTACCCGGCATCGACCCTGAGTTGGCCGACGACGCCATCGTGATCGGCGCCCACTACGACCATTTGGGATTCGGTGGGCGAGGTTCGTTGACGCCGGGTGAGCGCGCGATCCATAACGGAGCCGACGACAATGCGTCCGGCGTGGCCGTGCTGCTCGAGTTGGCGCAGCACTTCGTGGCTCGTCCGATGGGGAGAACGTTGATCTTTATCGCCTTTGGCGGGGAGGAACTGGGAACACTGGGCTCGCAGTTCTACGTCGCTCACCCGTTGTGGCCGCTCGAGCAGACGGTCGCCATGCTGAATCTCGACATGGTGGGCCGGTTGCGAGAGCAGTTGACGGTACACGGTACGGGAACGTCGCCCGTCTGGCCGGAGATTCTAGACGACTTGGATTCCGGGGAGTTGTCCATCGCTCGTGTGCCGGATGGCTTCGGGCCGAGCGATCAGTCGTCCTTCTATGGGGCCCAGATACCGGTGTTATGGTTCTTCACGGGTGCCCACGAAGAGTACCATCGGCCGAGCGATGATCTGGCCACTATCGACGCCGCCGGTGCTGTCCGCGTCGCGAGCCTCGTCTCCACGATCACCGAAACGATCGCCAGCACCGGGCTCGAGATCCCATACGCGGTAGCCCCCACCACCCAGCGCAGGGCGGCGGCTTTTTCGGTCGGGCTCGGGGTTATCCCCGAGTACAGCTTTCCCGGACCGGGATTGAAGGTGGCCTCGGTGCGTCCGGGCGGGCCGGCGGACGCGGCCGGCGTATCCGCTGGTGATGTGCTGCTCGAACTCGCCGATCGCGAGATCGACGACGTCTACGGCTACACGGCAGTACTCTCGGACCTGGAGGCAGGGGTCTCGTACCCGCTCGTGTACGAACACGAAGGCGAGCTCCACAATGTGACCGTGGAACCCGCCGCGCGCTGAATCTCGTACTGTTCGAGCTTCAGTTCCGCGCCAGCTCGATGCTGCCGTTTACGGTTTGCATCTCGAGCCGGCCTCCCCCGGTGCCGATCGAGCCTTCGATCCGGCGGGGTCCCCATCGCTTGCCGGCGGCCACCGCCAGGGGAAAATCGCTTTGCAGCCCGCCATTGACGGTCTGAGCGACAACGCTGGCGTTGACGTCGGCCGGCAACCCCACGGTGATCGAACCGTTGACGGTGTGCAGCGAGAGGGTGCCATTCCATGTCCCCCGACCCATCGAGACGTCAATCGCGCCATTGACCGTGTGGGCTTCCACCGTGCCCGTGCCGGAAGCGCTGACGGCTCCGTTCACCGTATGGACCTGCACGTCACCGCGCAGACCGTTGGCTTCGATCCCGCCGTTGACCGTCTTACCCACGAAGTCGACGCCCGCCGGCACTCGAACGGTGAAGTCGACAACGATGTCGTTCTTCTTGTGCTTCATGTGCTTCTCGTAGCGATCACTACGGTCTTCGCCGCAAACATCGCTGACGCCGCCGTCCTCGAGCGGATACGCCGCGCAGATGCGGATGCCGCCGCTGTGTTCGACGACCACGATCTCGACCTCGTTGGGATCGCTCTTCTTGGCGTGTCGAACGGCGATGACTTCAGCGCTGGATCCACTCGCTGTCGTAGCATCGATCTCACCGTTTAGCCCTCGAATCTCGAGTGTCTTGCCGGCCTCGATCGCTCCATCCCACCGAAACTCCGCCATTTGCTGCGCCATCGTTGTCGTCGGCAGGACGGTCAGCACAGCGACCGTGAGCAACGTTCTCGTGAAGTTCATCTGCCTCTCCTTCTCCTATTGATTCGAACGCTTGAGCACGATCGAGCCATTGAAGGTCTCGAGCTCGATTCGAGCATCTCCGGAGCCGAACCTGAACGTCGTTGTCTTCCCGGGCTCGGCCTCGGTCACCGTTACCGGAAAGTCGGCCTCGAAATCACCGTTGTAGGTAAACGCGCTGATCGTGGCGCTGGCGTCTTGCGGGATCGTCAACTCGATCGTCCCGTTGTGCGTCTCCATGCTGTACCACCCATCGGAGTGGATGGGACCCTGAAAGACGATCGCACCGTTGACCGAGGACGCCTCCAGGCTCCTCGTGTCACAGCGTTCGAGTGTGACCGGTCCGTTCACGGTCGTCGCTTCGATATCGCCGATCACGTCGGTGAGCGCCACGAACTCGTTGACCGAGTGCGCCTCGATCCGACCGCGCGCTCCGCTCAGCTCGACGCCACCCTCCACCGATCCGACCTCGACCGCGTTCCGTCCACCGTTCACGCGCACGAGGCCTTTGACGGAGTGGGCATCGATGCGTCCCGTCGTGCCCTCAATCGAGATACGGCCCTCAACCGTGTGCACGTGGATGTCCGCATCCTTTGGGATCGTCAGCGTAAAATCCGTTTCCCGACCGTGGCCGGGCACCATCTCCGCCTCGACGCTCACCTCGGACTCCTCACGATCGAAGTGCACATCCGCCGGGCCCGTGGCCTGAACGCGCACCGCGCTTCGGTCCCAGGTACTGATCGTGATGTCGCCAACCATGTTATCAACCTCGACCGTGGCGTTGGCACCCACCGAGAGCAGCGTGTCTACTGCTGCCTGCGGTCTCGCGGTCGCTGGGCTCAGGATGATCAACGCGCATCCAATCGCAATCGTTAGGTATCGCATCGGAACTCTCCTCATATCGATGTTCGAATGATGCTTGTAGTTTGGCGCATGACATCGAGCTTCCGCTGTCGAGCACTGGTCAGGGAGTCATAGAGCTGGCTTCTTTCCGGATCCGCTTCCAGCGCCTCCACGATCTCGTCGATCGCTTCATCGATCACCATGAGGTTGGCCTCGACGGTGGCCACGGTCTGCGGATCCAGTCGGTCGCTGTACATCGTCAGGAGCTCCTCGAAATCGGCCACCGCCGTGTCGTAGTCGAGGCTCGCCAGTTGTGTGGGGGTCGCGGTATCGGGCGGCACGGCCGCTACAGGTGGACCACCATCGGTGCCGCGCTCAGCTCCCGATCGCGCCCACCACGTGGCGCTGACAGACAGCACGATCAACGCCACCGCCGCGGCCGCCATTTGCGGCATCGTGAACGACGGTCGGCGTCGAGCGCGGTGCGTCTCGAGCGGCACGACCTCGGGTCGCTCGTCGAGCCGTGCCTCGATCCCGGTCCACAGGTCGCTCTCCGGCGGACGGTCCTCGAGCGACCGCGCCCGAACGACGATCCCCCGCAAATCGGCGAGCACCCCCTGACAATCGGCACACGTTTCCAAGTGTTGCTCAACCGACGTCCGCTCATCGGCGGTCAGCTCGCCATCTATATAGGCTGACAAGCGCTCTGTGGGGTGCTCGCTCATTATCCGTCTCCTAGGCGGTCAACTGCTCGCGCAACAGCATGCGCGCGCGATGGAGCTGGGACTTTGATGTTCCAACTGCTATGTGGAGCAAATCTGCGATCTCATCGTGCTTGTACCCCTCGATATCGTGGAGCACGAACACCTCGCGGGCCTTTCCGGGCAGCGTTTCGATCGCCGTCTCCATGTCGACGCCGATCTCGGTCGACGCCGGACGGACTTGCACCCGCTCCACCGGTTCATCCGTGGCCGCGTACCTCTCGCGCTCACGGGACTTCGTCTTTCGGTATCCAAGCATCACGTTTACAGCCACCCTATGTAACCAGGTTGAGAACGCTGCGTCGCCGCGAAACGTGTCGAGCTTTTTCCAGGCCAGCACGAACACATCTTGTGTCAGCTCGTCGGCTTCCTCCGGCCCCACCATGCGCCGCGCCAGACCGTGAACGCGCGGCACGTGGTCGTGGTACAAGCGCTCGAACGCTCTTGCGTCGCCGTCGGCAGCCAGCCAAACATCTTTCGTCGAGCCCGTCACTTCGGGCGATGTCTCTCTCGCAAGTATGGTCTCTCCGCGGCCGATGGTTCGTCATACACCCTATTGGAGGGACCAGCGGGGGAGAAGGTTGGAATCGGAGAGCTCTCAGGCCCCATCGAGGAGGGATCGGTAGACGGCCAGGTCGGAATCGGTGAACAGAACGAAGCGGACCAGCCGCACCGTGCCCGGATCCGCCAGCCACTCCCGAACCGCCCCCACCGCGACCGCGGCAGCGCGGTCGATCGGGTACCCGTAGGCACCTGTGGAGATCGAAGGGAAGGCGACCGAAGCAAGCTGGTGGCTGTCAGCCAGATCGAGGGCACGGTTGTAGCAGCTCCTCAAGAGCTCGGGCTCCCCGCGATCGCCGCCCCGCCAGCGGGGGCCGACCGCGTGGATGACGTAACGGGCAGGCAGATCGTAGCCACCGGTTATCTTCGCTTCGCCGGTTCGACACCCACCCAGCGTGCGACACTCTTCCAGCAGCCGCGCCCCTGCGGCCCGATGGATGGCACCATCAACGCCACCGCCACCGAGCAGGGACTGATTGGCGGCATTTACGATAGCGTCGATTTGCTGGTGGGCGATGTCACCCACCAGCGTCTCGATGGCGGGCGCGCTCAATTCGTCGCTAGCGCCTCGATCCAATCCGGCATGGGATTCTCGTCACGTACCTCGTCCCAGGCGATAGACACCACATACCAGCGATCACCGTCTGTAATCAGCGTGATGGTGTTGATGCCATTCGTGAACGGTTCCTCGTCGGGGGCGTTGCGCGACTCGTAGGCGCTCATCGCGTTGGCGACGTTGCCAAACCTGAGGAGCTTTCGACCTGTCTCGCGCTCGTAGAACGCATTCTCCATGAAGTACTGACCGCCGAGGCGGACGTAGTCCTCATAGCTGAAAACTCTTGCCGGATGGCTGCCATCGGGCCTCGGCACCATCGCCGACAACACCGCGCCCGGTGTGAAGAGCGACCGGAACCGATCCCAATCCCGCTCTCCCGCCGGACCCGAGATCACATCGTAGAGTGCGGCGATAATAGCGTCGATCGATTCAACATCGGCCGGGGCGGCGTCCGGGTGTGCGGGCACTTCCGCCTGTGCCGCCGGTTCGGCCTCACCGTTCGTCGGTGCTTCCTCGTCCTGTGCATGCGCCACGCTCGTGATGCCAAAAGCGCCAAGCAAAATGCTCACCATCAGAAGGTACTTCGACATGGGTCGTTCCTCGTTGAGATCGGTTCCGATTTGCGGGCTGTTGGACTCAAGCCGGTCGAAGATAGAACTCCGTCCGGTCAGACCCAAGCTTGGAGACTAAAGCGGTACCCAGTAGGTGAACTTGACGGCGAAGACGTTATCGCCGTCGGCGGTGAATGCGTCGAGCAAGTCACCCGGCGCGACGAGCTCGCCGCGGGTGTCGTCTTCAGAGCGGTTCTGCTGCCAAACGAGGAATAGCGTGCTTCCGGGGCTCCACTCCCACCGTAAAACCAGATTGCTACGGAAAGACAGCACGTCGAAGTCCGGGTTGTCGAACGAGAACGATTCGCCCCCGACGGTGACGTCGTAGTCACCGTCTTCGTCGCGGCTGATCGTCCCGTCATCCTCGCCGTAGACCAGCAGGTCGTTTGTCCGCGGGGCGGCCAACTCCCCGATCTCGAAGTATTGCCCGCTCGATGCGAATGGCTCAGCATAAAGCTCGAGATTGAGATCAGGTGTGAACGAGTAGTTGGCGCGCAGCGCGGCCGCGATCTCGCTCCGGTCGATGAAGCCAAATACGTAGCGGCTTCCGAACGTCGCCTCGCGACCGTTATCGAACGAGTCGATGAACTGTCGCGAATCACGCCGTCGCACGTAGCGCGGTTCAACCGACAATACCAACCTTTCTGACGGCTGGTACCGGAACTCGGGGTCGACGCGGTACTCCCACCCCCCGATCTCGTTGCGGCTGGTAAGAAACCGAACCCCCCACCGATTGGGGCTGTTGTAGTTGCTGAACAAACCCCCGACGACCCAGAAGTTGCTCGGGTTCTCCATCAGCGGGCCGCCGCGCGTCTGGGTATCGCTCTGGGATCGGAAGTTGCGTCCCACCTCGAAGAAGCTGCGCATAAAATTCAGGTACGTGAACTCCGTGAAGACGCCAACGTTCTGGTTCCTACTGACACCGTCGAAGTTCCAACCGTGGTTCGTGAACACACCGACGGCCCAGTTACGGAAGTGGTCGCCGGGATCGGTCTCGACGTATCGAAGGTTGCTCCACGCGTTGGCCTCGTCGGCGTGGCCAAGACGACCCACGTCGTTGATATCGAACCCCGGGGATTCCATCCACATACCATGGTTCCAGCGCCAGTTGCCGGTGCGCTTGCCACCGCGCACGGCGGCGGTCCAGCCAGAGAGCGACTCGCGGGTCGGATCGACCTCGACATGATCCTGATCGGGTCGCTGATAGTAGTGAACGCTGCTTTCCTGGAGCTCGAGGATCGCCTCCGGCGAGCCCGTTACGTGACTGAATCCGGCGTGACCCAGGATCTCGTACCAGCCGTCGGTAAACCGCTTGTTCCAGTCGACCCCACCAGTGATCGCCCGGTCGGGGAGGAGCTCTGCCAACTCGGTGCCTTCCTCCAGGCTCCGGTCCACACCGGTGAGCGTAAAGCCAACCGTGGAAGCGTTTTCACCGACCTGCTGCTGCAATCGGAGGACCCCATACGACGTCGTTGGCTCGACATCAACTTCCCCGATCTCGTCCACGCCGGTGTCAAAAACCTCAGCCTTCTCGTCGTCGGTCACTGCCGCCAGCGCGCCGATCGTGAGTCCGGACTTCAGCTGACCCGTCACCTTGGCGGCACCGATGATCGTCGTTGTGCTCGGTGAGTCGACGAAATCGTGGTCCGGTTCGTTATGCGGCGGCGCCCCGATCCGGCGCGAGTAGTAGTAGTCGGGCCCGAAGCCATCGAAGTTTTGTTGTCCAGCGGTGAAAAACGGCCGGCGTTCGTCGAAGAACGTCTGAAACGCCGAGAGGTTGACCTCCGCCGGATCCGCCTCGACCTGTCCAAAATCGGGGTTGATCGTGGCGTCGAGCGTGAGGTTCGGTCCCAGCCCCATCCGGAAGTCGAGACCCACCCGCCCGTCCCCGTCACTGGTATCACCAAAGGGGTCATCGTCTTCGATCAGATTCTCGGATGTCATCGTGGTCGCCCCAGCCACGTAGGGGATCAGCTCGATGCGTCTGTTTGACGGCAAGCTGTTCAGACCGACCAGATCACCAAAGCGCGATGCCCAACCGGTCTCGTCGCGTGGCACGACGATCCAAAACGAATCCTCGTTGATCGCCGGCACGTACCGATTGATGTTGACCCCCCAAACCAGCTCCTGATTGCGGCTAAAACGAAGCTGCGAGAAAGGGATCCGCATCTCAGCCGTCCAGCCGCCGTCGGTCACATGGGCGCGGGCGGTCCAAACCGGATCAAACGTGAAGTCGCGCTGGAACTCGTGATCCGCAGGGTGGAAGTAGTCGACCCGCACGCCGGCGGCGGTGACCGCGAAACTGTACGCGGTGCGCCGATCGAGAAACGTATCGAGTGACACAATCAGCCGTTCGGCCTGCCCTGGATCGTCGCGGCGCGTCATCAAGTTTCCGATCTTCGCCGGGTCGTCGGTGTGCATGCGGGCCCCGACGTAGAGCGCCTGATCATCGTAGAGAAAGGCGACCTCCGTGTCGAGACTGGCCGGCTCCCCCTGGTCGGGCTCTTTCTGGACGAACCTGGTCACCCAGCGTGCACTATCCCACACAGACTCATCCAGGTGGCCATCGATAGACGGCGATCCGCCCGCTACCCGGGCCACCTCGATGCGCTTGCGCTGTGTGCTATCGTGCGGGATATCCTCGGCCCCACCTGGATTGCTCTGAGCAAACGCGCCCGCTGGCCACAACAAGACCAGAACGATGGCCGTGCGGAAGATCATAGATCCACCACTTCCGCCATTAACGACCCTCCTGCTTAGCCTGTTCGATCATATCCGCTAGCCGATCCAGCTCCTCCCTCGAGAGCTTAGATGGTGCGGCGTCGAGAAGGGTTGCAAAAGCTTCCCCAAGCGAATTGTCGAAGAACGTCCTCAAGAGCCGGTCAACCGCCGAGCGACGGGCAGCCTCAACAGGTACGGTCGCCTCGTACATATAACGCGGCCCGTCCTGGCGATGTTCAACGTGACCCTTGTCCTCCAACACGCGCAGCATCGCTCGAACAGCGCTGTAGCTGGGCGGCTGGGGCAATCTCGCCCGGACGTCGGCCGCGCTCGCCGAGCCGAGCTGGTAGACGATATCCATGATCTGGCGCTCACGACGGCTGAGCTCGCCGTGGGTCGTTTCGAGCATCGCTGGACTCCCGAAATCAGGCTTGCGGGTGAGCGATCGTGCAGTAGATGCTGTTTTTTTAGCACGTCCCCTTCCAGTTGTCAAGCATTAGCTTCGGCGCATCATGGTTTACTTTCTGATCCCGGCGCACGAGGAGGAGGAGACGATCGGTCTTCTCCTCTATAAGCTCCGCTCCGTGATGGAGGATGTTCGCCGCGATTATCTGGCGATCGTTTTCGATGACGGCTCGCGGGACGCCACCGCCCAGGTCGCTGAGAAGTATCGCAAGTTTCTGCCGGTCAGAGTTCTGAAACACGCCAAGAACAACGGATTCGGACCCGCGCTCGACCGGTTGGTTCGCGAATCGTGCCGCCTGTCGCGTTACCCGCAACGCGATATCGCGATCACAATTGAGGCCGACTTCTCCTGGTCCCCGGACCCGGTACCCGCGATGGTCCGTGAGATCGAGGCCGGTGCCGATATCGTGATCGGTGCGCGTGCAAGAGTCGATCGACCTGTCGAGTCGATGCCGCTATCCCGCCGCGCTGCGGGGCGCGTCGTGTCGACGATTCTCAAAGCTGTCATGCCACTCCAAGGAGTCACTGATTACACGTCGACGTTCCGCGCCTACCGCATCAGCACGCTCAAGCAAGCCATTGCGGCCAACCAGGAGAACCTCATCTCGTCCCGCGACAACGCCGCCAACGTCGAGCTTCTCCTGCGCCTGGGGCGAATGCACCCGTCGATCGCCGAGGTGCCGGCGCCTTCCCGCTGCGACATCCGAAACCGGGAATCGCGCTATAGCTGGCAGAGCGCGATCAAGAGCCAGCTCGGTCTGACCGGCAGGGTAGACCGGGCTCCTGCCGCCCGGGGCTGACGGCAGGGAACAAACGGCCTCTGTGCCCCGTATAATCGATGCTATGAAACGATTCCTCAGCAACTTCGGCGTGCTCGCGTTGACGCTTGTTCCGACTACCACTCACGCGCAGACCAGCCAAGCCGACACCGCCACTGCGCTGGCTTTCAGCCCGGGTGAGGAGCTCACCTACCAGGTCGCGTACGGGGTCGTACCGGCTGGTTCGTGGTCGCTACGCGTCGAAGAGTTGGGCGAGTTCGAGGGCCGCCCCGCATACCACTTCGTGTCCAAGGTCGAGACCAACGAGAGTGTGTCCGTTATCTACGAGCTCAGCTCGGCCGAGGAAGCTTGGTTCGACGCGACCGAGTTCTACTCTCTCAAGTACACCCGTCAATCGATCGAAAACGACAAGCCCCGCAGTCGCGACTACCGATTCGATCAGGAACAGAACCTCCGGATCACGGCCAATGGAGACACAAAACCGGCGAGTCCGCGGGCGGTCGACCAGCTCTCGATTATGTACTTCATCCGACTTCTGCCTTTTGAGCCTGGCGCCAAGTTCACGCTTCGGAATATGGCCGATCCGGAGGACAACCCCCTGGCGATCCAGGTTCTCAAGAAGGAGCGGGTCAAGGTGCCCGCCGGCACATTCGAGACCTACCTCGTAAAGCTCGATTTCAAGACCAACCACGGTATGTTCAAAAAGGGCGGCGAGAACCTGATCTGGATCACCGCTGACGATCGACGCATGCCGATCAAGTTGTCGAGCAAGATCGGCCTCGGGAGATTCCGCGCTGAACTGGTAGAATTCTCGATCGGAAAGACGATCGCCTCGGTCGACTGACCCACTTCGGGCGTCAACGTTGACGCCTCACGAAACGCGTTCCTAGCTTCGCTCCAGGTGATGTTCGCACACTCGAGACAAATCCGTTCGATCTCGGCGATACTCGGGCTGTCGCTCTCAATGGTCGTCGTGGGCCGGCCAGTCGCGGCGATGGAGCCTCCGATCCGGCTCGCCCCTTCGGATACGCTACCATCGTGGCTGGCCACCGTAGCCACCGGCGTGCTCTCCCGAGCGCATTGGGGTGTGGCCGTGTACGACACCGAGGCCGAGGAGTGGATCGCGCTTCACAACGCGGATCGCTTTTTTGTTCCGGCATCCAACCTCAAGCTGGTGGTGAGCGCAGTGGCGCTCGAACGCTTGGGGCCCGAGTTCAGCTACCGCACGACCGTCTACGCCACACAACCAGTCGACCCTGGTGGGACACTGAACGGAGACCTCGTGCTTTACGGTCGCGGCGACCCGAACTTGTCCGGCCGCTACGCTCCATCGATGACCTCGATCTTCGAGTGGCTCGCCGACTCCCTGGTCGCGCGTGGCTTGAAACGTGTTACCGGAGATTTGATCGCGGACGAATCGTATTGGGACGATCAGTATCAGCATCGAGACTGGTCAAGCTTCGATCAGATGTGGTGGTACGCGGCACCCGTGGGAGCGCTAGGATTCAACGACAACAGCGTCGACGTGTCTATCCGGCCGGGATCCCGAACCGGCACGCCACCGTCGATAGAGGCTCTGCCGCGGTCGTCCTTCTACACCCTGGAGAATCGGGCCGAGACCGGACCCAGAGGCATTGAATCGACGTTCGACATGAAGCGCGAACCGGGCACCAACCGGATCACGGCGTTTGGCGTGTTGCCGCTCGATGAGCGACCGGAAACGGCGTACGTAGCGGTGGTGGATGCAGCCAGTTACGCGGCTACGGTTTTTCGAGGTGTGCTCGTCGAGCGCGGCATCGAAATCGGCGGTCGTGTCCGAACGGTGTCGCACCCACTCGACTCGTCGGTGGGATCCAGCAACGCGATTGCGCTCGCCAACCATCGATCGGTACCGCTGGCGAAGGTACTCGAATCGATCAACGGCCGGAGCCAGAACTGGCACGCCGAGCAGGTGCTCAAGACGCTGGGACGCGAGGTCGCCGGCGCCGGGACTTGGGACGCCGGGCTGAAGGTCGAGCGCGAAACGCTGGCTCGACTGGGGATGGATACGACAGCGTTTCTGTTGCGGGACGCCTCGGGGCTCTCGCCGGCCAACCTGACGACGCCACGAGCGCTGGCCGAGCTGCTGACGACGATGCGTTCACGCCCCCATGGCGACGTTTTCACGCGCACGCTGTCCGTAGCTGGTCAGAGCGGTTCGCTAAAGGGGCGCTTTCGGGGCAGTGCTGCTCAGGGCCGAGTGCGAGCCAAAACCGGTTTCATCGCCAACGTCTATGCGCTGTCCGGTTATATGACCACGATCTCTGGTCGCGAGTACGCTTTCAGCGTGTTCGTCAACGGTGCCGGCTCACGGGCCAATCCAGCTATCGATCGACTGGTGGAGGGGTTTGTCCTGGGCTGGGCGCCGTAACCGTTGGCAGACCGTCCACCGCATGCTCCACCCGAATACGATCGCTGGCAACAGGGCTCGCACACGATCGTCGCTTGGCGACCGACGGTCGATGCCGTTCGTGCCGCCATCGATCAATCCGGATCGCTGTGCGAATGGGCCGCCGATCGATCGCGACACAGGATAGACACCGGCCGTGGTTCCGTGTACCGGGTCCGACTGGGAGAACACGATGCTGCGGTGCGCCACTTTCGACGCGGCGGTTGGATGGCGCCCCTGCTTGGAGATCGCTACCTCGACTCGCCCCCGCGACCGTTTCTTGAACTCGCCGCTAGCGATCGCCTGCGCCGCGCCGGCGTCTCTACACCCCGTGTACTGTGCGCTGTCGTCACGCCGGCGCGCCCGGGCTATCGAGCCGATCTGGCGACCGAGTGGCTCGAGCCAGGACACGATCTCGAAGCGTTATTGGCGCCAAATCGGTACCCGGTGGACGTCCGCATCGCGGCCATGCGCGCAGCCGGTGAATTGGTGGGCCGCGCGCACCGCTGCGGGCTCGACCACGCCGACCTGAACATCGGCAATGTCTTTGTGCAGCCGTTGGCCGACGGTCAGTGGCAGGCGGCTTTGCTCGATCTCGATCGGGCGCGCATCGCCGAGCCAGATAGAGCGCGTGCAAGCGCTAACCTAGATCGCTTTCAACGCTCGCTCGAGAAGGTCCGACGGGCTGGACGGGTCAGCTGGAGCAGTGTCGACCTCGAGGCTTTCAGACAGGCTTACGACGAGGTGTCGGGCAGGTAGCTCGTTCCCGGCGGCGATGGGTCTTCGGCGTCCAATTCGGGCTCGGCAAACGGCCCACCCCCCGTTTGGCGTTCGATCCACGCCATCCCAACCAGCAACGCCAAGCTCCCGGCGAGCAGCGCCAACACGATCGCCGATACGACCCACGGGACGGCCCACTGAGAGGGCGAGATATCGTTGGTCGGGAGCCGAATCAGAAGTAGTGAGACCGCGTTGAAAAGACCGTGCACGGCCACGGACGCCCACAGCGAACCGGTCGTCAGCACGAGCCACGCGAGCACCAAGCCGAGGAAGAACGTCGGCAACAACTGCCACGGGTTGTAGATATGAAACACGGCAAAGAAGATCGCTGTCCACGTGCTCGCCGAGCGTGGTCCACGGGTCCGGGTGAGGCCTTGCAGCACTGCGCCGCGAAAGAGCCCCTCTTCGAGCAGTGGTGCCAAGATAACCGCCAGGATGATCGCCTCGGGACTTCCAGTATCGAGGAGACCTCGGAGGAACTCGGCGTACGCCTCCGGTACCGGAGCCAGCCGCTGAATGACGACGTACAGCTCGCTGAACACCGTCACGGACCCGACCAGAATCAAGATGAGTGGGGGGATGGAGCGCCGCTCCAGCGGCTTCAGGGCCAGCGACTTTTTCCAACCGCCATCACCCCTCCAAACCACAAAAGCGATCGCGGCCGCAAAAGCGATCTCGGTCGGAAGTGCCAGGCGTACGATTTCCGGCCAGCCGGGAAACAACCACTCGGTTAGCTCCAACAGCCAATAGCCCACTACCAGGGTAGCGGCGAGAACCACGACCGTATGGCTTAACGTGAGACCGCGGCGGGAGTTCAGGGCTCCTCGATGCTGAAAAAGATCTCCCGACCCTGCCGTTCTACACTCAGATTGATCTCGCCGTTGTCGGTCCACGACTCGTCCATCTGTTGCTGCGCGCTGACGACGTCCGTCCCGACTTCGCGACCCTCGATCGTGCGCACGACATCCCCCTGCTGCACACCCACCCGACCCGCCGGTGACTCACCATCGACGTAAGCGACGAAGATCCGACCGTCATGGGAGGCACCGAGATCGAGGCCATAATCGGTGCCGGTCACGCGCTCACGCTCGGTCACCGGTTGAGCGGACGGCGTGCCGGCTTGACGAGCATAGGCATCACGCACGCGAAAGATCTCGCTCCCCGGAGGGTTGTCGGCGAGCCATTCGGCCAAGGGGCGCCGACGCGACAAGCGGTGGCGAGGCTCTAGCTCATCGATGACGTAGCCGTGGTTGGGGTTGTATGCCTGCCAGATCTCATCCGAGGTCGCGGCGGCGAGCCGCTCACGACCCCACAGATCCTCGATCGCTCGATACGTCAGCCAGTTCACCATCGCCTCGGCATCGAAGTTGCCCGGCGCCATGAACGGATGCTCGTATGCCGAGTCGCGTGGGGTCGAGGGTTCAAAATCGGGCGGATCGACGATGTAGTGTGTGATCTGGTGAGCCACCAACAGTATGCGGACGTCGTCATCTTCAGGCACCGGTACGGCTCGCCCACCGGCTCGAACCGCCTCGAGTGCGATCACCAAAGGGCGCTCGATCGAAACGATCGGCCAGTGACGCACCAGGTAGACCTCGATGTCCTGGTAGGGCCAACTGAGCCCGGCGAAGTCGGTTACGCGCTGAAGAAACAGCAACCCGTCGCGGTCCCACCACTCGATGAGCTCGTCGGCGTTATCACGGACCCACTCCACGTCTTCGGTGAGCGCCTGCGGATCGCCGCTGTACCGTTCGGGATACACCATCGGCAGAAGCTCGGCGCCACCGACATGAAACCGAACCGCTGGGACTCGGTCCCCCGACTGGCCACGGACCGGTGGCGCATCGACGGCCGCCATCACGATCGCCAACATCCACAGCAGGGCGATTCTGGGCGCCGCATGATGGCGATATTGGGGGCTGCTATATTCGCCGCGTTCTGCTCTCACTCTCGGATCCTCATTCAACCCAAGAAAACTCATCGTACACTATGCCGGCGCAAGAAAAGGACGTAATCCGAGCGATCCGACGTATCCGTGACCCGGACAGCGACAAGGATCTCATCTCGCTGGGCCGGATCAAGGAACTGAAGATCAACGATGGCAGCGTCGCATTCAAGGTGCTTGTAGATCCCGCCCAGCCACTGTCGGAGACGGTCCTCAAGGAGCTCAAGGGACAGATCGGCGATCTCGACGGTGTCGAGGATGTGGCGATCAGCCTCCAGGAGCAGCCAGGAACCGCCTCTGGACCGGCGAGGCGACCGGCGCCGCAACAGCCGATCGAGGGTGTACGTCATGTTCTGGCGGTGGCTAGCGGAAAGGGTGGCGTCGGGAAATCGACCGTAGCGGTCAATCTGGCATTAGCAATCGCCGCCGAGGGACACCGCGTGGGATTGCTTGACGCCGACATCTACGGCCCCTCGATCCCCACCATGATGGGGCTCAAGGGCGCTCAACCGAGCACCGTCGGCAAGCGCATCCAACCGTTGACTCGACACGGGATCGCGCTCATGTCGCTCGGGTTCTTGGTCGAGGGCGAGGACACGCCGTTGGTTTGGCGGGGACCGATGGTTCACTCTGCCGTTACCCAGTTCCTGCGCGAAGTCGCTTGGGGAGAGCTCGATTATCTGGTTGTCGATTTGCCACCTGGAACCGGGGATGCGCACCTGACGCTGACGCAATCGGTCCCATTGGACGGAGCGGTGATCGTCACAACCCCACAAGACATCGCGCTGATTGACGCCAAAAAGGGGCTCAAGATGTTCGACAAGGTCGGCGCTCGGGTGTTGGGCATCGTCGAAAATATGGGCAGCTTCGTCTGCCCGAGCTGCAACGCCGAACACTCGATCTTCGGGCGCGGTGGCGGGCGGGCCACGGCCGAGCGATTCAACATACCGTTTCTCGGTACGATCCCGTTGCACGAGGATGTCACGCCGACCGGCGACAGTGGCGAGCCGATCGTGCGAGCGCTACCCGAATCGCCGATCGCCGAGCGGTTTCGCGACATCGCGAAGCGCATAATCCAGGCAATCGATTAGGCGCGCACGCATGGGGGAAAACCCGAGCCCACCATCGGTCCAGCCTTCTGCTACATCAGCCGATGCGACCAGTCACGCCCAACGGCTCCTGGATAAGCTGTTGGCAGCGGTCGACATCGAAAAACCGGTCGCCATCTACACGCACGATCACCCCGATCCAGACTCTATCGCCAGCGCCTACGCGCTGAGCTTTCTACTCAGCCACAAGCTCTCGATCGATCCCATCATCGCGTTTGGCGGAACGATCGGCCGGGCCACCAACCGCGCGATGGTGCACCAGCTCGGTGTTCGGTTGTACCCGCTGGCGCAAGTCCGCCTCGACGATTACGGGACCCACGCTTTGATCGACACCCAACCCGAGACCGGGAACCACTCCCTACCCAACGATCTTCCGCTCTCGATCGCCATCGATCACCACCCGATGCGACCCGAGACAGCAGACGTGAAGTTCGCCGATGTACGCACTGACTACGGCGCCACCTCAACGATCATGTACTACTACCTGGAAGCGGCCGGGATCGATCTGTCGACCCGGCTGGCCACAGCCCTGTTGATCGGCATAAAGTCGGATACCCGAGGACTGGAGCGTGAGTCGAGCGAGGCCGACCTCCACGCCTACCTCCAAATCTTCCCCCATGCCGACCTGTCACTACTGGCGCGGATCGAGAACCCGCTCATACCGCGACGCCACTTCGAGGCCTTTCACGCCGCGCTCGAGCGGTCGGTGATCCACGAGCAGGCTGTAATCGCCGATCTTGGCGACGCCGACAACCCCGATCTGCTGGCGGAGCTCGCCGATTTCCTGGCCCCGCTCGAACAAGCCGAGTACGCGCTCGTCATGGGTCGCCACAAGGGTCGTCTCTACCTCAGTTTGCGGAGCCGCGACGAGTCGCGAGATGCGGGTGCGCTGATCACGGCTATCGTCGGCGAGCTGGGCACGGCTGGCGGGCACGGGCGGATGGCGGGCGCTCAGATCGACATCGACGAAGACCCGGCACCGATTCAAGAGACGGTCAAGGGTCGTTTTCTGAGCGAGCTCGGGCTAGATCCGGCGGGTGTCGGAAACCCGCTTGTTCGTGACGGCGATGAATAGCGTGGTGTTGGGGAACTAGCGGAAGTTCTCCGTACCCAGCACGTGATAACGACCGTCACGCCATACATACATGGCACTGGAACGACCCGGGAAAACCAACTCGACAGCTGACGTCGTTATCACCACCGAGCGCTGCGGCCCGATAACCCTGTGCCGCCCGGGTTCCAGCACCCGGAGCTCGACCGGCCCCGGAGGCAGACTGGTAAACAGCGGATGCGGCGCGAACCGACCCGGCTCGGCGTGGAAGATCACGAACGCCGCTCGATTCGGCCCTTCGACGATTGCGGCCACGTCTACGCGACCGTCGCCGTTGAAATCACCGCGAGCCGTGCGGGCCCGATCAGATGACAACTGAAAGTCGGAGTGGAACGACCGGATGGCGCGGTCGAGCTGAGCGTCTTGCGCGGTGAGGTGCGACCCGGTCGCCATAACAAAACCGGCGACGATCGGCACCAAACGGATGCGGTGCCTCACGTGAGCCTCCTTTCCGGGGCAGCCATATTTTACCCCATCCTACTACTGGGGTTCGACGTGAGTTGCTTGGCGACCGCACCAAAACCCGCTATCTTACCTATATGCTTGGGTTTATCCGAGACCGGTTTGGAGCCATAGAGGGCTTCCAGGTGTTCCTGGAGGAGGCCGACGAGGGCAAGTTTGCGGCCACGTCTCCGGCCCTGCCCGGCTACATCGCGTACGGTCAGTCGGAGTCGAGTGCGATACGCCGGCTCAAACGCGCGATACGTCGCAACCTCGATGGCGTGGCCAAAGACCACGTCCGAGTGTCCGATCACGGCAACGGCCGAGCCAGCCGCCACAAATCTCATCTGTACCTGCAACCACCGCTTACTACGACCACCAAGATCGTCTTTGCGTCTGCCGCGTTGGTTGCGTTGGCTGTCCTGGCATACGAGCTCAGGCGACGAGACTAACCGCCGGTCAGGCAATCCCCACCGTTTGGCATTTGCGATTCGGTAGCGCAAAGCGGCGGGTGCCATCGCGAGAACTCGGCCAACCGTTCGACGATCGCGTCCTCGATCGAAATGGCAGCCCACTTCCCGCGTGGCAGATTGTTGATCAGGATCGAAAACACCAGCAGCTCCCCGTCGACAGTCGTCACGTAGCCCGATAAAGCAGAAACACCGCGCAGCGTGCCGGTCTTGCTATGCACGTTGCCACGCGCAGCCGGGGAGTCGAGCCTGCGCGGATCCCCATCTTCGCCGGCTATGGCGAGCGAATCGTAGAACTCATCGAACAGCGGGTGGGAACGCATCGCCACCAACAGCTCCGCGGTGCGCCTGGCGGTAAGACGGTTGAGACTGCTCAAACCCGAACCGTCTTCGATCGTCACCCCATCGGTTTCCAAGCCCAGCTCATCGAGCACGTCATAGATCACTTCGGCTCCACTGGCGAACGACCCGTCGGCTTTGAAAACAGCGCCCAGTGTCTTCAACACTTGCTCAGCGAAGAAATTCTGACTGCGTTTGTTCACAACCTTGATGATGTCGGACATGCGGGGGCTGGTGTGACTCACGAGCAAGGTCGCCGAACTCGCTCCCTCCCGTTGCCAGCGGTGTACGACACGTTCGGCACCCTCGACCTCGATACCGGCGCGCTTTAGGCGATCAGCAAATACCGATGTCGTGTATAGCGCCGGGTCTTCAACCGAGACCATATACCGGAGAGCGCGGCTCCTGAGCGGAATTCGACCACGGATCACGTACTCACCAGTTTCCGAGTCGCGCCGAATTCCGATCGATCGACCACCCCGGCGCCCAACGGTGATCGCCTGATTGGAGATCTCCAGCCGATCGGTGTGCGGGTAGAAGGTGAGGGCCGGGGGCGCGCCCACCCACTCACCGGGATGGATCTCGATCGTGACCACGTTGTCGTTTGATGACAGCGCGCTGGAACGGGCTCCGTACCAACGCAGCAAGTTCCTGCTGTCCCACCCCGGCGCGATCCGCGCATCATCGAAGTACGTCGCATCGCCTACGACCGCGCCGGTGACACGACGGATGCCCATCTGCTTGAGGCGGGCCGCAAACCGATCAAAAACGAACGTCACGCTATCCCCGTAAAAGCGACCCGAGAGCGTCGGATCCCCGCGACCGATAAGGACCAAATCACCATCGAGTGTCCCGTCGGGACGGATCTCGCCATCGGCGTAAAGCGATGTAGTGTACTGGAAGTCTGGCCCGAGCCGGTCGAGCGCGGCGGCGCTAGTGTACAACTTCATGTTCGAAGCCGGTGTCAGTGGCAGGTCAGCGTTGTGAAGGTAGAGCGGGTTGCCGAGGTCGGCGTCGTACACAGCGACGCCAATCCGCCCGCTTCGGCGGCGAACGATCGGATCCAGAAGCTCGGCGATAGCCGCCGCACCCCCATCCTCCACGACACCATCACCGGCCAGGGCACCTTGCGCCGACACCGTGATCGGGAAAGTGGCAAGCACGACCGGTACGGCGAGCAGCGACATGACATGGCGTGGCGACTTCAACATGTTACAGCTCTCTCGCTTCCAGCCGGCGACTGCCGGCTTGCATCGTCGCAAACAACGCGATCGCTGAAACTCCACCCACCGCCACCAGACCACCCGCTATGCCGCCCCATTCGCCGGCGCCTACGCCCCAGCCCAGCCACGAGGCCCGAAAGGAATTGTAGACGGGCCAGGCGAGGACAATAACCGACGCCAACACCAGCAATGCGCTCATGACCATAAACAAGAATCCCGCGTAGCCCGCTGTTACCTGTGAGCTGTCGGGGGCATCGAACCGCGGATGGGAGGCTCCAAGCCCAACGGCCATTCCCACGATGGCCGCCGACAAGAACAAAACCGTTGCGACCGAGATCACGCTCAGAAGCAACGTCGTTTGGAGCAACGCGTTGGAAAATACAACCAACAGTTCCGCCAGCGCGACCAGCGGCAGAAATCCGCTCCAGAACTTGGCCCAAAGCATCTCCTCGATCGTCAGTGGGCTGCTCTGAAGCAACCACAGCGTGTGCCCCTCGAGGCTCACCCCGGGGAGAATGAATCGGGCTGCCAATGCCGTGACGACGAAGCCGACCAGGCCGATGTTCAAGAACGCCAGCAGGTCTCGCAACAAGTAGCCGGTCCCACCGGCAGCATCTAGGGGAAGGACCCTGAAGTTGTACAGATAGATGGCGACCACAGCGAGCAACAAAAAGAGCTGTGACCATTGTCCCGGGTCGCGAAAGAACGTCGAAACGTCCTTCACGATCATAGCCCGCACGCGTCGCGGGAACGGGCGTGCCAACGACTGCAACGTGCGACGCCACCACAGCCGGCGAGTCCACTGAACCTGTCGCGCTTCCTGAGACTTCGAATAGCCGGTTCGGAACATTTCGCGAAACACGCCGGCCGCGGCGAGCGTTGAGACCGTCGCGCCTACCACGAGCAACGATCCATACAACGTCACCGCGTCCCAGTGCACCGCGTTGTATACGCCCAGCACCTCACCCAGAAGACGCGCCGCCCAATATGAAGGCAGCCATGGGAGCGTAGGGTTCGACAGCGAGACCAGATACTCGGCCCATGTCCCGAAGTCCTCGGGCCGCACGAACTCCTCCGGCCGGAGAGCGCGCAGGAGAATGACGATCGCGGCTATGAACATCAAGGCGACCAGCGACAACAGATCTCGCGCGCGACGGGCGGGAAACAGGTTTACCAACGCGACGGCAACCAACATTCCGATCGATGTCGCGATCGTGACGCAACATCCGACCGCCACAACCAAGGCAGCGTAGTAGGTCCAACCGGCGCCAAAGACGACTCCATACGCCACCCACACCGGGATCGCCAGAAAGACGGCTGTCCACGACGCCAGCGTGGCGATCTCGACGAGCTTGACGCGAAACAATCGACGCAGGGGAATCGGCGCGGCTAACCACATCGGGAGGTCACGCGCCAAGAAGATCTGCGTCACGGCCGTGATCAACGCCGAGAAAGCGAGAAACGACAGCCACAGCAAGAACAAGAGCGCCAGGAGCTTGGCCGCCAGAATCCGACCCAGGTCAGGGTCGACGGTCGTGAAGTGATTCAACACCCGGACCATCACAAGATAGAAAGCGGCCCAAAAAACGAGCCCCAGCACGATCGGTACGCTGATTCTGTGAATTCCGCCGGGTCGCTGCTCGCGCCTCAACCCCGCGAGTCGTGGATAGAACAGGGTTTTCACACCAGAGAGGGCTCGCCCACTGGCCCACCGCCCTCGGTCAGCCCCAAGAAGATCTCCTCGAGCGAGCTGTCTTCCCGACGCGCCTCGCGGCGCAACTCGTCGACCGTTCCGCGGGCGATGATCTCTCCGCGATGGATGATCGCGACCCGCGTGCACAGTGCTTCGGCGATCTCCAGCGTATGAGTCGAGAGAAACACCGTGTGACCCTTGGCCGTGAGGTTAGATAGCAGCGTTTTCATCCGGCTCTGGCTGCGCGGATCGAGGCCCACTGTGGGTTCATCGATGATGATGATCTCGGGCTCGTGCAGCAGCGCCGACGTCATGGCCAGCTTCTGTCGCATTCCATGGCTATAGGCTTCGACCAGCTCGTCGATCCACTCACTCAGATCGAACAACTCGATCAGTTCGTGTGAGCGCTCCCGGACCGTCGCCGGACTCAAGTCGTACAGGTGTCCCACAAATTCCAGGAACTCCGATCCGGTCAGCTTGTCGTACAGGAAGGGTCGATCCGGGACAAACCCGACTCGACGTTTGACCTCGTAAGGGTCCTCTACGACGTCGTACCCGGCGACCTCGACACGACCACCAGACGGCAGAAGCAGACTCGTCATGATCTTGATGGTGGTCGTTTTGCCAGCACCGTTGGGGCCCAGGAATCCAAACAGCTCCCCGGGCTCGACGTTGAGCGAGATTCCGCGCAACACGGGAAAGGCGCCGTAAGATTTCGTCAAATCGGTGAGAACGATGCCGCTCAATGGCTCTGGGTCCTGCCGAGGGGTTATCGCGACTCGCGACAATCGATGAGGTCGTTCTCGGTGACGATCCAATCGACCCTCTGGTCGCGCCCGGTATGTGGAACCCTCTCAACGACTTGCAAGGAGAGTGCCAACCCCACCCTTGGGGCCGGGACCGAGGGCAGCCAGCGGTCGTAGAAGCCACCCCCGAGCCCGAGTCGGTGCCCCGAGCGGTCAAACGCGAGGCCGGGCACGACGACCAGATCGATCTCGGCTTCGGGGACGCGATCGGCCCGACTGGGGTCGGGTTCCCAGAGACCGGCCGAGCTGAGCGACAACTCTTCCAGCGAGCTGATCTCGACCCCGACCATCTCGGGTGGCTTGAAGGTCACGATTCTGGGGACTGCGACCCGTTTTCCTTGGGTCACCGCTAGTGTCGCCAGATCGTGGGTCGGCACCTCGCCCGGAAAGACATCGATGTAGAGATGGAGCGTGCCCGCCTGGCGGTACTCCTCGAGCCCGACCAGCCGATCGGTGATCGCCTCTCCCCACCCTGCTTGGAGGCGCGGATCGAGCTCCGAGCGGGCTCGCAGCATACGTTGTCTGAGCGCACTCTTGGCCGCCGCCACGACTTCGCAATCGGCCATGGGTTGGTCCGGGCTACGTCCGTTTGACGTGAATGGTCAACCCGTCGACGGCGGTGACTTCGACCTCGGTCCCGGACTCGAGCGGCTCATCGGCCCGGGCCTTCCACAGCTCGCCGTGCACGAGGACCTGACCCGTGGGATCGACTCCCCGGCGCACGACGCCGCGCTCGCCGACCAACCCCTCGCGACCGGTCGTCGGTTGCGTCCGCCATGTACGGTAAGCCAGCCCGAGAGCGATCACGAAGAACGCAGCCGTCACGACCACGGCCGGCACGATCACGCTCCAGCTGACCCGGAAGAAAGACCCCGGTGCGTCGAACAACATCGTGGCCCCGAGCACAAACGCGATGATGCCACTGACAGTAAGCAGTCCGTAGCTCACGATCTTCACTTCAGCGATGAACAAGACCAGCGCGAACAAGAGCAGCAACACGCCGACGTAGTTCACCGGCAGCGCCTGAAGGGCGAAAAACGCCAGCAGCAGGGAGATCACCCCCGCCACACCGGGGAGGATCGAGCCCGGGTTCATGAGCTCGAAGAAGATCCCGTAGATCCCGATCAACATCAGGATAAAGGCGATGTTCGGGTTAGCGATCGCATCCAGGATCCGGAATCTCAGACCCTTCGGGATGTCCCGAATCTCGGCCTGGGCGGTAGCCAGTGTGACGGTGCGATCCAGCACCTCGATCTCGCGGCCGTCGATCTCATCCAGCAGTTTGGCCAGGTTGGGCACCACCAGGTCGATGACGTTCAGTTCGAGCGCTTCGGTCTCGGTGATCGCGTCGGCCTCGCGCACTGCGCGCTCGGCCCACTCGGCGTTGCGACCGCGTTTTTCGGCGATCGTCCGAATAAACGCCACCGTGTCGTTCAAAATCTTGCGCTCGAGATCGCTCTGGCCCTCGGTCTGTTCCTCGGCAACGGAGTCTGCCGGCGCCGGTCCACCCGGTGAGAAATCCCCGCCGCCGATGTTGATCGGCGTCGCCGCTCCGATGTTCGTACCCGGTGCCATCGCTGCCACGTGCGCGGCGAGCGTGATAAAGACCCCCGCCGACCCGGCCCGCGCGCCACCCGGCGCGACGTATACGACGACCGGAACGCGGCTGGATAGCATCGCTTGGATGATGTCGCGTGTCGAATCGACCAGACCGCCAGGCGTGTCGAGCTCGATGATCAACGCGTCGGCGCGCTCGTCCCCCGCCTTGGCGATGGCGTTGACGAGAAACTCGGCCGACGCGGGCTGAATGGCGCCATCGATCTCGACCCGGTATACGAACACGCGATCGGGTTCAGCGGCTGTCGTATCCGGCTCTGCGTCCGTCGTATCCGATTCTGCGACCGCCGTATCCTGAGCCGCCGCAGGGTGCACAACCGACAACAGGGTGAGCGCGGTAAGCGCCACACCGAGCAGTTTCCAGACTGACCTCATGTGTACAGAAGGTAATGATATATTCGTGCCATGCGTAATCTGATAGCACTCGGGTTGCTGATCGCTCTGCTGACCGGTTCGAAGGTCCTGGCCCAGCAACCACGCTGGTGGTCACCGGTCGTCGCTGACAGCGCGATGGTGGTGAGCGCGAAGAGCGAGGCGACACGCGTCGGCGTAGAAGTCCTACGCCGCGGTGGAAACGCCGTTGACGCAGCGATCGCGGTTCACTTCGCGCTTGCTGTCGCTCTGCCCTCGGCTGGCAATCTCGGCGGCGGCGGATTTCTCGTAGTTCGCACGTCGGATGGTGTGGTCCACACATACGATTACCGGGAAACCGCGCCCTTGGCTGCCAGCGAGGACATGTACCTGGACGAGTTCGGCGAAGTGAGGCCTGACCGTCCTTCGTGGTTTGGCGCGCTTGCCGTAGCCACGCCCGGATCGGTCGCCGGGATGAAGCTCGTTCACGAACGCCACGCGACGCTGCCCTGGGCAGACCTCATCGAGCCAGCGATCGAACTGGCCGAGCGAGGCTTTCCGGTCGACCCGTACTCGCGTCGGTTGATCGCCGGCAAGATCGACGACATTCGGCGTTTCCCTGGCGCCGCGGCGATGCTACTCCCAACCGGTCAACTGCCGGCGGTTGGAGATACCCTGCGCCAGCCCGCGCTCGCGCGCACCCTCCGGTTGATCGCGGCCCGTGGGCCGGACGTCTTCTACCGCGGCGAGATCGCCGACTCGATCGTCGGGGCGATGGAGCGCCGCGGAGGCTTGATCACTCACGAAGACCTGCGCCGGTACCGCGCCGTCGAGCGACCTCCGATCACGTTCGATTACCGTGGTTACACCGTTCACAGCATGGGTCCCCCATCTTCGGGCGGGATCACGCTCAAGCTCATCCTCGAGCAGCTCGAGACGGTCGAGCTAGGCGAGTACCCCTATCATGGCGCGCGCGCGGTTCACCGCATCGTCGAGGCGATGCGACGCGCATTTGCCGAGCGCAACGCGTTGCTTGGCGATCCTGACTTTGTCGACATCCCACAATCGATTTTGACCGAATCGTATGCCCATGATCTCGCAGCTTCGATCGACACGCTGCGCGCCACATCGTCCATCGATATCCGTCCCGAGCTCAGCGCATCATCGGCACGAGTTACGGCGGAGAGCACCGAGACGACACACTTCTCGATCGTCGACCCGATGGGGAACGCGGTCGCATCCACAACCACTATAAACGGCTCGTTCGGATCGCTAGAGACCGCCGCCGGCTTCTTTCTCAACAACGAGATGGACGATCTGACTGTGAAGCCCGGCGTGCCAAACGCGTACGGGCTCGTACAGGGGCGATCGAACGCCATCCAGCCCGGCAAACGACCGCTATCCGCGATGACACCGACGATCGTCGTACAGAACGAGGATCCGAGGTTCGTCGTCGGCTCCCCCGGTGGCTCGACGATCATCACGACGGTCGCACAGATCCTGATCGGCGCGATCGATTACGACATGACGCTCGCCGAAGCGCTCGACGGTGGCCGGTTTCATCATCAGCACCTGCCGGACACGATTCGAGCCGAGCCATGGACGCTTTCCGAGGATACGGTGTACCAACTCGAGTCGATGGGACATCGCGTCGAGACGAGACGCGGCTACTCCGGGCGTGCCCAGGGGATCGAGCTGGGGGTCGAGACCGGCCTCCTGTATGGGCGGAGCGACCTCCGCGGCGGGGGCGAGGCGGCCGGGTTCTAAGGCTCGGTGGAGGGCTCGCTGATCTCGGGAAGCGATAGGCTGATTGGGACGCTCAGCACGACGGTCAGGAGTGTGCCGCTGGGTACGATGACCTCGCGATCGGGTGTCGACGCGACGAGCGTGGCGCCGGCCACACCACCGAGGATCGTTCCGACGAGGACCGACCTGGATCCGCCGCCCAATACCTGACCCAGCAGCGCTCCAGTCAAGGCGCCCTTGGCCGCACCCGCCACCCTGTCACCACCGGCGCCATCATCGACCTCTGCTTCGAGCTCATCGGCTGGGGAATCCACCAGCTCGGCCCTGAAAGGGCGCCGTTCGCCCGACGGCAGGATCAGCGACCAAAACTCGAGCTCGACCTGCGCCGGCTCCTCGTCGTCGCCCTCGTCGGCTCTCACAACCCGGCTGACCCGGCCCTCGACCAACGTATGGGCCGGCAGCACGACCGTTTCACCGACCCGTACGTCATCGGTGAGCCGAGCCGCAAAGCGGTCTCCGACGAGCGTGGTTGCCGAATGGAGTGGCGTTCTGAGCTCGAGTTCGAGTTGCGTTCCCTCCGGCAGAGCCGGATCGAGAGTCGTTGATTCAGCCGCTTCTTCGATCATGATGGCGACCGTGTCGGGCTCCCCGGCCTGGGTCCCGTGTGGCACCTCGGAGATATCGACGGGTTCCGGAACCGGGTCTTCCAGGTCGGCGGGAGACGCCGACCGCTCTACAATGACGACCTCTTCGATCGCTTTGGGAGTTGGTGGGGCGACCGCCGGAATGGTGTCAAATGACGCCGGGGTCGCGGCGGTCGAGTCGGCCTCGACAACGATGGTGCGGCCGGGTTCGTGCTGACATCCGAGCGCGACCGCGATCATGACCGCTGCGACGCCGGGCTGGCCACGGGCCGCCCGCTTCAGGAGCTTACGGCGCATGCATCCTCTTCGTTCGCTCATTCCCTACGTCCGACCGTATCAGAAATCCCTGGTGTGGGGGGCGATCTGTATAGCCCTCAGCGCCGGGTTTGGTTCCCTGAGCCCCATCGTGGTCAAGTTCGCAGTCGACGCGCTCCAGACCGAGGCGAACTGGACCACGATTTCCGTTTACGCCGGAGCGATCGTAGCGATCGCGGTGATTCAAGGTGTCTTCCGGTACGCTCAACGACACTTGATCTACGGCGCTTCGCGAAAGATCGAAACCGATCTCCGCGACGATCTTTACGCCAACCTGTTGCGACAATCGCCGGCGTTCTTTGATCGGTTGCCAACCGGCGACGTTTTGAGTCGTCTCTCCAACGATCTCGGCGCCGTCCGCATGAGCTTTGGACCGGGGATTCTGTTTGGCGTCAATACCGTGGCGACAATCGCGCTGGCGATCGCGTTCATGCTCTGGCTCGACCCGTGGTTAACCCTCTTCGCGCTGCTGCCGCTGCCATTCGTTTCGGTGACAGTCAAGCTAATGGGACAGCGAATCCATCGCCTGAGCCTCGTCAGTCAGACGGCGCTAGCAACGCTGACGACCACCGTCCAGGAGAACCTGGCTGGTCTCAGAGTGGTCCGCGCCTACGGTCTGCGCGGCGGTGAGGAGGATCGCTTCGAAACCCGAAGCGAAGAGTACGCCATGGCGAACCTGAGGCTGGCTCGAGTTCGGGCCGTGTTGGGCCCAGCCCTCGGTTTCCTGCTCGGCCTGAGCCTGCTGATCCTGCTCTGGCTAGGGGGCCGCCGTGTCGTGGCCGGGCATATGACGCTCGGTGATTTGGTGGCGTTCTTGATGTACCTGGGGATGATCAGCTGGCCGCTGATCGCGTTTGGTTGGATCGCCAACCTCCTTCAGCGCGCCACCGCAGCGATGCGACGGCTCAACGCGGTTCTGCTCGCCGTTCCAACGATCGACGACGCTGACGCTGACCCATCGGCGACCATCACCGCTGGGAGCATCGCTCTCGATAACGTCGTCTTCCGTTATCATCCGGATCGACCTCCCGTCTTGGATGACTTCAACCTATCGATACCCGCCGGAGCGACGGTCGGGATCACCGGCCCTACGGGGAGCGGCAAGACTACGCTTCTGAGGCTGATCACTCGGTTGTACGAACCACAGGCGGGGACGATCGAGATCGACGGCCGCCCGATTCGAGATTACCCGCTCGACGTGTTGCGTCGCGCGGTAGCGGTGGCTCAACAGGAACCGCTCCTGTTTGGCGATACGTTGAAGGCGAACCTAGAGTTTGGCAGCGCGATCGACGCCAAGCTGTCGGTCGAAGAGGCAACGTCGATCAGCGGTTTGGCCAAAGAGGTCGAGACGTTTCCAGACCGATATGAGACCGTGGTCGGAGAACGTGGTATCACGCTGTCGGGAGGACAAAAACAGCGCGCGGCGCTGGCTCGAGCGGTGCTGACCGAACCCACGATTCTGCTACTGGACGACGCTTTCTCTTCGGTCGACACCGAGACAGAGGAGCGGATCTTGGATCGCCTCGAAACGTTCATGAACAACCGGACGACTCTGCTCGTCAGCCACCGCGTATCGACGCTGAGATCGGCGGACCGGATCGTCGTCCTGGAGCAGGGTCGCATCGCCGAGAGCGGCACCCACGATGAGCTTCTGGCGGCTGGCGGACAGTACGCAGAGCTGTATCACCGGCAACAGCTGGAAGCCGCATTGGAAGAAGCTTGAAGGGGCTTAGGCGCCCAGCAGCTCGTCGATGATTTCAGCGAACACTTCGGCTGGCAGCGCGCCCTCGAGGCGTTGGCCGTTCACAAAAAAGGTCGGCGTACCGAGGATGTAGAACTTCTGCGCCTCCTTCAAATCGGTAGCCACCTCGGCCGCGTGATCGGCGTTCCGATAGCACGCCTCGAAGCGCCCCTCATCGACTTCGATCGCCCGTCCTGCCGCCGCTACGGCCTCGTCGTCGGTTCCAAACTGGCCGCTGAACATGACGTCGTACCACTCCCAGAAAAGACCCTGCTCGTGGGCGCACTCGCCCGCTAGCGCCAGGTCATAGGCCTTGGGGTGGATCGACTGCAGCGGGTTGTTGACGAAGATCCAGCGGATCTTGTCGCCGTACTGACGCCTCAATGCGGGCGCAGTCTCGCGCGCGAACTTCTCACAGAACGGACATTCAAAATCAGAGAACTCGACGATAGTGATCGGCGCGGTCTCGGGTCCGAGGACGGGGTCTGACCCGACGTCGACGCCGTGCACCAACACCGAAGACTCGGGCGAGGTCCCGGCGGCCACGGCGGGACCCGATCCAGGGGTTCCGCGCCATGTCAGCCATCCAATCCCGAGTCCGATCAGTATGCCCAGGACGAGCATGCTGGCAGCCGGTCCCAGGCCTCGCTGGCGTCTATCAGCAGATGGTACCTGCGGCGCTCCCGGTGTCACTGGCGAATCGTCCACTCGTACTCTCCTCCCTCTTCGATCGTCAGCTTTGGCAAGCCATAGTGGCGCTCACTGACCCGACCCACGCCATAGATCGAGACTTCGCGCGTCGGCAGATTACGGAATGTATACGCCGTTCCTGGCGGAACCGAATACACTTCTTCGCCATCCAAGTAGATCGTTACCGGCTCGTCAGCACTGTTCATCACCTTGAGCGAACCCAAGCGCTCGTCGACCCGAGCCTCGTCGACCACTGTTTCGCCACCCTGCCGACACCCCCCCGCCGCCAAGATGGCGACGAGCAACCACGGTATAGCCATCGCCCGCGCTCTCATCGAGACTCCTTCCGTTCAGCAGACCAACGATCGATTCGTAGACATGTACCCCAAGCCAGCGGTACGGGTCCGGATCGACACGCGCTGAACGGACGAACTTAGCCCCGTGGCGTGGCTTGACCCACGCTTCACGGGCCGGCACCTTTGCGCAACGATGAAACGACCTGAATTTCTTCCCGGTCCAGGAGAATCGTGAGCCGCAGCATGGACGAACCGCTCCACGCTCCCTATGACTCCCAGGTGGCACGGCGGTTATTGGCGTTTCTCGTCCCGTACCGGAAACACGTGACGGGAGCGTTGGCGTTGCTGCTCGTGTTGGCAACGATAGAGGCCCTTCAGCCGTACCTCGTCAAGGTCGCCATCGATCGCTACATCGCCACCGGTGACTTGACCGGCCTGCTCACAATCGCGCTCGTCTATCTGGGGCTGCTCGTGCTCGAGCTTGGTGTCGGCTACGGTGAGACGTATCTAACCGCCTGGGTCGGCCAACAGGCCATGCACGATCTGCGCGAGCGATTGTTCGGGCGTCTTCAGCGATTGCCGGTGTCTTTCTTCGATCGTCAGCCGATCGGTCGGTTAGTGACACGGGTGACGTCAGACGTCGAGGTGTTGAATGAGCTCTTCTCGTCTGGCGTCGTGGCGGTGCTCAGCGATGCTCTGATGCTGGTTGCGATCGCCATCATGATGTTTGCGGTCAACGCCGAGCTTGCCATCATCACCTTGCTGGTTGTCCCGCTGGTGCTCGCGATCTCGTTTCCGTTGAGACGCCGTATGCGTGACGCGCAGCGCGAGATCCGACGCCAGCTGGCGCGGCTCAACGCCTACCTCCAGGAGCGCGTTTCGGGCTTGGTGGTGGTCCAACTGTTTCGGCAGGAACGCGCCAGCGCAGACGAATTCGCCGACATCAACCGTGAACACCAGAGCGCGCAGCTCGCGTCAGTGCACTACTACGCCTTGTTCTACCCTTTGATTGAGCTAGTGGGAGCGCTTGCGGTTGCGCTCATCGTTTGGTACGGCGGCGGCGAGATCTTGAGAGGAGCGCTTACGTTCGGCGCGCTGGTCGCCTTTCTTCAGTACGCCCAGAAGTTCTTCCGTCCGATTCGAGATCTTGCCGAGAAGTACAACCTGCTACAGGCGGCGATGGCTTCGGGCGAACGACTGATCACCTTGCTCGACGAACCGTTGGCGCCGGCACCGGCTCGTGATGGGCGGCAGTTGCCACCGCCACACGGCGGCATCGTATTTGACGATGTGTGGTTCCGATACACCGCGGACTCCTGGGTGCTGCGCGGCGTTTCGTTTGGGGTCCAACCGGGCGAGAAGCTCGCGCTGGTCGGCCCGACCGGCTCTGGAAAAACAACCTGTGCTAGCCTTCTGTGCGGCTTCTATGAACCAACCAAGGGGCGGATCCTGCTCGACGGACTTGACGTGCGGGAGTACCCACGGGATGAGCTCAGTCGTCGCGTCGGCCTGGTCTTACAAGACGTTTTCCTGTTCTCGCGGTCGGTCGCCGACAACGTTCATTTGGACACCGCCGGCGTAGACGATCGCAACGTCGCGGCGGCCTTGGAGGCGATCGGAGCCAACGGCTTCGTGGCCGAGCTCCCCGACGGCGCCGATACCGAAGTCGGCGAGCGCGGGCGATCTCTGTCGACGGGTCAGAAGCAGCTCGTCGCGTTCGCCCGAGTCCTGGCTCACGATCCACCGTTGCTCGTCCTGGACGAAGCCACCTCCAGCGTTGACAGCGCCAGCGAGGCGCTGATCGAGAAGGCGATCGGACAGCTGATGGCGGCCCGCTCGTCGATCGTCATCGCCCACCGGCTGTCGACGATTCGGCGCGTCGACCAGATCGTCGTCCTGCACAAGGGAGCTGTTTGCGAACACGGCACCCACCAGGGGCTGCTGGCTCGCGAAGGTGTTTACGCGCGGCTGTACGAGCTCCAGTTCGCTGACCAGGAAGGGCGGCGGCGCTTGGCCGCCGAACCAACGTGAGGGCCAACTGGGAGCAACACGCGACGGAGCTCGGCGCGCGACACGTTCCCGATCCCCGATTGGGGGTGTGGGACATCACCGTCGATCGCACCTCCAGCGGCGAGGTGCGGTTGAGCGGTGCGACGACGTCCGCCGAAGGGCTAAAGGAGCTCCAGGCCAAAGCCGCTGGTCAGGCTGAGATCGACGTACAGCTCTTGCCCGAGCGGGCGCTAAAAGGCGCGACCCGTGTCGTGACACACAGGAGCTTGGCGTACCTGCGACGCGATCCAAGTCACGCCAGCGAGATGGTGTCACAGATGATCATGGGTGAGGAGGCGCTTGCACTTCGCCGAAGCGGTGATTGGCTACAGATACAGACGGGCGACGGCTACGTGGCGTGGGTTCACCACGGCGCCTGCCTCACATCCGACCCCGGCGATACCGGTGAGTATCGGGATCGCCTGGCGGTTAACGAACCGCGCGACGGATCGTGGATCGTCGTCGCTCGCGGAGCAGTAGCACGACAGGCACCGGACCTCGAAGCGCCGATCGTGGCCGACCTCGTGCAGGGTGCGGTCGTCGATGCTCGCGCCAGCGACGACGCTCTCGAGCTGACGCTTCCAGATGGCACTCGAGGCTGGGTCGAAGCCGAAACCGCGGTGCCGTGCGACCGCCTGAGTGATGTTTTTCCACACGATGGCCCGGCGATCGTCACTCACGCCGCGACCTTTATGGGCTTGCCTTACCTGTGGGGTGGCACATCCGAGAAAGGGTTTGACTGCTCGGGTCTCGTTCAACGCGTCTACGGCCTCCACGGGGTGCGCCTACCGCGCGACGCGGATCAGCAATCCGTGATCGGAGCCGAAATCGACCCTGGCGACGGCTGGAGTGCGATCCACGATGGAGATTTGGCGTTCTTTGTCGAGCCACCCGGCGGGCGCGTGACCCACGTCGGGATCCTGACCACCGGCGGGCAGATGGTGCATGCGTCGACGACCCGCAACGGGGTCGCGTGGGATACGCTCAACCCGGCGGATCCGATGCAGTCAGAGTTTGGAAATCGTCTGGCGAGTTGGCTTGTCGGCGTGCGGCGCGTGCTGGAGTCCTAGTCGTCCGACTCCGGGATTATCGAAACGAACCTCGTACCCGCCAGCTGGTAGCGAAAGTCGCACCGGCCGCCGCGGTTGTGATTGATCAACGCGCGAAGGTCTGGTGACCGCACGACATACACACCCTCGAAGCCATCGCGTTCGAAATCCGCCACTAGCGAATAGGTAATAACGTCCAACGAGTCCGCCGGTATTGCGCGAGCGACGATCGAATCGGGTAGCGAGACGGGCTCATCGACTCGCATCGAGACCTCGACGTGATCGCCCACAAACTCACCCTCGAGCTCGACGATCGGATTCATCTTGATCGTCGTCTTGTTGGTCGTCAGCTGGATCACGTCCATTATGAACCCGGTCATCACCGGTGGCCCGTCGGCATCGACGCAATCGGTTGACGATTGCACAATCCGGGTGGCGTACTTCCCGGTCCAGTTGGACGATGGGAACTTCTCAGGGCCGGAGCCGCAAGCGATCAGCAGAACCACACCGAGAGACGAGATCGTGACCGAGAAGAGTCGCGCTTTCATTGAACCGGCTTTCGGATCTCCACGTTGACTTCGGCCGCCAACGCGGGGAACCGATGTCCTATTCTCCGGTTGACGAGATAAAACCAGCGATAATCCTCCAACGGCAACCACTTACGCGCTGAAATCAACCGAAAGCCGCGGATCGCGCTGACCGGATAAGGACTCAACAGCTCTTTCAACGAGCGCATCGAAAAAAAGTGGCAGTGAGCCCGAGGGCGCTTGCGACCGCGATGGCGGAACCGCGCGCGAGCCAACCTGGCGACCAACCCCAAATGCATCGGCACGCCGAGGATCAGCAAGCCGCCGGGGCGCAACACGCGCATCCAATCCTCCAGCGCTGCGCTCGCATCGTCCAGGTGCTCCAAGACGTGGCTCGCGATGACAACGTCGAAGGAGCCGGCACCTATCGGCAACGGACCCTTCTCGAGGTCGTGATCGTCGATGATTCGGTCGTAGCCCAGTTGCTTGCAGAGCTCGATCCGGTCCGGGTGGATCTCGATCCCGGTCCAATGGGCCGCTACACCGGCATGATCGATAAAGCGCTTGGCGGGTCCGGTTCCCGACCCGACGTCTAGGATCTCTAGTACCTCGTCTGATCGTGACAGGTCGCGCACAGCGGGCACCATGTCCTGATAACGAGCCAACCGTAACTCGTACTGCCGGTAAGCGGGGACCACGTCGAAAGCCAACACCGGGCGGCGAGGCTTGCTACGGAGGTGCTCTGTGGCACCGATCTCGGCAGTTTTGCTTACCATGAGATTCACGGGGTTTTGGGCAACGTCGATCGCTAGGCCGACAAACCTAGTCCAGCTCGATTTCGCCGAAAAGTCCTACGGTGAACCACCGGTGGGCACGATGAGGGCGACGATCGATCGATCGCCGCGAGCTAGCGGGTAGGCGACAACGATCGTCTCATCGAAGCGCGAGATCATCTCCTTGACGAACGCTTCTTCGCCGCCGTCGACTTCGACGCGGAGAAACATCCGTTCACCGCGTGGCTCCTTGAGGACCCCATTCACCCGAACGGTCACGTCGCCCAACTGGATGACCGGGGTCTCGCGGCCGGGGAGGATCGTTACTTCGTCCAACCGCCGGACCTCGCCGGTAGCAAGTAGCTCCCGCAAGCGCGTCGCACCCTCGCCCTCTCGCCACACTTCCTTGAGGCGCCGGATCTCGACGTCTCTCGGCGTACCGTCCTCAGCCAAGAACAGGATCACCCGGTACGACCGTGACGCGCGGTCGGTCGGGGCCTGGGCCATCGCCATCCCAGCGAGTGACACGGTCGCCATCAATACCAGCGACAGCGAGACAGTCCAGCGCGATACGTATGTCAGCATGAGAAAAACCCCTCCTCGAGCGAATGTACCACCCGAGGAGGGGAAGGGTTCCGTGGAGCTATTCGGTCGGGGCGAAGCCGCTCGGTGCGGGCACCGGCTCTGAAGCCGGGCGCTCGGGGGTCTCCCCGTTGCCCCAGTTGTAACGGGTCCCAAAGCGGGTCAGCAGGAACAGCCCGAAACCGATCGTCAAGGCGGCGAACTGAATCACGATCCCGATTACGGTCAGGATCGCGCCAAAGACCCCAAACGGTCCGCCGATCAACCCAAGCGCGCTGCCAAAGAGCAGCAACACGCTGAGAAAACCGACACCAACCAGAATCGAAAGGTACGGGTTGGTGTGCTCCCAACCGAACCGCCGCTCGGCTTCATGACCTACGTACTTGGCGACAGCAACGAAGCCCAACAGGATCCCGATCTTCAACGCCAGCAGCGCGAATGGGATGACGAGTAGCAATGGGATCCCGATAATCGAAATGGCGAGAATGACCGTCGTCAGGACGAGCACCGGGATGAGCAACAGCCACGCGACCAACCCGATGGCGGCGGCCTTCCACCCTGAGGTCGCCATCCGATACTCCATCCGCTCGATCGGGCCGCGCCCGAGCAGGAACAACAGGGCGACGATGAACGCCAGAAAAGCGATCCACAACACGGTGCCGATCAACCCACCGATCTCACCCATTCCCGGGGCGAAGCCAACCCAGTGGGGATGAAAATCGATGTTCGGTCCGAAGGCGACCTCGTTGACCGCGCCGTGCACGACCGCGCCTGGCGAACGCTGGATCGTGCCACCGACCGAGGTTACCTCGCCTTCGACCACCGCGTTGGGGCCCAACCGGACCGAGCCGCCGACCGCGACGACCGAGCCATCCACATGGCCATCGACGCGGGCCGAGCCGCCGACCGCCACCACGTCTCCGTCGACGTGCCGGCCGGCCGGAACGGTGACGCTTCCGCCGACCCGGACCTGGTCGCCTTCCTCGCTGATGAACGTGGCGCCCTCATGATCCTCGTCATCCACCGGCTCATCCGCTTCATCGCTCGGCTCGGCGGCCGTATCCTCGATAGCCGCGGCTTCGGCTTCTGTGTCAGCAGCCACACCGGTCGTTGGCGGGGGACCGATTCCGAACAGGACGCGACGAGTCATCGAATCCATAAACGAAAGTCGTGTGATATCCTCGGCGTCGTCACCGATGCGCTCCGTCAACTCGGCGCCCGTCACCGGCTCTCCATCGATGCCGATGGAGCCGTTTGCCAACTCGATCGACTGGACGTCCGTGCGGTATCTGGGCATCAGCACGATGCCGTTTTGAATAGGCAATACCTGGTACCGGCGTTCAATCCGGTCCCGTAACTCACCCAACGTGGGTGCAACTTCCTGCGCCGCGGATCCCGCGGTCGCCTGCGCCAGGCTGGTCGGAGCGAAGCTCAACATGAGCAACGTTCCAAGCGTCAGGGCGCGCCAGAGATTCGTCGACGCGATCATCACCATGTTCTCCTCTCGAAAGCCAATAGACGATTCAGACTATAAAGTGCGGAAGCACCGATCAGCGTGCTCGCCAGCAGCAGTGAAGCCACCTGCGGGGTCACCACCGCGACCTGGAGCGCGGTTCCGATCCGGGCCAAGAGCCCCCAGAGCGCGAGCCCGGCGGCGAGCCACTCGCCGATCCAAACCAAGCCGTCAGCGCCGGTCCTCAAGACCTCGCCAAAGCTCGGCGCGCTGATCGGCAACCACTGTACGAGCGGCAGCAGCCCGGTGGCCGTGCCAACCAACGAAACGGCGGCTACGACCGCGGCTTTCCACCACCACGCACCGAGCGCCCATTGTGGCGCTGGCGCTGGTTGGATCGCCCACAGCACCCGCTCGGCGAAGCCGGCCGACGGTGTCAGCCGGGGCGCCGAGGCGAGCAGTGTGCCCAACGCATCTTCGGCCTGGCGCTCGTCGCCCGCTGCCTCAGCCGCGAGCCAGCGCTTCAGGTCGGTCTGGAGTCTCCGCATCATCTTCATTCTCCTATCTGACCCTACGCTGGGCCGGGGGGGTGGGTTTCAGCCGCCGCGGGAAGCGTCGGATCGGGTCCTGAAGGGCCCCAGCCGGCCGCCGAGAGGTCGCCCGCCAGCTCCTTGCGCGCCCGGTGGAGGTACGTCTTGACCGTCCCCAGGGGCAGCTCCATGATCTCGGCGATCTCCTCGTACGCCAGACCCTCCTGGTGACGCAACACCATCGCCTCGCGGTACTCGGGCCGGAGGCGATCGATCGCCACCGAAAGCACCGTCGCCAGATCGGTCTGGACCATCGAGTCGAGCGGTGACTCAGCCGCCGGGTCCGGTGTCGTCGACGCGTAGTCGGGCTCATCCTCGCCACCGGCTTCTAATGAAACGGTATCGATAGCTCGCCGTCGCAAGTGGTCGATGGCTGTGTTGTGGGCGATCTTGAACAGCCAGTTCGAGAACTTCCCCTGTTCTGGCTGGTACGTGTCGAGACGGCTGAACGCTTTGACGAACGCGTCCTGCGAGAGGTCCTCGGCCAACGTCCGATCGTGCACCATGCGGGCAACGAGGTTGAACACGGGGCGCTCGAAGCGATGCACAATTTCCCTGAACGCGCTCTGCGACCCCGCGAGCGCCTCGACCACGAGTTGCTCATCCGCTATGCCCACGTGCACCCCGTACGGAGCGTTTCACTCATCGGTTTCGCCGTTGGAAGCTGATCGTGACAAGGCGACCCGGGTGCGATCGATGTTCGACACGATCGCTCCGCGCTACGACTTGTTCAACGATGTTCTTTCGGCCGGCGTCCACCGACTCTGGCGGGCTGACGCGATCGCCGCGCTGGCGCCGGTCCCCGATCGTCGATACCTCGACCTGTGCGCCGGTACTCTCGACCTGGCCCGGGCGGTCGCCACACGCGCCCCAGGCGCGGTAGCCGTGGGGCTCGACTTCTCGTTGCCGATGCTGCGACGGGGTGCCGGCAAGCTGGATCATCAACGACTGGTGCTGCCGGTGGCCGCCGATGCGTTGGCGTTGCCCGTGACCGATGACGTTTTCGCCGGCTGTACGATCGGTTTTGGGCTCCGCAACCTGGTCGACTTCGAAGCCGGATTGTCGGAGATGCACCGCGTTCTCGAGCCCGGTGGGAGGCTGGTGGTGCTGGAGTTCACAACGCCACCCGGCAAGCTCTTTCGGACCCTCTATCACGGCTACTTTCACCACCTCCTGCCGCGCGCCGGGGCGATGATCGCGGGGGATGCCAACGCCGCCCGCTACCTGCCTGACTCGGTGGCTGACTTCCCCGACTGCGAGGCCTTATCCGATATGCTAACCAACGTCGGCTTCTCGCGCGTCCGCTTTCGTTTGCTGAGTCGCGGCATCGCTGCGCTTCACACTGGAGTTAAGGAGTAGCATGGCCGCATCAGACACAAGACCCGTTCACCTGATCGGAGTGCCGATCGACCTGGGCGCCGGGCGACGCGGTGTTGACATGGGTCCTTCCGCCCTGCGGATCGCGGGGTTGTGCGATCGGTTGATTCACCTCGGGCACGATGTCACCGACACCGGCGACGTGGCGGTGAGGATCCCCGAGTCCGCCGATGCCGGGTCCGAGCGAGCACGCTTTCGGGACGAGATCGCGGGCACCAATCGGGCACTCGCCGACCGCGTCGCGACTTCACTCGAAGCGGGCGCATTGCCGATCGTGCTCGGCGGCGACCACTCGCTCTCGATCGGGTCGATCGCCGGCGCCGCGTCGTGGGCCGCACGGGAAGGCGATGACCTGGGGCTGTTGTGGTTCGACGCCCACGCCGACATGAACACCCCTGAGACCACGATAAGCGGCAACATCCACGGCATGGGTTTGGCAGCGTCGCTCGGATACGGCGACCCCGTTTTGACCGAGCTCGGCGGGTCGACCCCCAAGGTGAAACCCGAGAAGGTCGCGTTGATCGGCGCGCGCGATGTCGATCCCGGTGAGCGGGAGATGGTTCACGAATCGGGAATCCGTGTGTTCACGATGCGTGAAATCGACGAGAAGGGGATCGTCCGCGTGCTCGAAGAGGCGCTGGCGATCGTGCGTCAGGGAACTCTCGGTTTCCACGTGTCGTGGGACATGGACTTCGTCGATCCCAACTACGCACCGGGGGTCGGGACGCCGGTCATCGGCGGCGTCAACTATCGAGAGGGGCACCTGGCGCTCGAGCTGGTGAGTGACGGTGGCGGGATGGTGAGCATGGATTGCGTCGAAACGAACCCGATCTTGGACGATCGCAACCGCACCGGGACACTCGGCGTGGAGCTTATCCTGTCGGTGCTAGGCAAGTCGATCCTGTAGCAGGCCGTGCAGATCGGGATCGTCTCGGATACGCACGACAGGGTCCCAGCCTCGCTACACGAAGCGCTTCGTGACATAGACGAGGTCGTGCACTGTGGTGATATCTGCCGCGAGCACACGTTGGTCGAGCTCGAGACGATCGCGCCGGTGGCGGCAGTGCACGGTAACTGTGACACCATGGGGTTGGTCACGCGATTACCTGAGGAGCTCGTGCTCGATCGAGCCGGGCTAACGATCGCGGTCATCCACGGCCACCGATTCCCCCGCGGTAGCATCGAGCATTTGGCGCGTCACTTTGAGCGCGTCGGTCCCGACATCGTGCTGTTTGGACATAGTCACCTCGCGGTGTCAGAGGTCGTCGATGGCATCCGCTTTTTCAACCCGGGCACTGCGGGCGGGTTCGGCGCTCCGCCGTCGGCGGGTATTCTGACGCTCGATAACGGCGCCTTCGATCTAGCGCATATCAAGCTCTAGGGTTTCGATTGAACACTCACGCTGGAGGAGAACACGATGGCACGGATCGACGGCTCTGATCGCGGCGGTTCGCCGCTAGCGCGATTCGCGTTTTGGGTTTCGCGTCGCCGGCACGGAAAGGTAACCGGGCCGCTCAAGCTCTACGCGCGCCACCCAACGGTGCTATACGGCGTGGGGCAGATGGAAATGGCGCTCCGTCGCGCGCGTCGGGTTCCCGTCAATCTGCGGGAGTTAGCGGTACTCAGAGTCGCGACGCGCGTCGGGTGTCCCTTCTGAATCGACATCAACGCTGCCGGGAGCAGCGACGTCGGGATTACCCGTGAGCAGCTCGAAGCGCTTCACGACTACGAGCGATCCAACGCTTTTTCCGCTCAGGAGAAAGCGCTGCTGCGGTTCGCCGACGCGATGACAAACACACCGGCGGATGTCAGCGACGAAGTATTCACCGCCGTGACCAAAGAGTTCAGTGACGAGCAGGTCATCGAGCTCACCGCCTTCTTGGCGTGGGAGAACTTTCGAGCCCGGTTCAATCACGCGCTCGGGGTTGAATCCGATGGCTTCTCGGAAAGTGCGGCTTGCCCGCTCCCGACGGCCTAACGCTGGCAGGTCGGGCAGTAGTACGTCGAGCGCTGAGCCTGGACGATCCGTTTGATCGCCCCGCCGCACCGACGACAGGGTTCGTCTTCGCGATCGTAGACGTTTAGCGCTTCGTAAAAATCACCGCGGTCACCGTCGGCGTCGGCAAAATTCAGATACGTCCCGCCCAACGATGTCCCCGACCCGCCAACCGCCTCGGACAGCACTTCGACAATCGCACGGTGGAGGCGCCTGGCCCGCACCGGGCCCACGTTCTTCGCCCGTCGACGCGGGCTCAACCGAGCGCGCCACAAGGCCTCGGCGACGTAAATGTTGCCGAGCCCCGCGATCCGTCTTTGGTCGAGCAGGAACGTCTTGAGCGGTTGACGGCTGGCGGCCAGCCGATCCTCGAGCACGGCTGCCGTAAACGCTGGGCTCAGCGGCTCGGGACCGAGTCTGGCGGCACGCGCGGCCCAATCAACGGCCGGAATGATCTCCAGTCGGCCAAGAGTCCGCGGATCGACATAAAGCAGTCGCGAGCCATCTTCGAGGTCGAACGTCGCCCGAGTGTATACCGGAAGCGAATCGTTGTCGCCGCCGTTCTTCACCACCCGGTAGCTGCCACTCATCCTCAAGTGCGTCAGCCACACCCGATCGCTCTCGAGCTCGACCACGATGAACTTCGCGCGGCGGGTAACCGATCGGATCGCAGCACCCTCGAGTGATCGCGTGAGGTTCGCCGGCGAACCTTGTACGATGTTGTCTCTCAGGATCTGGACCCGTTCGACGCGCCTTCCCGGAAGGACCTTCGCCAGCTGGCGCACGATCGTCTCGACCTCGGGCAGCTCCGGCACGAACGGTTACTCGGCGAGCGCTCGCGCGAGCTCCCGCCACCCGATGTCGGAGCGCCACCGCAGTGCCGGGCTCTCGATCCTCGCCAGCGCGCCGTACACGCGCTCCCGCGCGGCACCGACATCAGCGCCAACCGCGGTAACGTTGAGCACCCGACCACCGGCGGTGATCAAACCGCCGGCATCACGTCTTGTGCCAGCGTGGAACACCACCACACCGTCGCGATCAAAGGCGTTGTCGGCTTCCAGCTCGGGTGGGATATCGATCGGCACGCCGGTCTCGTGGTCGGACGGGTAGCCGACCGATGCCGCGACGACCGTCACGCAGGCGCCCTCGCGCCAACCGATCTCTTGTTCACCCAGCCGACCTCCCGGCGTCGCCGCCATCAGCAACGCGAGCAGATCTGTGTCGATGAGCGGTAACAGGGCCTGGGCCTCGGGGTCGCCAAAGCGGACGTTCCACTCGAGCACCTGCGGACCCGTCGCCGTCAGCATGAGCCCGGCGTAAAGACACCCGGAGAATGCCACCCCGTCAGCTTCGAGCGCCGCCAGGATCGGCCGAAAAACGGTCTCCACGATTTCTGCCTGCTGCGACGCATCGAGCATCGTCGCCGGAGCGTACGCGCCCATACCGCCCGTGTTTGGCCCTTGATCGCCGTCTGCGGCTCGCTTGTGATCCTGGGACGGCAATAAGGGCAGCAGATCCCGTCCATCGGTCAGCGCGATCATCGACGCTTCCTCGCCGGCCACAAACTCCTCGACGACGACTTCGTCCCCGGCGGCGCCGAAATCTCGGCGATCGAAACATGCTGCCAGCGCGTCTGCAACTTCGGCTGTCGTCGTGCACACCAACGCACCCTTGCCAGCGGCGAGCCCGCTCGCTTTGACCACGCACGGCACTCCCAGCTCGTCGGCAAACGCGGTCGCTGGTCCCTTCGCGGTAAAGACCTCGAAGCGCGCTGTCGGGATCCCATGGGTTTGCATGAGGCGCTTGGCATACGCCTTCGATGACTCGAGTCGGGCGCCAGCCCGGGTCGGCCCAAAAACCGCCAACCCCGCTTCCCGAAACGCGTCCACCAGACCCGCCGCCAGCGGTAGCTCGGGGCCGACGACGGTGAAGCCGACTCGTTCGCGCTGCGCCGTCTCGACCAAGCCATCGATGTCAGTAGGACTCGACTCCACGCATCGTGCGACGTCGTCGAGACCGCCGCTGCGACCGGTAACCAGGAATTCGTAGTCGGGGTGATCGCGTCGGAGTTTCCAGATGAGCGCGTGCTCGCGCCCGCCACTTCCGACGACGAGGATCTTCACGCTGAGCTCAGACCTTGGTTAGCGCTTGCTCGAGGTCCGATCGCAGATCATCGGGGTCCTCGATTCCGACCGATAGTCGAACCAGATGATCAACGAGGCCCATCCGCTCTCGCTGTTCAACCGGGACAGCGGCGTGCGTCATCTCGCCGGGATGGCTGCACAAGCTCTCCACCCCACCCAGACTCTCAGCCAGCTGAAAGATCTCGAGGCCCTCCAGGAATCGCCGCGCGGCCGCGCCATCGCCAAACTCGAGCGAGATAACCCCGCCAAAACCGCTCATCTGTCGCCTGGCGAGCTCGTGCTCGGGGTGATCGGGCAGGCCGGGAAAGTGAACCGCTGTTACCGCATCTTGCTCGGTTAGCCAACCGGCCAGCTCGACCGCCGTCGCCTCCGAGCGTTCCATCCGCAAAGGCAGCGTCTTGAGTCCGCGGAGAGCCAGAAAACAGTCCAGCGGCCCCGGCACCGCGCCAACCGCGTTTTGGAGAAATCGCAATTGTTCGGCGATCTCGTCGTCATTGGTTACCGCGATGCCACCCACCATGTCGCTGTGACCGTTCAGGAACTTCGTCGTCGAGTGAACAACGATGTCGGCCCCGAGCTCGAGCGGGCGCTGGAAGAAGGGCGACATAAAGGTGTTGTCGACGACCAGCATGCAGTGCGCACGCTCAGCGATCTCGCGCATCGCCGCAAGGTCCGTGATCCGCATCAGCGGGTTAGAGGGCGTCTCGACAAACAGCATCTTCGTATTGCCGGTCATCGCCGCTTCCGCCGCAGATGCATCTCGCGTGTCGACGTATTCGAAGGAAAGGCCGAACCGTTCGAGCACGTTCTGGAACAACCGGTGGGTGCCGCCATAGAGGTTCTCTCCGGCAACCAGATGGTCACCCCCCGAGAGCAGGGTCATTACCGCGTGGATGGCGGCCGTGCCGGAGGCGAAGGCGATGCCGTGGCTGCCGTTCTCAAGCGCCGCCACACAACCCTCCAATGCGGCTCGCGTCAGATGGTGCGTGCGAGCGTACTCGTACCCGCGGTGGCGACCGACACCGTCTTGGACGTACGTCGACGTCTGGTAGATCGGCGTCATAACCGCCCCGGTCACCGGGTCGGGATGTTGTCCAGCATGGATCGCTTTGGTCGCAAACCCGCGACCGTCGCCGTGGTGGCTATCCACGATCGTTGCTCTCGACTTCGCGCGCTTGCCGGTACATCTCTTTCGCGCGTTCGGTTCGACCCTTGCGATCCCAGATGATTCCGAGATGGTAATAAGCTCGCCCAAGCGCCGGATCGCATTCGACCGCGCGCTCGAACGACTGTGCGGCTTCGTCCAACCGATCGATATGGTTGAGGTAAACTCCCACGTAGTAGTGCGCACGAGCCTGTTCCGGGTTCAACTCGAGCGCTCGCCCGAGCTGTTCGATCGCTGCTTCGTAGAGCCCCTTCTTGCCGTGCACGATCCCCAACTCACAATGACCGCTCGCGCTGTCAGGGTCGAGCCGGAGAGCCCGTGCCAGCTCGGCCTCGGCCTCGCTGTACATGCCGGCCCGACAGTAGGCCGAGCCCAACGCGATCGCTGCGTCCACTGAATCCGGAACGAACTCCTTCGTCTCTAGCAGCTGTGCGATCGCCTGATCGTGCAACCCTCGCTCGAGATGCTGATCGGCGACCTGGATCGCCGCATCAACGTCACGGGGATCGCTCCGCAAGGCAGCGTAGAGCTCATCGAGCCCGTGATCGGTCCCTCGGTCGGCTTCGGGTACCACCGCGAAGGTCGCCTCATTCGCCGCGGCTGGTGGTGTTTCAACGGACCCGGTTTCGACGATCGGCGGCTCGACCAATGACGTGTCAGCTGTAGGCGTCTCGACGATCGGGGGTTCGACCAGCGGAGCTTCGACTAACGGCGCTTCGACCACAGCGGGTTCAGCGGGTGCGACGTCGATCGGCTCGGGCTCAGGCTGTGTAACCTCGATCGGCTCGGGCTCAGGCTGTGCAACCTCGATCGGCTCGGGCTCAGGCTGTGTAACCTCGATCGGCTCGGGCTCAGGCTGTGCAACCTCGATCGGCTCCGGTTCGGACGCGCTTTCCAGCGGCGCCGGTTCCGGCTCTGGAACCAGCGTTAGCTCTGGCGGTTCTGGCTCGACGACCGCGCGTGACCGCTTTCGGGCCGGCTTGGACGGCTTGCCGGGCTCGGACACTCCACCCTTCTTGCGTCGCGCTTTCCGCCGTGGCTCCTGACCGAGCAGGGAAGCGATCCGATCGGGATCGAGCGCTGCGAGAGGATCGCTGCCGACCCTCGAGCCTTTGATCTGGTCGTCACGCTTAGGCACCGGCGAACCGATCAACCAGTTTGCGGTAATCGACCGCGCCGTGAGAGCGGGGAGCGTACTCGAACACTGTCTCTTGGTGGCTGGGCGCTTCCGAAAGCCGAACGTTGTCGCGTATCGGATCGGTCACTGCGTTGTCGAAGTGTTTGCGTAGCACGCCCAGAATCTCTTTGCTCTTTCTCAGGTTGTGTCGATAAAACGTGGGCACGACGGCGGCGATCCGTACGTCCTTGCCGTTCCACGATGACATCCGCAAAATATTCTCGACGATCTGTCGCACTCCAACCAAAGCTAAGTATTCCATCGAGATCGGTATAATCACCTCATCCGCGTAAGCGAGCGCGCTGGTCGTCAACATGCTCATCGACGGCGCGCAATCAATGATCGTAAACTCGTACTCCTCGCAATCCTCGATGCTCGCCAGCCGGTTGGCCAAGCCGCGCTCCCGCTCTTGCCCCCAAATCAATCGCTCCTCGGTTTCGGCCAACCGCCAATCGCTAGCGATCACGTCGAGGTTGTCGCGCACCTCGACCAGCGAATCGTACGCATCCAGCTCACCAGCCAGAAACTCCGCCATGCACGCGTCTCGTTCGTCGATGCCGAACCAGGTGCCGACATTGCCCTGCGGATCGAGTTCCAGAAGCAACACCTGGTGACCTAGATCGGCCAACCCTGCCGCCAGATGAACCGCGGTGGTCGTTTTGCCCGTTCCACCTTTGTGGTTGACGACCGCGATCCGGCGCATTGACGGATTCCGAAATAGCGTGATTTGACCAGACATGGGGCTGAGGTAAAAGAACCTAAGAGCCGCTCGTGGTTTCCTCAACCACCCAATCGAGATAGGCGATCGCCCCCCGATCGACCTTCATGGCAAGCAACTCGGGAACATCGTAAGGGTGCAACTCATCGAGCCGGCGGGCGAGCTGATCGAGCCGGGAGTCACGAGTCTTGAGCAGCACCAAGCATTCGACCTCGGTGTCGACCCGTCCCTGCCACCGGAAGATCGAACGCACGCCCGCGACGATGTTGCCGCAGGCGGCGAGTCGCTCCTCGACCAGCGCTCGCACGATCGCCTCTCCGGTCCCCTCGTCGGGACACGTCGTGATGACCAATCGAACATCATCGCCGGATTTCGTCACGTCCGTCATTCAAGCTCCGAGACTCGGCGGCCAGCGGTCCACCGTGCGGAGATAGTCCCGCGCTGCCCACAATCCGAGCATCGACTTGGCGTCCCGGATCTGGCCGCTGGTTACCCACTCGAGCGCTTGGCGCAACGGGATGCGCGTGACGTCGATGTCCTCATCGTCCTCGTGATTGGTTGCACCGGGGATCAGTCGTTCCGCCAAGAACACCCTAAGCTCTTCGTCACAAAAACCAGGGGTCGTGTAGAACGCGGCCAGCGGCGTCCAACGTTGTGCGCGATAACCAACCTCTTCCTCCAACTCGCGCTCGGCGCAAGCTTCAAACGACTCACCGTCCCCGAGACTGCCAGCCGGGATCTCCCAGATACGCTCACCGACCGCATACCGGAACTGATTGATCAACGCTACGGTGTCATCGTCGAACAGAGGTACGATCGCCGCTGCTCCTGGGTGGCGAACGACGTCGAATAGTGTCTTTCTAGTTTCGTCTCCGGTGGTGATGCGGATCGTGTCTCTCGCCACGTCGACGACTCGGCCGGAATAGACTCGATGCCGGTCGATGCGTTCCCACTTCACGCGAAAAACACCGACATCTCTAGCCGCTCGTTCTCCTGAGGACGACCGGGATGCCGGGTGCCAGCCCCAACCGCTCCGCCGCAGATCCCTCTCTGCATGCCACCTCCAGCCAGCCCGAAGAGCCCACCAGGCCGCAAAGCGAACCGACCTCCACATCGCTGTACGTCCGAACGACGGGCATCGTTTGGCCGCCGGCTTCGACGATTACAGCGCCCTCGGCGTGAGCGACCCAGCGTTCGGGCAGATTGGTGACCGCATTGCCGAAGTGATCCACGTGCACCACTTCGCCGCGATACGTGTCGCGCTCCTCGATCGGCGACGGCACCGCCAGGCGACGGAGGTTCGACGCTGGTGGTCCAAACGCCTCCAGCTCGACAGGCCCGGCTTCGATCAGTCGAGCCAGATGAGCCGCCACCGGGGCGAAGACGTCGCGCCCGTGGAACGTCGCGCTTGGGTCACGCCCAGCGCGCCACCAACGGGCCTCCGTCAGCTCGACCGCCTGGGGCTCGGTATCGGTAAAGGGCGGCGCAAAGAGCGTAAACACGCCAGAGTCCGGCCCGACCATGTACTGGTGTTCCGATGTCTTGATCGCTAACGCGCGGCGCGGCGTTCCAACGCCGGGATCGACAACGACACAGTGAACCGATGCCGGTGGGTAGAACGGCACCGCGCGATACAGAGCGAAAGCCGCACCGCGGACATCTTGTGGCGCGATCGCGTGGGTTAGATCCACGATCATGGCGTGAGGCGCGATGTCCGCGATCACACCCTTCATGGCGCCGACGTAACCGTCGGCGGTCCCAAAGTCCGTCGTCAGTGTAACGACCGTCACGCTACTCCCGCTTGTTGCCGCGGCTGGCTTCATCCAGGATCCGCGCTTCTTCGTTTGTCAAACTATCCAACCCGTGCTCCGAGATCTTGTCTAGAATCCGATCGATCTCGGTCTCGACTCGCCGTGAACCGGGGACCCTCGGTGCATCGCCGTCGATCAGCTTGAGTTTGCGTCGCCGCCAGCGTTTGGCGAGACGCTCGACCGGCGAGCGGTCCCCCCACTTCAGGTACACGTAACCGGCCAGCATCCCACCCACGTGAGCCGCCCGCGCGATGCCGCTCTCCGGCGCCGAGAACAAGTACAGTAGCTCGAGCCCAGCCAGACCGGCGACCAAATACTTGGCTCGGATCGGCAGCAAGAACCAGAGGTAGATGTACTGGTTCGGAAACAACATGCCAAACGCCAGCAGCACGCCCAGCACCGCGCCAGAAGCGCCGATGATGATCGAATTGTAATTGAATACGAACGACAGGGCGGCCGCGCCGAGACCGCAAACCAGGTAGTAGTGCAGGAACCTAGTAGGTCCCCACAAGCGCTCGATCTGTGCTCCGAACATCCACAGGACGAACATGTTGAAGAGCAAGTGAAAAAAACCGCCGTGTAGGAACATGTAGGTCAAGAACTGCCAGACCCAAAGGCGCTCCACGACCCACGCCGGTCGAAGCCCCAGGATCTCCTCCAGGCGTAACCCGAAGGTTTGGAACACCGGCACAGCAAGCACGTTCTGAAGCAAGAACACGGCTCCATTGACGATCAACAGCCACTTGATCGCCTCCGGGAGCGTTTTCCCGGTCGGGTCCTGGGTCCACGTGCTTCTCATCATCTGGAGAGGGTCGTTACGAGCTCTCGGGTTCCCTTACGGTGAGTTCTTCACCTAGTTCCTCGGGCATTTCATGCGGCCACCGACCGCGAAGGGCGCGCTCGAGCCGGGGCCGAATGATGAGCTCGAACGTGGGCTCCTTGCCGGGAAACAGGTTCAACGCTGTCTCGCGGCAACGCTCGACGTGTTCCAGCGCCTCGAGCATGGAGAGATCCGGATCCTGGTACAAACGTGCTAATGTAAAGTCGACCACCAGCTTAAGACGCCGTAGGCGTTGGTTTTCCTCTTTCAGGGCCTCGTTGAAATCCATCACCGACTCGTAAGGTACTCGATCACCAACCGCACCCCAGCGCCGGTCGCACCCAACGGCTCATAGTGCCGCGGTTTGGTCACGTACGCGTTGCCGGCGATGTCGATGTGCGTCCACTGGACGGCGTCATCGACGAAGAACTTCAGGAACGCCGCCGCGTTCGAGGCGCCGCCCCAGTGGCCACCGGCGTTCTTTATGTCGGCCACCTCGGAGCGCATGTTCTCAGAAAACTCGTCGTACAGCGGTAGCGCCCACGCCCGATCGCCAGTCCTAGCGCCCGCTTCTACGAATTTCGACACTGCCCGTTCGTCGCCAAACACACCGGCCGCCGTTTCCCCGAGTGCCACCATGCAGGCACCGGTCAGCGTTGCGATGTCGATTATCTCGCGCGGATTCTGCTCGCTGGCCCAGGCCAAACCGTCGGCCAGAATCAACCGCCCCTCGGCGTCCGTGTTGATAACCTCGATCGTCTTGCCTGAGTATGATTCGAGAATATCCCCCGGACGGTAGGCTGCGGCGCTGGGCAGGTTTTCAACTGCCGGGATCACGCCGATCAGACTCTGCTTGAGCCCTAGCAGAGCAGCCGCCTTGAGAATTCCGAGCACTGCGCAACCACCCATCTTGTCGAACTTCATCTCTTCAAGGTGGCGCGAGGGCTTTATCGAGATCCCGCCCGCATCGAACGTGACCGCCTTGCCGACGATAACCGTCGGTTTGGCCGATGGTCGACCGCGATCGTAGCGCACGATGATCAAGCGCGGCAGGTTGTGCGATCCTTGCCCAACGCCGAGGATGCCGCCCATTCCTTGCTGCTTGAGGTCCTCGACCGTCAGCACTTCGACCTCCATGGCATGCTGGTCACCGAGCTTGCGGGCATGATCGGCAAGCGCTGCCGGGGTCATCTCGTTGGGTGGCGAGTTCCCCAAGTCCCGTGTGTAATTGACCGCTTCCGCGATCTTTGACCCTCGATCGAGCCCGCGGCGGATCTGTGGCAGTTTTCGGCCATCGGCCTCCACGACGGTCACCTCTTCGAGCTTCGGGACGGGTCGACCGTCTCCCGTCGGCCCGGTCGTTGTCTTGAACCGATCCCAACGATAGGCACCCATCATCGTGGCTTCGGCAATCGTCTCGGCCAAGTCGCGCGGTGTCGTCTTCTTGAGGCTTCCGCCGCCGTGCAGAACCGTGTGCCACTCGGTGATCCCGGTGGCCAGGAGTTGGCGTGTAGCTGTACCAACCGCCCTGCGCACCGCCTCGAGGTCGAGCCCCTCGCGCTTGCCGAGACCGATCACCGCAACTCGTCGCGCGGGCAGGCGCCCGGCAGTATGAACGACTCGGGTCTCACCTAGGCTCCCCGTGAGCTCGCCATCGGCGATCATCTGCGTGAGCTGACCGCCGAGTGCGCGGTCGATCGCCCCGGTCGCCCCGCTTGGCTTGGTGACACCCTCAAACAAGTTGACGACCACGGCCCCGGTCTCGACCTCGGTCACGTCCGACTTGATCGCCTTGAGGTTCATCGCCACGTCCTAATGCTGGCCGCCCGTGGGCGACGCGCTGCCGCGTCCTGCCTCGAACGCCTTGAGGAAATCGATCGGGATCGGAAACAGGGTCGTAGAGTTGTTCTCCGCCGCGATCTCGACCAGAGTCTGTAGATACCTGAGCTGCAGCGCCTCAGGATGCCGGCCAATGATCGCAGCCGCTTCGGAGATCCGTTCGGCGGCCTGGTATTCGCCCTCCGCGGTGATCACCTTGGCCCGTCGCTCACGCTCGGCTTCCGCCTGCCGCGCCATCGCGCGCTGCATCTGCTGTGGCAAATCGACGTCCTTGACCTCGACCTTGGCGACTTTGATCCCCCAGGGGTCGGTGCCCTCGTCGAGGATACCAGCGATGCGGTCGTTTATTCGCTCCCGCTCGGCCAGCAGCTCATCGAGCTCAGCCTCGCCGACGACGGACCGCAATGTGGTCTGCGCCAGCTTGCTGGTCGCGTACAGGAAGTCCTCGACCTCGACGATCGCTTTGTCGGGGTCAAATACCCGGAAATAGACGACCGCGTTCACCTTGACCGACACGTTGTCTTTTGTGATGACGTCCTGCGCTGGCACGTCCTGTGTGATCACCCGCAGGTCCACCTTGACCATCTTTTCGATGATCGGCCAGAGCCAGAAAATCCCCGGTCCCTTGGCGCCGCTCAGACGGCCCAATCGGAAGATGACACCGCGTTCGTACTCCTTCAGAATCTTGATCGCGCTCATCGCAATGAACACAAGGAACACGAATACCACTGTCAGCGCGTTGATCCCTGGCATTTTCTACCTTCTCTCCGAGAGGTTCATCTCCAATCCCAAATCCGCCAGCCATTGCGGCCAATCGGCCATCGAATCGAGCAACATGTCAGGCTCACAATCAGCCAGTGTCTGCCGCGACGGGTTTCCGGTCGCGACCGCCACAGCTACAGCTCCAACCGCGCGGGCACATTGGATATCGGCCGGCGTATCACCCACGACTACCACGGCGGCGCCGCGGAAGCGACGGCCTGTCTTGGCTTCCGCCCGCTCGATCGCGATCGCCGGCAGCTGGTCACGGCCGTGATCATCGGAGCCGAAGGCCCCGATCTCGAACGCGTCCCAAAGCCCAAAATGGTCGAGCTTGAGTCGGGCCCCCTGCTCGACATTCCCGGTGACCAGCCCGAGCACGACCCGCGGATCGTTAGCCAGCGCGGGGATGAGCTCGGCAACACCGGGAAACAAGTAGTGGCGGGTTTCGGTTTCGAGCTCGATCGCCAGCCCCGCCAGATAGTCATCAAACAGCCCCTGGAGCCGATCACCGATGTGACCGTCGGTAAAACCGGCGGCGCGCATCAGCTCATACACGATCTGGGGATCGGTCTTGCCCGAAAAATCGTTGTTGGCGGCGTCTCCCTCGGTCCCGAAATGATCCAGGAGCGCCTGCCGAAACGCGCGCCGCGGGGCGCCGCCGGCTGAGAGCAGCGTTCCGTCGATATCAAACAGGAAAAGGCGCTCGCAAGCCGGCACGGAACCGAACATAGCCCTGCGGATCGGGGGCAACAAGCCGACGATGTGGGATTTCCTAGGGCTCGCCCTCGGCCCGGTACCACCGAAAGAACAGAACCGTGATCGCCGTCCACAGGATCAGCCCACCGCCGATTTTCATCAGGATTCCCGCCAACTGTTGGTCTTGCTGCTTGGTCATCCACCCCACCGGTGGCGCTAGCTCGTACGTCGCGTAGACCGGCAGTTGGCTAAACGTCAGATAGAGAAACGGCGCCGTCGAGAGGATCGTGTTGGCGATCAGATAGGCGAGCTTGAGCGGATAGGTGAATCCAGGCCGCGTCGGCACCGGGGCCACCAGCGGCCACCAGAAGAGCGTACCGCCAAACAACCACAACATGTCGATCGTGAACGAGCCCGCCTGCGAACCCATGAGCGCATCGACCACCGTTGGCCAATGGGTGAACACCAGGATCGCATTGAAGCCGACGATCGCCACCAACGGTTGGGTCACGCGGGAGAGCACGCTGTGGAGAGTGGACCAGCGCTGGAGCGACGCAAAGGCGCGCTCGGGAACACCGAGCAGAAGCAGCACCGGGGCGATCAAGCCCACCAACAAGAACTGCACCATGTGAACGCTGGCCAGATAGCCCGCCGCCAGAGCGCCGATCGGCCAATCGAGGGCCACCCAGATGACACCCAGACCGGTCACAAACGCGACCGCGCGCCAACCAACTTCGCGCCAGCCGCCGGCGTCGCGTGCGAGCTTCGCGTAGCCCGCCATCATGAGCAGCACCACGACCCACACCCCGACATAAGGCCGCCAGGTCCAGTCCCAGGCCACGCCCTGAGCTGAGCACCACCATTGCACGATTAGTGCGCCAACGCCTCCTCATCGTGGGTCGCGACCAGAAGCGGCAGATCGTGGACCCAATCAGCCTGTCGGGTACCAAAGGGATACGCCACGGTAGCCGTGCCCGATGGCGAGAAAGCGAGCACCTGCGCGGCATGACCGACTTCATACCCGGTGGCTGGTTCAGATGGAATGATGCTCGGCGGCAGGTTCAGCTCCTCCTGGACCGCGGCCACTTCCTCGATGCTTCCACGCAGACCGACAAACGCGGGATCAAAACGGTCGAGCCACTGCCGAATACGCTCTGGCGTGTCGCGATCCGGATCGGTAGTCACGAACACGACCTTCACGCGGCGCCGCGTTTGCCAACCCACCCGATCGAGGGCCGCGGCGATGTTGGCCATATGAATAGGGCAGACATCGGGACAGTGGGTGTACCCGAAGAACAGCAGCGTCGCGTATCCCTCGGTGCGGACGTGGAAGTCGAAGTCGACCCCCTCGGTGTCGATCAGGGAGAAATGGGGCCTTTGGATCGGGTTTGCGAGCCGTGTCCCGCGCAGCTCAGCGGTAAGTTCGTGGCTGACGTTCTCCCGGACCGAATCCGCCGGGCCGCAACCGCCGGTTATCAGAAACGCCAGCAGCAGCGATCGAAACGCGGGGCGGCGGCGCACTCGGACCATACGACGAATATTAAGCTGGTCACCAAACGCCCGGCATCACAAAAACCGAAGGGTCCACAATGCCTATGCTCGAGGTCGGCGACCCGGCACCAGATTTCGATCTTCCCTCGACCGAAGACGAGAACATTCGGCTCGCGGATCTCGAGGGGAAGCCGGTCGTGCTGTACTTCTATCCCCGCGACATGACACCCGGTTGAACGGCGGAGGCGCTCGCCTTCAAGGGCAGGATGCCCGACTTCACCAACCTGGATGCGATCGTGCTCGGCGTTTCTAAAGACTCGCTCGCCAGCCACCGCCGCTTCCAGAAGAGATTCGGCCTACCGTTCCCGCTACTTTCCGACGCCGAGAGCGATGTGTGTGAACGGTACGGTGTGTGGAAGACGAGGAAGCTGTTTGGGCGCGAGAGCCAGGGGATCGAGCGCACCACGTTCGTGATCGACCAGACGGGTCGGATCGCGCGCGTCTTTCCCAAAGTGAAAGTCAAAGGTCACGCTGTGGAAGTCCTGGCGGCGCTGGCAGAGATGTAAAACGGGCTCCCTCCCGGGGCGGGAAGGAGCCCATCTAGCTACCAGCTAGTAGGTGTCGTTCACTATACGCCGAACGACTCTCCACAGCCGCAGGTCGACTTGGCGTTCGGGTTGCCGATCTTGAAGCCGGCTCCGTTCAAACCGTCCACAAAGTCGATGTTCGCCCCCACCAGGTAGGGCGCGCTGTACTTGTCGACCAGAAAGTCGACGCCATCGATCACGAGCACCGAATCGGTCTCCTTGCGATCATCGAAGCCGAGCGCGTATGAAAAACCATGACAACCGCCACCCACCACGCGTACGCGAAGGCCCTTGTCCTCCAGGTTTTCCCGATCGCGCAACTCCTTGATCTTGGCAGTGGCCGCTGTGGTAACGGTCATCACCTGGTCATCGTTTTGCACTTCGGCGATCTCGGTCATGCTATGCTCCTCCATTCAGTATGGTATGTCTCTAGACACAAAACGGTAACGGAGTGGACGCCGCTCGTCAACGCTCCCGACTATCCACCGCATTCCCCAGGCCATCCCCACTCGATCCCCAGGTTTTCCCTGGGATTTCCACCAGATGTTGTGGATAAATGTCGGGCTGACCACTGTATATTGTACCTCAATCTTGACAAGCTCGATCGCTCTTGATAGTATGGTCGTCGCCTCATCCTGACAGAAAACAAGCGCAATCGACGGGTCGCCTGATTGCCCTTCCGCTCGGACGGCGTTCGATCTCAAGCGACTCCCTTTCGTCCCTAGGGCGACGACATATGAGTTCCGGTCGTCGTGACAGAAAGGCTCGCTCATGGCCAAAGCCTCGTTGGACCAGTACCTCACCTTCCTCACCGAGCCCGACGCAGCAACCATACTCAAGCGGTCGAAAAAAACCGAGACCTACTACGACGACTCCCTCGCCGCTGACGTCCTGCGCAACAAGTACCTCGCGCCGGGCGAGGAAGGTCCGCTCGATTTATGGGAGCGGGTGGCCCGGGCGCTCGCCTCGGTCGAAGAAGACTCTGATTACTGGTTCGAAGAGTTCTTTGCGATCCTGTTCGATTTCAAATTCGTACCCGGCGGACGCGTCATGCATGGCGCCGGTCGCGATGACGCTCGTCGCAAGCCAACGCTCTCCAATTGCTACGTCATCCCCATCACTGAGGACAGCCTCGAAGGCATCTACAAGTGCCTTGCCGATAGCGCGATGGTCTATCGCACCGGGGGCGGGGTGGGCACCGATCTGTCGATCCTGCGGCCCAAGGGAGCCCCTGTAAACGCCACGGTTGCGGGTTCACCCGGTTCGACCTCGTTCATGAACCTGCTCTCGGAGTCGACCAATACGGTGAGCCAGGCCGGACGGCGGGGAGCGCTCATGTTGACGATGCGGGTCGATCACCCCGACATCGAGAGTTTTATCACCATCAAAAACGACCACCGTCGGCGAAAGGTGCAGTACGCCAACATCTCGTGTCTGATCACCCACGAGTTCATGACCGCCGTGCTCGACGACACCGATTTCGACTTGCGTTGGGGCGGCGAGGTCTTCAAGACGGTGCGGGCGCGCGACCTGTGGCAGAAGATCATCGAGAACGCTCACGCCAGCGCCGAGCCGGGGATCATTTTCTGGGACACGATGCGGGAGTACCACAACGTCGAGTACGCCAACCCGATCGCGTCCACGAATCCCTGCGGCGAGCAGCCTCTCGCCGCCTATACCGCGTGCAACCTGGGGTCGATCAACCTGTCGAGGTTCGTAGACGAAGGTGGAACGCTGGATCTCGAGGAGCTTGCCGAGGTTGCCCGCACGGCGACTCGTTTTCTCGACAACGTGATCGATTACAACATGGACAACCACGCGTTGAAGAAGATCCGTCGAGCGGTGGCGTCCGATCGCCGAGTCGGCCTCGGGATCACCGGGCTGGCGGACGCGCTCGCCCGCATGCAGATCCGTTACGACAGCGAAGAGGCGCTTGAGACAGTCGACCAGATCATGGAGACGATCGCTCGCTCAGCGTATCAAACGTCGATCGATCTAGCGCGTGAGAAGGGCGCCTACCCACTTTTCTCGTGGCCCGAGGTATCAGACTCGAAGTTCATCCAGGCCTTGCCCGATGATCTGCGGGATCAGATCGGCGAGTTCGGAATGCGAAACTCGACCGTCCTCACCGTCCCACCGGTCGGAACCGGCTCGATCGTCGCTCAATGCTCGAGCGGGGTGGAGCCGATCTTCTGCACTTCCTACAAGCGCCGCGTCAAACAGGACGACGGGGAGACGTTCTCCGAGTACACCGTCTACCATCCGCTGGTGCAGGAACTGTGGGGCGGCGATGACGCTTTGCCCGACTACATCGTGACCGCACACGACATCGACCCCTACTTCCGCGTGCAGATGCAGGGCGTGATTCAACGCTGGGTCGACTCGTCAATCTCGTCAACGGTCAACCTCCCAACCGACGTTTCGGTGGAGACGGTGGCAGACATCTACATCGCCGCGTATCGGGCGGGGCTCAAGGGGATCACCGTGTACCGCGAGGGCAGCCGTGAGGGGATCCTCGTCACCGAGACCACGGCGGAGCCCAAGGTGGCGGACCTCAAGCCCGCCAAGCCGCGGCCACGACCGGCAATCACTCACGGTGTGACCGAGCGCATCCGCACTGGTGACGGAAACCTCTATATCACGATCAACGAGGACGAATCCGGCCTGGCGGAGGTCTTCGCCTCGTTGGGTAAGGCCGGGGGCACGGCGGCGGTGCAGTCGGAAGCGATGTGCAGGCTGATCTCGCTTTGCCTGCGGTCGGGTCTCGATCCGTCGGCGATCGTCAAGCAGCTCAAAGGGATCTCGGGACCCAACCCGGTATGGGACAACGGCGAGTTGATCCTTTCAGCGCCCGACGCGATCGGGCGCGCGCTGGAACGCTATCTGGAGCGCAGCGGGCGCGGCACGAATGGCAACGGGAACGGCCATGCGACTGCAACATCGGTCGCTCGCGCGGCGGCCGAGAACGACGAATTCCGTGGACCAGGAGCTATGGCAGCCAGGCCGATGTCGACGTGCCCGGATTGCGGTGGTCCCGTGACTCACGAGAACGCCTGCCTGGTCTGCAAGCACTGCGGGTGGAGCAAGTGCTAACCCGCTAGGCCGCCGACCGTGGCGGCAGAACGGTTGTTTTGGGGGCGATTAGGATGGGGTCGCCCCCTTGAGCGGGGTCGAGTGGCAGAGGAAGTCGACCGGCTCGGCCCCGCTCCTTGGTTTCCTTTCGCGTGGCTGCCGTTTCAACGGCACGGAAGTTGCTGTTCTTTTGACAGTATGAAGGGTGATTTGCACAAGACACGCTGGAGTCGATTCTCAATCCGCATGCAGGTGCCCAGCTCGATGGGCGTCTTCATGCTCGCAGCCGGTGACAGCAACACCCCCGAGCCGGTGCTTCTCGTCGGCAGTGCCAGGAACTTGCGCCGGAAGCTGCTTCAACTCTTCGAGATGGAGGAGCTGCGCGGTGTCAGCGCCAAGTTTGTGCACTGGGTCGGCGGATTGTCGATGGAGCAGGCGCGCCTGGCGGAACGGCAATTCATCCGTCGTTATGACCCTCCGCTGAACCTCTCCGAACCGTCCCGTTACATGGACATCCTGGCCGGTTAACCGGCCGCATTGAGAGCATCCATCGCTGGCCGCAGACCCCGCGAGGGCTTACTGTGCCATCAATGGACGTGACGCTCGCCGTATGCTGCGACGCGGCCAACGTGAGCCGCGAGGGAAAACTCAACCTGCTCGGGATCTTCAACTCGATCCACGCGTCGGAGTTCCCGTGCACCCACCCCCACCTGGCCCTGGTGCTCCGGGTCGAAGCCCATATAGGTGAGGAAGGCGTGTACCCGCTCGAGATCAAGCTCGCCGATGAGGACGGTCAGGAAGTCTTCAAGGTGAACGGTCAACTCTCGCTTCGCGGGGCGAAACCGGGCCGTCCCATGACCGCCCAGACGATCATGGACATCAACAACTTCCAGCTTCCGCACGCGGGCACGTACTCGTTCGAGGTGTTTGTCGATAATCGGCACTTGCGCTCGGTTCCAGTGCACGCGCTGACCAACGACGCCGAGTAGCGCTAGTGGGCCGGGGGCGAAAGACGATCGGCGGGATCCTCGCCGCCACAGCGGCAGCCGTCACCGCCCGAGCCGCAATCGCCCGACCACCAGAGCCTCCACCACCGCCACCCGGTCGGCCCGATCGTTATGGCTGGCGGCACGCCGAGATTTTTCACACCACACGGGGCGATGGAGCGCCGGCACTGTTGCTCCACGACCTGTACACTGGCGCGTCTGGACTGGAGATGGCTCCACTCGGCGATCGACTCGAAGAGGAGTTCACCATCTACACCGTCGACTTGCCGGGATTTGGCCGCTCGGGCCGACCGTCGATGCGCTACGGTCCGGATTTCTTCTTCGATGCCATCGTCGAGTTCGTGCGTCACGTCATCGACCGACCCACGCTTGTGATCGGCTGTGGCCTGTCAGCTGCCTACGCGACCGAAGCGGCGGTGCGGCTTGGAAACCTCGTCTCGGGCATTGTCATGCTGGCGCCACCCGAAGCGGAGGGCCCCGAACTGATCGAGGCGCCAACATGGCGCCCCTTGGTGTACCAAGGTCTTCGTTCGCCGCTCGGGGCAGCCTATCACTGGTGGCATGCCAGCCCGGCATGGCGAAAGGCGTCACTCCGCGGGGCGCTGACGGTCGAGCCGTCCGATCTGGAGGCCCGGGCGGAGCAGCTCTCGCGATCGGCCCGGCAGCCCGGGGGCCGCTGGGCGCTCTGGTCGCTGTGGAGCGGCGATCTCGCGTGGGATGCGCGGCCGGCGCTGGCTCGCCTCGGCGCCCCCACGCTCATTCTCTGGGGCTCCGAAGCGCGCGCCAACCCACTGGCGCCCGAGCATTATCACTCCGTACGCCCAGATATCACCCAGCAGGTCGTCCCAGGCACCGCTCGGTGGCCGCACGTCGACGCACCGGATACGGTGGCTGCTGAGATTCAGCGGTGGTGGGCTGCCGAGGGCCCTGGCGATACGCCGTGAGCGACTACCAGGGACCGAGGCCGTGGCTCAGCATCGCCTGGCTCGATGGCGCGATCGCGCTCACCATCCCATCGCTCATCTTCCGGCTAACCGACGTGCACGCCTCTGCGCCGATCGAGGCGCTCGTCTTTGGGGCTGGGATCCTCGGTGCGGCGTTCCTGCTCTCGTGGGCCGCGGAAGTCGTGCAAATGGAGATCAGCCAGGCCCTGGCGCTCGCCATTCTCGCGCTGATCGCCATTCTTCCGGAGTACGCGGTAGACCTCTACTTCGCCTGGCGAGCGGCCGAAGATCCCGTCTACGGCCACTACGCCGCGGCCAATATGACCGGCGCCAACCGGCTCCTCGTCGGCCTCGGCTGGCCGCTCGTGGTGTGGCTTTTCTGGGCCCGTTGGCGGAAGCGAGGAATCGAGCTGGCTCCGAGCGACCAGATCGCGGTTTGGTTTCTCGCCATGGCCACGCTGTACGCCTTCGTGATTGCAGCCGTGGGTTCGTTCTGGTGGCTCGACACGGTCGTGTTGATCGGTCTCTTCGCCTGGTACTTGTACCGAACTGGCGCGCTCGGCGCGGAGGAGCCGGACTTGGTTGGACCGGCCTTGATGCTGAGCCGGCTGCCACGTATCTGGAGATTGTGCTGCAACGCGGGTCTGTTCGCGTTCTCCGGGTCGATCATCTTTCTGGCTGCTGAGCCGTTCGCCGAGGCATTGATCGACACCGGGCACGAATTCGGGATCGACGAGTTTCTGCTCGTCCAGTGGGTAGCACCGCTCGCGTCCGAGGCGCCTGAGTTCATCATCGCCGCGATCTGGACCGTCCGTGGCCATGCGACGATGGCGCTCTCGGCGTTGATATCGTCCAAGGTCAATCAGTGGACACTGCTGATCGGCACGATCTCGATCGTCTATTCGATCTCGGCCGGGCGCATCCAGGCGCTGTCACTCGACCTCCAGCAGCAGCACGAGATCTTCCTGACCGCGGCCCAGTCGCTGTTCGCCGCCGTGATGCTCTCCGACCGCCGCCTCACCTGGTGGCAGGCGCTGCTGTTGTTCGTCCCGTTCGCGACGCAGCTGATCATCCCCGCGCTGCGGATGCAGGTCGCGGTCGTCTACCTGCTATTCACTGTGATCTGGGGGTTCCATTACCGCCATCACGTGGTGGCGATCCTGCGGAGCGGTCCAAAGGGGTTGGGTAACAGGACCTAGCTGCGGTAGCGGTTGGTGATCGGCATGCGGCGGTCCTTGCCAAACGCGCGGGTGGTGATCTTGATCCCCGGCGGCGCTTGCCGCCGTTTGTACTCGTTGCGGTCGACCGCGTCCACGACCCAGCGTACGGTTTCCTCGGTGTGCCCCAGCGCGACGATCTCCTGGGTACCCAAATCACGCTCGATGTACGCCTCGAGAATCTGGTCCAGCTCGTCGTACGGTGGCAGCGTGTCTTGGTCCAACTGATCGGGCTTCAGCTCAGCGGTCGGTAGCCGGTCGATAACCGCTTGCGGTATCAGCTCTCGACCGGATTGGTCGTTGATCTCGCGCGCCACGGCGTAGACATCGCTCTTGTAGAGATCCTTGAGAACCGCGAATCCGCCCACCATGTCACCATACAGCGTGCAGTAACCGACCGACAGCTCGCTCTTGTTGCCGGGTGCGAGGACGAGCCACCCACGCTTGTTGGAGAGCGCCATCAATAAGTTGCCGCGAATCCGCGCCTGCAGGTTCTCCTCGGTAGCATCGGCCGGGGTTCCGTCAAAGCTGGGGGCGAGTGCTGTCAAGAACGACTCGAACACGGAACCGATCTCGATCTCGTCATAAGCGATGCCCAGGTTCCGGCACAACGCTTCCGCCCCGGCTTGGCTTTCCTGGCTCGAGTACGAGGATGGCATGTAGTAGCCGTGGACCCTCTCGGGACCCAAAGCTCGCGCGGCGATCGCGGCGGTTACCGCCGAGTCAATGCCACCCGATACGCCGATCACCGCGTCTCGAAACCCGTTCTTGGTGAAATAGTCGGCCACCCCGAGTGTCACCGCGGCTAAGATCTCCTGCGGCCGAGAGAGGAGCCCGGTTACCGTCGGGCTGACTGAGTCGCGCTTCTCGGAGCGCCTTGGGCCCAGATCGATGCACTCGACGACCGGCGCGTGCCCCCGCCCCTCGTCGCGGAACTTCCGCCGCCGTGGATCGTGAAGCCGCTCGTGAAACACGCGCTCGAGCTGGAGGTCAACGACGATCAGATCCTCATCGAAGGCACTACCGCGTGCCATGAGATCCCCGTCCTCATCGGCGACCAATGACTGGCCGTCGAAGATCAACTCGTCCTGGCCGCCGACCAGATTGCAGTAAGCCACCACGATCGCGTTGTCCTCGGCTCGGGTGGTCAACATTCGTTCCCGATCGTGACCTTTACCGGCGTGGTATGGCGAGGCCGAAAGGTTGATCGCCAGTTGGGCGTGCCCGACCTGTGCCTGTGATGTCAGTGGCTCGCCGGGGTACCAGATGTCCTCGCAGATGTTTACCCCGAACCTGACGTCACCAAGCTGATAGACCGGAATCGTGTCACCGCGCCGGAAGTAGCGGTTTTCGTCAAACACCCCGTAATTGGGGAGATACCGTTTGCGATAGATGTGGCGCACGGCTCCGTCCCGAATGACGGCGGCCGCGTTGTAGACATCCGCCTCTCGATCGGGGAACCCGACCAATACGACGGTATCATCGACGTCCCCGGCAAGTTCTTCGAGCGTCTCGCGCACGGCCGTCAAGAAGGACGGCTTGAGCAGCAAGTCCTCCGGCGGATAGCCGCTGATCGCGAGTTCGGGAAAAACCACCACATCCGGGCAATGAGCCCGGGCCCGATCAAGCCAGCGCCGCAGAAGAGTCAGGTTGCCCTCTAAGTCCCCCACGGCGGTGTTGATCTGCGCCAGCGCGATACGAAATGGCATCATAATCACAAATCTAATGCACGGACCGGGCCTGGACCGTTTGACGACCCCCGGACCGGCGCTAGAATGGCGTCATGTCCGAGCCGTATAGACAGCACTGGACCCACCCCGGTCCGTTTGAGACCGAGTCGCGTGCGACGATTGAATCCCCGGTCACCGCCTACGAAACGTGGGGCCGGCACGAGAACGGGAACGCCTTGCTGCTTACGACCGGGCTCTCGCCAAGCGCGCACGCCACCAGCCACGGCCCCGAGGACGAGCCCGGCTGGTGGGAAGCGATGGTCGGGCCGGGGAAGGCGATCGACACGGAGCGCTGGTTTGTCGTTTGTGCAAATGTTCTCGGTGGTTGCTACGGGTCGACTGGCCCGGCGTCGATCAACCCCAACACCGGCGAACGCTATCGGCTCGATTTCCCGATCATCACGCTGCGCGACATCGCTAGCCTCCAGCATTCGCTCCTCGAGCATCTCGGCGTTGATCGTCTGCGAGCGGTCGTCGGATCGTCGATGGGCGGCATGGTGGCGCTCGAGTACGCGACGATGTTCCCGGACACCGTCGAGCGCTTGATCGCCATCAGCGCCTCCGGCATGACTCATCCGTACGCGATCGCACTGCGACGAGTCCAGCGCCGAGCGGTGATGCTCGATCCCGCCTGGCGCGGGGGTGATTACTACGACCATGGTCAGCCGGAGGCCGGCCTGTCGCTGGCCCGGGAGATCGGCACCATCTCGTACCGCTCGGATCTCGAATGGACGCGCCGCTTCGGACGCAGTTGGCGGGATGGCAAGCTGTTCTCCTTTGACGGTCGGTTCGATATCGAGTCGTACCTCCAACACCAGGGCCAGAAGTACCCCCAGAGCTACGACGCCAACTCGTACCTTTACCTGTCCCGGGCTATGGACCTCCACGATCTGAGTCGCAGGCGCGGGAGCCTCACGGAGGCGGTGTCACGAATCACCGCTGCCGCGCTGATTATCGGCGTCGAAACGGATGTTCTGATCCCACCTTTCGAGATCGAAGAGCTCGCCGAGGCGTTTGTTGATGCCGAGCGACCCGCCGACGTGCAGATGATCGATGTCGACACCGGTCACGACTCGTTCCTTCTGCACCCCGAAATGTTCGGCCCTCCGATCCGCGCCCACCTGGGGGAATGACGGCGGCGATTCCGCGGTCCAAGAGAAACTGAAAACCGTCTGAAACCAACCGATGTCGTCATGCGTAGGGGTTGACAGGAACCAGTGATAACCATCGAGAGGAGATACCCAATGCATGCGATCCGTTCTTTTCTAGCCGCGACGTTCTACAGCGCCTCGATTGTCGCCCTGCTAGCGATGACGGCGCCCCCGACGAACCCCGCGGCCGGGCCCACGGTCGAGTTCGGACCGGTCACGGTCATCGCGGTCGAAGCGCCGGCAACGGTGGCCGACAGCGACGGGACTCAGCGGGCCAAAGAAATCAGCTAGGGCTTCCAACCAAATGCGAACCCGCGATATCCAAAGGGCCAGGAAAGCGATGAACCGATTCGAGAGGAGATCTACAATGCGCGCGACTATCACGTTACTGGCAGTGACGTTCTACGTGCTCTCGATCTCGACGTTGCTGGCGATGACTTTTTCGCCCCCGTCGAACGCGAGTGCTGAGCTCGGCCCGATCACGGTAATTGGCGTAGAGTCACAGCCAGCTGTGGTCGACAGCGACGAGATCCGGCTCCAGCTGGAAATGAGCTAGGCCCACAACTCACGCTGGCAGCGACGGGCGGTTTGGCCAGTTATCGATGGCCAAGCCGCCGTCTTGCGTTTGCAACCCCCCTCCGTGCACAGCGTCCAATCGTTCGCGTATAATTGCCAACCCATGCTTGCAGCGACCACCGACTAAGATCATCAACGGCCGGGCTGCCTCTTTCGCAGCGCTCGCGACGGGTGGACTCACGCTCGTTGTTGTCAGCGTCGCGATGCGGGCCGGAACCGAACCGTTCGCGACGTGGTATTACCCGCTAGCGTGGTTCCCCACGCTGCTCATGCTGGATGCGGTCGCCGCTCTCAGGGGTGGCGGCCGCCTCTTTTTTATGGCCCGGCCAAACGCCATCCTCTCGATGTTGGCGTGGTCGGTGCCCTTCTGGCTCTTCTTCGAGCTGCTCAACTTTCGACTCGAGAACTGGTACTACGTCTTCGTACCCGATGACCCGGTGGCGCGGTGGGCGGGCATCGGGCTTTCGTTCGCAACCGTTCTCCCGGCGATCTTCCTGGTTGAGCGGGCGCTCGGCGGATCCGAGAACGCGGGCCACCCACCACCCAGTCGCGTCCTCAAAGCCTCTCAGCTCTACGCGATCCAGTTGATCGGCGCGGTGGCGCTGCTCGCGCCGCTCGTCTGGCCCACCTTCCTTTTCCCACTCGTCTGGGCAGGCGGTCTGCTGCTGGTCGACCCCTGGGTCTATCGGCGTGATCCCGAGCGGTCGTTGCTGGCCGATCTGGAGCGTCGTCAGCCGGCCCGTATGCTGCGCCTGCTTGTCGGCGGAATGATGATCGGGCTCCTGTGGGAGCTCTACAACGTCGGCGCGCGCGGGAAATGGATATACACCGTCCCGGGACTCGAGGAGCTGAAGCTCTTCGAGATGCCACTGTTGGGGTTCTTTGGCTTTCCGGTGTTCGCGCTTGAGGGATTCGCCGTCTATCAGGGGCTGGTGGTGGGCGGGCTGGCGGCGCCCGATCGCGGTGATACCAAACCAGCGTCTTATACCATCGTCGGGCTAGCGGCTGTTCTAGCGATCGTGTTCTCGGCGCTCGTTTTGCTCGGCATGGAGCACTACACGATCTCGTCGATGACGCCGCGGTTGGTCGATTCCCAAAATGTTTCGTCGTCCGCACTCGAACACGCCGGGTACGACATGTTCACCCTGGCCGAGTCGGATGCAGCATCGGTGGCGGCCCAAACCGGTCTCTCGTTCGAAACCGCTCGCGTCTGGGTCGATCGCGCTCAGCTGACCGTTCTGCAAGGGATCGGAAGCGAGAACGCGAAGCGACTGGAAGCCGCCGGGGTTTCTACGATCACCGAGCTGGCAGCCGCTGATCCGTCCCAGCTCGTTGCACAACTGCGCGGTGTTTCCGCGCAGCCCGTCTACCCGCCGAGGGTGCGGGTCTGGGTTCGGGCCGCCCGAGACGCGAGCGGTGCGACACCATAGCACAATCCGCTCGGCTGGCTGAAACCCTCGTCGCGGGATTACCGTACTGCCTACCGACCATGCGTTTTTTCCACGCGATACTCTTTGTCGCGCTCTCCACAGGAGCAGCGCAGGCACAAATACTCGATGGCTCCTTGTCCGGACTGGCGTTTGGCGATGGCGTCGAGATCGCGCGTGCGACGCTCGGGCCTGACTGCCGATCGATCAGCGCGTTCGATCTCAGCGCGCCGCGTCTCCCGCTCGCCGCCGAACGCGAATCGGAGCTCATCTGCTGGAGCTATACGAGTCCGGATGGCTTGAAACTCGACACGCTCGTGCTGCGTTTCGCCGACGGCAGGTTGGCGATGGTCGAGGCTCGGGGTGAGAACGTAACTGCGCTTCTCAGCGCCGAAGAAGAAACGATGGAGTACGCCGGTTACATCGGGCACATGGGACCGGACGACGCGGTCGTAATCGATGGCGAAGTGGCGTGGGTCGTACGTACAAACGATATGCACTCGCATCCGTTCCTCGGATCTACGCCGATCATCACGGAACAGGGTTCACCGGCGGCGGCGGCAACCGCGCACAAGCCACCTGATCTCGTCTTTGGCGCTTCGCTCGACGAAATCCGCGAAACCTTCGTACCCCAGTGCGCGCGGTCGGTCGAACGAGAGATCTCGCCTCCCGGCCTCCCGAATCAGCCCGAAAAACAGGTCCAGATCGACTGCCTCGGGTTCCCTTATGCCGGGTTCCCGCGCAAAGTCGAAGCGGTTTTTGCAGACGGCGAGTTGGCACTGGTCTGGATCTTGACTGGCAAGCCCGAGGAGCCGCGTGTCCGGGACGCCCTGGTCGCGGCGTACGGTGAGCCGGTGCGCGTTGAGGATGACTCCGAGGTGTTTGGCGACGGGAGCGTCGTCCTGCGCAAGGACAAACCCGAGGTCTTGTTTCTCTCGGCGGAGCTGATCGCCGCGTTCACCGAGCAGGGACCCGAGTAGCGAAGCTCCTAGTGCGAGGAATGATGGTGCGCAGGATCGTGCTCTCCCGCGTAGCCCCGTAACTCATCGTAACGCTCGATCTGCTGCGGCGTCAGAACGGCGCGGGTGGTCAGATGAGCAGCCAAGTGGGTAGCGCGGAGCCGGCCCTGGAGTTCGGCGATCATTACGGTTTGGCGCTGTAGCTCGGCTTCATCGATCGTCCCGCTCGCAAATGCCGCATCCAACTCTCGTTCAGCGGTGATGATCTCGGCACCCAGATCACGCGCGTTCTTGCGCATCGCTTCAAAAATCTGTTCCACCCGCGTCTTCTGCTCTACCGAGAGCTCGAGATCGCCAGACAGCTCGATGACGTGCTTGGGACCTGGGTAGTGATTGAGCTCCGCGGCTAGCGCGAACCGCATTCCATCACCATTCTCGTAGGCCGCGATCTCGTCCGGCCCGAGCGCCTTGATCTCGCGCGCTTCCAACCCCACATACGGGGAGACACCTTCCGGCTCCTGGGCCAAAACCGGGGTCCCGATCAGCAGCGCGACGAACAACCAGCGCGCGCTCATGCCGATGACCCACATTCTTCCCTACTCACAGCGCTCGAGTCGTCTTCGACCGACCCTGGAGGCGGGAAACTCGACTTGAAAGTAAACGCCTCCGGAGATGGACCCCGCGACCACAGCGACTCGAACTTTTGCTCCGCTTCGCGAACACTCGGGGTGTGTCCCCGCGGCACCCACCACAACACGATGAAGGGCTTCTCGAACCGTTCGAACCATTTCTTTCGGTCCCGCAACGGAACCCGGTGGTCGCTGCGGTAGACGTAGCTGTGCAGATCTTCGATCGTCTCCCAGACCGACATGTTGAACAGCAGTGTGTCGTCATCGAAGACCTGTACCGCCGTGGCATCACCCTCGTCGGTCTGCAGCCGCCAAACGAACCCCGGACTGTGATCGGCCACCGAGTTGATGTAATCGAGTTGCGCCACGAACCCTGCCATTACCGGGCTATCGATCGGTCCGCGCATACGACCGATGTTGGCTTGCGCGAGATAAAACTCGGATTCGGACATGGCGGTGCTCCTTTTGAGTCAGGCGGGGAAGTCGAGCTGAGTGACCGCTTGAACCCCTTCGATCGCCGAAAGCGCTTCCAGTGTACTAATTGATGCCGGGCTGTCGAGGTTGATAAACGCCAGCGCGGTCTCGCCCGGAGCGGTGCGACCCAGACGCCACTCGGCGATGTTGACCTTCGCTTGCCCGAGGAGTGTGCCGACCTCCCCAACGACGCCCGGGACGTCACGATTCCAAACCAACAAGACCATCCCCACCGGCGGCGCATCCAAATGGTACCCGTCGATTTCGACCGCGCGCGGGTGAGAGTGAAACAACGTTCCGGCTACCGATCGTTCGCCGACATCCGTCTCCACCCGGCACCCGAGAAGGTTGCTGTACTCGGCGGCCGAGGTGCGACGACTGCGAGTGACCTCGATCCCCCTATCGGCAGCCAGATGGGTGGCGTTGATGTAGTTGACCGGCCCCGCAGATATGGGCGTCAGCAGCCCCTTGAGGAGGGCTGTCGAGAGCGGCTGGGCGTGGGGCGCGACCTCGCTCCCCCGGGCTTCGACCTCGACCCGCTGCAGGCGACCATCGGCCAGCTTGCCGACGAGTCGTCCCAAACGCTCGGCTAGATCGAGCCACGGCCGGAGCTCGCTCCATCCACCAGTGTCGACGAACGGCAGGTTGACCGCGTTGGGGTACTCTTCGTCGCGGAGCGCGGCCAAAACCTGGTCGACGATCTGAACCGAAACGTCGCGCTGGGCTTCCTCGGTCGCCGCGCCGAGATGCGGTGTCAAGACGACGTCGTCGCGACCGAGCAGCGGGCTTCCCACCGGTGGCTCGCTGACAAAGACGTCGATCGCAGCGCCGGCTAGCCGGCCACTGTCGAGCGCGGCGGCGAGAGCATTTTCATCGATCAGCTCACCCCGTGCGCAATTGATCAACCGCGCGCCATGCTTCACCCGCGCCAACTCGGGTGCGCCAAGCAAGCCTTGCGTTTCGGGCGTGAGTGGCGCGTGCAGCGAGACGAAGTCCGACTTGGGCAGCAGCTCATCCAACTCGAGCAGCTCGACGTTTAGCTCCTGCGCCGCATCGATCGCCAGATACGGATCGTATCCCAGCACGTGCATCCCGAAAGCATGCGCGCGTTGTGCGACCAGTCGACCAACCCGACCCAACCCAACGACTCCAATCGTCTTGCCGGCAAGCTGGGTGCCGGTATACCGGCCGCGATCCCATCCCCCGCTTTGCACGTTCGCGTTGGCTATCGGGACTTTGCGGCACAACGCCAGCAGGAGCGCAAACGTGTGCTCGGCGGTAGCAGTCGCGTTAGCGCCTGGCGTGTTCATGACGAGCACGCCGCGGCGACTGGCATGGTCGATATCGACGTTATCGAGACCGACGCCGGCGCGACCGACGACGCGAAGCTCCTGTCCTCGATCGATCACCTCGGCATCGACCTGGGTCGAGCTGCGAACGATCATCGCTTGACACTCGGGGAGGACCTCGAGCATCGCATTACGGTCTATCGGGGCTTTGGCAGCCACCTCGGCGTCAACCGCCGACTCCAGCTGTTCAAGACCCGCTTCCGAGAGCGGGTCAGCTACGAGAATGCGGAATTTGTGTTGGCTCAAGTCTCGAGAAAGGCATCGATCGCAGCGGTCAAGGTCTCGACCTCCGGCACGGTGTGGTCGCCCATGTGGCCGATCCGAAACGTCCGGTCCCGAAGTTTCGCGTATCCGTTTGACACGATCATGTCCACGTGCTCGGTCAAGTATCGGTTCATCGCTTCCACGTCAATCGAACGCTTGTTGACGACCGCGGTGACGGTGTCGGATCGGTAAGGTTCAGGTGCCAGAATGTCGAACCGCTCGAGCGACCATTGGCGCACATGATCGGCCATCACGGCGTGCCGATCGAACCGGGCCGCGAGACCTTCATCCAGAATCCGATCGAGCTGGCGGTCGAGCGCGTAGAGCAATGTGATCGCGGGCGTCGTGGGGGTCTGCCATTTCTCGAGATACCGCTGGAAGACGAGCCAGTCGAAGTACCAACCCCGACCGGGAATCGTGGTAGCGCGCGTGTGGGCGCGATCCGAAACGGCCGCAAACGATAGGCCCGGGGGGAGCGCCAAACACTTCTGACCACCGGTCAGGCACACATCGAGGTTCCAACCATCGACTGGCACGTCGATACCGCCCATCGAAGACACTGTGTCGACAAGAACGAGCGCGTCCGGTGCCTTATCGCGCACCGTCTCGGCGATGTCGCCAACCGGGTTGGTGACCCCGGTCGAAGTCTCGTTATGAACGACTGTGACGGCATCGTAGGCGGCCCGATCGAGAGCATCGGCAACGAGGTCCGGGGTGATCGCCTCGCCCCACTCGACCTCGACTACGTCGTACGGCTTTCCATTGGCCTCAACCACCTCCGCCCAGCGAGCGCTGAACGCCCCGTTCACACAACACAGCGCGCGGCGGTCGATCGAACTGCGGGCCGCGGCTTCAAACAAACCGGTCGCCGACGAGGTCGAGATGTACACGTTATTGCTCGTTTGAAAGACCTTCTGTAATCGCGGTTGGATCGATTCCAGCAATGCGGATATCTCGGGACCGCGATGACCGATCAGACGCTCCGCCTGTGCGGCCAAGATATCGGCGTGCACTTCGGTAGGTCCGGGCAGAAAGAGGCGAGCGGGCCGGGTTGCCATAGGGCCGATTATCGACCGACCGAAGGGCGCGGGCAACCACCGGTGGCGTCGCCGGCCTCGATCCACGTCAGACCGCGCGCCCATACTTCAGCATGACCGCTGCTCTCCAACTTGGGGTGACCCGCCCGTCCGACGATCATCGGCACGACTGGCGCCAAGCTGCGACAGTTGATCCACCCATCGGCTACGATCCGGACCGCGGGCTGAGATTTGACGCCACCATAGCCGATCAGACACCGAACCTCGGAACGAGCCTCGGCGTCGGTTGCTCCGTCGCCAACGAGAACCGCCGGTTCTCCGGCCCTGATCCGGGCTATAACCCTGGATTTTCCTCCCGCATGCGCTAACGGGTTGGCGGCGGTCTCCGCCCACCGATCGTCCGCGTCCCACCGCACCGGCACCGCGACCACTCGGTCTGCGTCCACACCGAGCCAGACGGCGAACGGCACCACCGCATCCGCCAGTCCTCCGCTCACGACCCAAACCGGATACCCACACGCCTGCAGCGCCGCGATCACTTCCGCGGCGTCCTCGATCACATTCTCGGCGTACGCTTCGGCCAACGCCGTCAGGTCGGCCGGGGTCGGATCAACTCGGCGCAGTCGTTCGGCGTACACCTCTTCGAGGGCGACGTTACCGGCGACCGCGCCAGCCGTGAGACCTACCACCTCGGCGCCCACACCATTGCGTTCGGCCAACCAATCGATGCCTTCGACCGCCGACAGCGTTGCGTCGCAGTCGAAAACGACGATCAGTGAATCGGCTAGTTGCTGTTCAGAGATTCGAGCCCCCCTTGGTTCATTCTGCGATCACAATTTCAGATGTCAGCGTGCGATGAACCGGGCACCGACCGGCGATCTCCCGCAACCGCTGACGCTGGCCATCCGACAGCGGCCCCTGAAACTCGATGTCGACTGCGATTCTGTCGACCAGACCCTCTTTGGTCTCGCAATCTGCGCAATCCTCCGCATGCATCCGATCGTGTGCAAGACGGGCGATCGTTGCCGTCAGCGGCCAACCTTTGCGATCCGCGTACAGACGGGCGGTAATAGTCATGCAAGCGCCAAGCGCCGATAGCAGGAGCTCGTACGGGTTGGGACCCGTATCCGAGCCACCCAGGTCTAGCGGCTCGTCGGCCGCGAGCCGATGCGATGTGGTCTCGATCTCGACCGCGTACCCCGAACGCCCACCCCGCACCTCAACCGTTCCCATGGGAACACCACCGGTACGTTGATCTGCGACCTTGGCGACCAGGTAACGCGCTGACCATGCCGCGAGCAGCCCGGCCACAAACCGAGCGTCACGAGCTTCACTCAGCAGGTGATCGGCGCTGTCCAGTGAAACGAAGCTCTTGGGGTGTTGGGCCGCGTCGTAGATTCTCCGGGCGTGCTCGATCGGGACCGTCTCATCGGTCGGTGAATGGAGCACCAACAACGGGACCCTGAGTCCATTCAATAGCTGTTCCACGTCCTGAGCATCGAGGTCGTCGAGGAACCGCCGCTTGATGGTGAACTTCCGGCCCTCGAGCTCGATCTCGGCCTCGTCTGTCGACGCCAACTCGGGCGCTCCTCGAATCAAGGACGCCCGCAGGTGCTTGGTGTCGCTTGGTGCGCCGATCGTCGCGACCGCCTTGGCTTCCGGAATCTTGGCCGCCGCCAGAAGCACCGCGGCGCCGCCGAGACTGTGGCCGATCAGGAGCCCTGGCGCTTGGTGCTCACGCCGCAAGTAGTTCGCGGCAGCCACGAGATCGTCGACGTTGGATGAAAAGTCGGAGTCGGCAAACTCTCCCTCGCTCTCGCCCAAACCGGTAAAATCGAATCGCAACACCGCCAGCCCTTCATCGCACAACGCGCGGCTGATCTCTCGCACCGCACGGAGATCCTTGGAGCACGTAAAGCAGTGCGCGAACAAGGCGTATGCGGTCGGTTCGCCGGTCGGGTGTTCGAGTCGCGCGGCGAGCTGCGCCGAAAGTGCGCCTGGAAACGTCAGCTTCTCGGTGGGCATGGCCAAGAAGCTACTCGGTCGCGCAACACCGTCCCGCAGAGCGCATGACGTCTGATCGCCATCCGACGATATTGATGGCCCCAATCAACTGATCTTCGACGTCGTTCAATTCAAGCAAGGAGTGCCGCATGGGCCGCCGTTTCGTCCTCACCGCCCTGTTCTCACTCGGGCTAGTCCCGTCGATCGCCGCCCAGGAGGCCACCCTCGCCCGGATCGAGATCTCCCCGGATACGCTGCGCTTGAGGGTCGGCGAGCGGGCGGTATTAGAGCTAGCGGCGTTCGATAGTGACGGAAACCCGGTTGCGCCACCAATAGTGGGCTGGTTTGCCGGTTGGGAGAACACCCGCATCGACCAACGCGGAAACATCGAGGCCGTCAACGTGGGTGAGACGGTCGCTGGCGCGGCGGCAGAAGATGCCACCGACGCCGAAGGCCAGCGGCTGATCGATCGGATCGTCGTTATCGTCGATCCTGGCGACCCGGCGGAGATCCGCATGACCGCCCCCGAGTTTCCGCTGCCAGCCGGCTCGGTCGTCAGCGTAGACGCGGTCGCCGTCGACGCGACCGGCAACGAGCTGTGGACCCACCCGGTCGCGCTCGAGTCGAGCGATCCCAGCGTGGTCCAAACCACCGGACACACGTTGACCCTTGTACAGCCCGGCACCGCTACGCTGATCGCCAAGGCCGGAAACACGACCCGCGCCCTCGAGGTCGCCGTGACCAAACCGGTCGACGGGCCACTGGCGCTCGAGGCTGAACGCTCGCACGTCCGCACCGGCGAAGCGGTCAAAGTGACGCTGACCGCCGGCAACAGCGAAATCACACACCCCCGCTGGTGGGTAAGCCCGAACGGCGCTGCCGTCGAGGCCGACAACTACTTCGTCGCCGATCAGCCCGGGACATACCAAGTCGCCGCAACGTTGGGCGACCGGAATGCCGTCACGACGATCGAGGTCGAACCTCGCGCTCTCAAAGGCGGCTGGCTCAAGGTCGGCCACGTCGCCTCGCCGACTCGCACCGCCGACCTGTGGGTGTTCGAGGGTCAGGACGGACGCGACTACGCGTACTTCGGGTCGTTTGGCGCGCAGATGCGCGCTTACGACGTCACCGATCCGGCGAACCCCGTCTTCACCGACTCGGTGGTCGTTTCTGGACGCCGCGTGAACGATGTCAAAGTCAACGCCGATGCTTCAGTCGCGGTCATCACGCTCGAGAACGATCCGACCCGCAGGAACGGCATCGTAACGCTCGACATCACCGACCCCGCGCATCCCGAAATCCTGACTCATTTCTTCGACGGGCTGACGGGCGGCATCCACAACACCTACTTGGTCGGCGATCTGGTCTACGCGATCAACGACGGAACGCGTGACGTACACATCCTCGACATCTCCGACCCCGTGAATCCCAAGCAAGTTGGACGCTGGGGGCTCGATACAAAGCGCAAAGCGCTGCACGACATCTGGATCAAGGATGGGTTGGGGTACCTATCGTATTGGGACGACGGGCTGGTTATCATCGACATCGGTAAGGGGATTGCCGGCGGCACGCCAACGAAACCGCAGTTCGTGAGCCGCATCAACTACCCGAGCGGGAACACCCACGTAGCGTGGCCATGGAAGAACTACGTCTTCCTGGGCGACGAGATTTTCCCCAGCCGCTACAGCCCGGACGCGCCGCGCGACCCGCGCGGATTCATGCACGTGATCGACGTCACGGACCCGTTCAACCCACGCGAGGTCGGTAAGTACGAGGTACCCGAGGGCGGCGTCCACAACTTCTGGGTACACGAAGACATCCTGTACGTGGGCTACTACCAGCGCGGCCTGCGAGCGATCGATCTCTCCGGCGGACCGTTGCGCGGCGATCTCTACCGGCAAGGTCGCGAGATCGACTACTTCATGACCGAGACCAGCGATCCGGAGAAAGCGTACGATCCAAACCAGGTCAACAGGACCAATGTGTGGGGCGCGATGTGGCACAAAGGGCATGTGTACGCGATCGACACCAACTCCGGGCTGTGGATCATGAAGCTAGACCTGCCCGAAGAGGAGGAGATCGCGCTGCGCTGAGCCCTATTTCTTGGGGTCGAACGCGTCAAACGTGTAGGTCACGCCAAACGTCAGACCGAACTCCGGGTCGTCGGCACCGAGTCCGATTATCGTGCCCGCGTCAAAGCGCATCGGATCGGCTCGATAACGGGCCCCGATCCGGAGCTCCCCTCGTTCCTCCGTGCCGAGCGGTGTCTGGCCTTTGACGTCGAGGCGCCCACCCGCCTCGGCCACGATATCGATGGTGGGGGTAGCCCGCTGAGTGATGGAGAGGGCGACCGTAATGACGTCGTTTTGGCGGGCCGGCTGAGTCGGGATCGAGAGCACCGCCGCACCGAAGTTCGCCACGATCCGCGTGCGCCCGAGGGTCTTCCCCGCCAGCAGGGTGAGGAACCAATCGATCGTGTCGTTCCCGAGCCCACTTTCGTTGCTAGCCGAAGGCAGTCGCGTGGCGACGCGAAAACCGATCGCCGGCGCGCGGCGAGTTTCATGCTGCAGCAGGATCTTGGTCGCGATCACCGGATCTCGGATATCGGTCGTCGTGTCACCGGTGAAGTCGACATCATCTGACAACGGCGCCTCCGTCGCCGAGTCGACAAACATGAGGTTAAACCCTGCGTCGGTTTGGAACTCGGCGATCGACCCGAGACCCACACTGAAACCGAAATACGGGATCGCGAAGAGGTCGCCTTCCAGGCCCGAAATTGGGAACTTGGCCTCATGCTCGTAGGTGAAGCCCGTCTCAACCAGCACCTGACCGGGACGAATCACCTGCGGGTCTTCGGTCAGGAGCGGTCTATGCTGGGCCTCCGCGGTTCGGTCACCGACCAGCAGGAGCATCATCACCAAGAGTGTGGAATAGCGTGAGCGCACGGATCGCAAACTAGAAACCCTCGTGGACACCGCAACGACGGGGTCGATATCGTTGAGGCTGCTATGAACAAGAACACAACGTCTCTGACGCGACTCCCGGAGTGGCGCGCCCTCGAAACCCACCTGAGCCAGATCGAGCAGCTCCACTTGCGAGCGTTGTTTGCCGAAGATCCGGCCCGCGGTGATGAGCTGGCCTGCGAAGCCGCGGGCCTGTACCTCGACTACTCCAAGAACCGCGTCACCCGGGAAACCCTGCAGCTGCTCCTCGAGCTCGCCGATTCGGCAGCACTGACGGAACGAATCAGCGCGATGTTCCGTGGCGAGCGGATCAACACGACCGAGGACCGAGCCGTCCTTCACGTCGCGCTCCGCGCGCCTCGCGACGCGTCTATCGTCGTCGACGGCGAGAACGTGGTCCCAAAAGTCCACGCCGCACTCGATCATATGGCTGCGTTCGCCAAACAGATCCGGGATCGAGCATGGCTCGGTCACACCGGAAAACCGATCCGAAACATCGTCAACATCGGGATCGGCGGCTCGAGCCTGGGCCCAGTCATGGCCTACGACGCGTTACGGCACTATAGCGACCGTGATCTCACGCATCGATTCGTCTCCAACGTCGACGCCACCGACTTCGCCGAGAGCGTGCGCGACCTCCACCCAGCCGAGACGCTGTTCATCGTCGCATCGAAGAGCTTCACCACGCTCGAGACGCTCACCAACGCTAAGACAGCGCGAGCGTGGATCCTCGACGCGCTCGGCGATCGAGACGCCGTGGCGCGTCACTTCGTGGCTCTTTCGACCAACGCTGACGAGGTGCGCCGGTTTGGAATCGACACCAACAATATGTTTGGGTTCTGGGATTGGGTCGGTGGACGCTACTCGATCGACTCGGCGATCGGATTGTCGCTCATGATCGCCATCGGGCCAGACGGATTTGCCCAGTTCCTGGCTGGCTTCCGGGCCATGGACGACCACTTCCGGAGCGCCCCGCTCGACTGTAACCTGCCTGTTCTACTTGGATTGCTGGGCATCTGGTACAACAACTTCTTCGGCGCTGAATCATACGCCGTGCTGCCCTACGACACGTACTTGGCCCGGCTGCCGGCTTACCTGCAACAGCTCGACATGGAAAGCAACGGCAAGCGCGTCGACCGCGACAGCGCGCGGGTCGACTATCAGACCGGGCCGATCGTCTGGGGCGAGCCCGGAACCGACGGACAACACGCGTTCTACCAGCTGATCCACCAGGGCACAAAGCTCGTGCCCTGTGATCTGATCGGCTTTCTCAAGCCGTTGCACCCGAGCGGTCGACACCACGACCTCTTGATCGCCAACCTATTGGCCCAGGCTGAAGCGCTGGCGTTCGGCAAAACAGCTGACGAAGTCGCCGCCGAGGGCGTACCACAATCCCTGGTCCCGCATCGCACCTTCCCCGGCAACCGGCCCACCAACGTGATCCTCGGCACGCGGCTCTCCCCCGCTACGCTGGGCGCGTTGATCGCGCTCTACGAGCACAAGGTCTTTGTGCAAGGCTCGGTTTGGCGCATCAACTCGTTCGACCAGTGGGGTGTCGAGCTGGGCAAGGTGTTGGCCAAGAGCATCGCCGCCGAGATCGACGACCCGAACGATCCGACGCTCGGCCACGACAGCTCGACCAATGCTTTGATCCGCCGTTACCGAGCCGCACGACGGCCGAGCTAACACCGCTCGCAGCGCTTTCGAGAGATGCTATCTTCCGCCCTGTGAACGACTCATTCGGCACCCGCAAAAGCCTCTCCGTTCACGGCGATGCGTACTCGATCTGGAGCCTGCCGGCTTTGGCCGAGCGGGGACTCGATATCTCTCGCTTGCCGTACGCACTCAAGATCCTGCTCGAGAACCTGCTCCGTCACGAGGACGGGCATGCGATCGATCCCGGCGATATCGAGGCGCTGGCGCGCTGGGATGCTGCTGCTGAGCCATCGCGCGAGATCATGTTCACCCCAGCCCGTGTGCTGCTCCAGGACTTCACCGGCGTGCCCGCATTGGTCGATCTCGGGGCGATGCGTGACGCGATGGCGGAGATGGGCGGTGATCCGGCGGCGATCAACCCCCAGGTCCCAGCCGATCTCGTGATCGACCACTCGGTCCAGGTCGACGCCTACGGCCGAGAAGCAGCATTTCTCATCAACGCCGAGCGCGAGTACGAGCGGAACCGCGAGCGTTACGCGTTTTTGCGTTGGGGGCAGACCGCTTTCGACGGGTTTCGCGTCGTGCCGCCTGATACCGGCATCGTTCATCAGGTGAACCTCGAGTACCTAGGTCAGGTCGTCTTCGATAACGAGATCGACGGTGAGCGGTGCGCCTATCCCGACACGCTGGTCGGCACCGACAGCCACACGACGATGATCAACGGGCTCGGGGTCCTGGGCTGGGGCGTCGGTGGAATCGAGGCCGAGGCGGCGATGCTCGGCCAGCCGATCGCGATGCTGATCCCGCAGGTCGTCGGCTTCAAGCTCCACGGCACACTTCCCGAGGGAGCGACCGCCACCGATCTCGTGCTGCGCGTTACCGAGATGCTCCGCGAGCGCGGCGTAGTCGGAAAGTTCGTCGAGTTCTACGGCCAGGGGATCGGCTCGCTGTCGCTGGCCGACCGGGCGACGATCGGCAACATGTCTCCCGAATACGGGGCGACGTGCGCGATCTTCCCGATCGACCAAGAAACGCTCGAGTACCTGCGCTTTACCGGACGGGACGAGGAGCGCGTTGCGCTGGTCGAAGCGTATGCCAAGGAGCAGGGCCTGTTTCATACAGCCGACGCGGTCGAAGCCGAGTATTCCGACACGCTCGAGCTCGATCTAGCCACCATCGAGCCGTCACTGGCCGGGCCTAAACTGCCCCAACGACGGATCGCACTGTCCAGCGCCAAGACGACGTTCGATCTCGACCTCAGCGAGCTGTTTGACGTGGACCGACGTAACAGCGACAAAACGGCATCGTCCGATCTCCACCATGGGTCGGTCGTGATCGCCGCGATCACGAGCTGTACAAATACATCGAACCCGTCGGTCATGATCGGTGCGGGGTTGCTGGCCCGGAACGCGGTCGCCCGCGGGTTAGCAACCCAACCGTGGGTCAAGACGAGCCTTGCTCCGGGGTCGATGGTCGTCACCGAGTACTTGAAGGAAGCCGGGCTCATGGATGATCTCGAAGCGTTGGGTTTCCACCTCGTCGGGTACGGATGCACGACGTGCATCGGGAACAGCGGCCCATTGGCCCAACCGGTCAGCGACGCGATCCATGAACACGACCTTGTCGCGTGCTCGGTGCTGTCGGGCAACCGCAACTTCGAGGGCCGGATCAACCCTGACACGAAGGCCAACTACCTGGCCTCGCCGCCGCTTGTCGTGGCCTATGCCCTCGCCGGACGGATGGACGTCGACCTGACGTCCGAGCCACTGGGTCATGATCGTGAAGGCAACGACGTGTACTTGCGCGACATATGGCCCAGTCAACGTGAGATCACCGAAACCGTTCGCGCTGCCGTCAAAACCGAACAGTTCCGCGCCAAGTACGGTCAGGTTTTCGAGGGCGATGAGCGTTGGCACCAGCTGGAGATCCCGGAAGGCGATCGGTTCGCGTGGACCGACGAATCGACCTACATCCGGCGACCGACGTTTCTAAGCGATATACCCGTTGTGCCCACCCCACCCCGCGACATCGAAAACGCACGGGTATTGGCGCTGCTCGGGGATTCGGTGACGACCGACCACATTTCGCCAGCGGGATCGATCCCGGTCGAGTCACCCGCCGGGCAATGGTTGATCGCGCAGGGTGTCGAGCCGCGTGAGTTCAACTCCTACGGCTCTCGGCGTGGCAACCATGAGGTCATGGTGCGGGGGACGTTCGCCAACATCCGGCTCCGCAACCGGCTCGCACCGGGCACGGAGGGCGGCTGGACGCGTCACCAACCGAGCGGTGAGGAGATGACGATCTACGAGGCGGCGATTCGGTACGCGTCCGAGACCGTTCCACTGATCGCGATCGCCGGCAAGGAGTACGGGTCGGGGTCGTCGCGTGACTGGGCCGCCAAGGGGACACTCATGCTCGGCATCCGCGCCGTCATCGCCGACTCGTACGAGCGCATCCACCGCAGCAATCTGATCGGCATGGGCGTTTTGCCGCTTCAGTTCGTGGCCGGCGAGAACGCAGAGACGGTCGGCCTCACAGGCGAAGAAGCTTTCACCATCCGTGGTGTCTCGGATCTATCCCCGGGCGCGAAGCTCGAGGTCGTCGCCGATTCGAACGGTGATCGCAAGACGTTCGAGGCGGTAGCCAGGATCGACACCCCGGTCGAGCTCGACTACTACCGGCACGGAGGCATTCTCCCCTACGTGCTGAGAGATCTCAGGGCGCGCGCAACCTAGCGGTCGCGCCAGAGTTGCCAACCCCGTACCAGCGGCACAAACGCGATCGCGGTCACCGTCATAATCTCCGCGGACTCCTCGATCGCCCACTTGTAGATCCCGACGATATTGAGAAAGTGAGCCAGGGCGAGATCGAGAAAGTCAACCGTCATCGCGAGCAGCGCCCACCCCGCCGCGATCAGCAAAAACCCCACGGGTAGCCCGACCTTACCTTCCTGAATCGCCCTGAGCACAGCTAGCAAGACGGCGGCTGTGGCCACCAGTCCGACGATCGACGCGACCACGATCCCCACCCGTGAGGTCCAATCGACGACCGTCAACCGGGCTCCGACATGGTGTACCAACCAGTTGTGAAGGTCCCACTTGTCGTCGGCCGGGATCAGCACTCTTCCCATCACCGCCTCACGTCCCCAACTCGCCTCTTCACCAGCCAGTACCAGACAAAGCAACGCCAGCAACAACCACGGCATGCAGCGTTGCCCCGTGCGCCGCAGGGTTATCGCGACGCCGAGCGACAACAGGAGGGCAACGATGAGAATTAACGCCGGTACCGACTCGATGAAGGCGCCGCGGATGAGCATGCTGGCTCGATAGATGTACAGCGGTGCCAGCAGCGCCGCCGAGACCGCCGCATAGGCGAGCAGCCATGTCCGATAGCTGATCGTTCTTGGCGTTCCGGGGACTACCGCTCTAGAATCTTGGTTCCGCATCAGCGCTTGTTTCCATTCCTATCGATTGACCGGAGGTCGTCGTGTTCAGAAAAAACCTCGCGTTTCTATTGATTCTCTCTGCATGGTCTGGGCCACTGAAAGCTCAGGACGTGGCTCGGGTCGAGATCCAGCCGAGCTCGGTCGAGGCATCGGTTGGCGATACCGTGCGTATGATCGCGACCGCCTACGATAACGACGGTAACGTCCTCGAGGCACCGATGCAGTGGTTTACGTCGTACGAGGTGGGGACGATCGACGCCACCGGGACGTTTATCGCCTACGCGGTCGGCGAACGAGAGATCGGCGTAATGGTCGGCGACAAACACACCACCATCCCGGTCGCCGTCCGGCCCTTGCCACCGGCTTCGATCGAGCTGACGATGCCGACGACGGCGATCGTGGAGACCTCGTGGATGCCACTACACGCGAAAGTGCACGATCGATTGGGACATCGAGTATGGAGCTCCGATATCAGCTGGAGTTCGAGCGACCAGACCGTTGCCGATGTGATGAGCGGATATCTCGTGGCCCTGGAGCCTGGCACTGCGGTGATCACTGCGCAGACCGGTGGTGTCTCGGCTTCCCAGCGAATCGCCGTCTCGGAAGCACCTGCGGGCGATCTGGGGCTCGCCGCCCGATTAGGTGCGCTTCGCACGGGTGATGTGTACCGATTGTTACCGACGCTCGACGGTCAGCCCCTGCCTAGCGGCTCGTACCCGCGCTACACGGTTATTGGGGGCAAAGGCGGTCAGGTGACTGAGGGGGCCGCGTTTGTCGCCGAGGAACCGGGCGAGTACACCGTTGCCGCTGAGTTCGCCGGTTCGACCGCGCTCATCACGCTTCTCGTGGACAAGCGCGAGTTCGATCGCAAGCTCGAGTTGGTCGGTCATGGTGCGCTGGCCGCGGCCCACACCGGGGACCTGTGGTTGTACAAGAACGCCGCCTACGTGGGCAGCTTCCACGATACCAAGATGCGCGTGTACGACGTCACCGATCCATCGAACCCGGTTTTGTCTGACTCGATCGTCGTCGACGCGAGGCGTGTTAACGACGTCAAGGTGAACGCCGATGCGGGCTTTGCGGTCATAACCCGCGAGGGAGCGGCCAGCCGCCGCAACGGGATCGTAATCCTCGATCTCGCCGATCCCCTGCACCCGACGATCATCAGCGAGTACACGGAAACCGTATCCGGTGGTGTTCACAACGTCTTCATCGTCGGTGACCTCGTCTACGCCACTCACGGCGGTACGCGGGACATGCACATCATCGATGTTTCGGATCGCAACAACCCACGCGAGGTCGGTCGCTGGGGACTCGAAAACCCGAACCGTGTGTTGCACGACATCTTCATCAAGGACGGGATCGCGTATCTATCGTACTGGGATGACGGACTCGTGATCCTCGATCTGGGCGGCGCCGGCAAGGGCGGCACGCCCACCGAACCGGTGTTCGTATCGCGGGTCTACTACCCGCAGGGCAACACTCACGTCGCTTGGCGATGGAAGAACTACGTCTTCACCGGCGACGAGATCTTCCCACCTGATTGGGACCCGGAGTCGGTGTTCCAGCCGAGTGGGTACGTTCACGTCTTCGACGTCACCGATCTCGAGAACCCGGTCGAGGTCGCCAAGTACGAAGTGCCCGAAGCCGGTGCGCACAACTTGTGGATCGAGGATGATCAGGAGACGCTTTACATCGGCTACTACAACGCGGGGCTCCGTGCGCTCGATGTTTCGGGCGAGCTACGTGGCGATCTCTACGAGCAAGGTCGCGAGATCGACTTTTTCTTAACCGGCGCGAGAGAGAACGTGCGCGTCCCGAACGCACCGATGAATTGGGGTGCGATGTACTACGACGACAAGATCTTCTCCGCCGATTTCAACTCTGGCCTGTGGATCCACAAATGGGTCCCGACCGGAGACCGGCCGATCTCATAGCGTCGAATCGTCCATCGCCGCTCGATGAAGTGGATTAGCGTCTTTTGTGGCTCGAGCTGCGGCCGTCGCGACTCTTATAGAGCGGCGGCCGAGGCGATGGGTCGGCTCATCGCCGACCGCGGCATGGGGTTGGTGTATGGTGGTGGCGACGTCGGGCTCATGGGGGCGTTAGCCGACGCCGCACTCGACGGTGGCGGCGAGGTCGTGGGCGTCATCCCCGAGGCGTTGGCGGACCTGGAATTGGGCCACGCCGGAGTGACCGATCTTCGCGTCGTCGATACGATGCATACGCGCAAGGCGCACATCATCGACATCTCGGACGCCTTTGTGGCCCTGCCGGGCGGCCTCGGGACGCTCGAGGAACTCGCCGAGGTGTGGACGTTGGCCCAACTCGGTTACCACGCCAAGCCGTGCGCGATACTCAACGTCGATGGCTACTACGATCCGCTGGTCGCTTTCCTCGATCACGCCGTCGACCACCGCTTCATAGGCGCTGAACACCGCACGATGCTGATCGTTGAGACCGACCCTGGGGTTTTACTCGAGAGAATCGAGCACTATGAGGCACCCACCGCGGTGAAGTGGGTCGATCGCCGCTAGCTGGCTGGGGAGGCAGGATTCGAACCTGCAACCACCGCGTTAACAGCGCGGCGCTCTGCCAGTTGAGCTACTCCCCAGCGATCGGTTGAGCACGAGCGTGGTGGTGCTCGTCGTTACCGTAACAGACGCATAGGTTATGCCCGCTTTCACAATCCCTGCTGCGCAGAACATGACTCGCGGAGGCCCTGAATGATGCGCTCGTTGATCGCCACTTTGCCAATCTTGGCGCTCGTTTCACCGTCAATCGCCCAGGAAGTCGCCCGGATCGAGGTCCAACCGACCACCGTTTCCGTTGCCTCGGGCGATACCGTCTCATTCTCGATTACCGCCTACGACGGGTCCGGCAACGTCATCCCGGACGCACAAGTACAGGGCTTCGTGACCAGCATGGGCTTGGGACAGATGATCGACAACACACGGTTCGCCAGCGGTCCACCGAGCGAGGGCCAGCTCGTCTTCCGAGCTGGGTCGCGGGCGATCGCTCGCGTCAATGTCGTCGTGACGCCGGCTGCGGCGACGTCGGTCGACATCGGTCCGCTGCCGGCAACGGTCGCTGCCGGGGGCGTGGTCCCGCTGACCGCAACCGCGCGCACACGTTCCGGCGACGATTTGGCCGCCGACGTCAGCGACTTCGTCTGGTCGACCAGCGATCCGTCGGTGGCAACGATCGATCCGCTCGGCAACCTGGTTACCCACTCACCGGGCCAGGTCACGGTGAGCGCCAGCCATCGCTCGGCTTCGGCTGCGCTCGAGACCGAGGCGGCAGCGGGCGCGGGCGCCCAGGCGAGCCTCACGATCCAAGTGACACCAGCACCTTCGGGTGCGATCGCCATCAGCGGGCCAGAGCAGCTTCGGACCGGTCAGGTCGGGCGCTTCTCGATCGGTGGCGAGGCAACCTACCCACGCTGGTTCGTATCACCCGGCGGGGCGTGGATCGACGGCCAGGGCGTGCTCGTGGCCGATGAACCGGGCACCTATCTCATCGAAGCGGTGCTTGGGACCAAGACGGCTGAACACGTAGTCACCGTCGAACCGCGCTCGGTTCGCCGCGATCTCAAGGTCGTGGGCCGCGGTGCAGTCGCCGATCGCCTTACAGGAGATCTGCGGGTTTTCACTGGCCTCGACGGACGCGATTACGCGTACCTCGGAACGGCCGAGTCGAACGCGGTCCTGGTCTTCGATGTCACCGATCCAGCACGACCCGTAATGACCGACAGCATCACGACCGACGCCCGCTACGTGCTCGACGTCAAGGTCAACGAAGATGCGACGCTCGGTGTCTTTAGCCGCGAGGGTGCGGCCAATCGCGCCAACGGCATCGCGATTCTCGATCTCTCCGACCCGGCCCACCCAACCATCGTATCAGAGTACACCGAGACGGTACCGGGCGGCGTTCACAACACGTTCTTCGACGGCGATCACATTTTCGCCACGCACGATGGCGATGGCGCGCTCCACATCATCAACGTCAGCGATCCTGAGAACCCGCGTGAAGTCGCCGAGTGGCACACCGACACGCCGGGCCGCTATCTGCACGATCTCTACGTCGAGGACGGCATAGCGTATCTCGCCTACTGGCAGGACGGCTTGATCATTCTCGACGTCGGCGGCGCAGGCAAGGGCGGCAGCCCCGACAACCCGGTGTTCGTCGGGCAACTCAAGTACGATGCCCCGGCGATCTACGGACCGGGCGGCGGCGGACCACGCGGGACACATAGCGTATACGTGGACGGGAATCGCGCTTACGTCGGTGACGAAGTGTTCCCGGCGGTGTTTGACATAACCCAGCCGATCGAGCCCCGCGGCTACATCCACATCGTCGACATTTCCGACCTCGAGAACCCGCGCGAGATTTCGCGCTACGAGGTGCCCGAATCAGGTGCTCACAACCATTGGGTTGAGGATGGCCAGCTCTACAGCGCGTATTACCAGGGTGGTGTTCGGGTCGTCGACGTGACTGGTGACACGCGTGGCAACCTCTACGATCAAGGTCGCGAGGTCGCACTGTACGTGACCGACGCTAGCAGCGACGCCTACAAGGAGAACCGAGCGTTTGCGTTCGGGGCCCAGCTCCACAAAGGGAAGATCTTCGTTTCCGACATGTCGAGTGGGTTGTGGGTGCTGGAGTTGACCGGCGAGCCGAGGTCTCAGTACCCGGCCGAGTAGATCAAGGTTGCTTGGCGGTGATGTTGATCGGTTGAGCGATCCAGACAACGACCGGTTGGTCTCGATTGTAAGCCACCGACCAAGACGTGCTCATGGCCCACCTTTGCACGGCCTGATCACACGGTGGGTGGCCGCTGGAATCGAGAATCATCGTGTTTGTCACCCTCCCTGACAGATCGATGCGAAGCCCGACTTTCACGTCGCATGAGATACCTGCCTTCTTCGACAACGGCGGGTAGAAGCTCAGCAGCTCTTTGGGCGTGCACCCGGTCAGGCACTTTGGCTTTACCGTATAAGGCGTAAAGACAAACGACGTCTCCGAGACCTCTGGCGCGACCGGCATCGGAGCCGTTTGTATGACCGGTGCGTCCTCGACGATCTCGGTCTCGGCGATCGTGATCTCTTCCTCGATGAGCTCGGTGGCGATCACCGGCGTGGCCGGTCGAGCCAGCTCTTCGGGCGGCGGCGGGATCTTTGTTTCCGGCGGGATGTCGATGACCGCGATCTCGTCACCGCTGGCGGCGAATCCGCGGTCCATCGACGGAACGACCGCGAACAGGATCACCAACACGTGGACGACCGCCGCCACGGCCACAAACCAACCGAAGTACTGTCGGTATATGTGACCGAGCGTTTGGCCCCGTATCGAGGGGCTCGTCAACGTAGCCGTCTGTTGCACGCCGCCTCCTCGGCCTTGCGTCCATAATGATGATAGACGACCTCCCCTGGGCAGGTCAGTCAGGGATACGCGTGGAACGATGTCAGTGCCTGGCGGACACCGTTGTGGGAGAATCGCCTACTGGGGTAGAGCGCTGTGGAGCGGGTTCTAGAACCCGTACTGCATGAAGCCGCCGTCGACGGCCACGCATTGCCCGGTGATGTACGAAGCCGCCCCCATAGCCAGGAACGCGGCCGCGGCGGCCACTTCCTCCGGTTGACCGATGCGGCCAAGCGGTGTGCGCTGCAGCACCTCGTCGAGGTAATCGGGGTCTTGCAGGACGGTCTTGGCAAGCGGCGTGTCGATGTACCAGGGTGCGATGCAGTTGACGCGGATCCCGTCGGCCGCCCACTCGCAGGCGAGATTCCGCGTCAGCTGGATTATCGCGGCTTTGCTCATCGCATAGGGTGCGCCCGTCCGCATGTGCGTCATTCCCGCGACCGACGCGATGTTGACAACCGCCGGTTTGGTCCCCGCACGCAACAGCGGATGGCACTGCCGGCTGAGCTCGAAGCAACTGGTGAGATTCGCGTCCAGCAGTAATCGATACTCGTCGAGATTGTAACTCAGCGCGGGTTTTCGGATGTTGGTTCCGACGTTGTTGACCAGGACGTCGAGGCCGTCCCATCGATCGCTGAGCCATGCTCTTGATCGCTCTGGAGCCTCCGCTTGGCTCAAGTCGAGAGCCACTCCGTGCACCTCGACTTGTGCTCGTTCTGCGAGCTCATCGACTCGCTGCTTCAGCCGCTCCTCGTCTCTGGCGACCAGAGCGACGTGCGCCCCCAGGTCGACAAACTCGCGGGCGATCGCCAACCCGATCCCCATCGTGCCGCCGGTGATCAAGGCACGGCGACCCTCCAGCGACCAACGTGAGTTCGTCACTTTTGTGCCAACTCAGGTTTGGCCGCGAACAACCGGCGCAAAATGAGGTAACCCACCAAACCCGACGCGACCGACGCGACCAGGATCGCCAGTTTGGCGGTCTTCAGAAGCTCGCCTTCGCCAAAAGCGAGCGTTCCAACAAACAGCGACATCGTGAAACCGATACCCGCCAGCCACGCCACCCCGTAGACCTGGCCCCAGCTCAGCTCCTCCGGCATCGCCGCTAACCCAAACCGGACACTAAGCCAAGCGAAAAGTGTGACGCCGACCTGCTTTCCGACGACCAGACCCAAAACAACGCCCAGCGCCACGGGACTGCCGAGCAAGCTCGGCAGGCTCTCCTCGATCGTCACCCCTGCGTTCGCCAGTGCAAACAGCGGAAGAACGCCGAAGACGACCCACCCATGGTGGGTGTTCTCCAGCCGCTGGAGCGGCGTTTCCACGTTTTCGCACGCCTCTTCAAGCGCACGCAGTGCTTCCTGCTGTCCGCTGTTCACCAAGAGCGCCGACTTGAACGCCGATGCCTCCTCGAAGTCACGCAGAAGCCCCCTTGTGCGATCGAGAAACTGCTGGCTGTCGATCGCCCGACGAACCGGGATCGTCATCGCCACCAACACGCCGGCCACCGTCGCGTGCACGCCGGACTGCAAGAACGCGAACCACACGACCAAGCCGAGCAGCGCGTACGGCACCGGGTGTCGGACATGGACCTTGTTGGCGAACACGCACAGGAGCAAGAAAACAGCGGCGATCCCCAACCAGTTCCAGCTCACTCCGTGGGCGTAGAAGATCGCGATGACGAGGATCGCCCCGAGGTCGTCGACGATCGCCAGCGCGGTCAAGAACACCTTGAGCGAGGTCGGCACTCTGCTTCCGAGCACCGTCAGCACCGCGAGCGCAAACGCGATGTCGGTGGCCATCGGGATCCCCCACCCCCGGGCCCCCTCGCCACCGGCGTTCAACACCGCGTAGATCGCCGCCGGAACGACCATACCCCCGATCGCCGCCGCGATCGGCAGCGCGGCCTTGCGAGGTTCAGCTAGTTCGCCGGCCAGGATCTCGCGCTTGATCTCGAGACCAACGACAAAGAAAAAAATCGCCATCAGGGCGTCGTTGATCCAATGCAGCAGCGACTCCTCGATGACGTACGACCCGAACTCGATCGTGATCGGTGTGTGCCAGAGCGCGAAGTAGCTCTCTCGGAAGGGGGAGTTGGCCCATGCGAACGCGGCGATCGTGCAGAACAGCAGGACGACGCCGCCGGACGCTTCGAGGTGGACGAACTCGCGAAACGTGGATCTTACCGGTTGGCGCGCTCGGAGCCTGCTCAACTTCCGAGCCTGGTTCGTGTCGTGCGGGGCGGCGACCATCCGGCGAACCTAGTCCGCGACCTCCTCGATGTCTGCTTCCCAGGTGATCGCTACCGAGTTGGCGAGCGTGGCCGCCGTCGGACACTTCGATTGGTGCCGCTCGAGCGCTCGATCGACCGTCTCCCGGCTCCCAGAGGGGATCCGGAGCCGATACGTGATGTGTATCGACGTCAGCACCGGCAGCTTGTCGACGATCTCGTTTGTCCCCCGGCCGGTGGCCTCGATCGAGTCGGCATCGAGCTGAATCCCGCGCACCTCCAGTGCGCCATTCAACGTTCCCAGCATTCAACCAACAGCGGACGCGACCACGTAGTCGACCGGCAACGGCAGATCCGGCGTGTCGAGCTTGTAGTGTGCCTTGATCGCTCCGTGGACGCCCATGTCGAACCGGCCCTCAGCGGGGAGCTCGGCACGACGATGGACCCCTTCCACCTTGCTGACTACAACGTTCGAAACATAGAACGGGTCGGCCATCAACCGACCGGGATTCGATCCGCGTTAGCGGCGAGCCAAGTGTCAAAGTCCATTAGCTCTGGGTTCAGCTCACGTGCCAGCGACAGATCGCGTGCACCGACAAAGTCGGCATTGAAGTCGCGCTTGAACTGGAACATGTTGCCGAGGTCGTCAGCGCCGTCGAAATCGAACCCGCGATAGACTTCAGGTGACACCGAGTTGTAGACGATCTTCTTACCCAGGACATCACTCATCTTGGTCGCTATCTCATCACCAGTCAGGTGCTCACCCGCGATACCGATCGTCTCGCCGATCATTTCGTCACCGCGTTTGAAGATTCCAAGAGCGCACTTGCCGATGTCCTCGGCAGCGATCCCGGGCAGCTTGGCGCCATTCATCGGGAACACTATCGCGAGCTCTCCATCAGGGCCCGGGGTTGGTCCCATCCCGAAATGGATGAAATTGTCCCAATAGAATGACGTCAACAGGTTTGTCGTCGGGACTCCAGCCTCCTTGAACTCCTGGTCGGCTTCGCCCTTGGCATCGAAGTGGGGAACCTTGTACTTCTCCATCAGGGTCGGCATCCGATCATCGTCGAGAGACATCCAGTTGCGAGTGTCCTCGAGCGTCGACCAGACGACGTGCTTGACACCGGCCTGTTTTGCTGCTTTGGCGAGATTCTTCGCCTGTTGTAGCTCCTTCTCCGG
>CAMYLR010000002.1 GCA_947259315.1 uncultured Gemmatimonadales bacterium | reverse complement strand
GGCACCCTTGTAGCCGCGCTGCTCGCCTCATTCGCTATCACGGCATGCCGTTCCGACGCGTTGGGACCTACGCTCGACTTCTCGGACGTTGGACCACGGGGCACGATCACGTTGATATCGCTGCGACTCCTCGATATCGACTCAGACGGAACCACGATCGACCTCTTCGGCCCCGACGACACCCCGATCACGCTTGGGATTCCCGTGACTCCGACTGGCGACAGCACGATCACTCCGCCAATCAACCTCGGTCCGACATCGGGTGTCGCGAAGATCGTCGTGACATTCAATCTGTCGGGCGCGATCGACGACATCTTATTCGTGCCTGATCTTTAGCCGATCGCGGGTTCCCGCCCGCAGCTAGCTTTCCACGAGATCAGGTTTTTCCCCACAGACGGCCCCACTCGTTCCCCGTATGCTGGGATCGGAGGGAGACGTGTATCCATTCAGAGGTATGATCGCGCGCGTGACGAGTCTCGCCACGTGTACGGAGGATTGAGCTATGCAGCGAGTATTCGGGGCATTGATTCTAGGATTGATCGTAACGAGCACCACGCTTGGCCAGGAGAGCACAGTGCTCGACTCGGGAACACGGATTCGGTTCACGCTGGCCGAGCAGAGCACTGACGATACTGCGATATCAGGAACCTTTATGAACCTCAGCGCCGATAGCCTAGCCTATCGTTCGGCACTGACGAACGAGGTCAGGACGGTTCCCATCGATCGACTGACGAGCTTTGACCGGCGGCGATCGCGCGATGCCGGCGAGGGAGCGGTGCGGGGCCTCAAGTGGGGCGCGCCGATCGGTGGCGCCTTCGGTCTCGCGGTTGGCTTGGCGTGTGCTGATCAGGACGAGTGGTGGGTTTATTACGACTGCTCGGCAGGCGAGGTCGTGCTCGTATCGGTCGTGATGGCCGGAATCGGTGGTGGGATCGGGGCGCTATTTGGGGCAGCGCTCCCGGGTGAGCGGTGGGAGCCGGTATCGCTTCAAGCATTGCGTCTAGGTGTGGCGTCGAGAGAGGGCGGTGTCGCCTGGTCGGTGTCGTTCGCTCTCTAGGCTCGTAGGAGGTTTCCTCAAATGGCTGGTCCCCAGACCTCGACCAGCGAAGCGGTGACTACCTCGCCCGGCCGGCCGACCGGCACGGTTACGCTTCTGTTTACCGACATCGAGGACAGCACCCGGCTCTGGGAAGAGGACACCGAGCGGATGCGGGGTGCGATCCAACATCACGACAAAATCGTGCGCTCGGCGATCGCCGATGAGGGTGGGTACATCTTTAAGACGATCGGGGATGCGCTATGCTCCGCGTTTGATACGGCCCCTGCGGCACTGAACGCCGCGCTTCACGCACAACTCGATCTGCTTCGTGACTCGAGCGATTCGATTCGAGTGCGGATGGCGTTGCACGCTGGCATGGCGGATGAGCGTCAGGGGGACTACTTCGGTCCGGCCCTGAGTCGGGTGGCGCGGCTTCTGGCGTTGGGCCACGGGGGGCAGACGCTGGTCTCCGATACGGTCCACGACCTGGTACGTTACAACCTCCCCGCGCGTGTCTCATTGCGCGACCTGGGACAGCACAGGCTGAAAGACCTCCAACACCCGACGCGCGTTTTTCAGCTCGTACATCCCGAGCTGCCTTCGGAGTTTCCGCCGTTGTCATCGCTCGATGCCTTGCCGCACAACCTGCCCTTGCAATTAACGAGCTTTATCGGTCGCGAGCAGGTCATCGAAGAGATCACGGGACTGCTAGGCAGCTCACGCTTGTTGACGCTGACCGGTCCTGGCGGTTGCGGGAAGACCCGGCTCGCGTTGCAGGTGGCCGCCGAAGTGCTGGAGCGATACCGGGCTGGTGTGTGGTACGTCCAGCTCGCTTCACTGACTGACCCGGCACGGGTGTCACAGACAGTAGCCCAGACTCTCGGGCTCCGGGAGCATCCGGGTCGAAGCGCGACCGACCTGCTGCTGTCACACCTGGAGAAACGGAACGTTTTGTTGATTCTCGATAACTGCGAGCATGTGGTCGACTCCTGCGCCAAGCTCGCGGAAACGGTGCTTCGATCGTGCCCCGAGGTGACGATACTAGCGACGAGTCGTGAGACCCTGAGGGTTTACGGAGAGACGACATGGCTCGTCCCGCCTTTTCTGATGCCGACATCGGAAGAGCTCGCGACCGGTGACGGAATCGACAAGCTCGCTGGTTACGAAGCGGTGCGACTGTTCGTCGATCGAGCGCAGCTCATCCAGTCGAGTTTTGAGCTCACAAGCGACAACGTGAAGTCGGTGGCGCACGTGTGTCATCGGCTGGATGGGATGCCGCTCGCGATCGAGCTCGCGGCTGCCCGAGTCAAGGTGCTGCCGATCCAGCAAATCGAAGAGCGGCTCGACGACCGTTTTCGTCTCCTGACGAGCGGGGGTAGAACGGTCTTGGAACGCCACCAGGCGCTGAGCGGGGTGCTCGATTGGAGCTATCAGCTCCTGTCTGAAACGGAGCGGGTGGTGCTGCGGCGATTGTCGATTTTTGTCGGTGGTTGGACGCTCGAGGCGGCGGAACATGTCGTCGCGGTTGACGATGAGAACCTCGATCAGGGTGAGGTCCTGGATCTGCTTTCACAGCTCGTGGACAAATCGCTCGTCGTCGTTGAGGACCGCGGTGGAGAAGCGCGGTACCGGCTTCTCGAAACGGTTCGCGAATACTGCCGGGAACGACTGACGGATTCGGGCGAGCTGGACACCCTGTGCCGCCGTCATCGCGCGTGGTTCCTGGCGCTGGCAAAGCGAACGAATCCGGAGCTGGTAGGCAAAGACAAAGCGGTCTGGCTGGAACGGCTCGAGGCTGAGCACGGCAACTTCCGGGCGGCGCTGGAGTGGAGCGAGACAACGCCTGGAGAGTGTGAGCCAGGGCTCGAGTTGGCAGGTGCGCTGTACCGCTTCTGGCTGTGGCACGGCTACTTGACCGATGGCATCGATGCGCTGGAACGGGCGCTCAGCTGTGGCGGGAACGCCCCGATTGAAACGCAGGTGACCGCGCTCACCGGCCTGGGCTATCTGTCTCGTGTTCGAGGTGACCTCGAGCGTTCTCGCTCGGCCGGTACGGAGTGCCTCTCGATCGCTCGTGAAGCGGACGACAAGGGTGGCGTCGCCCGCGCGCTGACGATTCTCGCCCTGGCTGCACAAGATGATGGCGACTACGCGGAATCGGTCGCCCGCAACCAGGAAGCCCTCGCAATGGCCCGCGAGGTCGGCGATTCCCACACCGCCGCGGTCGCGCTGAACAACATGGGGGAGACCGCGCGGTTACAGGGCAACTTCGAGTTGGCTCGCGAGATGTACGAACAGGTGCTGGTTGAGGCCGACGATATCGTGGACGACGAGATCGCGTACTTCAATCTGGGGCAGGTCGCGATCGAGACAGGCGATGTGGATCAGGCGTTGAAGTGCTACCGCGAAGGGCTCCGACTGGGGACCGTCACGCACAACAAGTGGATCATCTCATACTGTTTGATGGGGGTGGGTCAGGCTTACCGCGAGAGTCGACCCGAACGAGCAGCACGTCTGTTTGCCGCGTCAGACGCGATGCGGCAAGCGGTGGGTTCTGTTTTGTACGCCGCTGATCCCTCATTACTCGACCGTTCGGTCTATGAGGTGCGGGAACGACTTGGCGAAGAGGCGTTCGCTGCAGCTTGGGAGGAAGGTTGGGCCATGAACCTGGAAAAGGCCACCGCCCAGGCGCTTGAGTGAGACCTGCTCCGTAAGTAATGCGATTTGTTCTGTCAGTGGAAGTTGCGGCTCTTTGTCTTGCTGGGCTTCAGGCGCACCCGGGGTGCCCACAGCTTCTCGGCTACCAGATGCACGACGCCTGACTGAACCTGGAGCTTACCCGTCACTCCCAGAAACGAAGCCGTCTTTGCCAACAGGCGGTACTTCTGAAACACCCGCTCCCAGATCACGACGTTCACGAAACCGGCTTCGTCCTCGAGCGTCATGAAGACCACGCCTTTGGCTGTTCCGGGACGCTGACGACAGATGACGAGTCCGGCGTAACGGACGTGGTCGCCGTCTTTCATGCCGCGAACCGTCTCTGAATCGGGGAGTCGCTTTCGGGTGAGCTCTTCCCGCAGCGGGGCGAGAGGATGCCCGCGCGGACTGTGAGAGGTGAAGTCGTAATCCCAACCGATCGTCTCGAGCTCGTTCAAGTTTTGGAACGTCGCTTCGGGCTCGGCGAGCTCGAGGTCGAGCCCCGCGTCCTCGTCTCGGTCGAGGCCGAACACGTCCCACAGTGTGTCGCGTCGCTCCTCCTCAAAGCCCTCGAGCGCACCACACTCGGCGAGTCGGGCGAGCATAGCATCGTCGAGCCGGGTTCGGATGGCGAAATCGTCGAGTGATCGGAACTCGCGCTCTTGTCGCATCGCGACGATCCGTTGGCCGTCGACTTCTTGGAGCCCCTTTACGTACCGCAAGCCCATGCGAACGAGAAACCCTTCGCCGCTCTCTTCGGCCGGCTCGAGCGTGCAGTCCCAATCGCTACGATGAACGTCCACCGGGCCGATCGCGACACCGTGGCGCTTGGCGTCTTCGATCAGGGTAGCCGGGCTGTAGAAGCCCATCGGTTGGGCATTCAACAGCGCGCAGAGAAACGACGCCGGGTAGTGCTCCTTTAGCCATGCGGTGGCGTAGCCGATCAGCGCGAAGCTGGCGGCGTGGCTTTCGGGGAAACCGTAATCGCCAAAGCCTCGGATCTGCTTGAACACTCGCTCGGCGAACTCCTCCTGAATGCCCTTGCGGATCATGCGCGAGATGAGCCGCTCTCTATGCCGCTCGATCCGACCCGATCTTCGCCACGCCGCCATGTCACGCCGCAGCTGATCGGCCTCGCCCGGCGTATAGTCAGCGGCCACCACCGCCAGCTGCATCACCTGCTCTTGGAAGAGCGGGATCCCGAGCGTTTTCTTTAGGATCGGCTCCAGCGATGGATGTGGATACGTGACCGGCTCCTCACCGTTTCGCCGCCGCAGGTAGGGGTGGACCATGCCACCGGTGATCGGGCCGGGACGGACGATGCTGATCTCGATGACCAAGTCGTAATAGTGCCGTGGCTTCATGCGCGGCAACATCGCCATCTGAGCGCGACTCTCGATCTGAAAAACCCCGACCGTGTCACCTTTGCGGATCGTCTCGAAAGTCGGTTCGTCCTGAGGTGGGATGGTCACCAGGGTGAACGTCTTTCCGCAGTGGTGCTCGATGAGATCGAACGAACGATGAACGACGTTCAACGCTCCGAGGCCCAGCAGGTCGACCTTGAAGAGTTCTAGGTCCTCGAGGTCGTTCTTGTCCCATTGGATCACCGTACGATCCGGCATGGTGGCGTTTTCGATCGGCACGAGTTCGTTTACCGGTGCGTGACCGAGCAAAAACCCCCCTGGGTGGATCGAGAGGTGACGCGGAAAGTCCTGGATCTCGGTGGTCAATCGGAGCAGGAGTTGGTGCAGTCGGTTGTCGGGGTTGAAGCCGGCCTCGACAAACGTTTCGGGTGTCGCCGACTCGTAGTGGGATAGCAACCGCGCAAACCGATCGACGGCGGTTTCCTGAAGCCCCAGGACTTTGCCTACTTCGCGCACCGCCGAGCGGGATCGGTAGCGGATGAAGTTGGCCACCATCGCGGCGTGGCTCCGACCGTACTTCCCATAGACGTGCTGAATCACCTCTTCGCGGCGATCATGCTCGATATCGAGATCGATGTCGGGTGGCTCAGCGCGCTCCTTCGATATGAAGCGCTCGAAGAGAAGCCCCATACGCACCGGATCAATGGCGGTGATTCCCAGGCAGTAGCAAACCGCCGAGTTGGCAGCTGAGCCGCGTCCCTGACATAGGATGTTCTTCTGCCGGCAGTATCTCACGACCTCCCACATCGTGAGGAAGTAACCGTCGTACTCGAGGTCACGAATGACGGCGAGCTCCTTTTCGAGCTGTTGAGAAACTCTGTCGGGAACGCCTGCCGGGTATCGTTCGCTGGCGCCATCGAAGACGAGGGTCCGCAGCCACTCGGACGACGTCGTTCCATCGGGGAGTCTTTCGGATGGGTATCGATAGCGGATCTCGGCTAACGAAAAACGACACCGCTCCGCGACCTCTTCGGTGCGCAGAACGGAGCTCGGGTCATCGCTGTAGAGGATCGCGAAATCATAGGCCGTGCGGAGTGCGTGCTCGCTGTTCGAATTGATGAGCCGCCCCGCCGTTGCCAGCGTGACTCCGTGTCGGATGCAAGTCAGCACATCGTGGAGCTGACTCCGGGCGGGGGTGTGGTACAGCACCTCCATGCCGGCCAGCGTGGGGATGTCATAGCGCTCGGCGCGCGCGCGGAGGTGGCGCTCCGCGCGGGCGTCTTCGGCCTCCCGATGCCGTGAGAGAAGCGCGTACAACCGATCGCCAAAAGCGTCCCGCAGATCGTTGGCGACCGCATCGGGGTAGGGCACGCCCAGGAGCAAGCTTCGCGCGCCGCCCCAGAGCGCGATCAGACCCTCGGCGTGCGTGCAGATCTCATCCCAGCGGACCTGGCTCGACCCTTTCGGGGAGCGAAGCCGCCCCTTGGAGATCAACCGACATAGGTTGGCGTAGCCGCCGCGGTTCATCGCCAGCAAAACCACCGTCGAACCGTCGAACAGGGTGACCTCGGAGCCAACGATCAGCTGCAGCCCCAGCTCCCGGGCCTTGACGTGCGCTCGCACCATCCCGTACACCCCGTCACGATCGGTCAACGCCAATGCACGCAGTCCGAATCGATGGGCCTCTTCGATCAGCTCGTCGGGGTGACTCGCGCCCTCGAGAAACGAGTAGTTGCTCTTGCACCAGAGTGGGACGTACGAGCTCGCCATCGCGGTCATTCGACTTCGCCGTGTAAAAACCAGCGCCGGCGTTTTCGATCGTTATAGATCCAAAGCCAGCGACCGCTTCGCGTGCGGACGTAGTGATAGGCGCGTGAGGTGTCTCGCGTCCACCATCCTCCCGATACGATGTGCGGGCCGATTACCTCTACGACCGGTCCGTCGGCGAACCGCGCGATCAACCATCCGTCCGGTTCATGGCGCGCGCGCGGTGGCAACTGGATGGGTGGCGAGTACAGCCGTCGCACCAGCGGGCGATGGGTGACCTCGGTCGGCTCGGGGAGAGTGAGTTCGTCGAGCGGCTCCCACCCGAAGCGCGCCTCCGGGAGATGCCCATCGTGCAGGTGGGCGCGCACCACCGCATCGTTGCCCAGCTCGGCGCGGATCTTGGCGAAGGCCCGTTTAACCGCCTCCAGGGTTCGGCGCGGTTTTTCGCGAAAGAGCTCGAGTTGGCGCTGCGCTGCTGGGGAGCCCACACCCTTGATCTCGAGCTCGGTCACGCCTGCCGACAGCACCAGCGTTTCCAGTCGCAAGCGGATCAAGGTGAGCAGCTGGTCGAGGTCGAGCGTCGGTGCCGCGGGTGACAGTTTTTCGTAATGCGCACTGCCGTCATCGAGCGACAGGGCGATCCGGAGCGAGGCCAAAGCCGCACTCTTTGATGCGAGCGTTGTCAGAATCGATTGCAGTCGAGGCTCGAGGTTGGCGATCAATCGGTCGATGTTTGTCTCGGGGTATTCGAGCAGCATCGTTCTGGTGACTGGTGCCCGGTACGGCTCGGGCTCGAGCGGAGCCCATCCGCTGCCACGCGCCATCTCGTGGAGTGCATGGGCTTCGGGACCGAACCGTTTGCGGATGCCAGCCGCTGGGAGATCGACGAAGCCGCCCAATGTTCGGATGCCGAGCTTGAAGAGCTTGTCCCGCAGGTCGGGGTCGAAACCGAGACGGTCGATAGGAACGGCACGCAGGTATTTGTGCTCGTGATCGGTGTCTCTGAAGACGATGATGCCGGTGCTTGATCGCGCCGCGGCGTAGCTACCAAAGCGCGAGAACCCGATCCCGACGACCGCTTCGAACCCCGCCTGTCGCAGATTGTCTCGAACTTCCAACGCCCACTCCTGAAGCGAAGCGTACAGCGGGCACAGGCCAGAGGCGTCGACCCAGAAGACACCCGGCTCCCTCGACGACGGTTCGATCCGGGGGCTGAATCGCCACAGCCAGCGCGTCAGCCGGCCGACGTACTCAGCGATTTCGGTATCGGCTACGACTCCGGCTCGAAGGTCACGCGATAGTGACAGCCCAGTGGCATAGCGCATCCCAGGCAAGATTCGCATTCGCCGGGCGCGTTCGTTCACGCATTGAATGATGCCCAGCGGTTTGTCCCGATCGACGGTCGCGACCGGCAGCGATCCCCAATCGGAGTGACGGCGGAGCAAGATCTGGAGTGGCAGCGCCGGAACATCAACACAAGCCATCCGGTCCACGACACACCTCGCTATGTCCCCAGCCCGGTCCCTGGCGCTTGTCTTTTACGACGCGTAACTGGCACGCAAAACGGTCGAAGTCGGCGCGTCGTTTTCCGACTTCGGCACGGATCGAAACCAACGACCCCAGCGAAGGCACCTGACGCCCCTTTCGGGTGATGCAAAGGAGCACTGTGTGGTGCTTTCGCGCGAGCCCGGCGAGACGGGTTTGAACGGCGAGCGGCAGGTCGGCTCGGTACCCGAGATCGATAACGACGACCGCGAACCCACCCGATCGAAGCAACGCGTCGGTGGCTCGCCAGGCTCTCTTGTCGTCCGGCGCGCGGATCACCGGCAGCCCGTTCAAGTCGATCCCGGAGGCCGCGAAATCGGGGGGGAAGAAGATCGAATCGCGGGCCCCGACCCAAGCCGCCAGCTCACCCCGGCGCTGAGCTTCCAGGATGAGCGATGCGGCGGCGGTCAGCGTCGCCGTGGGGGCCGACCCCGAGATCTCCACCAACCGTCCTGCCAACGGTTCGATGCGCCACTCCGCCTCGTCTATCACATAACTATTCCTATCTGTTTATAGCGATCTGTCCCGCAAGAATACCGAAAATAAACCGAAAATCGAGAAGTGGCAAGAGGGGATTTGCCCCATTTCAGACGGGCGGATAAACTGGATGGAGATGATCTCTTCAATCCGCACCTGCATCCTGATCGCCACGGTATCGCTGGTGGCTTGCAGCGGATTGGGCGACCCCAACCCGTTGGGCACCGAAGACGGGCCGCTGTTCGGGCCGACGGGACCGGGTGCTCCGACGAATCCTGGCGACGCGCTGTGCACGTTGCCGCTACCGCCGGAAGGGTGCCAAGACACACCCCCGCCGATCCCTTTCCCGGTTCCGGATAACTAGCCACCTAACTGCCACGATCAAAGCGGTCGGCGCGATTGCGCTCCGCATCCTTGCGTTGCTCATCGTTTGGGGTGTGCTGCTCGCGCCGTTCTTCGTGTTGCGTGGCGGGTTTGGGTCGAGCCAAGAGTCGATCACGTCGCTCGATCGACTGTACGCCGAGACGGCGAGCGCATTGACGCTGCTGGTAGCGCTGTGGCTGATGTTGCGATTCGTCGACCACCGCCCGTTTCGAAGCGTGGGCTTTAAAACCAGACAACTGTTCAGCGAGACCGGGCTCGGGTTGCTGCTCGGCGGCGCGATGCTTGGGCTGGCGCTGTTGCTGGTGTGGGCGGGAGGGTGGCTTGGGGCGTCAGGCGATAGCGGCTCACTTGGGTCTCCAGTGCTGATTCTCGGGATCGCGCTGTTGGCCAATGCGGTGACCCAAGAGGTCACCGTGCGCGGTTACGTTCTGCAGACGATCGAAGACAAGTTCGGCTGGTGGAAGGCGCTCCTGTGGTCGTCGATCTTTTTCGTCGCCCTGCACGGTGGTGCGCTCACCGAGGGTGCGATCCTGCCGGTCGTCAATCTGCTTTTGGCCGGCGTTCTATTCGGGTTGGCGTACCTCGTGACCCGCAACCTGTGGTTACCGATCGCCGCACATTTCGCCTGGAACTTCCTGTTGGGACCGGTGCTCGGACTCACCGTGACGGGTCAGTCACTCGATGGCGGTTGGCAACCGCTGTCGCTCCACGGCCCGGCACTCCTTACCGGCGGTGATTTCGGCATCGAGGGCGGATTGGCCACCACGCTCGCGGTCATCGTGGGGTGCGTGGTGCTATGGATGCGCCGGCCGGCGGATGGTTGGCGGTCCGCCGAGTAGTTTCAACGACATGATCGGGATTCTCTGGATCGCTCGGGCGCTGGCCTTTGTGGGCTTCCTCGATGCCGCGTATCTGACAGCGACCCACTACGGGGCGGCCTCACTGGCGTGTGGACCGGGCGGGGGGTGCGATATCGTGACCACCAGTGAATACGCGACCGTCGCCGGGGTGCCCCTCGCGGTTGTGGGTCTCCTCTACTACGTCGTCGTGAATCTCATCGTGTGGACTCCGCCGTTGGGTTGGAGCCGGACTCTTAGCGTCGCTTTTGTCGCCATCACCGCCATTGCGGTGACGATGTCGGCGTTTCTGGTTTACCTCCAAGCAGCGGTGATCGACGCCTGGTGTCGGTACTGCTTGATGTCGGCTGGGGTATCCACCGGACTCTTGCTGACCGCGATCGCGCTGCATCGGAATCCCATAGCGTTGGAAGCGATAGATGGTTGAAGCCGGATCCTCTGATCTATCCAAGTTGACCCTGGACCGCGGAACCGCTCGCGGTTCGGGGTCCAGGTCGAGCAAGCGAGTGCGCACGATCACCGCGGTGGTGATCGTGCTGGCGCTGTTAGGCACCGCTTTTCTGTGGACCCGAAGCCGGGGTGGCGTCGAAGTGACCACCGCACTGGCGCAGGTGTCCGGCGGCGGAGCGGGCTCGTCCACGGGCATCACCGCCAATGGCTACGTCGTCGCTCGCACACAGGCTTCGGTCTCCTCGCGCATCACTGGCCGCCTCGATTCGCTTCCGGTCGATGTCGGCACCGTACTCAAGAAGGGCGAGATCATCGCGCGACTCGAGAACAGCGACTTCAAGGCCGCTGTCTCGCAGGAGCGGGCCAACGTTCAGCGCTCGCGGGCAGGGCTCATCGATGCGATCGCGGTGCGCGATCAACTGCGGCGAGATCTGGCGCGGGTCGAAGAGCTGGGTGCCAAGGACGCGGCGTCGGAGCAGGAGGTCGAGCGCATCGCGGCCGAGCTATCCAGCGCCGAGGCGCGCGTCGAGCTCCAGCAGGCGCAGATCGAGGTCGACCGCTCGGCTCTCGCGCTGGCACAATCGAACCTCGATTTCACGTACATTCGAGCGCCGTTCGATGGCACGATTCTGCGCAAGGACGCAGAGCTGGGTGAGGTCGTCGCGCCGGTCGCGACGGGGAGTGGGTTGACCCGTGGCGCGGTCGTGACGATGGCCGATCTCGAGACGCTCGAAGTCGAGGTGGACGTCAACGAGGCTTACATCGCACAGCTCGAGAACGGTCAACCGGCCGAGATACGGCTCGATGCCTACCCTCGGGACGCGTACGAGGGTGAGATTCGGCAGATCGTTCCGACGGCCGATCGGCAGCGCGCCACAGTGGAAGTGAAAGTAGCGTTTGTCGATGTCGACGATCGGGTGTTGCCAGAGATGGCGGCTCGGGTCGAGTTTCGCGAGCCCGCTGGCGCGGCTGAGACGGGTACCGCCGCACCGTCGCGCATCACGGTGCCGTCGGAAGCGGTGCGCGATGACGCGGGCCAAGCGGTCGTATGGCTGGTTCGCGACGGTCGGCTCGAGCGACGAATCGTCGAAGCCGGACCGGTTTCCGGCGGCCGGCGCGAGGTTCTTTCGGGGCTCTCGGGCGGTGAACGGTTGGTTGTGAGCGCCGATGGAGAGCTCGAGGATGGCGCTCGAGCAACAGAGGCGGAGTAACTGATCTCTACACGCGAGAAAGGCAAGGGCATGGCGCTGGTCGAACTGCGCGACCTAACAAAACGATATCAGACCGAGGCCGAGATCATCTCGGTGCTCGAGGACGTCGATCTCAATATCGAGGCCGGTGAGTACCTGTCCCTGATGGGCCCTTCCGGCAGCGGGAAGAGCACGCTGCTCAACCTGATGGCGGGACTCGACCAGCCGGACTCAGGAACGATCACCATCGATGGTTCAGAGATCACGAGCCTTGGCCCCAACCGGTTGGCCGACTGGCGCGCCAATCACATCGGATTTGTGTTCCAGTTCTACAATCTGCTGCCGGTATTGACGGCCTTCCAAAACGTCGAGCTGCCGTTGTTGCTCACCAACCTCTCAAAGGACGAACGCAGAGAACGCGTCGAAGTGGCGCTCAACGTCGTCAACCTGTCGGATCGCATGGAGCACTACCCGAGACAGCTATCGGGCGGTCAGGAGCAGCGGGTCGGGATCGCGCGCGCGATCGTCAGCGATCCGGTGATGATCCTAGCGGACGAGCCGACAGGTGATCTCGACGCAGCGTCGGCAGAAGAGATTCTGACCCTGCTGGAACGATTGCACTCGGAGTTCAATAAGACGGTGCTGATGGTCACGCACGATCAGCACGCGGCCGAACGGGCACACAGGAAGATGTATCTCGAGAAAGGTGTGTTGCACCAATGAAGCACGCACGGCTCGTGTGGAAGAACCTTACGCGTAACAAACGCCGCAGCATCCTCACGGTACTCAGCGTCGGTGTGGCGCTGTTCCTGTTTGCGGCACTGCAGTCGGTGCTGACGGCGCTGGATGCGACCAGCGAGGTCGGGAGCGAGTCGCGGTTGATTACCCGCAACGCGACCGGGATCGTCTTTCCGCTACCCGAGGCGTATACACAACGGCTTCGGGCTGTTGACGGAGTCGAGGCGGTCTCGTGGGCGAACTGGTTCGGCGGCACGTACATCGACTCACGCAACTACTTCGCTCAGTTCGCCGTCGACGAAGAGACGTTCTTTTCGATGTACCCCGAGATTCAGATCGCTCCAGCGCAGCTGGACGCATTCAATGGCGAGAAATCCGGCACCATCGTGGGTCAGGGACTCATGGAGCGGTTCGGGTGGTCACTCGGTCAGACGATCGTGCTTCAGGGGACGATCTTCCCGGGCGACTGGGAGTTCGTGATCCGGGGCGTTTACGAGCCCGACAACCCGAGCTTCGGCGACGAGAACATGTACTTCCACTACGATTACTTGTTCGAGAACTCGGGCGAATCGGCCACACCAGGCTGGTTTATCGTTCGGCCTTCGGATCCCAACCTGGCCACGGAGGTCGCGGCCCGGATCGATGGCAGCTTTGAGAACTCGAGCGATCCCACCCAAACCGAGACCGAGAAAGCGTTTCAAGCTGGCTTTGTCACGATGTGGGGGAACGTCGGGTTCCTCGTGCGCGCGATCGGGACGGCCGTCTTCTTCGCCATCCTCCTCGTGGCCGCCAACACGATGATGATGTCGTCACGCGAACGAATCAACGAGGTGGCCGTGCTCAAGACGCTTGGGTTCCGGGATGGTCTGTTGTCGCGGTTGGTTGTTGCCGAGTCCCTGGCGATCAGCGTCGTAGGTGGCGTCCTCGGGTTGGCCGCGGCCTCGGTGATGCTCGCCAATAACGAGATGCTGGGCAGCATCCTGCCCGGCTACACCGTCTTGCCGTCGACGATGCTCCAGGGTCTCGCGATCGCGGTCGTGTTGGGTTTGATCAGCGGATTCGTGCCCGCCCGTGAGGCGGCTCGACTCTCAGTGGTCGACGCGCTCCGGCGCGTGGCTTGAGCGACCGCGTGCGGAACCGAACATGAAGATCCCGATTCTATACAACCTGCGGAGCCTTCGGGCGAGACCGACGGCGACATTGACGACGGCGCTCGGCATGGCCCTCGTCGTGGCTGTGTTCATCGGAATGATGGCGCTCTCGCTCGGCTTCCAAGCCGCGCTCGTCGAGACCGGTTCTACGGAGAACATCCTGGTGCTGCGGCGGGGTGCCGACTCCGAGCTTAGTAGCGGCATCAACCGGGATGTCGCCAACGCCATCGCGGCGCTCCCGTTTGTCGCCAAGGATGCGAGCGGGAAGCCACTGATCAGTCCAGAGACTTTTGTCGTGGTCGGGTTAGAGCGGCGCAGCGGCGGGATGGCCAACGTCGTGATCCGCGGCGTCAGCCCGGAGGCGTTCGATGTGCGCACCGGGATTCGTATCACCGAAGGTCGAACGTTCCGCCCCGGCAGCGGCGAGATCATCGTTGGCGAGACGCTGGTCACACGGGTCCCCAATACCGAGATCGGAGAGTCGCTTCGGTTCGCCGGTCGCGATTGGGAGGTGGTCGGGCACTTCGAAGCCGGCGGCTCTTCGTTCGAGTCCGAGGTCTGGGGGGAGAACGAGTTGTTCATGCCCGTGTTCCGGGGTCAAGTCTTCCAGACGGTCGCCCTACGGATGGAGGACCCGTCAGCGTTTGAAGGCGTTGCCGAAACGTTGGAGGCGGATCCCCGACTCGCCGTGGATGCGCACCTCGAGCGCGAGTTCTACGCCAACCAGGGAACGTTGCTGGGTGACATCCTTCGTTTCCTGGCCGTGTTCATCGCTGGGGTGATGGCGATCGGGGCGGTGTTCGGGGCGGTCAACACGATGTACTCGGCGGTCGATTCTCGGGCCCCCGAGATCGGCGTGCTGCTCGCGCTCGGTTTCAAGCCGCGCTCGGTGATGGCCTCGTTCGTCGTCGAGTCGATGTTGATCGCGCTGCTCGGCGGTCTGATCGGCTGCCTGATCGCACTCCCCATCAACGGCCTCGTGACCAGCACCACGAACTGGAACTCGTTCAGCGAGGTGGCGTTCGCGTTTCGGGTCACGCCGACATTGCTGGTGGCCGGGATCGTGTTCGCGCTCGTTATGGGTGTGATCGGCGGTTTCCTACCTGCCCGCCGCGCCGCGAGGAGACCCGTCGTGGAAGCGTTACGCGAGGTCGGCAGCTAGGAACTGAGGATATCGCCGTCAATCGCGGCGGCAACACACTGGTGACCGACAAGTGATCCACTTCAGCGCAATCCTTCGAAATAACAGCGCCGAATGGCGCACAGGCTGGCGGATCGTGGTGTTCATCGCTCTGCTGGCTGTTGTCCTCTTCGCTATTAACGCAGGTTGGCGTGCAGCCGGTTTGCCGGGAATGAAGGAAGGCGGTCCGTGGCCGTTCCTGGTTTTTGCTGCGGTGACGGCCGGAGCTACGCTCGGGATCATACTGCTTCTGTTGCGGCGATTCGAAATGCAGGGTCCGGCCGCGATCGGTCTACCGTTCGAGGGGACCGCCTGGGCCGAGACGGCGATGGGGACCCTGCTTGGCGCGCTACCGATTTGCTTGCTCGTCGGTCTCTCGCTCGTCAGCGGTTATGGCAACATCGGGGTGGGCGACGTGACGCCGATGAGCGCTGTCAACGCCCTACTGCCGATGGCCCTGACGCTCTTCCTCCTGGCCGGTTGGGAGGAGCTGGGCCTGCGCGGCTACCTTTTGCGACAGCTGTCGATCGGCCTGAACCCGGTCGCGGCAGTGATCATTACGGGCGCGTTATTCGGACTTATGCACAGCGGCAACCCGGGAGCGAACTGGGAGGGCCTCGCCTATACGGCAATCGGCGGGGTGTTGATGGGTTGGCTGCTCGTGCGCTCTGGTTCCTTGTGGCTTTTAATCGGCTACCACTTCGGCTGGAACGCGACCGCGTATCAGCTGTTCGGTCTTGAGCTATCGGGAAAGGAAGGCGAAGCGGCCATGGCCGTAGTCACGCTGACAGGCTCTGACTGGTTGACGGGTGGCAGCTACGGTTTCGAAGCCTCGCTACCGGCTGTGGTTTTCGAAGTGCTCGTACTGCTCGTGTTTACCAGCCGCAGGTACGGCCTGCGTAGCGTTTAGCGCGTCAGCAAAAACGCGCGGTCTTCGTGCCGTTCGTCCCCGCCAGCCCCGGCAACAGCGAACCGTCCCGGACCGTAGATCGACGCCGACCCGTACTCGCCAGCCTTGTTGACGGCGTAGAACGAGACGTTGAACGTCGGATCACCGTTCGGTTTTTGTAGCCGCTTCTCGATGTTGTTCTCGACGATCCGCCGACACCCCGCTAGGCACGCCTCGGTCGGTGATCGACCGCGACGCATCTCCTCGACCACGAGGAACGACGTCAAATTGAGCAGGTTCGCCTCCCCACGGCCGGTCGAGCCCGCGGCGCCGACATCGTTGTCGACGTACAGTCCAGCGCCAACAATGGGCGAGTCGCCAACCCGTCCGGGGATCTTGAAGAACAGTCCGCTGGTCGTCGTGACAGCCGCCAAATCACCGTTGGCATCGACCGCACAACAGTTGATCGTCCCCGCCGATCGAGGCTCCTCGGGGTAGAAGAGGCTCGGGTTGTTCTCGATAATCTCCTTGGCGCGCGGCGTGAACTCCTCGGTGTTGGGCACGAGATAGTCGTCGATCTCGCTCTGCGAACCGCGCCAGTAGAGCCAGATCTGACGCGCCGTGTCGGTCAGCAGGTTCTCCTCTTCGAAGCCGTACTCGAGCGCGAACTTCCGCGCACCCTGACCGACGAGCAAGACGTGGTCGGTTTCCTCCATAACGAGCCGCGCGACCTTGGACGGATGGCGGAAGCCCTCGAGCGCGGCAACGCCGCCGCCGCGGTGGGTGGGTCCGTGCATGCAGCACGAGTCGAGCTGCACGACACCGTCCGCGTTGGGCAAGCCGCCGTAACCGACGGTGACGTCATCCGGATCGGCCTCGACGATGTTGACGCCGGCGATGACCGCATCCAGCGGATCCGACCCTTCATTGAGTAGCTCGAGTGCGCGCGCCACGGCCGGCTGACCGTTGCCACTGGCGACCGCCACCGGGCCGGCGACGGGGCGCGACACCGGCAGGACCTTGCGCCAGCTGGCCGCTGCCTTGCCAGGCGCCAACGCGGTCCCGGCTGCGGCCGATACACCGCTAACCAGAAAGTCACGCCGTGTCGTCTTCACTGGCTTTCCGCAGCGACCTCTAGTGAATCCGACAAGACCCGCCTCACTCCGAGCACCGACATCGCGACCTCGTGCGCGACCGATAGCTCCAGCCGGGACGGCACCTCGCCCGTCAACGTGACGACCTGGTCCTGACTTGTTGCGGTGATCGACACGCCGTCGACGTCGAGCCGCGGGTCGGCATCGATCCGGGACTGAACATCCTGCTCGATCAGCGAGTCGGCGACCGCCGGTGTTTCGTCCACCGGCACTTCGGTGTCGGCCGGGGCGGTTTCTTCATCACTACCACCGCAGGCAAGCGCCAATGCCAAGCCGACTGCGGCGAACGCCCGCATCCCCACTTGGATCTTTTCCGCCATCATGAATTCTCTCCTGGTTCCGGGTTCTGAAATGGTCGCCACCTCGATTCTGGTGGCGGCGCCGTCGCCAAGCTCACGACGATCAGCAAGACAACGGCGATAAGAAGCGCTGGTATCACCGCATCCAACGACGCGATCCCGTCCGGCAGCCCCGGGATCCATCCGCGTGGTACACCGAACTGCCAGACAAAGGTCGTCACCATGCCGCCGGTGATCGACGCGATCGCTCCGGGTCCATTGGCTCGCTTCCAGAAGAAGGTCGCCAACACGGCGGGTGTCAATGCTCCGTACATGGTGTACGCGTACAGCGCCATCGATAGGACCGACGTGAAGAACTGGATCTGAATGAAGGCGACGACTCCCAACGAGACGATCACGATCCGCGTCAACCTGACGATCGTGGCTTGAGACGCGTTGGGATTTATGCGCTTCTGATAGATGTCGTGCACGATATTCGTGGCCGGGACCAACAGGAACGATGTTCCGGTCGAGACGACGATCGCGACCGCCGCCGAGAGCATGAGCGCGGCGATTCCAACCGGCAACGCGTTCCTCAGCACGACCAACAAGATCTGCTCATGCTCGCCGGTGGCGATCGACAGATCCGGGTAGACCACCCGCCCCAGCACCGCCAGCACGACGATCAGCGTCTCGACGAAGATCGTCAGCCCGATCCAGATCGGCACCGCTCTGCGCGCGGTCGCCGCGTCCTGAGCGCTGAAGAACCGCTGGTACATGTTGGCCTCCGCCAGGATCAGCGCCAACGGCGGAAGGCCGAGGCCCAGGATCTCAGCCGGCGTGAGGGTACCGAAGAGCGTGAAGTGAGACTCGGGCAGACTCTGGTGGATCTGCGTGAACCCGCCGGCGTCGCTCAAGAAAAATGGCGTCGCCAACACCAACCCCGAGATCAGCAGCACGCCGTTGACGACATCGGTGTAGACGACCGACATCATGCCTGCTAATCCGGTGTACGTAATCACGACGAGCGCCGTGACGATCATGCCCCAAGGCCAGTCGATACCGGTCCAACCCGTCAGCACGGCGTCGAGGTCGACCGTCAGGTTGAGGATCAGTGAGCCGCCGCGGAACTGATAGGCGACGATCGTGGTGTAGGCGATGATCGTGACGAGCGTAGCCAGCGTCTGCGCGACCGGATGGTACCGGGCCTCGAGCAAGTCGGGAACGGTATAGCTGGCGAAGGCCCGCGCGCGTGGCGCGATAAACCACAGAATGAAGATGCCAAGCCAAGCGCCGATCGAGAACCAGACCGCCGCCAGTCCATAGTTGTATCCAGCGCCGGCTCCTCCGAGCAGACTGCCGGTCCCGATCCACGTCGCCAGCATGGTGAGCGCCAAGACACCGGTTCCCAAGCGACGCCCCGCGACCATGATGTCGTCTTGGGTCTCCACGCCGCGGGACTTCCACACCCCGACGCCGAGCAGCCCCAGCAGATAGACGACGATGGTTACGAGGTAGATCATGCGTCCTCCGGTGCGGGTGGAAAGTCGATGCTGACGACCGGTTGAGCTTGGGAACGATCGCCGTGCTCCAGAAAGTAATGCGTCACGCGGGCGAACGCGTCGGGCTCCTCGAGGAACGGGAAGTGACCACTCTCGAAGAACGCCACAAAACGGGAAGTCAGAAGCGAGCCGCGGAACTGGAGCTGGTAGCGCGGCTGGACGACCCGATCGCTCTCGCCGTACACGACGAGCGCAGGCGCTCTCACGTTGGGAAGCGCGGGCGCCAGGTCGTAGGTCTGCAAGTCGGTCGCGATCGAGCGGTTGACGCGGGCGCTAAAAGACGTGGCCGAGACAAACGCTTCCGCATCCTCGGGCTCCAGCGATCGGTGGAAGTAGAGCGGCAACGTGTTGAGAAAGCGCTGTCGAAATACGTCATCGGTCAACTGTTCATCGTTGAGCGCGGCCAGTCTCGCCTGATTGTCCCGTGGTAACTCTTGGACTGCTTCGCGGTAGCCGTCCATGAAACCGCGATCGGGTGCACCTCCGATCAGGATGAGATGCGACACATTATCGGAGTGTCGGAGAGCGTAGAGCAGGGCCAACACGGTGCCAAACGAGTGACCCAGCAAGGCCACGCTATCGAGCCCGAGCGCTTGCCGGACGGCGTCGATGTCGTCGACGTGGCGTGAGAGCGCGAGCGGCTGCTCGACATCGGGTACGCCCGAGCCGCCACACCCGCGCTGATCGTAGGCGATGATGTGGTGGTGTCGGGCCAACTCCGACAGGCCCGGGCCAAACCGGTCGGGTGGGAAGAAGTACGCCGCGTCCATGCCGGGGCCGCCATGGAGGCAGAGGAGCGGCAGGCCGGCTCCGATCCCGGCCTCACGGAGCAGGACCGAGAACCCGTCGAGCTCGAGCTGTCGAGTTGCAACCCCTGTGGTCATGAACGACCGAAGATAGACGGCCGTCGTTACGAGCGGCATGATGGATCATTCCCCGGGGCCCACGGTATACTGACCGCGATGAACGGTACAGTGCGCCTAGTGATTCTCTCCGTTTTGCTGGGATCGGTCGGCTTCGCATTTCTACCCGCCGAGGTGTCAGCTCAAGCGGCGACCCAAGCTCAAGTCGACTCTCTGCGAGCCGAGGTCGAGGAGCTGAAAGCACAGCTCGAGGAGTTGCAAGCCCAAGAACCGGTCGATGACGTGGCTGCTGACACGACGGATGCGGTAGCCAAGCTGCGGGCTGCCGCCGAGGCCGCGGCCGCCGAAGCCGACACATTGGATACGCCCTCGGTTCAAGAGGAACAGGAGTTTGTCGGTCGGCAGCGATCGCTCCAGGCACTCAACCCCGAGATCAGCGTGACGGCGGACTTGTTCGCCGCCGTGGGAACCGAGGATCCGGACAGCGACAACTTCGTCCCGCGGGAGTTCGAGTTCTCGTTCCAGTCCGCGCTCGACCCCTACTCGAGGGCCAAGATCTTCGTCAGTCACGAGACCCCGGGGGCGGAGATCGTGCCCTTCATCGAGGAAGACGAGGAGGAAGAAGAAGGCGGTGTTGCGATCGAAGAGGGGTACGTCGAGTGGGTGAGCCTCCCGGGTGGCCTGGGCCTCAAGTTCGGGCAGTTCTTCCAACAGTTCGGCACGCTCAATCGTTGGCATCAGCACGCGCTGCCGTTTCAGAGTCGTTCGTTGCCGCATCTCGCGCTGATCGGTGAGGAGGCGCTGGCCCAAGCCGGGGTGTCGGCTCACTGGCTCGTGCCTGTGTCGGGCGGTGGCACGTACGAGCTCACGTTCGAGTTGAACCGAAGCTCGAACGAGGAACTGTTTGGCGAGTCAAAGGGACCGTCGCTGCTGGGTCACCTGAACGGTTTCTGGCAGCTTACCGAAGCGGTTGACCTTGACCTCGGAGTCAGCGCGTTGCTCGGCGACCACGACACCGAGGAATCGAGCTACGACCAGCGGCTGTATGGGGTAGAGGGTGCGCTCACCTGGGCGCCGCCGGATCGATCGCGGTACCGCGGTATTGTCATACGCGGCGGGGTGATGGTCCGCGATCCAGGCGATGTCCCCACCGAGATCGAAGCTCGGGGCGCAACCGGAGCGTGGATCAATGGCGAAGCCCAACTGTCGCAGAGCTGGTTCATTGGAGGGCGCTACGGTTGGGTCGAGAACCCAGACGACCCCGGTGAGAGCACGTGGCTCGTGGCGCCGACCCTGACATGGTGGCAAAGCGAATGGGTGCGGCTACGCGCCGAGTACGACGTCATCAACCGATCGGGCGACACGGAGGGTCTGTTCGTTATCCAGGCGACGATGGCGATGGGTCCGCATAAGCACGAAACGTATTAGGTAGGGACAGGGATATGGTTCGAGTGCTCACGATAACCGCGGCTTTGCTCGCGTCCGCACCGGCCCCTCTGCCGCTTGACTCGGCGACCGCTGAAACGACGCGTCTACGGTTGCGAGCACCGGTGCGGGTCGTCACGACGCTGCCGATCTACGCGACGCTGACGCGCGCGATCGGTGGCGCCGAGGTCGAGGTCACGTCGATCGCAAACTCCAACGAAGACGCTCACTTCGTGCGCCCGAAACCGAGCTTCGCGCTCGATCTCCGGCGGGCCGATATGTTCGTCACGACCGGCTTGGACCTGGAGCTCTGGGTACCGACCCTCTTGGACAAAGCCGGCAACGGCAAGGTCAGCGAAGGCGGCCTGGGGTACGTGACCGCCTACACCGGCGTCACGCTGCTCGATATCCCAACCGCAGTCGATCGAAGCGCCGGTGATGTTCACATCTACGGGAACCCCCATCTGACGACCGATCCGCTCCGTGTTCTCCAGGTCGCGCAAAACATCACGACTGGATTGAAACGCGTCGCGCCGGATCGATCGGCGACCTTCGATCGCGGGTTGGCCCAATTCCGGGCCGAGGCGCATCGTCGCCTGTTCGGTCCCCGTTTGGTAGAGCTCTTGGGTGGCAACACGCTGGAGCGGTTGGCACGAACGGGCACGCTGTTCAGCTTCTTGCGCGAGAACACACTCGAAGAAAAGCCGTTGATCGACGAGCTCGGGGGCTGGCTCAAGGCCGCTGAGTCCTTCCGCGGCAAGAGGGTCATCTGCTATCACAAGAACTGGGCCTATCTGGAAGAGCGGTTCGACCTGAAGTGCGCCGACTACGTCGAGTCAAAGCCCGGCATCGCGCCGACGCCGCGACACGTGGGCCAACTCATCGAGATGATGAAGGGGGAGGGTATTCGAGTCGTGCTGGCGGCTGCCTATTTCGATCGTCGCAAGGTCGAGTCCGTGGCCACTCGCGGCGGGGCGATCCCGGTTGTGCTGTCGCTGCAACCGCCCGCTGGCTCGGGCGCCGACGGCTATTTCGCGATGGTCGACGGATGGATCGCCGAAATTGCTGACGCCTTCCGACAAGCGAACGGGTAGCGACCGATGCTCGACCTCATCCTCCTGCCGCTGCTCGCCGCCCTGATCATTCTCGTCATTCACGCCTACCTCGGGCTCCACGTTTTGTCGCGCGGGGTGATCTTCGTCGACCTCGCCTTTGCGCAGATCGCGGCGTTTGGAACCACCGCCGCATTGCTGGTCGGCCTCGAACATGGAACACCGGGATCGCTGGTCTTCGCCCTCGTTTTCACCGCGGTCGGGGCTTTGATCTTCAGCTTCACTCGGTTGGAGAGCTCGCCGGTCCCGCAGGAAGCGATCATCGGGATCGCCTACGTCGTAGCGTCAGCGGCGGTGCTGCTGCTGGCGGGGTTTACCGCCGAAGGTGCGGAGCACATTCGCGAGACCTTGACCGGAAACCTGATCTGGGTGAACTGGCGGACGGTGATCCACCTCACCATCGCCTACGTAGTGTTTGGCGCTTTCCACTGGGTCTTTCGGAAACAGTTTCTCGCTGCATCGTTCGAACCCGAGAAAGCGAAGCGGCCCCGCTGGTGGGACTTTCTGTTCTACCTGAGCCTGGGGTTCGTGATCAGCTTCTCGGTCGACATCGCCGGTGTGCTGTTGGTCTTCAGCATGCTGGTGATACCCGGTGTAATCGCCTTTCTGTTTACCGACCATCTTGTTCGAGGCTTGATTATCGCATGGCTAGTGGGAGCGCTCACATTGGTCGCCGGGGTCGTGAGCTCGTTCGTGTGGGATATCACCACCGGTCCCTTGCTCGTCGTCGCGTTCGGGTTGAGCCTGGTAATCGCGGCGATCGTCCGGCCCATCATTGGGGCCAGGACCGGAAGCATGGTTCACGTGCACGACGACGATGTTGATGTGGGCTCATAGGAACAGGAAACCGGGAGGAGATCCCGATGGAGATTGAGGTTGATTGGCAAGGCGAGAAACGATTCCGGGCTCGGACACCAGGCGGGATCGAGCTGACGGTCGATGGCGACGCCGAGACTGGCGCCACGCCGATGGAGAGCGCGCTGATCGCACTCGGTGCCTGCATGGGAATCGATATTGTCGACATTCTGTCGAAGGGGCGGCAGGACCTCGCTGCATGTGAGATGACCGTGTCCGCCGACCGCCGGGACGACCCACCGCGCCGGTTTACCGCGATCCGGCTCGATATCGTGCTGTCCGGACGCGAAATCGACCCTCACAAGGCCGACCGAGCGGTCGAGCTCAGTCGGTCGACGTACTGCTCGGTCTCTAACTCGCTGGCCCCCGACATCGACATAGAGACCTCGGTCCAGATCGTCGAATCGAACGGGCCCAGTTGACGGTTTTTCCCCACTCAGGCTAGATTAGCAGCCCGTTTCCGGTCGTTTCTTTCAGGTTCAAACCCTTTCAATCGAGAGGTCTGGCGGGTGGGCGCCAACCACGAGCTACGGCTGCTCACCGGGGGCGCAAACTCTGCGCTCGCGGCCGAGATCGCCGCCCAAATGAAGGTCCGGCTGACCGATGTTCAGCTGAGCCGGTTCGCGGACGGGGAGATCTTCGTCAAGATCAACGAGAACGTCCGTGGGCGGGACGTCTTTATCATCCAGTCGACCAACCCACCGGCCGAGAACCTGCTGGAACTGTTGCTTTTGATCGACGCGGCGCGGCGGGCATCTGCGCATCGAATCGCGGCCGTCATTCCGTACTTCGGATACGCACGGGCCGATCGCAAGGACCAACCGCGGGTCGCGATAGCCGCCAAGCTCGTGGCCAACATGCTGATCGAGGCGGGAGCGGATCGGTTGATCACGATCGATCTGCACTCGCACCAGGTACAGGGTTTTGTCGATATCCCGCTCGACCACTTGTACGCCTCGCCGGTGTTCCTTAGCTACTTCCGGTCGAAGGGGCTCAAGGACGTGGTCGTGGTGGCGCCGGACGTCGGGGCGGCCAAGATGGCACGCAGTTTCGCGCGGCGCATGAACGCATCCATTGCGTTGATCGACAAACGACGACCGGTCGCCAACGAGGCCGAAGTAGTTCACCTGGTTGGTGAAGTAGAAGGAAAGACCGCGATCTTGATCGACGATATGATCGACACGGCGGGAACGTTCGCCCAGGCGGCCCACGCGTTGGCCGAAAACGGTGCCGTGGCGGTCTATGGGTGCGCCACACACGCGATGTTGTCCCGGAATGCGAGCCAACGGCTACAGGAAGCGCCGTTCAAAGAGGTCTGCGTGACAAATACGGTTCATATCGCCGAGCAACGGAAGTTTCCCAAGCTCAAAGTGCTGCCGGTGGGGGATCTGCTCGGCAAGGCGATAGCGTTTACTCACAATTATCAATCGGTGTCCTCGCTGTTCCTCGAATAGTCGGGTGAGTGGCGCGGAGCAGGACTGAGCAAGGAGCACTACGATGGCTACATCAGCGAGCATAACGGCGGATCGCCGCCAGGATACGGGCAAGGGCGCCGCCCGCGCCGGACGGAGATCGGGGCGGGTGCCCGGTGTTTTGTATGGCCGCGGCGAAGAGTCTGTCGTGGTCAGCGTGGACGCGTTGGAGCTCAACCGACTGATTCAATCGATTTCGATCGAGAATACGATCGTCGATCTCAAGGTGAAGGGTGAGAAGACCCCCCTCAAGGTGCTGATCCGAGAGGTTCAGCGGCATCCGTACCGCGACGATTTACTCCACATCGATTTCTTCCACATCGCGATGGACGAGATGATCCACGTCGACGTTCCGGTGCTCCTGGTGGGATTGCCGATCGGTGTGAAGGACAAGGGTGGGGTCATCGACCATCAGCTGCGGGAAATCGAGATCAACTGTCTTCCAGCGAACATCCCGGAGAAGATCGAGATCGATGTCTCCGAGCTCGACATCGGGAACTCGGTCCACGTTGGGGATCTGGAGTTGCCGGACCTCGAGATACTGACCGATTCCGATCGATCGATCGTTGCGGTCCTGGCGCCGACGGTGATCGTGGAGCCGGAAGAGGAGGAGGAAGAGGAAGAGTTGCTGGAGCCGGAATTGGTCGGCAAGGAGGGCGAAGCCGAAGAGGAAGAAGCCGCGGCGGCCGAAGAGGCAGCGGGCGAAGAGAAAGCGTAGCCAGAGCTGGCGATCCGGATCGTCGTCGGCCTTGGCAACCCGGGTCCGAAGTACGAGGCGACTCGCCACAACGTTGGCTATCGCATCGTCGATCGGCTCGCCGGGCGGCACGCACTGCCGGACTGGGTACGGCAGGATAAGCGACTACAGACAGCCGGAACGATCGCCGGTGAGTCGGTGATCTTGATCAGACCGCTCACGTTCATGAACCACTCGGGTCGGGCCTTGGCAGCGCTCTATCGGGACGCGGAGTTCACCGTCGAGGAGCTGCTGGTTTGTTTCGACGATCTCGCGCTTCCGCTCGGTCGAGTGCGAATTCGACCGTCGGGCTCCGCGGGGGGGCACAACGGTATGCGGTCGATCATCGAGCATCTGGGGACCGAAGAGTTTCCGCGCTTGCGGGTGGGTGTGTTTCCAGAGAGCGGCGCGGTGGGTGACGCGAGCGAGTTTGTCTTGCGGCCGTTTCGACGCCGCGAGCGAGCCGTGATCGACGACGCAATTGAGCTCGCCACCGACGCTGTTGAGTGCATTCTTGGCGAGGACCTGACAACCGCGATGAATCGATACAACCCCGAACCTTTGTAGAGGAGCATCCGTGGAGAACTTCGCATCGACCGCCCCGGCGTGGGGTCTACTGGGCCTGTTCGTGGCCTGGATCATCTACATGTACGTAAAGCGGCAGCCACCCGGAAACGACACCATGCGTGATCTGGCGGCACAGATCCAAGCCGGCGCGATGGCGTTCTTGAGGCGTGAGTACTCCGTGCTCATCCCGTTCATAATCGTGGTCGCCATCCTGCTGAGCATGGCGGTGGGCAGGAACACCGCAGTGGCGTACATCGCTGGGGCGGCGTGCTCGATCCTGGCTGGGTTCTTCGGTATGACCGCGGCGACGCGGGCCAACGTGCGGACGTCAGAGGCTGCACGCGCCCATGGCCAGGGCCCGGCGCTGCGGATCGCGTTCTTTGGTGGTGGCGTGATGGGGCTGTCGGTCGCGTCGCTCGGTCTGCTCGGTATCGGGTTGGTGTTTCTGTGGGCCGGTCAGGCCGAGGGGAACCCGGTGATCATGCGTGAGTTCGCCGGGATCATCAGCGGGTTCGCGATGGGTGCGTCGTCGATCGCGTTGTTCGCCCGTGTCGGCGGCGGGATCTACACCAAGGCCGCCGATGTCGGTGCCGACCTGGTAGGCAAGGTCGAGGCGGGTATCCCTGAAGATGATCCGCGGAACCCGGCCACGATCGCCGACAACGTCGGCGACAACGTGGGCGATGTGGCCGGCATGGGAGCCGACATCTTCGAATCGTACGTGGGATCGGTTATCGCCACGATCGCGATCGCTGGCACCAGCTCGTTGTTCATCGTGGAGCACCGGATGGCGGCCATCGCGATGCCGATCATCCTGATCATCATCGGGTTGCTCGCTTCCCTTATCGGGATCGGTGCGATGAAGGCGCTCGAGCGTACGAACCCCGCGAGTGCGCTTCGGAACACGACCTTTATCGCCGCGGCGTTGTTTCTCGCGGCTGCGTACTTCGTTATCCAGGAGCTGGACATTTTCGCCGGGAGTCAGGACTTCACGTCGCTGGGTCCGTTCTGGGCGCTTCTGTCGGGGACGATGGTCGGTATCCTGATCGGGTTGGCGACAGAGTATTACACCTCCGCTGGGCCGATTCGGAAGATCGCGGAGGCGTCGGAGACCGGTTCGGCGACCAACATCATCGCGGGTTTGGCGATCGGAATGGAATCGGTGGTCATCCCGGTGGCGCTGATCTGCACCGCGATCGGTGTCTCGTTCCACTTCGCGGGACTGTACGGTATCGGTATCGCCGCGGTCGGGATGCTGGCGACGGTTGGGGTAACGATGTCGGTCGATGCCTACGGACCGGTCGCCGACAACGCCGGTGGGATCACCGAGATGAGCGGGCTGGGGAGCGAAGTTCGAGCGATTACCGACAGCTTGGACGCGCTCGGGAACACAACTGCCGCGATGGGCAAAGGGTTCGCGATCGGGTCGGCGGCGCTTACCGCGTTGGCGCTCTTCTCCGCGTATGGGTCAGCCGTTGGCCTCGTCAATGACGGGATCAACATCATCAACCCGACGGTCGTGATCGGCCTCTTGATTGGTGGTTTTCTGCCGTTCCTCGTCGCGTCGCTGACGATGAACGCGGTCGGCCGCGCCGCCCAGGGGATGGTGGCCGAGGTGCGGCGTCAGTTTCACGAGATCAAGGGGTTGATGGAGGGGACCGCGAAGCCTGACAGCGCGCGATGCGTCGATATCTCGACGCGGGCTGCGTTGAGGGAGATGATCGTCCCCGGGTTGACGGCGGTCATCGCGCCCGTGCTGGTCGGTAAGATCCTCGGCGTCGAGGCGCTCGGTGGGATGCTCGCCGGCGCTACGGTGACTGGTGTGTTGCTGGCGCTCTTCATGGCCAACGCCGGTGGTGCTTGGGATAACGCGAAGAAGCATATCGAGAAGGGTGCGCACGGCGGCAAGGGATCGGATGCGCACAAGGCGTCGGTGGTCGGCGACACGGTGGGCGATCCGTTCAAGGATACGTCCGGCCCGTCGATGAACATCTTGATCAAGTTGATGTCGATCGTGTCATTGGTTCTGGCGCCCTGGTTCTAGGCTCGATAAATCAGACCCGTAAACCGACGAGGGAATCGCCTCTCCCGACCGGCGCTTCGCTTCGCTGAGCCTCCTCGGCGCTGTGCGCCTGCGGGGTCTCAGCTCGCTCGGGCGCAAACGGTCGATCG
>CAMYLR010000001.1 GCA_947259315.1 uncultured Gemmatimonadales bacterium | reverse complement strand
CCGTTCGCGGAGCTGGCGCGTCGTCACGTACTTGCCCACCCGCCCGGCGAATGGCGAGTCGTTGACCCGGAAGTCGACCGACAGCGTCGGCTGCTCGACGGCGATGCCGAGCAAGCGTTCCCGGTGGTCCGGGTCCGTAATCGTCTGTCCGATCTCGACCCCTTCGAGCCCCGCCAGCGCGACGATGTCCCCCGTGCCGGCGGTCGATACCTCGACTCGCTTGAGTCCATCAAAACCGTAGATCTTGAGGACCTTTGATGGGATCGCCTCGCTTTGAGGCACTTCGCCCGGATCCCCGAGAGGAAGGAGAACGACGCTATCTCCCTCGCTCACCGATCCTCGCTCGATTCGCCCGATCGCGATCCGGCCCACGTAACTCGAGTAATCGAGCGTCGAGGTCAACATCTGAAACGGCCCGTCGACGTCCCCGCTCGGCGGCGGAACCGACCCGACGATCGTCTCGAACAGCAGCGTTAACCCCTCCGCTTGACCCTCGAGCTCGAGTTTCGCCCATCCATCGCGACCGCTCGCGTATAAGAACTTGGCATCGAGTTGGGATTCGGTCGCGTCGAGCTCGAGGAAAAGCTCCAAGACTTCATCGTGGACTTTTTCTGCGCGTTGATCCGGGCGGTCCACCTTGTTGATAACGACCACCGGCGTCAGCCCGAGCTCGAGCGCCTTTCGAGTGACGAATCGCGTCTGTGGCATCGGCCCCTCCGCAGCGTCAACGAGGAGCAGCACGCCATCGACCATTCTGAGGATACGCTCGACTTCGCCACCAAAATCACGGTGCCCTGGGGTGTCGACGATGTTGATCTTGGTCTCGCCCCACCGAACCGCAGTGTTCTTCGACAGGATCGTGATGCCGCGCTCGCGCTCGAGGGGGTTCGAGTCCATCACCCGCTCGGCCACGTGCTCATGGGCGCCGAACGCGCCCGCTTGCCGCAGCATGTGGTCGACCAGGGTCGTCTTCCCGTGGTCGACGTGCGCGATGATCGCAACGTTCCTGAGCTGAGTCGTCAAGCCTGCCTCGTGTCTGGCGTTTTTTGCAGAGGGAGTATCGGGAGAGGATTCAAAGCTAGCCATTTAGTCGCAAAAAGACCAGGTCGATCGCACGCGACGGCGCCCTTCTGGAACGCCACCGTGAATGGGGTTAAGGTCATCGTCCTCTATCCAGCGTATCGCTTTCCCATCGGGGGGCCCATGAGACGTCTTCTCCTCGTTCCGTTGGCCGCACTCTCAATCGCGTCGTGCACCGAATCCCGTGCTCCGACTTCGCCGTCCCAGAACGGCCTTGCGCTGTCTGGACCGACCAACGTGATCGTCGTCCTCGACCGCGGGTTCGCGCCCGGCGAACGAGCGGCCAACCATTCGCGCGCCGCGGCTGTCGCACAAGAGTTCGGGCTTGTGCCCCGACACACCTATGGCACGGCGCTATTCGGCTTCTCAGCCACGATTCCCGCTGCGCGTCTCAACGCGCTTCGCAATGACCCACGTGTCGCCTCGGTCGAGGTCGACGAGATCCACGCGATCGACGTTCAGGATCTGCCGACCGGGATCGATCGCACCGAAGCCGATCGGGCGTTTCCAGCGATCGGCGATGACGGCACGTCGCTCACGGTTCCGTTCGACGTCGCGATCCTCGACACCGGCATCGATGCCGGCCATCCGGATCTCAACGTCGCCGGCGGAAGGAACTTCAGCGGCGGCAACAAACAAAAGTGGAGCGACAAGAACGGTCACGGAACGCACGTGGCCGGCACGGTCGGAGCGCTGGACAACACCGACGGCGTCGTCGGCGTCGCGCCCGGCGTTCGGCTCTGGGGTTTCAAGGTCTGCAACGATGGCGGCCTTTGTTCGACCAGCGCACGCGTCGCGGGCATGGATTGGATCGCCGCCAGAAAAGCCGATTTCAAAGCCGGGCGATCGGGCGGGATCGACTTCGTCTCGGCCAATATGAGCATCGGTTTCCCGGGCGACGCTCAGCCGTGCTCGGGTTCCTCCGGAGCGCTACATCAAGCCGCCTGCGCGATGATCGACCAAGGCGTTGTGTTGGCGATGTCGGCCGGCAACGACGGCCAGCTCAAGCAGGGCTGGCCTGAACCACTCATCGTTTCCGCGCTCGCCGATTTCGACGGCAAGGCGGGCGGCGCGGCCGCCAGCACCTGTCGATTCGATTTCGACGATACGTTGGCCGATTTCAGCAACTTCGGACCGACGATGGATCTCGCAGCGCCAGGCGTTTGCATCCTCTCGACTTGGCCCGGCGGTGGAATGGCGACGCTCAACGGGACCTCGATGGCCTCGCCGCATGTCGCCGGCGCGGTCGCGCTCTACTTACACGCGACGGGTGCCACCCCGGCCGTCGACGGCGCCGGCGTCGACGCGATCAAAACGGCCTTGATCACCGCGGCTACACCCCAGGAAGATGCTTGCGGGTATACGAACGAACACGCCGCTCAGGGCTCGAACGAGCCACTGCTCTTCCTGAACGGTGCCATCTTCGGCGGCGACGGGAGCTGCACGATCGACGGCAGCGGCCCCCCACCCGATGGCTCGCCAACGGTGACGATTACCAACCCACCGGACGGATCTAACGTCTACGGCATCGTCAGCGTTGAGGCCTCGGCCGTCGACGACGGCGGCGTCAGCCAGGTCGAGTTCTTTGTCGATGGGAACAGCATCGGCGTCGACACCAGCTCCATCGACGGCTATACCGCCCAGTGGGATACATCGACCCACGCCAATGGTTCGTTGTCGACAGTTCGCGCCGTCGCGACTGACTTCGGCGGCAAGCAGGGCGAGGACACCGTCGTCGTAACCGTCGATAACGCGTCTGCCGAAGTCCACGTCGGGGATCTACTGGGGGTCAAGGTACGGCTCGGATCACGATGGAGGGCGGATGTGACGATTACCGTCCACGACCACGAGCACAACCCGATCGACGGAGCGCTCGTAACCGGCGGTTGGAGCGGCGGTGCCAGCGGACCCGATTCGTGCACCACGTGGTCGGTCGGGCGCTGCGCCGTCGGTAGCCCGAATATGAAGAACGGGGTACGAGCGTCACCGTAAACAAGTAGGCCACGATCACACCGAGGACTCAGGAAACAGGCCAGGCTTGAGTCAGCAGAGCACCACGCAACAGGGTGAGTTGCACGATAGACTCCGGCTTTTGCGTCGCGGACGGCGGCTCGAGGTCTTCACGGTGGCGTGGAATTCCGCTGAGGGCGTCATCAGTATCGCGTTTGCGCTGCTCGCCGGGAGCATCGCGCTGATCGGTTTCGGGATCGACAGCTTGATCGAGACGTCATCGGGACTCGTACTTCTGTGGCGGCTCCAGACGCGCCGCGATATGGAATCCGCGGAGCGCGCCGAAGCGATCGCGCTGCGCCTGGTTGGTATATCGTTTGTGGCGCTTGCAACCTACCTCGCGTTCGAGTCGATCTCGGCACTGATCAAGCACGAGCCGGCAGGGGCCAGTCTCGGTGGGATCGTGATCGCCGCATTATCGCTTATCGTCATGCCGATCCTCGCCCGCGCGAAGCGACGAGTGGCGGCAGCGCTCGACAGCCGCGCCCTTCACGCTGACTCGATCCAAACCGACATCTGCATGATCCTCTCGGCGATCCTCCTCCTGGGTCTCGGACTCAACGCCGCGCTCGGTTGGTGGTGGGCGGACCCGGTCGCCGGAGTAGCGATGGTTCCATTGATCGCGCGTGAGGGCGTGCATGCGTTGCGCGGCGAACGATGCGAAGAGTTGCCGGAAATGGCAGGGATTGGATGACGGCCGCCGGGCCGCTCTCAGGCACCGAGTTTGAAATCCAGGCGATCGTCGACCGCGAGACGAAGGCCTGGGACACACAGGACGTCGACCTTCTGATCTCCGTCTTCCACCCCGACATGGTGTGGCCGTGGCCGCCGACCGCGCGCGACCACAATCCGATCGACTGGGTCATGGAGTGGGGCCGCTACGACGCCGCTCGATGGCGCGAGGGGTGGCGGAAACTCTTTGACACACACGATCTGGTCAGAAACGACCGCGTAACACGGAAGATCGTTGTCTCCGATCAAGAGGATGGTGCGTTCGCCGTCGTCGACATCGATACCGTTTGGAGGGATCGATACGGAACCGAAATGTCGTGGACCGGCCGAACATGCAAGATCTACACAAAGATGGGCGACGAGTGGAAGATGATCGCCCAGACCGGAGTCCTCGACTACTCGCCGGAACCGTAACAGCCGCGTATCGAGCTCAAACAACTCCGCGACGGGACAGCGAGACCCGGAACTGGGAGCTCGGCCGCCAGTGATTCCAGTGCCGGTTGCCGCGCTCGGGCGCGCCGTCGGCAACGACACGAACATCAAAATCATGAGCCAGCACGTCGACAAAAGCACGGCCCACGAACATCGTCAGCGAGGCGCCCATACACGCATGGTGGTCGAGCCCGAACGGCGAGAACTCGTCACGAGTGAACCGCCGGTTCGCGAACCGGGTTGGGTCGAACGCCTCGGGCCGATCGAACGGCGGGTTCTGCGTGTGCACCTCGGCCACGCAAACACGGACAAACCACCCTTTCGGGATCTGGAAGCCGTCGAATTCGATCGGCCTAATGACCTTGCGGTAGACGTACTCGCTCTGAGCCAACCGAAGCGTTTCCAGAACGACGCGATCCGTCGAGTCTTTGATAGAAGCCGCGCCGCTTTCCGCGCCGCGGACCATCTCAATCGACTCGGGACTGTCAGCGAGGTTCTTCAGGATCCACATCAGCAACCCGCCGATGCTGTCCCGCGACGCCTCGAGCAGCAGGAGAGTGTTCCCGATCGCCGTCGAATCGGTACCCGACTCGGGTCTCAAGCGCAAAACCTTACCCCATACTGAGGAGTGAGCGTACTGCAGGATCGTGTCGCTACCGCTACGCTCACGAATCAATTCTTCGAACGTATGTAACGCGCGTCGCGCCCGAGCACTGGCTCTGCCGATCGTGTTACCGGATCCGATGTCTCGACAACAACCTTCGATGACGCTCCGATCAGCGGGACTGATGTCGTCGCCGAAGTAGACCCGCAGCAATACAGCGAACATGATTCGCTCTACGATACCTCGCGGATCGACGACCTGGGATCCACCGTCGACAGGAGCTGCGATCGCATCCAGTTCTCGACGGATGGTTTCCAACGCGAACTCACGATTCGGCTCGAGCACAGCCTCCGAGAACGCCGCCCGAAACAGCTGTGAGTAGACAGCGTAATCGTCGGGCTTCATGTAGCGGATAAATCCGAGCGGGATCTCGGCGCTGATCGGCAGCGGGGCGAGCACGAGGCTCTCGGACTCGCGTTTGAGGAGCTCTCGGCCCGTTCCGATGTCCACGATGCAGACGACCGGCTGGTGAAACTGCGCCATCTTGAACACCGGGCCGTGGCGCTGGGCCTGGCCTGCGTAGAAGCTTCGATCTACGATGGCATCAAGCGAGTTCTTTAAGCCCAAGGAACCGGGCGGGCGGGAGCGGCTGCGACCAAAACCAGGACGGGAGCGCCATGCGAAGAACGCGACCCATGCGACCGCAGCGATGGCAACCAATCGCAGGGCGATCGGCGAGCGAACTGCAGCCAAGATCGTTGCAGCCAACGCGACGCCCAGCAGGGCGAGGATCGCCGCGAATCGAGGCTGTTCGCGCAACTCCCGACGAGCGGCCGGCATCGACAGGATCCGCAGCGCCAACGTCGCCGCAACCAACAAGACTCCCAACTCCAGAGCGCGCTCCATGAGCGAAAACTGGCCCACTACCTCTGGTTCCGGCCACCTGGCGATTCTGACCTTTCACGGTTTTGCCAGGCCGGCTTCCACTATTTCGTTTCCGCCCGCGGTGCTTCGGAGCGGGCTCGCGCGACTCGCTCGCAGGGGGTACAGGAGCGTCGATCTCCTTGACGCCGTCGAGACTCTAAGCGCCGGTTCTCCGCTCCCCCCGAAGAGCCTCGTAATCACGATCGACGACGGTTACGAGAGCGCGTACCGCGAAGCTTTCCCGGCACTACAGGAGCACGGCATGACCGCGACCGTCTTCGTGACCACTGGCCACCGGGCCGGCCGGGATCCTTTCGAGAGGCTTCCCCCGATCGAGGGTCAACCGATGGTGAGCTGGAGAGAGCTCGGCGAGATGGTCGGTGCCGGTTTCGCGGTTGGAGCGCATACGCTGACGCACCCCGATCTGACCCGTTTGGGGGAGTCGGAGGCCGAGGCGGAAATCGTGGGCGCGAAAGCGATCCTGGAAGATCGTCTCGGCGTGAGCGTTCAGAGCTTTGCGTACCCACGTGGAAAGTACGACCAACAAGCGCGAGAGATCGCGGCCCGGCACTACAACTGCGCGTGCTCGGATCGGCTCGGCGTCGTGACCCGCGCCAGCGATAAGTACGCGCTCGAGCGAGTCGAGATGTATTACTTCAGCCGCCGACCGATTTTCGACCTGCTGGCGACCCCGCTCCTGCCGGCCTACCTGCGCTTCCGGGCGGTGCCGCGCAACACTCGGCGTGCATGGGCGCGACTTCGATGACCGCATCCTCTCCGCCGTGCGTCGCAGCGATCATCGCTACGATGCAACGTCCCCAGGACATCGTCGTCGCTTTGGAAAGCGTGCTTCGCAGTACGCTTTCGGACTACGAGGTGCATGTCATCGATCAGAGCACCGACGAGCTCAGCCGAGAACGCTTGGATGTCCTTCTTGACGACCCTCGCGTGCACTACACCGCACACTCCGGTGGCGGGCTGAGTGTAGCTCTGAATCATGGTGCGAGGCTGACCGAAGCCGAGATCCTCGCAATCACCGGCGATGATTGCACCGTACGCGCCGATTGGCTCAAGAAGATGATCGACGCGTTTGACACGCGCCCGAACGTCGGCGTGCTCTTCGGCTCGGTGTCGCCGGGGTCTTACCAAAGGGACGATGGGTTCGTGCCCGGTTGCGTCTTGTCGGGAGAAACGCTCGTCGAGGGACTAGACGATATCCACCGCCTGAGCGGAACGACCGCCAACATGGGAGTACGGCGATCCGTCTGGCGAGAGCTGCATGGCTTTGACGAAAAGCTCGGTGTCGGTGCGCCACTCCGTTCAGCCGAGGATCTCGACCTAACGCTTCGTGCTCTCGCGCGCGGTTATCACGTTCTGCAAACACCCGATGTTGAAACCACGCATCACTCGCCGACTCTCTGGGTGGATCGGGCGGCCACGATTCGGCGCAACTGGTACGGCAGTGGAGCCGCCTTCGCCAAATCTTTGAGACTCACACGGATCCCGATGCTCTGCGCCTTGGCGCGACTCTCCAAACGTTGGGTCGGCGGTGGATCTGAGGTCGCCGCTACATACGGACCAAAACCAAGTCGTTTTTCGATGCTGGCGGGTTTCGCTTGGGGTTTCGTCGTCGGGCTATTCTGGCGCATCGACCGGGAGACAAACCACTTCCGGTAGGGCTATCGTGCTTGACTTCTGATTTAATTATGCTATTATCTACCTGTTAAGTATATTTATTTAGTATAGCTGTGACTTTATTATCAGTTACACCCCGACGGAAGACCTTCCGCCGGGCTTAGGACCTTACTATATAAGGAGATAGGATCATGAGCTACAATCGAAGTGTCTCGTCCACGGGTGCTCCGACGCATCCACGCCGAACTGGCCAGAAAGGTTCAAAACAGCGCAAAAATGGCCAAACGGTCTTGTATCAGCGATGGCTTTCCCGCCGTCCTGCTGCTCGCTTTGTGCGGCACGTCGGATAACCGTTTGACGGTCTAACCCGACCGGCGCAACGCACTACTTTCGTCAGGTGTGGGACCCTGACCAGTACATCCGTTACGCCGACCTGCGGTTGCGACCCGCGATCGACCTGTTGACGCGGGTCGAACTGCAGTCACCGCGGCGGATCGTCGATCTGGGATGCGGCGTGGGCAACGTCACACAGATGATCGCGGAGCGTTGGCCACGAGCGGAGTTGACCGGGATCGACAGCTCACGCGAGATGCTGGCCCGAGCGCGGGAGCTTCCGGACGACATCGACTGGGTTCAAGCCGATATCGCGAACTGGAGCCCGACAGGGCCACTCGATCTCGTGTTCTCCAACGCCGCGCTGCACTTTGTCGACGATGAGCACGCGCACCTCTTGCCCAAGTTGCTCCAATCCGTGACACCCGGTGGCGTACTGGCGATCCAAATGCCGCGCAATTTTGGCGAGCCGTCCCACACCCTGATGTACGACGCGGCGCGCGAAGGGCCATGGCGCGATCGGCTCACACCACTTATGCGGCCACCACCTGTGGCCGAGCCAGAACACTACTACGATATCCTGGCGCCTAGTGCATCGTCGCTCGAGATCTGGGAGACCGTCTACCTGCAAGTGTTGCAGGGTGACGACCCGATCGCCGAGTGGACCGGCGCCACGTGGGGGGAACCCCTACTCGAAGCGCTGGATGATGACGAACGCCAAGCCTACGAAGCCGATTACAAAAGGCGGTTGCGCGCCGCGTATCCGCGGCGCTCGGACGGCACGACTCTATTCCCGTTTCGCCGGTTGTTCATCATCGCGATGCGCTGACGGTCTTGTGTCGTAAAACAAACGGCCCTACGTTCGGGCGATCGTAGAAACAAATCGCTGCTCGAGGAGGCCGCATGAGCGACGACCGCGTCGAATCTTCTGAACCCGTCGAAATCGGTTCACATCCCAAGGGGACACTCGCCATAGTCGCCGTCTACGGCGCGCTTTTCTTGTTGGCTTGGTTGGTTCTGTACTTCTTCGTATTCGTGCCGCGCGGCACGCTCACACCGTAAGGCCGTGATGCACGTCGACCTTTACGAGCGGATCTGGATGTGGGGAGCGACTGCGATCATCGTCGTGTTTCTCATCTCGATCGGCGTGACGACGTTTAGCCAGGCGTTCGTGCCACCGAGCCACATCGAAACGATCGACCCAGATGAAGTCCGTTCCCATTCCGAGTTTGGCGAACCCGGTGTCACGATCCACGCCGATGGCAGTGCGACTGTGGTTGTGCAGGCGATCATGTACGCGTTTTTGCCGCGCGAGATCCACGTACCACGCGGCCAACCGGTCACGTTCCGGATCGCGACCCCGGACCTCATACACGGCTTTCAAATCGCTCAGACCAACGGTAACGCGATGGTCGTTCCGGGCTACGTCACTCAGTTCACGACGGTATTCGAAGAAGCCGGCGAGTACCTGATCGTGTGCAACGAGTACTGCGGAATCGGCCATCACAACATGTTCGGGACCTTGATCGTCGAGGAAAACCCGAGCGCAATCACCGGAGCCGAACGATGATCCCCTCACACCGGCTCGCGCTGGCGAACCTGTGGGTGGCGGTTTCGGCCTTTACGATCGCGTCTGCGATGGCGCTCATGCAGGCGCTGTCGCGCGCCGACCTCGATCTCCCCTTCCGCACTCCCAAGATGTACTACTTGTCAGTCACGGCACACGGCGTCTTGATGGCGATCGTCTTCACCACGTTCTTCATCATGGCGCTAGGGTATTTCTTCACCGAACGCGCGTTCCATCGATCGATCGAACAGCGTACCGTGGGGTGGATCTCGTTTGGTGTGGCAACGCTTGGAACCCTCATGGCGTCGGGCGCGATCCTGCTCGGCAAGGCGTCGGTTCTCTACACCTTCTATCCGCCGCTCAAGGCTCATCCGCTGTTCTACATCGGCGCGACGCTGCTGATCGTGGGGTCGTGGGGTTGGAGTTGGGTGTTGATCCGCACCTATCTGGTGTGGAAGCGGGAGAACCCCGAGAGTCGAACACCGCTTGCGGTCCACGGGATGCTAGCGACGATCATCGTCTGGCTGTTGGCGACCGTCGGCGTCGCCGCCGAAGCGCTGCTGCTCCTGATCCCGTGGTCGCTTGGGTTCACTGAGAAGATCGACCCGATTTTGGCGCGAATGCTCTTCTGGTGGTTCGGGCATCCACTGGTCTACTTCTGGCTGATCCCGGCCTACGTCATCTGGTACACGATCACACCCAAAGTCGCGGGCGGAAAACTGTTCAGCGATCCGCTAGCGCGGCTCGTCTTCGTCATGTTCATCGTGCTTTCGACCCCGGTCGGGTTCCACCATCAGCTAATGGACCCTGGCGTCGACGCGACGTGGAAGCTGTTCCACGTGTTCAACACGCAGCTCATCATCTTCCCGAGTATGTTGACCGCATTCACGATCATCGCGTCGTTCGAGGTCGCGGGCCGATTGAAGGGCGCCAGAGGTTGGTTCGACTGGCTCGAGAAGCTGCCCTGGGGCGATCCGGCGTTCTCGAGCGTCGCCCTGGCGATGATGATCTTCGCCATCGGCGGCTGGGGCGGAGCGATCAACGCCGCCTATGGGATGAACGCGATGGTCCACAACACGGCGTGGGTGCAGGGACACTTCCACCTGACGGTCGGCACCGCTACGGCGCTCACCTTTATGGGTTTCTCGTACCGATTGATGCCCGCTTTGACCGGGCGCGATCTGGAGCTGGGTCTGCTTGCGATCATACAGCCGTACCTCTGGTTTATGGGGATGCTCTTGTTCTCGATCTCGAATCACCTCACCGGACTCCAGGGGATGCCGCGCCGGATCTACCAGTTCCAGTACGGTGGCAGCGAGATCGCTCAGCAGTGGCTTCCCGGGACAGGGATCTCGGCGGTCGGCGGGCTGTTCCTATTCGGCAGCGCGCTGTGCTTCGCGGCGGTCATGCTCGGAACCGGTTTAGCCGGGACCAAGCGTCCACAGAAGGAGATCGACTTCGCCGAGCCGATCGAACCGCCGGGTCACAAGGCGATGATCCTCGACAACATGAAGGTCTGGACCGCGATAGCGATCGTGCTCGTGATCGCCGCCTACGCGCTCCCGATCATCCAGCACCTACAGCTGGAGCGTTTCGGCGCCCGAGGCCTGTCGCCGTTCTAATGCGGCGACAGGTTTTCCCCCACATCCAGTAGCGAGTTCCCCCCGACAGACACTGGCGCAGAGGGTCGGCAGCTTCGAATTGTGCATAAATGTCGCGGCGCCACTACGCGCTGTTTTCTCGATTACCCCGCAGCAAGGCTCAGTCACATGAAAAACAAGCGAATTCTCCCATTCCTGGTTCCATTCGTTCTCCTCTTGTGGGTCACAACTCCTGTAGCGGCCCAAGACGTCACCGGCGATTGGTACGGCACGCTGGACGTGGGCATGATGCAGATGCGCATCGCCCTCCATATCGACCAGACCGAGACCGGATGCACGGGTACGATCGGCAGCCCGGACCAAGGATTCAGCGGTGTTCCGGTCGAAGAGTGCTCGTTCGAGAACGGGCAGTTCACGTTTCGTACGAGCGCCGTTGGGGCCGAGTACGATGGCCGCGTGGATACCGGTTTCACGGCGATCGCCGGGAACTTGCAGCTGGAAGGCCAGCAATACGCGCTGGACTTTGGCCGCACGATGCCCGCGGCGCCGCGAGGTAGCCCCGAATGGTCGGCAGAGCGCCTGACCAAGACGGAGGTGTACATCCCGATGCGGGATGGCGTACGGTTGTTCACTTCGTTCTACGTCCCGAAAGACACGAGCCGAACGTATCCGATCCTCTTGCGCCGCACACCGTACAACTCGGAGCCGCGTGGAGAAGACGGCTACACCCCGCGTCTGGCGATCGACGCCGATCTCGTCGAGGAGGGTTACATCCTCGCTTTTCAGGACGTACGAGGACGTTACATGAGCGAGGGAGAGTTCATGGACGTGCGTCCGTACAATCCCGACAAGCAGAGCGAGCAAGACATCGACGAGAACAGCGACACGTGGGATACGATCGACTGGCTGATCAAAAACGTGCCGCACAACAACGGAAGCGTCGGGATCTCCGGCATCTCGTACCCCGGATTCTACGCTACGATGTCGCTGCCCGATGCCCATCCGGCACTCAAAGCGGTGTCGCCTCAAGCACCGGTCACCAACTGGTTCATCGGCGACGATTTTCACCACAACGGTGCGTTCTTCCTGATGGACGGGTTTCGGTTCTACTCCTCTTTCGGGCGACCGAGACCCGAGCCCACGCGCGAGCAGCTGTCGGGTTTCGAATTCCCGAACCAAGACAATTACGAGTTCTTCTTGGAGCTGGGTCCGATCAAGAATGTCGAAGCAAAGTTCTTTGGTGACAGCATCCGTTTCTGGTCGGAGGTCATGGATCACCCCGACTACGACGACTGGTGGAAGGCTCGTGACCCGCTTCCCCATCTGAAGGACATCGAGCCGGCGGTGCTCGTCGTCGGCGGCTGGTTTGACGCTGAGGATCTCTTCGGTCCGCTCAACGTTTACAAAGCGATCGAGACCCAGAGCCCACCGACAACCGAGAACCGCTTGTTGATGGGGCCGTGGTTCCACGGCCAGTGGGCGTTTGACGAGGGCGACAACCTCGGGAACGTGCACTGGAGCGATAACACGTCGGATCTCTACGACGACATCGAGCTGCGATTCTTCAACTACTACCTGAAGGACGAAGGAACGCTCGATCTCGCGGAAGCCACGATGTATGACACCGGTGCGCTCGAGTGGCTCGAATTCGAAACGTGGCCACCCGCGGGCATCGCAGAGAAGGAGCTCTACTTCCACGCCGGAGAGGGGCTCTCGTTTTCTCCGCCGACATCAGCCGAGAGCTACGACGAGTACGTCGCCGATCCGATGCGACCGGTTCCGTACACCGAGGACGTCCATCAGCGCCGGACGCGGGAGTACATGACCGACGATCAACGGTTCGCCGCTCGGCGGCCGGACGTCATGGTGTACGAGTCCGAGATCCTGACCGAGCCGGTGACGCTGGCCGGTCCGATCGTGGCCGACCTGTTCGTCTCTACGACCGGAACGGACGCCGACTACGTGATCAAGCTGATCGATGTGTTCCCGGATTCGTTGCGCGACTACCCGAGCAATGACAAGTCGGTCCCGATGGCCGGCTACCAGATGCTGGTGCGCGGTGAGGTCCTGCGCGGCCGGTACAGGAACAGTTTCGAGACCCCGGAGCCGTTTGTTCCGGACGAGGTGACGTCAGTGCGGTTCGAGATACCGGGTGTAATGCACACGTTCGAGCCCGGTCATCGGATCATGATCCAGGTGCAGAACTCGTGGTTCCCGCTCGTCGACCGCAACCCGCAGACGTTCGTCAACATCTACGAGGCCGATGAGGAGGATTTCCAGAAGGCAACGCACCGGATCTATCACGACGCGGAACGGCCATCGAGTGTAAAGGTGTCGGTGCTAGAACCCTAGAGCGGCGGGCAGAATAAACCGCTCCATGATCTCCTCTGGCTGGCGGGTTCGACCGTTGCGGTAATTGCCCGAGGTGATCACCGCCACGAGCTCGAGCTCGGGGACGACGAAGACGTACTGGCCACCGTAGCCGCGAGCCTCGATCGACGTGATCGTTCGATCGCCGACCTCATAGTCTCGCCGCCACCATAGGTAGCCGTACTCAACGCCCGATCGGTTCTCGAGTCGGCCGTAGCCCGCGGTCGACTCGCGGACCCACGCCTCGGACAAGATCCGCTGCCCGCCCCACGTTCCTCCGTCCAGGTACAGCTGGCCGAACTTCGCCAGGTCACGGGGCCGAAAGTGTGTACCGCCGCCCAAGTAGATCAGGTCGGTGGGCGTCAGGAAGTACTTGTAGTGATCGATCCCGAGCGGTCCGAACAGATGGTCATGAGCGAACCATTCGACCGATTCCTCAAACACGTGCTCAAGGACCCCACCGAGGAGTAGCGGGTTGCCGCTGCCGTACAGAAGCCGTGAGCCGGGTTCTTCAATCATCGGTGCATCGAGCACGAACTCGACCCAGTCGGGCCGTGCAGTCTGTGACTGATAGGCGTTCTCGCTGGCAACGGACTCGGGATCGCCGTCGTTCGCATCGAGCCCCGAGCTCATCGTCAGAAGGTGCTTGATCGTTATGCGTGTCTTGCGGTCGTCCCAGTTGGCGAGCTGCCGGTACTGGGGGAAGAAGCCGAGGACCGCAGCATCAACGCCCGCGATTCGCCCTTGATCGATCGCCAAACCGATCAGCGCGGATGCGAGCGTTTTGGAAGCTGATCGAGTGTCGTGCCACGTGTCGCGGTCAAAACCGTGGAAGTACTCTTCGACGACAAGCGTCCCCCGACGAGCGATGAGCACGCTGTGGGTCAGCGTCAGCTCACCGCTCGAGATCGCTGCCATCATCTCACCGATCTTGGCACCATCTACACCCTGCGACGCCGGAGCCGCCGTCCGCCATCCATCGCCGATCGTTTCCGGCGCACGCTCCTCGTACACGCGTTCGGTCGCATCCGGCGATGACGTGTCGAGGTTCGGATCGTCGGACGCATGGGTAAACGTCATCGGACGAGTCCCACCGTTCACGGACACGACCATCTTCAAGAGATCAGCTTCGCGGTCGAACTCACCCTCAAAGACCAATCCGAAATTCTTGTCCCGGAACTGAATGGCCCCTTCGTCACACTGGAGACCGTAAGTCCAAAATCGTGGCAACCGTTGCTCGCGGAAAAAGAGGTACCCGGCGATCGAGTTGTCTTCTTCGTAGACGACCCTGAGGTCAAGCGGAAACGACGCACCAGTCACGCCAAGCGGGGTCCAGCTCGCCACCCACGATTCATGCGCCCCGCGCTGCAATCTGATGTGGGTCAAGAACGCCGCGTAGTGAACAAAACCATCGATCGACTGGTCATCGGCGGAACGTCGGCCGTCGAAGGCGATCGGGAACCTCGCCGATTGAAAACGCAGTCGATCACCATCAGTCCACACGGCGATCTCTTCTTCTGCCTGACCCGCTCCGACGATTCGAGCTTGGTACTCCTGGGGTGATGAGTTCGCGATCGAGATCTGCAACGACAAGAGATCGGCCGCCGGGAAATCACCCGACCACGTCCCGATGAGATCATCCGGACATGACGCTCCGATCCGAATCCCATTCACGGCTTGTCCGCCGGGGATGAGAACAGGGATCAGGAGCAGAGCCAGAGTTGGCCGCAGTTTCCCCATATACTGATTGGACAACCTCGAGCACGAAAAGGTTGGAACCTAGGACCCGTACTTCTCCAGATAGGCTCGTACGCGGACCTTACGGGCGGTGTTTTCGCTGCTCATGTAGCGGGTTTTGCCAAAGATCGGGCGCTCGGGGCCCCACGCTCGGTCGTAACGGCCGAGGCACCAGAAGATGCCGCTGTAGCTGTTCGGATCGCGGCCATCGAGAGCGTACTTGTTGTTGAGCTCGATCATGATGTCGACCGCGCTTTCTGGTCGCTTCGACCACTCGAGAATCTTCTTGCCCCACAACATCCGCAGGTAGTTGTGAATTCGCCCTTCGCGCACGAGCTGTCGCTGCGCACCGTTCCACAGCTCATCGTGGGTCTCGGCGTTCTCGAACTCGTCGAGCGTGTACACGTGCTCGCGCGGATCGACAACGTGCTCGCCGAGCGTCTTCTTGGCCCAGTCGGGCAGCGACTCGTACCGATCGTAGTCGGACCGTTGCCAAGCCATGTTGTAGCCGACCTCGCGCCACGTAACGAGCTGATCCAAGAACGCCTCGACTGCCGGGCTCGCCCCCCACCATCCTTGCCGGCTGCCGGTGGCCTTGTCGGCCACGTCATCGATCATCCAGCCGTCATCCGCCATCAACTCCGAGAAAACTTGATGCGCCGAGATGTGACCGAAGTGCAGGTAGGGTGACAAGCCGCTCGTCGCTTCTCTTTCGGGTTGGTTCCGATCGTCGTCGTAATGGGTCAGCTTCGATCGCAAGAACGTGCGCAACGTCTTCTGGGCAGCTTTCGCACCGCCTACCGTCGTCGTCGGAGCGACGGCGTGATCGATCGGGAACGATTTCAACACATCGGGCGTGGCGCTCGTGTCGTCGAGCGCAGTCGGCGGCCACTGGCGCGTGATCTCTGGCGGCAACCGTTCGAGCGTTGGCAGCTCCACTCGCGCCAACGGATCGGGCCTCGGAAACTCCGTCAGGTGCGGTGGCAAACTCTTCTGCAAGAAGCGTCGAAAGTCGTGCGCGCGAGCGAACACCTTGTCGGCGGCCCGCATCGGCAGGATTCCGTTCGAGTCGACGAGCTCGAACGATACTGGGATCTGCTTGGCCGCGGCGTCGGTCATTCGCGGCAGGAAGAACGCCGGGTAGTCGTCGCTGACGACTACCGCGGCCCGCTTGGCGAGCGTCGCTAGGAGTCCCTTCCCATCGCCGGGCTTGTGCTCCAAGTAGGGGTAGTAGAGGCAGCGTTTGCGACTCAACCGCTGCGCGTTGTCGATCATGCCCTGGATGACGAACGCGTGAAAACGATCGCTAGCCCACGGATAGCCACACCGCAGGGGCTCGAACACCAAGAGCGGCTTGTCGAGCTCCCGCGCCCAATCGACTGCACGCTGCAGCCCGAAGTTCCATCTGGTCCGGCGAGCCGCGATCATCCAATAGAGGACTAACTCACCCGCCGTGTCGATCTCGGTGTCGTTGATCTTTCGCATGCGTACGTCGGGCACGCGAGATCTACGGCGCTTCAAGCTTCTACCGCCCGGGCGATGTTTCTCAACATTCCCGCGAAGACCAGATGGTGAAGCGGGTAGAGCCCGTACCAGTATACGAGTCCGAACAAACCGGCCGGATCCCACATCGCCGTCTGCCGAATCGTGCTACTAGCGTCGTCGCCGGTGATTTCGAACTCCAACCAGGCACGTCCTGGTACTTTCATCTCCGCCTGCAGCCGAAGCAGCTGATTGGGCTCGTACGCCTCGACACGCCAGAAGTCCAACGCGTCGCCAACCCGAATGCTCACCGGGTCGCGCCGACCGCGCCGCACGCCAACGCCACCGACCAACAGATCGAGAAAACCTCGCAATCGCCATAACCAGTCGCCGAAGTACCACCCCGTGTCGCCGCCGATCCGCTGGATCGGTGCGAACGCCGCCGCGCGGGAGGCGCCGATCTTCACCTCTCGCGAATCGACGATCCGCGAACCAAAGCGGGCACCACCCCACGATTTGACTACACCCGCAGAGGACAACGCGTCCGACCACCGGGTCTCAGCGAACTCGCGGTCCTCGTTGACGATCGCCCGTTCGATCGCTTCAGCCAGACCTCGCGGTCGAACCGTAAACTCCTTCCCCGCAAGGTCACTCGAGACGAGCGTGGGGTTGCGCAGACTCTCGACCAGTTTTTTCCCGATGCGCGAGTAGACCGGCGTGACGAGACCGAGCCAAAGGCTGGACAAATACGGCGTCAGCACCGGGACGGGGATCATCAGTCGTCTCAAACCGCGCTGACGAGCGTATTCGCTCATGATTTCGCCGTACGACACCTGATCCGGTCCGCCGATCTCAAAGATGCGGGACTCCTTGTCCGGCAGCTCGATCGACTGAACCAGAAACCCCAGGACGTCTTCGATCGCGATCGGCTGCGCGAGCACGCTCACCCACTTGGGGCAAACCATCACCGGCAACCGTTCCACCAGCGCACGAATCAGCTCATATGACAGACTACCCGACCCTATGATGATCGAGGCCCGAAGCTCAATCACCGGAACGCCTGAAGAGCGCAAAACATCGCCCGTTTCCAATCGACTACGCAGGTGCTTGGACAAATCCGCGTCAGAGCTGCCCAGGCCGCCGAGATACACGATTCGCCGCACCCCAGCCGCCTTGGCCGCCGTGCCAAAGTTGGTCGCTGCCTCGCGATCTTCTTCCTCGAAATCTCGCGTCGCACCCATCGAGTGGATGAAATAGAACGCCGTGTCAACGCCCTCGAGCGCCACCGACAGCGACTCGGGATCCAGAACGTCACCCTGTACGACTTCGACATTGTCCGATGCGCGAGACCGCAACGCCTCGGGTCGCCGCGACAGGCACCGAACGCGGTAGGGCAGATGCTCGAGCCGCGAGAGCAGACGCCCACCGACGTACCCGGTCGCGCCGGTCAGAAGAATCAGCCGCGGTTGAGCGGTCACTGTCCGATCTCGGTCAACTCTTCGTCCGACAGCTCGATCTGGGCCGCACGGACATTCTCCTCAAGGTGTGGGATCGATGCGGTGCCGGGTATCGGCAACATGACGGGGGAGCGGCGGAGCAGCCACGCCAGCGCAATCTGCGCCGGCGTTGCACCGTGGTTGCGCGCGACGTTAGCGAGCGCGCCACCCTCGTCGGCGAGATGACCCATGTCGAGCGGGAACCACGGGATAAAACCGATCTCGAGCTTTTCGCAGTGGTCGAGCACGTCCTCGGACGATCGATGCGCCAGGTTGTAGCGGTTCTGCACGGAGACGACGTCGACGATCGCGCGCGCTTGCTCGAGCTCGTCCACGTCAACGTTCGACAACCCGACATGGCGGATCTTCCCCTCCTGTTGAAGATCGGCCAGCGCGCCGACCGACTCCTCGAACGGAACATCGTCGTCGGGTGTGTGGAGCTGGTACAGATCGATCCGTTCGACCCGCAGCCGGTTTAAGCTCCCCTCGGCCGCCTTGCGCAAGTACCCCGGTCGACCGTTGGGCTCCCAGCTTCCTGGACCGGGCCGCGTGTAGCCCCCCTTGGTCGCGATCACGAGCTCGTCCGGATACGGGTAGAGCGCCTCGGCGATCAGGTTCTCCGAGACCTCGGGGCCGTACGAATCGGCGGTGTCGATCAGGTTGACGTCGAGCTCGATGACGCGGCGCAAGACGGCGAGCGCGCGTTCGAGATCGTCGGGCTCGCCCCACACGCCTTGGCCCGTGACACGCATGGCGCCAAAACCGAGTCGACGAACCTCGAGATCACCGAGTACAAACGTTTCGCTCAACGTCCGAACAGCGCCGCGTGCGGGATAGCCGGTCCCGTCGGCCCATGCGACCATTCGTCCCGGGCCATTGAGAGGCCCTGTCCGAGGCCGTCCACCTGCGCGAACGCCTCGTCGAGGGCCAGTTCGCCCGTGTCCGGGTCGACCCAGTACATAAGCACCTGTCCAGCGTCCGGACCGATGCCGGTCACCACGACCCGGTGAGTACCGGGGTCGACCTGCACCAAGTGCGGCAAGAATCCCTCGTCGAACGTCAGTCGCGCCACCTCGACCGGGCTCGCCGGATCGGACACGTCGAGCGTCACGATCTCGTTAGCGAACATGATCGGGAGTACCTCGAACTTCCCGACCATGGTTGGCACGGAGCACCCGGCCGCCTCCGGCCAGTTCATGAGCACGTCGACCCGGGGCTCGTCGGTGTCCATTGCGTGGATCCTGTAGAAGCCGCACGAGACCGTGTTCAGGATCGCCGACCCGTCGGGCAGCGTACGGATTTCGAAGGGACGGTCGTGACCGGGGATCCTCGACGGAGTGCAGTCTTGACCGGTCATTAGGTGGTCGACGAAGCACTCCGGCTCTTCGGCGGGAGGCAGTACCGGAAGCGTCAGGGTGGCGAGCAAGCTGAGATCGGAGAGCCGCCAGAGCTGAACCACGTTCTCCGCGCGCTCAAACACGAAACCACCGGTCTCGGGATCGATCAGCGGCATGGCGTTGCTTGTCGTCAAAACTCTATCGACTTCGGGAAACACTTCGAGCGCGTACGGACGAATCATGGCGCCTTCGAAGCCGGAGTCAACGGCGGAAGTCACCCGCACCAAGGCGCCGTCCGTGTCGAACTCGGCCAGTCCACCGGTATCGCCCGGCTGGCTGCCGTCCCCGCGCTGGATCGTCGCCAGCAAGTGGCTGTTCTCCAGGCGGTAGAAGCTGTGCGGGTACTCGAATCCGGGAACCTTTTCGAGCTCCCTCACGAACGCCGGCTCGCCGGGAGAAGACAGGTCGAAGAGGAAGGTCCGGTTCGCATTGAATCCGTTGGCGAAGAGCAGCCCGTCACTCGGTGCGATCGGCTCGGCATGATGGGGATCGTTGCCCGCCGAACCCACCGGAGCCGTCCCCAACACGGATCCGTACGTCGGGCTCTCAGGGTCGGCGTCCACCACCGCCAGAAAGTCCGAGTCACCTTCGGCCGCGTCGGCGTCTCCCGCCCAGACGTAGAGGTAAGGGCTAGGTGTCGCCGTCGTGTCGGGGGCGTCGAGAGAGGCTGTGTCGTCCGTTGCGCCGCAAGACACGAGGGCGAGCGCGAAGCCGGACAGGATGAAAAGCCGAATGTGGGGTGTGATCCGCATGGTCTTCCGCTCCGGACAAGGTGGGTTGCAGCCAGCAGCAAAGCCCTTCGAGTCTTTACAACATCATCTAGTCCAAGGTACAAACCCCTCAGGCAACCCGCACGAGCACCGAAGCTCGTCGGCGCTGAAACGCTCGGTCATCTTGCCTTCTTTGGGCTCTGGCCTGCTCCGCACGTCACTTCATAGGACTCCGCCAGCCATTTTCCCCAGATACGCTTGGGCAAGGGTTCCTCGGCGGTGAAACGGGCGGTTACCCAACCGGTCGAACCCACCTCAAACCGCTTCGGGTCTTTCGCGGCCAGCTTCAGCGCCTGCGGCATAGAGGCCTTCAGTTTGAACATCGCCTTGAACCCCTCCCCCTTCGGCCCAGGGCCGATGAAGAGAAATGTGCCTTTGCCAGCCTTGAACGCATTTTGAGTGCAAGACGTTCCCTTCGCTACGCCGGGGAATGTGACGGCTTGGCTCCGGATCGCATCTGTTGGGTCTGGGGGTTTAGCCATTCATGATCCTCGCAAGTCAGGGGGATGATCGCTGCATTCAGAAACCCCAGTTGCGCGCGGCCAAGACGAGCTCCATCAACTCCAGATAGTCGGGCACGCTCACGGTGTCACCGATATCGGTGTTGACGAGGTGGACGATCGTGAGGTTTTCGGCTGGTCGTACTTCGATGATCTGGCCACCGAGCCCCAACGCCATGAAGCCGACACCCTCGACCACCCACCACATGTAGCCGTAGCCGAGGCCGTCATCGACGAACGAGTGCGAGCGCGCGCCCTCCTCCACCCAACTCTGGGGGATCAACTGCCGGTCCATCCAGCGTCCGCCACGCTGCATCATCAGCCCGAACCGGGCCATGTCGCGGGCCGTCATCTGAAAGTGGTAGGCGGGGTGAATCGAGTACTGCAGCTCGAAGTCGTAGAGCGTGTCTTCGTCGAGGATGAAGTCCTGCATCCCGGTGGGAATGGCGATCTGGCGCTGGAACTCCTCGAAGATTCCAAGGCCCGTCTCCTGTTCGAAGATCGTCCCGGCCGCGTTGAAGTCCCAGTTGTTGTAGTGCCAGAACGTCCCCGGCGCGTGGCTTCCACGCTCGGGTAACCCGGCACGGGCGCTGACCGATTGCGCCGCCGACAAGTGATAGACACCGGAGCGCGACTTGATGATGTCGCTGACGCGCGCTTGCTTCTCGGCGTCGGTCAATCCGCCGTTGTTATCGTCGATGCCGAGTTGGTCCAGGGTGTTGTTGAGATCGATCGTGCCGGCCGCTACGTGAATGCCGTAGAGCGCGCTCAGGTAGCTCTTGCGGATCGAAGCGCAGAAGAACTTCGTGTCGACGGCACCCCACGAGACGACGATCTCGCCATCCTCGATCACCATCAGCGCCGCTGAGTTGAGTTTGTCGTAGAACCGCCTCGCCTCGGCTAGCGCTTGGACGGACCAACCCGCCTCCTCGGGCGAGCTTTCGACGAGCCACGCTTCGGTGGGCTCCGTCGGGACGAGGCCGGTGACCGTGTCCTTGTCTGAGCAAGCGAGAAACGCGCCAACCGTAAGCGTCAGCAGCGGAGCACGTCGTAGCATTGGCAAACTCTATCCGGGTATCTGTTAGGTTGTCCACCTCATGACCGAAGAACACTTAGGCCTATTTCTGCTCCAGGTTTTCTTGCTGTTGGGCCTCGCGCGGGGGTTTGGCGAGGTGCTGCGGCGATTTGGGCACCCACCGCTGGTGGGCGAGATCGCGATCGGGCTGTTGCTGGGACCCACGATCCTCGGCCGCGCTTGGCCTGAGCTCCAGAGCGCGATTTTCCCGGCCGATCCGATCCAGCAGGCGATGCTGAGCACCGTGGCGTGGTTTGGCGTGCTGTTTCTGCTGCTCGAGACCGGGCTCGAGGTCGACGTGTCCGCCGCCTGGCGCCAGCGCGGACCCGCGCTGCGAGTCGGAATCATCGGCGTCCTCGTGCCGTTAGCGGTCGGGTTCTGGCTGTCGCTGGGACTACCGGAACGGTACCTGGCCGACGCGTCGCTCCGGATCTTGTTCGCACTCTTCCTAGGGACGACGATCGCGATCAGCGCCATGGTGATCATCGCTCGCGTCCTACAGGACCTCGATCTCGTAAAAAGCGACCTGGGGCTGGTGACGCTATGCGGCTACGCCGTCAACGACATCCTGGCGTGGGTGATCTTGAGCGTCGTCCTAGGTCTCGCCACGCCAGCCGGTGTGAACGTCACGAAGGTGATAGGGGTAGTGGCGTTTTCGATCGCATTCACCGCCTTCTCCCTATCGTACGGCCTGCGGTGGGTCGATCGATCGATCCGGTTCGTGAGCCAGCAGCTGCCCGAGCAACCCGGAGCGGTGTTGACATTGGTCAGTTGTCTTGGGTTGGCGTGGGGCGCGGCGACCCACGGCGTCGGTTTGACTGCGCTCTTGGGGTTCTTTTTGGCCGGCATCATGGCTGGCGATTCACACGCCTTGACCGAACGCACGCGACAGATACTGAGCCAGATGGTGCATTCGGTGTTCGTTCCGCTCTACTTCGCGGGTATCGGTCTGCAGTACGACTTCCTGCAAGAGTTCGACTGGTACATCGTCGGTTTCGTCACGGTCATCTCGATCGTCGCCAAGTTCGCCGGCGCGTACCTCGGCGCGCTCGGCACGTCTTTGTCACGAAGTGATCGGTTGTCGGTTGGCATCGCTTTTATCCCCAGTGGCGTCACAGGGATCGTCGTCGCCGACATCGCGCTCAGCCACGGGATCCTGACGACGCCCGTGTTCGTCGGGATCGTGGTTTCGGCGATCGTCTCGTCGCTGCTCGTCGGGCCGTTGCTCTCGTGGTCGATCCGACGCCGTAAAGCGGTCAGCATTCTCGAGTACTTCGTGCGGCCGGCAACAATACCCAACCTGATCGGCACGACACGATCAGAGGTGATTGACGACCTCTGTCAGAACCTGGCCGCGCACGGCGCGATTTCCGATGCGCGCGAGTGCGCGGCGGCGGTTCGGCAGCGCGAAGAGCTCCTCGGAACTGGAACCGGCCACGGCGCCGCCATTCCGCACGCCCGGATGGACGGACTCGCGCAGCCGATCGTCGCGTTCGGACGATCGATGGCCGGTGTCGAGTGGGACGCCCCCGACGGATTGCCCGTGCACCTGGTGTTTCTGGTCCTGACCCCAACGAAGGGGGAGGGGTCACAGCTTCAGATTCTGGCCGCCATCGCGCACGGGTTGAGCGACGACGCGGCGCGGGAACAACTCGAGAAGGCGAGTACTGACGCTGAGGTTTGGGCTGCGCTCGATCGGATCGTGCACGCGCAGGATCTGGCACGGGTCACCGACTAGTCTGCCACCTTCCAGACGGTGTCCAGCACCGTCCCGTCGACCCACTTCACGACGGCGACCGGTTCATCGGTGAGTACCGCTTTCTGCGGTGGGCCTCCCACGATTCCTTCCACCTCGACCTTGATCTCTTCGATCGTACGCACGGGGAGATCGGAGCCCACGACGCGCTCCAGAAGATCTTCGCGGCGCGGGTTGATCGCGACCCCACGCTCGGTGACGATGACATCGATCAACTCACTCGGGCCCGTCACCGTCGCGACCTCATCGACGATGATCGGGATGCGATCGCGGAACGACGGGATCGCGAGGATCGTACACCCGGCAAACAAACAGTTCTGCCAACCGCCGATCCCGTGCAACAAGACGCCATCGGAATGGGTGACGACGTTGGCGTTGAAGTTCACGTCCACTTCGGTCGCCCCGAGAACCGTGGCGTCCACCAGTGAGGCGAAGTTGCCTTTGCCGTGGTAGTTGTAGGACGTGAACGGTGACGTCGCTACGTGTCGTGGATCTGACGCGATCGACTCGACACCGGCCAGGTCGAACGTCTGGCCGTCCAGGATGTAGTCGGTCAGCTCGTCTTTGAGCAGATCGACCAGGTACTGTGTCGAACCACCCCGCACGAACCGTGCTTTCACCCCAGCTGCTTTCATCATCTCTTTGAGGTGCTGGACAAAAGCCAGCGCGATACCACCGGCACCCGCCTGGAACGAAAAACCGTCCTTCATGATCCCGGTATCACGAATGAACCGGGCCACATACTCTGCGGTGAGCAGTCGATCCGGGCTCTTCGTAATCTGGGTCGTTCCCGAGACGATCTTCGACGGATCGCCGACGGACTCGACCTCGACCACGTAGTCGACGTTGTTGCCCTGGATCTGCCACGGAATACACGGGAACGGAACGAGGTTGTCCGTTACCACGATCACGCGTTCGGCGTGCACCGAGTCGGCCAGCGCGAACCCGAGGGAACCGCACGCAGACGGGCCATGGGAGCCATCGCAGTTGCCGAACGGATCGGCCGTCGGCGCAGCGATGACGGCGATGTCGATCTTCACCTCGCCGTCCTGGATCGCCTGCCAGCGGCCACCGTGAGACCGCAGCACTCCAAGACCTCGCATCTTGCCTTCGGAGCAGTGGCGACCGAGAGGACCGTTCATCGAGCCCTCGATGTGGTGCACCACGCCCCGGTCCATCAGATCGATCACCGGCTCGTGGCACGGGAACGAGGCGCTCGGGAACCACATGAGGTCCTTGGCCCCGAGACCGGCGGCGGCCTCGAGCGCCATGAGCGCCACTTGGTCTCCGTTTCGGAAGTGGTGGTGGGTCGAGATCACCATCCCGTCCGATAGCCCGCACTTCTCGAGCGCCGTCGCGAGATTCGCGACGCGCTTGTCACCACTCGCCGGGTAGTCACGACACGATCGTATCCGCGGTGCGTGCTTGGCGGTCTCCGGCACGTGCTCGCCGACGCCCTTGTACGGCACTTGGTCGAGCCCGTTCACCGTCCGGGGCACACTCCGCCCGGCCGCGTTCTCCACCATGCCGCTACCCATCCGACCCTCCGTTCTCCGGGATCAACCCAGCCCGCTTCGCCTGGTCAACGAGACGCAACGCGCGTTTGACGACCGGGGCATCGATCATCTTCGTCCCGAGACTCACGACGCCTAGCCCTTTCGCCTCCGCGTCCTCGAACGCGGCCACAACCTTGAGCGCTTTCTCTAGCTCCGGTTGACTGGGCGCGAACGCCTGGTGGATCGGCTCGATCTGGCGCGGGTGAATGCACCCCATTCCCTCAAACCCCATGCTGCGCGAGTTCGCGGCCCACACACGCAAACCCTCGACGTCGCCCACGTCACCGTAGACCGAGTCGATCGCCTGGATACCCGCGGCCTTTGCCGCGTTCACAACGCGCAACCGAGCGTGGAGTGATTCGCGACCCTCGGGAGTCTTCACGACACCGATGTCGGCTGTGTAGTCCTCCAAACCGATCGTCAACGCGACGACGGCGTCGACGGCGGTGGCGATCTCGAACGCGTGCTCCACGCCCAGCGCCGACTCGATAATCGGCATCAACCAGACCGGCCGATCGATACCGGCTTGTTCTTGAATCTCGAGCACGCGTTCACGCACGCGACGCACTTGGTCAGCGTGCTCCGTCTTAGGGATGAGGATCAGATGAGGTGACTCCGGGACAACGACGTCAAGGTCCTCCAGCCCCAGTGGCAACTGGTTGATCCGCACCATCCGTTCGGCGTCGTGGAAATCGACGCAGCGCAGCGCATTGCGCACGATGATCCGTGCAGCGTCCTTCTCATCGGCGTGAACGGAGTCTTCCAGATCGAGAATCACCGCATCGGGATGATGAAGCCCCGCGTTGATGAACAACTTGGGTTGATTGCCGGGAAGGTAGAGCCGCGAGCGCCGCAATCGTTCGCGCTCCGTCGCAGCGGTCAACCCGACGCTCCGCTCGGGACGCGCGTCACTCTTGTTCTCGACGCCGGCGCGACGCAGGGCGGTTTCGATCCGGGCGGCGATGACAAAAGGCAGCGCTCCTTTGTCGTCCAGCTCGACCTGTGCGTGCTCGACCCCAAAGGCGTCCAGAACGCGCGCGGTCACTTGATCGATCGACTCCCCATAGTACGCGCCGACCTTGGATGAAACGTCGACCTTTCTACCACCAGTCTTGTTGATCGTCACCAAGACGTACAGATCGGATCGCACGTCTTCCCCTACACGTCCGGCTTCACCTCGCACCGTCATGGAATCGCTCCTCACCCGAGTGCGGCTATGATCGCATCCGTGAGCTGAGTGGTCGAAGCGGCCCCCTGCTCGATGACCTTGGGACCGCCAGGCAACCGTTGCATGTCGTACGTCCGGACCTCGCCCTCCTCTACTACCGCCGCGACACCGTTCCGGATGCGAGTCGCCGCGTCGATCTCCCCGACGTGATCCAACATCATCGCGGCGCTGAGCACCATCGCGATCGGGTTGACGATCGATGGCTCAAGCTTCTGGTACTTGGGCGCCGATCCGTGTGTCGGCTCGAAAACGGCCACGTCATCACCGATGTTGCCCGAGCACGCGAAGCCGAGGCCACCCACGAGCCCTGCGTACGCATCGGATATGATGTCTCCGAACATGTTGCCGGCTACGATGACGCCGTAATCCTCGGGGCTCTTCGTCATCCACATCATTTGCGCGTCGATGTTGGTCGACCACAACTCGATGCCCGAGAACTCTCGCTGCACCTCTCGACCCACCTCTTCCATCATTCCGGAGGTCTCCCGCAAGACGTTCGGCTTTTCGCAGATCGTTACCGACCCGTAGTTGTGCTTCTGCGCGTACTCGAACGCGGCGCGCACGATCCTGCGACAGGCGTTGCGCGTGAACAGCCGCATCGAGATGGCGATTTCCTCGTTGGGTATCTCCGCGAACGCCTTATGTTTCGGATGCGTGCTTATGGCATCGCGCACCACCTGCGGCGGGTTCGTCCACTCGATTCCACAGTAGAGGCCTTCGGTGTTCTGGCGGAAGATGACCGCGTCGACCTTGGGCTCATCGAGTCCACCACCCGCCTTCTGCCGCACGAAGTTGAGCGGGTTACCCGGAAACGAACGGCACGGGCGAATGCAGATATCGAGGCTGAACAGCTGGCGCATGTTGACGATCGGGCTGAAGTACTCGTATCCCTTGTCCTGCAACTCAGGCTTGAGCTCCTTCTTGGCCTGCACTTTGGGCTTGGAGGTGATCGCGCCAAAGAGCCCGAGCTTGTGCTCTCGCAGGAGATCGATCGTCCGATCGGGCAAAGGGTTGCCCTCGTTGACCCAGAAATCCCAGCCGATGTCCGCGTGGACGTATTGGGCGTCAAACCCTACCGCATCCAGCACCCGCAATGATTCGGCGAGGACGGTCTGGCCGATGCCGTCCCCGGGCATGGTGACTACCGTGTGTTTCGCCATTGTTCGCTACCCCATCTTCCCGATCCATGTTTTCAATCCGCCGAGGCGCGACCCGACTAGTTGAGACCGAGCCGCTCCCGGACCTGATTCTCGACGCCGCCAGCCACGACCAGCGACTGCGGCACCGCTCCCAATGCTGAAAAACCAAACGACTCGCCGCGAAAGCTCACCTTGCTACGCGCGAAATCGATGTCGATCTCGTCGCCGGGAATAATCGTCAGCTGACCACGTGCCACCTCGTCCGCGAACCACTCCCTCAGGCGCTCTACAAGCGCCGGGCAGGCGATACAGGGATACCCGTTGTTGTACGCGTTGCGCAGATATGTTTGCGAAAAACTCGCGGCGATAACCATCGGGATGCCCTTCGCCTGCAGCGACGTTGCCGCCTGCTCCCGTGATGACCCCGTTCCGAAATTCGAGCCGCCCACCAACACGTCGCCCTCGGCGGTGCGCGCGGCGAACTCGGGGTCGTAGTTCTCCATCACGACGCGAGCCATCTCGTCCGGCGTCATGCCCTCGCGGTAGGTGTAATCCTTCCCGTAGATCCCGTCCGTGTTGAGGTTGTCTTGCGGAACGAACACCAGCCGCCCCGCGACTTTCTCCGGGAACCCATCCTGAATGGCGACCGCTTCATCGGGTTCCGGCGCGGCGGCGCGCTCCGTAAAGCGCGACTCCAGCCGCCGGTCCTCGACGCGCGTCGGTCCGGCGACGTGGCCTGCCAACGCCGACGCCGCGACCACCTCCGGGCTCGCCAGGTAGCACTGAGCCTCGCGTGAACCCATGCGCCCCTTGAAGTTGCGGTTGGTAGCCGAGATCCCGACCTCGCCCGGCTCGAGCAGACCCGCGCCGAGCCCTATGCACGGGCCGCAACCGGGCGGCAACGGCTTAGCACCCGCGTCCAAGAGAGCACTCCACGCTTCGGACGCCTCGGCGTCCTGCTGAACTTCTTTGCTCGCCGCCGACACATAGAACTCCACCCCGGGGGCGACTTTCTTGCCGCGGGCCACCTGCGCAGCCGCCTCGAGATCTTCCAATCGACTGTTTACGCACGAGACGAGATACGCCTTCTGGATCGCGATCCGGTCCTTCTCCATTTCGCTCACCGGCCGCATCACTTTGACCGAGTCGGGGCCCGACACATGGGGGCTCACCGCGCCCAGATCCAGCTCGATCGTTGCCGCGAAGCTCGCAGCGGGATCGGAAGCCAACGGCCCGGTTTTCCACCGCTCCAGGTCTTCATCCGTAAACCGCTCGACTCCGAGACCGTTCAGGATCGCCTTGCGGCGCTCGAGGTATCCGATCGTGACACCATCCGTCGGGAACACGCCGACCAACGCGCCCCACTCAGTGGTCATGTTCGAGATCGACATCCGTGCGTCCATCGACAGGCTCGCCACGCCCGAGCCGACAAACTCGACCGCCGCGTTCAGCACTTCGTCATGGTCATAGAGTCCGCACAGCGTGATGATGACGTCCTTGCCCGTCACCCCCTCGCGGAGCTTTCCGTGCAACACGACCTGCACCGAGCGCGGGATCTGCCACCAGAACTCTCCGGTGGCCCAGATCGCGGCGGCATCGGTGCGCACTACCGGCGTACCCAACGCACCGAGCGCGCCGTACATGTTGGAGTGTGAGTCCGACGCGACGACCAGCGACCCCGGCACCACATATCCCATCGCCACCATTATCTGGTGTCCGATGCCGGCTCCCGCCGGATAGAAGTCTACGCCCTGCTCCTTGGCGAACACTTCAATGTCGCGGTACTTGGCGAGGTTCGTCTCCGACGTGTTCTGGATGTCGTGGTCGAGCGTGAAGACTGGCTGCTTGGGATCGTGGATCTTGCTGGCGCCGATCGACACGAACTTCTTCATCACCGCGGCGGTGTTGTCGTGCGTCATGACGTGCCGTGGTGCGAGGGAGATAACGTCGCCGGTGCGCAGCGGCCGGTCGGGCCCGGCGGTCATGTGGAGCTGAGCGATTTTTTCGACGACGGTCTGAGACATGTCAGGCGTCGCTCTCAGGTGTTCGTTGTCAGGCGTCGGCAATGCAGAGTTTCATCACCTCACTGATCGACCCAGCCTTCTCCAGTCCCCAGACCGCGTCCTTGAGGCGCGTTCGTCCACCATCCGATAGTACCGGTCCTGCCAACGCATCAAATTTCTCTTCGACCTCGGTATCGCTGAGCGGATTGCGAGGATCACCCTTCGGGTAGTCCAGCGACTTGGTCAGCTCACGGCCGTCCTCGGTCTCGATCTTCACCACGACCCGTTGCAGCTCGGGGAAGACGGCTTCGATTTCCGGATCCGCCACTACCTCAACCTTGTTCAGCTGAGCCCGGATCCGCTCATCCATGATCTTCTCTTGTTCGAATTGCGCCGGGGTTACCTGCCGCTCCGCGATCGCCGCCGCGATGACGTAGGGCAGGCTATGGTCCGCAGTTTCCTTCGAACGTGGATCGTACTTGCTCGGATCGGCCAGGATGTCGGCCGCGCGAGCTAGCGACCGGATGTGCACCTTCTTGACCTGCTCGGGTGCGAGGTCGTTCTCGATCACGATGTCCAACACGGCGGAGATCGGTGCGTGCGTGAGCGCCTCGGTAGGAAACGCCTTCATGCCGCAGCGCTCGATTCTCCACGATTCTCCCAGGCCATCGGTCAACACCTCTAGCTTCCATTCCGGTCCGTAGCAGTGGACCAACCCTTCCTTCCCATCGATCACGTGTTCCGGCCCGGTGTACCCTTTCTCGGCCAGCAACGCCGCCAGGACGCCGCTCTGGGTCGCCATCGGATCCACCGTGTTCTTCATCATCGTCAGCTTGCCGGCGGTGACCGCTCCCAACGTCGCGTGACGCGAGGCGGAGATGCCGATGGCGTGTTGGATCTGCTCCCAAGACAAACCCAACGCGCGACCGGCTACGATCGGCGAGACGAACGCGGTCAACGTCGCGTGGTGCCACCCCCGCTCCCGGATGCCGGGAAACGCGGCTTCGCAGAGACGCATCTCGAACTCGTGGCCGAGGATGATGCCGAGGATCAGGTCCTTCCCGTCCCCCCGGGTACGCTCCCCACACGCGATCGCCGCGGGGATGATGTCCGAAGGGTGCGAGGGGTCTTGCTGCCAGTAGATGTCGTTGTAGTCCATCACCCGGACCATCAACGCGTTCGCGAGCGATGCCGAGACCGGATCGACGCGTGTTCCGCTGCCCAGAACCGTCGCCGGCCCCTCTCCGGCGATCTCATCCAGCAGGTCGAGCGCGATCTTGACATCCTCCTGCTGGTATCCGCCAAACGCGCAGCCCAGCGAATCGAGCAGGTACCGTTTCGCCTCGTGGATCGCCTGCTCGCCCAGGTCATCGTACTGCAGACCCGCGGCCCATCGGGCCATCGTCGCGGTAATCGTGTCTGACATCAGCCGAGACCCTTGAACGGTTCGAAGCTCATGAAATCGGCATGGTGCACGATGAACGCTTCGGTCGACCGCTTGACTAAATCGCCCTCGGCCGCGTGGGTGGCGATGATGTGCGACACCGCATCCGGCACCCCGCACTCCACCGCGAGCGCCACCCCGGTGAACGGGTGCCGAAGCGCTTTTCCGCGATCGCTCTGACGGAGCTCGCCGTCGACCTTCTCATACTCCAGCAGCTTGCCGACATCGGCGAGGATGGCGCCCGCGATCACCGTATCGAGGTCGATCGGCAGCGCCTTCCCGAGGAACTCTTGCATCGCCAGTGCCGACTGCTTGGCGATGTGAACGACACATCGCTTGTGCTCCATGAACGTGGCCGGGCAGTTCGGCACCAGCAGCGTGAACGGAATCTGGTTGAGGTCATCGGGCTCCAACGGGCTCCGCTCGAACGCCTTTATCCAGGCGACGGTCGTCTGCTTCCTTAGCTCAGTATCCTGGATCCACCCGAGCTCGGGCCACAACTCCTCGACGGATTTTCTCAGTGCTTCAGTCATCGCCAGTCAGCCGCCGACTACACTTTTAGCGCCGCAGCCGCCCGCTCGTACTCATCCGGCCGGACGTACAGGACGTAGCCGTAGCTCCCTCTCCCGTCGGTCACGCCGGTGGATGCGTACACATTGACGCTCGCCTGGTAGAGCTTCTCGTGGACCCCGGCAAAAGCGCCCAGCTCGTCGTCACCCTGAACGAGCAACGCCGGGTGGGGCCCATCCAGCGCGAGGCCGGCTTTGCTGGCCGCATCTTGCAGCTTCATCACATCGTCCGGAAACAGCGACAGCTGGGTCCGTTGCGGCCCGAGCGGGACCGCATGGAATGGATCTTATGCGACATGCTCGCCCCCCTGACGGTTATGGTGGATCGATGGCGTGCTGCGTCCAACCTACAGCTTGGCGATTAGCTTGGCCCCTGATGGAGCTCGAATTTGACCAGTTTGACACGCGTAAATACCCGATCCTGCCGGCTCGCGACGGCTACCGGGAGTGGGAGTCGACCTACGAGCAAACCGTCCTGGACGAGATGGATCTCGACCTGCTTGGCAGGCTGACGACCGTCCCGTGGGGCGAGGCCCGACAGGCGATCGATCTGGGGTGCGGAACCGGTCGGACCGGTGCGTGGCTGAAGCGCTCCGGGGTTAGTGAGATCGACGGGATCGACATCACGCCGGAGATGCTCGAACACGCCCAGGCCAAGGGCATCTACCGCACGCTGACCATCGGCAACGTTGCCGAGACCGGCATGGGCGACGCGAGCTACGACCTGGCGATCGCTTCGCTGGTCGACGAGCACCTAGCCGACATCGCACCGCTCTATTCAGAGGCTTCCCGGGTCATGAGGAGCGGCGGCCACTTCGTGATCGTCGGGTTCCATCCGTACTTCATCATGGCGACCGGCATGCCGACCCACTTTCACCGCGAGTCGGGCGAGCCCGTAGCGATCGAGACGCACGTGCATCTGTTCAGCGATCACTTTGCGGCCGCCAGCCACGCCGGGCTGACGCTGATCGAGATGGACGAGAACGTGATCGACGATGACTGGATCGCGAAGAAGCCGCATTGGGAGAAGCACCGCGGGCGGCTAATCAGCTTTGTGTTCGTGTGGCGGAAGACCCGGGGTTAGCCCTCAGTCGTGTCTGCCGCGCCCTCCTGATTCCACATCCAGCGTGACATCTGCCACGCGTCGTCAGCCCCGCGCTTGTAGAGCACTGACCACTTGCCGTTCGCGCTCGGCACGTCGGCCCCGGCCGCTGATGTCGGGTCGGTGTTCCAGGTGCCGCGCGTGTAGGCGTAGTCGCCGAGCACGATGACTTCATCGACTGTAGCTGTCTGCTGGAGCATCGTGATGTCGTAGGATTCGGCCATCATGGCCAGGATCGCTTCGCGGCCCTCGAGCAACGGCCCATCCGGCCGCATCAATACGGCGTCGTCGGCCACCATCGGGCCGATCGCGGCCATGTCCGCGGCGTTCCACGCGTCCACGAACTGGCCCACCAGTGCGCGAAGGTCTTCGGTGTCGGCCGCAGTCGTGTCTGGCTCCGGCGCGGGTTCCGGTTGCTGCGCGCAACCAGCAAAGACGAGAATCATCGCAACGCCAAGCATCGGCGCATAACGTTTCATGACAGTCCCTCCGAGTTTGTTAACTGGCAGTTTGATGGGGAGTGCGCGGAGCGTTTCCGCCGTCCCCCGTGACCCGGCCCCCGATGCCACATTCTCGGTCAAGTCATGGTAGGGCTGGAGGATACTCTTGGCAAGAGAAGCACGGCGGGGTCACCGGCCGCGGGTTGGGGATCACCACTCCGCCAACCTATAGTAGAGAACCATGGCCTACATCCCGCTCATCATGCTCAGCGTCTTTTGCGCCGGTGTTCTCGCCTTCTACGGCCGACAGACCCTACGGCTTCAGCGGCTCCTCAACTCCGGCACGACCACGCAGGCGACGGTCGTGGGAAAGGAACGGCTCAAGGGCGGTGAGTCGGTCGTTCATTATCTCGTCACGTACGAGTTTCCGAACTTCCGTGGCGAAACCGTGACCCACCAGGAAGACCTCAATCGCGCCGAGTTCTTCGACAGTATCGAGGTCGGCGACACGATCGACATCCTCTACGAGCGACAGCACCCCGACAACAGCTACCCCTTGAGCCAGATCCGCGCCGACCACCAGATCGCGCGCGCGGTCACGGTCGGGATCATTGTGCTGTGGGTCGTCATGGTCTTGATGATCACCTGACGATTGTTTGCCTTCACCTCCGCTCGAGAGCGGCGCTTCTGGTTCTGGGCGCTGGCCGTCACGGTGGCGATCTACTCCACCCTTGGGTTGGCGGGTGCGCTGGCCGAGGTACTGCGCGAGCGCGACCTGTTAGGCGTCGCGTTCGGGGTCGGCTTCCTGCTGGTTGTGGCCGCCATCGTCCTCAGTGCGCTGAAGACCCGCCCCGGACGCCGCGAGGTCTGGATCGCGCTCGGCGTCGCGGCCGTCTACGGGATGGTGGTGGTCCGGATGGGGATCGGTCCGGCGGAGCGCACCCACCTGTTCGAGTACGGCTTGCTGGCCGTGCTCATCCACCAGGCTCTTTCGGAGCGGGCGAAACACGGCCGCGGGTTCGGGTCGCCGGCGGTTCTCGCCATAACCGCGACCGCATTGCTGGGGTGGCTCGACGAAGGTATCCAGGCGCTTCTTCCCAACCGCGTCTACGACCTCCGCGATGTCGGCATCAACGCCCTCGCCGGTCTCATGGCGATCGTCGCGAGTCTGGTCCTGGCGCGAGCGCAGCGACGTCTCGGCAAACCGTAGCCTGACAGATCACTCGAAGCG